>MABD01000056.1 GCA_002162955.1 Gammaproteobacteria bacterium 45_16_T64
ATGTCCAAGTGATTTTGCAGCCTCAAGCTCTTTTAGTATCTCATTAAGCAGCACCAAACCAGTTTTATCAAACTCGGAACCGTCTGTTGAATAGGAACTGACGTTCAAATATTCAAGAGCTTCAACTCTTGGATCATGTCCACTTAACCAAGCTATAATCAGAAAACCTAGCGGGATTAATATTAATAAAATTTTCTTAACTTTTTTTTCCATGATAAAATTTTAACAGCTGATTCAGTAGTTGCGACTATATATAACCAAACGGTATATTACCACTTGGAATAATCTCCCACTTGCCAAACCCTCATTCTAATCAATAACTTAGCACTAACCACCTAGAATTCAAACCGCACGTTTTGTGTAAGCGACGGTATATAACGCAAATCCCCCCCCTAATACCAGCCTATTATTTACAATAAAATCAACAACTTAAGACCACCCCACTACTTAGCCCGTATTTATATTACCTGCTTACACAAAAGTACGTGCAATTTCCAACCAAGTCTTTGCATCAACGCTGATTATTTGCTCACGATAATGTGTATGAATACCGATGCAGTTAACCTTAACTTTGGAAGGATTTGCTCAGTTTTCCGGCTGTCGATCTGGCCTACACGGTGCTCAGATCTCTTACCAAACAGATGGCGTAGCCTACCTATTCAACTGGCTTGAGTGTTAAGTATGGGTTACTATTTGCTCTCATCTTAATTCATCATAGTGCCCAATGAAGCCACCCAATTTACGATTGCCTGCGGTTATTTGTCGCTCATTACTGCAATCTGCAGCAGTTCATAGTCTCCCTATCAGTGAGGTTCTTGGGTCCCTTCCTTACGATTTTTCAGAAACCAACAATGATGCCACCGTAGAGTTCAGTGCTTTATTTGAATTGGCAGAAGCGCTTGTGGATATTGCTCCCTTCGATACCGTATTACCCTTTGTTAAAATTGTCAGTTACGAGAAAGTTGACGAATTTATGACCTTGATGGTTACCGGTAAATCCATGCGAAGTTGCCTGGAGAATATATCTTCACTGATTGACACAATCTGGTCTCCAGGATTCACTGCGCAATATCATAGCTCACGGCAACACGATTACCTTCGCTGTGAAATGCAATCCCTATACCCAGAGAAGCAACAACAGTTTCTGCTTGAATTTGTGTTCGGAACATTTCTCCGGGTTGGCCCCCTGTTAACAGGGCAAGATAAGATCATTACCGAGGTTCACTTCACTGGTAATCCACTTTTTGAGCAGGAGTACGAGGAGGTATTTCAATGCCCCATATTATTTAATCAACAAACCAACCAACTCGTGCTACTCCCAAACATGGCAGATAGACCGCTAGCATCTCACTGCCCTCCACTGGAGCAAGATGCGCTCGATACACTTCGCAAAAAAATAGTTGATATGGCTCGTGGCGGTGGAGTCATCTCTCAGGTTATTCAGGTATTAAAACGCCAAAATAACCATCAGCCACAACATATCGATACCATCGCTGACGGGTTGGGTATGAGTGTGCGATCTCTACAACGAAAGCTCAAAGAGGCTGGAGCCACCTACTCTTCGGTTCGTGTAGAATTCCTAATCGAAGAGAGTAAAGCGCTATTACTCAGTACCAATCTCACTATGGACGCCATCGCCGAATCACTGGCGTTTTCCGATCGCGCGGCATTCTCCCGAGCATTCAAACGAATAGTGGGCGTATCCCCCTCTGAATTTCGCCTCCCCCCCTCTCACTAACAATTGTCCAATATCGCAATTGGCGCATAGGATCACCTACCGTCGTTTTCCATCATAGCCCTATGCTAAACCTTGATCTAAGATCTAGTCTTATTCATTAAGAGAGGGTATAGGGAATGACAGCAAAAGAGAGCATATCAACGACCTCGAAAAGCGCACTAGAGTCATTGGGCATATCGGTAATTGAGGACTTTATCGGTGCTAGGACAAGCCCTCGCCCAGAGGAAAGGTTAGAAGAGGTACGCCAGCGAGCCCAGCAATTTCGCAAACGCCTACTTGCAGGAACACCGGTCGACTATTTTCAGTCCGTCGATATCGTATCGGCACCCTACCCTACTAAGTATGCTTATCTCAACGCTGTTAAATCCGTAGTACCGTTTATTTTTCTCGGTAATAGAGCCTTTATCATTCAGTTTCAGACCAGCCAGGGCAAAAAAACCCTGCTATTTGGCCCCGCCGATGTAGAGGGCAATACCAAGACCCCATTCTTCAAACTGTTAACGGATAAGTTGGGGCGCATTGGTGAACTGACAAAAGAGCGCCTACTGCCTTTTTACAGCTCGGTGGAAGTGGAATTAGCCAACGCAGGAATCTCTCCCGAGTCTATTGACTATATTTCTTACGATCACCTTCACACCCAAGAGTTACGTAAATGGATGGGGACCAGCACAACCCCCGCCTATTTTCCCAATGCAAAGTTATTGGTGATGCGACAAGAGTGGGAATCGGCTCAAGGATTATTGGTTACCCAAAAGAAATGGTATTGCCCAGAGGGTACACGGGATATCCCGCTGGATCGGGTTATCCTATTGGATAATAGCGTAATGCTCGGTGACGGTGTTGCGCTAGTGCAAACCCCAGGTCATACCGAGGGTAATCACTCACTGGTTGTTCATGTAAATAATCAAATTTATGTTTCAAGTGAAAATGGTATGAGCGTGGACAGCTATGCGCCGCTACAATCACAAATACCCGGCGTTAAAAAATACGCAGAACAATTTAATATGGAGGTGATTCTTAACGGCAACACGTTAGAGAATAGCATCGACCAATATATTTCGATGGTGATGGAAAAAACCATCGCGGGACCTAATCCAGATCATCCTGAATTCTTTAATGTGATCTCCTCCTCAGAACAAGCTCATGCTTGGCATACCAGGACCGTTAATCCCGCCTTTCGATTTGATCAAATGAAAATTGGCCACTATCAAGCCTAAGGAGAGATCGATGAATAATAAAACAGTATGGATAACAGGGGCCGCCAGCGGTGTGGGTCGACACTTGGTAGGAGCGTTTGCCAAGCGCGGCTACTTTGTTTTTGCCTGTGATATAAACGCCGACGCATTAATCTCTGCCAATCAGGATGACCATTGGTCATCGGATAGCGTGCTTTGTCATATCATGGACATCTGTGACCATTCCCAATGGATCGAGGCACAGAAAGTCCTCGCATCGCAACGCTCCTCCTTGGATATCATGCTTAATATTGCGGGTTATCTTAACCCTGGATTTCCAACGGAACTAACTGATCTGGATATCAGTAGGCATCTCGACATTAACGTCAAAGGTTTAATGTTTGGGTGTCAAACCGCAGCCCATTGGATGCTAGAAAAACAAACAGGTCACATCATTAATTTTTGCTCCCTTGCATCATTACTGCCTGCACCAGGAATTGCAGCCTACAGTGCATCGAAATTTGCCGTTAGGGGTTACTCAACGTCGTTAGCGGCACAACTCGTTGAACACAATATAGCGGTAAGCTTATTGTGCCCCGATGCCATCGCAACACCGATGCTTGATTTGCAAACCCAACATGAATCTGCCGCACTGACGTTCTCCAGTGGCAAAGAGCTTTCAACCGCTGATATTGAGGATGCTATTTTCTCAGAGGTTCTAAAAAAACGCCCTTTCGAACTGATTATCTGCAAGAACACATCCATTAAGATTATGGCGAAGCTGTTTCTAGCGAACCCCGATCTGTTCATTAAGGCGAATAGCAACCCGGTATTCAAAAACTATATGCTGAAAAAAGCCAAGAAGAACCAACAACGCTATCTACGTGAAATGGCTTCGCAAAAAAACAGATAGCAAAATAGTATTTTCAAAATGCGAGGTGAAAATCAGGATATATCATCGCGAATTGCTAAATCACGCCCGTAAATAAGCCTATTTACTATAAAAACCTCTCACCTTATTCCCAATGGAGATAAAAAGCATCGTTTTTTGCCATTTTCAGAGGTTTTGTGATGTTGGCATGGATGGTGCAACTTCCTAACTATCTTATTAGGAGTTTATCATTATGAAATACATTACCTTTGCTTTATGTCTAGTATTTACAGGGTCAGCCATTGCGTTAACGTTCAACTTTGACAATAACGGAAGCAACAAACCGTATTTCCTTACCATGTCCAATGATCAATCAAACATAGCCAAAGAAGAAATCAGAGCAACCGTTTCCAATGTTCTGATTTCTTAAAATCCCCACAGATCGAAAATGGGTCAATCTGTGAGTTTTTTCACTTCGATAAAGGCGTCATATATATCAATCTTTCCCCAGCCAAATATCGAATCTTTTTTCCCGTTCTTTTTATAATAACTACTTGATCGAACTAATATATCAATAATTTGATCTCTTTTTAGAGAGGGATTATAAGACCACAAGAGCCCTATCATACCTGCCGTAGTCGACACTGATTGTGAAGAATCCTTCGTATGATCAACCACAAAATCGATTTCTTCTCCACCATGGGCGATTTCTCCTAATATGAATTCACCATCATTGTCCTGTGTGTGTCTAATCCCGGTAGTGGTAATAGTAGATGCCAAATTTGCGGGAAACACTACTTGTACAACATCTCGAAGATAGGGCATTGACGTACCACCTGCGGACACAAAGATCTTATCTCTCGCATTAAAATACGCAATCGCTCTTTCTATTTCATGAACATGCACCACAGTCCCCATAGAGCTACTGATAACACGAATTGATGGGTCCTCTGCCAGTGCCAATATTGCATCCACTACACCTTGAAACTGCACGGGAATAAACCAAAAAACAAACGGGGAGGCTCGCACAGATTTGATATTAATATTAGGAGCCGTAGTATAAACAAGCTTCGTCTGTATTGTGCCATGATTGAACATTCCCCCCAGCAATGGCATTAATCCAAACAGGTCATAGGTTCTAGGATAAGGGCCGTCGGGTTGATCAGCAGCAAACGATCGAACGTAACCTTCAACATCAAAATTTCCGTCTCCTTCCGAGAGATAATCAACGTGATCTTCAAATACACCGTTATCGATTATCGCAACGCCAACGGTTGGAGCACCATAAAAACCGAACTCCTCATATATCCGGTTTAAGCCATGACGCTCCAATCTATCGGCAATCGTCTCATCTATTTGGCGAATATATTCAACGTACGTTAGTTCGTAATCAGTTTCATCATACAACCCAGGATTAAATAGCTCTTCATCGTTTAACTGATCTCCACTAACTCTATCTTGTCCAGAACTTCGCATGACAGCCGCTCGGTACTGCATTTCCAATACATCTTCAAACAACTCCTCCTCCGATACGGGAGTGACATACTTTGCTTCTACAAACTCGACCGCTACCAATGACCTGATCGAACCTAATACGCTACAATCGACCATTTCTAGATTGAGGATGCTGAGTCTTTCTTCTCTTCCCACAACAATTACAGCATCGCCATATCGCTGTGCTATTTCAACCTCTAACGCGTCGAGTACTTTCTTGTTCTTCGGTACATCCAGTGGATCAAAGGAGACGCCAACAGATACGAGATTATTGTTAGCACTGATGGAAGAACAAATAAAAGCATCGGTTTGCTTGTTCCAATCATACATAAATTTGAGTTCATCAAAGGGATTTTTGATAGTACTAGCGGATGTACTGCGCGATGCATCATCCGAGTTATTGCTGGAATCCCAGGGGGTATTACATCCCGTTGGAAAAAAACTAATACATAACAGCGGAATACAACGAAGGAGCACTTTAGTTGTAGACATATCGGTTTCACTTTTTTATTATTTTATTGTGAAACCCGACGTTACCAAAGAGAAAAAATATAACCTTGACCGAACACGCCAAAAATACACGATATAAATGTAAATATGGCGCACCACTATCTTAGGTATTAACACCACTAATCCATAAGAAATAGCGCCAACTAAACCAAGGGTATTACGCGAAAAGAATTAAGAGCGCTACAGAACCGAACAGCAAGCCGATCATCAGGCCCAGCAGCACCCGAATACTTTTTCTAAAATCTCGCCGCGATGCATTGATTGATGTAATTGTGACGATATCGGCGTCATTGACATCCTTCACCAAAAATCGCTCATGTAGAAATAGAATTTTTAGCCATACAATCAATGAGTAACGTTGAATAAGTGTGCTAGGCGATAATTTCAACAAGCGATAAATCAATCGCCCAGCATGATACAACACATAGGGAATAACAATAACCAACGCGATATCCATCAGGTCAATTCCCTCTAACAATGAATCCAGCATTAATCCATACACTCCGGTGCTTCTACATCGACTTCGTTACCGCCGGATACATCATCCAATTCGATCATATCCAAATCGATGGGTAGGGATTCTATGAGCTCAGGTAACTCCGGTGTATCTGGGATATCTGTAGGGATTTCCATTTTGTGGCCAGTCCCTCCCATACCACCTTCCTCTTCTTCATCGTCTTGAATACCCATGGCCATCACCAAAGGCAAAAATACGATTAGCCAGCGCAATCTACCCATTGTGCTCACCTCGCCTTTTGCTCTCCACCCAAAAATACGAACCAAAATTGATTCTATGGGTGGCGTCTTTGTCACCCCGATCAAGCTTTTGTAGTTCGTTAGCTTTTTTGTTCACCACTTTTAAGGTTTCCATACCTTTATCTTCAATTAGTTTTTCGATAATGCCAATAGACTCAGTAGTTAGCTTATTGTAGAAAACACTACGATCAAATTGTGGCGGCTTGCCGCCTGCCAGATTATGGCTGCCAGCAGAAATATGATCGTGTAAATTTTTTCCAAAAAAGAAGGCTTTTTCATCAAAACCCGTTTCTGTCACAAAGGCTTCAGATTGCAACACAAGAAATCCTTCGTCATTAAAGTTCACGAGACCATGATGTAACCAATCTTCCAACACCACCTTTACCCGCAGGTCTTGCTTGCTAACGGAGTTCACTAATGTATCAAAACCAACGTCCTCTCCTTTTGACGATTTGGGCAATATTTTTGGAGTTCCTTCATCGAGAAAACGAGGGTCCGTTACCCACGTAGTCAACATTTGAGTACCCACCGATAGGTTTTCTGGCATCACCAATGAGGCATCCAATGGCACCCGTAAGCGTTTGACTTCTCGTCGGTGAATGCCCGTCAACATACTAATCCTAGAATCGGTTTGCTCTGTGCCATCCACTTGAAACTCTTGTTCTGCGACGTTAACGTAAATCGATTTTAATAGCTGGCTAATATAGGTGTGATTGATTTGATGACGAATAAACAGTTTCACCAAGGGTCGAAAAATCACTACCAGAGCATTGATCAATGATTCTGGTGGACCTGCATCTCTAGCACTACGTTGCTTTTTTGGCTGATGGGATTTAGCCATAACTGAATATCTCACACTGTCTTAGATTCATTAGAACGAATACCGCCATTGAGTACTGAGTCCCCAGTCTGGGCTGCTATCGGATAAACCGTTTACCAGCAGCAATGTCATACGATTCTGTTTATCTAACGTATGGTTAAGGAATACCTGCAATTCTCGAATTGGATCCTTATGTTCTTGAGAGGCTTCACGTATTTTCATATTTAGCCCCATGGTATTTGCGCTATTGAGCGGTATAAAGCCCCCAATAATTAACTGTGCGGTATCGTTTAGCTTTACGTTACTTGGTTCACCGCGAAACTTATAACCCAGATCCAATACGCCCCACCAATCAGGAAAGCGCCAATAACTTCCCACCCGAAATCCCACATCTTGTTTGCCAGTGCCTAAACTCTTGTCACTGTCGGCCGTGGGGATTTTAAATTTGGCTGATACATCAACAATCACTCTCGACTGCTTATCAGGTTTAAATCGATACTTTGCACTCAACGTCGTATCCGCCACGCCGGATTCACGCAGCGATACCAATGCGTCATGGTCATGAGTATCACAGCCGCAGCCCTGGCCATTGGCATCGTGTAATTCTGCATTGGTGATACCCCGATATCCGTCTAACCAGAGGTAACCGCTGGACACCTTAAAGCGCCACCCATCTGCTGCATAGGATAACGAGACAGGCATCATATGAATGCGTGTATCTTGGTCTTTGCCATAGTCACCGGTTGCGCTGAAAGTACCCGCGCTAATTGCCCACGATGCCCCTGCTGTATTCACCATGAGTATCGATACAATGGCGCAACATAGCGCTAAGCCTTTGTTTTTACACTGTTTTAGATTCATCTAGCGCCTAATTATTCGTACCTATTGATAACGACAAAGGACAGTGCAGTGGACAGTGCCGTCTATCACATTCTTGAGACCTTTATCTGATATTAACTCAGATCACCATTGACGCGGGACTTTTTTCCGCATATTTTTATAGATAGTGCGGAAAATTATCCCGCACATTGTTTTTCACTCAAAGGAGATAGATCATGAACACACCTTCGGCCTATGGCGTTCATCCACCAAGCACCACCTACGGCATGTGTCTCACACTGATGGCCACAGTCATACTCGGCGGTTGCGGTAGTGGTTCTAGCGATGGATCTGACGGTGACACCGAACAAGCATCCAGCCACCTTAGCCGTGTTGAAAGTAACGAAGAATTTGTCAGCTACCTCAAAGAAGGCTTACACAATATTTCAGAAACGGGAGGTTATGTTTCCTACATGCCGCCGTTTTTGTCCCCCATAGGCATTGCAGAAAATGCGATTAATGACTCAACGGAGAGCGATGGCAACGCAGGTTCCTCTGTCGCGAATAGTGGGAGCTTTTCTTCCACCAACGTTATCGAAAGCGGCGTCGACGAAGAAGATGTTGTGAAATACGATGGTGAGATACTCTACGTTGTACAGCAAGCAGATCGTCCATTCGACTGGATATCAATCGATGATGACATTGCCGCAACCACTAACCCTGCGCCACCCACACCAGGAACCATTAAGCTGTTTCAAACCAGCAGCGAGCCCACCGCGGCGGAGCTAGTATCTGTTGTGGAGACCAGCGACGAAGCCAATACCATCACCGGTATCTATTTGTACGGTGAACGTGATACCAGCACGGCATCACTCATCACTGTCAGCTCAAAACAATATTATGGGTGGGATATTTGGAAGAGTGAATCTTCATGGTTTCATGGTAGAACCCATATCCAAGTAAACAATGTTTCCGATCCTACTGAACCAACACGTACCAAAGATTTTTCTTGGCAAGGGCATTATGTTGACAGTCGCCGCGTAGACAACACCCTCTATGTCGTGAGTCGTTTTTCTCCCTACATAGAGGGGGTTGTGCTATGGCCTGAAACAACAGAGATAGCTGAAAACAATCAGCAACTCATCGACAACACAGCCATTAGCAATTTATTACCGACTCTTTCTATTAATAATGACACCCCCCAACCGTTAGTGAAAAGCAGCGACTGCTTTTTGACATCCACGTTAACCGGCGATACGCACGGCCCATCCCTGATGATAATTACCGCCATCAATCTTGAGACTTTAGCGGCCCCGACGTCAGTATGTACCCCCGCATTTAATGCCGGAGTATACGCGTCACAAAGCGCCCTCTATCTTGGTGAAACCTATCGTGATTTTCACAATCAAGAGACTGCTATTCACAAGTTTTCGATCTTGGATTCCACTATCGCTTACAAAGGTTCTGGTATTGTCAAAGGTAACTTGGGATGGGGTCGAGCAGGGTTTCGTATGAGTGAGCATGAGGAGAGATTACGAGTCATATCGACCCAGTATAACGACAACTGGCAACCCGAACATAGTCTCACGATTTTGGAAGAATCCGATACTGCAGCATCAAATCTAGACATCGTGTCACAACTTCCTAACACGACACACCCCTCTCCTATCGGTAAACCCAACGAAGAAATTTACGCGGTACGATTTTTTAGAAACAAAGGTTATGTTGTCACTTTCGAACGTATCGATCCACTCTATATATTGGACCTTTCAAATGCACTAGAGCCTCGTATTGCAGGTGAATTAGAGGTACCGGGATTTTCAAATTATCTACAAATATTGGATGAAGACACCCTATTAGGCATCGGTCAGATTGATAATAAATCGCAATTAAGCCTTTTTGATGTCAGCGACATCAGTAACCCAATCCTTTCTGACAGCATGGTCTGGGAAGGTGTTGGTACATCAGTAACCGCTAATTATGATTATAAAGCACTAAGTTATTTACCCATTCCAGATACTCAGATTACCAAAATAGCGTTACCGGTAACCCTGAGAAATAATTGGGCATTTGTTGCTCAAGGGGCACAATTATTGGAAATCGATAGAGCGAATAAGCAAATTACTAACGACGGTTTTGTCACTGCGCGATCAACTGAAAAAGGGGGATATTCTTACAACAAAGAACGTACGATTATTCATGGAGATGGCATTCACTATATTGACGATGCCTTGGTATGGTCAGCGGATTGGAACAATCCTGATGCAGTCTCAGGGCCTGTCGGTTCCACCCCATAAGCGATCTCTATATGTAGAGGAGTAGGCAAACTCAGCAACCTGCCACTCCTCTTATTCTTATTTTGAGTAGAACTCAACAAAGAAGACAACGGGTCCTTGCGCTCTTACGCTGTGCAATAAACACGGTGGGATAATCCCCTGTTGCCCTGCAATAATTTCATGCTCTACAACAGTAGGATAATTCACTGTATACATTAACGTGCCTTGCAACACCTTAATCACTCCCCAAGTCCCTTCCTTGGTGGAGTGATCTTTTTGGAACCCTTTCGGAATTGTGATTTCAGTAAACTCCGCTGTCTTTTTGTACGGCACAAGATCTTCTGGAAACTCCAATGCATCGCAGCGAACACACTCTAGTGCTTCCCCTATCTTGTCCTGCCTGCCCTCTTCGGTAGTCACCCAAGGCCGCATAATAAACGGGGGAGCATGCCTAACGTGTTGCCCATGATAGCAATCCAGTTCTGCCACCCAGTCACCTTCTTCATCGAGATGAAAACCCACTATATTACGCTTCATAGTCTCTCCGATAGATCGTTACGATTCATGCTCTCGACATATTTTTTTGACTTCAAAAGGCTGCAACTCCTCTTTTGTAAGACCACAAAAATAATGCCCATTATCCAGCTGACTATTGTGCACGCAGCGTTCACACATCCCAAAACGTCTAAAATTATTGGCCTGCTGAAAACGGCTCAATAGGCTTTGGAGTGTCGTGTTAATCGTTGCAATATCTTGCTCTTCAATCCCATCACTTGCTTGCTGAATTAATGACAAAGGCAAAATATCCGCAATTAGCTGTACTCCCTCATTTGTCATTTTCAAATGCGTCACCCGCTTATCATGTTCATCGGGGCACTTCTGAATTAACTCACGCTTTTCCAACACTTTTAGCGTTTGCGACACCGTACCTTTGGTTTGTCCAAGAAACTCAGTGACGCCCATCGGCGTATCAGAATATCGATTACACACTGATAGATAGTGTAGCGCTTCAAACTGGACGGGCTGCAACCCATGTTCGGAAAGCTGCTGGCGCGTTTCATTTCTTAACAGAGAGCCTAATCGCTCTAGGGTTTGGTGATCAATTAGCGTTTTCATATAGAGATAGTATCGAATCAATACTTTATTGACAAGACATCATTCTTCGTGCGACCCTATATTGGTATCGACTCAATACCATATTGGAGAAAATCATGAAATATTCAACGAAACGATCAACAAGCAAATCACTAAAAACCCTGCTCACAACCGTCTCCGCTGCGACTGCAGCCTTTGGCATCAGTGTCTGCCAGGCCGGTGGGCAACATTCGGGCGGTATAAAAACACCGCACACTGCGGGGGTTGCTCCTACATTTGATATCGTGCATGCCAAGATATCCACTCAAGGAAACATCGCCACCTTCCACATGGCGGTTGCCGACAAAGCGGGTACAAGCAAACCCACCAAAACCGGAAAACTTGCAGGAAGCCGGGTGTTTTCTTATGTTTGGCCAACCTCAATGAATAGTGAGGTAGTTGGATTTGAGAAAAATGCAGGAATCCTAGCGCTAGCCGTCACATCTCATAGTGATTTTGATGACACCCCACTCTTTGACGAGAACTCCGACAACAACCCAGGTAATGATGGTGATATATGGCATAGCCACTGGGTGGTATTGCAACCCGATGATCGGTGTGGAAAAGGGGCACTTGGCGTCGTGGATATCCCTAAAGGCACTCACCCTACGCTGCCAAAAACGTGGCCAGGTTTACCCATTTTATTAGATAGTCCTGGTTGGGATCCAACCTTTGTGAATGAAACCGTGGAAGTACGTGTTCCGTTTGATGACATTAACGTCGTCAACAATGCCCGCTATGATGGTGTTACGGCGGGGCTACGAGTGAATCAAAGTGTACACGCGCCATTACTTTGTGTTGTTGATGTAAAAGATATCGCGTCAGGTGATTTGAGTTTACCGGGAAAAGTAGGTCCGCAGTTACATCAATAGGCTTAAATGGCACGCAATAATAACAACGAGGACACTGCCTGAAAATAAACATCAATGGTCCATGTTCAAAGAAAACGAAAATCTATTTTTGAACATGGACCGTAACACCTCCCCATTTACAATAACTTAGGGAAAATAGCCTTTCTATCTTTTGGATAGTCATCAAATGTCTCTAAGTACCACTTGTGATTCGCAATGGCTCTGGGTACAAGATTGGCCATGGTAAATACCACAAACGATACGCCCGCTAATGACCACGCGGCAAGTGCAAAGCCGGTCCACGTAAGAATCTCACCCAGATAATTGGGCATAGACACATATTTATAACCCAAACCGTAAGGAATCTTATAGCCTTCGGTAGACCCACCTTTGCGTAGATCTCGTAAAATTTGGTCAGACTTTTTATTGAGGTAGTAACCAAAAGCAAACAGCAAGATCCCCAAGCCAAACCGTGGGTCGGTTAACCATTCATTATTCAGGTGGTCAGAATACATAGAAATGAATGAACCGTTTAAGAATCCATTAATGGCACAATATGATCCCCCCATGAAAATCACCATAAAGGGTACGCTATCTCCCGGCTTCACCTTGATTTGGAAAGGATAAATAAATGCCCGGTGAAAATAATGCAATTGCCACATCACCAACAGCGTGATGGCAACAATAGAAGTATTATTTTCTCCCGTTAGAAAAAAGTAGAGAAAGACTAACGACGCGGGTGACTCCATCAATACCCAGCCTAACCGAGTATTAATTTTAGGACCCCAGCCGCCCGATTTATGACGACCATAGGGTGCATCAATAAAAAATAGCGCTAAGCCCGAAAAAGCCGCAGCAGCAAACACCCCAATCAATAAATAATCGAATACCATATTCCCAGTCATAACCAACCCTTCTTACCTAAATCCCATCGAGAAAGAGCGTCTTAGCCCACTCCCCGTATAATTAACCAATACATTGACATCATCCCTATTCCATAACCAATAAGCACTCGACGCCAGAGCAAAAAACGCTTATCGACAATCTGTTGTGGAATTCTCTGGCTAACAACCATTAGCCCTGCCAATAGGAGCAGTAGTATACACTGTCCAATCTCGATACCGATATTAAAAGAAATCAATGGTAACAACTTAGTGTGATTACTTGATAACATTTCATTCAAAACGGAAGCAAAACCTAACCCATGAAGCAGGCCGAAGCTTACCGTCAGTAAATAGGGGTATCGCTTAATCGACATACCGAGCCATTGTTTATTTGGATTCAATAATTCAACGGCCATAAACAAAATGCTTAAGGCGATCCCTTGCTCAACCCAAACACTACTAACCACCATCCACCCTAATGATACCGTCACCAATGTCAGGCTGTGACCAAGTGTAAATGCCGTTACTGCTCCCAGAAGCACCTTAGGAGATCTTCTTAATAAAATAAACAATGCAAACACAAACAACAGGTGGTCCCAGCCAGCCCATAAATGTTGTATACCACTGCTGACGTAGTGCGTTACCTCTCGCCACCAGGAGTAAGTTTTAGGTACAACAAATGATGGCTGATCTCTTCCCAACAACTTCGACGTATACTCCTCCGCTGGACCACTCACCTCAACAAATACGGATAGATTACTGGTTTCGAGCCCTTGAATTGAAATCCGCCCTCCCATTAAGGAAGTATCGCAAAGAAACTGCCAACGATATAACACCGCTTTATCTTCAGTTGACACATCTGGGTCGGCTACGCGGGTACAATTTGATGGAAATACCGGGGCTAAATTCTCCCCCTGTGTTCTATTACTCGATTCTTTCCATAATACTGAACCTTGCATCTCTGTCGATAACGTTATTGACAACAACGAGGGCGCGAGGGCGTGTCCATTAGCCCAAGAAGGAATCAATAATAGCCAACTTATGAAACATGCCATCAGGATGTTTCTAGAGCGATACATGATAACGCTCCCGTAATTGCACTAGCGTTGATTCCACCAAAGTTTGCTGCTGAATCGACAAATAATCACGCAGCGCTTTCTTCTTTGCTTCCACGAGGTCAAGTGGTGTCTTGGCAGTAATTTCTGCGATTTTTAGGAAGTGGTAGCCACCAATGCCCTGTTGCAATGGTAGCGGAGTCTCTAGATGATCCCCTTCTAATAGTGCCGTGTTAATAGGCTTACGTATGGCCTGATTAAATAGTGACTCTACCTGCTGAGCATTGAGAAACCTGTCATTCCCAACCGCAATACTGGTTGCTTTTGCCTGCATGTCGTTATCCGTCAACACGCCAGAAACCCAATGTTGATACCATTTATCTATTTTCTGTTTTTCGAAATGGCGGTTAGAAAAATACCCATGTACGACACGAACCCTAGCAGGGTGTTGGTATCGTTCAGGATTATTCTCGATAAAACTCACAAGTGCATCATCAGAAATACCCGCACCTTGTTGCTGAATAATCTTTTTCATCCGCTCGATTAACCGACGACGAACAACAATGTCGGAACGATACATATCCATCTGATTCGCTCTATCTAGCAGCTGGCGATCGTCACCCTGTCCATTCACAAACGCCATATTCATTAATATGCGCTGTCGAACCACTGAATCGACTCGATGAATACCCAATAATAACGCTTCATTTACCAGTATTTCGTTATCAATATACTCCGACATGGCGCGATCCAACTCCGCCACTTTTGGTTCCCGCCCCAATGCCTGCGCAAGCGCATGGGTTATGTTCTGTTTATCCCTATCGCTCATCACAATGGAACGATCACCCTTACTATCCGACACATCCAAGACCGCGTGCTCTACACCAATTAGCAACAACGCTCCCAGTGTAAAAACCAATAACTGTCGGATAATTATCAACGTGTCACCTACTCAACCGTAGATTGGGCGTTATACCAAATAGGCGATGTCCACGCTCGCTCTTGCACTGTTGCGGGATACGTTCCTATTTGTACAATTTTGGTATTGCCGGGGTACACGTCAGACACATGATCATGCAGGCAACACTCTTGATAGCCGGAAGGTATTTGGCTCGGTTTCGCACAAGCTGAACGCATATCAGTAAAAGATGTTGTCTCTAGGTAACCCAAGCACTGCTGCCACGCCCAGCGACAACTGGGGTTTTCCAATACTCGCGCATAATAAGCAGCGTCTTCTTCAGCATTGAATGATGGATCTTTCCATACCGTACAGAATGACTCTGCTTTATTCGGTTGCGCTGGCGTACAACTGTTAAGATCAACACTGGCCCCGTTATCCCCACCTGCCACATCAAATACTTGCTCTTGATGCGCTCCAGATTGATCAACCCAGTTCTTAACAATTTGAATCCGCTGCAAGCCTTGTTCACTATCACGATCTCGCAAGGCAGCCACGGCAATTAATGGTGTACCTGAACCTGGATACGCAGGAAGGTCGCCCCCCATAGGTACGCCAAGTTTATCGCCTTCCGACGCAAACGGTCCTGTACGTAACCCATCGGCAGTATCATTAAAATCAAAATCGTCACACAAATGTTGTTCATTAAAATCGTCAGTATTATCCCAACCCGCAAACATCCGCACGAGTATTCTTGGACCACTGGTGGCATGGCTTTCTTTTCTCTGCATGGCGTTAAATAGATAATCACGAGAATTTTCTTCGGACCACAAGACTGCGAGACCTCCTGGGCTAAAACTAATTAGATCACTGAGCCCCTGAACCACCTCGTCACCGTTATCGGCCCCTGCACCACCATGGCCAAGATAATTTTTCTCATCCACTAAACCTGGCGTACCAAGGTGAGTATCCGTACTTCCCACCACACCGTATTTAAACGGATTCGTACCGTGAATATTCTCTTGCTTCATACCTTCAGTTAGTGCGAAGCGTAGAAAACTCTGCTCCCCTGGTGGCCCTGTTAAAAAACCACCAAACCGATCTGCAATTAGGTTATTGAAAGGAAACTTCTCAAACCCACAAAACTCGTCCGCAGCATTGCTTCCGCCACGTTTGCATTCTGATCCACCTTTATGTTGATATATTTCCATTAAAGGTTCGTAGCGATTTCTTAGCTGTACATAATCCGGTGAAAAATCACTACGCTGGGTGTTTAACTTATCCCGTCGGAACATCATGTCACCACTCATATTGGAATTATGAGGAATGGTCAGCGACTGGCAGTTGGTCTCATCGTTGCAATATTTATCCAACCCTCTCCATAAATTTTCCGGCTTGGAATATTCCATATAACTCAAGGGCTGCCCAGGAACATCAGCATTTCTAAATACCACATTACGGTGCAAATTAAATGATAACGGTGCTCCGGTATATTCATAACCTACGAACGCAGTAAAATCACAACCTTCTGTTTTATCATAAGCCTGCTCAGCAGCAATGATCATTTCCTCCCATACAGACTCAGAAGCATCGAGGCATTTTTTACCGTTTTCACCGCAAAAATCAAAGCGATTAAGAGGACTATCAGACTCGAATATATTACCTAAGTACTGCAAGTTCCAATTAACAAAATCACCACGGGGATCTGCGCGAAAGTCCGTGCATTTATCACTTTGATAAGCCTCAGAGTCCACCTCAGCGGTTTGACACAACACTGTCTCGCCGAAAAACTCAGCATGGTCTGACACCATGGCAAAATCTAGCGGTCGACTAATGGTTGCAGAGCGCGAAGGCGTTTCATCATCAATCCATGGCTGAATGCCTACGGTCTCACCCTTAGCAAACGCATAGGACTGAGCTGGAGATGTACGGGTATCCTGAATACCAGCATCCAGCGAGCGCTCAGAGTGCACATGGGTGTCACCGAAGTAAGGATTCCGCAACGGATTATAGATACCACAGGGCTGACGCTGCTCAGAATAATCCAAGCGCTTTTCCTTCCCAAGGCCATAAGTTCCTGAATCAATGACCACAGGATCTTTTAATATCACCGGAATATCTGGTGCTTCCGTTTGCTTACAGCCAATCACACTCAGCAGCATCGTTGATATCACTGCCCCCCTAAATTTCCTTGGTCTATTATGTAAATCCACAGCGATCTTCCTAAGATAATTATTATTGTATGGTTACCGCAAAGGCTATAAGAACACACCCGTAAAAATTCGTTTTTTTATGTACAACTGATGACACTAAGGCCTTATAAGGTGTATAGTCTATCAAGTATACGGCGTATGCTAAATAGAATTTTTACAAGCTCTGAGTATTCGTCTAGAAATAATAATATAACTATCAGATTGAGAAGGAAAAACCATGTCTAAAGTAATTGATCAAGCCTGGGACTTCGCCGTAAAAATTCCTGGTGGGGAGCAAAAAAGTATTGTCACTCTTAAGTCAGACGGTGACGCACTGGTTGGCACTATGAACAGCGAAGAGTATGGCGTTCAGGATATTGAAGACGGTAGCTTTGACGGCGAAACCTTAACCTGGAAGAGCAAAACCACCAAGCCAATGAAGCTTACGCTTAAGTATACTGCGAAGCTAGACGACGCCAACAACATGACTGGCTTTGTTAAAGTTGCCATGGCTAAAATGAAATTCTCTGGAACGCCTATCTCTGCATAATCAGCCTGCAGCATAGCGTGACTGATATGGGCAACCCGTCCTTGATTTAGGGTTGCCCGTTATCCCCCCTTCGTAGTACCCGTCCTCTATCCCCCGTGAGGCTTTACAATGAAAACTGCTTTTATTACTGGCTCTGCCACAGGCATAGGTCATGCCACCTGTAATCGTCTGCTGAAAGAAGGATGGCGCGTTTTCGCTGGACATCTTGATGGCGAAACACTTGACCCTGCGTGGAAAAACAACCCCAACATCACCACCATTTCCTGTGATGTGACAAACCCTACGCAAATTGCTGATGCCGCGGCGCTGGTTTCCGATATGACACACTGTAGCATTGATTTATTATTTAATAATGCTGGATACGCTGACACCTGTGGCGTGTTAGAAGCGGTCAATATGGCCGATTATCGCCGCCACTTCGATATCAATTTTTTTGGGCCACTTAACGTTATACAATCCTTTGCCCCCCTCGTTAAGCAGGCAAAGGGCCGCGTGATTAATACCACGTCAGCCTCAGTTTATATGACAATTCCATTAAGCTCTGCATATCCGGTTTCGAAAATTGCATTAAAGGCCCTAACCTACCACTTTCGAATGGAAATGAAACCCTTTGGCGTTGAGGTTACCTCACTAGAGCCCGGTGGTGTAAAAACCAACATGACTAATCTCGATACAAATCGTATCGATACCGCCTGGAAATCCATACCGGAGCGCTTACGAGCGGAATACCAAAAGCACTTTCTCGATGGCGTTACCGCTATTGGTGACAATTTTGCCATGTGCCACCCCGACGAATTTGCCGATGAGATCTATACCAAAGTGATATGCGCTAAAAAGCTTAAGGCATATTATCTATTGGGACCCGGCGTATCCATCATGCCTTGGCTACATCGATTATTACCTGCACAGACGGTGCTGAATATTTGGACCAAAATGTTCACCCCCAAGAAAGTGAAGGCAAAAAATGCTCGCGACAGTATCACCGCATAGCAAGCTTTGTGCTACCTGGTTAAAACAACAAAGGCCGCTGGAAATCCAGCGGCCTTTGTTGTTTTAACCAGGGTTGTTTTAGTACCTAAATGACAATTATTAAATCGCCACAAGTTCAGGTGACGCCTTAATTAAGTTGCCTAGCGCGACCGATTGCTTTGTACCCGCACCCAAGTAATTTTCATTACGCTTGGCAAAGGTAAAATAGCGATGTACAGGGTAATCCAGATCCTGACCAATTCCGCCATGAATATGCAAGAAAATATGACCTGCAACATGGCCCGCTTCGCATACCCAAAATTTTGCGACTCGCGCTGATAACGCGGCATCTCGCCCAGCATCAATATCATCAAGCGCACGCCAACAAACACCACGCAATGCTTCGATCGCCATATAGGCATCCGCTGCTTGTTGTGCCACGGCCTGGAACTTCGATAACGGTCGTCCAAACTGTTTACGCTCGTTAGTATATTCAGCAGCCCGGCGCAAACCGTCCCTTAACACACCCACTTGCTGTGCAGCAATCGCAACATAGCTTCGCTGGACCTGCCATTCGATCAATTCCGCCGCTTTTTCACCGACAGCAACAACATCAGCAGCGGCGACTTTCACACCGTCAAACGCAAGTTGTGCAACCGCTTCGCTGGTAGTAGAACGCTGCTGAGTCTGGCTAAGGCCATCCACATCGGCATCACAATAACCCACCCAACGACCACCATTTTCTGTTAGCGCCGTCACCAAAAAACCCGTTGCCACCGGAGCGTAAGACACCAAAGAACTTACACCCGAGAGGACCCAATCACTCCCATCAGCTACCGCGGTGAGTGGCACAAAATCTTGCAACCCTTCATAAGGTCGTACAGCCGTTAAAATACTCTCACCGGCAACAACAGCCGGTAATACTTTTTGTTGAAGCTCGCTCGACGCAAACTGTGCAATTGGCATAGAACACTCAACCACAGTTTCAACAAAGGGTATAGGGGCAACAGAAGTACCTTGCCCTTCTAGAATAAGAGACAACTCTGTCATCCCCATCTCTGAACCGCCCACTTCTGCTGGCAACGTCGCGGCAATTAATCCACTTTCTGCAAGGGTTTTCCATAACGCTTTATGAAACGGAATATCCTCATTAAAACAGGCTTTCACTTGATCATCGGTCGCCATATCGCGAAAGATTTTATCTGACACATCTTTGATGGCTAGCTGGTCTTCTGTATATGTAAAATTCACAACGTTTCCCCTAAATTATGCAATGGTGTTGGGCATACCTAATCCCAACGAGGCGGTCATAGAACGCATGACTTCTAATACTCCACCACCAATTGTCATGATTTGGGCCGAACGATAATCGTATTCTAAATGCCCACCAAAAATTGCACCGTCACTTTCAAACTGAACCAAGGCATCTTCACCCACAATTTCAGTTAACTCGCGCAGTACCTTGATCTGCTCCAAGGTGTTGATCACCTTCGCGCCGGAGGCTAACGCGACATCCATGCGCCCATCATCTACCATATTGGCAGATCGCAGGTTGATGACTTCCATAGATTCTAAGCGTGCGTAAATTGCACCAATTTTGCTTGCTACCAATGGATCATCAATTCGACGCTCACCCTGTGAATTTTCTTTCACAAGTAAATCCATTACATAGGAGAATTGTTTACGTGCAATGACCGTCATTGCCGCAAGCACGATACGCTCGTGGTTTAGCTGAGAGGTAATGACTTTCCAACCTCCATTAATACCACCCACGACACGATCAGGGGACACTTTAACGTTTTCATAATAGGTCACGTTAGTATCAACACCGGCAATGGTGTGAATGGGCGCATGGGTGTAACCCGGATCATTCGCATCCACAATAAACAGTGTGATGCCATCGGATGGGCGCTTGCCATCAGAACTTGTACGAGCGGCTAACCAGATATAGTCACAATCATGACCCGCGCTGGTCCATACTTTAGAACCGTTAATAATCCAGTTCTCACCATCAAACTCGGCTTTAGTGGTCAATGACGATAAGTCAGTGCCTGAACCGGGCTCACTGTACCCTACGGCAAAAATTGCCTTACCTTTAGAGATAGTCGGTAAGAACTCTTTTTTCTGCTCTTCGGTACCAAACTTCATGATCGAGGGCGACACAGAATTTAGCGTAATCAGAGGAAACGGTGTATGTGTCTTCCAAGCCTCTTCGAACAAGATAAGTTGCTCAATGGCACCATAATCCTTACCGCCGTACTCAACTGGCCAACCTAGGGTGAGCATACCGTCAGCACCAAGGTGCTCAACAATCTCTCTGAATACTGGACCACCTTCTTTACCAATACAGGCCGATACCCGCTCAGGGGTCATAATGCCGGTAAAATAGTCCCGCAACTCTTTGCGTAGCGTAATCTGTTCTTTGCTATATCTCGTATCCATAAATCACTTTTCATCACAGTAATGGTTGCGATTACAGGCAGCTTTCTTACGAACATGAAGCTTTTGCCAGTGCGGCTCACCTAGAAAAGGCGAGTTAGTGATCAGAGTCTATCTATTCTGCACCTATTTTGCAATACCATTGCATAATAGGTGCAGATATTAACCTAAAGGACTATCTAATCGATTTTTCAGCGCTGAACAAGGCCATTTTTTGTAGCTTTTTACCACAAATATTGGCAATTTTACTTTTTATGGGAATCCTCTCTCAATCTCAACTGATAGGGAGAACAATCCTATTAGGCACTGTGGTATGATCCTCGTACACCGCGCAACAGACGAAAAAGGATAGTTGGCTTGGGGTGTTAGCCTTTAAGGGAGCTCATGCATCGATGGATCTAGTGTGATCCTGTGATGTCATACCACTATAACGGCCCACCAGTATCGCCTCTTATCTTAGGGGCCCGCAGCAATTAACCCTACGTCAAGAAACGGATTTACCGACAGCAGGCTTAACATGACAAAACAATTGCCAAAAACCTATTTCGCCAGAAATAAGGTCAATATTCTCGTATTGGATCTCGAAAGCAATGTAGAGATCAAGCTCGTTGATGATGAGGGTGAACCGGTCCCCAATAGAAAATACGAATTACATCTGACGGATGACTCCATACTAGAAGGCATGCTAGACGACGACGGCTATGCCCTAATTAGCGGCGAGAACCTTGACGGTGCCAAGGTGATGTTTCCCGAGCTAGATGAGAAAGCATGGATGAGCGAAAGCGCTCATCAAGACATGAACAATCCAGAACAACAGGCATAATCGCCACCTTAATTGATCAGATTACAATACCAGGGACCAGGCTATGAGTAGTGCGAGCGGACATCATAAAATTTCCGAAATAGGGGAAAAAGTGCTTAAGCAGGCGTTAAAAGACGCCAACAAAGGCAAGGATTTTGACCTTGGTGCATTTTATCTCGGGAACTGGCTCACCGATTTTTCCCAGGCAATTGATCCTGTTGCCTACAAGAATATCGAGAATATGATCAATGACACGCTATCCGAGGCAGAACCTTTTACCGATGGTATTTCCGATGTCTTTGATGATGTAGAAGAAGAGCTAGATGCACTAGCACAAGTCGCTCGAGAGGTTCAGGCTAATAAAACCGGCATTGACTATTTCGATCGGATCATCGAAAAAATTGTGACCGAAGTTGGAGCTGGGGTTGAGCGCCTAGCGGATGCCGATTTTATAGACGCCTATTCAAGCAATATTAGATCCGTTATACCTGACCTGAAAAAAGACGTATCCAGTTTATTCTCCACCGCAAATATTGTTGATCCCACAAATAATGCTCATGGCGACCCCAATTTGGTACGAGCGGTTAAGGCCACAATAGCCTTTATTGGATACCCTAAGTTTGTGATCGAAGACCTCACCACCGGTAGCGCTAACGTTTCTACAAAAATGGCTCCAGAGGTTTACGACGAAATCCTAAAACAACGCATCACTCAGTACTTCCCCCATGAACATCTGGATCGCCCTGATACGGCAGAATATAGTCCAAACGGCGTAACAAATTACACGAAAGAAGTTGCACAAAACCCCCTCAGTAAATATAGCGCGGTGAACCCAGAAGATAACCATCTATACCAATATCTTCGCGATGATATATCGCTCACCGCGGGATTATTAGCCGACATTGATAAACACTGGGCTAGCGCTACGTTCTCGGCCACAAGCACTCATTTTATTGACCCAAAGGGTAACCCACAGAAGATTGACGATAAGAATATCCAATGGAATCTAAAATTAGCTGAGTTGGGGCATGCATTACATGCGATTGAAGATTTTTTTGCCCATTCCAACTTCATAGAACATGCCGCTAAAGTTGAGCCGGGGGCATTTGAATCCATGCGCCTGTTAGAACCACGTTACGACCAACAATTACAAAAGCGACTTAAGGAGTGGCCAGGGCCTGGATACAATCTCATTTCTGATCAAGGAAACTGGGAGAATCTACCGAACGAACCTCACATCGCAACAGGGTATTTTGATTTTGTTGATACCTTTCATTCTCTAACGATCATGGCAGAAGGTTTATTTGGCTTATCCCACGAATTGCTTGGAGATCATGCCGAAGATGCTCATGACACCGCAAAGTCAGCCGTAGAATACGAATATCAAGAACTTTTAGTCGACTCCCTTGAGTTTTTTAGCCACCCTATGGATGTCTACAAAGCTCACAAAGATGGTACTAAGAACAAAGCGCTAGAAACCTTGGGTGATACCGATGTCGTAAAAGATATTGCAGTACTAACCGAATTTGATTCAAAAGACGAGCTAGACAAAAGAAGTCAGAAAATAGAAACAATGGTGGAGCAAATTATCGCTCTAAGCCCACTTTTTAATAATGCACCTGATTTCCTCATAGATAACTACAAGACAGCCGTCATCATATGGGTAAAAGTATCCGCAGGCAGAAGCCTATACTCCACCTTCAAGAGTGTTGTTACCTTTTTCACCAACCCCGTAAAATGGATAAAAGATAAACTCCCCAAGGCTATCACGTCTTTCTTGGGAAATTTACTAGAAGCATACGTCCAAACCACTCTACATCAGATTGCTGGAGGCGACCGAATCGGTTGTCATACATTGATTGCTAAAGATCACGGGCACGAGCTTTTTCACGATTCAGCGATGGCATGCTCTCAAGCTGTTCATTGGTACGTTCTTAATCAAATTACTCGTCACAGTCGCCCACGCATAGCATTCGCGACTCGCAATACTGTTGCCGATGACGGATTTAACCTTATTGCCATTTCGCCATGGGTCGACTGGCTAGAAACCCTGGAGTATTTTCTATCGCACCCCGCGTCAAAACAGAATGGTCCACTAATCGAAACAGAAGAAGCCATCACTATTGATATTGAACACGTTATCGACCCTGCCGATAACGTTAACTCTCTACTTACGTTAGCAGAACACTATAAAAACAATTTCTATGTTGACGAAGCCAGCCGAAAAATACATACCGACATTCCCTCAGAGCTTACCTGGGAAGTCATTGCCAAATATAACTTTCCAACAACCAAACAGCTCTCCGGCAATGAGCTAAAGCTAGAGATTAATCGAATTTTAACATTGCAAGGCACAAGCTATACCATTGATAGCATTGGAAACCAAGCATTCAAGAAAGGGACCCGCGTTATTATTCCGTTTCAACGTATGAATAAAACCCAATACAAATCTACTCCCGGAGTCGATCACTGGTGGTACCATGTCATCCGAAGCAAAGAAGATGATAAATGGAGCACATTTGAAAAGTGGAGCACTGACCAAACTCGGGTCATCTCGAAAAGTGGACAACAAATTGCACCTCACAAGCACCATCCAGTGCCGATTAGCCAGGCCTATCTTGAAGAACTTGACAGCAGTGCTGATCAGCTTCGTATAGAAATGGAACTGGCCTACAATCGCCTTGCCTAATAAGCACACAATCGAGATTCATTATGGCTAAAAACAGTAAAATGGTAGCCCTTTGGGTATTACTTGGATGGTCAGTGCTACACCCTAGCATTTCCATGGCCAGTAAAAGCCCACGTAATTTTGATACGGCCTTTAAAAAGTCCGTACTTCCTGCCGTAAACGTGGACAAAGCCGTTATCTATAACTGCCGGCTACATGAATACCACGCGCTTTACCCTTACATTGATAATGATTATCTGGCGGTAATTTGGCCAAAAGAAAATCAAAAGCTCAAACTCCGTAGCAAGCCCTCTGAAGTTAGTTGGGATGATTATAAGCGAGCTATCTATCGCTCAAATATGTTTGATGAATATCTCAATAAGAATGGCTGCTTTCGCAATGCACTTCATTATCTCAGCCGTGATGACGAACATTTAAGTAGAGTACGTTTCCTCGACGAGACTACCGACCTGATGTGGGTGATACCCGATGAGAACGCAACACACTATTCTTACGATAAAGCAAAGAAGCAACTAGCACACTATAACTCGACAACCGTTGAAGGTTTTGACGATTGGCGCTTACCCACCACCGAGGAAGCAGCATCACTTTATCGCCGCTCTTATGGTACAAAAAGTGGCAATGAATCCCGTCAGAATTATGCGTATTGGACAGCAGACTGGCAGGGAAACACCGTCTGGTCCTCAAATGATAGATTCTCTTCTATCACTCATCTTACCTGGCAAAAACCTCACAACCCACTATATGGTAAATTTCGCGAACAAGGGCTAATGCTTGTTCGGTCACAACCAAAACCTTATCCAAAAAAATACCTTGCTCCCCAAAGAGAACTACCAAAGCTAACCGAAGAACAGCTGCAGTGCAAACACTGGGAGCGCTATCGCGGAAACCAGAAAGTCATCAGAAAACCAGATTCAACTGAATGGCCAAGCGTGATTAACGCAATCACGCTACGATCATCACCCAAACAATTCTTAGGTGCCGATGATATCGACAACGATAAGAAAGCCCATAACTCACCAACCTATGGTGGCAACTGGCGCTGTTTTCGGAACTACTTTATCGATACCACTGAAGGTGTCGTCATAGACCTTGCAACCAATCTTATGTGGCAAAAATCCACCAATAGTTTCCTTGCGAAATATAAAAATCATCGTAAAAAAGAGACCTATATCAACCAACTTAACACCGACCGTTTCGCAGACAAACTAGGCTGGAGAACACCTACCGTTCAGGAGCTCTTGTCCCTCATGGAAACCACCTCTTTTCGCAACAAACCGGCACTCAAGCAGCGACGACATCTAGATCCCATATTTGATCAGCGCGCAGCCCGCTACTCAACATCAGATGACTTCCGTTATGACGATGTACCATCAGAACGCCAAGTCATTGTTGATTTTGATGCCACACTGGTAGATACCACTCGTTATGCAAGAAATGACAAGCCAGCCCATGATATCGTCAAGGCCGTTCGCACTCTGTCACATTCAGAAATACGTCATTATTGCCAACAGATTAAAGGATTAACATGTCAATAACTCACACTGTCCAGTCAGGCGAATGCCTTTCCTCAATTGCGATCGATTACGGATATAACGATTGGGAAAAAATATACAACCACGAAGACAATAGCCATTTTCGCTCTCTTCGTCCAAATCCAAATATCATCTTTTCGGGGGATGAAATTATCATTCCCGACATAGTAACTAAAACGGAACCTGTCGAACCCGATATCGTAAACACTTTCGTTGCGGTAGGTACCAAACCTTATCTTAATCTACGCCTTGCTGAACATATCGAGGGTCGCCCACTGAGTGACTGCGCATACCAACTCAGCTATGAACACAACGGTAAAGAGGAGGTTAAGGAGGGCATTTTAGATAACGAAGGAAAGCTCTCTCTCAAAATACCAGGGCAAGTCAAAGACGCTAATATTACCGTCACAACGAACGATACAACTCACACTCAATATTCTTGGAAGCTATTTATTGGTCACCCTGACCCTATTGATACCAAAGCGGGTGTTGCCAAACACCTGATCAACATGGGGTATCTGGAAGCCTTCACGCAAGACCTACTGATGGATAAACTTCAAGAAGAAGCGAACGAAATGAGCGAAACTATCGAAAATTCGTGGCGTGCATTCAGTGCCGCAGTGGAGGATCGAGCCAAAGCGATTAAGAGCTGGAGCCCATGGATATCCAACATTAATAATCAGCATCGCGACGCAGACATGGCGATTAAGAGCGGTTCAAGCGCCCAACCTATATCTGTGGTAGCGCCTGAAACGACCTCCCTATTGAAAAAATTTACTCAATAACAGAAGGGCCATTCATCTACTCTCCTGTGCTATTACGGGCCACTCTCAATCCAAATCAGGCAGCATCACTCCCCACCCTAGTGGCAGACGCTGCCAGCGCCGCCGACATGAAAGCAATAAGCCCCGTATCGAATTGAACAACGTTTATAATAGACTCATCCAATGTCAACTATCTATCCGCTATTCACCATATTGTTAATAATGGCTAGCATCAACTCGCACGCTAAAAACCCAAGCAACTTTGATGTAGCCTTCAAGCAATCCATTTCACCGCTTGTGGACGCTAGTAAAGATACCATTTACAGTTGCCGCTTAGATGAATATCACAGCCTTTACGGCTACATCGGCAATCGCTATCTCAACGTTATTTGGCCAGATAAGAATAGAAATCTAACACTACGTAGCCAACCCAAAAATATCGAATGGGAAGACTACAAACGTTCAATCTATCAATACAACATGCATGACAGCAGGTTGAACAACAACGGTTGCTTTCGAAATTCACTATTACGTCTGGGCTATGTAGACGAACACGTTAACCGTGTTCGATTCCTCGATAGAGCGACAGATTTGATGTGGTTAATACCCGACCACAACCGTCAAGATTATTCCTACCAAAGCGCACAACGTCAGCTAAAAACAATAAACAATACCTCAATTGACGATCACAACGATTGGCGCTTACCTACAATTGAAGAAGCGGCATCGCTCTACAGAAGACGCTACAGCACCGAGACCGGTAGCGAGACGCTGAAAAAATACTACTATTGGACCTCGGATCGATTAGGTGATAAAGCCTGGGCATCTTTGCACACCTTCTCGTCAGTAACAGATCTAACTTGGACACATACCAAAAACCCTCGCTATGGAAAGCCCGTTGAATACGGATTGGTATTGGTTCGAAGTCAACACCAACCGTACCCACAAAAATATTTAACTACGTTAGCGCAATACGAAAACGAACCTTATCAAGAGCAGCAATGCAAACATTGGGAACGCTACCGTGGAAACAACAACGTCGTTCGGACACCAGAGTCTCCGGAGTGGCCCACGATCATCAACGCCAAGAATCTGCGCACAAAACCTATGAGGTTTATTGGTACGGAGCACATCAGCAAGGACAAAAATTCGCTTACAACGCCCGTATCGAATGGTAATTGGCGTTGTTTTAGAAATTATTTTATCGACACAAAAAAAGGTGTCGTTATCGATCTTGCGACCAACTTGATGTGGCAAAAAGCCTCTAACATCGCACTTAACAAATACGAAAAAGTGCGGGATAAAAACACCTATGTTGACGCGCTCAACAACGATAATTTCGCTGGAGAAAACAGCTGGAGAGTACCAACTCAACAAGAGATGCTGTCATTAATGGAGTCTACCGCTTTCAGAAATAACCCAAATCTCAAAGTACGAACCCACCTCGACTCAATATTCGATCAGCAGGTACAACGCTATATGGTTGCCGACAGTTTTCAACCTAAGGACACCACCTCGCAACGTCATGTAGTGATAGACTTTGACGCAACGCGAGTAGACACGTCACTTTACGTTAAACCAGAGAAACCCGCCTACGACACAGTTAAAGCGGTGCGCTCATTATCCAGGAAAGAGATACAATCCTATTGCCAACAGATTAAAGGACTAACATGTCAATAACTCAGCAGCAGAGAATCAGTACACGTACTCTCGTATACATTACTCTGCACATATTCTCGGGTTTAAATATTGTTAAGATTCCCTTAAGGTACAAGGATCCATAAATATTCAATCATTAATACACTGAAGGAAGTAATCCATGAGTGACTCGCAATATGACATCATCGTATTTGGCGCCACCAGTTTTGTTGGCCAGATACTCTGTAAGTATCTATTGGATACACTAACAGACGCTGATTCACTCAACTGGGCAATTGCTGGTCGCTCTCAGACTAAGCTCGACACACTTAAAACGTCCCTTGGGTCAAACGCAAGCGCACTCCAAACCATTGTGGCGGATGCCGCCAGTGCCACAGACATGGCGGCCATGTGCAAGCAAGCCAACGTTATAGTCTCGACAGTGGGTCCTTATGCATTGTACGGCGAACCCCTCGTTAAAGCCTGCGCTGAGAGTGGCACCGATTACTGTGACCTTACCGGGGAAGTGCAATGGATCAGGGAGATGGTGCAAAAGTATGAATCCGCCGCCAAAGAGTCTGGGGCCCGTATTGTGCATTGCTGCGGCTTCGACTCCATCCCATCGGATCTCGGCGTGTACTTTCTCCAACAAGAATCAAACAAGCAATATGGTAAACCCTGTGAGCGGGTAAAGATGCGTGTTAAAGCAATGCGTGGTGGTGCATCTGGAGGCACCGTCGCCAGCATGGTAAATATTGCTCAAGAGGCAGCATCAAACCCTGCCTTACGCAAAGAACTCGCCAACCCCTACTCATTGTGTTCATCAGACTACCCGACCCATATTCGTCAACCCAATGTTACCAGCGCCACTAAAGATGATGAATTCAGCGCATGGTCTGCGCCTTTCGTAATGGCGGCCATTAATACTCGCATCGTACAACGCAGTAATGATTTGTCAGATCAAGCCTACGGTTCATCCTTTACCTACGATGAAGCCATGCTCACCAAACCCGGTATTGCGGGTTGGTTAACGGCTCAATCCGTCACTGTTGGCATTGGGGGCTTTATGGTTGCTGCTGCTATCAAACCTTCACGCTGGCTGCTAGAAAAATATGTCTTGCCTGCACCCGGTGAAGGCCCTAGCCCCTCTGCTCAAGAAAAAGGTTTCTACGACCTACGATTTGCAGGTAAAACTACCGATGGACAAACCCTCACCGTCAAAGTGACCGGAGACAAAGACCCAGGTTATGGTTCTACCTCTAAAATGTTAGGCCAATCTGCTATATCCTTAGTCCAAGACTTTAGCAAAGCCGACAAAGCGGGAGGTTTTTGGACACCTGCAACCATGTTTGGCGACACGTTAATACAGCGCCTCAAAAAACATTCCGGTCTCACCTTTGAGGTCCTTTAACGCATAAAATCAACTATTTACCCTAACCCTGTGTAATGCGAATGTTCAATCGCACAGGGCTTAGGGAGCCCTAACGATACCAACTTGGCGATAACTGGCTTCGATTCCGTGCATAAGCCTACTTTGCGATCTATTATTAGCTCTATCGACAGCAGATAGAACCCAGCGTAACGTTGGGTAATTATGCATACTATGAACGCAAAAACCGGCCACTCACATCATCAACATCAATGGCATGACGTTGGCTCCGAATACTCGTTATTCGTCGAACTCACCTCCGCACAAAATATCGACGCGCTTGACGCAACCCTAGAACACGTATTTCAAAAGCTATTTGATACCGACAGCGTACAGGTTGTCAAACCGACAGACCCCACACCAGATGAGGGCGAAAACGAACAGCGCTACACCATTTCAAATGCCGAAGAAGATATTATTCGCGACATTATCATTAATGATCAGCGTAATTCCCCTAAGCGCCTTTTTTTAGATGCCGCGTTAGAAGTGTATGTTAATCATTACGATCTTTTAATTAAAAGTCAGGTAGACAAACTCACAGGACTATTTAACCGGCAAGTACTGGATGAAAAAATACGACGATTATCCATTGGCAAGGACCTTTCAGACCGCCGAAAGAACGATCCTAGTCGCGTGATCGTTATCTTTGACATCGACCACTTTAAGCGCGTCAACGACACCTTCGGTCATTTATACGGCGATGAGGTGCTCGTCTTAATTTCTCATATGATGAAAACAGCATTTCGACCTGATGATTGGTTATTTCGATATGGAGGCGAAGAGTTTTTGGTATTTCTTAACAATGCGACCCTAGAACAAGCATCCAAAGTTATTCAACGCTTTCTCGAAAAAATTGCGAATTATGAGTTCCCTCAAATTGGACAAGCCACCATTTCTTGTGGCTTCACGCTATACGATTCCCACCATAACTTTTCAACGATTATCGATCGCGCTGACAAAGCGTTATATTACGCCAAAGAAAATGGCAGAAACCAAGCGCACATCTATGAAGCGCTGATCGAATCTGGAAAAATAGAATCATCTGATCGCGAAAGCGACATCGATATTTTCTAACCCTCCCAAAAAACTCGACCTATTTCTTCGAGAACATCCGAGTCCAAATATTCAATACCTGCTGTGTTGGTAATAACCGATGCAACCAAGGCAATGCCGCCGCCCCAGGACCAATAAGGTAACTGGGTTTGGTTTTCTTGGGCACAATCATTTTTTTATACACTTGCTCAGCAAAGTGCGCCGCTGAATAAAGTTTAAAATTATCGCCTATTGCGCTGGCACCATCGAGAAAATATTGCTTATATTGCGAGCGTAACGGTTCAGGAATAGTATTCCATTGCATCTCACCGACATCATCCCCCAATTCCGTCATCGGCGTTTCCACCCCACCCGGCTCCAAAGAGGTTACATCAACCCCAAAAGGGGCCATCTCCATTCGCATATGATTAGACAGCGCTTTAAGTGCGACTTTTGATACAGGATAAGACGACCCCATAGGAATCGTAAGATAAACAGACGCCGACGTTGTATTGACGATCCGTCCCTTTGCGTTACGCAACAATGGCATAAACGCCTGTGCAACCGCTAACGGCCCCCAAAAGTTTATTTCAAAGGTACGTCGATAATCATCCATGTCCGCCGCTTCAATAACCCCTGAATTACCTGGGCAACCGGCATTATTAATCAACAGATCTAACTGTCCAACATCACCTTCAATACGCTCAACAACGCAGCGGATATCGTCCTCTGATTGCACATCACAACGTAGCGGAACTACATTATCCAATTGATGCCAACGCGAATTTTCTGGTGCAGCACTGCGATAACCCGCGTATACACGCCAACCCGTTGATTGCAGTTTTAGCACTAAGCCTTCACCAATGCCCGTGGCTGCACCTGTAATAAAGGCCGTTTTCACGATTCACATCCTTCGATTTCATTCGTGTCTTGTTTCACATCAACCGTCATCGGCAAGCGTCTGTCTGCGCTAACATCATCGCCGTTGGCACGTTTCACCGCGTATTTACCCGCTCGTCGCCCAGAAAAAACTCCATCGGCAATCGATAATCCACTCACATAAGCATTAGAGGCGACACCCATTGCCGTTCGCCCTGCCGCAAACAATCCCTGAATCGGTTCATCAGAAGTATTCAGTACAGCACCCGTACCTTCACATATACGCAGACCGCCAAGGCTGATCACGGAGGTGATATCACCTTTACCCACGGACATGTTAATCGCATAAAAAGGTCCCGTCGTTAGCTCACGCATATCTTCTTGTTTTTTGCCCAAGCTATCGGGATTTTCTCCGCGCGCGGCTGCATTATAGGCATCGACTGTATTTACTAGCTGCTCTGGATCAATTTTGCATTTCGCTGCAAGCTCTTTCAGTGTGTCTGCGGTCCGCGCCATACGCACCGCGCCTTTGGCCTGGGCCCACGTGACAAAACGTGAGTTCTTTAAATTGAGATTGGCAACACTATCGTCATACAATGTTTTATCCAAAATCAGAACCGCTTCGCCATTATTTTCTTCCATCATTTTGGTGCCAATGGTTGCACCATATAAGGCCTCGTTGATATAACGCTTACCTTGTAAATTAACCAGTGCCGCTTTGGGCCAATCCACGGGCGGATTAATAAAACGCCATGCGGTTGCTGTTCCTAAACGTTCAGCTATACCACCTACGCTCACCCCCAGGGCCATCCCAGAACCCGTATCACCGGTAGTGCCCAATTTCATCGCGCGCTTAAATTTAGGCAGGTATTTTTCGGTCATCTCTTTATTAAGAATAAAACCGCCGGTCGATAACACCACGCCACCTTTCGCTCGATAGCGAACAGTCTTAGTAAATTTCTTTTCCAGCAACGCTAGCTTTAAACGAAAGCCTTTTGCAGCAGGTGCATAATAGATTTGAGAATACGATGCCAACGTCGACCACATCTTATGTTGGAATAACGTCCAAGCACCCGCCGTCATTTGCTGCGCTTCAACACCCACTACGTCTCCAGCGTCATTAATCAATAAACGTGACACTCGGGTTTTTCTAATTGCCGTCACGCCTTTTTGCTTTGCGCTCTTAATTAACGGCGCAATAAATGCGGGGCCAAATGCGGTAAAACTCTTAATGCCATCGGCTAAGTGTCCACGCGGTGCGGGCCGCGCCTCTTCCTCGTGAGCTAACTCATTACCGGAATAATATAGGCTGTTGCCATGAACAGGGTAACTTGTCTTACGTGGGAAAAGGTCACCGCTATAGGTCACACCGTTACTCGTAACCCAGCTAAAGTTCTCTGCACTATCTTCACAGAATTGTTTGAGGGTTGCCGGCTTCACCGCATCTTGCACTTCATTTCGTAAATAGCGGAACATGCTATCTGCATCATCTCTAACACCCAGCCGCTCCTGCAACTCCGTGCCGCCACCGGCATACATGACACTGCCACTACGCGCTGTAGTACCACCACCCTCAAAACGATCGATAAACGCTACCTTTGCACCGCTTTCTTTCGCCTCCAATGCTGCTGATACACCAGCCGCACCCAGGCCCACCACAATCACATCAAAGCTGTCTTGCCATTGCGTCGAATTTACATCAACCACCAAGGCTTCTTCTACATTAGTACCAGGAAGATCATTTAGGGTCGTTGCCACAGTATCACTTGCCATGATTTCAATGCCTATTCCGTTATTTGAGGAGAAAATATTGCGATTTATTAGAAATTCTAACAAATCCAATATTTCGTTATCTTTCAACAAGATAGAAAAGAAAAACGGAATAAAAACCGGCTTCTTTTATAGATTCATATTGCGGCAGTCTATCATTTCGCTATATTATTGCAAATATACATGCAAAAATACAAAACGTGCTAAAGTTCTATACTGAAACTTACCCAGTGCGAACCAGAACCACCCCGCAGAATGAATACCGCGAATAACTACAGAGAGAAGAGTCGTGAACAAGCTTGATTTAACAGACAACAACAATCGTATATTGCCAAAAATGTTAACTCTTCAGGCGCAGCAAGTTGGCGATTCTGAATTCTTAATTACCGATGAGCGCCGATTAACCTTTGCAGAAGCAGAGCAAATCACTAACTCAATTGCCGCCGGCCTAAAAGAGCTTGGCGTTGAGAAGAATGATCGCGTAGCGTTCTATCTTAATAGCGCCATGGAATCAGTATTAGTTTCCCTTGCTATCAACAAGATAGACGCTATCTGGGTTCCAATCAACACCGATTACAAAGGTGCCTGGTTAACCGAAACCATCGAGCGCAGCCGTTGTAAGGTATTGATTACCGAATCGGAATTACAAGAACGAGTCGCTGACGTGCAATCATCGCTAAAAGATGAAAAGCTCGTTGTAGCTGGTCCTAAAGAAAGCCTCACCCTAGAAGGTGCGGTAACCCTCGATTTCTTGGCCGAGCACAGCCCCCTTGAGCCCAATTACGATGCGATGAACTACGGCGATACCTGTGCCATTCTTTGGACATCAGGCACTACGGGCAAATCTAAAGGCGTATTACAGAGCCATAACTCTTGGATTCGCCCCATTGCTGAAGCCGCCTCTATCTATTACAAGTCACAACCGGGCGATGTAATCTATAACGTATTACCGCTATACAATTCTGGCGCATGGATCACCGCGATTTTCCGTGCACTTTATGAAGGTCTACCGGTAGTACTCGAGAAGCGTTTCTCGGTCACTACGTTCTGGGATCGTATTCGTAAATTTGGCGCCACCCAAACCTTTACCCTCGGCGCCATGCATATGTTCCTTTGGAACTCGCCGGAACGCCCAGACGATAAAGATAACCCATTGCGTGTCGCTCAAATGGTGCCAATGCCAGACCAACTCAAAGAGCCTTTCTCAGAGCGTTTTGATGTTGAGCTATTACCCATGGGTTACGGACAAAGTGAAGCCATGGTTATCTGTACCCCAGCCCACCATGTAGGTAAGGTGCCCTTTAGCTCCTTAGGGTTACCGCTAGATGACATGGAAATTAAGCTACTTGACGATGACAACAACGAAGTTGCTGAAGGGGAGATTGGTGAAATGTGTTTACGCACATTAAAGCCATTCACCATTTTTAACGGCTACTTTGATGATCCCGCTGCAGACAAAGCGGCTTATACTGGCGAGTGGTATCACACGGGTGATCTTGGAAAGCTGGACCCAACAGGGGCCTTCTGGTTTGTCGATCGTAAGAACGATGCCCTTCGTTATGCAGGTCGCAACATTTCGTCTATGGCAGTCGAAATGTCTGTTCGCAAACACCCTGCAGTAAAAGATGTAGCCGCGTTTGGCATTCCCTCAAAGGATGTACCGGGTGAATCTGAGCTAAAACTTAACGTTATACTCGATCCAGAAGCCACCGTAACTTATGAAGAGTTAGCGGAGTTTATCAATGATAACGCGCCCTATTATTTTGTACCGCAGTATATGAACTTCGTGAAAACCCTACCTTACACCCCCACCAATAAGGTGCAGAAGTTTAAGCTTCGTGAAGAAGGCCTGACGGAGGATACCTGGGTATTAAAGGACTCTGAGTACAAAGTGAAGCGTTAATCAGGCTTTGCATCAACTATTCTCAATGCAGCATTATCCAAATGGATATGCTGCATTGAGAATACATTAAACGCTGCACCATTCTTATTGATCCAACTCCGCCAACAAGGCCTTCTCCATACCTTCTGGTGTTTCAATCACGCCCTCCCCTTCATTTACCGGAAAAATCGCCAACACGGTATCATCGTCCTGCAACCCAGGCGTCCAACGCTCTAACCATACGTCCAACTTGATCGCCTTAGGTTTGCAATCCGACCATTCAGACACTGCCCAGGCCTTAGCAAAATCGGGATGCGGCCAAACTGGCAAACAGACCTGTCCATCATCCACCGACAGCTCCACCCAGCCATCGGGGCTGTGCAAACTCCAAACCTCCTCCCAACGGGCGACAGTACGCATAAAGTAGTCGTAGCGCTGCTCTTCAGAGAGCTTACTAATGGAAGTGAATTGCTTATCGGTAAGTTTATAGGGCATTGCTATGATCTCTGGCGATTTATCAGGATGAACAAAAAGGGCGATTATAAGCTGCTCCGCGCCCTACACAATAGATATTAGAAAACGATAGCTCCCCCTAAATCTCTAAGGCCTCAACCATATACCCTTTCCCTCTTTCGTTTGGCCCCATTCCACCATTTTGCTCTAAGGCCTATAAGCCGCTTCTCATTTGGCCTCTACAGGTATAGTTTAAAAAATGCTCATTTTTGCAACAATATCGCAAAAATAAACGGTATACGGTGTAGACTCTCATCAGTATACGTCGTAGACTGAAAGTCAATATTCACTCAGATGACGAAAGTTACACCCCCTCATCACCGGTGGATACGAACACAAAAACAATAGACGAGTTGCTATTACCGGCAATTCGAGAGAGGAGAGACCTGACATGTATATTGGCCACACGCTTCCAGAACGTCCTATTTCTTTTGACGAATTTGATCCAGATTACCTAGCGAACTATGTTCGTGAAAACATCCTTCCTACCTTAGAAGGACGTCGTCGCCAGGTCTGTCAAAACTTTGTTGACCACGCTACTCACGAATGTAAAGGCGACCTTGCAGGTCTTCTAGCGACATGCTCTCAAGACAAGCAAGACTACCGTCGTTGGGGCACCGGTGATGATGGTCTAATGGATGGCATCCAGCCACAGTCATACGACGAGCTAGAAGTTTTCTACGGTAACCTAATGAGCTTCACTCTTTTCGTTATCCACCTAGAACTAGAAAAGTTCATCGTGGGCGAAGACACTTTATGTATCGAAGGTAATGTTCACCAAATGTACCCAGCAGCAATGCTACCGGTTGCGTTTGGTCTAGACGTTGATGACGCTGACGATGAAGATGCGGTTTACATGCTAACTATCCGTATGGCACTTTTCTTTATCTTCGGAAAAGATGGCATGGGTATCGGCGAGCAGTCATACACTAATGGCGATCCTACAATCGAGAGCTTTGTTAAAGTACCTAAAGACAAAGTACCTCAGCGCTTTTGGGACAACATTAAGAAGTTTGGTGGCGACGAGTAATCGTTAACTAACCATTCAGTAATACACTGCCGACAGAGTCCTTTTCTTCTCTGTCGGCAGTTATCACAACAATAATTTAAGCAACCGTGTTTTTTCAGTATTAGCGTTCTAGCCAGCCTTTGCGGCAAAGTTGAATTACGTTAATGGTCGAGCTCTTTACGCTGACAACACTTGTTTACCCTAGCGAGACGCTTTTAAAGCCGGAGATTTATAATGGCTCAAACACCACAACTCCCCCCAATCCCCAAAGACAGCAAAGTTCGTCAGGCACTTGGGCTAGGTATCGGCATCTGGGACTACATGGAAAAAAACCAGCGCGAGCTGGGAGATACATTTACGCTAACCTTACCAGGCCAAGGCCCAATGGTATGGACCAGCGATCAAAAAATGGTTGGCGATATTCTACGCCTAAAGCCAGATCAAATTGACGCGTCTTTAGTACAGCTTCCGATGGACCTCGGCGAAAACAACACCGTATTCCTGAACGAAAAAGCACACCAAGATTCTCGTAAAATAGTTATTCCCCAATTTAACACTGGCCGCCTTAAGGGACGAGCTGGCGTGATGCAAGAAATCGTTTCCGAACACATTAACTCATGGAAAGTGGGCGATGAGTTTAATATTCCGCGTTTGATCGGCGATATCACATTGGATGTTATTTGTTACACCCTATTTGATTTACGCAGCGGTGACCGCAAAGAGCAATACAAAGAGCTCATGCTACATTGGATGCTCGAAGCCACCAGTGACACCAACTTCACCTTGGCCCAAATGGTCGGTGCAAGAACCTGGCGTAAATGGCTTAACAAGAAATACCTTAAGCGCACTGCCGAAGGCAAGATGGGCAACGGCAAAAAAGGCATCTTCCCTTGGAAGCGTGCGGTTGACCTAAAAATTCAACTTGCAGCCATGCTTCGAGAAGACATTGCCGCCATTCGCGCCCGCATGGATTCTGAAGAGACTCACACTTTATCGGTATTGGCTCGCGCCACCAATGAAGACGGCACATTGTTAGATGTTGAACGCGTTATCTCTGAAAGTGTTGGCCTAATGATTGGTGGACATGAAACCAGTGCAGCAACCGGCGCATGGTTAGGCATCTGGATGCAACAACGCCCAGACGTCACTGCCAAAGTACGCGAAGAGCTAATTGCACATGTACAGGAAGAAGGTAAATACGACGCACTCAAAGCAGCTGAACTACCTTACATGACTGCCGTGCTTAGCGAATCTCAGCGCTTAACACCTTCTGCGGTTGGCTTTATCCGCTGGTTACGTAACGATACACAAATTGGTGATTGGGTTATCCCAGCAGGTACCGCTGTACTGCCTAATATCTACCTGACTCACCGTCGTCACGATATCTATGGTGATGATGTGTTGGACTTTAAACCCGAGCGTTGGTTAGGCGAAGGTAAGAAATATAAGCCGACTGAGTTTATGCCTTTTGGTGGTGGACGTCGCGCTTGTGTTGGTATGAACCAAGCACGCCAACAGTTACGTATCATCTTTGGTGAATTTGCCCGTCGAGTAGACTTTAGCTCTGAATTCGATGGTGCCACTGAAATGCCTCGCTCACGCATGATTGGCGGACAAACAGAGCCAGAGAAAGGCGCGTTTGTGACGGTACGGGCGATTCGTCCAGAGAACTATGGGTTTGAAAACCTTCAAGAAAAAAAGGAAGAAGTGGCTAGTGCGTAACTAACACCCTTCGATAGAAAAGCCGATACCTTCCGTATCGGTTTTTTTATGCCCGCAAGTTAGGTAGCAATGACATTTTGACCTAAATGACACAGCGACAAAACGCAGGCACAAAAAAGCCGAATCAAGCGATTCGGCTTTTTTGTGTGCGTTTCTTGGCTGGCGTATTAGTAATCTTGCGTAGCAATCTTAACGACCATACCTTCCATTTCATCTGTCATAGTAATCTGACATGACAAACGAGAATTTTCTTTAAAGTAGTCTGTACTGGTTACTAGCTGATGCTCATCTTCGCCACGCGGATCTAACTTCTTGTCCCAATCACCTTCAATATAGACATGACATGACGCACATGAACACACACCACCACATACGGCTTCAATATCGTCATAGCCGTTATCACGCAATTCTTCCATTAGCGTGTTACCCGATGTTGCGTCCAGATTGCTAACTTCTCCTGCTAGGTTAGTTACTTGAATCTTAGGCATCTCTCTCTCCAGTTCTCTCTTTTGCTCACTTAATCAGCAAGCTTGATATTAGTTCAGACTACTTAAAGTGTTAAATAGTATTTTATTTTGCTGAATTCTTTTTAAGAGCTTCCACTTTTTGTTATAAACAACTCAGTGGTCGCTACTGATGAGCTCATAACACTACAAACACTGTGTTTTAACTTGACTCAATCAGTATACACCGTATAGTAGAAATACTTCCAACGCAAGCGGAAACCCGCATTCCAACCAACATTTTCTTTGCAGTAGAGAGGCCTTTATGTCCACAGAAAACCAAACTTGTTTAATCATCGGTGCGAGCCACGCTGGCGCGCAGCTCGCAACAAGTGTTCGCAAAGAAGGCTGGGAAGGTAAGATTATTGTCTTAGGTGACGAAGACGTGATGCCATACCACCGACCACCGCTTTCCAAGGCATTGCTTACCGGCGAAAAAACTGCTGATCAGCTCGATATCATGAAAGCCAAAGTGTACGAAAAGGCGGACGTCACCTTTACGCTGGGTGTGCGCGTGGAAGCGATCGACCGTGATGCGAAGCAAGTAACGCTAACCAACGGCGACACCATCGCATACAACAAGCTAGCGCTATGTACTGGTGCTCGCGTACGTTATCTCGACATCCCTGGAGGAAAACTTCCTGGTGTACATTACATCCGTACCCTCGCCGATGCTCAAGCCATGCAAGCAGAAGTAAAAGAAGGCAATAAGGCTGTTATCGTTGGCGGCGGATATATCGGGCTTGAAACGGCGGCATCACTACGCAAATTGGGTATGGAAGTCACCGTACTTGAAATGATGGATCGTGTACTTGAGCGTGTTACCGCTCCCGAAATGTCAGAATACTATGCCAAACTCCATGGCAGCCACGGCGTTAAGATCATCACTGGCGCTCAAGCCCAAGAACTCCAAGGTACTGACCGCGTCGAAAAGGTTATCTGTAAAGACGGCATGGCCCTGGATGCTGACATAGTTGTTATCGGCATTGGTGTTATCCCTAACACTGAGCTTGCATCTCAAGCGGGTCTAACGGTAGGTAACGGCGTTGAAGTGAACGAATTCGCCCAAACTAGCGATGCTGATATCGTTGCAGCAGGCGACTGTACTTTCCACCCCAACAACGTACTGGGTTTTAGCTTACGCCTTGAGTCCGTACCGAACGCCATGGAACAAGCCAAAACCGCTGCTGCGACTATTTGCGGCAATGAGAAGGCCTATCATGCCTTGCCTTGGTTCTGGTCTGACCAGTACGATGTAAAGCTTCAGATCGCCGGTTTCAACATGGGTTACGATAACGTAATCATTCGTGGCAACCCTGATGACAGCCAGTTTGTTGGTTGGTATATGAAAGGTGACACCATACTGGCTGCTGACTGCGTTAATAGCTCAAAAGAGTTTATGACCGCAAAGAAGCTAGTGGCACAAAAAGTTACGGCAACTGCTGAGCAATTGTCCGATACTGACTTCGACTTAAAGTCGCTTTTGAGCTAGTCTCATTGATGACAGTGTCAGAGGGCAGGCTATACCTGCCCTCTGACACATCTCTCCCCCGCTAAACTTGTCCATTTCCCACCTTCTCTGCGTCCATTCTCGCGCTTGCAACTCAACTTTCCAGACATTCCCTCAAGGAATCGTTCGATAATTCTGCATCAATATTGCAATAATAATGCATAATTATTATGATGAAGCCTACCTATAGTTAACATAGCGGAAACATCATTGATATTGAGGCGATATGCAGCAAATGTCCGATATACCGGACAAGCTTCTCAATGTCTCTAACCACTCATTAGAAAACCAAGAGGGAATACCCATGTCGGACAACGTATCAGCGGCCATTCGAGAGAAGGTTGCCCACCTGCTCAATCGCCGAGTTGGCCCCTACAAAAGCTGGAATCCAGTGAGTCGCACCCAGGTATGGCAATGGTGCACGGCTATGGGGGATGACAACCCTCTTTATCTTGACGACGACTATCGTAAAGACACTGAATTTGATGACGTCACAGCACCCCCTACCATGATGCAAATGTGGACAATGCGGGACGCTCAAGGTAACTACCCTCCTGGCTCAACCGATGACAATCCTTATGAGCTATTGAAGCTGCTAGAAGACAATGGCTATGGTGGCGTCATGGCAGTGAGCTATGACCAAACCTTCCATCGCTATCTCACTGAAGGCGACCAAGTCCATCACTACAGCACCTTGGTGCATATGACGGACCTTAAGAGCACCGGCATGGGTAAAGGGTTCTTTGTGACCGAACTGGCGGAATTTCTTGATCAGAATAACGAGAAGTTTGCCGAAGCCAATATTACTTACTTCCAATATGAAACGCCGAAAAAACAGCCCGGCGCAAAGAAGCCAGGATCTGACGTTCAAAAGATCACCCGCGTACACCCGGTCGAGAATTACGATAACGAACACTTCTGGCAAGGCCTACGTGATGGCGAGCTATTGATTCAGAAATGTGAATCCTGCTCGACGTTACGTCACCCACCACAACCCATGTGTAGTGAATGCCAATCTCTCGAATGGGGAACCGTAGCGGCATCTGGAAAAGGTACCGTATACACTTATACCGTCATGTACTATCCAGAAATTCCGCCGTTTGATTACCCCAATGCCATCGCACTGATTGATCTTGAAGAAGGCGTTCGCATTGCCACACAATTAACCGACGTAAAACCGGACGATATCAAGATTGGTATGGAGGTGGAGATGACACTCACCGAAGTACAAGACGATATGACGTTACCTCTTTTCCGTCCCGTTAATTCAACTAAGTGATAGGAGCGAATCTTATGAGCACTACAAACAACATTAACGCTTCATCCTTGTCAGTGGGCGACAGCTTACCAAAATTCGAATTGCCAATTACATCACGACTTGTTGTGTCCTCTGCGATTGCCACGCAAGACTTTCAAGATGTTCACCACGACAAGGCCGCCGCGCAAGACAAAGGCACGCCGGATATTTTTATGAACATTTTATCGTCCAATGGTTTTGTCGGTCGCTATCTCACGGACTGGGCAGGGCCTGGCAGCCGCATTAAGAACATCAAGTTTAACTTAGGCGCACCGAACCATCCTGGTGACACGATGGTAATGACAGGTGAAGTGGCCGAGTTAAATCAAGAGGGCGAGTACACTATCGCTAAAATAGAATTTCGTGGCAAAAACGGTATGGGAAATCACGTCAGTGGCTCAGCCCTTCTTCAGCTTGCCAAAGAGGGAGCATAATCATGACTGCAACTATTTCTCGTAAAGCGGCTATTGTTGGCATTGGCGCAACAGAATTTTCCAAGGATTCTGGCCGTACTGAAATGCAACTGGCCGTTGAAGCGGTTAAAGCCGCACTGGATGACGCCGGTATCAAAGGCGCCGACATTGATGGCATGGCTACTTTTAGCATGGATAATAACTGGGAAAACGAAATTCTACGCCAAATTGGCGGTAAAGAATTAAAGTTTTTCTCTCGCACTGAATTCGGCGGTGGTGCTGCTTGCGGGCCATTTGTACACGCTGCAACAGCTATTAGCTCCGGCTTATGTGACACCGTTGTTATTTATCGAGCATTAAACGAACGTTCTGGCCTTCGTTTTGGTAGCGGACAATTGTTTAGCACCAGCCCGATGGACCCCAACATCATTAACTTCAGTCATTACTTTCCCTATGGATTTATGACACCCGCGGCTTGGATTGCCTTTAGTGCCCGTCGTTACATGCATGAATTTGGCGCTACGAGTGAAGACTTTGGTCGCGTTGCAGTATCCATGCGTGATTTTGCTGCTACCAACCCCAACGCTTTTTTCTACGAACGTCCAATCACGCTAGAAGAGCATCAAAATTCTCGCATGATCGCAGACCCTTTACGTTTACTGGATTGCTGCCAGGAAAGTGATGGCGCCGTAGCCTTTGTGGTCACTACCGCAGAGAAGGCCAAAGATCTTGCCAATACACCTGCATTAATTGCCAGTGCACGTCAAAGTATCGTAAAAGATTCTCGTATGATGACGCCATTTTATGGTGAATCTATTTCTGGCATTCCAGAATTTGATGCTTGCGCCAGTGATATTTACAAGATGGCAGGTTTATCGCCAGACGATATTGATGTCGCCTGTCTCTATGATCATTTCTCTCCATGGGTATTGCCTCAGCTGGAAGCGTTCGGATTTTGTGACCGTGGCGAAGCCAAAGATTTCGTGAAAGATGGACACATCAGCCGAGGCGGAAAACTGCCCGTCAACACTCACGGCGGACAACTAGGTGAAGCGTACATTCACGGTATGAACGGTATAGCAGAAGCGGTGCGACAAATTCGTGGCACTTCGGTAAACCAAGTCAATGATGTCAACCATGTACTGGTGACAGCAGGGGCAGGTGTACCCACCGGCGCAGCCATTCTAGAAAAAGGGTAACACCCAGCCGAAATTGTCGCTCGATTAGTTGGGCGACAATTTCGTATGTTTAGATAATCAGAACACAGGTAATTAACCGAACAATGTCTGGAGACAAACATTATGAGTGAAACCATTACCGAAACGGCAGCAATAATTCCCGAAGGATTCGACGAAGGTGGATACGCACCATTTTCTAAGCATATCGGCCCTCTTAGTTATAAAAAAGCGAAAGACAACAATGGCAATGTGCAGGGCTCTGCAGGTTTAGTCATGACAGAAACGCATATTGGCGGCAATAATCGCGGCCACGGCGGGCTAATGTTGACCCTATTAGATGAAGCGATGGGTATGACTGCTGCGTTACAAAAAGACGGCGGCCATCCGGTAGTGACTGTTTCTATGCAAACTAATTTTATCGCTGGCACCGTACCAGGTGAATTTATTCACGCCACTGGTACGATCGTAGAAACAACCGCCACCATGGCATTTGTGGATGGCAAAGCCTGGTGTGGAGACACACTGGTAGGTAGCGCTAGCGGCGTGTGGAAATATCTGCGCAAGCGCAGCACTAAAGAATAGTACGAAAGAATAATTCGTTAAACCGAAGAGCTTATTATGCATAATTTCGAAAACAAAACTGTCATCGTGACAGGGGGCACCAAGGGCGTTGGTTTTGGTATCGCCGAAGCATTCCTGTCCGCCGGTGCTAACGTATTTATATGCGGCCGTAATGCGCCAGCGTCACTACCTCAGGGGGCAGGTAAAGAAGCAATATTTATCGCCGCCGACGTACGCAAAGAAGAGCAATCACAGGGACTAATTGATTCTGCTATCGAAGCCACCGGTCGCCTCGATATTTTGATCAACAACGCGGGCGGCAGCCCTCCTGTTGCCGCAGCCGATGCGCCGTCAAAATTAACCGAAGCCATTATTCGATTAAACCTAATCGCACCGATGATATTTTCACAACAGGCTTATCATGCCATGTGCAAAACAGCCAATGGCGGCAGTATCATCAATATTGCCAGCGTCAGTGGCGTGCGCGCATCTCCGGGTACAGCCGCGTACGGCGCAGCCAAAGCCGGACTGATTAATGTCAGTCGCTCCTTTGCACAAGAATGGGGTATTGATAATGTACGTGTTAACGCCATCATCGCTGGTCTCATTAAAACCGAAGCCGCAGGTGAACATTACGGTGGCGATGCAGGCATTGAATTAATCGAAGGCTCTTTACCGATGAAACGTATGGCCACACCAGCTGACATTGCTAATGCTTGTTTATTCCTGGCAGCTGACAGTTCTGGTTATGTCAGTGGCGCAGCGTTGGAAGTCTATGGCGCAGGTGAACCACCGAGCTTTTTGAAGATGGCAGAAGAAGCCTATAAGCTTGGCCAGTGATTTCTTCCAGACATAAAAAAACCGCTTATTCATAAGCGGTTTTTTTATGTCTTAATTTTGTTATCGAAAAACTAAAACTCACTCCGATAACTCATTTCAAACAGGATAACTTCCAATGTTGCGGTGATATCTTGCCCTGGAAACGGGTTGTAGATAACCAAGGAACCGTCATTACTGTTACCTAAACGACTAGATCCACCGGGCATCTCAACTTCAGAGCTGAAGTATGCTAACCCTACATCCCATTGCGCTCCAGAATCCAGCTTATAGCCAAATCCTAACCCATAAAATAAACCACTACCGATAGGCAACAAAGGGCTACGGGCTTCTTCAGGAATTGACGAGGGTCGATCTTCGATACCAAAGCGCAAATCTAATCGATCTGAATATGCATATTCAAATCCAGCTGCCCAGTTCCATGTATCTTCTAGCCCCAAGGGAAAGGTAAGGGAGTTACTGGTCGCCATATCACTTTGGATAACTCCGGCCAATGCCAACAAATCAATGGACTCAGAAAACTCCACCGGAATGCCCTGCCAAGCGGACCACGCCGTAAACTTATAATCCACATTCACTTTGAATTGAGGTGTTAACTGCAAACTCACACCAAAGGAATAGTGCTCAGGCATTTCCATATCTAAAAATGCCGTTCCCTCAGACACTGGAATACCCTCAATACCTATACCTGCTAAGACGAATTTTGTAATTTGCGCTAAAGGGTCCGCCGAGTTCGGATCTGGGTTAGCTAAAGGTGTAATAAAATCAACCCAACCCTGCTCATTAACCCACTGATAATCCCCTTCCATCGCCATCGACACAGGTGATTGATATACAAACCCAAATGCAAACCACGGCGTTGGCTCCCACAAAAAACCAACGTTAAAACCAAATGCCAATTGTTTTTCTACTTCGAACGATAGCGTTCCAATAACATCATAGGGGTTAAGCTGACCACATAGATTCACTAACTGACCATCAATTTCATCTTCACAACCCACACCGTCTTGCAATCCCGGCAAAGCCCATATGCCGATATGTGGAGATCTAAATGGTAGCTCCAGACCTACCCCTGCATAGTTGAAGTTGATTGACGCTCCAAAAGAAAACTCATCAGTAACTTGTACGGCAATTGACGGTGAAAAGTAGGTCAACAACATAAATGATAAACGCTGCCCAATAAATCGACCTGGATCATCATCCGCTCGATAAAAACCTGCTGCCAGCGGTGTATATACATTCGTTCCGAAAGTCACGTTACTCTCTGGTGCAGAATATGACGCTCCCCCAATAGGAAAAAGAAGAACAGGCAAATCCTGCATTCCGAAAAACGGCATCATCATCGATGCGCCTTCTGTCTCACTCGTCGAGTTATGGGACTCGTCGTAGAAATAGTCCTCTTTTAATTCAATAGGAAAATTAGCATCGTTATAAAACGTATCGGCCTGTTCCAATAGGTTCTTACGCTGCTGATTATAATCCCCCAGCTCCAATGTAATATCAAAGCTACCAGAGATAACCTTAATCTGACGCTGACGGCCTTTTAGCTTAACTAGGCCTGCGGGATTAAAGTGAATCGAATCAATTCCAGGTGGATCTGCCGTTACCGCGTGCGCAAGACTAAGCGCCTTAGCATTACCTATCCCTAGGCTATCAGTAAGCACTGCGTGACTAAGAGATGGGCCCATTACCAAACCAGCAATAACACTGACCATGGCCACCGATTTCACACGCTGTATGTGTTGACGCCATTGCGAAAACATTACCTTCTCCTCAATTAACACCACCAGGAGCACTACACAGATACAGAAGTATCGTATAGCAGGCATGAACTACCAATGAAAATTATGTTCGATACGTCGCCAAAAGAAGGCGTGGGTGTAACGAGCGCATTTATTATTGTTGTTCTTATTTACCCATTCCCAGCCGGAATATGATTATTTTTTAATCAGGCTAATTATTAGCATAGCAGTACTAACTTGTACACTGCTTACAGCTTACCGATAAATCCATCAGGCAAAAAGGGCATTTCGAGAATATTTTGCAATTGTTTTGCATAATTAAATAAATACGACTACTACTTTTGTGTTATGTACAACGATTAATCAACTAGAATCAGTAAGTTAGCGCTTTTACATACGGTCACATTTGGGTTACAAAAAAATGACTGCCTATTCACATGATGGTGAATTAAACAAACCCAGCAATGACAAAACCGGCGCCCATTGATAGTTTTTGGCCAAAATGACCGAACAAATATCCGTCAGACCAATGGCCCAAATCAATACCAGAGCTCATTTTTGATCAAAAACAACCCAGCTGTAAGCATGAGTCATAGCCACAGAACCTATCAGCGGATATAATCGCGACCTCTAAACACACCCACTATTATGCGCATTTATTATTATGTTAAAGAAGTTATCGATTGCAGCAACAACACTCTTATTAGCGACCAGCATTTCCACCGTTCACGCCGAGTCGTACCGCAAAGCAGGACAATGGTATTTCGCATGGGGTTGGAACAATGCCGACTATTCCGAGAGTGACATCGAATTTGAAGGCGATGACCACAATTTCACACTAAAAGACGTAGAAGCTGAAGACAGACAGTCTGATGTCGAAGGCGGCGGTTGGCTCGACGACTTTCTCAATCCTGGGCGCATCAGCATCCCTCAGACCAACTTACGTGTTGGCTACTTCTTAACGGACAATGTCTCCCTTTCTTTTGTTATCGACCATATGAAATATGTTGTCGTTGAAGACCAAACCGTTGAAATTGAGGGTGAAATTCAAGGCACCACACAAAGCGGAACACAAGTACTGACAGAAGACTTCCTACGGTACGAACATACTGATGGACTGAACTATATCGCGCTGGAAGGCGAGTACTATCGTTCATTCTGGCAGCCGGTGAAGGGCATAGACTTTTCTTGGGTAGCTGGCGGCGGCGCAGGGGTACTGTATCCTAGAACCAATGTCACGCTTTTAGATCGCGAGAAAAATGATGAATTTCATTACTCCGGTTACGGTTACGCCCTTAAAGCCGGTGTTGAGATTTCTTTCTTAGAGGATTTCTTCTTCAGGTACATGATTAAGCATGGTCACATCAATATGCCAGACGTAGTGACGAGCTCCGAAGGTGATAAAGCCGCACAAGAATTCGACTTCACTGAATACCTAGGGGTATTTGGTTACCGCTTCTAATTTTTGGCAGCATCCGCGATAAAAAGGCATCGTCCATGACAACCGAACAAACTCTTTTGACCCGCTGCGACTCAAAATGTGAGCTGTGCGCCTCAGATAGCGCTCTGTCCGTATACGAAGTGACCCCTTCCGACAGTAGCCCAGAACAAAGTGTCATGCTATGTGACCGCTGTAAGGGGCAAATAGCAGGCGATCAACCACTAGAGCCCAATCATTGGCGCTGCCTTAACGACAGCATGTGGAGCCCAGAACCCGCCGTTCAAGTAATGGCATGGAGAACGCTAAAGCAACTTTCTTCTGAGGGTTGGGCACAAGACCTTATCGATATGCTGTACCTTGAGGATGATGTACGGGCTTGGGCAGAATCAGGCATTAGCGAAGACGATGATGGCGACACCCCGTGTGTTGATAGCAATGGTGCTCAACTACAAGCCGGTGACACCATTACCTTAATTAAGGATCTTGTGGTTAAGGGTGCCAACTTCACCGCTAAGCGTGGCACCACGGTGAAGAATATTTCACTGACGTCCAACCCAGAACATATTGAAGGCCGCGTCAACGGTACACGCATTGTACTACTGACCTGTTTCTTGAAAAAAGTGAACTAGTCTACGCCCTTAGTCTGCCACTCGGCAGGCTAAGGGCGATTTGCCTGTCAACTTCTCATAAACCCGCGAATACACCTCACACTTACTCTCGTCCTGAGTTTGACCTATCTGTGATCTACGTTGAGTTTGCATGGAAAACTCCTCCATCAACAATACCGCAAGATCAACGGCTGTTATTGGCTCAAATGCAGCCTGATCAACCTGCGCCGACGCCGTATTCGATCGTAATTGAGCGCTCTTTCCAACGAACAAGTCGCTTCTCGCAACATCTCTTGCCGTTTCAAAGGCCTCAATTTGATCGACCAAAAATACATAGGGTGAAAACCCGTTCTCGGGAGAATCCAGTTCAGACAGGCTCGGCAACACATCCGTATTGCTAGCAATATACGCTCTATTATCTTCTATTCTCTGACCAAGGGACGGGTGATTGATAAACCGCCAATCACTGGTGGACTCATCGATATCAAATAAATCAATCATGCGTGCGAAAGATTGATTCAACGCCAATGGGTTATAGCCAGCTGCCAATAGATTCAGCATGCTGCCTTCATCTGCCTGACACTCGGCATAACGCATAAACGCCGTCTGCTGAAATTGGAGCCAGGGCTGGGTCTGCCACAAGATCTCGGTGCTTGGTAAACCTCCAATGCCGCCACCAAGATTATCCGGAATGGGCGGTAGTGAGCCGGAGTCTAGGTAATTCGTTAGATAGTAATCAGGGTTAATAATGACGAATTCGTCGACCACCTCCCGATCATTGATATTGCACGCACTCTGGCGGGCTACACCCTCAGGATCTCTCGATTCCGAATAGTAGGCACTCTCTGGATCATCACTGTAGGTATAAGGAATATGTGGAACAGCGCCATCCCCGTAGACAGCATCTACATCGCTATTCTCAACGGTATTTAGATCATCCTTCCACTTTCTATCAACTAGACCGGGTATTGCCAGGCAGAAATCTACCACTGTCCGTAGCGCCTGCCCGCTATCATATTCCCCGCTCACCCCACTTTGCGCCAGCTGAAGCGCTAACATGCTCTCAAGGTAGGTAGCAATCTCCATCGTATCAACCGTCGCCATATGTGATAGCTCATGAGCAATCACACCGGCTAACGCCGCTTCATCATCCGCCATCGCATATACCCCGGTGAATGCCGCAAGATAACCACCACCAGTGGTAAACGCATTTGGCACAGGGTATTCGAATAGTTTGGTATGGACTTTCCAAGGGAACTGTTGGTAACGCTCTTTAACAAGTCCATCCACAATAGATTGAATCATCTGATAGCGTTCATCGGTGACCGCGATTTCAGGCATATCCAATAACGTAGTATTTAACGTAAAAGTACACTCGCCATATACCCTTGCCAGCTCCGCACTAACATCAGGGTCTGGACGTGGCGCACACCCAGATAAGACAAACCCAATAACGCAACACAATAAAAAGTTAGCTCGACGACCGTGCAATTCCATGATTTGTCCTTTATTATTTTTTGAGGTAGACAAGAGACCATCGTAGCAGATGTTATGTGCGCCCAAAAGCGCCAAGAAATGAAGGAGTTAACATCCTATGAAAAACCCTTACACTCCACCATCCTCAGATGTATCGCTTGACGATGACCTCGTGCCGTCCAAAAAGTGGTGGAAAGTATTTTTCTGGTTCTTTCTTGTCGCCGAATGCCTTTCGATTACATCTTTACTCTTCGATGACGACATGGTTTCCACGGAAATGGCCAGCGAAATTCTGATCTATGGCATCATTATTCTCGGTATCTTTGGCTTTTCCTATAACAAAAAAATACTTTTCAGACAATGGTGGGGTTGTGCAATACCGGTGGGTCTAACTTATGACTTGTATTCCATTTACGCAGGGGATTGGAGCAACTCGGTATCACCAGAAGAGCTCTATGTCACCATTGCCGTATTAATCATACTCGTAGGACCATTACTGTTCTTTCAATACTTCGCACTCTATAAATACTGCTTTAAATCCAGTAACATATGGAACAGTTAGTCCATTTCGTCAAAGATTGAAAAAGCATCATTTTTGATCTAGCCTTCATGTAAACCTGCTGTCGTTGGCCCGAGTATTATGCAACAACCCAAACAATACATCGCCACGATGTTTTTTCTGCAATTCATCCTTTTTGTATCTACCTCTGTGAGCAGTGGATTCAGCGCTGCCTCTTCGACAGTTAATCTCGCCGTCATCGAAATAGGCAAACCCTACGGATATAGAAATACTGACGGTACCCCTTCAGGAATCTATAATGACATCACCCGACGCATAGTGGATGTAAGCAAGATCGACAACACCATCACGCTATTGCCCTATAAGAGAATGATTAATGGCATGGAGGATGGCACGATTGATTGCGCAATATTTTTCACCTCTATCGATCGAAAAAAGCAATACTCCCAGGTTGAAATGATCGTAAAAAAACAAGTGATCATCATAACCAATCCTTTTAGTCGCCCAGAAAATCGCATCACATTGAATAATGTAGAATCGTTCGAGGGAAAAATCGTGGGCAAGTTACGGTCCGCACACTATGGGGAGCGCTTTGAGAACAATCACAACATAATCAAAAAAGAACTCAACGACTATGAAGATGCGCTACAAATGCTTGCCAGTGGAAAAATTGATGGGTTTATCGGAGGAAAAGATAACATTGAGCAATTCTTCGATCATCAGAACCATTACCTATTGGTGAACACTAAAGAAGCCTGGCTACAGTGTTCAAAAATTCAACCACACATGAATAGCGATATCATTGACCAGCTAAAGAGCGCCATTCAATCTCTTATCAAAAATAATGACATCATTAACATTCATCGGAAATACATAGAAAATTTTCAGCCTCCCCGCTAATGTTCACCTGAATAATTACCGTTTAAATAATGTCCTATATTCTCCGGGCGCAAAGGTCGTCACTTTTTTGAAGCTGCGCCGAAAGGAGGCATCGTCCGAAAAGCCCAATGCATGACTAATGCTGTTTACACCAAGGGAGCTGTAAATCAGCATGTCACTCGCTTGATGCAATTTCACCAATCTCATAAATTGTGCACAAGAAAGGTCCGTGGCTTTTTTAACTTTTCTCGACAAGGTGCGTTCAGTTTGATTGAGACTTTTGGATAATGCAGACATCGACAACTCCGCTGCAGGTCGCTGTTCCACCCATACGTAAATTTTGCGCATCAGCGGATCATCCAATTCCATTAAATTAATCACCTGAAAAGGCTGTTGCATTTTCTCCGGGCGGGGAATCACCATCACATCAACCACATCCCGCAAAATATCTTCTCCACAATGCTGCTCAATAAGTTGCTGAGCCATCGGAAGATAACCATTTACTCCCGATGCAGTAGCTCCACCGCTATCATTAGCAGAAAAGTGTGTAATGCAGGTATGATTAAACCGCCAATTCACCAAGGGATACCGCTGCTGCAAAAAACCCGCTAGCCACCACGTTGATGTGGCGGTGAGTTTATCTAATTTCCCCGCCTCTGCTGCCAAGCATACCCCAGTGCAATAAGATAATAATTGGGTACTGGCGGGCAAGTTCGTCAACTCCCCAACAAGCGCAGACTTATCAAGTAGCGCCTGTGTCACATCACGTTGAGAGCAGGTCCAAAAGCCAGGAACAACAAGAACATCCAATGCATCCTTAGCGCTAACAATATCACTCAATACAACCGTCGGCGCCAGGCTCAATATGGGTTGCCCGTCCCCCACATGCAATGTAACTGCATCGGTGTCCAAACCAACCCAGGCAATATCAAAACAGACTTTATTTGCCCGTTGATTTGCCACCGTCAGTAACTCCGCAAACGCCAATAACCCTGACGCAATGCACTCGGGGTACACCAACAAACCAATTTTCATATCACCGATCCCTATACAGCAGTACTAGAATAACGTCTGGAATTGTATGGTTTATGTCTTAAGCAGCCATAATAGCGCCGCACTCATCTTCATACAATAGGCCTTAGATGATCAAAAACTACAGGCTACATTAGGATTCACCATGAAAATCACCCAATTACGCAATGCCACTATCGTCATTCAATTTAACCAACAAGTAATCTTAGTGGACCCCATGCTTGCACCTCAGGGCTCCATCCCTCCTCTCAAATATCTCACCTTGCAGCATCGAAAAAACCCCTTGGTAGCCCTGCCTAAAGAATGCGACGCCATTCTCGAAAAGGTCACTCATTGTTTAATCACGCATTGTCAAAAAGGACACTTTGATCACCTGGATCGCGTTGGTATTACATGGCTCAGAGAAAAAGCCATCCCCGTATACTGCCCTGTCGACGACGTCGCTTATTTGGAGAAAAAAGGGCTAAAGGTAATTCCGCTATCAACAGAGGCAAGCAACCCTTTCTTTTCTGGCAGCATAGATCTTATTCCTTGCCTTCATGGCAGAGGGTTAGTGGGTAAAATGATGGCCCATGGTTACGGATACGTGATAAACATTCCCAACGAACCCAGTCTATATTTGGCTGGGGATACCCTATTGACCGATGACGTGCGTCACTGCATCGCCCACCACAATCCCGACATCACACTGATTCCCGCCGGAGGGGCCAACATGGATATCGGTGGAGACATTATTATGGGACTCGAAGACGCGATATCAATGGGTGAAATTACCGACAAGGTCGTTGTCGCCAATCACCTTGAAGCCTTGGATCATTGCCCTGTTCAACGGGATGAATTGCAACACGCGATACATATACGCCAATGGGATGATCGTTATCATATCCCGGCGGATGGCGAGACGCTTGAATTTGAGACACAGCAATTTGGCACTACAGGTTAGCGATACCCCTCCGCAAGGAGGGTAACCAACAATGAATGAAGAATGGTACAACGTGCCGCTAGACATTCATTAACCATGAGAAAGCCCATGAAAAATCGCAATCACGCTAAGTTTCTACTTATTGCCCTCACTTTTTTTTGTATTTCAACCAATGTACAAGCTATCGACGTATACCCTACATCTTTAGACGATTTACAAGGTCTCAGCGGCTCAGAGCTCACCGAGGTCTATACTACCGGTACCGCCTTCGAAATCCCAAGTACCAGTAATCCAGGAGAAGAATTGCTTCTCACCGGGTTACCTCTACCCATTCCAGGTCTCGAAGGCCCTTCTAACCTGCTCAATTTTTTTTGGGGCGGAAAAGTATTTATTACCGATGCATTGGGGGCAACCACGCTAACCAATAAAATTTTTCCCACCACCCCTTTCTCCTTTAATAACGTAAGCGCCGACGTGAGCATTGTCGATAATAGCCTGACCAATGACGGTATGCCTGTTATTGCACTGAACTACGAAAGCTCGAACATTGTGATCGCCCGCGCGGTACGCGATGAAATTCGGCTCGTTGCTCCGGGGCTCTACTTGGGTCGCGCTTATCTCAAAAACGGTCTGCTTACGAGACTGCTCACAGGTAAACAACATACCTTTGTTCTCTGGTTTGCCTTAGAAGATTTGAATTAATTAGGTTTCGGTATTTTCTTCAAAGTGCTTAGCTAACGTTTTCAGCAACGCCGCTTTATTGATTGGTTTGCTAAGCACACCCACACACCCGTCATCTAACACGCAATCATTAGCCAACATTGCGCGCATAACTAACCACCTTATTAGCAGTACCGCATTCACTACACGCCTTTGGGATATTTCCTGAATAGAGAGTCGCTAACACTGCACTCCGTTGCCTGGATATTTCAGAAACATTCTCTTTATTAAATATCTCAAAACCATCGTTGCTATCCTTTATCATACAACAAGAACAAGCGGTGCCATTCGCCGCAACATATAATCCATTCTCTAGCCACGGACAAGTAGGTTTGGCAGAAGGTTGAGCATAAAGGTGTTGGTAGAATCCTGGCACCGAGCCAGCCTTAGACAAATTGGATTGCATTGCAGGGGTATTTGCGAGTTGGTTAAATCGTGCGACATCCGATTTATTAGGTATTTGAGCTAACATCTCATCGTCATAATATTGAGTATAACAATTCATCCCATTTAATAGCTGCAGTGTTACGCCACCATCAAGGCCCAATCGACGATAAAACCCCGAAATAGCGTCAAGCTGATCAACCGTTTTTTTGAGTACAGTGATCGAAAGCCCGATCTCCGGCAGCTGCTTCCTAGAAGCATCTCTAGTTTTAACAAGCGCCGCCAAGCCTCGCTCCACTCTTGATAATTTCCCACCACGAATCATCCTAAACATTACAGGATCGGCAGATTCCATGGACACCATGACTTTGTTAATACCATGGCTCAACAGCTGCTCTATATGTTCATCCGTAAATAAGCTACCGTTGGTAATCATCGAGATAAGTACATCAGGAAATTTTTTCCTCAACAAAGTAACCATGTCGAAGAAGTGTGGGTTCATCAGAGGCTCCCCTTCTCCTTGCAGTTCGACATGCTCTAAATGATCTACATTATCGATAATGGTTTGAAAGGTCTCTAATGACATGTCTACTTGGGGAAGTGAACGACCGGCACAAAATCCACAGGTGTAATTACAGCGTGTTGTTGGCTCGATTTGCATAAACGGGGTATACATGGATACAGGCTATCTCTATGGATCACGAAGTAAAGGTAGATACAGATCAAGAGGGTAGCATTTTTGGAATAACTAATTTGAAATAAAAATAGATAGGGTCATTCAGCATGCGACGGGCTGCACAATTGCCAGCCCGGTCCCGCATACTCCAAATTCCTTCTTCGTCATCCATAACGAATATCCCTCATCACACACCTATGTATAGAATACATAGTTTTCCTTGATATTATCCCAGCACTCACCGTGTGCAAATTGCCAGCAATCCATGACAGCAATGTCCTTATGGTCTCCAAATCCCTGGAAACGCATTAACTACTCCCTAACATCCTTTTACTTACATCCGTGTCGATACATCCCTATATCACTATCCTTTCACACAACATCCTGCTGCGTAGAGCAACATCCTTTGCTCTTGTCTCCTTGAGTACGGGGCCTACTTTATCAATATTCTGACGCCGCTCAATAGGGTGGTAATATCCCCACACGCTCCTACAAGCCAGAGAAACCGAATATATTGTTATATATCAATAATTTATATATTTATCGAGAGTTTTTCCTACACATATTGCGCAAAAGGATGACACGATTGTGAGATATCTCTTACAAACAAAATAGCCAATCTCTCACACCGTAAAATTGGCTTCTGGTGAATTCCATTCACTCACGCAACAACAGAGCCACTACCGTAAAGCCGTTACCGAATTAATCTCTACGAGGAAGGGGTTCCGTACCGTCAGGCGCTCTATCTCCTTCACATTCAATGAACGAGTTACCTAGATTTAGCAATAGCTGGGTATTCAAAAGAAAAGCACGGAATAACATCAGGGGAAAGTAAAACGACACATATAGAATGCGACGGGCCGCACAACTGCCAGCCCAGCCTCGCATACTCCAAATTCCTTCTTCGTCATCCATAACGAATATCCCTCATCACACACCTATGTATAGAATACATAGTTTTCCTTGATAATATCCTCGCACTCACCGTGTGCAAATTGCCAGCAATCCCTAGCAGCAATGTCCTTATGGCCTCCAAATCCCTGGAAACGCACTTACCACTCCTAAAACATCCTGTTTTATTACTTCCGTGTCGATATATCCCTATATCACTATCCTTTCAACACAACATCCTGTTGTGCAGAGCAACATCCTTTGCTCTTGTCTCCTTGAGTACGGAGCCTACTTTATCGATATTCTGACGCCGCTCAATGGGGTAGAAATACCTTAATGCTACCCAGTGCCAAGCCAATTTTGTAATATCCTTATATATCAATCACTTAATGAAACAAGCAGAGATATTCCTACTACTTTGGCGTAAATGGATGACAGTATTGTGAGATATCTCTTACATGAAAATAAGCCTTTATCTCACAACACTAAATTGGCGTAAGTCATGCCCCCCAGACTGTTTTCTGGGGGAGGCTATCTATATATTTCGGTTCATATAGCTAAATCCAAAGACTAGCCCTGTTTTTCCTTAAGACCTGCCCGATACTCTTTACGCCAAGCCACCGGCGTTACTCCAATTTGATCTTTAAACACTTTAGCAAACGCCATATCAGACACATAGCCCACTGCTTCGGCAATATCCGCAACAGGCTGCTGCGAATATCGCAATAGATCCGAGGCAACCCTTATTCTTACCGTGGTTAAATACTGAAACATCGTTTGCCCAACCATCTCTTTAAATCGTCGTGCAAATGCGGCTCTCGACATAGCGACCTTGGACGCTAATAATTCTAGCGTCCAATGTGTATCAGGATGCTTATGCATTAACGTTAACGCTTGTCCTATTTGTGGATCAAATAGCGCTGCAATAAAATTATGAGAACCCTCTTTATGAATATGAAAACGAATTAATTCCACAAGCACCACTTCGGTTAATTTGTTAACCACGACCATCGCACCCGGTGTTTGAGAATTGTACTCCGAACTCAGGTGCTCTAAGGTGGTTTTTAGCCAGGGAAGACTCGAGATTTCATCTGATCTCAATATTAATATTGGCGGGATCGCATCATCGAGCGGCGACGGTATAGGGTCCCTAAAACTGAAATAACCACATAGCAGATGGGTTGAAGCAGCATCCTCATTCTCGCCAAGGCCACCCTTGGAACTCGATAGAACATGCGGACCTCCCCGACCTACAAATGCTAAGTCACCCGGACCCAACAAAAAATTCTCACCCGCAAACTCAATCCAACATCTCCCTCCGCGCACGTAGTGAAAAGCCGCAGAGAACGCCATATTTTCGACTAGTTTCCAGGGTGGGTCGAGCTTGTCGCAAAAGTACACACTACCTTTGGCTTTTATGCTCGAAAGTATTTCAGATAATACCGGCATGAGACGATCTCACTATTAATAACGACGATTGATTATAGATCGTATTTATTCAGATGCATATCATACTCTCATCGACTCACTACCCAGCCCTTAGCGATAACGGAGAACCTGATGACTGTTGATATCTATACAACCCAAACATGTCCCTATTGCGTTGCAGCAAAAGCATTGCTGATTAGCAAAGGAATCACCTACCGCGAACACGACGTCAATGGGAGCCAAGCACTAAGGGCACTATTGATAGAAGACACCGGTCGCCGTACCGTTCCACAAATCTATATGGACGATACACATATTGGTGGATTCACCGACTTAGAGCATTACTTCCAACAACAAACCACCCATTAATCTACCCCTAACGAGGATAAATACCATGAAAATCAAACAGTTGTTAATAGCCATCACAACAGCACTGGCTCTACTATCGGGGGGCGTATCGGCGGCAGATCACTCAACGATTGCCATCGCGGTGGGTGGCTACGACCTAGTATCATACCAACAAAAAAACGGCCCCACCCGAGGTAATGGTCACAACCTAACCATCTATCAAGACAACATCTACGCGTTTAGTAATGCAGAGAACAAATCAACATTCGACACAAACCCCAGTAAGTATTTACCTGCCTATGGCGGTTTCTGTGCCTATGGCGCATCCCTTGGCAAGAAATTCTACGGTGACCCCAACGTTTATTCCGTGGTTGATGGAAGTCTTTATCTAAATCTTGATAAAAAAGTCCAATCGCTTTGGAATAAAGATATAAGTGGTAATATTGCTGAAGCAGATTCGCTGTGGCGTTCGATTAAATATGTACCCGCTGCCGAACTATAATTGATAACGTGCAGGTCACTAGAGAGTAATACACAAACATGTACACTCTCTAGTCAAATGACATTGAGGAATTACCGTGACAACTTATAACAAACTTACCCCACAAGAAAGCCACGTCATTATTGATAAGGGTACTGAGCGCCCTTTTACTGGCGAGTATGATGAGTTTTTTGAAGGTGGCACCTATAATTGTCGACAGTGTGATGCGCCTCTTTACCGCTCAGAAGACAAATTCCCCTCACGTTGTGGGTGGCCAAGTTTCGATGACGAAATTACAGACGCTGTGACACATAAGATAGATGCAGATGGCCAGCGCACGGAAATACTCTGCGCACAATGTGATGGACATCTAGGGCATGTATTTGCCGGAGAAAGGTTAACCGAAAAGAACGTTAGACATTGCGTAAATTCAATCTCCATGAAATTTGTCGGCACCGACGAGTTAACGAAAAGCCAATAAAGAGGAATATCATGAGCAAACGCCGTATTAAGCTGGAGTTTCAGGGTACCGATGGGTTAAACATCGCAGGACTATTAGAAACACCTGATACCGACCCACAAGCCTTTGCGTTGTTTGCCCATTGCTTTACCTGTGGCAAAGATATCGCCGCCGCGTCAAGAATCGCTCGCGCCTTAGTATCGAAAGGCTACGCGGTACTGCGTTTTGACTTTACTGGGTTAGGGAATAGTGACGGTGATTTCGCTAATTCCAATTTTTCATCCAACATTCAGGATTTAGTATACGCTGCAGATTATCTACGGAAGCAGTATTCCGCACCGTCACTGATCATTGGTCATAGTCTTGGGGGCGCAGCGGTGCTCGCCGCGGCAAAATCGATCCCCGAAGTACTCGCAGTGGTCACCATTGGGGCACCTTCCGACCCACACCATGTCATCAAGCAATTCTCCTGTGACATCGATAAAATCGAAACAGAAGGGCAAGCCGAGGTCAGTTTAGCCGGAAGGCCTTTTACCATTAAAAAACAGTTTCTTGATGACCTAGCACATCATGATCAGGAGCAAAGCATCAGCAGCCTTAAAAAAGCACTGCTGGTATTCCACTCCCCGATTGATCAAACCGTGTCAATAAACGAAGCCGAGAAGATATACCGTAACGCCAAACACCCAAAAAGTTTTATCAGTTTGGACGATGCGGATCATTTACTATCTAAAGCAGCAGATTCTGAATACGTCGCGACTACCATTGCGGCATGGGCCTCACGTTATATCACGTCTCCACCACAATAGTACCATTGAGCTCCTCGTTTTTCGGCGGTTCAAAGGAGACTTCTACATGTGCGAATATATCAGGTGTAACCTCTAGTGAGTATGTTAGGCCCTGCTCATGGTTGCGATCGAATACCCGCTGTTGGCGTACTTCTGGATCACAAGTCACATAATGAAGCTGAAATCCAACACGACTCTCGGTTGCCTTATGTCGAACAAAATCCCTCTGCTCTTTATTCGCCGCTGCACCATCCAATACAATAGAGATACCTTGATCCAGTAGCTGTTGGCAAATACGCCAGATATGATCCCTACAACGTTCGTATTTTTCCCCTGCCCAAGCGCCAACCACCGACATGGGTTCACTAAGCAAGCCTTCCGGTGCGTCAGGTACAAATAACTCGCTTAACCATTCATCTTCGGAAAAACGAATAGCATTATGCGTAGCGGCAATTTCATGAGCATACGTTGTTTTCCCGGCCCCTATTGGACCACAAATTAGGTGTATCATCTTATCTCCTTATTATGATGGCTTTCTAATCATTTCTGCCTCATCAATCTTGCCTAGTTACCTTGCCTCATAGAGTGAAGGTAACTAGGCACATTTGACAGGATACTGCCAATAAAATCGCTGTATTGATCTTTCATTGGAAGGTCCAGATCAACTTTGAGGCGCTTTCTTTGGGCTTTCACTGCCTGCCCTGTTTTAGGGTTAACAGCATCCTTTTCATAAGTCTCCCAATAGACCCCCATACCCCGCTTTTGCCAACTCGGTAGATCATTGAAATTTATGCCTTTTTGAAACAGAAATTCGTTCTTTTCCGCAACTGACATTTTAGTAAAGGTCGCCGCTGAGGCTCTTGGTGTCTCACCCTCTTTTCGTAAACTCCAATAACAGTGAGCATTCAGTGCATTTCGATGCGCATCTTCGTTCCTCCATCGAAAATAATCGGTCACTAACTGTCGATTCGGTAACTGACAGATTCGGCTGTCGAACACACCTAGATCACCAAGCAATAGACTAAATTTAGCGCTCGCCTCTCCCGCTAGAACAGAATTAAGTTTTCGCTCTTTTCGTTCAAACGTATTTTCATTTAGATCAAGAAGCAGTGAAATCTCATCGCTCTGCGTGTAGCCATAGAGTACATTGAATCCGCACTGCATCAAGTGTTTCACCGTTTCGACCATCATATCCCTAAACCTAATGTCATAGGGTGCATCAAACTTATGCTTATCCTTCGTTAAGGTTGTAAAACATCGCCCATCAATACGTGCCACCATGTATATTCCTGGTAACACGCTGTGATCATGTGCAGTTTCGAATACCCGCATTTTCTTATCTAATTCATCAAACTTCATCTATCCACTCCTTTATTATGAAGCGAGATTCCTTCATCGCCACATAGTACAACCGATCAAAACCCTCCGCGTATTTCGGTAGCTCCAATTTATTGTAGGTTCCTCGCACCCCTACATCAGGAATACGGCATTTTCCATCTCGTTTTGAATTTCGCTCAAGACATTCATTGAGCGAAGACTGAAAGTAGTATCCTACGACATCAAACCTATTCGCCCTAAACTTACGAATATACGACTCTCTATTCGCTATTGTAGGATTTGTATTATCAATGACACATGGCTGTTTCGACGCCAAACATGCATCAATAAGCAGTGATTCGCGATGCCGCGTCCTCAACATATCCATACTTAAGCGAATATGAGTCCGATAGAATTCGTTGAGATAAAAAGACGTTTTTCCGCTTGCTTGGAGCCCTACAAATATCACACCATCCATGTTCCATTAATCTCTCTTTTAATTTCAACTAATTGATTTATCTGCGATCTTTCTTTCGCTGCATTGCCAGTGATAATTACCCCATCTGTCTGGAAACCAAAATTTTCAGACAATAAAAAAGCCCTCGCAGTCAGACTGGGAGAGCTTTCTTAGTGATTGGGCTTAATCATTTCACGTAAGCAGCATCTCTCCCAGCCAAATATGCATTGACTGTCGGTGAATAACTGATGAATACGCGTTAATATTTTTCATGGGGCAATCATATAGATTTACAACAACACGTGTCAACTGAAAGCACCATGGATTTTCGTTAAGATTGGTTAGATGTAGAGATAGTTCGTTCCGGTATATAGGAATATTTTTATTACCTTAACCTATGACTTTTTTTCGTTTAATAAATAATTCATGACAATAAAACGAGCAATCACCCAATATATTTCTATGGTTTTGAAAATACTGGAGCACTACTCTTGGCATTGAGAATAATTATGCTAAGCTATTCTCATATCACTGAGGATATTTAGAAAACGTCACACTTAAGCGCATCACGTTATTCTTATTTATCAGAACTAACAATCATTTGACGCGCACGATTATGATCGGCAGATTAAGGCCGAACAATACTCATATTTAACCCGGCTTCGAAAGACGCCGGGTTTTTTATTGGTGTTTATAAATGCTAGTAAAATTATATAGTTATCATGCGAGTTGTCGGTCATCATAAGATAACGTGAGAGTTGGAATCTCTCTCTTTCCGTCCATTAATCTCAATACATTTGTAAGGATCATAATAGGGGTTCTCCTCACCAGGATACCCTTTCGGATTACAGTATACTTTGCAATTCCCCATATCGTACTCTGAACTATTGTGAAGATGCCCATGAATCCAATAATTCGGCTCCCGCATTGAGACCAACTCTGCCAAATCCGAAACATATGCGGACGTCGTAATATCCGTCCTCTTATTCACTGGCGCGGAATAAATGCTTGGAGCATGATGGCTAACCACAACATTGGTATCCCCGCTTAGAGCTTCGAGTGTTTTATCTAACCATCTTAGTGAATTCGCATGAATAATAGCAACATCTAGAGAGCGTAGTTTAGAATACCTGGGAGACTTACGGATTTTTTTATAGTCATTCATTACCTGCTGGCACTGATAACCCGCGATCCTCGGATCACCAAACAATTCAAAGTTCGTCCATAACGTACAACCAATAAAGTTCACACCATCGATCTTGGCATGGTCATTTTCAAGTACATGAACATTGCTGCCTTGTGCTCTACTTTTTATTTCACCAATAAATTTTGGATGCGCCTTCCCGTAGTATTCGTGATTCCCCAATACATAAATTACAGGAATATTAGGGATATTCTCAGCGGCCCAAATTACACCTTTGTCCTTGGCATGAATATCTCCTGCTAATACAACCACATCGGCATCGCAGGCAGGGTAGGTGTAATCTTCAAACTCGATGTGAAGATCACTTAATATATGTATTTTCATATCTTAACTCACTCTACGGTACTTACATACCGCGAGCCTAATTGTGATCTTCCATATGGATAGGAATAAATGGGGTGAACGACGGGACTTGAACCCGCAACCGTCGGCATCACAAGCCGAGAATCTACCAATTGATCTACGTCCACCATAATATGGCTGGCAGAGCAGGACTCGAACCTGCCTCCATCTCGGTTAACAGCCGAGTGCGCTCACCGGGAGTGCTATCTGCCAAATTTTACTGGGTTAATTGGAGCGGGATAAGGGAATTGAACCCTTGTAGGTAGCTTGGAAGGCTACTGCACGACCACTATGCCAATCCCGCGCTGTACTTTTTGTTACTCTCAATTATTTGAGAGTATGGCTATACCATCAATGTCATCTTGATAACTCATGACGTTCTCCTTAAAACAAATATCTATGTTAACTGGTGCGCCCAGAAGGACTTGAACCTTCAACCACCCGATTAAAAGTCGGATGCTCTACCCATTGAGCTATAAGCGCATAAACTCTCCCATCAAATGATGGAGTACCGAGTCAGATTCGAACTGACGAACAATGGATTTGCAATCCACCCCTTTAGACCACTCAGGCATCGGTACGTATTATTTTTAAACCACGTCACTTTTCATGAGGCAATAAAAAACCCCGGAAGGTTTTAGCCTTCCGGGGTTTTAGCATTTACTGCTGACCCTGTAATGGAAGGCTGTATCGCCTTCCCTTTCGGTCAAGCGATTAGCTGAGGAGGTTCTTCCCCACAACATTATTTCTATGATTATTCTTGGCACAACACACAGACAATACGGAACAACAACGCATACGCGCCGAAGTCTTCGTTTCTGTCTTATGCCAATGAATGGAAATCATGTGTTGCTCCAAATAATGTGTATCAGTAATCAATGTGGGTAATTAAAACATACTTCCTGAAAAAGCCAAGCGTTGTTTTGTTATTTTTGAAAATTAATTTTATTAATTTCAAATGCTTTAGTGATCATTTCTTATCATCCTTTAAACGTTAGTAGCGGTTTCATCTTCGCTACCGGACTCACAATACCATTCTGAACCTGGACATCCACTACCGCATCAATATCCTTGTATGCAATCGGCGCCTCTTCAATCCGACGATCTTCTTTAAGGGTGATGCAGTCAACGCAAGTAAGTCCTAAATCCTTTCCATTGCGATTCAGCCGATACATTTCATGCCGTGGTTTTGCTCGACCAGCGCCGTGTGAGGCAGAACACAAAAAATTTTGATTACCTAACCCCATCATCAGATAGGACGAATGCCCCATTGATCCAGGAATAAGCACCGGCTGCCCTTCATGTGCAGGCGTTGCTCCCTTACGGTGAATAAAACAGTCATGCTCCTGCGTCACGATATTATGAGGCCCATCAAAAACCAATGGCATTTCAACATCGCTGCCAAATACCTCTCGCATACGCCGACGTACAATTTCCGCCAACAATAAACGATTCAGATTCGCGTAATTTGCCGCCGTATTCATTGCCGTAAGATAGTCACGCGCCAAATCCCCGTACAAAGGAAAAATACCGCTTTTAGGGTATCGCTCCCCACCGGGCCAAGCGCTTTTGGCTTTATCATTCCAGTAGTTACCCACGTGTTGACCCACCGCCCTTGAACCCGTATGGATCATTATCGACAGCTGACCTTTACGCAACCCCCAGTTAAACGCCTGCTTTCTATCACTAATTTCATCAAGCGTTTGGAACTCCACGAAATGATTACCCCCACCAATGGTTGCCAGAGACGCATCACGGATATGGCTACGCTTCTCCGAAAGCAGACTCTCTGGTGCCCATTTACTATCACCGGATTCGCTGCCGCACTCAAAGACACGTTCCAATTCGCTTTCTAACTGATTAAAATCAGCCGATTGCAAATCACCCAGTGGGTGTTTTTTCATTTCATCGACCCATCCCAGCAATCCATGCTGAAACAACCCGTTAAAACAGGAGGGTGTCATTGGTAAGTCACGACTGCCGAGTAACAAATCCCCCCTCAACTTTTCCACTAACAGCGTTTTTTTCCTGTGCCAATGATCCATATCGATATCGGCGACATGCAGGCGCATACCGCAATGAATATCGGTACCGATGGCTTGAGGAAGAATAAAGTTCGTGGTCGTCGACACCACTGCACCCACTGGCACAACCGATCCTGCGTGAAAATCTGGCGTTGCCCTAGCGGCATTCACCATGCCACCGTGTGGATGATACACACCCGCAAATGCCACCAATTGCTTTAACGCTTTGTTATCTAAATCAAAATGCTCAGGCAATAGAATTTGTACCGATGGAAAATCATCGACATTATTTTTGCTAACGCTATAGATACCGTTATTCTTACTAACGGTTAGACCTTGTTTATATAAAGCTTTTATAAGACGTGTGAGTGAAGTACTCATTGCTGTCTCCAGTGCTCGAAGTGCCTCCTTTGGAGAAGACACAAAAAAATCCCACTCAATGAGGAGCGGTATTCGAGCAAGATTCAGCAGCCAGATAGGACATCTTGCGATTTGGTCGCGGACTATATAGTAGTTTACTCAGTGATTCAAACAATTTGTCATTAGGGGAGTCACCTAACTCCCCTAATACGGTTTACTTCTTACGGTTTCGAAGCCAGGGATTATCAGCATCGGATTTAGCCGCAGAAGAACTTTCCGAAGATTTCTGCGGGCGATTAGTAGGCTTACTCCCTGCCTTTGCCCCCTTCGCTTTCGCTCGACTCTTATCCTGCTTGCCTTCTGACGGCTTCCGCGTCACGGCTCCCTTGCTGACAAAATTCAGATTAGAGACCGGCAATTCTTTTTTGGTAATAAACCCTTCGATATTTTTACGCTCAATAATCTGATCCAGACGGCGCTCAATCGCGCACAGTCGCTTGAAATCATCCATAGAGACCAAGGACACCGCTTCACCGCAAGCCCCCGCTCGACCGGTTCGACCAATCCGGTGGATGTAATCATCCGCATCATCGGGTAGATCATAGTTGACCACACGGGTAAGTTCGTCGATATCAATACCTCGCGCGGCAATACCGGTGGCCACCAACAGACCAATTTTACCCGATTTAAAATCGGCGAGTATTTGCGTGCGGACGGCTTGGCTTCGACCACTATGAATTGACTCAGCGTTGATACCGCGCTTTTCGAGTTGGCCAACTAATTTCGCAGCACCGTGCTTGGTGCGAATAAAAATAAGCGCTTGCGTCCATTCATGTTCTTTAATCAGGTGACTCAGCAGAGTCGACTTATTGTCCTTATCAACCGAAACTACCCACTGAGATATCTGTGGTGTTGATTCGCGATTATCCTCAATCGACACTTCGACGGGGTTATCGATCGCCCTCTCTGCTAATGACCGTACGCCCTCTGGCATCGTCGCGGAAAACAACAGGTTCTGCCTGTGCTCAGGTAAGCGATCAATAATTTTATTGATATCACCAATAAACCCCATATCGAGCATTCTATCGGCCTCATCCAAGACCAACACTTCCAACTCATCAAAATGCAACGCTCGTTGATGAACCATGTCCAGCAATCGACCGGGAGTAGCAACGAGAATATCGATGCCATCGATCAACTGCTGTTTCTGCGGCTCCGAATCAACCCCACCATACATCGCCATCGATATCACATTCAGGTGCTTACCATACTGGACGATACTGGCCTCAACCTGTATCGCTAATTCACGGGTAGGCACAAGGATCAGGGCACGCAGGCGTTTAGCGCGACGTTTACGCTCACCACTAAGGCGTTCCAAAATCGGCAACACAAAGCCCGCGGTTTTTCCCGTTCCCGTCTGAGCGGTAGCAATAAGATCCCTGCCCGACAAAATCGCTGGAATCGCCTTCTCTTGAATAGCCGTTGGGGTTTCATACCCCAACTCACTAACGGCATCTAGAATAGGGGTACTTAAATTAAGTTTGGCGAATGTCATGTGGGGTCTCGAATCTATGATTAGTTAACCGGCTGCCCGGTCAAGCGCTGCTAGCAGCAAAAAGAGGGGTAAAAATAGGGGTACAATATAACACATTAACGGGAATGACGGTCGCTAACTCCTTGCCCTAGCAAAATGACCCTATACCTCACCAAGATTATGCGCCTCGCCCCATCTAACGTCTTGATTCGTAAAGCCCTTATCTATAGTGTGGTGCCAACATGAAGCAAGATACTACATCGACTACCCATACGATCTCAGCACTATTTCTGCGGGGGATCATTACCGCACCACTGAACATCCGAGCTAACCTCGGCGACCGGTGCGTGGACGCCGTTCTATTAGAAGACGGCAGTGTACAAATTGAAGCCCATCACCACCCTGACATTCATCAAGCAATGTTAGCCACCCATCGCGACAGCAGCAGTACCAGCGATGCCTGGCAATTTTGGTGCTGGTTGAGCGATAAGACTCAGATCTGGAACCCTCTTGAACATTTACGGGCGACACTCAACGCCCAATCCTCGCCAACAGAAATACGCACCAGCGACAGCCATCCGCTTCGTATCGATTATATCAGCGTTCCACATGCTACCGGTCGAATAGGATTAACCTTCTGCCCCGGGAAACACTGCGAAGGCTTATACGGTGGCACTTGGCAGCGCGACTTGAACAAAGACTTGACCGTTATCGAAACCTCCGGTGGCAAGGTGCTTGTCTCCCTGATGGAAGGTCATGAATTTCCACTGCTAGGGCTTCCCGAATTTGCTGAAGCCCTAGCAAAGTCATCCATTGAATGGCTACACTTACCGATTCAAGATATGAACATTCCCACTGAGCAATTTGAACAGCAGTGGACGAGTATTGGGCCGGATCTGCATCAACGACTCGTCGATGGCGACACGATCATCATACACTGCCGTGGTGGGCTCGGTAGAACCGGATTACTCGCCGCTAGAATGCTGGTAGAAGCAGGGTTAGCCCCCGCAGATGCCGTCGCAAACGTACGTTCGGCAAGAGAACACGCCATAGAAACCTACGCTCAAGAACACTATGTATTACACAAACGCTGGGCCTTAAATAAGCGTTAAGTTATCGATAAACGCTAGCGGCAATCAACGCCCACCATAAGGAAAATGGATGAAAGCAGTACTGATTACCCAATGCATACAAAATGACTTTGTGAAACCACTGGCAGCCGGTGAACCGCTCCCCAATCAACTGCATATAGGCCATGAAGAATCCCAACGCTTAGTGGGCAGCAGTATTGACACCGGCCCTATCGGACGCTTTATGTCTTGGGTGAACCAACAACCCTCCTCTCAGCTGTCGACCATTCATATCCGCGATTGGCATAACCCCAACTGTCCGGAACAAAGCGGTCACTTAACGCAGTTTGGCAAGCACTGCCTTCGAGACACCGTAGGAGCCGCTTTTCTCTTCGATGAAGATAACCCAGAGACGACCACAAACCACACCATCATCAACAGCACCACACTGAATGACTTCGAAGGTACCGCCCTGAAAGCGACCTTGGATACGTTAACCGGCAACCTAGCAGCAGGTGAGACCATTCGTGTTGGGATCATCGGTGTATGGACCGAAGCCAAAGTGATGTTTCTCGCTTACGAGCTATCCACTCGATACCCACACTTTGAGATAGCCGTGTGTAGCGCTCTGACCGCCAGCTCTTCTCGCAGTCAGCATTTCCTTGCGCTCCAGCAACTTCGCCGTGTCGTTGGCACTACCGTTATCGACTCCATCGGAGAATTCATTCAATACTTAGGTGGTACAGAAGAGCACTGGCAAGCTATAACCACCGAACATAAGTCTCTTAATCAATCCCTAGAGATCATCAGCGACAAAGCCATGCATGTAGATGACGAAACAGAGCGGCTAATCCGCTACCTGTTTCGCGACTGCCAGAAAATCACCTTAAAGATTCTTGATGGCGGATTCTCTGGCAACCTTGTTGCCGGGGTCAGCGGTATTGATATACACGGGCACGAAGAAGCACCCCATGTCATAAAGATTGGCCCGCGAGGCGAAATGGCCCGAGAACGTACCGCCTTCGAACAAATAGAACGGGGGATGGGAAATAATGCCCCCGCCATATCGGAATATGCCGATATGCAACGTAGGGGCGCGATTAAATACCGCTACGCCTCCATGGGCACCGGCAGTACACGCTCATTACAAGAGTGCTTTCAAGCCTCTTTCGGTAAAAGTCATAAAGACCAGAGTAAACTGCACCGCTATCTTGATGCGATCTTTAACGAACAACTTGGACGTTTATACCGCGCGTCAATCAATGACACTCAAGACCTACTGAAATACTACTGCTTTGATTCCAGCTGGGCGAATTCAGTCAAAGAAAAAATCATTGAGCTAATTGGGCATTGCCCAGAAACAGACGAGCTTATATTCCCTGGCAACAAAACCACCCCTAACCTCTATCACTTTTACAAAGAAACCTTAGATAGGTTACCGTCAACAGTAGCAGACTACCCTTTTGCTTTTATTCACGGCGACCTTAATGGTGCCAATGTAATTATTGATGAGCGCGATAACGTGTGGCTGATCGACTTTTTCCACACCCACCGTGGACATGTACTAAAAGATTTTGCTAAGTTAGAAAATGACCTGCTTTACATCTATACCCCCATTGAGACTGAAGAAGACTTAATACTCGCTTATGCATTTACGGATTTTTTTCTGGCGATGAGTGACCCGTTTCTCGGACTACCTGAATTACCTGAACAATTCGTTGGGACTCAATTTTCTGATACCTACCGAACAATTCACAAAATACGTGAACTAGCGGGTGTGCAAATCAATGAGCAGGATTCCAAACGAAAGCTTCAATGGCTAGTGCCACAGCTAAGATATGCCGTACATACCATTGGATTTGATGAGCCGAATGAGAGACAGAGAATTTGGGCGCTGTATGGTTCGGGAAAAATGGCCAAAATACTAGAAAACAATTAGCCAAAAAACTTCCAAAGCAAAAGGTACCGGGGCTCACCCAAATGATGCCCCGATTAAATTTTCAATATTAAGCCGTCACCGCACCACTTAATTTTCTTCCCGCAACCTTCGCTCCTTCGTACACCGCCCCCGTCATTGCAATGCAACGTATATGGCCGAGTAACGTAAAAGGAGAACTATTGTGAACCAACCCAAATGCCAGATTCTGTTCTGGGTTAGCCCAACCACCTGCCCCACCAAATCCATAATGACCAAAGGCATTGGGATAATTTTGGAAAACTGCATCGGCCCTGTGATATCCCAAGCGCCAATGCAATGGGTAAATCGCAACTCGATCACAACGCCGAGTCTGCACTTCCCTTGCCTTTTCAATAGTGCCAGGAGACAGAAATTGATGCCCTTCGAACTCACCCCAGTTAGACAACATGGCATACAATTTCGCTAAGCTTCGTGCATCGAAGGTGCCATTGGCTGCAGGAATAGTGGCACGATAAAACTCTGGATCACCGAAATAATTCATTAATCGTTTAGGTGTCAGTCCACGACTGAAGAGTCGGCGAATCTGCCCGGGCGGAACAAACTCGGGAACCTGATATCGATCACGAATTTTTGAATATTGTCGTATAGAAGGTGTGCCCATTTGATCTGCTAGACGTGAAAAATTCGTATCGTCTGCGCCAATCACCAAACCATCAACGCCTAGAGGCTCAGTTAAGCGAGTACGAAGGAAGTCGTTAAAAGACAAGCCACTGACTTTCTCAATCAACGCCCCAACAAGCCAACCGATATTAAAGGCATGGTATCCATTGGCTTTCCCTGGCTCGTGAATTGGCTTGGCTTTAGCCAGTGCGTCAACCATTGCGTCCCAATTCAAAATATCACTGGGGCGTTCGATCAAACCGATGATCTGATAGAGCCCAGCTTGATGGGACATTAGTTGGCGGATACTGATATTTTCTTTACCGTTTTGCGCGAACTCAGGCCAGTAGGTTGCCACAGGCGCGTCATAATCTATTAGGCCATCACTGGCAAGGATATGCAGGCAGGTTACCGGTACGGCTTTGGTAGCGGAATAAACCAGTGACAATGTGTCCGCTTGCCAAGGACGCTGATCATTACCCGCGACACCACCCCACAGGTCCACCACTTTTTCACCATGATGGTAAACACACGCTGAGGCGCCACCACCAAAACGTTTTATTTGATTCGCAAATTGATCCTTAAGTTTGCCGAAAGCGGGATCGCAAGTACCGTAAATCTCTACCATAACCGTTACCTTTTACAATCGATAACAACAGACTAAGATTTACGGCGACATAATGCAAATGTGTCAAATTGTGTATTTTACCGTAATTTATAAGCGTATAAGTTGCTTTCGCAACCAACTTTTATCCGTGTCAGCGGCTTGCTGAACTTGCAAATCGGCGATCAAGGTATTAATCGAATTAGCCACTTTTTCTCGAACTTCCCACTGAGCATCCCTATTTTCGTGACGATCGATATAGTCTTCCGTTGATATAGGTTTACCAAAGCCGATATAAAATTTCTCGGGCTTGGGTATTGACGTTGGGCCAATACCTCGTGATATCGGCATAAACATATCGCCATTGCGAGACAGCTCGTTAAACGTTTTATTCTTTAATAGTTTTTTTCCTAACCAAGATTCAGAAAATTGATTGGCGTCGTAAACAATTTTAAACGCATCATCACACCCCACTGAACCAAAGGGGATAATGTCATAACCGTATTTCATTGCCATCTTGGCGAATCCGGTTCGCTTTTTCCAAAATAATTTATGTTCTTCACCGGATCTTTTTGCAACTTCTCTACCGCCACCGGGAAACACCATCACATGCTGCTTGCTTTGCATTAGCTTATCGCAATTCTCTGGCGTTCCTGGAACAGAACCAAATTTGATCAGCGCCTTACCCCATACAGGAACTTTATAGTGAAAATGATCACCCAAGGTTCTTACAAATACACCGGTATGTTTGTAGATACCATTAAACACCAGTGGAGAATCGATCATTCCATAAATAGCATGGTTACCCACAAACAATGACGGCCTGTCAGGATTAATATTTTCAAAACCCGAATACACCGGATTAAAATAGAAATTTCGAAAGGCCATTTGGCGATCAAGCCATTCTGCAGAAGGTGGAACAAAGTCGTCAAATTGTAGATCAAGTGAGCTGTCAGTCATGATACGTAAATGCCATTAATCGTTGGGAGCGAAATGCGAAAAAGGATAATACACTAAAATTAGATCATTTGATCTGTGTCACTAGAGCTGCTGCTAATTCATGCGCCGCTTGCTTAGCCTCTTTCTTTTTTTTAGGAGTCAGTCCAGCCTTAATGGCGTCATGCACAAGCCATTGAAACGCCGCCATCATTGCTTTTAAGAATGTGCGCGATGGATGAGCAGCATTCTGTCGAAAAGATTGTTCCATCGTTTTTGCGATATGCTCAAACGTAGAATCAATAATCTGAGATGCAGGTGATCTAGGATCACTGTATTCACGCAGCAACAATTGAGCTAACTTCGCATGCTCGAAGATCCGGTCAAATAGCTCATCTAGCGCCGTGTTAAGGCTCTCTTTTCCCGAAATTGACTCATGAATGGTGAAACCCATTAGCTTTTCTACATGCGCATTAATTGCATCCTGGTAAAGAGTAGAAACCAATTCATCCTTATCCTTAAAGCAACGATAAAACGTAGGCTTGGATACATCCGCACTCGCACAAATCTGTGCAATGGAGGTATTTTGGGTGCCCTGCTCAATAAACAATCCAATAGCCGAATCGATGATAATAGCTTTTTGTTCTTCCACCCCTGGACGCTTTTTACTTCGACCATCTGATTGCTTATTTTTTACTGCCATTATTTTCCCATTCTTATGTATGTAAGCCCGATAAACACGAATCCGCTCAATTCTATAGGAATATGACTGACAGTTTTAGCCTCCAATTGATTGTTGACGATCTCTCGAAAAGCATTTAATGTTACCACACCGTAAGTTTAAAGGCCTAGCAAAAAGGAGAGTGAAATGAACGTTTCAACACAAGTCGCGGGGATTAGCGGCATAACCCAACCCGAAGTACGATCTATTTCTCAAAGCACCCTAAAGCTATTCGGCTTATGGACCCTGTTCTGGTGGGGTGGTGTCGGGTTATTTGCTTTATTATTTTACGTTGGCGTTCTCGATTTTGTCACTAGCACCAAGATTCCACTCTATGGCATTAGTATTTGGCTAAATGGTTGCTTACTGCCTTTATTGATGAACAAAGGCCAATCAAGAATGAATATTTACCACGACTGTCTCGTGGTATGGATGCTGTCTTACACCCTGACCAATCTACTATGGGAAATTCCCTGGGTGATCTTCTCCCCTTTCGTATTTGAAAATATACATACCATTGACGATGTCATCGCCCACACCGAATATATGCGTGAATCCATCTTTCATATGTATTGGTGGACACTCGCGTCGTTTAGCTCAGTAGATTTACGTACCGTTAACCATGACCCCACATTCTACACCTTAGAAATCTATGCGTTCGTCAATGTGCTATCCACGTTGTACTTTTTTCACCTCAATAAGAAGGGCTCTCCGTATCGCTACCTCATTCCCATTATTGGTTGTGGAGAACCTATCGCTGCTACATTTATTTTTTCTTTCACTGAGGTGTTTGCGGGCTTTGAGAATATGGTAGGAGGTGTCGCCGATACATTACTGGCGCTGGTGTGGACTCAATATCAGTATATTCTTTTCCCCATTGTATTTGGCATTATTAGCACCAAGCTACTGTTAAATGATTGGCAGCAAAGTGACATAAGCCTTAGAAAAAGTTCGCCAGTATATGGGTAAAAAAACAACGACATATCTAAGGTTGATTGGTGTAAGAGCTTGCAGTAACAAGTTCTTGCACCAATCAATCTTAGATACTTTTAATTTTTGTCATTAGGCCTGTAAAGCCAGACTCGTAACATTGAGATCAATCTGTCTGTATCGACGGGTTTGGTGAGAAATTCAGATGCTCCTGCATCGATACATTTCTGACGATCCTCTGGCATAGCTTTAGCAGTGAGCGCAATAATCGGTACTTCGGCATACTCCCTCATACGGCGAATTCTACGCATAGCCTCGTAACCATCCATAGTGGGCATCATAATATCCATAATAATCAGTTCTACTGCGGGGAGTTTAGCTGTACCGATGGAAGGGTTATTCGTCGCACCGTCTACGATCGTTTCCTCTAATCGATCCAATGCAGCCTGACCGTTATCCGCCATTACCACAGAAAGCCCTTCACTTTGCAATTGCTTTGATAATGCAAAGAGATTGCGCATATCATCATCCACCAACAGTATTCGCCGATCTTTAAGCATTGAATCAGCATCATGTAGCATTGCAATCTCGTTTCCAGATCCACTGGTATGCTTTTTACCAACACTGTTAAGAAACAAGTTTACATCAGCCAATAGGCGCTCAGGTGAGCTGCTTCCCTTAATAATAATGTCTGCAGTCACAGAGCTAAGTGCTAGCTTTTGATTATCTGAAATAGTTTGACCGGTATAGACAATAACAGGAATATCACTATAAGCCGGTAATACGTGAATTCTTTCAAGCAACTCTTCGCCGCTCATATCGGGTAAGCCAAGATCTAGAATAATTCCATCAATAGTTTGTTTCTCCAAGACCCCTAACGCTTCTTCGCCAGTTGAGGCGCTAATTACCCTAACTGTTTCCGATTCAAGTAGCTGAGAGACCGCTTTCTGGTGTGATTTGTCATCCTCAATCAACAGAATCGTTATACTGTTATAGGTATTGGTTTTCGACAACTCGCTGAAAATGGCCATAATATCCTCTTGTCCACTTGGTTTGGATAAGAATGTTAATGCCCCTTGATCCAAATAGTCTTGCTTCGAATCACGACCCGAGATTACATGAATCGGTATATGGTAAGTTTCTGGGTTATGTTTGAGTTGCTCCAAAACAACTAGGCCATCTACATCGGGTAAACCCGCATCCAATAAGATACCTCTAGGGAGATATTCCATAGCCAGGTAGAGACCTTCCCTACCTTTATTCGTCACAATGCATTTGAATTGTGCTTCTCGGGCCAGATCCAACAATATGTTAACAAAATTCACATCGTCTTCAATAATCAAAATGGCGTCGCCTTTCTGGCTAATCGCGCTACGATCATCTGCAATAAAAACATCACCAAACGATGATGACTGCATCGACGCTGGAGATACACTCTCCCCTAAATCCTCACTCCGTCCCCCTCCTAGTTCAGCCCCCGCCTTCGGAAGTGGCGTAGCAGACTCGTCTTTGGATCGCTCATTCTTTGACGGTAAATAGAGTGTAAATGTACTGCCGTTTCCTGGCTCACTGTGAAGACCAATTTCACCCTCTAAGAGACTGGCAAGCTCTGTCGATATCGCCAATCCAAGCCCTGTACCACCATATTCTCGACTGGTAGTACCATCTGCTTGCTGGAAAGCGGCAAAAATAGCCTTTTGTTTATCCTTGGGAATACCAATACCCGAATCAGTAACCGAAAAAGCTACACTGGTTGACAACGACAAACCCGACTTAGAAAAAATGGTAGCTTCATCGGGTTTGTGTATTCTAACAGTCACAGTACCTTGTTTAGTAAACTTAAAGGCATTGGAAAGAAAATTCTTGAGAATCTGTAACAGTCTCTGCTCATCACTCACAATAGATTGCGAAAGACCATCATCTATCGTTGATCTGAAATCAATACCCGTCTCCCTAGCGACGCTACCAAATAGAGTCGAAAGATTATCTAGCACATTTTGGAATTGAACATCCTCATAGTTTACGTTAAGCATTCCTGCTTCAACCTTGGATAAATCCATGATGTCATTAATAAGATTCAGTAAATCATGGCCCCCCTCATAGATTATTTTTGCGTCTTGTTTCTGACTTTCCGTGAGATTGCCTTCCTTATTTTTTGAAAGGCCTCTAGAAAGAATTAGCAGACTATTGAGTGGCGTTCTCAATTCGTGAGACATATTAGCCAAAAATTCTGATTTGTATCGACTTGCCTGCGATAATTCCTCTGCGGACTTAGTCAGTGTTTTCTTTGCCTTTTCTAAGTCTTTCTTCTGTCGGCGTAAGGCCTCTTGCTTTTCCTCTAACTCTTCATTAGTAACCTGAAGCTCTTCATTAGCTACCCGCAGCTCTTCACTTTGCTGGGTAAGTTCCTCTTCAGAGGATTTTAATTTAAGAGCTTGCTCTATTAAGTTCTCATTTGCAGAGCTTAAACTTTCTTGCTGTGATTTCAATTCCAGTGATTGACGCTGCGTATCTTGCAATAGAAGTGTCAATTGAACTCTATCCTGGCAAGACTGGATCGCCATCGCAACCGTTTCAGATACCAAATTGAGCAGCTTTCTCTGCTCGTCGTTAAACGGATATAAGGAACCTATTTCCAATACACCCTTCACAGTATCTCCAGTAATGAAGGGATTCACCAGAATACACATGGGTTTACACCCAACTAGCGCTGAGTTAATGCTCAGGTGGCCTTCAGGAAAATCCTCTGCCAAAATGACTTCTTTGTCCAATGCAGATTGCCCTACAAGACCTTCGCCATACTTTACTGTTTCTAAAGCGGATGTACCGGAATAAGCATAACTGCCCGTAAGTTGCAGACTCGCTGAATCACCAGAGGTATACATAACACCCACACGCGCACCAAAGTACTTAGTCAGATAAGCAATCACCTTCGTTGAAAGCTCGGTAACTCTCTCTTCACCTCGAATAATCTCATATAACCCTGCAACACCAGTCTTTAGCCATTGGGCTCGTTCGTTTTCCTCCGCATTATCTCTAATCTGACTAGTCATCTCATAGAGTGCATTACCAAGTGCATCCTCATCACTGCTTGGGGTGATTTTCATCCGATAGTTGCCCTGGGCTATCGCATTAGCCTGGGAGACAATATTGATAAAGTTATCTACCATTCTATTGATAGCCTCTCCGAGAAGGTCGTTATCACTCTTGAGGATGACCTTTCTCGAATAATCACCCACTGATATCCCTCTACACACGTCAGTGACTTCAGCGAGCATTTCCGTCATTGAATATAAGGCAAGTCCAAGTGCATCGTTGGCACCACGAGGAGTAATCCTCTCTGAAAAATCACCTTGAGAAATATCACTGGCCATAGATGCTATATCAGCCAGAGAAGTATTCATCTTGTTAAATGATTCTGCTAACTGAGACAATTCATCATCGCCGTCGATAGGAATGTGATTACCTAAAGTACCTTCTTGTACCGCGAGTGAAGCTTGATGAATGGTATTAATACGAGCTAACACATATTTCGATATTACCGCATAAATAACAACGAATATGATAACTCCTGAAACAAGGAAAAAAGCTAGCATGAGTTGCGAAGTTTGCGTCACTATCTTAGTCACTTTATCTTCATTAAATTCAAGTTTAAGCTCTACGCCCTTCCCAACAAACGATAAAGGAACAACAGAAGATAGTACATTAATGGATTCAATATCCCCCTCATCCGAAACACTTTTAACCAAGACTTTTTTTTCATCATTAATCGACAGGCTAACAATAGGATTCCCCGATCCGATAAGTTGTAGTCTTATACTGTCTAATAATAATGAAACTTGCTCGTACCAGTCGTAGGAAACAACCATCCACCCAATAACTTCTTCTCCATGCTTCACAGGTGATATGAACAACTGTGTCGTCGATTGTTGCATATCAAAATCACCTAGCCACACATCCTCACTAGGTGATAATGAAGATACATGATCAAGTAAACTTCCGCTCAACATAAGTATGTCATTGACATTCATACCTATCAAATTTTCACCAGGCACACGATCACCTGAAGAATCGCGAGTAGAAGCCGCAAAAACCTCCATTTGATCATCTACCAACACCACATAATTTAAGAATGGATATATCGCCACCAACCGATTTATCGCTTGAGATATTCCACGACTAGAAAGAAGGTGCAACGAACGGCGTATGGTCGGTTCCGAGGAAATAATGGAGCCAATATCAACAATTTCATGGTGCCTGTCATCCAGTTGCTGAGACACGAAACTTATTTGATTTTCTATCTCTACGTTCGCCCTCGTATATACGTATTTTTCAAAGTACGAGATTATGAAGAAATATATAACCGCAAACGAAATGAAAAGCGCCGCCAGAATAGCAGCGCTAATTTTTACACTTAGAGTTGAAAATTTATTGGAACGAGTCTTTAGCATATCTTCTAGTCGACATAATCCACATTACTAAGTATTGAAGGGATATCTATATTTAGAAACTCTGCACTCTTTTTATTTACCAAAATCAATGGTGGATCTTGTGTTTTACTTTCAAGAGCGCTTGGCTTTATATTATCTACTAGAATTTTACTCGCCATTTCTCCAGACATTTTACCTAACGTATAGAAGTCAGCAACAGGACCAAAGGTTGACCCCATTTCTATACCGTTTTTATTTGAGCTTAGGATTGGCACTTTTTGAGCCAGCGATGCTTCAATCAAAATTTTCTCTCCACCACCTTGCATTAGAGTATCGGTTGTCGTGATAAAGGCATCAACCTTTCCCTCAAGGGCGCCCGCCATTTTCTTTACATCGGATAGATCTACCGGTTCCTGATCGATCACCGTGATACCTTTCTTACGTAAGAGACGTCGAATATTGGTGGATTGAATTTTTGAATTGGGCTCACCCTTACGATGAAAAATAGCAACCCGCTTAGCATTTGGCAGAAGATCCCCCAACAGTCGAACATAATGCCTAAATGGTACAAAGTTGCTAGTGCCTACTAAGTTATTGGCCGAATATTCGAACGATTCGATTAGCCCACTATCCGCAGGGTAGGTTACAATTGAGAACACAACAGGCATCGTTGATGGAACTATTTCTTTAATAATCGAAGTTCCCGATGTTGTTAACGTATAAACCAGATCAACATTGGCCTTTTTAAACTCCTCAGCGATACCCTTTTGTTTTTCTTTATCTATACCGCTCTTTCGATAGATAATTTTGAGATTTTTACCTTCAATAATTCCCGCCTCTTTTAATCCGTCCTTAAAGCCCTGAACACTTTTAGGATAACCCGTCCATACAGACACCCCTATCACGTATTCGCCCCCTTCCTTAGCAAAAGACGCTGCGCTAAATAGAAGTAGAATTGAAACGAGACACACTATAAATTTATTTCGATATGCGACATTCATAATATCCGTACCCTTTAGAAATTGTATTTTGTAGAGAAAATGACTCGATCTAGATCTCCTTCTAGCCCCGATATTCTCTCACTTTCCGCCCGAATATATTCAAGACTCACTCTCATATTTTTGGTAGGTAACCACATCGTATTGATATGATAAGTCGTTACCTCTTCCGTCGCGGATGTTACTGAATCAAGACCATCGGCCTTCGCAGTATTAAATATCAATGCACTATTCCACGATGAGGCCCAGCGATGCTGATAGCTCAACATAAACGCTCTAACATCAACTAAGTCAATACCTCCCGCACTATCAATAATCCCTCCAGGGAATACTGTGCCTGATACAAATCGCCCAATACCATCACCCCAATGTGCTTGGTAGCGTAATTGATCACGCTTACCGAAATCTATTCTCCCGGCAACACTAACACCCCATGCTTGCTGACTATCACTGCAACTTCCAGGCATATCGCACCGCAATTGCCTCAAGAGGGCCGACACAGAGTGCTTCTTCAAATTATAACGGGCGATAAAATCAGGAATCCGATCGTCGTCTGGTCGCACAGCATTATTACTGCTATCGCGCAGATGGGTTTCAGGGTTCTCAATGGCTAGTTGTACACTGTCGCCATCAAAAGGCATGGTCCAGCGAATCATGGGAGTGCGTGAAAATGCTTGACCTGGCAATTCACCCAACGTAGTCGTATGTGGGAATGCTGACAGGTTTTGAAATGTTGTCCACGCCTGGCCCATTAAATACCGGCCCGCACTCTTCGTGCTAACTTCACCAAAGGCTTGGCGTAAGCGAAAATCTGAATTATTATTCAATGTTTCCGAGCTAGAGGGTTTATTGCCAAAAAAATCACCCTCAATAAGGAAATTAATGGTTGAACCATCCGCTTGGCTATTTGCCTTCACCCATAGCCGACTTTCTCTTGCCGTAAGTTTAATCTGGTCATCCTCACCATCACTACTCGTCGGCACCAAAGCGCTAATGAGAAACTCATCCCCTAGACTGTTTGCTCCAGCACTCGTAGAGCTATAGACCATATCCAACTTAGCATAACCACCAACTTCCCATTCAACTTTCCCGCCGTTGTTATTTCTAGAAGGCTTGGCATCCCGGCGCTCAAGCTGCTCTAAGCGCTTTTTCAGATCCTCTACTGTTTTAGACAGCTCACTTTCTCTGCTTTGTTCTGCATAGGCTGTGCTAATAGAGACGCACATAAGCATGGTCATTTTAAGCGCGTGGAATAATCCTAACTTTGACATATTAATTGGTCTCTAGTCTGATCCATATTGATGCAATATTTTCTATGTATCGACTCGACGCTAGGTTCTTTCAACAGGCAAGCACCCAACAAATCACGCCTACAAATTAGTCGAACTCAAGAAAAGCCTAGTTCCGTAAGTCTGAAAAATCAATTTACTCATAGATGTTGAAACCCCCAAATTAAAGGCGCTCGCGGGAAAGTAGGTTTTCAAGCTTAACGGCAATCCCCTCACAAGTGAAAGAGTACACTCCCCCCATCTTAGCTATTGGTTTTACTGGAAAATTCGCCCTTTTGTCGTATGCTGACTAATGATTAACGCTAGGATCAGGACACTTTATAATCGTCAAGCAATGAAGGTATACAACCAAATGAACCAAGATATTAGTAGCAGGGATGTACTAGAAGACCCTAGAGAAAAGCTCATCCGCTCCGCCAGACTACATTTTGTACACTGGATCGTTATTGCGCTGTCGATTCTGCTCACAGTTGGTGCGTGGTATTTCTCAAAACAACAATTAGATCAAAAGCTTGAAGCCAAATTTCACCGAGAGGCTGAGCAGGTCGTAGAGCTTATTAAAGAGCGAATGGCCTTGTATGAAAACGCACTCTGGGGAGGCGTTGCGCTAATAGATTCAAACCAAGGTGAAATATCCTATACCCAGTGGCTAGCGTATTCCAATAGCCTGAATATAGACAAGAGCTACCCTGGTATAAATGGCTTTGGCGTTATATTTAATATTCGTCCATCGAAAATGGAAGCATATCTGACGAAAGAACGGGAAATTCGCCCAGACTACAAGCTTCACCCAATCCATAAAGAAAGTGAATTTTGGCCAATAACCTATGTGGAACCCGCGGACTCCAATAAGAAAGCCATTGGCTTAGACATGGCTTTCGAGACTAATCGATATACTGGCATTAAGAAATCAAGAGATACCGGCACCGCTCAACTTACAGGGCCGATTATATTAGTTCAGGATGCCAAGAAGACGCCAGGGTTCCTTTTTTACACGCCATTTTACGAGCAAGGCAACAAACCCATCACCCTCGAATCGAGACGAAAAAACATCGTTGGAGTAACGTACGCTCCCTTCATCATGTATAAACTTATGCAAGGAGCACTATCAACACAAAGTAGGCATGTGGGTATTACCATTAAGGACCAAGGCGAGTTACTCTATTCTGACGACAACGAGAGTCTCGCTGACTACGATAAGAATCCACTCTATAGAAAATCCGTTAGCGTAGATCTATACGGTCGTACCTGGGCTTTCGACATTCAATCTGACCTTAAGTTTAGAGCGGCCTCTGCCAGCAGCCAACCGTCCTGGATTCTTTTGGGGGGGGTCATTATCGACTCGCTGTTAATTGGCCTGTTTCTTTTCCTTAGAAGTGCCAATAGAAAAGCCCTGGTTTATGCTGATCAAATTACCGAAAAACTTGAAAATAAAACCAGGCGGTTAGAAAAATCCAATCAGGATTTGGAGCAATTCTCTTATGTTGCATCTCATGATCTAAAATCACCTCTCAATGGGATCAAACAATTAGCCAGCTGGATCGAAGAAGATTGCCAGGATATATTGCCACTCGAATCCAAAAAGCATCTAGGCCTTTTAAGAAGCAGAAGCCAGCGGATGATAAAGTTGCTTAATGACTTATTGGAATATTCACGCATTAATCGGCAAGAATACACACCTGAGCTAGTCGATCTAAGAGCAATGGTTAATGACATAACCGAGTTACTTGATTTCCCTGATAGCTTTAACGTCTCCACTACTGATATACAACCCAGAATTCAACGAGCTCCTCTTGAAATAGTACTCAGAAATTTGATATCAAACGCAATCAAACATCATGATAAAGATAGCGGAGAGATAGTTGTCAACTATACCGACATGGTGACGATGCACGTGATTAGTGTTATGGACGACGGCCCAGGGATACCAGAAGAGTATCATAGCAAGGCATTAGAGATGTTTAACACATTACAACCTCGTGATGAAGTCGAAGGCAGCGGTATGGGATTAGCTATCGTCAAGAGAATCATCGAACATCACGGAGGTAAACTCGAAATAGAAAATCGCTTCCCTCGTGGAAGCAGCTTTATTCTAAGTTGGCCTGTAGTCCAGCAAGGAGCTCAACAAGGCGTTCTATAACTATTACAGTAAGACGCCTTTAAAATTTCATCTATCATCGTATTAGAAAAATGATGTTGGAATTTGCATTTCGCGAATTCCAACATCAATCTCGACTAAAAATAGTCCATCCATATTTACTTAGTAATTACGCCCTGTACAGCCCGATTACGCACTTGCTCAAAATCATATTCTTTGATGATATCACCGTTACGAAATACTGGTACCATCATGTTATTTTGTTGACCAATATCTTGCGCTCGAATTGTGCAGATCTCTCCAGTGGTGGATTGCACCACCGCCAAACGGCCTTTTTTCGAACGTTTACCGTGATCAGTCACAGGGTCCTTAAAGACATCCCTCCACAACCCATCCACTTTGGCAGACGATGCTTTCATAGCGAATTGCATCGTATCCCGATTAATTTTCTGCAATAATTCGCCGCCCATTCCGAACGCCACGTTGTCAGCACTTTGTCTACGTTGCTTCATCGCGGCTAATATTGCTTCAATGGTTTGTTGTGATATACCATCCCCTTGAATCACACGAATATACTCCGGTAATACGCGATACCCTTTACTGTTAACCTCGCTACCAAAATTTTTCATCAAACGTTCGACAGTTTCGATAACAATATTCACCGGATCACCGCTATCGGGGCGAACCACCAAGGTCCCACCAGTAGACACCACCTTGGCTTTTAACTCATCCCCCCAAATATTATCGATGGCGTTCCATAAATCATAAGAGTCACTCACAACCGCCACTAACTTTCCTGGACCGGCGAATTGATCCAACATATTGGCGTAGGCATCGGCTTCGTTATCTTTACCCCAGCTTGTAATAGTACTGTGTTCAGCAGCGGGAATAGAAAACCCCGCCATCTCTGCACCATAATATCGTCTGGCCGCGACTATCGCACTGATGGTATCGGTGCCTTGGAAATTTACCAAGTGGGCCGTACCACCGATGGCGGCCGCTTCTTCAGTAGTAGCCCCTCTCGCACCAAAATCGTGTAATTTAAAATCGATACCATCGGTACTATCAGCAGTCTCCTCCATATAGCGCTGAATCACTTGTCGGCAATTCCATGACACCGTCGCGACCGTTGTTGGGTACCACACGGCCCGTAATAACGCGGTTTCCACATAACTGGTTAACCAGGCGCAATTGGGGTCGGTATTCATCACCTGCACCATAGCATTTTTCACGGGAATAACAGTACCTTCCGGTATAGCCTCGATCTCTATGGGTAAATATCCGTCGTACTCCTTGAGGATATAACGCCAGCCTTCTTCATTAAACGGCACACCGTGAGCATCAAAGATGATTTTGGCTTCATCCACGTCATCGTTAGTGATTGGCTTGGTTAAATATTCTTTGATAAACATCTGCAAACCAAAGAACACCGCACTTTTATACTGGCCACCACGGGCTTCAATATAACTCGATACCTGCGTAGTGCTCGGTGGATATTGTAAGAAGTGGGACGCTTTATAAGAGTCCGCGTTTAAAATTATATTGCGATTGCTGTAACTAGTCATGATGGAAATCCTCCAGTCATCTTAGAATAGTGCTGGGTCTATCCCTGCACTGAAAATATTACCTATATCTACTTGTTCTACATACCTGTCATTTTTTTAATGATGAAATAGTGATCCTCAAAAATTTTCGTTGGATCAAGATTAGCCAGTGGAACCCACTTAGCATATTTTGCATCATCACTGCCTTTTACTTTTGGTAGTGCCTTATTAGGCTCCAATTCCATATAGAAAGCATGTGTAATCGTTCTACCCCGCGCCGATCGATGAGGATCATCAAACACTTGCTGAGATTTGATAGAGCCCTTTAATACCGGTGCCGGGACTTTTAAGCGTGTTTCTTCACGTAGTTCACGCAAGCAGGCATCCACTAATTTTTCATCGTGGTCCAAGAAACCACCGGGTAATGCCATCAAGCCCTTGCCTGGTCTTGCTTTACGCTCCACCATCAAAATATGTCCACTTTGAACCACCACCGCATCTACCGTAACAAACGTAGGTGCATAAGGAGCGGCATCCCACGCTTGTTTGTATTTAACCACGAAGTCATGTTCTCCTTTTACCTCAACGTAGGTCTCGGTATCGTAAAACGCGACAATGTTTTCACGCACATTACTCGGCAATACTTGCTTTGCGTTGTCACTTTCTATGTAGCTAGTGTCATTTTCTGCTGAGCCCAATATCGCTGCGCGAATGGGTGTTGCACTAATCCCATCGAAGTTCTTAACTTGTACCGCGCCCCACTGAGGGAAAAGGTTCAAATAGTAAGAGCTTTCATCTTTGCTGTGACCTATCAAACCGACTTTCGGTGTTTTGTGAGGTATACCATGGTGGGCTGTCACTAAACCATTTACCGTCGCCTGAACATTCCGCGTCCAAGATTCGTCGTTATAAACAATATCCATCAATGGTGCGATATGAATACGGTTGTTATCTGCTTCAGAAATAGCACCGCGAATCATGGTTTCACGTTCAGATACAGTCCATGGGTTACGAGCTGATCGGGGTTGGTGAGCTGAACCACATAAGATAATCATCTGCTCAGCTTGCTGTAGTCCTGCCTGAATTACCTCGAGGTGCCCCATATGAAAGGGCTGAAAGCGGCCGATAAAGACCAAAAAGTCGAATTCTTTGTTGCTCATGGCAGCAAGTTCCTTGCTGTTAGTGCTCTCTAAAGAGCGTGAGGTGAGTTCGGTCTATCCGAATTACCGTTTTTAGTCGACTAAATGAATCCCATCCAATCGATTAGCTTGACCACATAGTGGCATACTGACACTATGTGGTCAAGGAGTTATTTTTACTACCTTGTGGATACCGACTCTTATCGTCCCGCATCTTAGCCGATCTCTAACTATATAGGCACCCGAAAACCCAATACAACATACTATGGACAGGCCTCTTACTTGTTAATGATGACTTATTCCAAAGGCTATCGGCTTTCGAGCAAACCTTCTACATGAGATCATTTTTGATAAGGCATCAAATAATGATAAATAATTGCTTCGTGAGAGGTTATTGATGCAGACAGAAGAGATGCATTTTCTATTTTGGCATCGTTCGTCTATACATCACATCAGTTCGTATCACATATTTGGTACCTTTGATCACTTCACAGCCTTCATGTTCTAGAGGGTGCTGAAAGAGAATACCTCTACCCATTTTTGGCGAAAACGATAATTCTGGCTCAACCAAAAAACCGGTTTCACCACCTTCTTCGACTTCATTTAGATAAATGAGAAACGTATAAAAACTACGCTCATCTTTATTTCGCTCATAGCTACTGTCAGAGCGCGGCTTAAACTGCATCCCCTTCTTATATCGATAACATCTAAAGAGTTCATTAAGTCCAACAACCTCATAATCAAAGATAGATGTAGGGATTCTGTGTCTAACTCTCTGAAAAAGGTAATCAGCTAATTCAAAATCTGTCTTCATAACTCTTTGATTGTTGCGAATATCCGGCTTATAGGCTTCTCCACGTAGTGTAATCACGGGAGCAGCGGTAGGATTATTGCTATCGATAAAGTGTATAATCGAATCACATTCCTTTTGAGACAGTAGATCCTCAACCACCATTATATAGTGATTGGTATCATCAAGTAGATCCATTAATCTTGACTCTGTAATAAATGTAGTAACTCCCCGTTCTTTTTGAAGTAGCCCTTAGCCTGTTGAAAGGTCACCTCTATCACTGCATTAAAAACTTCGCCATTAATGAGTCGATCTTTCGTCGGGGAAGAAAATTGAGGATCCCCTACGTTTACATGCACTATTAGATACAATCCCTTCGTGAGTCGCTTTGACCACGCCTCAACATCTAGCGTTGCAGACGTTTGTATTGATACTGCTTTGGTTAATCCTAGAGTCACAGCATCGACATGAACACCACCATCGTTAGTGCAAAGATGATTGGCAAAACTACGCTGATGGCCGGGCCCACCGGACCAGCATAGCGCGAGTTCGACTTTCGTATTTTTTTCTATCGTATCAAAATGCAATACAGGAGGAGGAACCTTGTCTCTATATGCCCTGTTTTCGAATGACATTATTTTCTCTAAATAACCAACGATTCCGTTAGGAGAGTAGAATTTTTCTATATCTTCCTGGCTACTTTTTAGCTGAAGCGTTAGTCCTCTACAAAGAAATGATAATTCCTCAAAACGCGATGATATCGCTTGCTTATCAAAAACCAGTGAAGAAAAGTACTTCGCACTTGGATGAAACAATATTCTAGTGCCTGTTTTTTCCGTCGTACCTTTATCGATGAGGTCGCTAGCGTATCCATTTTCAAACCTCATCCGCCATTGAGTACCATCTTTGAAACTATCAACGTCAACATAATCACACAGCGCATTAACAGGGGCCAACCCAATACCAATTAACGTTCCCACATGTGTGTGAGGCCTATGATTATCCCACGTCGCTCCAGCATGCAGGGTGGTCATGATGATTTCTAAGACAGACTTTCCGTGAAATTCATATATAGGAATTCCTTCGCCATCGTCGACTACTTCCACATCACCATTATCAAATAGAGTAATGGATACCAAGGAAGCCTTACCTGCAAGGAACTGATCTATGCTATTACTCACTATCTCCATTAGCATAACAAAAAGGCCAGTTCCATCATCTGTATCACCCACATACATACCTGGCCGTTTTTTCACTGGGTCTAAACCTTTTAACACAACGATCTGACTAGCATCGTATTCATCGAGCATTAATTGCGCCTCATAAATGTAGTTACACACCTAATTTGAGGTTACAATTTTATCATTTCTGACGCTAAAAAACTGATTTTTGACGCACATCATACAGAAAACAATATCTGTTTTTCGCAATTCCTTTATCCTAATAACCTGGCCACACAAAAATCATAAACACAACGTACGAAACAAAAATTGATAAAAGCATCTCTAAAATTTAACCTTTTTGACCTGTTTCTCTAACGTATTTTTTGCGTCATCAAACAAAGGACTACCGTGACCGCTCAATAGGTGCTTAAAATCCAACCCTAGCAGTCTTTCAAAATCCAAAGATAGATTCGGCCCTGATTCAGGTGTTACGGTCTTTAACCATATTGGTCCTATTTTGGCCGGGCCAATAAACCCCAATGCTCGTGTGACTAGACCTCCTATGAATGAACCGATCTTGAGGTCTTTTTTCCCCCAGTTTTGCACGCTATCACACGTAATTAAGATTCCGCCCTCTCGTCGTAATAGAATTGGGAACTCTGGGGATTTCGCATTCTTAAATTTGAAAACCATCGCATTACTAAAAGGTAGCTCGACATTCTCTTCTATCATGACATCAGGTTCATAGCCTAATCCCGCTTCCTTTCTCGACCATATTTTTGGTTGGTATTTATCAATATAATAGGGGTTGTCCATACCGTGGGAGCCTATTTTCAACAGATGTTTCACTTGCCCAAGCTTTTCGAGTTTAGCTTCATCTTCTGATCCTAGACGTATCGCATTGATCAGTGATAATCCCCCATTTTCCCTGATTATTACCATGCTTCGAGTGATTCGCACTCCGGGTCCCATCTTTACGGTTCCCTGCACATAAAATACATCTGGGAATACCTCTTTAATAGGTCCATGAGAAGTTGATGGTGTGTATATTTGACTCATAAAGATTCCTTATTGCCGATTAAAAACAACGAGATCCAAAACCTATTATGCTTTTGGTTTGATATTCAGAGAAAGTAACTTTTATTCGCCGCCATAAAACCAGTTATGGTTCGATTCCGCGCAGAACATTCTCTCCGCTAATTTTTTTGCCCGTGTAATATTCGATTAGAGTAACGCCTGACTTCATCAGCCGCTAGTGGGCCTCCATGCCCCATATAGAAGGTTTCTACACCTTGAACCAGCAAACTAGACAATTCTTTTGCTATCTCGACAGAGCTGTCCTCAAATGGCGGTGGCATCGCTGTGCCGTTTCTTATAATTCCACCAAGTAAAATTCCTGAAGATACTAAGTCACCAACCAACGCTTTCTTGTTGCTAAGCATGATCGAAATTGAGCCTTGTGTATGGCCTGGCGTCGAAAATACTGCGCCATTCACTCCGAATGGCGCAAGATCGAGAGAATCGGTGCCCTTTAGTAGAATATCAGGTATGAATTTTTCATACTCCACTAATGGAATGCCTGTTTTGATAAAAAACCGACCAAACCAACCCGTTGTGCAATAGGTCATAGCTTTTTCTCGAAGGTAATAAGGGAGATCAGCTTCATGTGCAACGATTGGTGCCCGAGAGTATTTCTGAATTTTGTACGCGCTACCTGCATGGTCCGCATGGGCATGGGTGATAACAATGAGCTTAATATCTCTAAATGTAAGCCCATGCCGTTTAAGCGCTTTACCAATTTTATTTTCCGAATTGGGAATACCAGCATCAACCAATATATACCCATTAGTACTTGCCACTAGATACGCGTTTACCATTCCCATAGGTAATATGGGAATCCTAATAATATCAATATCTTTCATAAGTCACCTTCTCAGACTTCCACTCAACGGACTAAAGGATATGGGCTCTAGAATCCAAGGTACGACCCCGACGCTTGACGCAATATAAAGGGCAGGCTCATCTCGTCATATCCATGCCAATCGCCATACTTATCATCTAAGGCCTCCTTAGTATCGCCAATTATTGATCGAAACCATTTCGCAGTATCTTTTTCACTGGGCAAACCATGCTCATCAAACCCTTTCAGAACGGCTTCCCTGGTATCGTTAAAGAAGTCTCTTGTCCCAGTCACACAGGACTTATCTCCGTTATTAAAATGGCTCGATATAAACCGATCAAAATCCAAATTTGCAGCTTTATCTAACGCTTCCACATGTCCATAATGATTAAAATCTGGAAATCCAAATGGAAAAAGTGCGTCGCAAAATGCTAGATCAGGGCCATATAGCAATTTTTCTTCTGCAATATAAAAGCCATATAAATGCTCAGCATGACCGTGCTCAAAATCAATAAACTCTACTGAGTGTGCTCCCAGTTTCATGGTGAGATTGCCATCGATATAGCGCGTAGGTTTTAATACCTCCTCATCCGAATAACGATCAAAATGCCAACGAGTATTTTCATGGGCAATTACTTCTTTGGGGTCAAGCACGTGCCCACCTCTCGTATGGTCTAGGTGCTGATGAGAATAAATCAGGAGCTTAACAGGCTTGCCTGGAAACTTTTCATCCAATATTTTCTTTAATTCACCCGCCATTTCTTCGTTAAACGACTCAATGACAACAATCCCTTCAGGCGTATCGATGATCAGTGACCGGTCGATCCAATGCTGGTAGGAATACAGGTTATTTCCTAGGGATTCCCATTTACTGCCTTCAGTTTCAGGCGATGCAAAATAGCTTTCCGCCTGCAGTGAGAGCATATACACAGGCAAGCTGCCACAACCCACAATACAAAACATCAATAAGCAAATAACCAGTGATTTACTTGAATCTTTTCTGTTAATCATCGATATTACCTCTTTTATTAAACTGATCGGTGTAAAACTACCGAAATTTTTTATTCTATACCGTCTCAATAACACTTAGCGCTGTGTCAGCAATGGCGTGCAAATCTTTTTGGTGAGTGCCTCCTTTAGACATAATGGATAAGGACTGTAAGCTGGCGGTTAAATACTTAGCCATCAAAGCAACATCTACCTCGACAATTTCGTTGCTCTCTATTGCGTTCGTCAGTGACCGGGAAAAGCAACGGTCCAAGCGTTGTAAGTGTTTCTTGATACGATTTTTCACTTCGCCTTCCAACTCAAGGCCAAATTCTTGGATGGTATTCACGAACAAACAGGCCCGATATTTACTATCATAAGGCGGTCCACCGTGAAACATTGCCTCGATCTCAGGCCAAGAAGCCAATTCAGATGCAATCGGATAAGGTATGGTTAGGTAATTATCTAATACCCGTAAAAATAGCTGCTCCTTATCACCAAAAGTATCATAGAGACTTTTACGCCCGATCTTTAAGTGTTTTTCTAACTGAGAAAGCGACGTATTGGCATAACCCTGGCTCCAGAAGATATCTCCTGCCAAGTGCAATACTTCTTCTTCATTAAACTGCTTAGGTCTACTCATAGTAATAGTGTAATCAGTTTTACACCGATCAGTCAATTACTGCTTGGTAGAATACATTGTTCCAGTATTATGCACTGCTGAAGCCCCTACCGAATTCAGCTCTGCTTGATTACACGGCCTGTACATTGTTATCGTTCTGCTATTACTCATCTGAATTATGACCCCATTTCCATCTGTGTCTTCCAAGCCGACATCGCTCGCTTATCATAAAGATAAAAGGAGATATCAAGACTGGCATATTTCTCTTTGCTGCATGTAGAGATAGCGATGTAAGCTGCCTCATCTAACGGGTATCCATAGGCTCCACAAGAAATTGCGGGGAACGCGATAGATGTTAGGCCATGCTCACAAGCGAGATCTAAGCACTCGCGATAGGCGTTCGCCAAAATTGCTGCAGGATTACGATCTATTTTGTATCGAGGACCCACCGCATGTATGACATAGTTCGCAAATAGGTCAGCTGCTTCTGTCAGTCGCGCTTGTCCAAATGGACATCGAATACCATTAACCGCTTTAACTTTTCTACACGCCTCTAGGAGACCCGGACCGGCAGCCCGATGAATAGCTCCGTCAACACCACCACCGCCCAACATACGGGGATTGGCAGCATTGACAATAACATCAACTTTCGCCTTCGTGATATCTCCCTGAATAATGGATATGTTATTCATGCCTTTCTCTATCTTATACGTAATCTGTGGATATATATTGCGATGGCACTTCATCAACCAACCAGACTCCGTTAGCTGATTGATAGAATTCAAAACCATCACGCTGCATAGCCTCTGCATCAATTGATAACAGTACTGGCTTTCCATATCGGCCACCCACTACTTTTGCAGTACTTGCATTTTCAGTTAAGTGCACATGGTGACGGTTTCGTTTTCTAAGCCCATCTCGGTTTATGGATGCAATAAACTTTTCTGCCGTCCCATGCAATAGTACCTTCGGAGGCACTATTGATAATAGGCCAAGCTCTATTTCAATCGAGTGCCCTTGATTTGCCCTAATCATTAAACCGCATTCGCTGATGGAGAAACGCTGTTTATCGTTAGTTTCTACAATTAGCCTGATGAGTTCGTCATCTAATCGCTTTACCGTTGTATTTGCCTTCTCTATTAGCTCATCAAGCACTGCCCAGCCAGCATCATCCAATGCTAGACCAATAGCTCCTGGATTATGACGAAGTATATAACTTAAGTACTTTGATATACTTTTTAGTTGCTTTTCCATTGCCTTCATTCTTAATAGTCGTATACGTATACATCAATGTCTTTGGAAAGCAGAGTACGTTTAATAATTTCCTCTATTTTTTCCCATTTGCCGCCAGCTAGACCACAGCCTATTCTTGGCATATGCACAGAGGCACCCAGCTCCAAAACACTAATTGCAAGACTGTCTAAGCAACGCTCCACCGCTTCATAGCGGATTGGTGGCCCATTACTTCCCGTTTTCATTCCTCGCTGGGCAATCATATTGGCGACAAGTACGTACTTTTCGACCTGTACCAACTTAGTTTTTCCTAGTTGAAAATCGTTCTTTGATCTTCCCCTATGCCATAAACGATACTCTTTTTCAGGCTCCGGCCAACGTTTTGATATCGCCAAAACAAAACCTTTACCCCAACCGCCAAGATCATTGCAAACATGACAGATGACCTTGGTGCCCTTTGCTTGTGGTGATGTTGCGTCACCCTTAATATAATGAATAGTCACTTCTTTCGCTCTTTATCCTTGAGCAAGTCCATTTAATCCTTGCTCCTATTTTTCTAAAACACTGTTTTGTAATCGAGTCCTAACGTTCATTAAGGCAAATCCTAACAAATTCAGCCCTCGCCATTTATAGGGTGACTCAATTAATGGGTTATCCTCCGCTAGACCTACGCCCCAGATTTTGTCCACTGGACTCGCCTCAACTAGCACCCGTTTTCCAGTTGAAAGCAGGTACTCTTCTAGCGATTCATTTTGTGAGAACTTGGCCTCGTTTGCCGTTACAACAATATCGGAGCGATGTTCCTTCCATAGGTTGTCATTGAATCCTTTTACATTCCGACCAATCTTCTTTGCTTCGCCAGGGGTCCTGCAACTTACAATCGCTTCCCTTGCTTTATTATCACCAAATAGTTTCGCTTTCTCTGCCATCATATAGTGTTCTGCAGTTCGATAGGTTTCACCATCAATAATGAAAGAGGTGCTATACCACTGGCTAAAACACGATTTTTCCACAAGGCCATTCATATTTTTCTGATGTCCCCAAAAATACAGATATTTTGCCCGCTTGCCATGATTCAAATAATCAAGCAGCGTCGCCTTATCCTGTATTTTCTCTACCAACTGTTTCATTTTCCTAAATCTACCCAGCGCCATTAGTGTTACTATGCCACTATTATAGTGGTAGTTAGCCACTATGTGTCAAGCGGTGTTTTTATTTAGTTTATCTATGGCTTACAAACGGGAAGAGGAAAGCAGAACAATAGGCCCAACATAAAGGCAACCACAATGAATTAGGAAAAGAGAATATTTCTTGGGTTCCAGACTAATGGAAAAAACTGTTTCTTTAGCCAATAAATCAACCAAAAGACCCACTCTTTTGGGGTGTTTTTTGACAACAATAAGTGACTAGGCATTATATCCACCAAGACTGATTAGAATAGGCTGGAAAAGGTCATTCCAGCCCTAATGATTCACCTATTATTTACTCTACAATCTATTTTGGTTGAATTAAAGACCGTATATATAGAATCCATTCATATACATATTCACCTAAGATCGGTGGCTCAAAAAGACTATCTAAGCGCGATTACTACTTTCCCCGGTTTTCACCGCTGCTCCAATAAAGTGTGCCAACCGCAGCGGCTCTGGAACCTTTCCTGTGTCGGTGACCCGCCCCAATAAGCACGCGGCGTTATCCCTATCTATGCCCGCATGCTGGAAGATAAAACCACCCTGCTGCTGTATCGTTCCAGCATTCTTTAGAAGTATTGATCTTCTTTCATAGTCAGTAAAATTCGTCAGTGCTTTATCAATAGCAGCCAAATTTGGACACTTCCTCATAACGGCTATACAGGGTAATTGTGTCTCAGTTGATAATGCTTGCAGATCAATAATATTGAAACCACCAAAGGCAATACCATCCAATAGAATTGCATGTAATTGTGGATAGAATTTACTCTTTGTAATGAGATCAATAAGCTGGGAGGTGGCGTCATCCCCATCCTTTTTCACCTCCCCCCACACCATGCCTTCGAAGCGCGTCAGGGAGCAAACGATACCCGAAATATTGACAATAGAATTTCGCTCCTTTGAAAAAGGTGCATCATCAAACCCCATTACACGGATATTTTTGCCTTGCTTAAGCGCCTCTATTGTATTACTCACTGTACATCCTTTTCATAAGCTGCCTAACTCTATTGCGACATCTTACAATTTTAAGAATTTAACGTACATTTTCAGACAGTAACGTTATGTAGAGGCCCCAGAAAACCCTGCTATCGCCAAATATGGCACCAAGATAGCAGGGATTAATACACCACTAATCAGGCTGTCTTTTTACCTTTATCTTGACGTAAAAAAATCAGTATCACGCCGGCAATAAATGAACCTGCCGCCATGATAGGCGCGACACTATTTAAGGCGAACCCCGCCGCAAATAGAAAACCAGGAATCATTGGACCAAGTACCGCTCCACCGCGCCCAAGACCAAGTACTAACCCAGAGCCAGAGCCCAATAGCGAAGATGGAAAGGATGAAGCAAATAACGCAAAAAAACCGGATATCGCGGCAAAGATAAAAACACCGGTCACAAATCCAATTTGCTTCATACTCTCTAAAGATTCTGTGGCATAAGGAAATAGCGCAACGCCAATTGCGGCACATATGAGGCAAACAATCATCATTGCTCGGATAGCAATAAAGCGCGTCACTATCCCCATACCAATTGACCCTATCACACCACCTAGGCTAATGACCCCCAGTACTTTGGTAGCTTCTGATGCTGAATAACCAAAGTCGGCGACCACGGTGGGAATCCACTTTACAAAGTAGTAATACGTCCCAACATTGCCAAAATAAGCCAGAATAAGAATAATAGTGACCGGTCCCAATCCTTCTTTAAACAAGCTGGCAACCCCTACTGGCTCAGCTTGCAAACTTTCTCGCGGAGATAGCGCTTCGGGTACCGGATGCCCTAAGCGATGCATAATTTTTTGTATTCGCTCCAACGCGTTATCCGGGCGTTTGCGTTCTAAAAAGCTAATGGTTTCTGGCACGAAAAAATACACAAAAGGGATAAAGATAAAACTTAGAAATGCGCCCAAATAAAAGGTAATACGCCAATCAAATTGTTTTAGTAGTGGCGCTAAAAAGGTAGCTCCCAGGTAAACACCAAACGCAAAACCACCTGCAACAAGCACCACCGCGAGGGATCGGTTCTTTTCATTACAATAATCTGATGAAGTTGCCGTCGCCGCGGCTAGCAGCCCGCCAATGCCGATACCGGTGAAGATACGCGCAGCCCCTAACACATAGACATTGGGCGCCAATCCCGCCACCGCCATTCCAGCGGTAAGTATCATTAAACCAAGCAGCATCGTTGGCCTACGACCTCGGCTATCGGTTAACGCCCCCATAAAGATAGAGCCCAGTGCCATTCCAACCAGCTCTAATGAAAGTACTATCCCGAGGGTAGCCTTGGAGAGCCCCCATTCTGCGGTAATACCGGGAGCCGCAAAGGCAATGGAAAGTACATCGTAACCATCCAGCGCCAGTATTCCTATGCAGATTGCCACCACAGTCCACTGCCCGATTCGCATCGGAGCTTGCTGAAGTGTTTCAAGTGATGCTATACCTGTATTCATTATACTCCCTCTTTTCTGATTGTTATTATGATTGTAAGTGCCTAGCATAATCCAACATCGTCCATATGTATTAGTTAAATTAATTCACGCTACGGATCGCTTGAAATCAACCCAACACGCATGAGAATCAACCAGTAATGACACCCACCGTTTGGCTAAAACCGGGAATCCTCATCCTTTACGGCTCATCTCTAGATGCGGCAACCCATAAACACCACGCACTTCAGATTATATGGCCAACCGCCAACGTACACTGCACATTTGAAGACCAGGTGATATCAGGCCCACTGATTATCAATTCCCAAGTCAAACATCAGCTACAGTTAGACGCTGGTTGGGTACTTTTAGTTGAGCCCAAAAGTGATTTAGGGCAGCAGTTATTAGAGCGATTAGCAGACCGCCCTGCCGTATCCATTGAGCCTATTGCACCTTTACACCACGAGAGACCCACAGCCAGCGATGACCCTAATCAACACCTGGCCCCTCTGTGCGACGCCCTTGGCATTACGCTGGCATTCGCCAGTACCAACAGCGAAATATCGGACCAGCGTATTCAACAGCTGTTAAGCAACCTTCATGATTGCCTACCGGATGGTTGCCTGAAACCAGCCAGTTGGAGAGCAACGGACGTCGCTGCAAGCCTTTTTCTATCAGAAAGCCGTTTTCTTCATCTGTTTAGAGAGCAGATGGGTATTGCCTGGCGTCCCTTTCTACTGTGGCACCGAATGATCTGCGCAATTAACGCCATTATTAAGGGCTCCTCAATTACGAATGCAGCGCATTCAGCAGGGTTCTCTGATGGTGCCCACCTAAGCCGTACCTTTCGTCGCCTCTTTGGTATGTCTGCTAGAGATTCCCTCGCACTATTCCCATCAAGATAGCAGGTTTATTCAAGTGTCGAACGCCACAGATCGATAAGATAATAACCATAGACGCAATCACATCAATGGCGATACCACACTCTCGGAGTAGCACACCATGAAATCAACACTACGACAGGCCTTTGAACATGAAATGACCCTTGCCCGTGACATGTATGAGGCAACCAATTATTCTCAGAGCTTTGCGCATTTAGAGCGTGCACACATCCTTGGACAACGGCACTATATTACCCATGTTCGCAACCACTACTGGATGTATAAAGTGGCCCTAAAAACCCGTGACCTACGAGAGGCATTGGGCCAGATCGTAAGAATCATTATGAGCGTAGGGTCATTGGTAGGCGTTGTACCATTAGGAAATACCGGCAGAGCACGGATCAACCCTATTAAGCCTATGAAAATTCCCAGCGATCTACAGGTCTATTTTGACTAACGGGATTAACACTATGAACGGGATACAATACGCCGTCACACGAATTACACTGCTATTTTTTATTGGTGTGTCACTCTTAATAGGTTACCGAGCAATTACCTTCGTCCAGGGTACCGCCGCCATTGAAAAAGAGTGGGAAGCAAACCAGCCTCAACGACTCGAAGATTTCGGTTCAACTCAATCGTTATCTATACTCCCGTTGGTCAACTGGCACACGAGTAACGACAGGTTAAAAGGTGAGGCCGGAGTGTCGTATTTAATCAAGACTGACAATAACACCATCTTGTTTGACGTAGGATTTAACAAACACCAAGAATCGCCCTCCCCGTTAGAGCACAACATGCAACAATTAGGGATAACGCTGGAAAGTATCGATACCATTTTCTTGAGCCATGCACACCTGGATCATAATGGTGGTCAACAGTGGGTAAGCGACAATACATTCTCACTCGGCCAAGAACAAATCGATCTCGGTGGTAAAGCGATTTACGCGCCAACCAACACTACTTACCCAAACCAAGAAGTACGGGTTATTCCTGAAGCAACCGTCATTGCACCCGGTGTTGCCAGCCTAGGAGCCATATCCAGACAATTATTGTTGGGCCGAATAGAAGAACAAGCACTCGTAATCAATGTCACCAACAAAGGTCTTGTGTTGATTGTCGGTTGTGGGCACCAAACTGTGCCTAAAATTTTAACCCGCACGCAGCAGGTATTTGATAACAACATTTACGGGCTAGTGGGCGATCTTCATTACCCTGTACCCGAGGGGCGCATCACGTTACTTGGCGTCAACCTACAAAAATACCTCGCCTCTGGCGACGGCCCCCATAATCCTATGACCTTCTCGACCATGGAAAATGAACTGCACATGTTGCACGCATCAGGGTTAGGCGTCATGGCATTAGGAGGGCACGATACCAGCGATGAAGTTATTGCACGTTTTAGCCAGCAATTCGGAAATGCTTACCATCATGTTCGCGTTGGGGAGTGGATAGAGGTCGCTAAATAATATTCTGCTACCTCTATCCATTCCCCAACCAGCGAGGAACCCACTTCCAGGCCCTCTCTTTTATTGAGGACGGCACGAACGCCAAAACCCATCTTGGCCATTTCAACATTACCCTCAATTCCTGCCGATAATCATCCAAGTTATGATTCTGGTAATTAAGAATCCGCTGGGACTCATCGGTGTCCAGCCATTCGGTATAAAATCCATTGTCACCAAAACACTCAAGCGGAGGCTTGCCTAAACCAAGCATTTCAAGTCGAATGGAATTCATCTCCCGCCAGTAGCTTCGACAGCTCTGTCCTCCTCCCAGCAGAAAGCGTTTCCCCTTTGCTTCATGGTTGCCAACAGCATTTACCATGGCCGTCGCCACATCGGCAGGATGGACGTATTCGATACGGCACATTGAATGGACGCTAAAAAAAGTGACCAGGCTACCTTTAATATTCGCCAGCGATAACATTCTCGCTTTTTCATCAACGCAAGCACTGACCCGAAGAATGCTCCAGTCAATAGTACTCTCCTCTAGCATCTGCTCACATTCAATTTTCTGCTCACTGTATGCATCCACCGGATTATACGGGTCACTCGCGGTTCTTCCGGGTTCCTGGTTGGGCAGATGATTTCCATGAACACTTACCGAAGAAGAAAAGACTAAGTGGGCGCGGGGGTTTATCCGTTCAAGCGCCCGTATTATGTTACACGTGCCGTCCACATTCACTTTTCTAGACAAGGCGGGTTGATTTTCAGAGAACGGAGGAAGTATGGCGGCAGTATGTATTACTGCATTAACACCCTTTATTGCATGTAAGACCCCATCACTATCAGTAATATCGCACCATACCATCTCGATCTTACCGTAATAACGCTTGGCAATTTTAGTATTCATCTTGTTTTTAAGGTCCAGACATCGCACTCGATAGCCACGCGAATAAAGCTCATCCACAATTTTTGTCCCTATATTGCCTAAACCACCCGTCACTAGGACTGTTCTCATAACGCGCTCCATTACTTTCTACGCCTTTTATATTGAATCAGTGTTGGCGTTGCAGGCCATGCGGTATCAATGCCAGGCTGAGGCTTCGGATTTTTTGTCAGCAGTTTGATATCGTAATTTTGAAGTAATTTTGCCACCAAAATCTTTTGCTCTAGCTTCGCGAAGTTAACGCCAGCACAGCGGTGCGCTCCTCCCCCAAACCCAATTAGACTAAATTTTCTGGACCCTTCTTTTCGTTCAGGTGAAAATCGTTCCGGATCATATTTCTCAGGATGTTTAAAAACCTCAGGTATATTATGGGCTGTTTCTGGTGCGACGAATAACATACTGCCTTGCTTTATCTGATATTTATCGAATTCGATATCTTCTCTTACACCGCGCATTATCAAGTGTGCTACTGGATGCATTCGCTCCGACTCTAAGATTGCCCAATCCAGGCAGTGTAACTTTTTCAATTTTCCAGCTGTATAGTCTTGTCCTTCACCCAACACAGCTGTCAGCTCTTTTTTAACTTTTTCCAAATACTCGGGGTTTTGCAATAAATCAATTAACGTCCATCCCGCTGCCCCGACGGTAGTTTCATGGGCCGCCCAAGGGATAAATAACATCATGCTAACAAGCACCTCATCTGCCAACGGCTTGCCGTTAGAATAAGTAGCCTCTACTAAGTCTTGCAACAGGTCTCCAGGCTCCAAAGGGTTTCTACGCCTTTCCTCAATTAGTTCGACAAACATGCTTTCCAAATGTCGCTTGGCTTTTTGACTACGTTTGAACTTTGGCAATGGCAACCAAGATGGAAGAACCACATCGGCGCCGCGTGAGAAATCGCGGTATAAGTTAAAATACTCGTCACCTAATTTATTCCTAAAGTTTTCACCAAAAAAGGCGCGAGCCCCTATATGCATCACAACCGGACCAAACGCATCGGTTATATTTTGGCTGCCACTTTCCCCCAAAAGAGTATCCATAAAATTATTCGTTTCTTCCAACATTAACGGTAGAAAGCGATCATTATGCTTGAGTAACGGCATGATCACGCCCATTTGCTCCTTATACTCGGTGGAATGCGTAAACATAAGCATCTGCTTATCAAACATCTTCTGGTAGGTTTCATAACCTTTCCTCATTGAAAACACACCATCTGTCTCCTTGAAAAAAAACTCATGATACTCCGGCCCCAACATCACCACCGCTTTTCTAATTCCAAGATCGATGCTGAATATCAGACCATGCTCTTCATACCCCCGACGAATAATCTTGTGCGGATCCAGCAGAAACTCCAACGCATGGCCAGCAACAGGAAGTCGCCTACTCACCATAGGCGGTTCGGAATATCTCGTTCTAAACAATGCATTTGCTGTGTTACTCATGGCTTTCCCCATTAACATTGGCTACTCGGTATCAATTAAGCCAATAATATAACTTGCGATATTGTGGGAATGTATCCTAAGATTGGCCAAGTTTCTTGGAATTTAGGCCACCCCAAATAACCCCTATGAATCCGCTATTTGCAAAGAACAAAGCAATCTCCTCGAGTTATGTACCAATTATGGCTGACCTTGTAGAGAGTCGAGGCGGCAATAGGCATGCCTTGTTGAGCAAGGCAGGATTACACCATAATCAAAACGATAACTTCTTTAATTTTATATCCATAGAGCAGTATGAGGCGTTACTTAAGGCGGCCATCGACACAACCGATGATCCCGCTATTGGGCTATACCTTGGAAATGCAATTCAATTCAGCGACCACGGGACATTTGCCTATTCAGCATTGAGCTTCCCGTCCGTTTGGGATGCGTTACACGTAGGGCTCAAATTTTCCCAGCTCGCGAATCAGATCGTCGATCTCACTATGGAAGAAGGCCAACACTTTAATAGCATTCATTTTGATACAGCCTACTTCTCAGGTGGCCTATACCAGACACTTATTGAAACCGTGATGAGCCTATTTTGTGAAATTCTAAAGTTCCTGCTTAATGAAAATATCACTTCTGTTGAAATTGAATGTTGCTACAGCCCGCCAAAATATGCTGCCCTATACAATGAGGTGTTTTCTTCGACCGTAGCCTTTGATGCTCCAACCAACACAGTGAGAATCCCAAAACAGTTAGCCAACAAACCCCAAACAATGGCCAACCCAGCAATAGCGGAAAAATTCGAAAAAGAATGTGATGCACTTATTGAAAAAATCCACGAGCCAAAAGGTATTCCACAACAAGTCCATGAAGCAATTTTTTTATCTCGAGGGAATTTCCCACAGCTTCAAGAGATTGCCCAACAAATGAATACTTCTCCTCGAACCCTCCGACGACGCTTACAGGATAGCGGTACATCCTATAAAGTCATACTAGATAATGTACGTTTAGAACTCGCCAATCGATACCTATCCACGACTAACCACAGCATTGGAAAGATCGCTGAACTTTTAGGCTACTCTGATCAAAATAGCTTTTCCTACGCCTATAAGCATCTCTCTGGCTTCCCCCCCACAGCGTTTCGAAAACGTGGCGTTAATTAAGTTATCGTTTATATGTAACAAGGTAGTCATATACACCCTGAACCACAAAAGCCATCTTTTTGTAATTCAGCGTTTCGGGTAAATCGGCCTTCGTATGGTACGCCTTATTTCTATAGAACGCCGTATCTGTAATCATTAGCGCAGAATACCCAAACCACCAAAAATTCAAATGATCCGACAACGTCATTCCAGGAAAAAATGGTGGTGCATTAATAGAAACTACAGGGAGCCCCGAGAATCTGCTCATGCATCTCTTAAGCTTTCTTAGCTCGGGAATCTCGCTATATGCTCCAACCAAGGCAATAAAATCCCCAACTTCTGGGTATATGCCCGATAACCAGGGCATGGGATACTTCTGACTATGTTCAGCATCCGTGAAATACCCTATCATCTCCAAATTAATCATAAGCACAATATTGGCATTAGAATCATGCAGTGATTTGGCATAGTGAAAACTACCCATATCGCCAGACCGAAAGTACGGCGGTTCCTCTAGCGAAAAAGCAACTAGCTGCACCGCTATATCTAAATCAGCATCCTTTAGCAACCGAGACAGCTCTAGCAAGCCCGCAACACCACTTGCGTTATCATCAGCCCCAGGCAATCCATCTGCACTGTCATAATGTGCCCCAATAACAATCATTTCATCTGACGTTGGTCCGAAACGGGACACTACATTCTTGTACTCTACACCCCACACATCATAGCCTTGATACTCTGTATTTGAATTCGATTTCGAGAATTCTTCATAGATATAAGATGCAGCGACATTGAGGTTATCTACATCATCATTTCTTGGTGGCAACACAGTGGAAAGTTGTACAACATGGTATTTTAGCCGCGTACCATCAATCGATACTGTTTCTGAGGGTGATCCCAATGTATAAACTGGTTGCGTAAGCAGCGCCCATAACCCGACGATAATCACAGCCAACAATAGGGTTAAGATAATTAGCACACCGTAAATTTTTGCCATTTAGCTCTCCTCAAGCCCCCAGTCAGAATCACATACTAGCCATAAAAACCGACATAAATATGCTTCCATTGTGATGAAAGATGGCATTCACGAAAAGCAGATTCGACATAAGAAAGGCAAAGCCTGAGAATCCAGAATACGACGAGATCAAGCAGCACATGGTGGATGAAGCCATTGAATTAATGGCTGAACAAGGTTTTGATAAGTTTCGTTTTGATCAATTAGCCAAACGTGTGGAAAGGAATCGCACAACAATTTATCGTTATTTTGATAGTAAGCAGGAGTTAATCATAGCTGTGATGAAAACCCTAATGGTTGAAATAACTGAAAACATCATCGAGGATACCGCTAGCACTAAAGTAACTACTCCGATGTCGATTACAGATAACCTCTATCAGGTTATTCACGCCATGCGTACAGAAGATCGATATCGAATCATAATGGACGCTCAAAACGTTGAGATATTTTCGGAACTTGCAAAGAAAAATCTATCGGAAATTGCAACCATTATGCTGTCAAGATTCATGATTGATTCTGATGCAGGACGTCTATTGCGTACGGATATTGATATGGATGAAGCTATCCATTGGCTGTTTCATCAGATTATTTCCAAACCTAACATTCGCATGTAGAAAACATCGCCGGTGAATTTTTTGAGGGGGCCGATCTAGATAAATAAAACCACTAGGCACATTTCATTTAGGTAATTTCTGGTTCTCGCAACGTCTCTTGTCAGAAACTTAAAACATTGGAGTTCTATCGTTTGGGCCACAGCATTCAGTTTGCATGGAAAGACAGATCTGAGCCATTACAACGATTAACTTTGCAAATACTCATAAAAATGCTGAAAGTAGCGACTTCTCTTATCTTGCATTGCATCTGACAGTCCAGCTATTTCCGCACCTTTGCTTTCAAAAATATCTTCTACGATCCAATATTCGTCTTGAATTGAAAATGACAAATTACAATCACTTTCTCCACTCCATTCTACATTTGTTGGCAGCCCTTTCTTACCTTCTTCACATCCAAATGTAGCGTCGACGATTCGCCATTCACCCTCAATTCGTACTTCCAAGAAGTTATGAAAATCATAAATCACTTCACTTAATTCTAAGCTCTTAGGCAAGTAGTCGTTCATGCTTCGAAGGTCGCATCGCCCCATACAATAGCGAACTTCGTAGCCAATATCCGAATATATTTCCCCTAGTAACTTATGTTTTCCAGAACAGGATCCTCTATTTGTCTTTAAAATATTCTCAACGCTTCGAACACCAACCCCTCCATACGGGATATTTGCCACAAGCCGATATATTCGTATGAGACTATTCTTAGAAGCAAGCATATTGATGCCTACCAAATAGGGATAGAAGACAACAGGGGGTATCACCCACCATTATTCGTTCTACCCATACTATCGATATCTAAATCCCTATTCAATTTCTGAATCACTTCCTCTCTGATTGAATTAATATCCGGATGAAAATCCATCTCACTCCATTCATCACTACCAATTTCAACCGTATTTACTTCTATACCATTCGCCACCAGTTCATTAAACGCTCTTAACCAATAGACTTTTAGATTCGCCTTATCCTTCATCATTTCAGTAACATTGGAAATAAACACCTTCCTATATCGATCGCCATAAACACCGACCAGGCCAACCGATTCTGCCGAAACGTCAGCTAGCGGCACATCTTTCGATACATGGGAAACGGTCATATTAGGTGTTAGTATGACCTTCATATCATCATCGTCATACTCGTTCTTACGACTTATTGTGAGGTAAATACCTTCTTCCTGTTTGCGCACCTCAGGGAATACTACTTCCTTATATAGATTATCACCATTCGTGATCAATACATCATTTTCCAGAAATAGACTTCTAGCACACCAAATTGATACTAAATTATTTGAAACATCAAAAAATGGATTGAATATTGTACTTATAGGTATACTTGCAGAGTACTCCTTAATTTTTTCATCAATCTGACCTGCCTTATAACCCGTTACAATACAAACTTCTTCAATATATTCGCTCTTGATTGCAGCTTCAATCTGACGCTCTAACAAACTCACGCCATCACCAAGATCCAATAATGACTTAGGTGTATTTCTCGTTAGAGGATATAGCCGCGATCCGGTGCCCGCAGCCAAAATTAATAATTTCATTTTCTCTCCTAGGATTTAAAAATAGCTTCTCAGAAATAGCTCTAAATTCGTGAGCATCCAAGTTTTGAGTGCTTCTGAATGATTATTTCTTAGTATATCAGGGTCACATCGTTTATTGAGTTCCTCAATATCGAATATATCTCTCAGTTTGGAATTACTAGACAATATCAAATCACGAGCCACACCACCAAAATCATCACTAAACCACTTATCCAGAGGCACTGGAAACCCCATCTTTTTACGGTATAAAACCCGATCAGAAACAACACCTTCATAGGCCTTCTTCAAAATATATTTAGGTGTATCATATTTTTCGGATATTTGGTCCCCCATCAAACTCATCGCGTTGAGACGACTTTGATCATCATTCCATTTGAGTTTTAGATCTAAAGGTATATCGTTAGATAACTCAACTAACCGATGATCAACAAAAGGAACCCTAGCCTCGACAGACACAGACATGGTCGCACAATCCACCCTCTGAAGCAGGCCGACCATATGAACTTTTTGAAAAGCTCTCATCATTTTTTCTGGATATGAGTAATCACCCCAGGAATCAAACATCTTGGTGAAAAGAGCATGAGTTTGCTTGTCTGCGTTCTGAAACACTTCGTTATTACCAAACAAAGCTTCTCTTTCGTGTTGTGGAATATAGTCATAGAGATGAAGAAAGTGATCAACCTCTGATTTAAACTCACGCCCTCCGTATTTCTTTTCGTAATTTTTCAAGAAAACCTTGTTTTGTTCTGCGCTCATCGACCCATAATTTTTTCGCTCCCAGTCAAAACTGGATCGAAAAATTCTTCCATAGCCTCCAAACACTTCATCTGCACCTTCACCAGACAAAACAACAGTAATATCCTTCTTGAGGCGCTTCGACATATTATGAAGCGCCACTTCATTCGGTACTGATAATGGTGCATCTTTGACATCAATAAGCGATGTCATCATATCCATGTAGCCATCCATATCTAATGTGATCTCATGGTGATCACACTTAGCATTCTCCGCAACTATCTTAGAATATTCGAATTCGTTATAGCCTTCTTCCTTGAAGCCAATCGAATAGGTCTTAATATTGGGCTCTACCTGACTCATTAAGGTTGCGATAATACTAGAATCAACGCCCCCAGAAAGAAAACAGCCAAATGGAACATCAGATCGCATGCGCAATGTTATGGCAGATTCCATTAACTCTCTTAACTTCTCGATATACTCATTTTCACTCAGCGAGCTCTGCTGTCGATCAGTAGGAAGATCCCAGTAACAAACATCCTTGATATCCGAAGTATTACCTAGATTTAGTTCCAGGTAATGCCCCGGCTTAACGCTGTATATTCCTTCGAAAAAAGTATCGCCGAGTATTGGGTAACGATAGGCCAAATAAGAGTTAACAGCCGTCATATTGAGGTTAGGCTTGTTCTTTTTCAGCCGAAGGATTGACTTGATTTCGGAGGAAAATAATAACCCATTGCTTTCAATCGAGTAATGTAGTGGTTTAATACCTAAACGATCTCTCACTAAAAACATTTGGTTCGAACGCAAGTTAACGATCGCAAAGGAAAACATCCCTATACAACGATCAATAAACTTTGGCCCCTCTACATCAAAGCCATGAAGGATTACTTCTGTATCCGTATCTGTATGGAAGATAATACCTTTTCGAATTAGGTCTTGTCTCAACTCAATATAGTTATAGATTTCACCATTAAAGGTAATGATCCATTTTCCATTTTGAGTGGTCATTGGCTGCCTTCCGTTACGGGACAAGTCCAATATACTCAACCGTCGATGCCCTAACCGAAGTTTACCGGATTCAAACACTCCATAATCATCTGGGCCACGATGCATTTGAAGATCGAGAGCTTCCCTAAAAGCAAGACTATCAACAGGGTAGTCCCCCACTGCACCTAAAATCCCACACATCGAACGTCACCTTCCTCATGTAAATATCGTTTGTTATCTGCCAAATAAAGCGCTAATACGCGTTGAAAACTACGTCTGCGCCATATCCCCTTTCGATTCCAACCATGCCTTACGATCACCCGCACGCTTCTTCGCAAGTAACATATCCATAATTTTATGGGTATCATCACCACCATCAATGGTCAGCTGTACCAAACGGCGAGTATCTTTTGCCATTGTAGTTTCTCTTAACTGAAGAGGGTTCATCTCTCCGAGCCCTTTAAAGCGCTGTATCGATACGTTGCCACGCTTCTTCTCAGCCTTTATTCGATCGATAATACCCTGCTTTTCATCTTCATCTAACGCGTAGTAAACATCCTTCGCAATATCAATACGGTACAGTGGAGGCATCGCCACGTAAATGTACCCAGCTTTTACCAAGGGCTTAAAGTGTTGCAGGAATAATGCACATAATAATGTGGCGATATGCAAACCATCAGAATCCGCATCAGCAAGAATACAAATTTTATGGTAACGCAAATTGTCTATGTTATCGGACGCTGGGTCCGCGCCAATGGCAACTGAAATATCATGTACTTCTTGTGATGCGAGAATTTCGCTGGAATCGACTTCCCAGGTATTGAGTATTTTCCCACGTAACGGCATAACGGCTTGAAACACTCGATCTCTCGCCTGTTTAGCCGAGCCACCAGCAGAATCCCCTTCCACTAAGAATAACTCGGAAGCTTCTGGATCTTGGCTAGTGCAGTCTGCGAGCTTACCTGGCAATGCGGGACCAGAAGTGATTTTTTTACGCACCACCTTCTTGCTCGCACGCAAACGCTTCTGTGCATTATTGATTGTGAATTCTGCAAGCGCATCACCGTCATCAGTATGCTGATTAAGCCATAGGCTAAATGAATCCTTAACTACACCAGAGACAAAAGCCGCCGTTTGACGAGAAGATAAACGTTCTTTGGTTTGCCCAGAAAATTGCGGATCTTGCATTTTCACCGACAAGACAAAACTACAACGATCCCAAATATCATCAGGGGTTAGCTTTACACCGCGGGGTAATAGGTTACGAAATTCACAGTACTCTCGCATGGCTTCTAACAAACCTGTGCGCAGACCATTAACGTGAGTTCCCCCTTGAATGGTAGGAATCAGGTTTACATAACCTTCGGTAACTAAATCGCCACCTTCGGGTAACCATTGCACCGCCCAATCAACGGCCTCCGTTTCCCCTACCAATGATCCCGTAAAAGGCTCTTCTGGCAACAGCGTCCAACCTTTGTTTGCCGCCTTTAGATAATCTTGCAGGCCATTTTCATAACACCACTCATGGGTCTCGCCGCCCTTCTCATCGACAAACTTGATCGCAAGACCGGGGCACAGCACTGCCTTTGCCCTTAGCAAGTGCACTAAACGCGGTGCCGAAAAATTAATAGAATCAAAATATTGCGCATCGGGCATAAAGCGAATAGCAGTACCGGTATTGCGCTTACCACAGGTATCAATAACTTCCAGATCTGCTGCTTTTTCACCATTCTTAAAGCCCATTCGGTGAACTTCACCATTACGCTTTATGGTTACTTCCAACATGGTTGTCAGTGCATTTACAACGGAGATACCTACTCCGTGCAAACCACCGGAAAACTGATAGTTCTTATTAGAAAACTTACCACCCGCATGCAGCGTCGTCATGATCACTTCAACACCAGGTTTACCTTTCTCTGGGTGAATATCTACTGGCATTCCACGGCCATCATCCACAACTTTTAGCGACCCGTCTTTATAGAGATACACCTCAATGGTACTTGCGTGCCCAGCCAAGGCTTCATCCACACTGTTATCTATAACTTCCTGCGCAAGATGATTAGGCCTTGAAGTATCGGTATACATACCCGGCCTTTTTCGAACAGGATCTAGACCAGATAAAACTTCAATGGAGTCAGCGTTATAATTTTCGTTTGCCATATTTTTCCACGCAATTTACTTCAATGGTTATTTACTTAAATAAGAATGCCAAGATCTCTGGCAAATGAGGCTCAAAGTCATCAAACCCATGGCTACCCCCAGGTAACACGATTTGACGGCTTTGTTGGTATTTTTCTACGCCATCTCGATAGTCCAACACCTCATCACCCTGCTGAGTCAGCAACAGGTATCGTTCCGGGTGGGCAATTGATTCAATATCAAGTTGCTTTAGTTCTTCTACGTTCTGTTCAGTGAACTGATAAACCTCACCCGTGTACACATTGGTATTTTCACCCAAGTAATCCTTAAGCAAATGATAAGGCCGCACTGCGGGGTTCACCAATACCAACGGCAGCTGATATTTCTCAGCAACCCACGTACCGTAAAAGCCTCCCATTGAACTGCCTATCAGCCCCACTTCCTTACCACTTTCGACACACTCATTCACCGCTTGGTCCAACGTAGAAATCGCAGCCATCGGCCCGTAAGAGAGCTCGGGCACTGAATAGTCAATACCTAGAGCGTGATCACGTAAATACCCTGCAATCAATTGAGCCTTAAAGGATTGAGGCGAACTATTGAATCCATGGATATAAAAGAGATGTCGGGGTGCAGACACAGAATCTTCTTACTCATCAATAATAGGGATAGATATGCAGGGATCTTAGCATAACTTTAGAGGATACAAATTAGTATTTTTTGATCACTTATCAGGCATAGTGCGGGCATTCAATAAATATGTTTATCAATAGCCCTTAATAGAATAATCGATTTCAAATACAACTTCTTCTACTCGAGAAACCACTGATTCTACGGTGCCATCAGCATGCAAATCAAACCAACGATATCCAGGGGATTTGTCGTCTACAGCAAAATCTTCACTATCTGGTTTAAACTGCACACACGTTGAGGGGACTGAATACAAACGCACACCATTCCTCTCACCCTCATAGACTTGGTGTACATGCCCCCAAATTATGGCACTAACGTGAGTATACTGATCAAGGATCTCAAACAACGCATCTGCATTACCAATGATTTGGTCATCGAGCCAAGGACACCCAACTTTCACTGGCTGATGATGCATACACACCATCACTGGATGACCCTTCGTCTGCTCCAGAGAGGTTTGCAAGAAAGCCAGCTGGCTATCGGAAAAATTCCCCGGCACTTCGCCTGGAACCGTCGAATCCAGGAGGATAATTCGCCATTGCTCAATTTCGATGACTAAGGGACAGCAACGAGAGGTATCTTGCTGAGATGTCATTGCTAGGTTCTCATCATGATTCCCTGGCAATAAATATACAGGAGCGGAGAACCGGGTCATATGCTGATGAAATCGTTGATAAGATGCATCACTGGCATCTTGAGATAAATCACCCGTCGCTAAATATGCATCCACAGAAGGCTGTTCGCGCTCGATAAGCTCTAGCACTTTACCCAGGCTAAATTCGGTATTTAGCCCCAATAACTTGCCCTGATCACTCTCAAATAAATGGCAATCAGATAGCTGTACAATTCGTATGGGTTTTGGGTCGGACAAAGGAATGATCCATTTTATATAAACTAATGTATTACTTATAACTCACATTTCAACCGCTCGCCAGTTGAAACCGCCCAATAGGAATAGGAGTTCGCAAAAAATACGAATTAATAAGCCAAATACTAGCGTTATTATTATCTAGCAATCAATAAAGTGAACCATATCACAATTTATGGTCTCGTATCACCCAAATTGTGGAACCTCCTCCGCTACACCCACTTGCTTACAATGGTCAAGCCATTCACCCAAAAATTTGTTTAATTGCGCTTTTTCATCGGGCATATACATGTTTTGATTAGGGTATTCGTAACGAGATCTGACATATCGATTCTTTTGAAACGACAGCACTTCTGCCATATGAGCATCGTGATAAAGTCTAACGGTAATCGCAGGCTGAGGCATCCAGTCAGCCAGTTCCGACTCCTGAGCCAGTCGTAAAGTAACAGTGTATTTACTACGCTCCACAACACAAATAGACACCTTACTGAGCTCTTCAGAAGCCGTCTCTACACCAAAATTCCACTCCGACTGCTCGTCAATCGCTGGCAACAAACGTAGGAACCGCAAATAATTGGATTCGCAATTACCAATAAACCCTCGTAGATCCGGCACGTATTTATCGGATTTCTTCATTCACCGCTGCTCAATTGATTATCGTTGATATGTTCTATGATGAACTTATTGCCACTTTTGCTGGAGGCGTTTCCAGTTTGCATCTAACCATTGCAACGCAATAATACCAGCCGCATTGCTGATGTAATTTTCACTTAGGGCATGCATAGCCTCTTTTCTAGAAAAGACCTGCACCCAAATATCTTCGCCTTCTTCTTCAACCCCGTGAACACCGCCTACACCAGTAGAATCAATCCCACCACAATAAAGAGTGATTTTCTCACTACTACCGCCAGCACTAGGATAGAACTCATAGATATATTCAAGATCTAGAATCTCCGTTCCGGCTTCTTCTTCAGCTTCTCGATGAGCAACATCCTGGGTCGATTCACCTTCTTCGACGATACCAGCAACCAACTCCATCTGCCAAGGTCCTTCGTGAGCATCTAGGGTGCCTATTCGAAACTGTTCTAACAATACAACATTATCTTTATAAGGATCATATAGCAGTACAGCAACCGCTTCAGGCCGAATAAAACACTCCCGAGTAAGCTCCTTGCTCCAGCCACCATTAATAAGCTTATGGCGCAACTTGAGCCGCTGCATTTTAAAAAAGCCCTCATAAACACTTATTTTTTCAAGTATTTCTACATCTTCGACGGAAAAGCAGGGGCCGTCTTGATGATCCATATTGACTCCTTAGATAATTAGTTATTGATAAAAACCAATGAGCTAGCCTCTCTAAAGGCTAGCTCGAATTTTGGATAGGTAAAGCGTCATGACAGCTCAATAGCAAGCCTTTTAACGAATACCCTTAGGCTGAAGGCGTTACGCCTTTGAATAGATCTCGCTGCCGGCATCCTTAAATTCCGCCGATTTTTCTTCCATGCCTTTTCTCATAACATCTTCAGCACTACCTGCTTCAACGACGGGAATCTTTTCAAAACCATTTTTATTCGCATATTCCCGTACTTCTTGGGAAATTTTCATCGAACAAAATTTCGGTCCACACATTGAACAGAAATGCGCAACTTTATGGGCTTCTTTTGGCATTGTTTCATCATGGTATGCCATAGCTCGGTCAGGATCGAGTGCCAACGCAAACTGATCGGTCCAACGAAACTCGAAACGGGCTTTAGACATCGCATCATCGCGGATTTGCGCTCCTGGATGACCTTTTGCCAAATCTGCCGCATGAGCCGCTATTTTATAAGTGATAATACCTTCCTTAACATCATCCTTATTTGGCAAGCCTAGGTGTTCCTTCGGTGTCACGTAACATAACATCGCGGTTCCATACCAACCGATCATCGCAGCGCCAATACCCGACGTAATATGGTCGTAGCCTGGCGCAATATCGGTGGTTAATGGCCCAAGCGTATAGAACGGCGCTTCACCACACACTTCTATCTGCTTATCCATATTTTCTTTGATCATATGCATCGGCACATGACCAGGGCCTTCAATCAACACCTGTGCATCATATTTCCAGGCAACCTTGGTAAGTTCACCTAATGTTTCTAGCTCGCCAAATTGCGCTTCATCATTAGCATCTGCAATTGAACCTGGACGTAAGCCATCTCCTAAAGAAAAGGTCACATCATAGGCCGTCATGATTTCACAGATTTCTTCGAAATGGGTGTACAAGAAATTTTCTTGGTGATGTGCTAAACACCACTTTGCCATGATAGAGCCACCACGAGAAACAATGCCCGTCACACGCTTCGCGGTGAGAGGTACATGGTGGAGCCTCAAACCGGCATGAATAGTGAAATAATCAACGCCCTGCTCTGCTTGCTCGATCAGAGTATCTTTGAAAATTTCCCAGGTAAGGTCTTCAGCGACACCGTTAACTTTTTCCAGCGCCTGATAGATAGGCACTGTGCCGATGGGTACCGGTGAATTACGAATAATCCATTCGCGGGTTTCGTGAATATTTTTGCCTGTCGACAAATCCATCACCGTATCCCCACCCCAACGAGTAGACCAGGTCATTTTCTCCACTTCTTCCTCAATTGAGGAACCTAGCGCGGAATTACCAATATTTGCGTTAATTTTAACTAAGAAGTTACGACCAATAATCATTGGCTCTACTTCAGGGTGGTTAATATTAGCAGGGATAACGGCCCGTCCACGCGCGACTTCGTCTCGCACAAACTCTGGGGTAATTTCCTTAGGGATAGAAGCGCCATAAGATTGTCCAGGGTGCTGTGGATCCAACAGTCCCTGCGCCCGAGCGTCTTCCAACTTCATGTTTTCGCGAATCGCGATGTATTCCATTTCTTCAGTAATAATACCTTGGCGAGCATAATACAGTTGGCTGACATTTTTGCCGGCTTTAGCTCGAATAGGCGTACGCTTATGATCAAAACGCAAATGATCTAAATTATCATTGTCGCGACGAGCATTACCATAGTCAGAGGAAAGCCCGGTTAATTTCTCCGTATCACCCCGGCGATCAGTCCATTCATCACGCATCGGCTCAAGACCTTTACGTACATCAATGGTCACCTCAGGGTCCGTGTATGGCCCTGAAGTATCATAGACATATACGGGTGAGTTCTTCTCACCACCAAGCTCTGTCGATGTATCTGCTAAAGATATTTCACGCATCGGAACACGTACGCCCGGCATCGAGCCTTCGACATAAACCTTCCGCGAGTTCGGAAAAGGTTGCACGGATTGTTCATCAACTTTGGCTTTTTGACTTAGAAAGTCTTCAGGTATTGCACTCATAACTAACCACTTAGGAGGTAAAACGACACAGATTTGCACTCAACCAAACACTATCATCAATAGAGTTCAAGAAAGGGCACTTTAGGAGAGAACTATAAGCCACGACCACGCTTCCGGCAACACTTACATGTCTCAATATATGTACGTTAGACATCCCTATTAGCCAATATACTGACTAACCCTTTCAATCACCCGTTGAGAATTGGCGCTATCTTTGTATGAAAAATAAAGATCCCTAACAAACGCCCTTTTACTTGAATATTCTTCGACTTCAACTTTTTGAATAGCATCTAATAGCTCCAAAGGTGTTGAGCACATTGCTCCTGCGGCTATCGCTTCATATTCGTGCAGCATTCCCCTTTCCCTAGCATAATCCTTTAAATTATAGGTATAAAAGATAATTGGCCTATCCATCAATAGAAACTCGAGCCAGAGGCTTGAGTAATCGGTAATCAATACATCAACTTCTCTGAGTAACAAGTTAACCTCTGGTACCCTCACTCCGCTCATGGAAATAATGTGCTGACACCCATCCAGCAAAGCGTCATACGCGTCACTCTCATTCGGATGAGGGCGAATAGCAAGCACTTGCCCCGCATCGCCAAGATATTCATCAATTAACGCTACATCCTTCGTATCTAGTCCCAAAGGGTAGGACAGGTCATCCCTACACGTCGGGGCATATAGAAATAGTTTACGGCTAGCCTTAACGCTCTTAACCCATTCGAGGCTGTCTTTTAAGTCGTCTGGCAAATCATTCTCGGCACTCAGCAAAAAATCAACCCTAGGCAAACCTGTGATCATAAATTGATCGCGCGAAAGCAATATACTGCCAGCCATAACGGAACGATCTGTAGGAGAAGAACTCACAAACAATCCAATTTCTGTCGACCTCCTAATATCCTTATTCCTATTTTTCTCACTATAGCCAACACCGAGATTCCCTATCCCTTTTAACGGTACACCGTGCCATAGATTTATCAATGCATACCCTCTAACTAGAGAATAATGCTGCTTATATAGTGAATTGCCATGCGTAATAAATACCGCAGAACAGCTAAGCATCGACTTCATGCCCAACCATGAATCTCGATGATACAACTTAATATTTGGATAGATTTCCTTTAGTTTTTTTTCCTCGACAGAGAGTTTATGCGAGTATATAACAACTGGCACGATACTATCCTGACTGTACAGCTGGTGAACAACCGCCCTCAAGTTTCCTTCGAGCCTTCCACCAGCCGGTATGCTGAACAACCAAAGTGGCGGTGATTTCGGTAAAAAAGACACGAAATATAGGATAATTTTTAATATATAAGCCAGCCCACTGAGCTTAAATAGGGCCGAATTAGAGTTAAGAGTCATTGTATCAATCTCTATTTTTGCAACGATAGAATATCGTCAGCCTTCATAATTAGCTATCACGTCTCTATTCCCTCTTCAGGAATGCTAACCACTCGCTAGAAGTAGCTCCTTATGATGAAAAGTAACCTAGCCATAGCCCCTCTGTTGTCCGCAACAACTTTTAGGCCTTTTTCCGCTAAATCCGCTCTCGCCTGCTGATCTTGTAGTAATGACAACGCTGCCTCACCTAAGCCGATAGATGTTGTCACTGTTGAAAGCACACCTAACTCTGCTAACAGGTCCGCAACGACTTGAAAGTTAAAGACATGGGGTCCAGTAATTGCGGGGGTTCCCACCGCTAATGCTTCTAGCATATTGTGACCACCGATAGGCTCAAGACTACCACCTATAAATGCGACATCAGACGCCCCTAACATTCGCAATAACTCACCCATCGTATCACCCAACACCACGTTCATGTCATCGGATAGGCTGTCAGGATCACTATGGCGGGCTAGCTTCCAGCCCTGCTGCTCAATCAATTCCGCGACACTCTCGAAACGCTCTGGGTGTCGAGGTACAATCACCAACAGTGCGTTCTCAATTTGTCGCTGAATCAAGCGAAACCCATCAAGTACCTGGATATCTTCACCTTCGTGAGTACTCGCGGCAATTAATACCGGTCGACTCTTACCCCAGCATGCCCGTAAGTCTGCAGCCGTGTTTTTTAGCTTATCGTCAACGGTGAGGTCGAATTTTACCGTCCCAGTGACTTTTAGCGATGCTGGCGGTAACCCCAGCTCCACAAACCGCTCGCCATCCGGTGCGGCCTGTGCTGCGATAACACTAATCTCCCGCAACATGGGTCTAACCAACAACCCCACTTTTCCATATCCCACCGCAGATTTTTCAGACAAGCGCGCGTTAGCAACAATCACCGGGATATTGCGTCGAGATGTATAGTGGATCATGTTGGGCCAAAGCTCTGTTTCCATAACAACAGAGATGATGGGGTTAAATGTATCCAAAAAACGATTCATCGCATCAGGCAAGTCATAAGGCAAATACACATGCAGCACTCTGTCACCAAAAATTGCACGCACCTGATCTGAGCCCGTCGGTGTCATTGTCGTAATCACCACAGGGTTATTTTCATGCTCTGCAATCATTTGCTCAATCAGCGGCTGGGCCGCAATGAGCTCCCCGACGGATACGGTATGTATCCAAACGCTCTTTTCCACCGGCTCTTGCGTATAGAAACCGAACCGCTCTGCCTTACGCTCTCGATAGGCAGGGTTTTGTTTGCCCCTTTTATGCAAACGGTAGAGCACAACTGGGATCGCCAAATAAAAAACTACACTATAAAGCCAACGCGCTAACATGAAACCCTCAATCCTAACCATTAGCCCTAAGGCAAGTGACAAACGAATTGGCAATTATAAGAGGGTTAGTACTATTCGCCCAGGATTCCCGTCGATTTAAACTAAAAATATGTGCTTGATCTCATGTGATATAATGCCTGCCTCATTCGGTACACTAGTCATACCTCCTGATGACACAACACGAGCATGATAATGACGGATTTCGACCAGCCTTCACCTTCAACAGAAATACACACTGATCTTCTGATTTTTGGCGGCGGTATTGCCGGCCTCTATTTGCTAAAACTTCTTAACAACCTGGGTTATGACTGCGTTCTCATTGAGAATAATGAACTCGGCGGCGGCCAAACATTACAATCCCAAGGCATTATTCATGGCGGGCTAAAATATGCCCTAGGTGGAAACCTCAATGCCGAATCAGACGCTATCAAAGAAATGCCAGAGCGCTGGCGTAAGCTGTTAAATGATGAAGAGACGGTCAAACTAAGTCATACCAACGTTATCTCCAAGACACAGCACATGTGGTCAACAGGGAAATTCACCTCTAAGTTCACCTCTTTCTTCGCGTCCAAATTACTGCGCGGGCGTATCGAGAAACTTAAAAAAGATCAGATGCCCACGTTATTTCAAGCATCTCAATTCAAAGGCAGTGTATACAAATTAACCGACTTGGTCGTTGATACCCCAAGCCTGATACAGAATCTGTGCGCTGATGTTGACCACAGAATTCTTAAAGGGAACGCCATCGAATTTGAACGCACCGATGACAATGTGACCACATCACGTGTTACTTTGGCTGACGGAAAAGCAGTGAACATCCATCATCAGGGTGTCATTTTTAGTGCCGGTGCAGGCAATGAGAAACTCGCTGAAATGGCCCAGGTGACCGGCGCCCCAATGCAACGCCGCCCGCTGCATATGGTAATGGTCAAACACGCGCTACCTTATCCCCTTTTTGCCCATGGTGTTGGCAGTGGCTCAAAGCCGCGCATTACTATTACCTCCCATCAAACGGAAGACGGTAAGCTGGTTTGGTATCTCGGCGGCGACATTGCCGAAAATGGCGTCGAACGCGATCAAGAAAGCCAAATTGCCGAAGGTAAAAAAGAGCTCGCGAGTCTATTCCCCTGGTTGGATTTTAGTAATGCTGAATGGGGTACGTTCCACATTGATCGTGCAGAACCTCGTCAACATGGACTCAGCAAACCCGACTGCGCACATGCCCACCTTGAGAATAATGTCATTGTCACCTGGCCCACCAAGCTGACACTGGCACCTGACTTAGGAGACCGTGTGCTTGCGTTGATTAAACAACAAGGCATTGAACCCTCCTCATCTGCTGGCGACTTGTCTAATTTCCCAAAAGCCACCATTGCCACGCCAAAATGGGAGTCTCTATTTTGACCGATAGCACACATACGATGGATCACCTGCCCTTACGCCCATTAGGTGATACAGGCATTCAAATATCCCCCATTAGCTTGGGCACGGTTAAGATAGGTAGGGATAAGCAGGTAAAATACCCAACATCCTTCACCATGCCTGACGATAAAGAAACGTTGGCATTGTTTGATCTTGCGCAATCCCTTGGCATTAATTGTTTAGATACCGCCCCTGCCTATGGACGCAGCGAGGAGCGTATCGGCGAAGTATTGGGCCGTCGCACCAAGGAATGGATCATCTGCAGCAAAGTAGGAGAAGAGTTCATTGACGGGGGGTCTGTTTTTAACTTCACACCGGAGCACACCCGCTTTAGCGTTGAACGTAGCCTCAAACGTTTACACAGAGATGAGCTAGACATCGTATTAATCCATTCCGATGGTAACGATCTGGATATCATTAATCAGTTTGGAACCTTAGATGCGCTTGCTGAACTGAAACAAGCAGGCCTGATTAGGGCTTTTGGCATGTCCACCAAAACTGTCGACGGAGGCATACTGGCGCTAGAAAAATCGGATATAGTCATGGCAACGCATAATCTTACCTATCAAGATGAGGTTGCCGTTCTCGATTATGCCGCTCAAAACAATAAGGGCACTTTTATCAAGAAAGCCCTTGCTAGCGGTCATCTCGACAAAATGGCCAGCAAAGACCCCATCAGATCAAGCATGGAGTTAGTGTTATCACACCCTGGAGTAAGCTCCATTACTGTTGGCACAATCAATCAGAAACATCTAAGGGAGAATATCAATACAGCACTCGAAGTGCTTTCATCTCCCAATAATAGCCCCCGATAAATCCATATGAATAACAAAGAATCCCTGCGCCAAGCCATTATCCTTGCTCTACAAGCAAACCTGGATACCGCGACCAAAGCCGCCAACGCCGCCAAGGAAACCGCCACCAGCAAAGAAACCGTAGCCGAAAATAAGTACGATACCTTTGGTTTAGAGGCATCTTATTTGGCCCATGGGCAATCGAAACGGGTAGAAGAGCTTTTATGCGCCATCGAATGTTATACCTCGATGCCGCTTAAAGTATTTTCTGAAGACGACAAGATCGATATATCAGCCCTGGTAACGGTGAGCACTGACAATGATGATGTTAAACATTTCTTCCTAGGGCCGGAAGCAGGCGGGCTAAAAATCGAATGCCAGGATAAAACCATCATGGTGATTACCCCCAGCACACCTCTAGGCAAGCAGTTACTGGGGAAACAATTGGATGATGTGATCAAAATCAGCACCACCCAAACCGTTACAACCTACGAAATTACAGACTTACACTAAATACGACCGTGTTACGAGTCGTCTCTGATCTTCTCAACAATGGCAGTTGTTGAACAACTATCCACCAACGACAGTACCTTCACTTCACCGCCATATTCCTTGACCACTTCACCGCCAACAACCCCTTCAACGCTATAATCGCCACCTTTAACTAGGACATCGGGGGTAAACATATGAAGTAAGTTATGCGGTGTATCCTCACCAAAAGGCACCACCCAATCAACCGCGCTTAAACCCGCAAGAACTGCCATTCGACGATCCACAGGATTTATCGGTCGACCCTCACCCTTAAGACGTTTCACCGAATCATCATCGTTGATCGCGACAATAAGCCGATCGCCCTGCGCTCTTGCCTGCTCTAGATACGTCACATGACCAGCATGCAAGATGTCAAAGCAACCATTGGTCATTACGACTTTTTCACCGTGGGCACGACTATCCTCAAGCACCATTTTAAGCTGCTCTCGAGACATCACACCACGCTCTGATCCTAAATCTTTATTAACCGCTCGTCTCAACTCTGGGGCACTGATTGCCGCAGTACCTAACTTCTTCACTACAATACCTGCTGCAATGTTGGATAACGCCGTCGCTACCGGCAACCCTTCGCCTGCAGCAAGCGCAGCAGCAAGTACGGATATCACCGTATCACCCGCACCTGTCACATCAAATACTTCTCGAGCTCGCGCTGGAAGATGAAGCTCAGGCTGGTCAGGGCGTAATAATGTCATCCCATTCTCACCACGGGTGACTAATAACGCATCAAGTTCCAAGCTTTTTAGCAGCTCTAAACCACGCTGCACCAATTCTTCCTCGGTGCGACATACGCCAACCACGCGCTCAAACTCCGACAAATTAGGCGTCAGCAGCGTCGCCCCTTTGTACTTCGAAAAATCACTACCCTTTGGATCAGCTAATACCGGTACGCCCTTTTCTTTCGCTGCTTGAATCAAAGACTGGTGATCTTGTAAACAACCTTTATTGTAATCGGAAAGTACCACCACCCCCGCATGATTCAGCGCCACAGAAAAGTGATCAAACAACTCCTCAGCGTCCAAGCTTGCGAAACCTTCTTCAAAATCTAATCGAATCAATTGCTGGTGACGACTAATCACCCGTAACTTAGTGATCGTTGGGTTTTCATCGGATTGAATAAAATCACAGGCGATACCCGCTGCATTGAGACTCGATGTCAGTGATTGTGCAGCTTCATCCTTACCCGTCACTCCTATCAGTCGGGCTCCAGCACCTAACGCTGCAATGTTCAACGCCACGTTACCTGCTCCGCCAGGTCTGTCCTCAACCTGACCGACATGAACCACCGGAACAGGTGCCTCAGGGGACACACGAGACGTAGTTCCGTGCCAATATCGATCCAGCATGACATCACCCACCACCAAGACGTGGGCCTTTTCAAATGCAGGAATTTTAAGCTGTAGTGTCATCAGGTATCTCTCCAACTGGCAACCCAAAAGAGTTGGCACTTACTTACATCAATTCATTAGGCACTATTTTAACTTACTTTTACTCAACAAAACACGGATCTACAAATGACAGCGGCTAATTTTTCCTTTGCTCTGTACCCCATAGCTGTAGACAAGGTAAACTGTGCGCCCCCAACCCTGGAGTACATCCGCAGAATGAAGTTTGCCTTTGTTCTTTTCAAATACTTTCCCTTTGGCGGTTTGCAACGAGATTTCCTGCGTATTGCTCAGGCCTGTACGGCGCTGGGCCATAGCGTAGACGTATATACAATACAATGGGAAGGGCCACGCTGCGACGACCTCACTATACATATTGCTCCCATTAAAGCGCTGAGTAACCATCAGCGCAACCAGCGTTTCAATGACTGGCTATTGCTAGAATTAGAAAGAACAAGCTATGACACGGTGGTAGGATTTAACAAGCTAGCGGGGATTGACGTTTATTATGCCGCCGACGGCTGCTACCAGCACAAAGCTCTGACTTTACGACATCCAATATACCGCCTAGGTCGACGCTACAAAGCCCTTTATCATCAAGAAGAAGCCGTATTTTCCTCGAAATCAGATACTGAAATATTGATGATTTCAGAAGTTCAAAAGCCATTCTTCAAACAACATTACAATACCCAGGAGCATCGCTTCCATCTGTTACCACCGGGTATTAGTAAAGACAGAAAAGCGCCCACCAATGCCAAGGAAATTCGTACAGAATTCCGACAAGAGTGGAATCTACGCGACAACCAACAATTGATATTAATGATCGGCTCAGGTTTTAAAACCAAAGGGCTCGACAGAGCGCTGTTAGCATTAGCCTCTTTGCCTGAACCGCAAAAATCAAACACCCAATTTATCGTTATTGGCCAAGACAACCCCAAGAAGTTTCTCCGCCAAGCGGACCAACTGGGCATCAGGGAACACTTAACCATATTGAGTGGTCGTGACGATATCCCTCGTTTCTTACTTGGAGCCGACATCCTCATTCATCCGGCCTATAATGAGAATACGGGCACCGTGCTATTAGAGGCCCTCGTTGCCGGCCTACCGGTACTGGTTACCGACGTTTGTGGATATGCACACTATATAGCCGAGGCCAATGCTGGTGAGGTATTAGCTTCGCCGTTTAATCAAACCTCGCTCAATCAATCCCTGCTAAATATCCTGCAAAAAGACAAAAGCCAATGGGCTGCCAACGCCCTCCAATTTGCAGAAAATGCGGATATTTACGGAATGCCCATCAAAGCTGCGCGCATCATTGAACAAAAAGCACACAGTAAAAAAGGACTTGAGACATGATTTCAACAGTGTCCAATAGCCACAATGGAAATGCGCTAAGGCGTATTGGCAGAGACCTACAAGCCCCATTTTCGCTTCAAGTACGTTCCGGTGACCAAACCCATCAACTGCTCTGCAGTGAGTTATTACGCTTATTACCTCACAAACGCGTCACCTGTTTTGCCCAATGGAACCACCAACCCGTTGTCATCAAGTGCTTTGTAGACCAAGTTAAGTGGAAACGTCATACCAAGCGAGAACTCCAAGGCTATCGTGCCCTAGAAAAAGCCAACATTACCACACCAGACATTCTCGAATACGGTTTTGATGAGCAACAAAAACTGGGCTTTATTATTTTTCAACGACTTACGCCTAGCCAAAGCTTGCTCTCAAGAATTAATACAACCGACAGTAAAGAAGAGCGACTTTCGTTGATCCAACGGGCCTGCCAACTCATTGCGTTGATGCATAACAAAGGTGTCGCTCAGCATGACATTCATCTCGACAACTTCATCGAATACAAAAACGAGCTCTATGTCATCGACTGCGGTGACATCAGCACGAGTACTCACCTTCCACTTGATAGAGGCAACTCCCTCAAGAACTTGGCGTTATTCTTAGCTCAATTGCCCCTCATTTTTGATGACAGTGCCGCTTTCGCCTTAGAAACTTACCAATCCATTAGCATTGGTAAGAAATTCGATATTCAGATGCTACTGGATCAGATGCAGTTACTGCGAAATAGACGCCTAGCAAATTACCAAAAAAAACTATTTCGTGATTGCACCGAAATCATCTACAACCATGATATCCAACACATCAGCGCATCTCGCCGTGCGCTCACTGGTCCCGAACTCAATTGCTGGAAGCTGGACCCTGATTCCCCTTTTCAAACCGAGGAAATCCTTAAGTACGGTGGACAAACCATCGTCAGCGCTAGCTTCGACCAGCGACAGACGTTTATAAAGCGCTACAATATAAAGAATGCCGCTCACCAAGCACAACGAGCCTTCCGACCGAGCAGAGCTCACATTTCTTGGATTGCAGCCCATAGCTTTCGCTTTTATGGTATTAAAACACCTGAACCCATTGCCATGGTAGAGCAGCGTCTTGGCCCCATTCGTCGCCACGCATATTATGTCAGTGAGTTTATTGATGGCACGATGCTAATTGATTACTTCAATGACGATACACCGGAGTCGCAAATACAACAAATTGTGTCACGGATGATCGAAGTATTTAGACTATTTAAGCTCGGCAACATTACCCATGGCGACACTAAAGCGACTAACTTTATGGTAGTTAAGAACAATGTATATGTTATCGACCTCGACTCAGTCCGCTTCCATACGTCGCCGCGAACATTTCAAAAAACGTTCAAAAAAGACGTATTACGGTTCCTACGCAACTGGGATGACAAGCCGGAGATCCGAGACCTCTTTGAGAAAGATCTCATGTCACTGCTTACTCATTCAAGATAATACCTAGAGCCTCCAGACATGAACATTCTAGGACTATCCGGAGTATTCGACCCGACACCCTCGGCAGCACTCTATGTAGACAACACTTTGGTTGCCGCCGCAGAGGAGACCAGTTTCCGCCATATTGAAGGCAACCAAGACCGTACACCATTGGAAGCTGCACGGTTTTGTTTAGCATCCGCCAACCTATGCCCGGAAGACATTCAGGTGGTTGCTATTCCCTACGCAGAAACGCCACTTAACTCACCCGCCCGCTGGCAATTTGCTAAACGTCATTGGTACTCTCCAAAGCGCTCGATTAATGCGGTACTGCAAGGAAACCTTGCCTTTTCTCAATACAAAGATGAGATCACCAAACTACTACAAACACTCGGCATCAACGCGTCTAATATCCAGTTTGATACCGTCGATAAACACGTCGCTTACGCAAGCAGCGCCTACCATCTTTCAGGTTTTCGCTCGAAAACGGCCATCATCGGCATGGGAGATCAAGGCGAATATGCCTCGATGTTTTTTGGATTTGGGGAGCATGGAAGAATCCATGAGATAAAACAGTATTACTTTCCCGACTGCTTGAGCTTTCTTTACGACACTATGTCCAGCTACTTCGGCTTTGACGGCCCCAACGCAGTGAGTAGCACCATAACCCTAGCAGCTCAAGGAAACCCAAACCGATACGATCTAAGCCGATTGCTTCACCATGAACACGGAGATGTATCGGTAAACACCGATTATGTTAACGTTAGCGATAATCGCCGATATCAAAAAGATGACAGGTTCTATCATTTCACCCGCCAGCTTGTCGATTGGTTAGGGCCGGTACGAGATGGCAAGGCAGAACTAAACCCCTATAGTCACTATGCGGCATCAATACAGCAGCTCTTCGAAAAGACAATAGTGTCACTCGTAAAAGAAAACTTGGGCGATATTATCGATGAAACAGGACGCTTAGTATTTGCCGGTAGCGGCGCGAGCAACTACAAGCTCAATCAAACACTGCTAGCACAACCCAATATCAAACATCTCTGGGTTCCGCCAACAGGCCACAACGCACTATCAGCTATTGGGGCGGCAACACATGCCTGTGCGACTCAGGGTATTGTTGCTAATAATCTTAAGCACGCGTTCTTGGGACCCACTTACACCTCGAAAGACTGTAAAGCAGCCTGCGAAGCACATTCCGAAACACCACACTATAAGCCTCTAAAACACCAGGCGAAGGAAGCGGCAAGATTACTTTGTGAAACGGGTTCAATTGCATGGTTCCAAGGAGCAATGGAATTAGGCAATCAAGCCTCTGGGGCTCGAAGCATTCTAACCCTGTTGAATCACTCAACAACAGGATTACCCCCCCAGCCTTGTAGAGTGAGCATGTTAGACCATACTGCGGACACAATGCTGAATACCTCCCATCGTTCCGCTTTTTTTAACATGAGTTATGAAATCGCAGAAACTCACCGCCATCATGTTACACACTTACTTCAACCCGATGGTACATTGCTTGCCCAAACCGTAACCCAAGACTATCACCCTGCTTTCTATGCATTATTACAAGAAGTAGAGGCGCTCACAGGTATCGGTGCGGTATTACATAGCTCCCTTGTGACGCCAAACAACACGCTGGCGACCACCCCAAAGGATGCCCTTGACGCTTTTTACCAATCAGAACTATCGCAGTTAATCATGGAAGATCTACTCGTAACCAAGTAATCTTCCATGATAATTTACACACCTATTATTAGATGAACCATAAATTACCTATGTCGCTAAACCCAATTAAATCCATCACAAAAACCTGGCGTGAATCTGGCTGGGAAAAAGCATCAGTGGAAGAGTACACCTCCGCCTACACTACGTTTGGCGGTAGTTTCATTACCCATCCCGAAGTACTGAGTGCGATATCCAGCATCGCCAACATGCCACTTGAGTATTTAAAACAGGAAGATAATGGCAAACTCATCGGCGCTATTGCTACCTGGGACAAATGTCTCGCAGGCAGTAAGAATGGACTTAAAAAGGCAGGAAAGCGCAGCCTTATCGACATCGGTAATGCAGAGATAATCCTACCGCTGAGCAGAGACCAGCAGTTTAGTATTCGCCATCACGGCGACAATATTTCTGAGCTCAACAATCAGCTGATCAGCAACATCAAACCCGCTGACTATGAGATGGCATTTGCAAAGCCGCATATGGAGTGCTCAAAGAAATTTCGTTATAACCAACGACGTGAACTGCGCTTGCTAGAAGAAGCCGGCGCTAGTTACCGCCCCATACAAGAGCTCTCTGCTTTAGAAATATCCACAGCCTACAAGACACTATTCAAGAAGCGCTGGGATTTTGATGCTAAAGGTCACGAAACAATGGACAAGACCATTGAGATGCTAAAGCCCTTTCTCATTGGCTACGTATTGGAAATGGATAATAAAGCCATCGCTATTCAACTCGTCTATATGGCCGAATCACCTGACTGGCTCTCCATAGAATACCTTAACGGTGGCGTCGATACAGACTACCAACAACTTAGCCCTGGCAGCGTACTGACCTATCTGAACACTCAGCACGCAGAAGCACTTGCCACTGAAAAGAATAAATCACGGCGCTATTCGTTTGGCATCAGCGATCGAGACTACAAAGCACGCTGGTGTAACCCCTCCCCAGTATTTCAACTCTAATAGATATGAAAACCAAAGATAACGTCGAATTAAAAAGAAAAAAGCGTAATAACCAATTACGCGCGCTCTTTTCTATTATCTGCTTTCTCGCCCTGCTATTAAGCGGTCACTACCTTCTGGCTGTTATTGGGATAGCCGCCATATATATTCTTCAGGAAACATTGGGTTCTGACCACGTATTCTATAATCCTGCAGATAGTTATCAATATGAATTTGAGCACTCGAATAAAATACTATGCACCATTAACGCTACAGGCTCGTTACTGGTAAAAGCACAGCAGCAGGGTCAAATCCACCATACCTTTCTACTCGAGTGTGATATAAAGCACCGATTGCTAGGAAAAATATACGATCCTTATGTAATCATCAGTGGTTCAACAAAAACACAGACACAACACTTCGAGCGATCACTCTGCGGCATACGGCATATCAATCTCAGCGACTTTGCCGCTGACCTCATCAATGAATCCCCCATAACGTTCGCATTTCATCACTGCCAAACACACGACTCGAATACCGCACTGCATCACTTTCCACACGCAGACATATCCAAAGAAAAACTCCTTATTCTTGCCCCCCACGCCGACGATGCGGAACTCTCGGCCTTTGGTTTATACAGCCAATCGGACACCCATATAGTCACCATTACCGCTGGCGAAATCGAAATGGAAGATTTCCAAACAATCTATCCAGACCCGGTGAAGGCATCCATGCTTAAAGGTCGATTGCGCGCATGGGATAGCATCGCCGTTCCGCTATGGGGCAACGTGCCTCAGGATCAATGCATACAGTTAGGATATTTTTGTCGACAATTAAAAGCGATGCACGATACCCCTCAGGCAATCATCGCCTCCCAAACGGCGAACATAAACGACCCACGACAGTTTCGACAATTTAATGCAACACCACTTGCCAGCGATAAACATGGTAGATCCAACTGGGATAGTTTAATCGGGGATTTACGGGAGATTATTGATTCAGTAAAACCATCAGTCATTCTCACCCCGCACCCAGAACTTGATCCACATGAAGATCATCTATATACCACTAAGGCGCTGCAGGAAGCACTAAAAGCTAGCACCAGCACACCAGAAACCGTTCTACTTTACTGCAATCACTACGTGCATACTGATCACTTTCCTTTTGGTCCACCCCATACAAATACCGGACTGCCACCTAACTTTGATTCAACGATAGTATCGCCCACAATCTACTCATTCCCACTTAACGATGACAAACAAAAAGACAAGATCTTTGCACTAGAAATGATGCATGATTTGAAGTCGCCGTTATCCACGAAAAAGAAATTACGTCGCTATTTACAAAAACGATTAATTGGGCGCAATAAAATACAATACGGCAACAGCGAGTACTTCACCAAAGCCATTAAGAACCAAGAGGTCTTCGTCAGCGTCCCCTACCAACAATTCCAACAAATTTCGACCAAGAGTAAGTCAGAATGAGAGTATTGTTACTTGTCCAAAAAGAAGAGCGCGCTCAACTTGATACTTTATATGGGAGTATCGCTAAACACTGCGACCTTGATCTACGAAAACTCAGCTCAAAAGAACAAGCAGATCTAGCTACCTACTTTAAAAAAAATGTTAACACTGAAGAGTTTGGAAGAATCATATTTTTTCTACGATTCAAAAAAGAAATCCGTCAAGTCCCCTTTATTCGAACCATTCCGAACCTGATCATATTAGAGCACGACGCATGGCAAAATTATTACGCCGACTCCAAATATAAAGGTAAATTTTCTCGGCACTATTTTGACCTACCCTGGGCGCGTATATTGGTTTCAGGTGCATCACTCTGCAAAAAACTTGTAAAAGAAGGTCATGACGCCGTCTTTATACCCAAGGGATATGACAACAAGTCTCTAACCAACCTTAACCGCCCAAGAAATATCGAGCTAGGTTTTCTAGGCAGCATCGAACATAAGACCTACATCAAACGAAAACAATTTCTCGACGGTGTAACCAATGATTTGGGGTTGGAAGTCAGGAGAACCAACTCCGGTGATGAATACCTTCAAGCCCTAAATAACATCAAATACTTTATCAGTGCAGACATCGACTTTGGCGAAAATATGATAAAGAATTTTGAAGCCATGGCATGTGGCTGCGTGGTTTTCGCCTATAACCAAGGTGAAACGGAGAATAACGCGCTGCACTTTAAGGACATGGAGAATATTGTTCTATACCAATCACTGGATGAGCTAAAAGAAAAACTCGCATTATTAAAAGCGAACGAAGCCTTAAGCCAATCCATTGCAGCAAAGGGCCAAGCACTTGCTGAAGAGCACTACGGGTTCTCCAAACTGGGTAAAAAGATCGTAGAAGCAATTATGCCAAATCTTAGAAAACACACTGGCTCGGGACTATTTGATAACTTTCGCTATCTTCTTAGACGATAATCTTAGGCGACAAGTGAAAACAGCAAGACCAGATGACACACTCGGTATATAAAATGACACAAAAAACAGCCATACAACTTTGCCACGGTTACAAAATGCCTTTTTTTGATGTGGCACAGCAGCACGCCTACACACTCAAACAAAGCGGTTATCATGTTATTACTATATTCCTGACCGGTAAGCATGATGCAGATATCGAGCGTGCTAGCTTTTCCGACCAAACACTCTTTTTTGAACAGTCATCTAAATCGCTACAAGGGCTCAAAGTCAATCTGATCAAAAAAATCAATCGCATTTGCAAAGACAACCAGGTCTCGCTCATCGTCGCCCACCGCGCAAAAGCCATCTACCTGTCTTGCATTGCCTCGTTTCTAATGCCCGACATACAGATCATTGGTGTTGCCCACGCATACAATGTCTTTAAACGTAAAAAAAGACGATTTATGCCCTATCTGCGAACCAAGAACCTACGCCTCGTGGGAGTATCCGATGCCATCCGAGATGACATCCGCAGATCACTACCGAAATTTCCCCAAGATCAAATACAAACTTACTATAACCGCCTAGACTTTAGTTCGGTAGAAGACACTCTCTTGTCGAGAGAAGAGGCGAGACAGGCGCTGTCCATACCCGAAGATGAATATGCCTTTATCAATATCGGCCGCTTGCACCCAGACAAAGACCAAACAACACTGATCGATGGCTATTCCACCGCCCTCACCAACATGCCAAAATCCAAACTCTATATTATTGGTGCGGGCAAAATAGAAACGCAACTCAAGGCTCACGCCAACGCCTCAAAGGCATCCGACTGCATCACCTTTGTTGGCGTCGTACCCGACGCATGTAAATACCTTAAAGCCTTTGATTGCTTTGTATTATCATCAGACCACGAGCCTTTTGGTATGGTTCTGCTAGAAGCGATTGCCGCAAACATCCCTATGATCACCACCAATTGTGGTGGTGCAGACGAAATCAATAGAAGCGACAACAAATTCGACCAGGGGGATAGTGCGGCGTTATCAACATTGTTAATTCAGCAACGTTCTCGCTCCCAGGAAGACACTAAGCAACAAATCCGAGAGCAACACGTCTTCGCAGAAAAAACATTTAGCTATGCCGCCTCTGTGACACGCTTTTCTGAATTAGAGAAGATCTTTAAAATAAAATCGTAATTAGATGCGGCGCAAACTGGAGGTCGTGATAAGTAATAACATGCTCCTTATCACACCTCCTCCCGTCACAACCCTTTTTCTTGGGCTAATAGTTTTTCTGCTTTGATCTCAACATTTCGCCAAAAGGTCGACGTAAAACGCGTTTCATCACCGTATCTTTCACGGAACATTTCAAACTCCCGAGGTTTCATGAACACTTCTCTCATGGAATACCAAAGCCCAGCAACATCTTTTAAACGCCAGCGAGGAGGAACTTGTTTTCTAATTTGAGATCGATGAAGGTCGATAATGTACACAGGATTAGACGCATCATACTTATCCGCATCAAATAGGAAGTGACAGATATACAAGTCCCGGTGATTCACTCCATGACCGTGTAACGTGGAGACAGCCGATACCACCTTCTCCATGCACTCAGACACCACCCGTTCGTAATTCGGATCACTCTGATGCTCTAAGCAAAAATCTTCCAGTGATATACAGCCAGCAAGCTCCTCCGTAATAATAAAGGACAACTGCGTTGCAGGGTTACTACCCCGCTTGCCGTATGCTACATAAGTCATGGTATCCACTTGAATACTCTTTAGCTTATCAATAGCCAACCATTCATTCTTTGCCCCCAACACCGGCAAACGAAGCTGAACAATATTTTTGAAAATTTCCTTCCAACCTACGCCCCGGTGGATTTTCAGAAAATATCCTTTTCCATCCAACTCAAATCGTAATGTTTTTCTGCCGTCCATTTCTCGATAGACTTTTCCATCAAGCTTTTCTACTGCATCAAAAGGATCTTTCCCAGACCACAATGTAGAGAATTGTGGCGACAGGTACAAATCATCCGTCACGTTGCACCCCAAAAATCTGCTGCTCTAACGCGTCAAATACGGCATTTGGCATAATACTACTAAAGCACGGAGGATCAACGTATTCACCTTGCGCTATCTCCAACTGATTCTTCACCTTTAACCCAGTGTAATTGCACTCTCTCTTCATACAAGGCGCGCAATCATAGTTTGCATATAGATGAGTTTGATTTTTACCATAAGCGCCACTTAAGCCAGGGTCTGTGGATCCATACAATGAAACCATCGGAATATCCATTGCTGCCGACAAATGAGCCAAACCTGTATCTACCGCGACAACACCTTTAGCACCAGCGATCCATCCAGCCACTTCTCTTAATCCAGTGCGAGGCATCACAATCGCATCCTCTCCAACAACCTCAGAAATACGCTCTGCACGCTGCCTTTCAATATCATTGCCCCAAGGCAGCATCACTTGATAACCTGACTCAGTGACTTTTTTCCCTAGCTCTTTCCAGTAAAATTCCGGCCAATGCTTGGTATCCCATGTAGTTCCATGAAAAAACAATAAGTAGGGCCTCTCCACATTGGGCTTTGGCAACAGTGTAGTATCGATACCACTCCGACCCACTTTTGTTGGCAGGTCGTAACCTAATGACTGAGCAAATAATTGCCGGGTGCGCTCCACGGCATGCTGATCTCTAGGCACCGTAATTTTATGATGATAAAATTGAGAAGCAAGAGGCTCGCGTGCTGAGGCATTCGAATAACCAAACAATGGACCACGTGCATAGCGAGTCAACCAAGCACTTTTTAGCAACCCTTGCGCATCAATGACTGCAGAGTAGTGTTCTCCACCAACAGCCGCCTTAAAGTCATTCCATTCCCCCGCCCGCAGCGTTTTTAACAAGCTACCACGCCAACGACGAATCGCCACCGGAATCACTTTATCAACATGACTATGCATCGCAGGTATATCGGCAAAACCTTCTTCTACTACCCAATCAAAGGTAATATCCGGTAAGGCCAAAGCCGCATCCGTAAGCGCGGGCAAGGTATGAATAACATCCCCCAGCGACGATGTCTTAATCACCAATACTCGCATTAATTATCTGACCCTTGATTCGCTTGCTCATGCAATAGCACGCCCAATGCAGTATCGATTTGTTCACAGCGTAATTTTTTCATGCAATCACCATGACCTAACGGGCACTGCCTTTCAAAACACGGACTGCATTCAAGATCAATTCTTTCAACTTTCACTTTGTCACTAAGAGGCGGTGTAAAGTCTGGTGAGGTTGACCCATAAGGTACAACCAACGGCCGATCAAGTGCAGCTGCTATATGCATTAAGCCTGAATCATTAGACACCACGGCATCCGCTAAGGACAACAAATCAACGGCTTCCGCTAGGCTAGTTTTTCCCGCCAAATTAAAACAATGGGCTTGCTGACCTTCACTTAACCGCTCAAGAATATCACCGACTACGGCCTCATCATTCGCCGATCCAAAAAGCCACACCTGCCAACCCTGATCAATCCGCTTACCAGCAAGTTTCGCAAACTTATCACTGGGCCAGCGTTTAGATTCACCAAATTCGGCACCCGGACATAGAGCAAGCACTTTTCTTTCGCTCTGAACAGGCAACTGGTATTTAGTAATCGCTTGCTGTCGAGTCGCGATATCAATATCGAGGGATGGATAAGGTAATGCTTGAGGTAATGCACGCCCCTCGGGATATGCCAACGCCACAAAACGCTGGATCATCAGAGGGTATTCTTCTTTATTTAACGGCCGCAGGTCATTCAGCAGGATGTAACGCATTTCCCCTCGCCATCCAGTCCGCTTGGGGATTTTAGCCCAAAAAGGGATTAACGCTGACTTGAGGGAATTGGGTAATAAGATAGCCTGATCATAACCTGCGGACTGCAGGGACAAACCAAACGCTTTACGCGCTTTTAGATCAACATCACCATGATCAAAAGGCAATGCCAGCGCGGCGTTCACCTCCGGCATTCGCTCAATAATCGGACGGCTCCAGTTCGGCGCCAGCACATCAATGCAGGCGTCTGGTTGCTGCCGTTTAATCGAAATAAAAAGCGATTGAGCCATCACCATATCGCCAACCCATGACGGCCCAACAACCAAAATTTTCATTTAGACGTAATTTATCCAATCAGCATTGAAATCACGACGACCATAGACCAAATCAAAATAAAATGACTGGATCTGTTCAGTGATCGGACCCCGTTTGCCTTCACCAATAAGACGACCGTCAAGCTCACGTATGGGCAACACTTCTGCCGCAGTGCCGGTAAAGAACGCCTCATCCGCGATATACACTTCATCACGAGTGATACGCTTTTCACGAATCTCATACCCCAGTTCTTCAGCAATGCTAAAGACTGTCGCACGAGTAATACCATCCAAACATGACGTCAGCTCAGGAGTATAGATCACGCCATCTCTGACCAAGAAGAAGTTCTCGCCACTACCTTCAGCAACATAACCCTCAACATCGAGCAGCAAGGCTTCATCAGCACCACCGGTTAACGCTTCGTTCAGCGCCAACATTGAGTTAATGTAATGCCCATTAGCTTTCGCTTTACACATGCTAATATTTACATGGTGTCTCGTATAAGACGAGGTACGTACCTTGATGCCTTGTTCCAATGCCTCTGGGGACATATAGGCAGGCCATTCCCACGCAGCAACGATGACGTGTGTCTGCAGATTTTCCGCACGCAACCCCATACCCTCAGAACCGTAAAACACCATCGGGCGAAGATACGCATGAGGCAAATTATTCTCTTTTACCGCGGCAAGCTGGGCGGCATTAATCTCTTCCTTACTAAAAGGAATTTCCATATTCATGATATGGGCAGATCGAAACAGTCGGTCGGTATGCTCTTGCATCCGAAAGATCGCAGGACCCTTCTCAGTTGCATAGGCGCGAACGCCTTCAAAAACACCCATTCCGTAATGTAATGTATGCGTTAAGACGTGGATTTTTGCATCCCGCCAAGGCACCATTTCTCCATCAAACCAAATCAGACCGTCGCGGTCGGCCATAGACATGATAGCTTGCTCCCGTTGTTCTTTTATCGTGTACTAATAATGACTCACTACTGCCGCTCAGCCCACTTTTCAATAGGCGAACAGATAGCGCAAAGGGTGCGACTATATCACATTTTCACCGCGCCTTTTGACATAATTCTGCGCTACTCCGCACGCAAGTGCACCCTATTTGACGAGATCCCGACTGAGCTAGACCGGATTTGGCATTAATTTACCCCATAGGGCCCGAATTGCCATCCGGTACGTCACCATTTGATTTGCTGAAACCCGGTTCTTTTGATTCTGCAATGCTTTGCGGTGAGTGTGGTGCCGATATGTCAGATAAGCTTCCTTCACCATATACACGTCACCGGGTTCCAATAACCGGTGCTTTTCCAGAGCATCCAAAATTCGAATGTTATCAGTCCAATGACACAGTTCAGGATACTGCCCACTCCACCTCAATACACAATATTGCACGAGAAACTCAATATCGACGATACCACCAGAGTCCTGCTTCAAATCAAAATATTGATCCTGCTGAACCATGCTATCAGTAATGGCCTCTGAACGATTTGCTGCCAGATGATCTCTCATTTTAGTCCGCATATCGATCACGTCTTTAGATAAGTGCTTGTTTTTATTGGCCTCTACCAAAACATCTCGACGCGCCTGATCAAATTTGGCCGCCAATATAGGGCACCCTGCAACCACCCTTGCCCGCACCAGAGCCTGATGCTCCCAAGTCCACGCCTTGTCGATTTGGTATTGCACAAAAGACTTCAATGAAGCCACCAATAAGCCTGAATTACCCGAAGGACGTAAGCGCATATCTGTTTCATACAACCAACCTGATGCCGTCTTGGTTGAAATAATATGGATCATACGCTGCCCCAACCGGGCGTAGAACATACCGTTATCAACGCTTCTCTCACCGTTAGTCGACCCATTTGTTGGCGCGTCATGGATAAACACCAAGTCCAGATCAGAGCTATAGCTAAGCTCTAGCCCCCCCACCTTCCCATATCCCACAATGATAAAATCTGGGTCGCATAACGTGCCGTCAGATCTTACCGGTGTACCGTACTTTCCAACCATTTGTTTCCAAGCAATACTGAGTACTTCCTGCATTAGGGTCTCGGCCAACCATGTTAAGTAATCACTTACTTTCATCACAGGTAGCGTGCCTGTGATGTCAGAGGCTGCCACACGTAACAGGTGGGCATGTTTGAACTGTCGCAAACACTCCATCTCCCTTTCTGCGTCATCTTCTGGAATCCTCAGCATATTCTGTCGAAGATCATCCCTAAGCTCATCAACACTCGGCGGGGCATATAGGGTATTAGCATTGATAAGTTCATCCAACAGAATAGGATAACGTTGAATCACATCAGCGATCCACGCGCTAGCGCCACACAATTTCGCCAAATGCTTAAGCGCCTCAGGATTCTCCACTAACAGTGCGATATACGCTGACCGACGTAGAACCGCCTCTACCAATACACCAACTCTCGCTAACGCTAAAACACTGCACTCCTCTTGTACGCTGCACGCCAAAATCACCTGCGGCATTAACTTATCTAAGCGTAGTTTCGCCACCTCAGCTAACTGCTGGACCGCTTTGCTTTTCCTAAGATTATCGAGCACCTTCCATGCAGCCTCTACATCCTCGAAGCCCAATTTCGATAATACGTTAACACGCTCTTGCACGGGCATATCATCACCCCACAAGCTCACAGCGTCACAGGGTAAGTCCTTCTCTTCTCTGTCTTCCGTCGATACCATCGACTCGAAATGCTGACGCACCTTTGATCGGTGGGTTTCTAACTGTCGAGTAAATGCCGACCAGTCATTGCTTCCCATCCCACTAGCAATCCGCTCCCGGGCAAGATCATCCGCCGGTATTTGTTGGGTTTGCCGGTCCTGCAATGCTTGAATCCGATGCTCTACTTCTCTTAAGAATCGATAGGCACGAAGCAGGTCGGTCACCGCAATATCCGGTAACAAACCCATCTCACCACTCAACGTAAGTACATTAAGCAACCCTCGCTGCTGTAATTGCGCTTCTTGACCGCCTCGAATTAGCTGAATCGCTTGTGCTATAAACTCCACTTCACGAATACCGCCAGAGCCCGTTTTTACGTTATCAACAACACCCCGACGCAACACTTCTCGATTAATGAGCCCCTTCATCTCGCGTAACGACTCGATCACGCCAAAATCGATATAACGCCGATAAATAAACGGACGCAGCCGTGCCATGAGAGACTCTCCATGCTCATTGCCCACACCTATTGGCCGCGCTTTAATCATGGCATAACGTTCCCACTCTCGCCCTTGCTGCTCATAGTAACTTTCCATCGCATCAAAGCTCAGCACTAATGCCCCGCTATTTCCATAGGGTCGCAACCGCATATCCACACGAAATACAAAACCTTCTGCCGTGGTTTCATCCAATGCCTTAATCAGCTTTTGACCAAGCCGAAGAAAGAACTCTCGATGCTCTACACTCCGCCTACCGCCACGGGTCTCACCATCCCCTGGAAAGGTGAAAATTAAATCAATATCGGAGGACAAATTGAGCTCATAGGCACCCATTTTCCCCATCGCCAATACATTCATTTTCATCGGTATATCACTAGCGGGGTGAAAAGGTGTACCTAGTTGGGGCTGTAACCAGCGGTAGTGATGGGCCATCGCCTGCTCAACACAGGCATCGGCAAGATAGGTTAGGTCGGCGGTAATTTCCGCTAAATCAGCGACCCGACAACTGTCGCGCCAGATTATCCTCACCATATGAGCATGGCGAAAACGTCGCAGCGCAACAGACAAAGACGCCTCATCCTCAACAGCACGTAGCGCTTCCTGCAATAATCGATCGCACTCCCCTTGGCCCAATGATCGCTGAAGCAAACCCTGCTCCCACAGATCAAGGAGCAATTCAGGTTTGCGTACACATTGCTCAGCAACATAATCACTGGCAATGGCAACGAAAGGAAACTGGCTATCAAATTCCGCAGGCAACTGACGCAGCCGCTCCTCATACCCAGCATCACACATAGACCTTTCAATCGATAACCACGCATTACGGACCACATCCTGTAACGTCGCTGATAGCGCAGAAAGATCAAACTTCCGCATCACATTTCCCAAAACACACCCCAACCTTTTTCAAAGACATTTGTCACATTAACCAACTACGACAATAATTAGACACTATCCAACATGATATTGTAGCTAAGCTTTGCGCCGTTCACGCAAGATACCGAGATATTCGATGCCCAATACCAAGATTATACTGCCAACACCGAAAGTCGTCCTGTTTGATTGGCATGGAACACTTGTCGATACATTGGATGCCATGTTCGAGGCGATGGAAGAAATGCTACCGTTGCTAGAAGATCTTGATTTAGTCAAACACTTGCTCCCAGAAAAGCAGTGTCGCACGCAGGATGATGTAAAACTCGTGCGCTATATCCGGATATACCGACGACTACATCCCAAGATATTGGCCGAACGGCGCATCTCTCGCACAGAAATATTTAACGCCATTTTTGGCAATAACGTCAAAGCCAAAGCCATCGCTCATGATGCCTACAACCAATGCTATCGAAATTATTTCGGCAAAGTGCATCCCTTTCAGCAAGGAGTAGGTGATTATTTACAAGCAATCAAGCAGCTGGGCATAAAAGTCGGCATCGCCACGAATCGAAGTCGAGAGTTTCTTGATCATGAGCTGGACATTGTGGAGCAAGGCCGCTGGAAACAATTCTTTGATACTTCCGCCTGTGCTGATGATGTCAGTGATTATAAACCAGACCCCGAAGTCATCAACGCATCACTTGCCGCAATCAATCGTATGCCCAGTGCCCATACTTGGTATATCGGTGATAGCTATCTCGATATGGTCACCGCCAAAAATGCAGGAGTCACTGCGGTATTCTACAATGGTGCGTGCTGGGACAACCGCTATTTAGAACGCTTATTTGGAAAAGACAATGCCGTAATTCCTGACGCGATCGTCAATAGTTTTGATGAATTAATGAATTTACTGAGTAATATTGATACTGCAACTCCAGCATCATTTGCGAAACAAGCCGAACAGGTTCGCCCCATTCATTACCCTCCACCCGAACCCCCACCACAACGCATAGAACCGGACTGGCACCCTTCCGTCGCCGACATCACTCCTCCCCAAGCCATTCTCTTCGATTGGCATGCAACATTGGTCGACACTTTGGACGCCATGTATCATGCAGTGGATGACATGCTCCCAGAGATGCGGGAAAAAGGACTGCTAGATCGCCTCGTTGACCCCAAACAAAGTAAATCCCCAGAAGATGCACGGTTGGTCGAATATGTACAAAGTTATAGCCAGCTTCACCCCAAGGTCAAAGCAGATCGCAAAATATCACGCACCGATATTTTCGAAGTTTTATTTGGCAACGACCAAGATGCTAAACAGTTGGCGCATAAAATTTTTAACTTTCACTACCGTAATCACTACGGAACCGTGCTGCCATTTGAACCCCAGGTCCGCAATCTATTAATAGGCCTACGCGCGTTACCCATCCAAATTGGCGTCATCACGAACCGCGACAGAGAGTTTTTTGAACATGAATTAGCAGCAGTAGAAGGTACCGGTTGGCACGATCTGTTTGACACTAATGTCTGCGGTGATGATACCGCGCTGCGCAAACCCCACCCAGATCAACTCATCAAAGCAGCACAGGAACTCGAATTGGAAGTATCTACCGATATTTGGTATGTCGGCGATAGCACTACGGATATCATTGCTGCTCAAAAGGCCGGAATGACCGCCGTTTTTTTTAACGGCGCCCAATGGGATGCTCCCTGGCTAGGGAAAATATTCCCAGGAACTGAAGAATTCCCCCACAAGCCAGATGTTGTCGTTAATGACTTCTCAGAGTTTTGGGCCCTAGTACTAGCCTGTTTAGAATAGGATTAAGACTACTTACACTTACTGTTTAGACGCCCAAATCGCTAGCTTGTGCCGGATAGTTTTTTGCGACACTTGATCTTCCGGTAACGGTTGGATTTTCTTATCGTGCACTAAGAGCCGGTAAATATATTCGATTTTTTCCCCCGCAGAATCAGTGGCTTCAAATTCAACGGCGCCACGCTCTTCGCCATACGCAACACCCAGCTCAATGGCTTTTTTTAATAGCTCTTTCTCATTTTTCAGTTTCTTCATCAAAATCTCGCTTTAGCGGTATATTCGATATTAAGCGTCACAACTGTTGGTGACGAGCATCAATTGTATAACCTGATCAACTGAATGTAATTCACACAACACCGGTTTTCCATTAGCCCATAGGTAGAACTGTAGATTATTTTCATCTTCATTCAACACCGATTGTTGAAAACGAAATCGTGCCGTAGTCGGTACATTCGCATCGGACACAGCGATAATAGTTACCGTGACTTGCTCAGTAACAACTTCATCACCAACACTAAAACCTTGATTAGGATCCCGCAGCAAACCCTCATTATGAGCATCATACAATCCATGCTCCGATGTGATATCAAAAGCGTATTCATCTACCATCGCCAAGGTAACGCCCTGCCGGCCTGACACCAACGGCAAGGTATATTTAGCAATCGGTAAACCCGCAAAAGCTCTCACCCCACTAATATAACCAGCCACACTCGACATCGGTGGATTAATGAGAACGATTGTATCATTGGTATTACTATCATTAATGGGAAGATTTTTAGCGCCGCTATTTAACGAGCCATCCATTGCCAAACGAATAGATGCCGCCTCTAAGGGTAGCAACAACGGTGACAGTATAAATTGGGCAAACAGCAAGACAACAATCATAGGGAACACCAACCAATGCTTCGCGCCGGCTTTCCAATCTTGCCACCAGCGAGCAAACAGCAATCCCAGCAGTCCTGCTCCGCCGATGCTAACACACATCAATAAACGACTATGGGGGATCGTCGCACACACCGGCAAAACACAAAGCAATAACCCCAACAACCAAAAACGCGCACGCCTATCGTCAATCACCAACGGTGCAATAACAATACTCAGCAGCACCAACAATACACACTGCACAATAAATTTAGGCCCTGAGGGCACCAGCGACAGTAACTCTGGCGGCAGTGCAAAAAAGTTTGCCGCAAGTAACGTTACTGCGCGCTCGCCAAGCACTTGAATAAACAATAGAGCATCATAACTGGGGTCAATATAATGGCCTGAATTCTTAGCGCCATATTCCATGCCCGCTCGAAACAACAACCAAACCACCCCCAACAGACCATAAGGCACTAACGACATAAAGCGCTGAACCAGAGAGCTTTTATCGATAAAAAGCGCGTACGAAAACAAGTATAGCCCAGCACTTACCGCAAGCTCACCACTTAGCAACCCCGCACAAAAAAACAACACCGCCCACCCTAGCGCGCCATAACATTCACTCTGACGCCACCGATGATGAGCTCGTAATGTTAGCACTACAAATAACGTTGCCAGCACCGCATTTCGATTTGCTAGCCAAGCAGCGGGCACTCCATGGGAATAGGCCAGTGCAAAAACCCAAAATGCCCAACACGCAGCAGTCGACATTGCCTGACCTTGAATATCCTCAAACAGTTTCGCCGCCACATACAATAAGGCAACAAAATACACCAGCCCGTGAACGTGCATTAACCAAGGAAAAGACGTTAGTAATCCATAATCAATGGCGTGGGTCAATTCGGATACCGGCCGCCAAAAAGCATACTGCACGGAATCCAGCGTCCACCAGGGGATCATTCCCACGTCCATTAATTTGTGTGTACGCTCGGAGTTACCATCGATAAAATTAAACAGCCCAAACACTCCGCCCTGATCGGCGGCCATCGGCACAAGCGACTGCCCTGTCACTAAGCTCCAATGAAAGTAGTCATCCAGCTGCAACCCCAACCATAACGCAGGGCTTAACAAACAAAGAGAAAGAAAACAGCCCCAAAAAATATATCCCTGCAAGGGAAGAGGTAATGCCTCTCGAATTTTAGCCACCACGGTTAACGCCTCAAGTTCATAATGGGGCGTTCAATTAGCAAATAGATTACCACCGCGGTAAAAATCGTGAGTAATGAACTGGCGACAAACACCATCCCTATAATTTCGTAGGTGCTCCAATTGATGTATTGTTCCGGAGCCGCTTTCATACCTGCCAACACCATAGAACAGACCACGGATATCGCCACTACATGGACTAAATACATAGAATACGATAATTGCGCCAATGGATACCAAAGGCGATTACCCAAGAGAAAATTGAGCCCAGTAGACAGCGCGCCCTTTTCGAGCGATGCAATAATCAATACGCTAATAGTTAAGCTAAAAATATTACGACTAGCTATTTGGTACGCAATATTAAAACCTTGATATTCATCAAACTGGACACTAATCACAGGTACAACCATCAACAAGACCAGCACACCAAAACTGCCCCATGCCAACGCTTTGCCTAATCCACTAGCGAATAACCGAGAAAGCTCAACGCGATAATACTGGTAATAATAGCCCGCCAAACAACCCGCAAGGAGTGCACCGTATCGCGTATAGAGATTATCGTATAACACTGAAAAGTGGTGGGCATGAAATTCCCGATCTACCGCCAATAGGCTTTGCGGAGAATTGAGGATCATTTCATCACTATAAATCACATACCCCCGCACGATAAATGAGAACGCAAACAACCCCCACATCCAACGCAGCGGGTGTTTGGTATATTTCATCATTGCCATCAATAACAAAGGAAATAGCAAATAAAATTGCTCTTCAATCGCCAATGTCCATGTCCAGTTCATCGCCTGGTCATCATAGTCAACAAAATTATTCAGATAGAGAATATTGGTCCAAAGATTATGGGTATTACTATTATCCGAATGTCCCAGCAGCAACCAATACAGAATTATTACAAAGTAATAGACCGGACTTAACCGTAAAAAACGTCGCCAATAAAAATTACCCATACGAATATGGCCTAATTTATCAATTTGACGCAGCAGAATACCGGTAATCAAGAACCCGCTAATCACAAAAAACACGTCTACGCTCTTGTCGCTATTCCACACCCAAGACCATGCAAGACCGCCGGTTTCGATAATGGTGTTTAATTCCAAAGCCGGATTCATCACGACAAAAATCGTAAAGGAATGAAAGACCAGAATCATCATCATCGACAGAGCGCGAAAACCATCAATGACACTGAAATTCGACGAAGGACGGTGAAACAGATGCTTCAAATTCTTAATAGGGGAAAATGCAGAAACTAATCGACTCATAAGTTCAGTAAACTATGGCAAACACTGGAAAACTGGATACAGAACCACAGCAACGATAAATCACCCAATCGTTATAGCCCTGTGTTATTTTTATTATTTAAAACAGAAACATTCTAACAGCCAATAGAAACGAAAGGGAACGACTGAGTTCAAATGATTACAAAATAAAATACTCACGCTGTTTACTTTTAACGCTAAGCCGTCGGCGCGACCCTAAGCACTTCCTCCGCGGTGGTTGTGCCGTTCGCGATTTTATTGGCTCCACTGAGTCGCAGGGTCCTCATGCCCTCTTTCATCGCCTGCTTGCGAATATCACTCAACTGCGCTGAATGCGCGACTAAATCTTTGATATCCTGGGATAATGGCATAATTTCGTAGATCCCCATACGCCCTGCGTAACCGGTCTTGCGACATTCTTGACAGCCTGCAGGTGATTTGATCTTTTCTGGCTTCTTGCCTTTCCATGGCGCAATTAACGAATCCCAAATATCATCATCAATATACGCATCCCGCTTACAATGAGGGCATAATGTTCTGACCAAACGCTGTGCCATCACCCCCAGTACCGTAGCGCTAATCAAGTAAGGCGGTACGCCTAAATCCATCAATCGTGTCACCGCAGAAGGTGCATCATTGGTGTGTAACGTAGAAATGACTAAGTGCCCAGTGAGCGCCGCTTGTATTGCAACATTGGCAGTCGCCAGGTCTCTGATTTCACCAATCATGATAATATCAGGATCTTGGCGCAACAAGGCCTTCACGCCATCCGCAAAGCCTAGCCCGATACTATCAACCACCTGCATTTGATTAAAAGCAGGTTCAACCATTTCAATAGGGTCTTCAATTGTGCATACATTCACCGCCCGACTGGCCAACTGCTTCAAGGATGAATACAACGTTGTTGTTTTACCTGAACCCGTAGGCCCAGTCACCAGCACAATACCATGAGCCTGGGTCACCATTTCTTGCCATCGATCATAATCCTCGTTTTCTAGGCCCATTTCCTGGGGCGAGCGCATTAAGACATCTGGGTCAAAAATACGCATGACCATTTTCTCGCCGAACGCCGTCGGCAATGTTGACAGCCGCAATTCGATTTCTAGATCATTTTTACCCTTGGTTTTGAGTCGACCATCTTGTGGCTTTCGCTTCTCTGCCACATTCATCCGACCCAATATTTTGATTCGACTCGTCACCGCCGCCATCACCGTCGCAGGCAACTCATACACATCATGTAAAACACCGTCAATGCGAAAACGCACCTGTCCAGTATCACGCCGTGGTTCCAAATGGATATCGCTAGCTCGCTGCTCAAAAGCATACTGCAACAACCAATCAACTATATTGACAATATGTTGATCATTAGCATCTGGTGAAGACAGATCCCCCAACTCTAACAGCTGCTCAAAATTTGTAGCGCCGGACATTTTTTGAGCATCATTACCTGAAGCACCGCTCACCGACTTTGCGAGGTTATAGAATTCGACGGTATAACGCTGAATATCGGCCGGATCAGCCACCACGCGTACAATATCCTTACCGCCTAACGTTTGCTCTAAACCATGCATCCATTCCGATACAAACGGCTGACCACTTGCGATAAATACTTGCTCATCGGTCACCCGTAATGCCAATATTTGATGTCGCTCGGCAAATGCAAATGACATTACCGTCGTCACCGCTTTCACATCGACTTTAAGTGGATCAATGTGAAATACCTTTTGATTGACCTTTTTTGCAAGCCACTCCGTTAGACGGCCTGAAGAGAGTACCTCGTGGTCTGAATGCTGATCCCTTATTTCAAACTTATCGATGAACTGAATGGGGTTCCATTTCAACTCGTCCTTTTCACGTCGACTACCAGCAATAAAGTTATAATCCCTCTCGGTAATTCGGGCATCTTCTAGTAATTCATCCAGCACCCAGCGCACATCAATATGGATGCTCGAAGCAGCAGCTTTGGGTTTCGCTTTTTTAGAATTTGGTGGTACCGACGTTAATTTGGTCACTGATTAATTCCTAATACTCTTTGCGATTAGTGTAGCACTGTCTTGGACCTCTTCGGTGACCAAAAAGGTCGAAATCCCTCAGCATCGCACAAACCCAACAAATTGCCGCAGATTAAGTGAATAAGCCAACTATAGTTTAGGGAGGAACGTTCCTTTGCATTGCTGATGATGATTTTTTGAGCAACCCTTTTTATGCCAAAACTACTTAATTACCAGTCCCCATTCTATGCGGCCAGTGAATTCCCCCTCAATGACGGTATTCTCAAAGCACAACAACAAAAAGAGTCTGACGCAGTTAAAGCGTTATTGAGTATCTATAAGATCCCTCAAACCACCCTAGATACCGTACGCGCCTACACCGAAGATTTTATTCAGGGTATTCAATCCAGTAAAGGCGGCGTCAAAATTGAAACCTTTCTCAAAGAATACGGGTTAGACAATCATGAAGGGGTCATTTTGATGAGTCTAGCGGAAGCGCTTCTGCGCATTCCCGATGACATCACTGCAGAGCGCTTTCTACGGGATAAACTGGATACTGGCAACTGGGCTCTCCATGCCGGCCATAGTGAAACCTTTTGGGTGAACTTCTCTACTTGGGGATTAGTACTCACCGGGAAAATATTAGACTCCAGCCCCAAAGAAGGTCGTATGGCCTGGTTTTCCGAGCAAGTGCAGTCACTATTAAGACGCATGGGTGAACCCTTAGTACTCACCGCAATCAAACAAGCAATGCTCATTATTGGCCAACAGTTTGTCGCCGGTCAATCCATACGTGCAGCACTAGAGCATGGCGACGAAGAGCGCGCCACGGGTTATTCACACTCCTTTGACATGCTGGGTGAAGCTGCCATTACACAACAAGACGTTGGGCAATATATTGGAGCTTATAGCCACGCCATAGATGCCATCGCAGAACACAACAAACAGCGTGAATCCCAAATCCAGACCGAAACCGAGACCGAGGCCGAATCAAACACCTCACACCCCTTTGTCCCATCCAGCATTTCGATCAAACTATCGGCGCTACACCCTCGATTTGAACTACGACATAGGCACTGCTTAGAGGAACTGAAAGACAACCTATCCGGGCTGTTAACACAAGCCTATGAGAAAGATGTGCCTGTCACTATCGATGCCGAAGAAAGCTGGCGACTAGAACCCACACTGATGATATTTGCCGAAATCATCGGCACGGAGCCTTTTCGCCATTGGGGAAAATTGGGTATCGCCGTTCAGGCCTATCAGAAATCTGCTCTTGGAGTACTCGAGTGGCTAAGCGCTGTCAGTAAAACCGTACATTGCCAAATCCCTGTCCGATTAGTGAAAGGGGCCTATTGGGATAGCGAGATCAAGCGAGCCCAACAACTCGGGTTAACCGAGTACCCCGTTTATACCGTCAAAGCTCACACCGACCTTTCATATTTGGCCTGTGTACATACATTGATGAAAACAAAGCACTTTCTCTATCCGCAGTTTGCAACCCACAATGCCCATACCGTCGCCAGCATACTGACCCTCGCAGAAGAATATCACTACAGCCATTTTGAATTCCAACGCCTGCATGGCATGGGGCAAGCGCTCTATGATCATGTCCTTCACAACATCAGCAACATACGTTGTCGTATCTATGCACCAGTGGGCGAATACACCCGCTTACTCCCTTATTTAGTCAGACGACTGCTTGAGAACGGTGCCTCAACATCCTTTGTGCGGCTAATTAATCAAAATGTGGATATCAGTTATTTAGCAGAAGAACCCGTGGTATCGGTCAAGAATGCGGATAAGTTCCGTAACCCAAGTATTCCACAACCCAGCAAACTTTTTAGTCCCATGCGTAAGAACTCCCAAGGGATCAATCTAGAAAGCACGCAAGAATTACGCACCTTACGTAATCATATAAACCCTTTCTTGAAAAAGCAGTGGTGGCTTAATCATCCTCACACCGAAGCCGAAAATAGCCCGCCGGAACCACAAGTTACCCTCAGATCACCCGCCGATTTCGACGATGTGTTAGGGGGTTTTGATATTGCGTCACGAAACGACTGCCATCACGCCTTTGATACTGCGCTCTCAGCATTTATCGGCTGGAAAAAAGTCAGCGCCGATGATCGAGCCGACTTACTGCTTCAAGTTGCCAACAAGCTTGAAGAGAATACCCACGAACTGATCGCATTGGCCATGCGTGAGGCAGGTAAAACAATCGCCAATGCCATTGCCGAGGTTAGAGAAGCGGTGGACTTTTGCCGCTATTACGCTCAGCAAGCACGCCAACAATTAAGCGAAGAAACCCTGCTCAAAGGCATTACCGGCGAACGTAACACGCTAACCCTTGCTGGCAGAGGACCGGTGCTGTGTATTAGTCCTTGGAACTTCCCATTGGCCATTTTTACCGGCCAAATTGCCGCCGCCCTTGCCGCAGGTAATACGGTAATAGCAAAACCCTCAACACTGACACCGCTAATTGCTCATGTTGCCGTAGAGCTCTTTTATGATGCTGGTATTCCACATGATGTACTGCAATTTCTACCAACATCCGCTGACAATATAGACAACACAATCCTGAACGAATCTCGCTTAGCCGCTGTTATGTTCACCGGCTCAATGTCTGCGGCTACCATTATCAACCGTAAGCTTGCCTTAAGAGACGGCCCGATCATCCCCTTTATCGCGGAAACCGGTGGGCAAAATGCAATGATTGTTGATAGCTCCGCGCTACCCGAACAGGTGGTGAAGGACGTCATAGCTTCCGCATTTGATAGCGCAGGTCAGCGTTGCTCCGCACTACGGGTGCTTTATGTACAAGAGGAAATTAAGGACACGATTGTCGAGTTATTAAAAGGCTATATGCAAGAGCTGCAGGTCGATAACCCCTGCCAATGGCACAGTGACGTCGGCCCCGTCATTACCCAACAAGCTCAAGAAGAACTACAAGCCCATATCGATCGATTTCAACATAACAATCAAGTGATCTACCAAGCACCACTATCCGATGGGGCAAGTACGGGATCATATGTCCCCCCCACACTGATTGAAATTAACAATATCAATGAACTATTCGATGAAGTGTTTGGCCCAGTGCTGCACATTCTTAGCTATTCACAAGAATCTATTGAAGAGGTCATTCAACAAATTAACGGCACGGGATTTGGCCTCACCCTGGGCATTCACAGCCGAATATCTAGCTTCTGCCAATATATTTCTGAACACGCCAATGTCGGCAATATCTATGTCAATCGTAATATGGTGGGGGCAACCGTTGGCGTTCAACCCTTTGGTGGACATGGCTTGTCGGGTACAGGGCCTAAGGCCGGTGGCCCTCATTACCTGCTTAGGCTCATCAATGAAAAATCCCTCTCGATCAATACCGCCGCAATCGGTGGAGATACCCAATTACTCAGTGATGAACATCACTAATCGATCACATAACAACCAAAAAATAACCTGAAAGTTTCTTCTGCTTCCACTAGATGATTTTGGTAAAATGAAAGTCATTCTAGTATTCAATGTGAGAGCATCAACATGACCAGTCCGAACCCTAAGGACTACATTACGTGGTTTCGTAGCACGTCTCCGTATATCAATAACCACCGCAACAAGACCTTTGTCATTGCGTTTGGGGGTGAGGCGATAGACCACGAAAATTTCCATCATGTTATCCATGATATCGCCCTACTTGAGAGCCTAGGTATTCGCTTAGTTTTGGTGCATGGAGCAGAGGCTCAAGTACAAGAAAAACTCGTCCAGCAAGGCACTAGCCGTAAGCATATTGACGGTAAACGCATCACCGACAATCACCATATAAAATCAGTGGTGGAAGCCGCCGGCTGTGTACGTATTGAAATTGAAGCGTTATTGTCCATGGGGGTCGCTAACTCTCCCATGCACGGCGCGGCTCTCAGTGTCGTATCAGGCAACTTCCTCACGGCCAAACCCTATGGTGTAAGAGCTGGTGTCGACTATCAACATACCGGTGAAATTCGCAAAGTTGACGCTAAGGCAATCCAACAACACTTGGATCAACAATCCATTGTCCTAATGTCCCCCATCGGCTATTCCCCCACCGGGGAGATCTTTGATCTTGCGTGGGAAGAAGTGGCAGAACATGTTGCCACTGAGTTAGATGCAGAAAAGCTGATATTCCTGGATAGCACACCTGGCCTATTGGATGACCAACAGCAATTGATTAGAGAGCTGACCATCCGAGAAGCCCAGCAACTCATCCAACATCAATCAGCCCACTGTAATCACCTTCAGCATGCCATCAATGCTTGCCAACAAGGGGTTAATCGCTGCCATCTCATCAGCTTCGAGCTAAACGGCGCCTTACTTCAAGAGCTTTTCACCCACGATGGCAGCGGCACACTGATCGCACAAAATAATTACGAACAGCTGCGAAATGCCACAATCGACGATATCGGGGGTATTTTGGAACTTATTGAGCCACTCGAAGCCGAAGGAGTGTTGGTCAGGCGGTCGCGGGAAGTACTCGAAAACGAGATATCCCAATACACCATCATTGATCGGGACGGGCTTATTATCGGTTGCGCAATGCTGAATGTATTTGATAATCACAATACAGGGGAGCTGGGTTGCGTTGCTGTTCACCAGCAATACCGCGAAGGTCAACGGGGCGACAAGTTACTCCAACGCATTGAAAAACAAGCCGTTGATAGGGGATTGACAACACTTTTTGTGCTTACCACAAGAACCGCACATTGGTTTGTCGAAAGAGGGTTCCAACCCGCAGACATCAACAATTTACCCCAATCCAAACAGAGCTTATTTAACTACCAGCGCAACTCAAAGGTCTTCATCAAATCCCTTTGAAACCAATAAAATAGTGTCGGTAGCGACTAAATATGTCAGTTATGCCAAAATTATGTCAGTTTCTAACGCTATGACTAAATTACTACTAGCAATACCTAGGTCCAGGCAAGTAGAATCCCTGACTTGTAGTATTAAATGCAGTTAACACAGTAACGGAATATGTCATCTAAGAACCTGTTGATGCCTCACATGGCCCGCGTAATTACAAGCGACGGCAATAGAAACCTAAAAAGAGGTTTTTTTGAGCTAAGACGAAAGCTATCTCCATCGCTTAACGTTGTCACGTTCTACCATCGTGTAAACGACCCTTATTCCTATTTACTACTGCAGGCAATTCCACGATTTTTGGAAGATTTTAATATCTCCCTGGAAATTGAGTTTGTATTGGATCTGCCCGAAGAACTAAACCATGAGCAGGAAAAACTTGAGCAATATGCGCTGTACGACGCTCAACGGCTTGCTCGATTTCATAATTTAGTATTTCCGAAGAACCCCATACAACCATCGAAAGCCGACACGTTAAAAGCGACGTCGACACTGCTTAAACACAAAGACCGCCCAAAGCTACTTCATTTAGTAACCGAAGTAACCAGTGCTTTATGGGGTATCAGCACCACCACCTTCAAAAGCTGCAGTAACCGTTACGGTGGATTAGCGGAAAAAGAAACGCGTAAACTGATAGCTCAAGCCAAGGATCGCCTCGTTAATCACGGCCATTATAACTCTGGCATGCTGCATTATGGGGGGGAATGGTACTGGGGTATCGATCGGCTCGGACATCTTGCGGAACGGCTCAGCCGACCGGGAATCCAGCGAGATACCGGTGATATTGCCGATTATCAACGACAATACCGACATGCGCTACAAGGCTACAGCACATTGAAGCGACGGCCGAAAAAGGTCGAAACGTTGGATTTCTATTTTTCCTTTAGAAGCCCCTATTCCTATATCGCGGCAGAACGCATTTTCAAATTAGCCGATTTGTATAAATTTCCGGTTAATATCAAACCCGTGCTACCCATGGCGATGAGAGGGCTAAGCGTCCCCAAAGCCAAGCGCATGTATATACTTCACGACACGAAGCGCGAAGCCAATCGATTTGGCGTGCCTTTCGGTAAAATTGCCGATCCGCTAGGTGAAGGGGTAAGACGCTGTTTAGCCCTATTTCCGTATGCCAAAGCCAAGGGCAAAGAACGCGCCTTTATCACCACTATCGCCACAGCCATTTGGTCCGAAGGCGCTGATGTGTGCAAAGACTCGGTCCTCGAACCCCTTGTCACCAAAGCCGGACTGGACTGGGGGGATGCAAAACCCTGGATTGACACAGAAGACTGGGTAGCCATCGCGGAAAAGAATCGTAACGATCTGTTTTCACTAGGCCTATGGGGGGTTCCGAGCTTTAAATATGGCAACACCATCGTATGGGGGCAAGATCGATTGTGGGCACTGGAAGAAGCTATTCTTTCCGAAGATAAATAACCCGTGGAATGTCGAGCTGGCTGCGGAGCCTGTTGTATCGCACCTTCCATCACCAGTGTGATTCCAGGCATGCCCAACGGTAAACCCGCCGGGGTCCGCTGCATTCAACTTTCAGATGACAACCATTGCCTAGTCTTTGGCACAGACCAACGACCCAACGTCTGCCACCAATTTTCAGCCACATTCGATGTTTGCGGAAGCAGTCGAGATGAAGCGCTAACCATCATCGACTCTCTAGAGCACTATACAAAACAATAAGTTCTCAGACATGAGTTTGTCTTCTTAGGACTTGCATCCCCCTGCAGAACGTGAAAACCTTAACCCTGCTTTTAGACTCTACAGTATTGTACGCTTGAAAGGATCCATGCCATGACCATAAAAAAAATAGTTGGCGCTCTCGCTGCTAGCAGCTTACTGACACTATCCGCCTGTACTAATACCGTTCAATACGGTGAAGCGACACGGGTGGAAGCCACCAAAATTGATGTCAGCAGTAATGAGTTAGTATCCGTTGCAGAAAAAATGACCCGTAATCTGCTCTCCTACCCAACAATAGAAGAAGCGCTTAAGAGAAAACGCCCCAAGCTTGCGGTCACTCCTCTCATTAACCAGACGTCTGATAGTATTGATATCAGTTTAATCGAAGACTCTATCACCAAGCAGCTGTCTAGCTCAGGAAAATTCTCCTTCTCACCCAAATCGACAGTATCATCTGCACAATCAAAAGCCACGAAAGACCAGCTCTTCGTAAATGTCGACATTGATGTGGCAAAGAAGATCGCCAAAAAAGTTAAAGCAGACTATTTGCTGTACGGAAGCTTAAAAAATATCATCCGAACAAAATCGACCAGTAAAGAGGTCTATTACAAGTTTGACCTTCATATGCTAGATACCAAGACTGGAAAATTGGTTTGGCAAGATAATGAAGAAATACTAAAGAGTCGTAAAAAAGCGATCTTTGGTATCTAGCCCTTTTCAGAAACTCGCCTGAGCCAAGTAGTCGCTAGTAACTAAGCTTAGGCGAGCATTATCTGCAACCTCACCATATACACCAATCACTTCAATCCGCCCGACTATATTCTCATTCAACATCGCTAATTGCTCAGCTTCGATTCTGTATTCTTTATGTTCTGGCCCGCCCACAATATAGACAGGATAGTGCTCTAGAAAAGTCCGCCTTACTTTGAATCGGGTGACATAACCAACACCCGAATTACGAACATTCCAATCCTGCGCAACCCGGTGCGCAAAAGACTCATGCAACATAGGATAAAAGTACCGCTGCCTTACCTTTCTATTTGGAAACGATTGCCACCCGGATGCCACGATATGCTGTAGCTGAACAGGCCCCACAGGACGATATAACGTCGTAACTTCTGAAGATCCCATAGCGTTTACCTCTATATCCTATCTTTTACAACACGAGACGGTTAGGCGACTTTTTTATCGCCTCTGCCATCACCACAAAACGCAGCGGCCCTCCAGCCTCTACCGCGTCAAACGGATAACACGCCACTAACGCTAACGTAGACCTATCAGCATCTAACGCTATTTGCGATTGGCGGCTATCCACCACGGAAATATTTGTTACCTTGTAGCCAATTATTTCACCGCTGGGCAATTCAATGCTCAGCTGATCTTGAATGCCAATATGTTGCAGCAACGCAAAATGCGTATCGCGATGACCACCAATAACACTCACACCGGCCTCACCGAGCACCGCACTACCTGATACATGGGCCGGCCCAAAAGCCAAGTTACGCCCCGATGCACCAGTCAAGACAATCAACGACTGATTTAGTTCGTCAAAACGCAGTTTTGCCAAAGGCGATGTATCTGCCCAGGGCCAAGGCTTTACCGGATCAAATGCCACATCGCGGTTAATGTCTTGGGCCTCAGCCCACGCCTGCTCCAACATAATCTGCGCTAGTTGAGCTTTTATTATGAGGTACCCCCCATGACCAAGCTGTGAAACACCCAACAAGATTAGCACAATCATGACTACGTTTAACCAGCCCTTCATCAGTAGTTCTCACGACGAACAGCGTATTTTATACGCACTATACGGCTATCTTGTTTCAAACATAGAACCAAAACACCCAAAAATAAAGACAACGCGCCCATAAAAAGAATGCCATTAATGCCCAACGCTGTTTTCGGATATCCAACCGATGGTATTCCTTGCCGAGAGCCCTGCGGTAAATTATTAGCAATAGCATGCACGGCTAACGTATCCAAATTATTACGCATCACGGTAGCATCAACCGCAATAAAGCTTGTATAACGACTAACCAGCTTATAAAACAATCCCAGATCGACAATTTCTTTACGATGATAATCGCGGTTACCTTGCTGCACAGACTCATCCATTAGCGCCTGAATTTTTTGCCGACCCCACAACGCTCCTATTCCGGGATGATCAAAAGACCAATTTGGGATAATATCGCGCTCCCAATAACGCCCCTCAAATTCGCCGCTCACCGTAATGGTATCGGTTTTTTCCGCCATTTGCACAAACAACAATAACGGCTCACCATCATATAGATCAGGAATATTACCCGGATAAAACTCCGTCACACCACTATTATGAAATTTCACCTTCACATTGGTTAACATCGGTTTCTCAATTTTTTCAAACAACGCCGTGATACTCTTGCGCACTTCGAATGTATCACCAATAAAAGTATAAGTACCCTTACCATATTGCGCTGCCTTTTTCATAAAATAGCCATTGGGTGCTGCCCCAATCGCCACCGTAAATAGTCGAGAACCCTTCACCTGTGTGGCGATAAGATTCAGTAACGCAGCCTCATTCCCGACGCTACCATCCGTAATAAATACAACCTGACGCACCGCCGACATTTCATGAGTGGGATGTAATGACAATGCGGCATTCAATGCTCCTTTCATCTCAGTCCCCCCGTTAGCATCCAAGCCTTTGACATACCGCCTCGCTGCCAAGATATTTTGAGCATTTGCCACCACAGACGTCTCGAAGAGCTGATGGGTAGTAGAGTTAAATTCAATGACGTTAAACGTATCGCGATCCGTTAATCGTTCCAGTGCAACCAATAGCGCTTGCTTAGCTTGTTCTATTGATGTCCCCGCCATCGAGCCCGATGTATCAATCACAAGAATAAGCTCCCTGGGAAGACCCTGAATAGGATACGTCGTGCTGGGCGGCATCATCATAAGCAGACCATGGTGCTCTATGTTGGCCGACACATCATCAACCACTGATTCAGTAAAAAAAGCCGCCACTGGAGCCTCATCGAGCACTGGTCGCCAACGTAAAACAAAGTCTCGATTCATCACTGCCCCGGGCTGCTTTAGACGTACATGGTAAACACCACCCACACGATCCGTGTGAACATCATGAAAAGGCGCTTGTATCTCAGCTAAATCAAACCCGCTTGATAACGCGATGTGAACCGATGCCTTATGCTTTACCTCGTTCTGTTGCTGCGGTGTAATGTCATTAGCATCGCTAACCTGGTCGGTATTAAATGCCCACCCCTGCCCCTGTAGCGTTGAAGTTCGATGGCTCGCATTAGATTTACCAGGAATATATCGGGGCGTTAGCGTCATAGGGATACGCAACGAAAATTCACCGCTATCGTAAGTTAAGGTCTGCAAGTAGGTTAACGTCACTTCAATGCGCTCCCCAGGGGCAATATTCGTCACCCTATTGGTAAAAAGGTTGGGCCTCTGCTGCTCCACCAGAGTCGCTACCTTGCCGTCATTACGTGCCTTAACAAACATTTTGCGGGCGATTTCTTTCTCCTTAATTTCCCCTCTAATCAAACGCTCACCTAGCCGAATGGTCAACCCATTCACCGCACTATCTGATGGCAAAGGAAAAACATACTGTCCCTCTAGCCACTGCTCCGTGTTGTTTACAAATACCTGCTTAACTGTGGCTTGCACAACCATACCACTTACCACGAGGTCAAATTCCGCATCTAATCTTAACAACGCGCGATACCCAACAACAGAGTCCGCAACCACCAACGCCCCACTACCAAAATCCTTCAGAGACCCATGGGATTCTTGCTCAAAACTAGTCTCTGCGTAAGACATGGGCGCCAGTACGAGTAACACCCCGACGAACAAGGCGGAGACAACAAGCTCTACTACGCTGGTCCGATCCCAATTATTGGTTGATGACATGACACCTCTCCTGAAAGTTTACGATAGGCTCCATTACGCCTCGTAAAAAGGACATCACTCACATCAAAATCTACTGATTCAATGATCAATTGTGGCGAATTATGGCAGCGACTATCTATCTGGACAGCGTTTGATACAATCTAAGACTCATTTTTACTGCTAAATGCCAGGGGTGGCCCCACCATGAATAGACGTATTGCCATCGTCGAGGATGAACAACTCATAAGAGAGAACTACCGTGAATTCTTAGAGGGCTACGGTTATCACGTAGACCTATATGGCAACCGCATTCAAGCCCTAGAAGCCTTCAGTCAAAAACTACCTGACCTAGCGATTATCGACATTGGGTTAGAGAACGAAATAGAAGGTGGCTTTGATTTATGCCGTGAGCTTAGACAAATTGCCCCCAACGTACCCATCATGTTTTTAACCGCAAGAGACAGTGAGCTCGATGCCATATCGGGACTTCGCTTAGGTGCGGATGATTACCTCACTAAGGACATCAGCCTTCCTCACTTGGGTGCAAGAATCATTGCCCTGTTTAGACGTATTGATAATATAAATCAGCAGGCAAGCAACACCAACATCATCGAACGTGGATCACTGTTACTAGACATTGACCGCATGATTGCCGCCTGGAATGATGCCCCACTAGACCTTACGCTCACCGAATTTTGGATGATACATTCTCTGGCAAAACATCCCGGTCACGTAAAAAATCGTCAACAGCTGATGGACGCCGCAAACGCAGTGCTCGATGACAACACAATCACATCACATGTAAAACGTATACGGAAAAAATTTCAGTCCCTCGACACATCATTCGATGCGATCCAAACAGTATATGGCATAGGTTATCGATGGCATGACGCTTCGTAGACAGCTGCTATTTGTTTCTCTATGCCTGCTTGCACTGCCTTGGGCGGGCTGCCAATATGTCAAAGAAATGGAAACGGTATTACGCCAGAATCAACAACAATTATTACGCTCCGCTGCGCCCCCTATCGCGCAACTGATCACACCGACCATTCAATCGTCACCCTCCGCTACCGCCGTCGATAACAACATTCTGTACGCATCATTTAGAGATAACCCCATCGCCTTGGATGGATACGAGGATGAATGGTCACGCTTCCCCGCCATCGATATGTTGAGCGACAATAGTAGCAAGGGTTACTTTAAGCTCGCGGTTAATCAACACAATCTACTGTTGATCATTCATATCGACGATAACGATATACGCTATCACCACCCAAACTCTCCATCCCCTATCTACAATGACCATTTACGTATCGTCACTGGAACAGGTTCCGACCAACGCACTATCGCGCTTTACACCAGTGGCCAAGGCGCAGTACAGGCGGCCCAATTAGATAAGCAAAAGACTCGGCAATACTGGAGTCAATTACCATCATCACAACGAATTCACGGATATTGGCTGGAAGTCGAAAATGGCTACAACGTCGAACTTAGCATCCCTTTATCACTGATTCAAAATAACGTAGAGATATCATCTTTTAACACAACACCATCCAGCACCAAGCAACGCGCTAACCAGGCACTCACATCTAGCCATAAATCACTGCTATACCCAATCAAGGAACTCACGCAACAATTACAACCTTTTCGCCAGTCCCCCTGGGATATCGCTATTATTAATTCGCAAGGCTGGGTTATTTCACCACAAAACCCCCAAAGTAGCACCTCCCCTGCAGGTAGCTCAGAAGGGAAGTATGAAACCAATAACTCTCTATGGAAAAATGCACTGAGTCATATTTATCGATATATTTTGGAGGATGTCATATCTTCTGATAGCGTCACTTACTGGCCATTGCAACAGTCGAACCCCAGCCTTGCTAAGCAACACATTAATATCAACGCCTTAACAATCAACCAGGGACAGTGGTATCAAATCGATCGTAGCCAGCGCTCCATTTTATCAGTTAACCAACCGATCTATGATCGTGATAACCAAAAAATTCTAGCCTATGTGGTATTAACGCAATCCAATGAGGCATTACTCACGTCCACGAATAATGCCTTGCTTCGAGTCGTCAATCTCAGTATTGGTACCGCCGCATTTTCTGCATTCATATTGCTTGGCTTTGCCAGTATCTTATCCTTTCGCATTCGAGCACTACGCAATAAAACAGAACAAGCAGTATCGCAGGATGGAAAAATTTCTACCTACACCCCCAGCCAAACCAAAGATGAGATTGGCGACCTCTCCAGAAGCTACGGAGCTCTCCTTAATCGCGTGAATGACTACAATCAGTACCTGGAAACGCTATCCGGAAAATTAGCCCACGAGTTACGTACCCCGCTTACCATCAGCAAATCCTCTTTGGAAATGCTAAAAATGGTTGACCCCCAAGACACTGAAAAACAACAACGCTATTTCGCACGGGCAGAAATGGGCTTAGAGCGATTACGCCATTTACTCAACGCAATGAGTGAAGCCAGCAGAGTCGAACAGAGCATTCAGCACAGTGAATTACATGAGGTAGATCTACGCGAACTGCTTGATCATATGTGCCAAGCGTATCAAGACACCTATCCTAATCATCAGTTCGAATTTCAACACGACGAAGGGGTAACACCAAAACATACGACCCTCAACGCCAATCCCGAATTACTCGCCCAAATGCTCGATAAATTGGTCGATAATGCCACCGGCTTCGCTCCCCGACAAAGCACCATTACGTTTGTATTAACCCACAGTCCACAAGTACTACATTTACGGGTAAAAAACAAAGGTCCGCTTCTACCTGAAAGTATGCAACAGCAACTGTTTGATTCGATGGTCAGTATTCGACAAGAAAAATCGGACACGCCACACCTTGGATTAGGCCTATATATTGTCAAACTAATCGTTCAGCATCATCGAGGCACCCTGTACGCGCATAACACCACAGATAATGAAGGGGTTGAGTTTTGCATCGAATTGCAAACTGACTAACACTCCGTAACAATAGCCAGCATTAAACCAGCTATACTGAATAAACCCCTAATAAAAGACAGATTGTGAACCATGACAGAATCCTATGAGGAGCGCCGCATTGCTCCCCGCTCAAACATTGAAGACACCTTATTTATTAAGTCCATATCCTCATCCCAAGTCACCGGATACGGCAGTGATCTCAAAACCTGTAGCACAATCAATGTTTCTGCCCATGGTTTACAAGTTGAATTGGATTTTGAGGTATTGGTTGAATCAGAGATTGCACTGTGGGTAAGCCACGAAACAGAGACCGATCGCATTCTGGTGAGCGGCATTGTGCGCTGGACCAATAAAATCTCCACAGAAAACAAGTACTTGGTGGGTATCGAGTTAGATGACTCCTGCGTTACCGACATGACCGAGTGGCTAGGGTCCCACGCCTCATAGGCTTAAGGCCATTACATTCAAGGCATCCATTCCATAATTCGCCTCAAATGCTTGCAATCCACTATCGAATTCCTACACAATAACCCACGCAACTTTAGCTGTTAACTCTATTAGTTAACGTTTATTTGCTTGAGTTTCGATCAAAACATAATAATTCATAGAATAATAACAAGAAACGGATGCCTATTATGAAAACTCCTTACCTCGCACTCGCCTTCCTAACCACTTTACTTATAAGCGGCTGTAGTAGTATGGCACCAGAAAAGGGCGGCATGCTGTCCAATACCCTGTGTACCGTATCCATTGGTGACTGCACTAACCCCGCAATCGCTGAACAAGATGATGCCATCATTCGTATTTTGACTGGCAAACCCGTTGCCTTCGTAAAGGCCCGCTTAGGATTACCGAATCGACGTAACGAACTCGCTTCGGGTTCCAAGACTTGGACCTATTTTGATAATTCCAAGGGAATCAATGCGAAAGACTGCAAAGTATCCCTTTCAATCCGCAACGATGTGGTGGAACGCGTGAATATCTCTACTGCTAATCAATCCTTCGCATCTTTCCTAAGCAAAGGCTGCCAGCGTATTCGCAAAGACGTAAGCTAATCACCTATTGGGCAAGTGGAATATCTAATCCTTAGAATATTCCTATAATATTCAACCACTTGCCCAAATAAACACTGCATTACCTACCGATAAATACTCCCCTGTAAAAAACACAATATGCCAACACTTGTTTACACAGTGTTTGGTTAGAATAAACCAACTATAAAAACAAGCGTGAGCGACACCCTATGCCTTTGCACTTCTTATTTCGAGTTATGACTATTTCAACTTTGGCTTTATTAGCACCTGCCTGCGGTGGCGGTGGTGGTGGCGGAGGCGAAGGCGGCAATGATGCGGGTAGCGGTAGCGATGCCTTTGTTCGCACTCAAAATGAATATATGCCGTTAAGTGCTGGAACGTCGATAGAGTACGACGATACCAGTGTATCTGCTGTGACATTAGATACCGGAGACTTCAACGGGCAAGGAGTTTATGCCATCGCCAGCGGTGAGCTCACACTTTATGTATCGAGTACTGAGGGCACTATTTCGCTACATGGTATTGATGGCGATTTCGAAGTTGCCGGCGCCACAATAACAAAGCTGCGCTTCACGGGCTCAAGCACCTCCCTTCCAATTTATAGTAGCGAAAGCAGCGAAGGTGAAACTGTCGATGTCGATAATGGCGGCACTATTGATGCCGTTGCCTCAGTGAGTCTAGGGGGCTTAGGCTTTAACCCTGTTATCGATATTGAGGTCACATCAATATACAACGATATATCCCTAGCACTTGATTATGGCAATTTACCCGCCCGGGAAGTTGCCCTGTCATTTGTCATAGATGACACTATTCTACCCGGCACAGCCTTCGAACAAGCAATCCTTTATAACTTCACTGACACACTATCCCTTACCCAAGGCATTGGTATCGCTAAGCGATCTTTTGCCTCAAATGATCTCAATATCAACCATGAAATTGAATCATTAACAGGTTTACCCCGCACCATATGGTTTAACAACGACACCGGTAGCCCATCAATTGCGCCCGGTAGCGATGCAACCTTTTCTATTGACCTCAGCACTATCAGTTCAAATACTTACAAAATTGCAAACCAAGCGGAGATCAATGCCCTTGGATGGATCACAGTACAAGAAAACGAATCTAGCGAAACCTTCAACGTAGAGCTACATACACACGATGATTTACCCACCACCCTCACCAGCGTCGAAGTTATCTTCGAAAACATCGCCACTGGTGCGCGCCTCAGTGGTAATGTCACAGTAGCATTATTGAAGTAACTGAGAATAACAACACCAGTTTCCAGCAAGCGCCTACCCTTATCTGCGTATTCCATTCTCAGCTAAGGGTAGCGTTAGCGCGACCTCCCATCAACTGCTGCATTCGATATGCCTTCACACCTTTTCCATTGTAAGTCGCTTCAAACTCCTCCACGACCTCAAACATAAACTGTCGATATAACAGTATCGCTGGATAATTAGATGCCGCAACACTGAGCGTTGCAGGTTTCGCAATAACAGACAGCAGGTGTTCCAAGAGCCGCCTTCCAACACCCCCTCCTCGGTCATCAGGCGCAACAAATAACGCTCTAATCTCTGCGCCACAATGTGCCCCATAAGCGATCACGTGATTTTTTTCACAGACGTAGATATCTGATTCCATTAGCTGAGAAAACCGTTTTCTATCTTGCTCTAAGGGCAACAGTACATGCTTGGCACCTTCATATCGCAATTCATCCAGTTTTGACTGGCGGTATATTTCAACGATATGTTGCCGATCATTTTCGGTGTATTTACGTATCTTCATAATCGTATAGCAATCGATATATCAACATTCAACAGGCACAAAAAAAGCGCCATTAAGCGGCGCCTTTTTGTGTCTGAACAAGACCCTAACCAAACGCTTTTAATGCTGCCTTAAATCGCGCTGTATACTGCACTCGAACGTCGGCCGCAACGGGCCCCACCACACACCAATCACGCTGATACTTCGTGACTAACGCATCTTGGTTTTCGCTGTGGTTCTTACGCTGACTAAGTCCGCCAGATAAACGTGACACCTGAAGTTCCATGCGGTAAGGCCTTTCTTCTTCAGGCGTATCCACACCCGCTTCTATCTCAAGCAATACCGTAAGCTCTTTTAATATCTCTGTATTACTTTCCAATAACGCGTCAGCCACTGGCTCACCACTTTCGGCTATCGAAATTAACTGCTGATAACGCTGCTCTATTCCTTCAGTACCTTTCGGTAACTCAAGTTCGCTGCCCCACTCTACGTCATCACCAAGGTTCGATTCCGCCTGTGTTGCAGACATCACACTGGCTTCTAACTCATCGCATAAGGCAACCTTGCGCCAAAGCTCCGCCACTTGATCTTGAAACTTAAGCTTCTCTGCGCCAGCAAAAACACTGAGGCATGCATCGCTCGCTGCACTAAAACGTTTCTTAATATCGGAGGCTTGTTCTTTGGGCAACGCGCTGATGTCTGACAATTTCTTCTGCAGCTTATCAAAGTCTGCCCGACAAGAATCCAAATCCATCATGTCGCTTTCAGAAAGCTGCTCCATTTGCTCACACAAATATAGAGCATCGGTTAGATTCTTATCACGCTCATCTGACGCAGCTTGCTTCTCTTGCTCTCTACGAGCAAAAATCTGATCACAAACACCACGAAACTTTCGCCACAATTTTGTATCTTCTCTACGCGACACAAGGCCAACTGACTTCCATTGCTGCTGCAACCCTTTCGCTTTATCAATAGCGTCCCGCAAATCCTCTTGGATCACTAATGCTTCAGCGGTTTCAATCAGTTGCTTTCGCTTCGCTTCATTTCGAGAAAACTCTTGATCAAGACGCTCACGCAATTGCGCCAATAGCCCATTAAATTGATCCTGAACAGACTTCCCGTCTTTGCGATCAACCGGTGAATACCGACGCCACTCTTGCTTAGCAACCTCATATACTTCATTCACCGCACGCCAGTCTGCGCCGTCCCAGTCTAAGCTCGCTAAATAACCTTGAATCTGTTCCACGACATTTTTACGTGATGCCAAATTACCAGAACGAACGGAAGACAAGTTGTCGAAGTACTCTTTACAAGGCTCATAGGCATCATCAGCCGCTTTGCGAAAACGCTCCCACACCGCTTGTCCATCAGGAGAAGCACCCAGAACTTTCCACTCAGACTGTAATCGCTTCACCCTATTAGCGAGCGCCTGAGGGTCCATATCAGAACCAACCAAGGCCTCCATACTTTCACACAGCTGCTCCTTTTTCGGTGCCGATGCATAACCCTGCCAATCCCGTAACTCATTTACCCTTACCGTCAAATCTCGCACTTTATGCTGATAGGCATTAGCCTGTTTTATGGGTAAATGCTTTAGGTGTCGATTAGCTTCCTTAAGTAATTTATTGGCAACTTTAAGGTGTCCCTGCTCTGTCTCGTCGCGCAGATTATCCAGCACACCCTTGAGTTTTTCCACTGCATCTTTTTCTTTTGTAGCCAGCTCAGCTTGAATGTGATCAAAGTGCGATGCAGCCTTATCCCTAAGCACAAGTAGCTCAGGTTTCGTAATGGAGGGTGGCCACGAAATAGCAGATGACAAACGATTAAACGCTTTCTTAAGTTTATACGTATCAGCAGACGGCTGAACAACTAAATCCAGCATTTTATTCACCACAGACTCAAGCTCTGGCCCGTGCTCTTTTAACGCCGTCACCGCAGAGATAATTTTTTCTAATTCATGCAGCGCTCGATTAAATCGTTTGCGCTCATCTGGCGCTGGTGCACTCACACCCGCCGCTTCATCCCAACGCACCTGCTGGGTACGTAATAATGCGGATACCGCTGGTACGTCCTCTGCTTCAAGCGCCTCTTTCTCTGAAATCTGGGTAAACGCTTCTTCTAGCTGCTCACAGGCAGCCATACGTTCTTGCGCTGCTTCTCGTAACCGCTGATTTGCTTCGCGCTGCTCATTTTCTTCTGCAGTGCTAGCATCAACGACTTGGCGACAAAGCTCGCTTGCTCGCTGAAAACGCTGCTTAATATCATCCGTTGCATAAGACTGCATCCGAGTCCATTGCTTCTTAGCGTGCTCCAACTTGGCGATATACATTGGATCAAAAGGAAACCGGGCTAATGCCTCAACACTTTTGCAAAGGTCTTCTAATTGTTGATCTCTATTGTCCAACTGTTTTTGCGCGTCATGAATGACATTCAGCTTGTTTTTAACAATACGGTAAACGCTCTTATCTTTACCTTTGCTTTCTTTTAGCACAGTCTCTAAAGAAACTTCAGACTCCAATCGTTCAGCAGATGCCTGACGTAATGCGCTGAGGGAGAGCTTAGTAGAATAGAGCTGTAACACCGGCTCATCCTGTATCCCTTCCAACGCCATCAAACCCAAAGCTTGGTTCTTGGTCTTTTCCACTAGAGATGCAAGCGCCTGAGTATCCAAACCTTTAACGATAACCTCTAGTCGGCTATCTAACACATCATCATTAGCATCCAACAACGTTAACAAGTGATCGATACCGGCCTGCTGAGCAGAAGTATCTTTTTCTTGCTGTATATAAGATAACAACTTGCCCGTATCTCGAGTACGCTGATACGCAATAGAGCGCACCGATGCCTCAACATCCCCTTTGGCCAATAGATCCAATACATGCAGATCATCGCCATCGTCGACATTAAGGTTATTAATTGCTTGAATACGAACTTGAGGTTTTGCACTTTGCCATTTAGGCTTAAAGAATTTTTTAAACATGATAATTAGGTAACTAGTAAACGATTAAATTATTGGCATTTATTATAAGTAACAAAGCGATGAGGGATATCACCCTCACCTTCGATGCTCTCTATTGATTGCCAGCGAGTTGGATCAATCTCTGGAAAGAAGGTATCACCCTCAGGTGTCAGCCCCACTTCAGTCACATAGAGACGATCCACGATTGCTAATGCTTCAGAATATATTTGAGCACCGCCAATGACTACTGCTTCATGTTGATCCGCAGGCATAATACGCAAAGCCTGCTCTAACGCATCCCCGAGACTGCTCACAACATAGCAGTTATCAGGCGCCTGATATTCTGCATTACGCGTAATAATAATATGCGGCCTACCCGGCAATACACGCCCCAAGGACTCAAAAGTTTTTCGTCCCATCACAATGGGCTTACCCAGTGTCTTAGCTTTGAAGTACTGTAAATCTTGAGGTAAATGCCAAGGCATTTTATTATCTTTACCGATCACATTATTTTCGGCTTTTGCTACAATCAACGACAACATACGCCCCCCTACACTGCAATCGGCGCGGCGATAGACGCGTGGCTCTCATAGCCCACAATTTCTATGTCATCATAGGTAAAATCGAAAATAGATTTCACCTCAGGATTTAGCTTTAATGTTGGTAGCGGCAATGTGTCTCGACTCAATTGTAAGTCTGCTTGCTCTTCATGATTACTATACAAATGCACATCACCAAAGCTATGAACAAAATCACCCACTTCCAAATCAGTAACCTGTGCAATCATATGAACCAGTAGTGCGTATGACGCTATATTAAACGGCACACCTAAGAACACATCGGCGCTACGCTGATAAAGCTGACATGATAGCTTGCCTTCAGAAACGTAGAACTGGAATAAACAATGGCATGGCGGTAACGCTTGCTTGCCCATCTTTGCATTTTCAATAGGGCTATACTTTACATCAGGCAATACCACTGGATTCCATGCACTCACCACCAGACGTCGAGAATTCGGATTGGTCTTGATCTCTTCCACGAGATTGGCAATTTGATCCACCACCTCGTTTTTAGGCCCTTCCCATGAACGCCATTGCTTGCCATATACCGGACCAAGGTCACCGTTCTCATCGGCCCACTCATCCCAGATTGACACGCCATTGTCTTTCAAATAGGTAATACTGGTATCACCTTTCAAAAACCACAACAATTCATGGAACACAGAGCGTGTATGTATTTTTTTGGTGGTCACCAACGGAAATCCTTTCGCAAGATCAAACCGCATCTGATAACCAAAAAGGCTCGTAGTACCGGTACCGGTACGATCACCCTTAGTCACGCCATTCTCTTTAACATGGCGCAGAAGATCGAGATATTCTTTCATCGATTATACTCAGTTAGTCAAATCGTGAGAGCCGCTAACACACTGTCTAGCGCCCTCATTTCACACAATACTGTTTTACACGACTACCGGTTTGCGGTACGCGATAAACAGCATAAACATGCCAAGACCGATTAACGGCAAAGACAATAATTGTCCCATGGTTAGCCAATTAAACGCGATAAACCCTAAATGCGCATCAGGCTGACGGACAAATTCCATGGCAAATCTAAATACCCCATACCAAAGCGCAAACATACCTGAAACGGCGTAACGTGGCCGATTGGTTCGCGAAAATAACCATAGGATAGTAAATAATGCGACACCTTCAAGTGCCGCTTGATACAGCTGGGAGGGATGTCGAGGATACGGACCTCCGGTTGGGAAAACCATTCCCCAAGATACATCGGTCGTACGCCCCCACAACTCCCCACCAATAAAGTTTCCAATGCGGCCAGCACCTAAACCAATCGGGACAATTGGTGCGCCAAAATCGAGGATATCAAACATATGCTTGTTGTATTTTCGACCATATATCCAGATGGCAATCATCACACCTAACATACCGCCATGGAATGACATACCGCCTTTCCACACCTCAAATAGAGTCAACGGGTTCTCAAGGAATGCACCAAAATTATAAAACAAGACATAACCGATGCGGCCACCAAGAATCACCCCCAATGCACCGTAAAATATCATGTCACTGACTTGTTCTTTGGTCCAACCAGAATTAGGTTGTGCGGCCCTTTTAGCCAGCAATAGGTAGCCCGACACAAAGCCAATCAAGTACATTAGTCCATACCAGCGGATGGATAGCGGACCCAATGAAAGGACCACCGGATCAATTTCCGGATACTTCAACATGCAATCTTCCTTTTTTATTTCCCCATAGCTGGCACGCTCATGCCACCGAGCTTACCCTAGGCGCCCATCATACCCCATGACGCCAGCCCGTAGAATAGTGTGTTTGCGAGAACAGGGTGTATCCCTTAAGAATGGCTACCAGTATGCATCGGCCGGATAAAGCCGCCTAAACCCTCTTTTTCCAGGACATAATCCAGATGGCTTTGAATGACAGCAGCGTTATCCATTTTCCAGATTTCACCTAACATTTCCTTAGAACGCTCATAGCTGATTTTGCGCAAGACCCATTTCACCCGCAGCAGGCTACTGGCACTCATACTGAGGGTTTCGTAACCCATCGCCATGAGCAATACCGCAGACCGGGGGTCACCGGCCATTTCACCACAAATGCTGACCGGGGTACCAACTTCTTTTGCTTGAGAAACAATATCCTGCAACGCTCTCAATACCGCGGGATGAAACCCTTGATATAGATTGGCTACACGTCGATTATTGCGGTCGACCGCCAGTAAATATTGAGTAAGATCGTTACTCCCCACGGAAATGAAATCGACCTGCTGGCAGAACTCCTTCACCTGATAAACAGCTGCAGGCACTTCAATCATGACGCCTATTTTCGGCATTTCTAGATGCGCACCTTCCTCCAACACCTCCAAGTAAGCGCGATGTATAAGGTGCATCGCATCTTCGACCTCTGTCACCGAACTCACCATCGGCAACATGATTTTAAGGTTATCCAGGCTCTCACTTGCCCACAACATCGCCCGAACCTGTTGCAAGAAAATTTCTGGATGATCCAGCGTCACCCGTATCCCACGCCAGCCCAAGAAGGGATTTTCTTCGATAATAGGGAAATAAGGCAACGCTTTATCGCCCCCTACGTCTAGCGTTCGCATGGTGACAGGTTTGGGATGAAATGCTTCCAGCTGCTGACGATAAATTTCCATCTGCTCCATTTCGCTAGGAAAGCGATCCCTCACCATAAAGGGGATTTCTGTCCGATATAACCCCACCCCTTCTGCACCACGTTCTAATGACAGCGTGACATCTGCCATCAAGCCAGTATTCACATGTAATACCATTTGATGACCATCAGGCGTCTCAGCGGCCAGTTCTGCCATGCCATCGAGTTCTTTCGAAAGCTCCCTTTCATCCTCCATCACGGACTTATAGTGCTTACGAATCTCTGGGGACGGCGACACGACCACCTCACCCCGATAACCATCAACCACTAGGTCGCGACCTTCCATTCTCGACAAGGGGAATTCAGCAGCCCCCACGACGGTCGGAATCCCTAAGGAGCGCGCAACAATGGACATATGACTATTACTGGAGCCCTGTAACGATACGATACCCGCAATATTGCCGCGATCCATATCCACAAAGACTGTTGGGGTAATATCTTCGCCAACAACAATCGCATTCGGGGGGATGTTACTGACGCAGGACTTCGCTTCTTGCAAAAAACTCAATACTCGCAGCCCTAGATCTTTAACATCTGAGGCCCGCGCCCGAAGATAAGGGTCATCCATCGCCTCAAAGGTTCGTATATGAGTTTGCACCACATAGCGTAACGCACCCTGCGCCCACTGCCCTTCACTGACTTTTGCGCGTATCTCACCCGCCAATGCATTGTCATCTAACATGCGCTCGTAAACTTCAAATAATGCCTGCTCTTCCGGTGGCAGTTGTTTCGAGGCCTTTATTTTTAACCGCGCCATATCTTGACGCACAGCCTTGATCGCTTTATTAAGCAACCGTAACTCTTTCTTAATATCAGTAATTGTCCGGTCAGGAACGGATTTTAAATTCGCCGGTGGATACACCACATACGCCCGACCAATACCTATACCGGCAGCACCAGAAATACCTTCGAAACGTGCGCTCCCTGTAGGCTGACCAAACAGAGTCCCATCAATTGCACCGGTTGCCTCCGCATGGGCAACCACCGCCGCTAGCTGAGCAGACATTGTCACCAAAAAGGCTTCTTCGTCCTGATCGAAGCGCCGACAGCTGCTCTGCTGTACCACTAGAACGCCGAGATTTTTCCGATGATGGATGATAGGAACACCCAGAAATGCACTAAACTCGTCCTCGCCTGTTTCGGGCAAATGAAGAAATTTAGGATGGCTTGGCGCATTTTCTAGATTAATTGGTTCTTCACGTAACCCAACATGCCCAACCAACCCTTCGGCATAACCCAACCGTGTTTGCCCCACCGCTGATTGCTTCAGGCCTTGCGTTGCCATCAAATAATATTGATTGCTTTTGTGTTCCAACAAATAGATAGAGCACACTTCGGTACCCATACTTTCCTTAATACGCTGAACCATAACAGTCAACGCAGAAGGCAAGTCTTCCGCTGAATTAACTTCCTGTACTATTCGCCTAAGAGTCTCTAGCATTTCTATACGGTGGACCCTGTAAGAGCAGTCAATTGGGGAGCAAGTTCTTTCAAAGCCTTGCGATATACGTCACGCTTAAAGGTTACCACCTGATCCAATGGATACCAGTAGTTTACCCAACGCCAATCATCAAACTCAGGAGGAGACCCATACTCAAAACTCACTGAGCTATCGTTTCCCGTAAGCATCAACAAGAACCACTTCTGCTTCTGCCCGATACACAAGGGCTTGCTGCGATAACGGAGAAAACGTTTAGGGAGTCGATACTTTAGCCAACCATCAGTACAAGCAACGACTTTCACATCATTAGCGGTCAACCCGACCTCTTCATGAAGCTCCCGATATAATGCTTGCTCCGGTGTTTCATTACGAGATATGCCGCCCTGAGGAAACTGCCATGCATCCTGACCCACACGACGCGCCCATAGCACTTGTCCTGTCTTATTCGCCAGGATAATACCTACATTGGGCCTAAAACCGTCCTCGTCTATCTCGGATGCAGTCACTATTCTCTCATTTATCCGCTTTAGCTTGTTTTATAAGCTAATTATCCCTAAAAACGCATTTCTTACGTTGATACAATAGCTTGCGCGATTGCTCAAGGGGGCAAAATGCCCTTTCTACGACACTATTCTTTTATTCTCTTTAATATAGCGGTATTTGGTTGATTTTTCTAAACTTTTAATTACTGTAAAAGTTAATTGATTGTTAACCATCCCCTATCTTGCAGATAATCAAAACTGATACACTGACCTCTTAAATTCTACCTCCCTCATTGCTCTTACCACTCCCACAGAAGTACACATCATGACTACACTCGCCATATTTGACCTCGATAACACGCTACTCAACGGCGACAGTGACCATGCATGGGGGCAGTTTTTGATCGACCAGGGGTACGTTGATCAAACCTATTACGAATCACGTAACGACCAGTTCTATCAAGATTATCAACAAGGCTGCCTGGATATTAATCAATATTTAGAATTTGCCCTTGCACCACTGACTGAACACACGCGCGACCAACTCACAGCAATGCATAAGGCATTTGTCGAAGAGCGTGTGCGCCCCATGATGCAAAATAAGGCCATCGATCTCTTAGCCCACCACCGAAACCGAGGGGATTACCTGCTTATTATCACGGCAACCAATGGATTCGTAACGCGTCCTATAGCAGAGTTGCTAGGCGTGGATGACATATTAGCGACTGACCCTGAAATCAAAGACAACCGGTATACAGGAAAGGTTTCAGGCACACCGTGCTTTCAAGAAGGAAAGATTACGCGGTTGCGCCAATGGCTAACGCAAAACCAATACCCACTGGATGGCAGCTATTTCTATAGTGATTCCATCAACGATTTACCGCTACTGGAGGTTGTTGATAACCCATTCGCGGTGGATCCCGATGAAAAGCTAACCACTGAAGCGCAAAATCGCAATTGGCCCATCATTAGCTTACGAGACAACATTACAACTATTGGTTAATGATATGCATAAACACCCATGGCTAATCATCACTTTGCTTTGCGCCTTGACCATCGCCTGTGACGACACTCCAACAGTTCAATTACCGCAAGAACAACAGGCCCCCGTCACCGTAGTGTCACCGCCTGCCGATAGCGCCCTTACCGAGGCGCTGACTCAGTTCGATCTTGCAAAGATTACCTGGCTAAGCAAAACCATCACCTGTACAGAAGCACTGTTCAGCGAGTACTCCGAGGGCTTTTTAACCTCCCCTAGCCAGGAATCTCTCACCGAACAACAACACAGCTTACAACAGTGTCTCAGCCACTATTTACCATTACATTATCTATTACACTCACAAACAAACGCGAACCATACAACACTTGCTGATGCCATCTATAGCGTGCCAATTATGCCGGGATATATTGATTATTTACTGGCCTATCCCAATTCCGGCATTATCAATGACATCACTGTACCCTTATCCGCCAAGACGATACGCCAGCAGCAAGGCCTAACCGATTCTGGAGAGATAAGTTTAGGCTTTGAAGTTATCGCTTTTCTGTTCCAAGGTGAACAGCGCTACAACCGTTCGCTGGCACCCCGTCCCGTCAGCGACTTTGCACAAGAACAAGAGAGGCGTCGACAATATGTCCATATTGCGCTTACTTTACTCATCGACGACTTAACCCAGCTGAAGACCCGACTCACTATGGCTGAAAATTCGATTAACACTGCCACTCTCAATCAACGGGAAGCTAAGAGCATCGTCACACAGATACTTAACAGTATGCTAACGGGTATCGCAGAAGATAATAATGACGAACTCAGCGTAGGGTTTTGGCACTTACTCTCTTACTCACAACCAGCCGCTGAAACAGCAACAATACCGCTTTCCTTAGCGCACTATTTGAAGTGGCCCAAAGTACAACCAGATCTATCGAAAGAAGCCTTTACCGCTCAGCTGCAAGCGTCACAACAAAGGCTTCAAGAACCTACAAACCACTAAAAGCTAGGTAGGACCCGCGCAAATATCGCTTTTAGGTAATGAGTCTCTACGATAGAAGGATGCACTGGGTGATCCGCACCCTGACTTCCTTGATGAACAATCTGTACCTGGCGATCTACGTGACGACCCGCCCCCCTCACAATATCCAATAGGGCGTCATCGGGCATGTGCATGGAACATGACGCCGATACCAACAATCCATCACGAGACAGTAATCGCATCGCTAATTCGTTGAGTTTACGGTACGCCGTCGAGCCGTTTTTGAAATCTTTCTTACGCTTAATAAAAGCCGGCGGATCAATAACAATCACATCAAACTTCTCTTTCTCTTCTGCAAGCTGCTTAAGACAGTCAAACGCATTGCCTTGCATGGTGCCCACCTTCTCCGCCACATCATTGAGAACAGCATTTTTCTCCACGTAATCTAACGCCAACTCTGATGCATCAACACACAATACCGCCTCAGCACCTGACACCGCCGCTTGCACGCCCCATCCACCGACATAGCTGAATACGTCGAGTACACGCTTACCCTCAACCCAACGCTTCATGTATTGTCGGTTCTCTCGGTGATCATAAAACCAACCTGTTTTTTGGCCTTCATTGCCAGGAATCACAAATTTGACCCCATTTTCGGTCAACATTAACTCGTCTGGCCACTCGCCAGCAGCCACTTCAACAGAAGATGGTAGGCCTTCCTGGTTACGTGCTGGGCTGTCATTTCTAAACAAAATGCCTGCAGGAGAAACCACTTTAGTGATTGCAGCAACCACCTCATCACGTAGCACATCCATACCTGCGGTATTTAGCTGTACAACAACATAGTCACCAAATCGATCAACCACCAAACCTGGCAGCCCGTCAGAATCGCCATACACCCAACGGTAACATTGGTCATCGAAGCACTTTTCACGTAACGACAAAGCGATCTTTAAACGGTGAGTAAGTAAGGACTCACCAATTACACAGCTACTGTCTCTAGTCATAATACGAGCAGCAATCAGCGACTGAGGGTTAATATAACCAACACCAACCGCTTTGCCTTTAGAGTCTTTTACCATCACTTGCTGGCCAGCCTCGAAGGTATTTAGCGGTGTTTCCTTTGTATCAATCTCATTGCTATATACCCAAACATGGCCCGCCTTCAGGCGTCGCTCTTCATTTTTACGTAAGGTAATATGGGCTAAATGATCGTTATTTGGTTTCACTGGAGCGGTCGCTCCGTCGGCAGTACTCATGAGGCGTCTCAACAAAAGAAGTAAGGCAATTCTAAAAATCTACTGCTAAACTTTTCTACTATCAGCAGTTATGAATGCGCCATTATAGCCAAAGCCCCATGCCAGATATACTGAACAACGAGCAGGTTGCCAAAATACTTCGCGGCATCTCTGTTCCCCCTCAACCACAGATCATTGTCGACATCCATATGGAACAGGCAATGCCCAATTCCGACATGTCTCGGATCGCCAAACTAATCTGTCAGGATGTAGGGCTTGCAGGCACCATTTTGAAGGTGGTGAATTCCAGTCAGTATGGACTTAAGAACAAAATCACTTCAATAGAGCAAGCCGTTAACCTGCTCGGCATGGACTCCATTATTAATATCACCAATGGCTTAACGATTAAAGGAGAGCTAGACAACCAAACCATCCTCGCGTTAGGTGGGTTTTGGGACAGTGCAATGGACATTGCATCCGTCTGCACCACCATCGCTCGGCAGATTGGCTATCAGTCCCCCGATTTAGCCTACAGTCTAGGGCTATTTCATAACTGTGGCGTGCCCTTATTGGTCAAGGAGTACCCCCATTATCCCGATGTCATGAAAGAGTCTTATACGGGCGTAGACGAACGGATTATCGATACCGAAAACCGCTTACTACGCACCAACCATGCCGTCGTGGGCTATTACACGGCCAAATCATGGGGGCTACCGCAAGAATTTTGCGACGTTATCGCCGAACACCACAATGTTAAAGACATCTTTAATACCGCCCTCAATAAAGGCTACGACCCCGGTAAGAAAACCCTGCTTGCCATCCTTAAAATGGCAGAGCATATATGCAGCATTCACACAATATTAGGGCAACACCCTACGGACTTGGAATGGGAAACCGTCAAAGAAGACTTATTGGAATTTGTAGGTCTCAGCGTGATGGATTTTGACGATATTGCCGCCGAAATGGAGAGTATGGGCATCGGTAGTGGCACTTCATACTTTGATCAGTCTTCTTGATATCAGCCAAACTGGCCAGATAGCACCGCTTATCGTAAAACCGCTCAAATAACAATCCACACTTGATCATTCTATAAGCAAAAACACGCCGTTATCGTTACCTTTTGTTACTGTGTACCGACGTGCATGCTGATATACTCCGATAATCTTTTGGCCAAACGCTATGCAAAATCTGGCTAAGACGGCAGTTCATAACACAAATATAGCGGCGCCATTTGCGCCCATATAACCCAATATTCGATCGTCTATCAGCAGAATAATAATATGAATAAATTTAGTCTAAGTATCTTATTTTCTTCTATTTTGTTGGCAACTGCGGGTTGCGGTGGCTCAGGAAGCTCCAGCTCTGTTGGAAGCTCCAACACTGATACCGACCAAGGAACCACAGAACAAACGTCAGAACCCCAATCACGTTCCGGTAAATTACTCGGCCTACAAGGTTTTACGTACCAATCAGGTGAGCTAGAAGGCATCACCTCCGAAGACGGTGAGTTCGAATATCAAACGGGAGAAACCGTAAGCTTCTATCTAGGTGATATTTTACTGGGAACCGCAACCCCGGCCGATTATCTTACTTTGGAAGATATTGCGGGTGAGCATGCCGATGCCGCCGATAACTTGCGACGGTTCCTAGCAACCGTTGATTATGACCTTGCCCCCATGAACGGCATCTTGGTAAATAGCACCATCCGTACCGCCGCTAAAGGCCACAGCCTTAATTTCGATCAAGACAGCGCTAACTTTATAAGTGACGCCACCGAGGTACTTCAAACCGACGTTAAAGGTGAAGTCCATAGCGCTGCCCTTAAGCATGGCCTAGAAATACTGCTGCCCCAGATAGAAGAACGCAAAACGCAAACCCAAGCACGCTTACTTAGAACCATTAATCTTCCCAAAATCCCCTACGACACAGCCCTTGCGGAAGAAGCCGCCGCGGTTATTGAGCTGATGTTGCAAAACAGCACCACAGAAGGTGATTCTCCGTTAGAATTTATTCTTAAGGCAACCAGTACCCCCTTGGTCCTCGAGTCTGACGATGAATCTGTTACCTCACTGACTGAGCTTTATGCAAAATACAAAGGCCACCTCGACGAGATTGGTAGAGATGCCCCGTTTATTGATCGCGAAGAACTCATCAGCAAACCCGCGGCAACAGGTGATAGTGTCGACGCACACCACCTATTAGTGATGAGTGATTTCCAAATGCGCGACGAAGAAAGTCCGCTCAACGTGAATCCTGTAAAATTCCTTATCCCCTCATCATATTATCCAGCCAGTGCACATATCACCTACCAGGTAGATGATATGGTGCGCACCATGCGAGATTACGAAACCGATATTGATAAGCCTATCGACATGGCAATCTTTACCGGCGATCTATTGGATATCGGTGGATACAATGAAGCACGCTGGGGAATCGATATTCTAGATGGCGGTGCGATTAACCCCGATAGCGGCGCAGACGACGACCCAATCCCAGGCAATTTTGATGATGGCAAACCTAACGACACATACGACCCATTCACCGCGCTTGGGCTCAATGGTCAGTCTGAAGGGCAAGCCAATATTCCCTGGTATTACGTACCGGGTAACCATGACGGCTTAATGCTGGGCAACTTCCCAGTAACGGACAACGATCTTCAACTCTTTGGCAAAACCATTCGCCTGGATACTCGAACCTTCTTTGATAGTATCGCAACCGGAGAAATGAACTGGTTAGGCTATGACCCGAGCCTGTTAGGTTTCTTACAACACCTATTTGATCCAGAAAGCTTTTATGTGACGCCTGACGAAGACCGCCGCATGTTGCGTCCTTTTGAAATTGCTGAAGAAATGTTTATCTCAAAGGATCCCGCATTTGCCAGTGAACCGCTTGGACATGGCATGCAACATATTATTGATCAACAAGGCGAGCTGAAGGACGGCAATCTCAACTACAGCTTTTCTAGCAACAATGGCCTGGTCAAACACATCGCGCTGGACACCAGCATGATGCTTGGACCCGAAGGGTTATTAACGCTACAAGATCTCGCCTGGATCGAACAAGAATTACAAGATGCGCAGGACAACGGCCAGTTAATCATTATAAGTTCTCACCACAAACCCAAAGACATCATCATTAACGGTGCGCTACTGATTGATACGCTTAACCAATACCCCAATGTCATTGCTCACTTAGTGGCACACGCTCACCAAAATAGCATTACACCTCGATTAGGTGATAGCGCAGAGCTTGGCTATTGGGAAATTGAATCAGGTTCGATGGTCAACTGGCCTCAGCAATTCCGTGTATTAGATATCTCTATTGATAAGACTAACGGTATCGGCACCATCAAGAGCACCATGCTAAATCACAAATCCGAAAGCCCATTACATGTTGCGCAGCGGGGCCGATTCTTGTCTTATCTAGAACGCTATCTTGAAGGCCACATTCTTGTACCCGGTGATGCGATCGAAGCCACCGAAGGCCTGCCTGAAGATAGGAATACCTTTATGTACTTCAAAGTGCCGGATAACGTACTTACTCGATTATAGCCCTATAAACAGCGCATGTTTAGCGAAGATAAAGAGAGCCAGCACAGGATGCTGGCTTTTTTATTCCTGAATTTCTTAGGCAAAGAATACCTTCTACAGTTGCATCAGCCTGCAAAGCCCTCTACCATCACATACTCAACAAATTGAATATAAACTCACTCTACAAGACTCTCCTTGATTATCCATCGAGGCAATAAGAGGGCAGCCTACATGGCGAAAGTTAAAGTTAGAACAGGCAAACGTTTTCGCGCTAAGCGTGTTGAAAGTCATTACGACACCATCGTTATTGGCTCAGGCATTGGAGGATTAGCCAACGCCGCTTTTCTATCGCTACTGGGTAAAAAAGTCTGTGTATTAGAGCAGCACTACACCGCAGGCGGGTATACCCACGCCTATGAAAGGGAGGGCTATGAGTGGGACGTAGGCGTGCATTATGTAGGAGAGGTACACAAACCATCCACATTACGCCGTGTGTTTGATGTGATCAGTGAGGGCCGCCTACAATGGGCCGCCATGGATGACGAATATGACCGCGTCATTATTGCTGATAAAGAATATGGTTTTGTCGCCGGTCGTGAAAACTTTGCCAACATGCTGGTTGATCGCTTTCCCGGCGAAGAAGACGTTATCTACCAGTACATTGATCTAATCCGCGACGTCAGTAAATACACGCCAAAATTCTTTGCCGGACAAGGCATGGCACCGTGGATGGCAGGTATCTATAACAAAGTAAGACCCTTATTGGTTCCAAAGGTTTTTTATCAAACCACCCGGGAAGCGCTAGAAAGCCTTACCCAAAACCAGGAACTGATTTCCGTACTAACCGGCCAATGGGGCAATTACGGTCAAGCACCGGCGGATGCATCATTCTTAATGCATGCACTCATTGCAAAACATTATTTGGCTGGCGGTGCCTACCCAGTAGGTGGTGCATCGGAAATCGCCCGTAGTATTATTCCCACTATCCAAAAAAGTGGCGGGGAGGTGTTTACTTATGCCGACGTCGAAGAAGTCATTATTAAAGACAATCGCGCAACTGGTGTTCGCATGATCGATGGCACTGAAATCAGTGCAGACAATGTTGTCAGCAACGCTGGCTTTTACAACACCGTTAAGAAATTACTGCCAGAACAAACCCAACAACAACTGGGTGTTGATGATTGGTGTAGCCAAGTGCAACGCTCCAGCGCTCACCTCTGTGTATATGCAGGCTTTAAAGGTACTGCAGAAGAACTAGGACTTTCCAGCACCAACCTGTGGATTTATCCCGACGGAGACCACGAAGGCAACCTTGCGAAATACAATGCAAATCCCGATGCAGAGTTCCCGCTCGTCTACATTTCATTCCCCTCATCCAAAGATCCCGATTGGGACAATCGCTTCCCTGGAAAGTCCACTGTCGAGATTGTTACACCCGCCAAAATGGAATGGTTTGCGCAATGGGAAGACAGCCAATGGCAAAAACGAGGGGATGAATACGAAGCGCTAAAAGAAAAATTTACCCAACGGTTATTGGAAAAACTCTTCGAACGTCACCCACAGCTGCGTGACAAACTAGATTACTGTGAATTATCAACACCGTTATCCACCAATTGGTATCAAAAAAATAGCGCAGGAGAAATGCTCGCGTTAGATCACTTTGTTGACCGCTTTAAGAAGCCGTTTTTGCACCCAGTAACCCCGGTCAAAGGGCTCTATATGACAGGGTCGGATGTAATGACCGCAGGGGTTGGTGGTGCATTGATGGCCGGAATGATGACGTCCTGTGCCATGCAGGGGCGCAAAGCCAATCAGGTGATTAAGTTGGTCAAAGAATACAAAGAACCAAGTAACACTACGAGTGCATCAGACACCGTACAAGCTCACCCCTAGTAATCGTCTGTTCACTGCCAGCTCTAGCACGGAGAATGTTTATCCGTTCCCCGTGCTACTCAGCACCAACCAGTTACAACGCACACAATACGATCGATAGACAAAAAGCCACTTTTGCCCTCAAGGAATAGATCCCAAATATTCCCTTTTTTACCTTATTGATACAAACAAATAATATTGTCAATCACGACGATGCGTAATTAATTCATAATCACTGCTCAAGATAATTAACCTTCTATTGTTGAGTAAGCCACATGAATAGCTCCGTGCAAGCCCTACAAGACGTTTCGAGTGACACCCCTCTTAGCGCATTATTCAATACCCAAAAGAATGCGTACTTGAATTCCCCCATACCGACGTATCAGCAGCGCAAAAACAATCTCATTAATCTAAAGAAGATGCTGTCTGAGAATAGAGACGCAATTATCGAAGCAATAGACAAAGATTATGGGAGTCGTTCATGGCACGAGAGCGTATTTGCTGAATTTATTGCCGTATTTGATTCATTAGCGTTTATCACCAAAAATGTTCGAAAGTGGATGAAACCTCAGAAACGCCATGTTGATTTCACCATGTTCCCCGGCGCAAAAAATTTGCTAACACCACAACCCCTTGGTGTTGTTGGCATTATCGTACCTTGGAATTTCCCCATTAACCTTTCCTTTATTCCAATCGCCACAGCCCTTGCAGCAGGTAACCGGGCGATGGTAAAAATGTCAGAAAACTCCATCCACCTCAGTGAACTTTTGACACAAATTAGCCCAAAGTACTTTCCCCAAGACACCCTGACTTTTCTAGTAGAAACAGGAGGCGTTGGTATTGAGCTGTCCTCACTGCCACTTGATCTTATTTTGTTTACGGGATCAGTCAATACCGGCAAAGCGGTGATGGCCTCCGCGGCGAAAAACCTAACACCGGTGATCCTAGAGCTGGGTGGAAAATCCCCCGCTATTATCGATCCAGAATACTCTATAGACAAAGCTATAGAACGTATTATGTATGCTAAGCAAATGAATGCGGGGCAAATCTGTCTCAATGTCGACTATGTTTTTGTCCACGAAAGCCAAGTAGATACATTCACCGAAAAGGCGAAAACCTGGGTCAAGCAACATGTAGCAGATATAAACAGTACAGACTATACCGCTGTCATTGATAGCCGCTCAGTAACTCGCCTTGAGGAAACCTTAACAAACGCCAGTGAGAATGGCGCAACCGTGATCAATCTCAATAATCAAGATATTGACCATGACAATAAGAAATTCCCACTGCATTTAGTCCTGAACTCCACAGCGTCCATGCATATTCGTGAACGAGAAACCTTTGGCCCTATTCTGCTTGTCATGAGCTATCAGAACCCTGAGGAAGTGATTAACTACGTTAACTCCCATGATCGCCCATTGGGGTTGTATGTATTTTCTAACAACAAGTCCCTCACCAATCGCTATATCACTCACATAATGTCTGGTGGAGTCACCGTGAATGACACGTTACTTCACGCCTTTCAGGACGACATGCCATTTGGTGGCGTAGGTCCAAGTGGAATGGGACATTATCACGGCTACGAGGGATTCGCGTCCTTTTCAAAAATGCGCCCTGTATTTTATCAATCAAAATTTAGCGCCATGGGGATGCTACTTCCACCGTATCGCGATAACCTGACAAAAGCCTATCACTTTTTGCTTAAGCTAAAGGGCTAAATACTAACAGGCATGGCTAGCCATGCCTGTTAGGACAATGACTCAACACAATTACGTCCACTATTCTTTGCTTTATAAAGCGCAATATCCGCCAACTTGATAAAATCCTCAGGCTGGGTTTTCTCATGAAACGTAATAGTGGAAACCCCCACACTCACCGTCACGCATTTCGCTGCTAGTGACTTAATGTGGGGAATACCAAGATCTTGAATGGCCAGGCGAATCGATTCCGCCAGATTCACGGCATGCTCATTACTCGTTGCAGGCAAAATCATTACAAACTCCTCGCCACCATAGCGCGCAACCACATCACCATCTCGTCGACAATGATTCTGCAATACTTCAGAGACAGCCTGAATACAACCGTCCCCTTTCACATGCCCATACTCATCATTATAGTTTTTGAAATAGTCTATATCCAACATCAACAGTGACATCTCTCTCGCCGTATCAGCAAGACTACCCAGCTCCATCTTCAATAATGAATCAAAGCTTCCTCGATTATTAAGTCCAGTTAAACTATCGGTCTTTGACGCTGTTTGAACCCGAATAACATACTCTCGTAATTTTTCTAAAGCGATTTGCATCTGTCCCAATTCATCATCAGCGGGATGTGAAATATCAATATCAATATTGCCTCTCGATAATTTAATAATGGCCTCACTGGTATGGAGCAATCGAGAAATCACATTTCTATGAACCAACGACCATACAAGTACCGCACTCACACTAATAGATACCAATGAAATTATCGCAAGTACATAGACATAGCTGCGTATTCTCTGATGTGCTGAAAATGTAGTTTCGCTGATAGATTTTTGCATTTCTACCAAGAGAATTTCTGCCTTTTTTTCTAACGATATAACAATTGACTGATTAAGCAAAAATTGTTTATTTATAACATTGCCAATGCGTATCTCATCCAGTCGAAGTACAAATACAGAACTATTTCCACGTAACAACGGTGAGACTCTCGCCAACCAATCCCGCATAAACAATCTAACCTCAAGCGAGGATGTTTCTGACATTTTTTGAAGAGAAACGAACAGCATCAAGCATCGCCTCTTCAATCGATTAATAACCTGTGACTTATCTTCAGAATTAACGCTTAACAAATAGTTAGAAAGATCATTTCCGGCCTGATAAATATTATCTCTTCCCTGCTTTCTTATATCAACAGTTCTATCAGAAATCTTAGGCAGCATATAATCATCATAAATCCGAATCAAACGCAGCATACTTTCATGGGTTTTCTCTCTACCAATAATTGCATTACTATGATCAAAAACGACATCCCTAATAATACCGTGATCAGCATGTATGATTTTTAGTGAATCTAGTTCATCAGTAAAACCGATACGATCTGACAATCCATTTATTCTAGATTGCACTTGACTAACGATCGCTATCAGCTCACTCCAACTTTTTTCTAGCGCGATCAGATCCTCTATTTTCCGTGCGTTACTTTCATTAGACGATATCTTGTCGATTAATAGGTTAGTTTTTTCCGAGGTTTTTTGAAGTTTCGAGGCAAGGCTAAGTTTCGGAACAAGATGGGAAGAAACCCCCTCTACCAATACACCGACATTAATCATGAAAGTGCAGGCAATCACCATTATGACAATGGAAAAGCTAGCGATAGAAAAGAATGCAAGATCAAGCTTTTGTTTTACACCAAGTATTCCCATTATTATTAGTTTTACCGGACTATTTCCTGCCAAATGTCCTTGCGCTAAATTTCAAACCATCCTTGTACTGCTATTGGGAAATTGCGGTAACCTCCCCATATCGAATTTGTAATTTTTTAATTTTCTGTGCCAATTTATCGAGACCCTCATCAACCGTCTCAATTTTATGGGCAATTGCATATGTGGTTTTCATTAACTCTGGATATATTTTTCCCATTGCGGTGCTGGTAAAATGCCCCTGTTGCAACACCCCGTCTGACCAGCCCAAATTCGCTTCATGACTTGCTTTAAATGCACCACTCAGCAACCTCTTTTCTTCCGAGGAGAACACAGGATCTAGCACAACATCAGTTCGACAGGGATTACCACCACCCAGCGCATAGGCTTTCTGACCCTCTAAAGAGCCAATGTATTTTAGCAACCAGTAAGACGCTTCAGGGTTACGACTATCGTATGACACTGATACCGAATACGCTCCCACGTAAGGATGCTGCAAAGGAACTTCGCTCACGCCTATTTTGGAGCCAGGAATATTCTGTTCTAGTTTCGCCGATACCGGCCACAGATTGTTATAAGCAAATGGCCACATCGCAACATGACCTTCTGCTAACGCATTCGCGGATTCTAAAAAAGCCCAATCTTTATCTGCCGGGTGTGCATACTTCAGTAATTCAATATAGGTATTAGCGACCTTGTGTACAATTTTGCTATTAGCTTCAACCTGATAACTCAACAATTCTCCTGCTGGAGAATAGTTGGGTCTAAACCAAGCTCCACCTAACCCCCACAACATCGCAGAAAATTCGTCATTAATATGCGGTTTTAATCCAGACATTAGTGCCAAACCGTAAAATGGCGCATCAAGTATTTTCCCTGCCAACCGCTGCCCACTTTTACGAGTAAAAAACTCAGAGACATCCAACAGTTGGCGTATACCTTCTGGAGGTACTAGGTCATAGCCATATCGCTTCTTGAAGTTTTTCCGCTCATCCTCGTGTTCAAAAAGATCGGCTCGATAATGATTCCCCATTACATAATTGTTATAGGGAATAGAATGATACTGCCCTCGATAACTGAGTATCTTAAGCAAAGAAGGGTAATAAGGCTCTAGGAAACGCTTCATCGAAGCTTCCCCCTCTGGATCATGCTCTCTCGCAATCTCTAACAAAGGCACTGTGTAGCCATTAGCAGCCCACTCCTTTGCCCAACCCGCTTCAATGGAGATAAGATCGTAGTGGCCTAACCCATCCCGCAACGAGTCTAACTGGCCCTCGTACATTTCCCCTAATGACATATCAACGATCTTCACCGCCACCCCAGTATGGGCGGTGAATTTGGGTATCATTTCTTTTCTAAGATGTTCTGTCCAAAATCCGCGTTCCGCCACCAAGGTGATATCGCGCTTGTTCTTAATGTCGGGAATATCACTTAACGTAAAACTATTCGCAACATTGGGAAGTAAAAAGACGGTGGATATGACGCAACATATTGTTTTTATTATATTACTCATACAGCTATCACTATGGTTACACTGAAGATGTAATACCAGAGTTTAGCACTTCAACTTTGTACTCGCGGATAAACGCACCGATTTTGTGCAAAAACACTATATCGCTTTGCTATATATGACCAAACTAAAAAGTATATTATTTGCTCATACTCAACCTGCAAACCCGTCTACGCTCAGCTGTGCGTTGGTCTGAAACAAAGTGTAGAATCACTACTTCTTTCTGTACTCACTGGGCGTCAACCCACTCCACTGCTTAAAGGCTTTGTTGAAATTACTACCATCGGCATACCCTAATAGTTCAGCAATCTGTTCAATTGAATATTGCGTGGTACCTAGCAAGTAGTTTGCCTTATGAAACTGTACAGATTCGCGCAACTGCTGATATGTTGCCCCCACATTCTTTAATTTTCGCTTTAAACTACTGGTTGATATATGTAAGTCATCTGCCATTTTCTGTAGCGGTGGTAGCTTTCCGGTATGATCTCGCAGCTTATTTCGAACAATAAGGGCAATATCAGCCACAGGATCCAACAACATCATCTCCTTTAGCACCTGCTCCATAGCCGTATTAAAGACACCGGAATCAGAAGTCACCAAAGGTCGATAGTAATATTCTTTAGGACAAACGACTTGATTGACTGGCTGCTCAAATTTAATGGTCAATCCTGGTGGTAAAAGATTAGAAGGAATAGCACCACGAGCAGAACTGGTTAGCTGAATTTCATTAGCAATAGTTTCACGCAACGTGCCTGTAAGATAACGGCCCAAATATTCGATATTGAACAGCAGCGTTAAACATTGAAAGCGCTCTACATCAGGACCCAACTCCTGCCTTTCGATCGAAAATAGAATAGAAATAGTATCCTCGCTTTCGATACGTTCGAACCTCTGTCCTCCTCCCGATCGAGTATCAATGTACTTTGTAAGAAGACCGGATGTTTCTGTCAGGTTTTTCGCCGCCTGGAAAGCATAGCCCAACGCTCCATGGCGTAGCATAGTCATACGTTTCGCGTATTGAATCGGGAGCGTGGGGTCCTCAACTGCATCGATAAGGTTCTTCACTGCCTGACTGAAGGAGCGATGGCCAATACGGACCCCCTGCTGGATCAAAGCGTCTAGTGGAACTCCAGTGCCCTTCAAAATGGCCTGTGGTGAAATCCCATATTCCATCGCAAGTTCTTGAAATACGAACAGATATTCCATAGCCATACCATATTGACCATCCCCTAAAATAACCTGCTCAGCGGCCTGATCTACTTTCATGATCTAATTTCACCGGTAACTCGATCCCAACTCACCTAAAACTCCTCGGTCAAACGTGTGATAGTGATGCTAACACAAACGCTGCATAGTTTAGGAGTTCATCGTCATGCCAACGACAACCCTCACCAAACCTGAAATCCGTAATCGTAAAATGCAATTCAACTTTGAGGACATCAAAAGCACGAACTATTGGGCTGGAAACTCCATTATTTCGTCTTACTTTGCGGCGATGTCTGCCACCTTTCCTCCCGGTGAAAAAGAGTTTATTGAATCTGTTAGATTGTTTAAGGCTCACATCACCGATACCGAATTACAAAAAGAAATTAAAGCATTCATAGGTCAAGAGGGTCACCATAGCTTTCAACACCGCCAGATAAATAAGGCCTTCGATGAGCAAGGATGGGACACCGCAAAGATTGAGGAAAAGCTACGCAATAAGATCCAGTGGTTTAACCGTCACCTCAGTGATGAAAGCCGCCTCGCACGCACTGTATGTTTTGAACATATTACTGCCATCATGTCCGAGTTCATACTTAGCAATCAGGATATACTCGATGACCTACCAGAATCGCTGAAGTCACTTTTCCTCTGGCATACCGTTGAAGAGATAGAGCATAAATCCGTTGCCTTTGATGTACACGAAACCTTAGTAGGAAATAGAAATCAATTACGCCGACATATGGCACTGGTCACCATCGACTTCACCCTTAGCATGCTGTATTACCAAATCATGGCTCATATTTGGGCACGCTCATTACCCAATTGGTCAGATGTGAAAGGTGCTTGGTCATTCTTTTTCGGCAAGAAAGGTATGATTAGTAATATGCGCAAACCCTATTTGAGTTTCTTTAAGACAGACTTTCATCCATGGAATGTCGACAACTCTGAACTCATTTCAGCGTGGAAAGCATCTAAATATGCTGAGGATGAAGTATCGAATACATCTACAGAGAAGAATGTCATTAAGAGTTCGTCCAATAACGATGATCTTGCGGCAGCCTCTTAGCATTATCTTGCAGATTAATTCTATACCTAAGGTTCTATGGTCGATTTACGCTACCATAGAACCTCTTTACCGAATCATTTCATGATGCAACAATATTTTCAGCAGGTACCATCACGTTTCATACTCTTTAGCTAGCCATCTGGTTTCAATATTTCAATCCAGCCTTTGTAGCGTTGAAGGATATACTCTTGTGCAACTTTCGAGGCATCAATAAAACAACTATCGTAAGGTGTATCCTTGGCTAATTCTACCACTTCAGCTTCTGCCCAAGGCCGTTTAGCATTACCCGTAAACCTAGAATTTTTTATGTATATTTATCACAATCGCCACACCAACCTTATAATCAGACTCCGATTTTCCTAGGTTCGGTATAAGAAATCTCACTGTACATTTACACTGGCTGAACTGGGCAGACCACCCGATGGTGAAAAATCGCCCCTCACTACATGGTCATCATCAACAATCCATTACCTAACCATATTTTTATATATGGTAACAATTTAACAACAAAATAGAAAAACACTCTCATCTTGTAATTTGATAACATCGCCAACGATTCTAGATTACGTAACTGTCGAGGCTAAGTATGGATAACCAAGCTTTTTTTCGTAAAGTCATAGTGCTTCTTATTATAGCTCTTAATGGCTGTGGAGGGTCCGGATCCTCCAACCGAAATCTTCAAGAGGGAACTGTACTGGACGAGCCTTACAATGAACGAGCGGGCGACACCTTTACAACATCGATCACCTTACACACTGATTTCTCAACTGGAGAACCAGAAACATGGTATTTTGAAAATATAATGACCTTCAGTACAGTAAACGAAATACCTTTAAAATATGGATATTCCAACGCTATTGGTGGCCCTTACTTACTTGAAACACTTACGGGAGGTAGCACTATTGAAGGGCTTGAATATTCGACTCTTTATGGACAATCCATAATTGATGATTCTATGACTGAGTTTACCAGCATAGAATATGTTACACAAACGGGTAGCGAAACCCCAGAGAATATACGTATCGATGATGATTTTAGTGCCTATAGCAACGCGAGAATATTCAATTCCGAAACAGGCGATGACATAGGTTACGATATTATCGAAATGAATTTTTCAGTAATTACTGAAGAGAAAATCTCTATGCCAACCGGTGAACTCAATGCTGTAAAACTGAGCTACACCGTGGAATATAACAAAGTTACCAATTATACATATAACTACTCCGGCGGTGGCTATATGTGGTATGACACGAGTAATGGTTTTCTACTTAAAACCACAAGTGATGTTGATTATACATCCTCAGCTGGGATTATCGGGACAATTTCATCAGTATCAGAACTGCTAAGTTATTCATTAGCAAATAGTAAACCTCTACCAGTAGTTACAAACACCCATTTAGAAAATAGAAATATGGGAATCATCACTATAAATGTAAACAATATTTTTGGTGATTTAAAGAATGGCCTGAGCTACTCACATAAATTAACACTCGATTCGTACACCAACTAATTCTTCCCGTTTATACTAGTGTATGTTTTATATCATATGATTAATGTTGCAGGGTATAATAGCTTCAATCCACATCGGCGTACTTTTTCTTAAGAACATGCTTCCGTCTGCTGTGACTCGTTAAGGGACGAAAACAGCATGCAACCAATTCAAAGTTACCTGGTTCGTATTTACCACCTAAAGCGGGAAGTTGCTTGAAACTTTTCATATGATTCGGCAACATCCTCAAATTCAGCGTTCCCTGTTATTAACCAGGAAATTTCACCTGATGCATTTTGAAGAAAGGCATAACACTACCAATCACTTGAAAATGCTGATTTTGTCAATTTGTTTTGTGATTTAATAAACACATCAACTGGCCAACGGATTATTTTTCAAGTACATTCCCCTTGTTAAAAGGACAACGCTAGGTCTTGTTACGCGAAGCAACCCGTCCTTTAATTTCTATAGCTTGCCCCGACTAAACGAAATAATTTCAAGTCATTACAAAAATCACAGGCAATACATTCCTGCTGTACATCGATAGTAGCTTTCACCAAAATTCACATAATAATTCTCAGAAACGACATCTTCTTCATTAAGAATACCAGACACAATATAATCGACGCCATATAACCAGCCATCTTCTGCTCTGTAAAACTTGAAAAATCTCGGGGGTCCATTAACTTCCACTTTATACCTAACAAAACGGTACTCATTTTCCGTAATCATTTCTTCCCTTTCCTGCAAGTCATAGCCAACTATTGAGGACCAACCCAAAGGATCACCTATACATAAATTATCAGAAAATGCCTTCTGTTCCAGAACTATATCATTCTCACTGATAATTATTTTATCTTTAATCCACACATCACCATCAATATTACTAGCCGCAAGTGACAGCACCTCACTCCAGCCAGGAACTCTACACTCCACTTTCAGCCAAGAGCCAATATAACTGTCAATAATAACTTTGTGATCAATTTCAGATGAATTCGATCCACTGCCTGAACCACACCCCGACCCCAGGGCAATAAACATGGCGACAATAACCCCCTTGTACATCAACTACTCCAATAAAAAATACAATTCCATTCTAAAAAGCAGTAACTCCCATGATACGTCCAATTACTACGCCTTGTATGATCTAAATTCCATTATTTCCAACACCATCTACACGCGATAAAGTTAATCCCATACCTGCAGTAATCGGTATTCAGTATGGCAGCCCGATGCATGCCAGGTGCAGACAAAGTCTAGCCCGTTAACTAGGTAGGGCGCCATCTCCAACCTAACCGGCTGTGCCAACCCTGCCTGCGAAAATACCAAAAGTTCTTACCAAGTTATTACTTTTACTATATATATTTTCGTAATGGCAATGGCAACTACGGATAGTTGTTTTCTGCGACATTTCTATCAAAATACCAGCTAAGGGCCTGACTGACATCACATGCTATCACCGTATCAATTCCTGTATAAGTATAACAAACTTTGAGATGATCAATTTCGACAGAAAGTACGTTAAGATGTAATTCATAACTACCATCGTTGTATTGAAGAACTCCATCTATACCGTTTGAGCTAACAATTGAGTAAGCAGCACTGCCTTCATTATTAAATAGATTGTCATCCCAAGAAATATTTGAATCAGTAAATTCATAAGACAAAATATAGTCATTTCTCTCATAGCTTTCTGGACGAAAGAACAACTTTTGCTTTAAGTAATTTGACGAAAAACCTGTGCTGCTATTGATATCCGTATATTCAATTGAAGCTGCCACATTGCTTCCTGGCGTATCCGAACTGCTAGAACCGCCACCACCGCAACCTGAAAAAAACATGACCAACGGTAGGATTACAAATAAGGATCTTAAGATTCTGTCCATTTTAATACTTCTCCTAATATAAGATTATACAGACCTAACTAGCTGAATATTCGTAGAATACATAATAATATGAATGATTTTTGGATTTCTCAAACATATAATTTCGGGAATTCTAACGTATAAAAATGCACTCTACAACAGACTTCTGTTTGATTTTGGTACGGCATTTGTCGTGGTAGAACGCTCAGTTACCCAGACGCCCACACACAGATCCCAGCGTGCGATATTCCCGCACCGGGCTCCTCAGTAATAGCGTTGCTGCCGTGTAAGGCAGGTCTCTTTTCGAATAACTGGTTCGAACCAGGGGTCCAGTACAAAGTGTAAATAGATATTCACTAACACCGGAGAGATTACCCCTCCTTGCGGTGTTCCTGCTATCGGCTTCAGTGTTTTGCCATCAGGCATATGCACCCGAGCCCTCAACCATTGGCGTATCAAACCCAGAAGCGCTTTATCATCAATGCGTTGCTTGAGCATTCTCATTAACCAGTCATGATTAACGTTATCGAAGAAGCCTTTAATATCTGCCTCTACGATATGCCCAAA
>MABD01000033.1 GCA_002162955.1 Gammaproteobacteria bacterium 45_16_T64
GACATTTGCTTCATCGATCACGGCTAACAGCTGTCCCTTTTTTACTCGCTGCCCCTCAGTAATTTCTATGGACTTAAGGTAACCGCTAATTCTTGATGTAACCTTTACTTCTTGATCGGCAACGAGCATACCGAGTGCAGAAAAACAAAACGGCACCGGATGCGCTTTAACAACCAATTGATTTGCATAAGGTGAAGCCCACAAATTCTGCATGGCTACTGTGACGACTAATACAATAAAAATAACGTTTCGTAAAGAACCCATATAAGCCTCAATATTGACATTGACCGAACGGTTAATGTATTCTTCCACAGCTTGATCGATCGGTCAATATTGTTTTCTTTATGAGTCAGAGGTGAATAAAATGGCGACAATAGTAATTTTTGGTTTTTTGACAGCATGTAATATATTTGGTGTTACGTGGCTATCTAGTTCGAGAGAAGTCACTCAAGAAGGGCAAGTAATTGTCGAATCAGTACCCAATAAAGACGTTGTGCAATAGAATAAGAGCGTTAAATAAACGTTAGTTTAAAACATCAAGGGGAATACGAGTGGCAAGGCCTCATAACATAGAAACGAAACTGGCCATATTAAGCGCCGCCACATCTGTTTTTGCTGAGCAAGGCTATAACGCGGCGTCTATTTCAAAAATAGCGACAGTTGCAAGTGTATCAAAAGCCTCGGTTTTTCATCACTTTGAAACGAAAGAAAATCTTTATTTGGAAGTGTTGTTACAAACCTTTCGCCTTATCGCTAATGCTTGGGGTAAATCCATCGAGAGTGGAGAGGTGGAGCTTGTTCATTCCCTCAATGAACTGACTATGGATACTTTAGACTTCCAGCAAGAGCATTCCGATTCATTAAGGTTACTTATTTGGGAGGTGTTGGGGAGTCGTGGAAAAAATCCACAGACTATAACGCCAAATGTATTTCATCAGTATTTCGAAAAGATTATTTCAATAATAGAATTATTGATGGAGAAGTCAGGCCCCCACGACAATGCTAATGCCAATGAGATCGCATTTACATTGCTGTCACATACCATATTCTACTTCATTTTTGGTGAGTCGCTAGCGGGTATGCCAGAGCTGCCATTTGTGCGTAATCAGCAGGATTTCTCTGCATGGATTGTCCGATCGCCGCTGTTAAGTATGGTAACTTAGACCTCTCCAGGGTCAATATTAGTGGTTGTTCCTTGCCCATTTTTAGAAATATGGAATAAGTTGACGAGCCCAAATTTGGTACTATATTGAGTAGGGATGTGCAAATTTCACCCTTAGGATCTTGGAGATGTTATGAAGAAAATCGTTACCGTGCTGCTGTTTGCAAGCGGACTATTTACATTACCTCTTCAGGCCGCTGATTTGCGCTGGAGCGGTTTCGGCTCAATTGTACTAGGTAAAACAATTGACGATGAGCCATTACCGGGAGGAACCAATAGTACCTACAAACCCGATGCGGCTGCACCTAATGTAGACGGTGCTTATTATGACAATAATTGGTCAATGAAACCTGATACATTATTTGGTATACAGGTCGATATCGATTTAAACGATAAGCTCAGCCTTACCTCACAATTGGTAAGTAAAGGGGCTAATGACTATGATACGGAGATTGAATGGTTGTACGCAGGCTATGAGCTGTCTCCCAAGCTCGTTATAAACTTTGGTAAGCAGCGATTACCTCTTTATAACTATTCAGACTTTCAAGATGTCGGGTTTGCTTATCATTGGACACGCCCGCCGTTGGAGGTGTATGGAGAAGAGCTCTCATCCTATGAGGGAATATCCACTTTGTACGTAGATAGTTTCGGAGATTGGGATTACGATGCTCAAGTGTATTGGGGAAACAGCACAACCGACGGTACACCCTTGGGTGACGTAAATTTGAAGGATCTATTCGGAGCAGTGTTAACGTTCACAAATGAAGAGCTCAAATATCGCGTGTCCGCACACAGAGCAGAAGTGTGGACAGACGGAGACACAGGCCTGGCGACCTTAGTAGATGAGGACTCACCATCTAAAGCAGCATTCTATAGTGGTGGGGTTTTTTATGACACGGGCGAGTGGCTGGTTGGATCTGAAGTCACTTATATGGATGCCGGATTGATTCAAGCAGATACTGACGGAGGAACTTTTGTGAGTAGAAAGACATGGATGGTAACCGCTGCATACCGTTTTAATGATTTTTTGCCGCACATTACATTTTCTGAGCGAGAAATCGAACTGGCCAAAGATGGCACAGAGGCTGTTCTTACCCCCACACTTGGTGCTGCTCTTGCAGCTATAGCGTCCGAACCCCTTGATGGTGCCAAGCAAATCTCACAAACTATCAATCTTGGCGTCAGGTGGGATTTCCATCCTCAGGCAGCAATAAAATTGGATTATATTCGCAGAGCAGACAAATCTGATGATGTTATTGTTGATAGCGCCGGAAAAACTTTAAAAATTGATGTGCTTTCAATTGGCATGGATTTCATATTTTAGATAGGAGGTGGTAAGATGAAAAACTTTATAGAATGTAAATTATTCTGCTTGATGTTCTTATTTTCAATGTTACTAGCTTCAAATTCCAGTGTTGCTGACATCGTGATAATCTCACATCCAGATAATAATGTATCCCTCTCCAAAAAGGAGGTACAAAGAATATTTCTCGGAAAACTAAAGACGTTTCCTGGAAAAGGACCGGTAATACCCATTGATCTTTCAAAAGACTCAAGTCATCGAATAGAGTTTAGTAACGATATTCTTAACAAGAACATGAGGCAAATTTCTGCCTACTGGACGCGGTTGATCTTTACAGGGAAGGGACTGCCTCCTAAGCAGGTTGATTCAATCGAAGAGTTAAAGAAGCTTGTTGCTCGTAATCCAGATGCTATCGGTTATATCGATAAAGATAGCTTGGATGATACTGTTAGAGTGGCTTTCGAAGATAAATAACTAGTCTACCGTCTGCCCTTCCAAAAAAGAAGAGTGTAGACGGCAGAATCTATTTCATGTAGTCAAGTACGTCCCAGTCTTTGGAGAAAAATTCAAACTCCTGGTCAATGTAACCATTCTTAATTTGTTCTTTTAACCCAGTTTCTAAGGTTTCTTGCATGCTAATGCAATTACTCTTTTTAGATATTGCGATGTATTCACTTACAGAAAATAAAGGTATAGGTGTAAATTTTATTTTCATTTTCATTCCTGTAGTTTCTATTAAATGTATAACTGGTAGTAGTGGGGCAATGAAGTAATCAATTCGGCCAGAGTTTAGCTTAAGCAGATTTTGTTTAGTTGTTCTAACCGGCGCAATAGATAAGTTATCTTTAGCATATTTCTCAAATTCAGTCGTGAATGTAGTACCGGAAAGAACCCCTCCATGTAATCCTTTGAGATCCTCTTTTGTTCGAAGTTCATTCCCTTTGAGGAAGATAATATACTGAGCAGACTCCATAATAGGTGTTGGTAAGAAAACAAAATGATCTTTGCTTAAATTCGTTGATCTAAGACCAATAATAATGTCAACCTTACCAATTCGACCGCGATGCACCACCCTTTTCCAGGGTGCTGGTGTTGAAACCGTTGTATCGAGCCCCTTAGACTTAGCAATCTGCTTTATAACAGAGTAGCCGAGACCAATCAGCTTGTTTTCTTTGGTAAACGAGATTGGGGGGTAGTCATTTTTTCCGATAACGGTCACCGGCCCTGTTGTGCAATCTGCGAGTGCGGGGGGGGGTATGGATACACATACAGCAAGTGCTATTTGTCTTATATTCATTGTAAGCTCTCTTACTATTAATGTCATAAGGGGCACACTACAGATATAGTATATCCGATAAAAAAACATTGACTATCTAAATGACAATGCAACATAATTGGCTGGTTAACCAACCTATTATGGCGGCTACAGATACTTCATATGAACTTAGAAAATGTATAGCCCGACGAACCTGATAAGCGTTTTGCGACTTTGCAATAACGCTATACATTATTGCTGGAGTTCATTATTGGGTATTATGGTGATTTCAATTTGCTCCTCCGCCCACTCAGGGGACAATACTTCTTACCCACTAATGTTGCTGTACAAAGCTGCGCTAGAATACGATGCGAATTTTACCGCATCAGAATTTGAACAAGAGGCCCGGTATGAGCGGCTTGTCCTTGCGCGCTCAAGATTACTACCCGGTGTAAAGCTAAAGGCTAATCTGGCCTATAATACTCAAGCGGTTGAATATGACGATGCGCCACCGTTTTTTCAAAGTGGTCATCATAACTTTAACAGCAACGCCATAAGCATGCAGATAACGCAGCCTCTTTATCGAAAAGATCGGTTTGAAGCATACCGACAAGGTAAGGCCGAGGCGCGTCGGTCAAACACACTTCTTGCTATCGCCAAACAACAATTGATTTTGGATGTTAGCAGCAATTATTTTAGCGTGTTGTTAGCGCAAAATAGAGAGGCGCTGGTTAATGCTGAAAGCTCTGCTAACAAGAAGCTATTGACTCAGGCTAAGCGGGGATTCGAGGTCGGAAGTGCTTCCATTACGGATGTTTACGAAGCCCAGGCACGTTTTGATTTATCGGTATCAGAGCAGATTGATGCAAAAAAATATTTGAATGTTGCCCGTAGATCCTTGGCTACACTAACGGGTATTAAATCGGCCTGGATAGGCTCCACGCATCAAAATAGTCGATTACAAACACCGTCATCAACGATGAGTTATTGGATCGAACTTGCATCAATAAATAATTTGAATATTCATCTTGCAGAACAAGCAGCTGAGATAGCCAAGCATGAAATTGGGAGGACGTTGGGTATCGCGTTACCTAAAGTTGATTTGGTATTCAGCTATGATAGAACCAGTGCCTCTGGAAGCAATTTTGATACCGGCATCGACACCTCAAATAGGCGCATTATGATTGAGGCAAATATCCCTATTTATGCAGGTGGTGCCGTTAGGGCTAGGATAAAACAAAAACGCGCTGAATACAGTAGGGCTCAATATCAACTAATAGCTACCCGTCGCGATATAGAGTTCCAAGTAGAAGAGGCCTATCTGTCTCATGAAAGTGGCGCCCATCGAATTGAAGCATTGAAACAAGCATTATTCTCATCACAAAAATCGCTAACGTCCATGCAACGTGGGTTTGAACTTGGATTACGCACAGGTATTGACTTGCTTGATTCACAACACCAATTCTACGCGGCGAAGCTTGCGTTAGCAGAAGCTCAATATAACCGTTTGTTCGATTATCTGCGTCTAGCAGCGTTATCCGGGCAGCTTAACGCAGACAATATTCGTCACATTGATTCTGTTTTAAATTAACAATGTAATTATATTTTTTGATATTTGAACACTTTTTTAGGTATAGGCATGTATTTTAAACACATTCTAATGGCTTTATTTGTCGCTTTGTTGGCTGGCTGTGATCAACAAGGCTCTAGCGCTGACAAGGAAGTACGTGCTCCTTATGTCAGAATGGCAACGCTAAAATCCGCCGACGAGAATACCTTAATGTTGTCCGGTATTGTTCAAGCAAGGCATGAGACCCCCATTGCATTTCAAGTAGACGGGCGGATAATTAAACGTCATGCTGATGCAGGCCAGTCCGTGGCGCAAGGTCAGACGTTATTTAACATGGATCAAAGAGACCTTAAACAGAGCGTACAAGCAGCAAAAGCCAACGTACTTGCTGCTGAAGCAGCGGTTGCTACAGCACAAGCGGACGCCGCTCGAATGAAAGCAATGCAGGCAGAAAACTTGGTCAGCGTCCGAGCCTTAGACCGCTCTACGCTGAAGGTACGAGAGGCGATTACACGTAAGGACGCAACAAAGGCGAAATATGCGCAAGCACTTAACGGGCTTAGCTATACCCAGCTGACAGCACCAGTGGCTGGCGTGTTATTGGAGGTTACAGGGGAGGCGGGGCAAGTCGTACAGGCAGGCCAATCCGTTGCTGTGTTAGCGCACGATGGCGAACGAGAAGTTGAACTTTTTTTCCCCGATCTAATAAGGCCTCCTCAATTCGGTTCACTGTTATACACACCGGGGCGCTTGGTTGATTTAACATTGCGAGAAGTTTCTGGTGCTGTTGACCCAGAAAGCAGGACGTGGCGGGCTCGATATTCTGTGTTACAAGAGGGACAAAGATTAGCACTTGGCTCCGTCGTTCGGGCGAAGTTTATAATCCCTGGGGATGATGTCCAAACATTCGTTATACCGATAACGGCACTTGATGAACGAGGGCAGGGAGCGGTACTTTGGCGCGTAATAAATGGAGAGGCGCAAGCTATTAATATTAAGGTTGTGAGTATCACTGCCGAATCAGCAAAAGTACAAGGCAATCTAAAAATAGGGGAAAAAGTAATAGCTCTAGGTACTCATTTGTTGATGCCCAACATGGCAGTTAAGGCGCTGATTAAATGAGTTTCCCAAACCTCTCATCTCTAGCAGTAAGGGAGAGACCGGTAACGTTGTTTTTTTTGATTCTATCTGTCATTGCGGGAAT
>MABD01000032.1 GCA_002162955.1 Gammaproteobacteria bacterium 45_16_T64
ATCTCTTCCTGGATCTCTTCCTGGATCTCTTCCTGGATCTCTTCCTGGATCTCTTCCTGGATCTCTTCCTGGATCTCTTCCTGGATCTCTTCCTGGATCTCTTCCTGGATCTCTTCCTGCTCAGGGTAATCTTCTGGCAACAACACTTCATTGGCTGGCATTGGGACAATAATCGGATCAATGACCAAAGAACGAAGCGGCTCTTCTTTGAACGCCTGTAGCGTCATTATGTTCGGATTAATATGTAAACGGGCAGGTTCAGCGAAACGACTGGGAACCGATTTTAGTATAGGTTGCGGTAATGCAGAGACTTGTGGACGCACACTTTCAGCATCTTTCTCAATGAAAAAATCATCCGTAAGTAATTGATTTTCATTTATTTCATCCGCAGGAATTTGCCGTGTCTCCAGTTCACTTTCTGGTGTCTGGTCTGGTTCACGAAACATGTCATCCAAGTATGCGTAAATCGCCTGATCGCTTTTGCTTAATTGATCAGGGTCACTGGGTTTCTCAGACATTGTTCTGGACTACGTTACTGCACCTGGTCACGTTACTACATTGCCCCGCACTACAGAGGGTTCTTTACTTAATAGGTATTTTAGCAGAGATCTGTAGGATTTCACTCCACGCGTCGTTCCATCATAGATATGAGGGGGCATCCCTGCTTTACTAGCATCTCTAAGTTTCGTATCAACACTAATCGCTGAAGGCCAAATATTATCTTCATACGTGTTTCTTAAAATCCGTAAACTATCCACCGAGGCATGGGTACGCCGATCAAACATGGTCGGCACTACTGTATATTCAAAATCCCTTTTTTGAGAACGTATCACCATTTGCAACGTACGCATCATTCTCTCTAAGCCCTTAATCGCCAAATGTTCAGTTTGCACTGGCATGATAAGCTTTTGACAGGCAGCCATTGCATTAATCAACAACACGCCAAGTATGGGGGGAGTATCAATTAGCACAAAATCATAGTCATTTTTTAAATGTTCAAGGGTCTTACTAATAACCAGCCCCATCCCACCTTGATTTACCGCATGCCGTTCTAAAATTGCCAATGATGTGGAAGCAGCCATAAAGTCAAGATTTTTGAAATCGGTTCGAATCACCAGCGACCTGGCTAACCCATCAGGAACCTCACCTTTATGCTGAAACAACTGAAATATAGATTTCTCGATTTCGTCAGGATTATATTTGAAATAACTGGTAAGTGATCCATGAGGATCCATATCGAGTAACAGAACACGCTGGTCCTGAGACGCCAATAACCCTCCCAAACTAACCACTGACGTGGTTTTTCCAACGCCTCCCTTTTGATTCGCGACAGACCATACTTTCATTAATCCACCCCCACAAAGGTAACACTAGCGAGGTTTTGTTGATTCTGTCGAGAAAAGAATCCCTCCATTACCCAGCTTAATAATCTTAAGGGGGACTGTCTGCTTCTTGGATTCAGACTGAGTACGTCGACTCTTGGGGTCAAATGCATCACCACTCTCTTTAATTCCTCTGGCAGCGTTATTATCCACAGCACCCAATTTAAAATCAGATACCTTCGGTATTGCCACTGCACTTTCCACTTTATTTCGTTTATTTTGCTTTGAAATAATCAACGATACTCGCCTATTCTTTGCCCTTCCTACTTCAGTCGAGTTATCGGCTACAGGCTGAAATTCGGCATACCCCACCGCCGCCATTCGGTCAGGTGCAACCTGTCCAAGCTCTAATAAGCGGACAACCGCCGCCGCCCTAGCGGCAGACAACTCCCAGTTTGAAGGATAAAAATCATTTTGAATCGGTATATCGTCAGTAAAACCTTCCACGTGTATTGGATTCGTATAATCTTTCAATAATTGGGCCACTTTAAGGACTATCTGTCTTGCTTTCTGAGAAGGTAACGCTGCTCCACTCGGAAAAAGTACGCTGGACTTAATATCAACTTCGATCCAATCATCTGTACTGTTAACTGACGCTAAATCCTCTTTCACTAAATCCTGTAATGTCAGCGCTAACTGATCTGACAATTGCGCTAACGTCTCAATCTCCTCTTCAGCTTTCTCGGCTTTGGGGGAAGCTTCATCTTCTACATCTTCAAATACGCCTTCTATACTGTATTTATAATCCTCAGCGCTAGGAAAATCGCCAGGAAACGGCAATTCGATTAACCTATCCGAACTAGCGGTTTGATTGTTCTTTCCTACTTGAATAGGAACAAGTGTTTTAGCTTTATCACTAAACACATTTTCCAATGAATCAGAGAGTACTTTGTACTTCCCCTCGTTAACCGATGAAATAGAATACATAACAACGAAAAATGCGAATAAGAGTGTAATAAAGTCAGCGTATGATATGACCCAACGCTCATGATTTTCTGATACTTCTTCCTGTTTTCTTCTTATCATCACTCGCCGACCAGAAGCATCCCTGCTCACTTATCCAAGTATCCTTCCAGTTTCAATTCGATGGTTCTCGGGTTTTCGCCATCAGCAATAGACAAAAGCCCATCAATCATCATTTCACGTTGATTACTTTGCGCCTTTATAAGGGAGCGCAATTTACTGGAAATAGGGAGTAACAACATATTGGCAAGCCCTACGCCATAGATCGTAGCAACAAACGCGGTAGCTATACCTGCCCCTAGTTTACTCGGGTCAGCTAGATTCCCCATAACATGGATCAAGCCCATCACTGCTCCAATAATGCCAATCGTCGGCGCATAACCGCCCATGGCTTCAAACACTTTGGAGGCTTGAATATCCTTTTCTTCACTTGTAAGTAGCTCTACTTCTAAAATTCCGCGAATAGACTCAGGTTCTCCGCCATCAACCAGCAGCTGTAACCCTTTTCGTGCAAAGTCGTCATATTCATCTTCAGCGACAGCCTCCAAGCCCAATAATCCTTCCTTACGGGCTGTCATACTCCAGTGAATAACTTTGGTTATATTGGCTTCCATATGAACGTGGGGAGGGAAAAAAATCCAGCCAAGCACTCTGAAAGAATGGATGAATGTATGAAGAGGCGTTTGTAACATCGCAGCGCCTAACGTACCGCCAATAACAATCAATGCCGCCGGTAAGTTAGCCAGCCCACTGAGATGGCCACCCTCTATCGCATTACCACCTATGATAGCGACCAGCCCAACGATTAATCCTGCGACACTAAGTAAATCCATAATGAGTTATTTTTAAATTGATTGCAGTTTCGCACACACATCATCGATAGAAAACGTCATATCCGATAAGCCAGCCGTTGCTACTGACATAGGCATGCCATAAACCACGCAAGATTGCTCGTCCTGCGTCCATATTGTTGCACCTTCTCGCTTTAGTAATTTGCAACCTTCGCGACCATCATGTCCCATGCCTGTTAACACTAATGCCAACACATGCCCCTTCAACGATCGGGCAGCCGATCCAAAGGTAACATCCACGCTAGGTTTGTACTGTAGGCGTGGGCTGCCTTCTATAATGTTCACCGTGCGCCCAGTATCACTTAACAACATCTGCACTCCACCTGGTGCCAGTAATGCGACACCTGGCTGCAAACGATCACCATCCGCGGCTTCTTTTACCGTGATATTACATACTCGATCCAAGCGCTGCGCAAACGCACTGGTGAACGTATTTGGCATGTGTTGCACAAGTAAAATTGGGTAAGGGAATCTCGCAGGCAATTCCGCTAGCGCCTTTTGTAAGGCAACAGGGCCGCCCGTCGACGCACCAATGAGTAGTGCTTTCGGGGGATTCTCCGGTCGCTTTAAGGTTGTTGGCGGTAGGCGTGCTGCACCTGCTGCTGCACGAGCAGGTGCAGGTGCAGGTCGACTTTTCGATGCAGCAGGAGCCGCAGCCTGTCTAGCAACATCGGGAATACGAGCAGTTGCAGGTTCCAGCTTGTTTTGCTTTCGCGCTATTGCAATGACTTTGTCTTGAAGTAACTTCACCCCTTCGTTTGGACTATTGGTCATAGACTCAAAACTTTTGGGCAAATAATCCAGTGCACCCGCTTCCAGCGCATCCAACGTTACGCGAGCCCCTTCGTAACTCAAAGAAGAGAACATCAGAATTGGTGTGGGATGAGTTCGCATGATTTCACGCACAGCGGTAATCCCATCCATCACCGGCATTTCATAATCCATTGTCACAACATCAGGATTAAGTTCGGCAACACGGTCAATCGCATCCTTACCATTGTCAGCGCCGCCAATAACTTTAAGCTCTGGACTCTTCTCTAGAATCTCTTTAATTCTTCGACGAAAAAAAGCCGAATCATCCACTACCAGTACTTTAATTGGCATCTAGTTCTCCGGCCAAACTACGAATGCTAACGATGAGCATATGATTTCAACATGCTTGGCACATCAAGAATCAACGCGATACGGCCATCCCCCGTGATGGTTGCTCCTGCCATTCCAGGAGTTCCATGCAACATTTTACTAAGAGGCTTGATAACCACTTCTTCTTGACCAATCAACTGATCAACCACAAAGCCCACTTTTTGTGTACCAACACTGACGATTACAACATGTGCCTCCGTCTTCGCCTCGTAACTTCCATCCACTAGCCAGCGCCGCAAATGAAACAGTGGCAGTGCTTTCTCTCGAACCACAACGACTTCTTGGCCATCAACAACATTGGTCTTCGACAGATCAAGATGAAATATTTCGTTCACACTCACCAACGGCAATGCAAAAGCTTGATTGCCTAGCATTACCATTAACGTTGGCATAATTGCTAACGTTAATGGTACTTTGATGGCAATTTTAGTGCCCACACCGGCTTCTGAATTGACATCAATGGTACCGTTGAGCTGGTTAATTTTGGTTTTAACCACATCCATCCCAACGCCACGACCAGACACATCGGAAATTTCAGTTTTAGTGGAAAAACCCGGATGAAATATAAGATTAAAAGCTTCTTGATCACTTAATCGATCCGCGGCTTCTTCATCCATCACGCCTTTTTCTACGGCTTTACCCCGTAGCATATTTGGATCCATACCACCGCCATCATCATAGATGGACAATACTATATGGTCCCCTTCTTGCTCCGCCGAAAGCACAACCCTACCCGTTCTTGGCTTACCACTTGCTTCTCGAACATTGGGCTGTTCGATACCATGATCCACACTATTTCTAACCAAGTGAACCAGTGGATCCGCTAATGCTTCCACTAAGTTCTTATCTAAATCCGTTTCTTCACCTTCTAATTCAAGATTAATTTCTTTCTTTAGATTTCGCGCTAGATCCCTAACCACTCGAGGAAAACGACCAAACACTTTTTTGATCGGCTGCATCCGCGTCTTCATGACGGCTGTTTGCAAATCCCCGGTAACCACATCAAGGTTCGCAACGGCTTTCGCCATTGACTCATCGGCGCTCTTTAATCCCAGCCGGACTAATCGATTACGAACAAGTACTAGCTCTCCTACCATGTTCATTATGTCGTCAAGCCGCTTGGTATCAACACGAACCGTCGTTTCAGCAGGCATACCCGCAGCTTCTTTAGCCGCCCCCTTCGCTGGCGCAGCTTTTTTGGCTGGTTTCGAAGCCGCAGGTTTCGCAGCCGCAGGCTTCGGAGCAGGTGCAGCTGCGGGTGGAGCAGCCGCAGGCTTCGGTGGTGGTGCGGCCGCTACTGGCTGCTCAACCACTGGTTGCGGCGCTTCTTCCACTGCCGCAGGAGCACTTACGACCGGTGACGCATCACCAGTCGTGGGTCCTTTACCCTTACCGTGTAATTCATCTAATAGTGATTCAAACTCACTATCATCAATCATTCCGCCGTCAGTGTTAACTACTGGCGCAGGCGCAGGTGTGTCAGCCTCACCAGAAGGCACTCCCCCATGCTTGCCTTTTCCGTGCAACTCATCGAGCATTGCTTCGAATTCATCGTCATTAATTTCATCTCCAGTTAGCGCCTGACTAGCAACAGGCGCTGCTGCTGGCGCACTGGCTGGTGCCGACGCTTCTGCAGCCGTTCCAGGTCCTTTACCCGCGCCATGCAACTGATCCAGTAATGCATCAAACTCATCATCAGATATTTCATCGGCATCCAGGGAAGCCGATGAAGAACTTGGAGCGCTACTATCAACCTCAATAAATCCATCACCACCCGATGGAGCGCTGTTATCTATATCGATGAACCCGTCATCATCCGCTGGGGCGGCACTTGCACTCGCAGCAGACCCATCTGGCTCATCCATCGCATTAAGAAATTGCTCAAATTCATCGTCTGAGATATCACCGTAATTTTCACCCGATGGTGTAGCCGCGGCGTCAGGAGCCGTTGGCACCGGAGCTGCTGCGGGAGCCGCTGCTGTGGGAGCCGATTGGCCATTGGCGATAGCGTGCAGCGCTTGCATCAATTCCGGTGTTGCTGGCTCTGGACTAACCCTACTACTTACCTGAGCAAACATTTCATTTACGGAGTCTAGCGCCTGAAGAATAACATCCATTAATTCGGAATTAACGGTAAGCGCACCATTACGGAGTTGGTCAAAGATATTCTCTGCCACATGACAAAGATCAACCAGGGTATCTAACTGTAAGAATCCTGCTCCGCCCTTAACCGTATGAAAACCACGGAAAATGGCATTTAATAAATCCTTATCGTCAGGTTGATTTTCAAGATCAACAAGTTGCTCCGACAACTGCTCTAACAGTTCACCCGCTTCTACCAGAAAGTCCTGTAGAATTTCTTCATCCGCATCAAAACTCATGCGCTATTCCCCTCAGAATCCAAGACTGGACAATAAATCATCAACTTCATCTTGCCCAGACACTACATCAGCCCGTTCTTCCGGGTTTATAATAGGACCTTCGGCCCCTATACCATCATCAGTCGTCGCTGACTCCTTGCCCATCAATGCCTCAAGTTCCTCATCTGACCCAGTAAGATGATCCAATTCACCCGCCATCTTAACAAGGCCAACCAAGCTATCTTCAACCTCTTCAACGAGAGATATGACCCGCTTTATTACTTGACCGGTAAGATCTTGATAATCTTGGGCCAGCAAAATTTCTGACAGTTGACCACCCATTGAGGAAGACTTTTCAACAGTGGTCGTTAAAAAACCATCAACTCTTTTGGTTAGCTGTCGGAATTCGTCCGGTTTCATCTCCTTTCGCATGAAGCGATCCCAGTCCTCCTTAAGCTCTTGAGCACCCGAACTAATTTCCTGGGCGGAAGGCATCACTTCCTCGACAACATCCATCGTCTTGTTGGCCGCTTGCTCAGTTCGCTCAATCACATAATTCAAGCGATCTGACGCATCCGCCATTCGAGACATTTCTGTTGAGTCCTGATCACCTAATTCGGCATCGATGGCAAAACTACGAATGGCAGAGTGTAAACTGCGCGTGAGCTTTCCCACCTCATCAAATAAGTACTGATCCCGCTGCTGTTTTAAACTCTCGATGGTTTTCATTGCATCCAGTGAATTTCCCGTCTCAAGTTGACTCAGTAATTCCTTCGCATGCTTCACCAGCGAGGTATCGTCACCCGCTTTGTCTAATTGGCTCATGAAACACCTATTCCGTCAGACCGTTATGCATCGACACGCTCGAAAATCTTTTCGATTTTCTCTTTTAACGCCTGAGCGGTGAAAGGTTTCACTACGTAGCCATTGACGCCAGCTTGAGCAGCTTCAATAATCTGCTCCCGCTTAGCCTCAGCCGTAACCATTAATACAGGTAAGCTCTGCAATTTTTCATCTGACCTCACAGCTTTCAGAAGGTCAATGCCTGTCATACCTGGCATATTCCAATCCGTCACCAGAAAGTCAAAATCCGAACTTTTCAGCAAAGGTAATGCCGAACTGCCATCATCTGCCTCTTGGGTGTTTGTGAATCCAAGATCTCTTAATAAATTTTTGATAATTCGTCTCATTGTGGAAAAATCATCTACAATAAGAATTTTCATATTTTTGTCCAAGGCCGCCTCCAATGAACATTAATCAACAACACAAATGGTTGCCTAGACCGACTCTTTATTAATATTAGTAGCTGTGTTGAAGGTATCCAGTTTTTGTTGAATTAGATTAGTCTAACTTGCGATTAAAATATTTTTTTTATGAAAATCAGGCAGATGGCATCACGTCAAGAATGTGTCGAATACCAACTGAAGCGTGTATAACTGAAAATGAAAGAAGAATCGCCTTATACCCAGTCCTGAAGGTGAGCTCTTAGTCGATGTGCTGCTTGGCTGTGAATCTGACTAACCCGAGACTCACTGACCCCCAAGACCTCACCGATCTCCCTCAGATTTAGCTCTTCATCATAATAAAGAGCTAACACCATTTGCTCCCGCTCTGGTAACTCAGTGATTGCCTTAACAAGATGTTTTTTAAGTGATGATTTCTGTATATCCGTGAACGGATTTGCCAGCTCTCGCTCGTCATCCGTTTGCAGAATCTGTTCGTCCGGAGCGACCAGCTCGTCCATGCTAAACAGCCGTGTCGCCATACTATCTTGCGACATGCTGTAGTATTCATCCAACGACACCTCTAATTCGTCCGCAATCTGCAGATCGGAAGCTTCGCCTCCGGTGCGATTTTCGATAGCCTTAATCGCCTGTTGAATTCGCCTTGCATTACGATGCACAGATCGAGGCGCCCATTCTCCGCGGCGCAACTCATCAATCATGGCTCCTCTAATCCTTATGCCCGCATAAGTTTCAAAGCTCGCCCCTTTACCATGATCAAACTTCTGGATGGCATCAATCAACCCGATCATTCCAGACTGAATGAGATCATCAACTGCGACATTCGCAGGCATGCGCCCCATCATATGATGCGCAATACGCTTAACCAAGACTGTATGTTCTTCCACCAACGATTCGATGGAAGGTGTCTTATCATCAGAATACATACTGACCTTATCGATAACGACTTTACTTAAGGACTGCATCACCGATCAACGAACCGCCGCTGCCTGTACAAGATTGTCGACAAAAAACTCCAAATGCCCCCGCGGTGAGGTCGGTAATGGCCAACTATCAACCTTTGATGCCAACGTCTTAAATGCTAATGCCGCTTTGGAACGAGGATAAGCCTCGACGACGGCTTTCTGTCTCTGAACTGATTTTCGCAGGTAATCATCAAAAGGTATGCAGCCCGTAAATTGCAACGCCACATCAAGAAACCGATCAGATACTTTGGTTAATTTTGCATAGATATCGCGGCCTTCTTGTTGGGAGCGAACCATATTGGCCAAAATATTAAATCGATAAGAATCGTGCTTCTGATTAAGCAACTTAATCATTGCATAAGCATCAGTGATAGATGTCGGCTCATTCGTCACTACAAATAGCGTTTCTTGCGCCGCAGTCACAAAACTCATCACCATTTCGGAAATGCCCGCAGCGGTATCAATAATAAGCACGTCAATATCATCGCTCAATTCGCTAAAGGCATGAATTAAGCCCGCGTGCTCACGTGGCCCCAGGCTCACGAGCTCTTGTGTTCCCGACGAAGCAGGAACAATTCTAATACCACCGGGGCCCTCCACCAGAATATCCTTAATACTGCAGGTACCATTAAGCACATGGGATAAATCCTCACGCGCCGTGATACCCAAAAGAATATCTAAGTTGCCTAGCCCTAAATCCGCATCCAATATCGTGACACGTCGACCTAAATCCGCCAATGAAATTGCCAAATTTACGGATACATTACTTTTACCAACGCCACCTTTTCCACCGGTTATAGCGATGACTTGTACGGGATGTCCACTCATATAATTCCTATTTTTTTATTTACAGACCTACTGCTTGTCACGTTAGTTAAGCTGCTGTAAACGCGCCATTTTTCGTTTGTAAGCTGTCGTGAAAGCAATCAGCCGCAAGTTCATCATCAAGTGTAGCTTCCTTTGTCAGGGCTATCGCTTGATTCACCAAACTTTTCGGTTTGACCTGATCAATATCGTCAGGAATGTTCTGTCCATTTGTAGTATAGGCAACAGATAGCCGATGTTCTATTACTACACTTAATGCTTCTCCTAGGCTTGCCGATTCATCCATCTTTGTTAGCACACATCCATCTAAGCCGAGTCTTTTATAGTTCATAACGGTCTTATCAAGGATTTTTCGCTGACTGGTTGTCGATAACACCAACCACGTTTCCATTGATTTTGACACGCTGTTCAAGGCACTAATTTGCTCTTCCCAGCACACATCCTTATGGCTTAACCCAGCAGTATCGATCAAGATCATTTTTTTACGCTGTAATCCCTGCAACGCCGATTCCAACGACTGATTTCCTGCGACAACCCGTAGCGGGACCTTGAGTATTTTACTCAACACTCTTAATTGCTCGTGGCCCGCAATGCGATAGCTATCCGTTGTTACCAGTGCCAAATTTTCAGGTCCATATTTCAATACGTAGTCAGAGGCTAGTTTCGCAATGGTTGTAGTCTTCCCTACTCCCGCAGGGCCAACAAATGCAATAATTCCTTCCTCCTTTGGAATAGCATCATGTACGGGTATGCGAGAGGCTAGATTAAGCAACACATGGTGCCATGCATCTTTTTTATTGGAATGTCCTTCCACCTGTTGTGAAAGACTTCTTGCCAATGTTGACGACAAGCCCATTTTGACTAGGCGTTTAAAAATAGCCGCAGAAATAGGATGACGATAACTAAAATCGCCCCAGGCTACATTACCTAACTGCGAACTAATCACACTGCGTAATTGCTGCAATTCATTTCGCATTTGATTAATATCTTGCAGAGGTTCTTCAAATGCTAATGTAGTCTCTTTTATCTCACTCTCAATTTTTCCCTTCTCTGCCGCAACCTCGTTAGCCTCATTCTCTACCCTAGTTTCGTATTCTTCAAAAAAGGACTTCTTGGCAGGTGCATTTTGACGCTCAGCGCTTATTTGCGTTGGAGTCTTGGGGGGAAGTAAGTTATCCGCACGTTGCTTACGCTGCCCCTCCGTACTGATAGATACATCATCCCGACGATAGCTATCAACAAACTCTTCATTAGTGCCTGAATCTAATTCTTGACGCTGACGATTCAATAACTCTCGAACCTCATCTCGACGCTCTTTGTCTTTTACCGCCAATAGCGTTTCTTTTAATAATCGCGTTGAATCCCCTTGTGCTGGCGCGAACTGTAAGCTGCCATCCGTGTATTGAGGTACACTCGCTTGATCCCGAATAGATCGACGATGGTCTTCCATCGCTTCATCATAATCTGTGGCAACACTCACCTCGACACCACCTGCAACCTTCCTATTAGAAAGAATAACAGCATCAGCACCCATAGTATCTCTGACTATTTTTAGCGCTTGGCGCATATCTGGAGCTACAAATTTTTTCGCTTTCATAATTACTTACCTTCCATCGTTAATAAGGATGGATAAGCCAACGCTACTGGCCAACACTGGAGACAATCGTAATTTGTTTGGAATCCGGTATTTCGTTATACGACAATACATTTAAGCCATGAACGCTAAATCGTAGAAACCGAGATAACATCGACCGAATCCCCGTCGACACTAACAACACTGGTGGTTGACCTGCTAGCTCTTGCTTTTGTGACGCTTCAGCAACCGAACGCTGTAGCTTGTCAGCAAGACCTGGCTCAATCACCGCATCGGAACTTGTTCCGCCAGCTTGTTGTGCCTGTGATACTGATTGAAGCAACAACTGTTCCAACTCTGGTTGCAATGTAATAACCGGTAGCTCATTGGCTACACCGTAGATGGTCTGTACGATCAGGCGTGCTAAGGATATTCGCGCAGCCCCAGTAAGAGCGTCAGTGTCTTGACTTCGAGGGGCAACCTCTGCCAAAGCTTCGGCAATTGTCCGTATATCTTTGATCGGAATGCCCTCTTGCAATAAGTTTTGCAGCACTTTATGCAATCGGCTTAACGGCAATGGATTAGGCACTAGGCTCTCGACTAACTTTGGCGACGACGCCTGTAAGTTATCCAGCAGTTTTTGTACTTCCTCAAAGCCCAACAGCTCATGGGCATGTTTTTGCATGATTTGGTTAATATGGGTTGCAACCACCGTACTGGCATCAACTACCGTATACCCCATGGTTTGCGCTTGGTCTCTTTGTGCAGCCTCAATCCATACCGCATCCAACCCAAAGGCTGGATCTTTGCCTGCAATACCCTGGATAGTGCCAAAAACTTGACCTGGGTTAATGGCAAGGTCTCGATCGGGATGAATCTCCGCTTCTTCAATACTCACCCCCATTAGCGTCACGCGATAAGAATTGGGGAGTAAATCAAGATTGTCTCTAATATGTACAGAAGGCATCAAGAAACCCATTTCTTGTGACAACTTTTTTCTGACACCTTTAATACGCCCAAGCAACTGCCCACCTTGAGTCTTATCTACCAGCGGAATTAAACGATAACCCACCTCAAGCCCAATCGCGTCGACAGGCTGAACATCATCCCAACCTAACTCTTTCACATCATTTTCTTGCGCAGCTGCCATTGTATCTAATTGCTCTTTCGACACCGCACTGTTCGCCTCTTCAAGCGCCTTTTCTTTTGACCTAAGATAAATCCAATACGCGCCAGCAGCGCAGGCTGCCGACAATCCCAAAAAAGACAAGTGCGGCATACCAGGAACCAATCCCATAATGCACAAAATACCCGAGGCCACCGCGAGTGCTTGCGGACTTGAGAACATCTGATTAAATATTTGAGCGCCCATTTCCTGCGCATTAGATGTGCGAGTAACAATTAATGCGGCAGAGGTCGATAGTAACAATGAGGGTATCTGTGCTACCAAACCATCTCCAATAGTTAGCAATGCATAGACTTTCAACGCCTCTACAAACGCCAAATCATGCTGCCCCATACCTATCGCTAACCCACCGACAATATTGATGATCAAGATCAAGATGCCGGCGATGGCATCCCCTCGCACAAACTTACTCGCACCATCCATAGCCCCATAAAAATCGGCTTCCTGGGCGACGTCCGTACGACGTCTTTTTGCTTCGTCTTGGTCAATAAGACCGGAGTTAAGATCCGCATCAATCGCCATTTGTTTACCTGGCATGGCATCCAAGGTAAATCGAGCACTTACTTCCGCTATGCGTCCCGCACCTTTTGTTACCACCACAAAATTGATAATCACCAGGATTAAGAACACCACTAAACCCACTGCGTAGTTACCACCAATAACCACTTCACCAAAAGCTTGTATGACCTTGCCCGCAGCATCTCCGCCATTATGGCCCTCTAACAATACAACCCGGGTGGATGCCACATTTAGGGCAAGACGTAACAAAGTTGCCACGAGAAGAATCGTCGGAAAAACCGCAAAATCGAGTGGTCGAATGGAATAGACCGAGACCAGCAATACAACTAACGCCAACGCAATATTGAAGGTAAAAAGAATATCCAATAGGAACGGCGGCATCCGCAATGTCATCATCGCCATAACCACGATCAAGAAGATCGGTGCTCCAAGATTCGCGTGCTTACTGGCCTCTTTCAATTGCGTCAGAAACCCTGCTGCTTCCGCCATACGATACCTATCCCCATTTGCAGCCAACGAATTGACTATATGCTCGTTATTGAGGGGATACCTGCAAAAACCTCTCCGCTTTTAGGAAAATATTTATCGGGCATGGGATTTAGCTGTCTGGCAGTGCAATCCCTGGGCAAAACCCGTAATATAGCGCCGCACACAACGATCACCCAGTATTTTTAATGGATGTACCATGGACCTAACCGACATAGTCAACAAAACTTGCGTTATTGGATTGAGCTATTTTGATCTCAATGATGAACCACTAAAACAGAACTTATTGGCTGGGCGTGTTGTTAAAGTCCACGAAGATGACGGTATATCAGTGAATCTCAATCTTGAAGACCCCACTGATAAAGAGGCAATTTTCACCCTGCCTTCATCACTTGCTCCTTGGTTTAACGCACCCAAAGGCGCTTACCGAAACCAAGACAACAAGGTACTTATCGAAGATCCTGATTTCTTAGTCACATGGGATGTCCATAGAACTAAAGAAGACAAAAAAGATGGCCAAAGTGAGTGGTGGGATTGGATACCACGCGTTGCACCTCCGTCAGTCGGATAACAACATACGGAACATTAGTCCCTCTTCAGATCTTCTGGCACCTCAAAATCGGGAACATTACCAGGGTTATCCCCCTGACCCGCAGTATATTGTGTCAGCTGATACACATACGCTAAAACTTGGGCCACCGACACATACAATCCAGCCGGAATCTCTCTTTCAAGCTTGGTATTGTAGTAAATAGATCGCGCCAAAGGTGGAGCGGTGACAATGGTCACATTGTGTTCGATGGCGACTCGTTTAATTTGTTCTGCCATCAAATCCACACCCTTAGCCACCAACTTCGGAGCCATCATGGTTCCGTGATCATATTTTAGCGCGATCGCATAGTGTGTAGGGTTTGTTATGACTACATCGGCATCAGGTACCGCAGACATCATCCGATTCTGTGCGATCTCATGTTGCATTCGACGAATCCGCCCCTTAACCTCAGGCTTACCTTCCGTATTTTTATGCTCGTCCTTTACCTCTTGCTTGGTCATCTTCATTTGTTTGTTATGCTGAAACAATTGAAACGGCACATCAATCGCTGCAATAAACAGTAACGACGTACTCAAGAAAATAAAACACCAAGCCAATATTTCCAATCCATGGGCGATAGCGACCTTTGGCGCTTCAAACCCTAAGCCCATCAGTTCATATCGATAATGAGTTAGCGCTAGAAACCCAAAGAATCCTACCAGCACAAATTTGCTGAATGCCTTCACTAATTCCATGATCGCGTTGGCTGAGAATATTTTTTTCAACCCCTTGATAGGGTTCATCTTGCTCATTTTTGGGGCCAGCGATTTCCAACTAAAAATCCACCCACCAAACAAACCCGGTACAAAAAGTGCGATAAACGCCAACATCAGAAAAAATATCCCTAGTGACGAGAACGCTGAGAACATCGACGTTTCGAATTTATGGGATATAAAGCTAAGATCAAATATTTCTTCCCTCGTCAAACTCATGGAAGATCGGAATACACCCGTAATGGCTTTTATTAAGGGCCCCGACAAGATCAGGCAACCCAACGAACCAAAAATCATTATCCCAGCAGCCGCGAGTTCTTTAGATCGAGGAATCTGGCCTTTGTCACGGGAATCATCGATCTTTTTCTGGGTAGGTTCCTCCGTTTTTTCTTGTGCACTATCTTCTTCAGCCATAAAGCATCACCTAACTAAGCTCCGCATAATAACAAATGCCTCTGAGCTCAAGTGATCAAACTGAGGCAATACGTTAGGTAAGGTCAACCAAATGATGATCAGTCCTGTCACCATAGTAAACGGAAAACCAATGGAGATAATATTCATTTGAGGCGCAACGCGACTGATCACGCCGAACGTGAAATTCACTACCAATAGAGAAATAACGGCGGGCCAAGCCACCAACAACCCTGATGCAAACAACCACGACCCGAGCCGAACTAAGTTCATCAAACTTTCACTGGGCAGTGCCTGGCCTATCGGTAGCGTGTAAAAGCTATCAGATAGCATAGAAATTACCGTAAGATGACCGTTCATAGTAAAAAACAATAGATTTATCGACATCAAATACAGCTGGCTAATCGAGGTGACATTAATACCGTTAACCGGATCCATTAATGTTCCGAAACCAAGTCCGGATTGCATCGCTACCATCTGCCCTCCCACCACAAACATCTGAAAAAGGATCTGTAATGTAAATGCCATTACGGCACCAATCAAGACTTGCTGCGCGACAATTACCATCGATTCAAGAGAAAAAGGGTCGATCACTGGTATCTCGTCTTTGAGTCCCATCGCAATAATAAGCGTTACAGATAACGCAATACTCAACCGTAGGCGTGTCGATACTAACGGAGTGCTGACGATAGGCATCACCATAAAAAATGCACCTACGCGAGAAAAGGTCCATATATACTGACCTAGTAGCGTATAAATATACTCAACCGCAACTTCCATCTATTTCGCCACAATCCGTCACCGAATAAGGTCCGGTATGTCCATCAATAACCGCGTCGTAAATTCCAGTATTACTCGCCCTAACCAAGGAGCAGTGAAGGACAGCACTGATAACGTAACAATTAATCGAGGAAGAAAACTCAACGTCTGTTCATTTATTTGCGTCGCGGCTTGAAACATTGATACTAGCAACCCGACCAACAAACTCGGCACGATAATCACACACACTAGCAACATCGCAATATAGAGCGCATTACGCATTAGATCAGTCACAATTTCTGCAGTCATTTTTCTTACTCCTACACAGGACCAAAACTTGCAGCCACAGTACCAATAATCATTGCCCAACCGTCAACAAACACGAACAACATTATTTTGAACGGCAGCGAAACAATCAAGGGTGACAACATCATCATACCCATTGCCATCAATACACTAGCAACAACGAGATCAATAATAAGAAAAGGGATAAACAATAGAAAACCGATTTGAAATGCCGTTTTTAATTCACTAGTAACAAATGCCGGAATGATAATATTCATGGGGATTTCTTCAAGACTGGCATAGTTTTTAGCGCTTTTTGACAAATCTAGGAAAATAGCCATATCCGTTTCCCGGGTTTGTGACAACATAAAACGCCTAAACGGCACTATCGCAAGATCCAATGCCACGCCCGCCTCAATTTTTTCATCCATATAGGGCTTCGCCGCATTTTCGTATACATCTTCAAATACCGGCGTCATAATAAATAGTGACAAGAATAATGCGAGGCCCACAAGAATTTGATTCGACGGAGTTTGTTGAAGCCCCATCGCTTGCCGTAATATGGAAAACACCACAATAATACGCGTAAAAGACGTCATCATCATGATAATCGCGGGCAAGAATGACAGCATCGTCATTAACGCCAGCACCTGTATGGTCACGGTGTAACTCTGAGAACCATCGCCATTATCCACTAATGTGAGCGCAGGCACGCCAGCGACGTTCGCCGCAAAACCCATATTACTCATTAGCATGAGTAATATGACGCCCACCCCTTGCTTACTCACTTCCGACGCCTTCTTTTAGAATTTGACGCATCTTGGAGGAAAATGAAGGATCAAAACTATCATTTGCGCTGGGTAACCCACTTTTTGGTGTGGCTCCTACACTATCTAACGTATGCAACATACTAATATTGGTTGAGGTCACGCCCAACACAAGCCGTGTGCCTTCGACATCTACAACGACGACTTTCTCCTTTGTACCAATCGGCAAAACCCCACTGACCGTCAATGAACTTGCAGTACCGAGCTTGTTGACGTTAAACCGTTTAAGCAACCAAGAACAAAAAAATATCATTGCCAACACACAACCTAACCCGAAAAACATTTTACCCACTGCGCCATCATCAATGGGGTTGACCGCAGGACGCTTGCTTTCTCTAAGCCCTGCCAACAATGGATTTTTTACTTCAGGTATGGTTTGTTTTGTTATGGGTATTTCATTGCCGCTCTCGGCCACTGGAAGTGCAGCATTGCTTTCCAGTGCATCAACCACCGTAGAGTACAAAATGCACTGAAGAAATATCAACACTGATAATCGACCTACTATTTTCATCACTCAATACCCATTGTTGAAGTGTAAAAACTCACCCAAGTTTCTTAATACGCTCATTAGGGCTAATAACATCGGTGAGACGAATACCAAATTTCTCATTCACCACCACAACCTCACCATGAGCGATCAACGTACCATTGACCAATACATCCAATGGCTCGCCCGCGAGTCGATCCAATTCAATGACCGAGCCCTGATTAAGTTGCAATAGATTTCTTATGTTAATATTCGTTGAGCCCACTTCCATAGTGAGCCGAACAGGAATATCTAAGATCACGTCCAGATTGGGATTATCGGCCCCCGACACCGGAATGCCTGAAGGCGCGGCCTCCGCTTGAGCCATCAAATCGTCTAAGGGTGCCGTCGTGACCGCTGGCACATCCTCTTCCGTTTCTTGTTGCTCTAACGCTGCGGCCCATTCATCGGCAAGTGCAGCGTCATCAATATCCTCTTTGGGTTCTTCTGAATCTGACATACAACGTTCCTCTTTCCTCATACTCGTACAAAAACAACCGCAATTTATTCATAACGGAATACTCCAAAGGCACTAATTTCCTCGCTGCTGCTGCTCCTCCTCTTCCATACGCTCCTTCTTTATTTGCGCGCGGAGATAAGCCAACCTTGAACCTTTACCGCTATCTAGATCAGGTTTTTCTATCTTGTTCACTACTTGCAAAGCCAAATTCCCATTCGCAGAGCCCAATTTACCGGTAAAGGTAGGAATATTATTTGCCAACATTAATACGGTTTCTGGCATGTCCACAGGCAGAATATCGCCCACTTTTAGTTCTGATAATTCCTTTAGACTTATTTCCTTATCTAACAACTTGCCTTTAAGGGACACTACCGCTCCCATAATTTCTTCACGTAACGATTTTTGCCAACGTTCATCAGAATCATCAACGTCACTTTGTACACCCGCATCCAACACCTCTCGTAATGGTTCTATCATGGAATAGGGCAATGTCAGATGAAGGTCCCCGCCGCCGCCGTCCAGCTCCACATGGAACGAACTCACAACAACCACCTCGCTTGGGCTAACAATATTGGCCAGGGATGGGTTTACTTCTGAGCTAAGGTATTCAAACTTTACGGGTAACACTGCTTTCCAAGCTTCTTCCATATCAACATAAGCTTGTTCTAACACCATCTGTACCACTCGATTTTCAGTGGGGGTAAACTCTCGCCCCTCTATCTTTGCATGACGACCATCACCACCAAAAAAATTATCGACCAGTTTAAATACCAGTTTCGCATCCAATATAAATAGACCCGTTCCTCGCAGCGGTTTTAGTCGCACCATATTCAGTGACGTAGGAACATACAAACTATGCACATACTCCCCAAACTTAATCACCTGTATTCCGCCAACAGAAACATCGGCGGTACGACGCAATAGGTTGAACATACTAATTCGAGTGTATCTAGCAAAACGCTCGTTAACCATCTCTAGCGTAGGCATTCGCCCACGCACTATGCGATCTTGTGTACTTAGGTCATAGGAGGAAATACCATCTTCAGCTTCCCCCCCACCCGTGTCCACATCACCATCATCAACACCATGTAACAGCGCATCGATTTCGTCTTGGGATAATAGATCTTGTACAGCCATTGATTACAACCTACCTGTTATTGCATCACGAAATTGGTGAACAGCACCTGTTCAACGCCTTCATCACCCATCTCATCAATCAGTATTTTTTGTAAATCTTCAAGTGCCGCTTGGCGCATCACCTCTTTCCCTTCTGGTGTTTGCAATGCTTGAAAATCCTGCGCCCCAAACAATTGCACCAGGTTATTTCTGACCAAAGGCATATGCTTCTTCAAGGCACTCACGACAGATTCATTTCGCGTCTTCACCGCAAGATTTATTTGCACATAGCGCTGACGCCCTTTCCAGCTATAGTTCACAACAAAGGGAGGCTTAAGATCATAATAAATCGCCGGGGAGCTTGATGAATCCATCGATACTTCAGTATCACCCGATGATTTATCTCCACCTAACATGAAAAAAGCTGCTGCCCCGCCACCCACAAGTAATACTATTAATATCACAATAATGATTATCAGTAGCTTGTTTGATTTGGGCGCCGCCTCTTCCTTATTTTCGTCTTCAGCCATGGATCATCACCTTTTTGGATCAAATTAAATGTGTATCGAACAGTCTATGTGTTTGATCGTTCTGTTAAGCAGTTGCAAAAGCTATGCCATTGAAATACCAGACTGCCACTCTTACTAATGCCATTGAAATCAATTGCTTAGAAAAACCAACATCCATCAACGTCAATGTTTTGGCCCTGTTACACTAGTGTAGTAGAGAATTCCCAGATGAAAACGTCATTTTTCTAACAGGCGCTTGTTTTTACAGGATTTTTTAACTGTGAGGTGCTGACAAAACAAAAGGCAGAGCCCCAAAAACGTGGGGTAGGGCTCTCTATAATCGACACCGTTAGGCAGTAAAACTCTAGGCGTAAAAATCGACAATCCGATCAGTTTCTAACGTTACTACCGCATCAGATTCATCCCCTTCTTCCTCCTCAGTCACCTTTGTGGCGTCAGTATTTTCCAGACCAGCAAGATTTTCAGACTTTCCATCTTCCCCTTGATGCCTGCCATTCGCTAACTGTTCCTGAATATCAACACTTTCCAAATCAACACCATTTTCTTCCAGCATATCCCTCAAACGTTGCGCGCCACTTTCTAGCGCTTCCCTAGTCGCCGGCTGCTGACTCGCAAAAACAATACTCGCCTGTTGATCTTGATTAAATTTCACCGTCACATCAATCTGCCCCAACTCTTCGGGGGTAAGCATAATTTGGGCTGATTGAATTTTTTGTCCAATCATCATCATGATCCGCTGATTAAATTCTGGAACAAAACCCGGTTTGTTCATCGGCGTCGATATGGTTGTACTAAATGGCTTGACCTCTTCCGTTTTCACCGTACTCATCTGATCCAATGCTCTAGCAAAAGGCAGGGGTTTTACGCCGGACGAGCTATCGTCTAGGGTTGACGATTTAGCCTCTGCTCCCGGTATGCGCAACTGCCTTAACACGTCCATTCCCCCTGCGAGTTTCTTATCTGCGGCTAATAATTTATCAGCCTGGGACACCATAGATTCTTCATTGCTATTCTTAATGGATTGATTCCCTCCCTCCAACAATGCTTTTCGTTCTTGCATCAATTGCTTTACTTCACTGAGGGGAAAACCGCTGCTTCCGTCATTTGACGATGGGCTCAGCGTTGCGCTCGGCTCACCACCAACACGAGACTGCTGAGAATGTATATCACGTCGGAGATTAGCCGTATTCACTGCTTGCGCCAAAGGGTTTACTTGTGAAACGGAAGGCTCCTTAGGTAATTTATCTGTCACTCTCTCACCTAACAAACCCGTTACCTCTGGCGCGCCCTTGACTTGCTCTTGCACAGATCCATTCAATTCGCTGACTTTCGAGCTGACTGCAACCGTCTCGCTATTACTCGATATCGTTGCTCCCTCACCCACCACTCCCTTACCCAATGCGCCTTTCACACTCTCGCTCAATATCGACGCCTTGGCATTCAAATCGTCGTCACCTTCCACTCCATCTGCCGTGCTAGGGTCGCCTGACAGTGTTTGCCCCATCCATTGCTCTAGCCCTGCTTTTGGCGTTATGTTTTCCAACTCAGTTAGACCACTGGCTGACCCATCCTCACGCTGCGAAGCATTCGCTCCGGACAGCTGTTGAAGAAAATAGGGCGATAAATCATCCCCCGCTTCCGCCCTCCCCTCGACCAATGTCGCTTGCTCGACGGACACACCGGGTTGGGTTTCCGAGGTTTGCGTAGCGGTATCCGTTACTTCCTCTACCTCCTGCTTTTGATTACCATCAGCGGATTCGACCGTTGTTGCCTGTTCGGCTTTCATTGGGCCAGTATCGCTACTTTCTTCAACCGTCTTGTTTCGTGTGTGCTTATCTGGCCCTTGGTTACGCGTATCATTAGCCTTAGACGCCGGCGTATTTCTATCATGATCAGCAGTCTTTCGTGCGGCAACCCGTACATCCCTTTCCGCCTCCCGGCCTTTATCAGGCAAATCATTGCCGCTCCGCCTATCCTGTTCTCGCCGATCTGCCCGTTGATCCGCCAACCGATCATCCTTTGCTCTACGGGCTTGATCTGCCCGCATATCAGCCTGCCGTGCATCTGATTGCTGTTGTGCACGCCTTGATTCCTGCGCGTCAACCTGCCGCCTATATTCGTTATTAAACGCTCCACTATCACTACTAAGCTTTTGTTTAGCAACAGAATCTAGCCCCGCACCAAAATCAACGTCGGGAGTATTTGTGGTAATGGAAACCGGCATTTTTAAATCAGGCGACATGGTATTCACTCCTTACTTAACAGTAGCCAGTACATTACAAATAGATGTACTGGTAACACTGTAGAAGCAAAGGTGATGCCAAGATTTTACAGTTGAGGAAAAATGATGCTTTGAGGAAGTGAGAAGATCACTAGACCCCAAGTCCAGCGATCGCATTCAACACATTTTGAATAGTCCGAGTCAGCACCGGGTGCTCCTCCTCATAACGGACCAATTGTTGCTCCAGGCCATGCACCAAGGTATCTTCCCAGTGCTCGCCATCACCGTTTATCATAGACTCTATACGGCTTGCCAGCGCTTCAAGTTCTTCTTTACGTGTTTCATCCACAGCGTCTTCCATATCCAACTGATCACGCAATTCAGATACTGACGATTTTAACGTCTCTTTAGGCATACTCATCTCCTAACACTCATGCTATTTAGCATAGTGTAGATTGACGACCCTATTCTTTAATCTATCCACTATTTTGACTTTACTCTCATTTCTCACAAATATCTTGTGTGGTCGTTGTCTCTATAATTGTAGACGTGTAGAACCTTATATTTAACAGAAAGGAATAACCTGTGCCCCCAGCCGCTAGAATTGGTGATTTTCATATTTGTCCGGCATCCACCGGGCCTGTACCACATGTGGGTGGGCCAGTGGTTGTGGGTCAGCCTAATGTGCTAATAGCCGGTATGCCTGCGGCAAGATTAGGCGATATGGCCGTCTGCGTTGGTCCACCAGATACCATCGCAAAAGGTAGTGGATCGGTACTGATTGGGAACAAACCCGCCGCAAGAATGGGAGATAAGACTGCCCACGGTGGAACCATTATTATTGGCGCGCCGACGGTAATGATTGGGGGGTAAATAACGGCTAATATCACAACTTGGATATTAGCCGCCTGGTGGAACCATTCACTCGATTAGTTTGCCGATACCATCCTGCTTTCTACAAAATCGACGGCATTCATTGCATCACTATCACTAAATGTCACCGTCGCAAGTTGATAGTCAGAATCGACATACCAGTTCACTATTCGAACCTCATCACTTGAGCTTGTGACGAAGATAAGGTCATCACCTTCCCGCCTAAGGGTAGTTTCTGCGACAAGAATACCGTTACCGAAGATTAAGTGTCCTCGATCAGAGCTTAAGAAGTCAAAATCTACGATCGAATCAATACCGTCCCCTCGATTAAAAAGGTAAGTATCTGGAACACCGTCTCCCGAATAAGCGCCACTTTCATCGCGATGCCCTCCCACAAGTAGATCACCATTCCCTTCACCGCCGCTCAAGGTATCAAAACCTGATCCACCGATTACCGTATCTTGATCACCGCCACCATACAATTGGTCGTTACCTTCTTTTCCGTCAATAACGTCGTCGCCTCCAGCACCATTAATGACATCGCTAGACGCAGTGCCATTAAAGATATCTACACCACTCGTCCCCACCACTTCATGAGACCCCATATAGGCAACCACACTCACTGCAACACCATCAAACGTAAATGTTGACAATCGGTAGTCTGAATCCACATACCAATTTAAAACAGTGACGGAGTCTTGATCATTAACAACAATGGTCAAATTGTCGCCTTCACGCTCCAACTGAACATCTTCTGCACCGATACCTTCGCCAAAGATCAAATGTCCCTGATCTGACGTCAGAAAATCGAAATCTACGATGGTATCATTTCCATCACCTTCATTAAAAAGGTAAGTATCAGGAACGCTGTCGCCTGTATAAACTCCGTTTTCATCACGATAACCGCCCACAAGCAGATCACCATCGCCTGCACCACCATTCAACGTATCAAAACCTGATCCACCAATTACCGTATCTTGACCTCCACCACCAAACAATTGGTCGTTACCTTCTTTTCCTTTAATAACGTCGTCGCCTTCAGCACCATTAATGAAATCGCTAGACGCTGTACCATTAAAGATATCTACACCGCTCGTTCCCACTACTTCATGAGACCCCATATAGGCAACCACACTCACTGCAACACCATCAAACGTAAATGTTGACAACCGGTAGTCTGAATCCACATACCAATTTAAAACAGTAACTGAGTCTTGATCATTAACAACAATGGTCAAGTTGTCGCCTTCACGCTCCAACTGAAGATCTTCTGCACCGATACCTTCGCCAAAAATCAAATGTCCTTGATCTGACGTTAAAAAATCGAAATCTACGATGGTATCGTTACCATCACCTTCATTAAAGAGGTAAGTATCTGGAACGCTGTCACCGGTATACATCCCATTTTCATCACGATAACCTCCCACAAGTAAGTCACCGTCCCCTGCACCGCCGTTCAACGTATCAAAACCTGAACCACCGATTATCGTATCCCTATTATCACCACCCAATAACCAATCGTTACCTGCCTTACCATTAATAACATCATCACCACCAGCGCCATTCAGGATATCGCTAGTCTCTGTGCCATCAAATATATCTTCACCGTCGGTTCCCATCACTTCATGAGACCCCATATAGGCAACCACACTCACTGCAACACCATCAAACGTAAATGTTGACAACCGATAGTCTGAATCCACATACCAATTTAAAACAGTGACAGAGTCTTGACCATTCACAGCAATAGTTAGGTTATCGCCTTCACGTTCCAATTGAACGCCTTCTGCCCCAATACCTTCACCAAAGGTCAAATGCCCTTGGTCAGAAGTCAAAAAATCGAAATCTACAATAGTATCGTTGCCGTCACCTTCATTAAAGAGATAAGTATCTGGAACGCTATCACCTTTATGAACCCCATTTTCATCACGATAACCACCTACGAGTAGATCACCGTCGCCAGCGCCACCATTCAAGGTATCAAAACCAGAACCGCCGATAATAGTATCTCTACCACCCGCGCCACCAATAATGTCGTTGCCAGCCAAACCATCGATAATATCGGCGAATTCACTCCCTGTGTATTCATCCGCTTGATTCGTCAATGTGATATGAATACCAATCAGCGCTTGAAGCTCTGCAAAAGTATATTCAGATCCATCACCAAAACTCACCAAACTGATGGGGACCGAACCATCAACAAACCAGCCTTGAAAGTTAACAAAGCTAACACCGTCCGCTAATTCGACCCGAAGATCATTCTCGATACGTATTAATGTAATATCATCAGGCGATTCTGCCCCCACTATTTGCAACAATTCAAACGGTGGCGTTTGTGTATTGTTATCTACCGATTCTGACGAGCCTGTGTCCAATACAATGGTAGATGCACAATGACTAGGGGGAACGATGATAGAAGGAGCATCCACCGTCTCCAGTGCGCTTTCTAATATAGAAATATCTGCACAATCAATCTGTGGATTTCCATTAAGTTGTAGATTGACCAACTTATCCAGTGCACCTAGCTCAGTAATATCACCGGCCAATTGATTGTTTGCTAGGTTTAGCGATGTCAGGCCTTGCATCGCGGACATGGCATCAGTCGTACTAATGTTGTTATCACTAATATCCAACTTCGCCAACACCGGCAAGTCAGTTAGCCCATTAATATCTGAAAGGCTATTCTTTGAAACATCCACCTCTTCAAGTAGCAACAAACTTTGCACGCCACTCAGATCCGTAAGCCCTGCATTAACTAACGTCAACGTAGTTAGTTTTTCTAATGACTCAATGCCATCTACATTTTCAAGTGGCTCATCGAGACACACTAGCCCTGTCACATTCGCCAAGAGCTGGCTAAAACCTTCTAAGGGATACTGATTAGCACCAACGCTGAAGCTACAACCTTCTGGCGCATCACTCAAAAATTTGGGTAAATCCGTTCCCACACAACCCGATAACGCAACCGAGAGCCCAATAGAGCTCAATATAGCGCCTTTTGATATTACCGACATAGCAATTTCCTTACTGTGTAAATTCCATACATTCATAATTCTAACTAAAACCAAGCTGAAGCTTGGCTTTAGAATAGACCCTCTATAAAAAAGGAAAACGCCGTTTTTTACCCGAGTAAATAGGGCGCAAATTAGCGAATATTAGGCCGGGTAACGCAACACAACCCAAAAATTGCTCAACAAGCATTCAAACCACAAAACAATTAACGTTTATTACCGTGAATATTCACTTTTGTCATAGAATGCTTGCCCCTTATGGGTCTATATGTACGGTTAAAACCATAATCTCATTACTATTAAGGAATAATATATGAAGCCATATTTAGGACTCGTTGTTGCTGGGTCATTATTACTCACAGCATGCGGTGGCGGTGGTGGGGGCGGTGGCGGTGGACCTGTCGCAACAAATCAACTCCCCGAGGATACTGAACAATTTCGCATTACATCAGAACCCTCAAAGCTCATTTTTGAGTGGGCTGATGTCGAAGTAGAAGAAGATGAAAGCGTTTGCTATCAATTGCTAGTCAATGCTGATGGTGACTCTGGATTCACCGCTTTGAAAGTTGCCGATGACGGTGACGATTCGGTAGATACTGATGCAGAGTATTGCACCGAAGATACTCAGTTCGAAATAGCCAATTCAACTCTTGATACCCACTGGAGTGGCGCTCGCTATATGCTGTCTTCCTGTGTAGACAGCGAAACTGATTGCAATACAGTCACAACTAGAGAGCTAACAACCGAACACATGCAAGACAGTATTGAGACTATATTGAATCCATACTGGCAGGATATTGTAGATGTGGGTCCGATTATTAATGGATCACAATATGGCGGCGAAATGGCCATGTCTGCTGATGGAAATACGCTAGCCATCGGATCCACCAGTGATTCAAGTTATTCGTCACTCATCAATGCCGGACATACAAATATACTGTTTGATCCCGCAACAGGAGGGGTAGATAACTCAAGAGTCGGTGCCGTTTACGTTTTCAAAAAGATCAATAATCAATGGCAGCTCGATGGGTATCTAAAAGCATCAACCAATAGCCCTCCTCTCACAGATGACTATTACAATTGCTTTTGTGGATTCGGCAACCTCTTTGGGTCGTCCATTGATATTAGCGATGACGGAAACCGCATTATTGTTGGAGCAATGCTGCACTCGTATTCAGCTGAACAACGAGCCGCTGGGGCAGCTTATGTCTACGACAGGACAGGAGGCCAATGGCAAGAAACTCAAATTATTGAAACTGCCACCCGTGCCCACCTGCGAAATTATGGCATATTTGTTCGCATTAGCGGTATAGGCGACAGCATTGTAGTTATTAGCGATCCGCTAGAACCTGGACTGAACCCCAGTGTAGCGGAGCATTTTCTTATCGAGAATGATCAATGGGTCTTAAAAAATGACATCTCATTAGGGTTATCTATCAGATCATTCGATATGAGTCAAGATGGTACAACTCTCGCTTTTTCTAGCGGCATAGGGTTTGGCATATCCAATTATGACAACGGTGAGTGGACAACCACAATTCTTCAATCTCCAGCATCCAGTAGATCCCAAGGCTTAGTAGAACTTAGCGAAGATGGAAAAACGCTAATCATGTCTGATAGGGAAGATGACAGAAGTGATGTGCCAGGCATTAGTATATTTACGTTTAACGGTACTGAGTGGTTATATGATCAAACCCTTTATGCCGCAATTCCACACCCAGATTCCTATAGTCGCGCAAAAATTAACAATGCAGGGGATAAAATCTATGCTGCAAATTTCGGGATGGCATCTAGCCATGACATCGCTGAAGGCATCTACAAAACGGACAATTTTTTAGCGTTAGTAGCGGCACTTGAAAGCACCATTCCCGGTGAATTATCCTCATTTATTCATGTCTTCAGTAACATCAACGGAGAATGGGAAGAAACCGACATTATATATAACTATGAGTTTGAACAGTGGGTATCTCAAAGCCGAACCAAGTACTTAACCAATAACGATAATCTGATTTATCTGGATTTAATGGATAGCGGCGAAGGCAAGCCTCGTGACGTCATAAAGATCTATTAAGGTAATATGCCAGGTAAGAGTACTCCTTACCTGGCACTATTTATCAAGGTTTCTCACATTGAATTAGGACGGAGACACTAAGTGGTATTTCCTCACTAGCACTATCATCGTCATCGTCATCGTCATCGTCACCGCAAGCTACATCCGACTTTCTCCATTTATAAATGGGGAACACATGAAGTAGATCCAAAAAATGGTAGGTATCTCGCTTTACCTCTAACGAATATTTTCTTTTATTGCTTCCTAAATTCTCAGACTGAACCCTCCAGCCACGAATAATTTTCGATTTCGCACAAAAACCGGAGATGCTCGGAATCCAGTTCGATTCGCCACTATTGTCACAATTTTCAGATTCAACTACAGCCGAAGTCTCTCCACTTTTATTTTCGAACAGCACAGACTCAACAATCTCAATATATTTTGTATTCTCGGTGGAGATTTTCGCATTCCGATCAATACTTGATTTCAGGCCTGTCCAGCCATCAACAGTGCCCCCTACCTCAGTTCCTGGAAAAGAACCCACAAAATAAGCCACTCGCTCATTGGGCACTTGGTAATTTACCGAATACTCCGATCCATTACTTTCACATTCATAAGTAAAATCACCACCCCAACCTGTTTTTAGCGAATTTTTGTCAGTAATAAGAGAGTCGCTTTGACATAATGAGTCATAATGCCACCGACCATTATCTTTAAAATATGTATGCGCTTCGTTTAGAGCAAAACTTACCCGAGCACTCGTCAAGCTAGCCAAATTCTGGTCGCTTGACGCCCGTTTATCTATATTAGCAAATGCAAGAAGAAACACACTTGCCGACAATATGACTAATAAATGTACTAGAGCGATCCCTTTCTCCTGCCGAGGACTGTTACTTAACATAGGACCCCCTTAACCGCAGGTGATAGCATAGGTGAATTTGATGTCGCCAGAACCACACGATGAAACATTGATATAATCAGCTAAGAACCTGGTGGATTTTACTTCCAAATATCTTCCCCATTGAGTGGCAGTGTCCGAAACTCTTACTCTATAGGACTCAACACCAAATTCATCGGGGCTACATATTTCTGATGGCTGCGCAAAAAATTTCAACTCACTTCCGCATTCAGGCATATCGACTACAATTCCAGTCTTAGACCCAATTGCATCATCAGCTTCGATCACCCCAACCTCCGAACCTCCCCCTCCCCTGGGTTTAAGGACATACATCGTTACTTCTGACCCCGTCACAGACGCCGCAGGCAACATACCTTCAATAATTTTTGCCAACTCGACATCACCAAAGTCTTTTGTAATCTTCAATACGGGTGCTGTCGGCGTTGATATATCACAGCTGGTTGTGTACTCAGACTCTGCATAACTCTCTATATTAATCGCTTGCTCATCATAATAACCTGAGCCCCCCAAATTTTCGACCAGCCCACTACAAGGATCTCCCGCATTGGATTCGTCACTCCATTTGTAATCATTATCATAACTATGTGAAACCGCAGCATTGGCAATTGTCATCATATCCGTTGCGTAGGTCTGTGCCTTCTCTAACTGGTAATCATTTAAGTATCGCTGAGCCGAGAACGCCGCCATGGATACCAAGATACCAATCACCAGGAGCATCTCGACGAGGGTGAATCCGTGAGCACTATTTTTCATTACTGATATACCTTAGGGCGTGAGAATTGGATTTTTTTGATCCGCGACAGAATGTAACGAATAGGCCATTGGCGCTAAACTTATTTGACGGGGGTAAACTACCATCTTAGTGACTGATCCAGAAGTATCAAAACTTACCCCCATAAATGTTCGAGCACTATCTTCAGCAGGCATATCCACCGAGAGCACAAGTATATTTGATGTCCCTGTAGGAGTAATCGTATACCCACCAGCATTCCATTCACTAAGATCAGGGTGAAGATTAGAATTAACACTTGTGGTGCAATCCGCTTGCGTAAGATTATCTCGTAAACATAGATTAATTTTACTTTGGGCTTCTGCGACCATTGCCTTAAAACGAATATCTCGAAGACCGTCTGTTACTGGCACATAGAGCAGAGCGCTCATGAATACCGCGAGCCCCATCACCAATAGAATTTCTATTAATGTAAAACCCGCGTTGTTCCTGCTCATTAGTGTAAACCGTTTGATGCACCGCCCGCTAGCGGCAAATAGAAACCAACCACGGCAGCGACCACTGAACTCAACATAAGTATAAATCCAATACGCGACAATGCTTTCGATATAGAACGGGCCGCATGTAGATTCTGCAGCTGCATGGTATCTTCCAATGCGCTCATAATATGTTGCTGCTCTTCATCATCCACCTCGTTAATAATGGACATACTATCAATCACCACCGGGTCCCAATCATCGGGCTCAAAGGCATCTTGAATATCTTTGGAAGTCGCTAGATGTGCGTATATACGTCCATAGACCTCACGGGTCTCTCCAGTTGTCGAATTGAGTAATTCGTAAATAATTTCTGAATCGACAAAACCCGACGCTCTAAGCATGCGGTATACCGATAAGAATTGCGTACCTCTATCGAGTAGCTGTTTTTTATAGAATAAATTAAAGAAAGGTGCCTTGCGAATATACTGCCACAGGAATTTGTATTGACTAATAGAAACAGCAACACCTATCAACACAAAATAGCCATAGCCGCGGATTAATTCACCGGCTGTAATCAATGCTAAGGTAAAGTAATTTGGTTTGATTGAGGGATGATTACCCGTACTCATCTCCAATAACGTTGGCCCGATAAAGGTTGGTATTATGGTAAAAAAAGCCAATCCAAGAATTATATAGATAATGCCTAAACGAAGCTCACCACTCACCTCAGCACGAATTCGCTCCTGGGTTAAAAGGTAACGTGAAACTTCTCGCAGTGCTGCCGATAACGCCCCGGTTTTTTCCGCCGCTCTAGCCATTAAAATGGCAAAACGTTCAAAGCGAAATAATTTAAGATAATCTGATAAGCCTTCACATTCTGTCAGGCTTTCATTTTTATATTTAATCCAACCATTGCTGGTTAGCAAGGATTCAACACCTTGATGCACCGTTCGACCGGACGATAAGGAACTGCTAAGCGTCTGCATAAACACGGCCTGATTTTTAACGTCAGGCCTAGGTGGCTCCAGCAAGAAGGCCAGCTTACCCGCAAAATCCTCACTGACTGAGACAATTCGGCGCTCAGGGATTTTGGAGTTCCAGCGGGCTTCTTCCTTGGTGGTAGCTTCTATTTTAAGAGAAGCCTGGCCACCTTTGGAGTCAATATAATTAACAATAAATTGCATATTTAGTTACAAACGTATGTTATGCAAGCCATGTCTGTAGCCGCAGTACAACTAATCAGATAATCCGTCGTGGTTACTGTGGTAGCCGTACTAAAAAGTATAGTGTCGGCTGTATCCGCCGCACCACCAGAAGCCCTTGCTACCTGAGGCTTTCCAGCTGCAGAAGCTGCTATATCCTCTGCTGCAGCAGTCGGGTTTTCAGCATTTGTGGTAGGGAAAGAAACTGTTATCTGTCTTGCGGAAGCATTATAGTTCGCCTCCCATGTATCTCCCCAAGGAGTAGTAGCGAACAACCCTCTGTCAGTTAAATTGTCAGTTGCTTCATTGACATTGAGATTATCAAAATCGCAAGCTCCCGCATGCCGTGCCCTAAACGAATTTATTGCTTGAGGAACATTGGATAGTAAAAATGCCGATGCCATCGCTACTTTCGCATCTTCTCCAGCATCATTCATTTCCACGCTTAGGTAAATTGCCAACAAGGATACAAGGGCTATCACTGTGATTAACTCAACAAGAGTAAAGCCTTTTTCTTTTTGCTTACGGATTATCATAGTTTATCTCTTCTACAGGGTTTGGTATTGGTTATCTAAGAAGACGATCACCACACAAGGAATTTACTGATTTATGGCATCTAAGCCGAAAAAATTGTCGCATTCTGACACCTTATCAATATCCACTTTAGACACCTCAGCTCTCACGCTATCTAACCTATTTCTCGCCACATGTAGTGGCGATATTTTCACCTCAAGTGCATCCAACGTTGTTATACCTTTTTTGGCGAGCCGAATACCATCATCCCATAGGTCTTTGAATACCTTACGCTCTTGTTGTGCGAACCGAATATCATTACTGCCACTACCCTTTGCGATCATTTTTTCTGACACCCGATCATTTACAAATACCTCATTAACCAGGTGCCGCCCCACATAACCAAAGTTACACTTATGACAGCCAGCATCTGGATCAAGTACTGGCACCGTATCGCCCACTCCATTTAACTCGGCAACCTCACCGTAGCTTTCCCACAGACTGACTTCTTCAGAAATAGCTTTGTTGCTAGAGCAGTGAGTGCAGACTCTATTAACCAAACGCTGCGCCGTCACCGCCAATAAATTCTCTGCGATAAGCGCCCGGTCCATACCCAGATTGGCTAATCTATTAATAGCTCCATGGGAATCATTGGTGTGTAGTGTCGTTAGTACCAAGTGGCCTGTCATCGACGCCCTTAAGGCGAGCTCCGCCGTTTCTGCATCACGAATTTCACCCACCATAATGACATCAGGGTCATGCCTTAATAACGATTTTAGTGCCGTAGAAAACCCCATATGCTGAGAGACTTCCAAGGAGGTGATACCATCAAGTTGATCTTCTACAGGGTCTTCTATGGTATAGATGGATTTTTCGGGAAATTGATCTCGTATATCGCGCAATAAGGATTTTAGGGTGGTAGATTTTCCGCTACCGGTGGGGCCTGTGACTACGATCAAGCCATTGGATCGACGTCCCATCGACCGTAAAATATCCACATGCTCTTCTGATAAGCCCAATTGATCCATGCGGCTGATCGAACGCATATTGTTTAATACACGTATTGTCAGCTTGGGTTTGATTTCAGTGAAGACTTTTACCGGTGCCATTTCCAATCGCATACTGACCTGTTTATGAGCCGCTTGGAATACAAGGTAACCGCTACTGGGTTCAAGGTAATTATTTTGCTTACCCACACGTTCCATTAAGTTATTTGCGACCAAACGGTACCTATCGATGGAAATAGTTTGAATATCAGGGATGCTCGATAACTGACATCGACCGTCAATACGCAACTTGATGACACCACCATGGGACTCAGGGTTGATATGTATATCACTGGCTTTACGGTTTATCGCTTCATTCAGCAGGTTATCGACAAACTCCTGCGCCCATAACCCTGTGGTTTCACTGGCAATGGCAACATCGTAGTTGGCTCGCAACACATCGTCCGACTCAAAATCCGACATTGCCAACACGCCTAGCTTCTCAAAATGCAAATGGTCTTTAGGGTCTTTTTTGCGACGAATTAACGGCTCTATTTGCTCACGATCATAGGGGTTTGTGACATACAAAATATCAGATGATATTAACCATGGACACTTATCGTGGCTACTTCGAATAAGATCGCCGATGCCCTGCTCGTCCTGCCGATACAGTTCACAGTGGTAAATTTCCGCCAAAGCCGTCGCTAGTTGAACATCATCCACTCCTTGCTCCAACAAGCGCGGAACAATTGCATCCAAACGATCAGGAACCGAAATATTGCGAGCGACCTTCGTCGTTAGCGTTTGTTTATCGACCAATACCGAGATCAATTTCTCAAACTGAATTTCTAACCTTGAGCGAGCTACCTTTGCCATTGGACTTACCAGCCAATTGCCGCAAGATAGATCATGCCATTCTTTTCCAGCTGCGCACCTGAGGCAACATTTAACGATAACAATTTGTAGCCGCCCGGCAACAACATCCCTACATGGGCAACGACCTGACCACTTGCTGTTTCAAATAGAGCACTTTTACCCATCATTTTTTTCAACTTTGGCACTGCTGTTGGTACGGCATAACTAGGTGCTGTTGCCGCAATTGGGACAGCGCTAGAAGAAGGTTGCGCTGCCGTTTGCTCTTGTAGCCCATACATCCCGGAAAAATCGCCTGGTACAGCACCACCTGATTGTTTAAGCTCTTGGTAAGCTTTAGCCACTCTTGCCCGCTGCTCCAGTAGTTTCGCTTGATACTCCAGTTTTTGTAGCTCTCTGGCTCGAGACGCTTCCTGCTCCAGTATCTTTGCACCATCTATTGATTCAGCATATACACCACTGCCAATCAACTGCATTAATGCAATGGCAATCACTTTTACGTATAGTTTATGTCTCATTGTTTTAATCTCAACTAAGGTACTTTGTAAATTCGGTTCTCACCGCTTATCGGTAATAACTTATTGCCCGCCCAACACCGCAAAATTCAAGGTCGCCTTACCTTTCGATATGGATAGCTCATAAAGAAATGTCGGTACCGTTTGCTGAAATGCATCAGCCGTAACAAGAACGGTTCCCGGGCTGCCACTTATGGAGCCATCCCAGGACGCCAGGGGGCCTTTGTAATACTCACCCCGCCCCCCATCCTTACGGCTTAATATCACCCCAAACTCATCAGCAATAGCCGAGACATATGCCCATTGGGACCTTACCGGAGGCAACTCCTCCATCTGTCCAAGGCGCTCCGCCATCGAATTAAATTCCTGAATATCCTGTTCAAGAAAAGCAACATTTTCCTGGGAGGCTTGCTGAATGCGAGTGCTCTGACGCTTAAATACTTTGTGGCTACACAATACCAGCACCACCAATATAATGGCCCATTGCATAACCCCCCATGAATTCAGAATTTTTTTCCCCTTATGAAACAATTCCATTACAAAGCCCCCACAGTTACGTTAACAACCCATTCCCCTGAATTTTTAAGGCTATATTCCGTGTTAAACCACCCGACGTGACTACTAGGATCAGCTCCCCTGTCGGGAAATATGAAGGTAAAATCATTTTGCTTAAATTCTTGAGCTCCTTGAGTCGTTAGCTGCTTTTCGTAAGCCCAGACTTCAGCGATCTTAGTGATTTTTTCATGATCATTCGGTACGTCGGTGATTCTTGATGTTTTTAGCCCATCCAAACCTGCCAACAAATAATCTCGCATAGCCGATTTATCCAATATCTCTTGATTCTCGTAGCGGTGATACTGTAACAAGGAGAAATCTGTTGCTGTAGCCAACAACACTACACATGCAGCCACTGATACACTGCTAATCCAAGCAGCTCGAGCTTTCTTTTTTCGTTTAGCTTGAAGTTCTTCAGCCATCTGCGCCTGGTTTTCGGGCAACGATAAGTTACCCAGATCCGGCGCAATCACCGCCGCATCATCGAGGGTGAAGCTCGCATCTGCGGCAAAAAAACCGGCCTCATAATCTCCCGAAAACTCGGCTCGACCTAAGTCACAATGGATGTAAAACCCATCCATCGGAGAAGACTGGACTACCTGAAGCGACTTACGATAAGACACAAGGCCACTATTAATTAGCGTCTGCCAAAGACCGTAGATAGGCACGTCGGGATACGTTTCTCGAATATTTTCTATGTCGGCTTCATTAACGTGAATAGCTGGCGTTTGGTTAACGGCTTCTTGCAGTTCAACATACAGGTGCTGCTCACTTAAAGGGACAATACCCACCAAGTCCGGCATCAATATAACGCACCGACCTTCAATAGTGACGGGGATGTTCACAAACTCCGCAAAAAAATCAGACACAATTAAATCTCATCGATTACGGTGGGCGTGACGGTTAACACAAGTTCTCTACGTTCAACAACATCACTTTCGCTTTCAAACAATGGGTTCACTAACATACCCGTGAGCTTTTCTTTCCAAGGTAAGTTCTGTAATTTTTTTGCGATGGACCGCCGTATAAATCCACCCAGCTGAATGGATTGACCGTTCTTTACGATAACCTGTGTCGACATATCGTGCAGCGAAAGATTGGGGATTTGAATATCACCAATCGTAAAGTCTCCAGATTTAGTACTTACCACTGGCCAAATATCTAACATAATACGTTCGTCATCTAGAATTCTTGGTACCACGGCGAGAGTCACACCAACCCGTACAGATGCAGGTTCAAACTCAGAAATCACCCCTGTATTTTGTGCAACGCCTAAGCTATTTACCGGAAACTCCCGCGTTACTTTACCTACATAAGACAACTCTTCCCCTGTAGATATATATGCATATACGCCATTTCTTACGGTAATATTTGGCTGATTCAGTAATTCCACCTCTCCAAATTGATTGAGGAAGTTCAACATAAATGATCCATCAAAATACTTACCATCAACGCTAACCTGAGTATTCATTGGCACGCTACTGGAGAATACAGAGCTATTGCTGGCACTAAACAGTGAATCAACTTGGTTCCCGTTTAGCACTTTACTAAATGACAGTGCACTCCAATCAATTCCTGCTGCCCGACTATCATCTAGCACCACGTCATATGCTTGTACAGATATATTGACCTGACGCGTTCCTTTTGCCATCACATTTTTTACAAACTGGTCTACCGCCTCAACCCGCCTCGGGCTACCCCCAACACTCAAGGTGCCGACAGAACGCAATGCTTGTACATAGGGCGACATTCCCTTTTTCTCACTACTGTCCTTCTCCAACACAATCGCTTTTGTCGCGTCGACAATAATTTCCCACTCATCCTCATTTGATGAAGTTGACACGGTATTGTTACCGCTACCACCACCGCTACTGCTACCACTATCATCACTACCGCTGCTACCGCCGCCAATCGCTTCACCCGCTTTAAGGCTGACATTACGGGTCGACGAGAACATAGCGACATTCCACTCTTTTTCAACAAAGGAACGCACCCAGACCATATTGCCTTCTAACGATATGTCATAACCCGTGAGTGCAGACAAATAGGCCATATAGTCCTCTAAAGGCATCTTGTTGGCATAAATACTGACCATTTTCAAAAGATCAACGTTATCGTCTGCCGGCATAATATTAAGTTTGGGCAACTGCTCTCTGATCGCATCGATTAATGTAGCCGTACCCACATAAGAGACTTTTATCTGTAAGCTCTCTTCTTCAGGAGTAACCTCTCGAAGATAAGTCGCAGCCGTCTCAACAACGATCTTTCGCTCCTGCTTTTGCAGCGGCGCATATTTTAACTGCTCTGAATGGGGCGTTAACCCACACCCATTTACCAACCCACCCACAACAACACCGATCAATAAAGGCTTAAATACATTTTTCATAACTATCAATATGTCCTGGTTTATCGTTGGCTAATAACAAGCAGTGGTGATGGCTCACCGTTACTATCAAGTAATTCGAAGAAGTATTGATGGCTCATATCGATAGAATTTAATAAGTCCGATAATGCCTGCTCTCTTGCCTTGGTACTCACATACTGAAAGCGTCGCTCTTTAATCTTCGGGTCTTTTACATCAACCAAAATACGCCAGCCTTCAGGCATAATGGCCGTAGCTATCTCCTCAATGGTTCCTGCGGAAATTTCTACGGCTACTGCTGCGTTCTTTACCACCAATGGCTGTATTTTATTTTCCTGTCCTGCGGTTACGTTAGCTTCTTGCAAAATTCTATCTGCATCGGCTTTGGCTGTTTGTACAATATCTTCAGCTACGCGTTCGGCATTTTCTACTGCGCTCTTCGCTTCGATTAACTGCACTTTTAGAGCATCTAGCTCTTCTTGTGTCACCCCGCTAGACTCAGCAACGGCGGTGTTAATAGACAGCGTTGATAATGCGATGGCTAACGCTGATGCGGTGGCGATCAAAGTTGTTTGTTTCATAGTTGCTTCCATGTTGCGTCTAACTTTGGATCGTTAACGCCTAAAAATGCCTTGTTCTAATACGTTTTCTATATAGACGAGGGCTGCTTAAAAGAATGCGAAAAATTGCACAATTAATTTGCGGCAATTGCGCGATTTATTGCACGCTTGCGTAAATCAGGTTCTTGGCCGGTGATTGTTAACAGGTTCTGTTGTCGATTGGTGGCATCTTGCTCACTCACGTAAGCACCTACGTAAATAAAGTAAGCCGGTTTGGTTTTGTTAACACCGCGCCATTTATCATGTTCATTGGCATCTTCCAAGATTTGCCACATCGCATTCCAAGGAGTGACTTCTGGATAGCTATAGACAACAGAGAAGTTAAACTTAGGCTCACTTGATGGCAGGTAACTGGTTGATCTAACCACATCACCACTCCCATCACGCTCAAGAATGCCATTCACTCTGTTTTCTGGACCATGCATATCGGATACTGCCGGTACAGGGGACAAGCTTGCAACCAAGTTATCCTGAGGCACATCATCTTGAGGCATGCTAGCAGAAGCCACAGGCTCCGGTTGCTCTACAACCTCCGCTACCTCTGCTGTATTTAATTGACTCAGTATATTATCGATGGCCAATACGGCTTGGCTGACTTTGAGCTTCACCTGACTAATGACGCTGTCACTTTCATCCACTGCGGGGGCTTTATGCGGAACGATGGCCGATGCGGCCCCTAACTGCGAGCCCTTTCGTGTGCTCTTCGGTGAGCGTAAGCGGTGATTTTCTCTTTCTAACGCTTCTATGCGCTGTTGAAGCTCTTCAAACCGCTGCATATATGTATTAGCAGGATCTGCGGTATATTTTCCAATACGTGCAGAACGCTCTGCGGTAGGGTCCGCCAACCCTGTGTACCACGCACACCCTGACACCGCTGTGGTTAATGCAATAGCCATTGCTACCTGTGTGTATCTCTTCAACATAAATATACCCAACCGTAATATACGCAACCGTCCTTAATCAATGTCAATACTCAGGAGTCAGCTACGCAAACTCCCTACACGACACCGGTGTTACCTATAGAGACGATGGAAGATTAAATTTTCGGCTAAAAATGGTGAAATAAATCACACTTTTTAACTTTTAGGAAACTGAGAGATTTTTTTCTGTGGGTATGTCTATATAAGTTACTCGCGTGATAGGTTACGCACATGCCGTTATTTAGGGTTTTAACTAGGGAGTCATCCATCCAATGGCCAATCTTGCTCAATTTTCACCAAAAGCCGGAGTTTCGTTGATTGTTGGCATAATAGGTCTTATTACTTGTATTTTGGGGGCCTCGATGGCCTATCAAACATCTCAATATCTTGCTTCCCACAAGGCATCCTTAGGGGCCTTACAAGCAGAAACCAAAGAACTGCTCACCTTTTCCCCTATACGACTTGCCAGCGATGACAGTAGTTTTCAGCGTTTCAGAGATATCAATACGCAGTTTGTAGCGCAATTCCAGCAACTTAAGTATGGCAACGATCAGACCGGAGCCGCGGCACTTTCAGCAGGTGATGACCCAGCCTATGCATCACTTCTGTCTGGCGGTGATGCGCTATTGGAAAAGTACGGCAATATGATTCAGTCTCGCCAAGAGATTAATAAGTATCGACAGTTCAGCAAGCGCTTATTGTCTGAAGCCAGCGCGTTGGTCACCACCACAAACAGTAATCTGCAAACCAGCGAACAACAATCGCTGCTCCCTGCCCAACTTAAAGCGGTGATGCAACTTAGCAACGCTACCAACGATCACCATTACCAGGTACTCCTGGCGGTGCAAAACCTAGACACACAAGCAAGTGACTTAATGTCAGCCACCAATAGCCGGCAAAGCAATACCCAGACATTAATCCAATCCCTTACCGAGGGTAACTCCCGATTATCCAACCCCATTTTGCGGCGCATGTACGTCAACCTTAACGACCAACTAGAACAACATTATGATTCTATTCGCTCCATCCAGTCAGTAGTCAGTGATTATCAGGCAATCAAAACCACACACACACAGCTAAAGAGCGCACTTGCTACATTTGCTACGAGTATTGACGAGGTTAACCAAGCACTTTCCGGTGGGGCCGTGTTGGGGGCACTGCTTATGCTGATAGGAGCTGTTCTCACGGGCATTGGTTTTTTCGGTGCTGGTTGGCTGCTTAGAGGCAGTGATAAACAAGCACAGGCTACCGCGCTCACAAAAGCAGAGCGAAAAGTTGATCCTCTTGAGTACACAACCCCGGTAAATAACACCAAAGAAAATACCCAGCAAAGAAAGCAGGTCATTACTGAGCGTAACCAATTGATCCATGATATTCAGCCCATCATGGACGGTGTGTTTTATGTTGAAGCCAATGAGTATGCGGAAACCACCGGTGATATTGCAAAGATATTTAATGGTGCACGCCGCTCTATCGTGAAACGTATTCAGCTGATCCAACAAGAAATTAACCGACTACAACAATTGCAATCTGCACCTTCCTCAAAAAACGATAAACAGCCAAATAAAACATTACGAAAAACGGAGACGTCCAACAGCCCTTCGCTTTCTCAGCAAGCGGATATTAAAGCCTGTGTGGATATCACCTTTGACACCCAAACTAAAATTGAGCAAATCAAACGCTGGCAATCAGTAGATGGTACTGACACGACCACTGAACAAATGACACAGCAATTAGAGTCCCTGATGCAATGTCAGGATCACCTACGGGTCAGGCTACGAGATTTACAACAGATACTTAACGACGGGAGCAGTCAACCCACACTCAGTGATTCGCCTGCGATTAAAGAAGAAGGTGGAACGACACCAGTGGTCACCGACTTTGAACGCTTGTCACGCCTGGTGAATAGCTTTCAGCTTAAAGAAGTACCCAGGGCTCGGCAGCGAAAGCCACAACCAAACCCTGCAACTACATAATCACTAATAAGGCAGCAACTAGTTTTTCGTTGTCACCAGTAACTGCTTTTCTAACTCAGCCATACCTGCGGGCACATCAATGCCCGCGCCCATGCTTTGTAGCGACATGCCTAAGGCGTGCAGTACCCGTAATAGATGATGAGAGCGACACTGTTCACCCATTTGACCGATACGCACAATGTGTCCTCCGAAAGACCCTGAGATTTCCACCAGATAACGCTCAGACATACGTGCTAGCAACGCCTCGGCATTAATACTCTCAGGTAAGTTAATCCCAATAACCGAATTCAATCGAGACTGAGGTTCAACGAACAAACCAAGCCCCATCGCTTCGATTGCATGCTGTAGAGCATTGGAGCATCGCAAATGGCGCTCAAATCTTACCGGTAAGGTCTCAATACAAATCAACCGTAATGCTTCATGCAATGCCAACAGCCCTGATACTGGCGCAGTGTAGTGGTACCCTTTGTTGTGCCAAAATTCATAGGCCAACCGTGTATCAAAACACCAATGGCTCATTCTTGCTTCGCGCTTTTGGATAGTCTCCCAGGCTTTTTCTGAGAACGCGATTAATGAAACACCCGGCACTGACGATAGGCCTTTTTGCCCACCGGTCACCACAACATCAATACCCCATTTGTCCATGCACAGAGGCATAGTACTGAGGGTACATACCGCATCAACCACACACAACACACCATACTTTTTGGCCAATGCAGCGATTTCAGGCAGTTGACGGTTAAACACTGTATTAGATGTTTCACCTTGCACAATCGTCAGCACATCATACTGATTTTTTTTGAGCTCAGCTTCGACTGCTTCTGCTTCAATATAATGATTCAACGACGCTTCAAGGATGGTATTTTCCCCTCCCACGCGGCTCGCCATCTCTTCAAAGCGACTACTGAAATAGCCGTTCTTGATGCTAAGCACTTTACGGCCTGGCCACACAACATTGGTGATAGCCATTTCCATTGCAGCGGAGCCGGGACCAGAGACACCAAACACATAGGGTGAGTTGGTCTGAAACACATACTGCGCTAACAGCTTGACCTGAGTAACCACTTGGCTCATCGCACTGCCCAAATGATTGATAACCATAGAGTTTGCTGCTGCCACTCGACTCTGAACAGGAACCGGTCCTGCGCCCATTAATAATAATGGTTCATCGGGGAGTATTTCATCAACGGGGGGGACCGTTGGCGGCACGCTGTAGTCGAGGGTGGTCATATTTATCACTTAAGGCTATGAGAACGATCCGCCATTATACATCCGGGACAAAATTAGACAATTGATGCAACCACACCAGAGAAATTTACTCAATCAAATGATCCACTTAGCCAACTTTTCAGCGAATAACGAGTTCTCTCCACAGCCTGAAATCTTTGTCTATACTAATTATATTAGCTGTGCTTTGCCTATTTAACAGTGCTCTGCGTTAATCCATTTTATTGAGGATGTTGGCCACACCATGGAATCGCTACCCTACGTTCTTCCCATTGTTATGCTGCTGTTTGCGGCAGGCACTGCCGTTGCAGTGAAAATGTTATCGCTGAAATCGATTGTTGGTGGCATCGTTGTGGGCATCTTGTCATTATTTATGATCGGAATTTCCATATGGATGATGCTGGTCAGCAGCGGCTTTGAAAACAAACTTGCAGCCAAAGACGTTCAATTGGCAGAAATGAATGATTGGAAATATCACCATATGGATGAAATGTCCCTGGTGATAGGTCAACAACGAATCCCCAGTGACGAGGATGTTGCCCTCGTTAAAAAGTTGAAAGGTTACGGTTGGTTAACCAGTCATCGCGCGCTTGCCTTGCTTCAAGAGGCCCATATGGCACTAGAAGTCATGAGGTCAGAAAACCCCAACACCCGCACACGTTATCTCATCAAAGGGGTGCCTGAAGCTGCAGATCGTAAGCTGGTGGAGCTTGGATTACGCAATATTGGATTTCGTATTGTCCCTTACAAGGAGCAAGAAGTTGTCCCTCCCAATGCCAATGCCCTTTATTATGGGCAAAATGTTGATTTGGAAAGTGTAAAGATGGCTGCACTAACACTGATTCAAGCGGGTATTGAGGTCAAATCTATCAAACCTTTCCCCAAGCCTACGCGGGGAAATATTCGCGCTATCAAGATTGATTGGAGCAAGTATTTCGATACTCGCCAGCCAATGAGCATTACTTCTATCGTGGAAAGTAAAGGCTTTAACTAATCCGCCACTAAACCGTGGTGCCCCAGCATACAGGGGCACGCTATTTCTGGTATCATTGCGCGCTTATCGATCTTTCGACTTCATATTGCCTGATTACCTCGGATCCACGTTATGTCCAATGATACTGCCACTCTTGCGCTTGCTAAGGCGCTAATTCAAGAGCCGTCTGTGACGCCTGACGACTTTAACTGCCAAAACCTTATGATTGATCGCCTTGAGGCGATTGGTTTTACCATTGAACGCATGCCTTTTGGCGAGGGCGACGACCGCGTAGAGAACTTTTGGGCAACACGAGGCTCTTCAGGCAAGGTACTTTCCTTTGCGGGTCACACCGATGTTGTCCCCACTGGGCCGCATGACGCATGGTCTACTCCGCCGTTTGAGCCAACTATTATTGATGGTTACTTGCATGGTCGTGGTGCCGCCGATATGAAAGGTAGCTTAGCTGCCATGGTGACCGCTTGTGAGCGCTTTGTCGCAAACCATCCGGATCATAACGGTAAGATAGCCTTTCTTATCACCAGCGATGAAGAAGGCCCTGCTCATAACGGTACCGTTAGGGTTGTCGAAACGCTGCAAGCACGGGATGAATTTGTCGATTGGTGTATTGTTGGGGAACCCTCCAGCACCAACGCCGTCGGCGATACTGTCAAGAATGGCCGACGCGGTTCATTAGGTGCAATACTCACCGTCAAAGGTGTACAGGGTCATGTCGCTTACCCTCATTTGGCACGCAATCCGATACATGACGCCGTCCCTGCGCTTAGCGTGCTCGCGGCGGAGGAATGGGATCAAGGGAATGATTTTTTCCCACCCACATCATTTCAGATATCCAATATCAATGGCGGTACCGGTGCCACCAACGTGATTCCTGGCGACGTAACTATCGTCTGTAATTTCCGGTTTTCGACTGAATCATCAGAAGAGTCGTTAAAGCAACGCACCCTAGCCATCTTAGATGCCGCCAAATTAGATTACGAGATTCAGTGGAATCTCAGCGGCCTGCCTTTTCTGACATCTGCGGGCGACTTAGTTGAAGCGGTTGTCGATTCCATTCAAGCGGTGACAGGCTTGGACACTGAACTATCCACCGCTGGTGGTACATCAGACGGTCGCTTTATCGCGCCAACAGGTACTCAAGTGATTGAGCTTGGCCCCTGTAATGCCACCATCCATAAAGTCGATGAGAAGATTTGCGCTGCTGATTTGGATACATTATCAGCCATTTATGAACTAATTCTTAACAAGCTACTCACCTAATGACGACATCGAACAGCATGTCTGGGGCTAAGCATTTGCTTTGCCCTCTATGCTTAGCCAAGCAGGTTCAGCAGCCACTGCTTACCCTCAGTGAGGATCTGCGATCGCTAGCATGCGAGCAAAAGCATAGTTTTGATATTGCCAAACAGGGCTATGTTAACTTGCTACCCGTGCAACAAAAGAAGTCCCAACACCCGGGTGACAGTAAAGAAATGGTTCTGGCTCGCAAGCAATTCCTAGGGCTTGGATACTATCAACCCTTGGTTGATGCGCTGGTGTCTAGCACACAACAACATCTCTCATCGATCACATCACCCGTTATATTAGATGCCGGATGTGGAGAAGGCTATTACACCGATAACCTACATCGCGCGCTCGCAGAATCCAATGATGAACTCACTGCCTACGGGTTTGATATCGCCAAGCCTGCAGTGTTAGAAGCAGCGAAACGTAATAGGTCCATTTGCTTTTTTGTCTCAACGATAAAAGCGGTACCTATTGCTCCCCATAGCTGTGACGTCATTATTTCTATTTTTAGTCCGATTAATACCGAACAGTTTCAACACATGCTAAAACCGGGCGGCAAGTTAATCGTTCTCTGCGCGGGGAAAAACCACCTACACCAGCTAAAGTCTTTACTCTATACATCAACGGCCGACTACGATGATGATAAATTCTTGGCACCGCTAGATTCGCACTTTACACTGAGTGAACGCTCCTCAATTCAGCACACAATGAATCTGACCAGCCAACATGACATTATGTCTCTTTTGGCCATGACACCGCATTTTTGGCGTGCGTCTCCAGAAGCTAAGCAACAACTCGAAACCATCAATCAATTGCTGGTAGATATCGACGTACAACGCATGATATTCACCCCCAAAACCCTGGAACAGACTGAACATGAGTGATGAAAACCTACAACTACCGGATCTTGAAATATACGTAGAAGGTAGCGATCTGGATGCCATGGTGCTATGGCTACAAGATGTGTTTGAAAACAACGAAATAGAAAGTCAAAGTAAAAACGGGGCAAAGCTCACCTGCCACTATAATGGCCAACCTTTCCCTATTATTTTGGTTAAAAATGCCGGAAGCACGGGCTTTACCAGTATCTGGTTTGATAGTCGTGAACTACCCTGGGCTGATGATATGGCTTGCGGCAAGGCGGCTTTTACCGCACTTGGCAAAACCGTTCGATGTATTGATAGTGTTTGGCAAAGTGGTGATGACCCTGACCGCTGGTTTGAGTATTCCAGTGAGGGTGAAAAAGTCATTAATTGGGCATAACAATACTGGTGTATCAATAAAAATTGAGCCATAAAAGAACCGAGACAACCATTGCCTCGGTTTTTTTATGGCTCAATTAATCGGGATAACGCGCCTGAACGCTTACCCCTCCAAAGGCGGCCTTACCGGTGCAACTTCCTCAAACTCTGCTGCCACTCGTTGCGCTTTTGCTGCAAAACACTTCATCATTTCTTCTGGCGAGAACATGCCTGATTGCCAAGTCGCCATATGATCAAGACTATCTGCTACCGTATGATCTCTCGTATAATTGATCATTTCCTTACAGCCGATAACAGCCAACGGCGAGTTCTTAGCAATATCTGCCGCGATCTCCATCACACCAGCAAGCATACTTTCCTGATCAGGAAAAACCTTATTTACCATGCCAATCTCTTTTGCTTCTGCGGCAAAGATTTTACGACCAGTATAGGCCAATTCCCGCATCAACCCTTGCGGAATAATATGCGGTAAACGCTGCAATGTACCCACATCAGCCGTCATACCCAGCTCAGTTTCTTTAATGGTAAAGAATGCATCTTCGGTGCAATACCGACAATCAGCAGCGGCAACCATATCCACCCCGCCACCAATACAACCGCCTTGAATGGCAATCAACACAGGAACTCGAACCTCTTCAAGTGCACTAAAGGAATCCTGCAACTGCAATACCGTACGGCGAAAATTCTCCGCGGCTCGCGCTCTATCGCCAGAGAAGTTAAGACTTTTGGGGTTCGAGAACACACTCACAT
>MABD01000003.1 GCA_002162955.1 Gammaproteobacteria bacterium 45_16_T64
AACTGATCCATCACTTTTGATTGTCACTGCCTCAATTGTTGAGTCGTGTAATTCAATATTCTTTATAATTTCTCTGATATTTACCATACGAAATTTTCATAATGCCAATAACGCTGCTAATCACTTGAAAATGCGGAGTTGGCCAATTTGTGTTGTAATGTAATGAAAACACAAATTGGCCAACGGAGTATTTTTCAAGTGCATTGCCCTTGTTAAAGGGCAATGGTAGGTTTTAAAGGCGGTACACGCCACTTTTGTTCTATGCCTATAGAAACAAAGATAGACAGAATGAAAATCACACTCAATATTGCTTTGTTACTATTTTATAACTGTCATTGATGGAATGATTAACGAGCTTTTGAATATTCGGGTTTTGCTCCACCCAATGCGCTATCATTTCCTCAAAGTGCTCATTTTTCCAATCATAGGTTGGATTTCTAAGCTGGCTAAGCTTATTGGGTATCCTATGCATTATTTCATTAATCCATTTCATCTGATCTACTTTTTCTGAATCTGGGATTTTGTCATCAGACCATATATCCCTAACTGCTATGGTTAATTGATGGACCAACCTTTCATAGAACGACAATTGCTCATCAAGAGTCAGTTTGGATACCGGAATTCCAAATTTTGATATTTTTACCATATTCATATTGATACTTTTAACGCCTACATAAGGCGAAGGTAGTACTGGGGGTATTTTTTGCTATAGTGAAACGAAAGCGAAAAATGGCACCAGTACTACCTTTCGCGCTTGATGTTCTCGTTAAAGACGAGAACATCCTCACTTTTTCATAGTGCACATCAAAATCATAATTTGGAAAGATAACCAAACAGTATGATCAGCAGAACATTATCTGCAATTCCTCCTCGCTAAATATGGAATCATCAACATTAACTACCTTGTCATTGGATATCTTAAGCACTCTAAATTTATCATAATCGTCAGCATCAGAGTCATTGATATATACAATACCAAAAAAACCAAATTCACCACTCAGAAAGTAATCAAGGATATCATTTAATTCACCTCGATCTCTATTCGGGTTACCGCTAAAACTTACATGAATAGTGCCATTAACATACCCAACAAATATCGGATCGTAGTCGTCGCCTGGAGTATTATCTCTAAGCTCACCAATAGGTTCTTCAGAATTTGATCTTAGCCAACCATGAAACTCATACATTCTTCAGAAATCCATTTTAACAGCTGATTCAGTAGTCGCGACTATATATAACCAAACGGTATATTACCACTTAGAATAATCTCCCATTTTCCAAACCCCCAATACAATCAATAAGTTAGCACTAACCACATAAAATGCAAACCACACACTTTGTGTACGCGACGATATATAACGCAAATGCCCCCCCTAATATCAATCAATTATTTTCAATAAAATCAATAAGTTAAGATTACCGGGCTACATAGCCCGTATTTATATTACCTGCTTACACAAAAGTACGTGCAATTAATAACCAAAATTTCACCCATGCAATCCTATCCCGATAAAAGCATTGATTTCTCTAGTTCATTTACCTATGATCTCAACAACTGTATTTATAAACAGGTGTATCATGGAAGATATAAAAATAGCGTTACCCAAAAAACCAGTAAAACTATTGGATCAGCTGAGGGAATTAATTCGGCGTGAAGGCAAGAGCTATTCAACAGAAATTACCTACGTCTATTGGGTAAAAAACTACATTATCTATCACAATAAAACTCACCCATCCAAACTCGGTACGGCGGACGTAAGTCAATATTTAACATACCTTGCCGTTCAATGTGATGTAGCAGGGGGAACACAACGTACAGCACTTAATGCCATTGTCTATCTCTATAATCGCTTATTAGAACAACCATTGGGTGACCTTAAATTTAAGTTTTCAAAAAAGCCTAAACGTATTCCCGTTGTATTCGCACATACAGAAGCCATGGATGTCATTAACCAACTGTCTAATGAATATGCATTGATGGCTAAACTAATGTATGGGAGTGGGTTGAGAATAGGGGAGACGGTACGCCTGCGAGTTAAAGATATTGATTTTGGCATGGGGTATATCGTTGTTAACGATGCTAAAGGAAATAAGAGCCGCACAACATTGCTGCCAAAATCGTTGTTAGAATCGCTAAAGAAGCAGATAACTATTGTCGATAAGAAATTAGCAGTAGATAGAGAAATGAATATCGGTCCCGTGTATATGCCCAACCGATTAAACAAAAAATATCCAAAATCAGGCTATCAACTTAAATGGCAGTATTTATTTCCCTCGTATAAAACGAGTATTGATCCTAGGTGTGATATTGAAAGACGTCATCATATATTTCGAGCAAGCCTTCAAAAACAAGTAAAGGTGGCAATTATTGCTGCTGGAATAAATAAACACGCCAGCAGTCATACCTTTCGTCATAGTTTTGCAACACGATTGTTACAAAGTAAATATGATCTTCGCCAAATTCAAACGTTAATGGGACATTCTGACATTCGAACTACCGAAATTTATCTTCATGTTTTAGAGGATTTAGGTGATCACGTTATTAGTCCCATTGACTAACCTGTGGATAGCTGTGGATAACATTTAACTTGTAACAATAGTCACACCACAAACGACAATTATTACCACTAAAACAAATCGTTTTAACGTTTCTTGCTTTGCCTGTAGTGCAAAACGTAAAGATAACAATACACCCACAATAGTCGCTAAGGATAATATTAACCCTGGAACCCACATCACTTGCCCTCGAATAATGAAGACAACTAACGATAAAGATCCAAAGCCTAGAATACACAGCATTTTCCATGCATTGGTTTGTAGTAATCCATAACGTAGCATACCGGAAAAAAACATGATCAGTACAAACCCAACGCCACCTTGAATTGCGCCACCATAGAATCCACACAAAAATATACCTAGGGTTCCCCAACGTAGTTCAGACAATTTTTTCGGTTTTTCATCATCACTTGGGAAAATACCCGCTGACTTTATAATCATGACAACAGACATCACCATCATGGTAATCAGTAAGACCGGTTTTAGGATATCCGGCGGCATATAAGACACAATGACCGATCCAATAAGCGCACCGACTAGCATCGGTTTCATAATCGGCATTACATCGCTAGTGTCTAAATAACCGTTTTTATTAAATCCATGAGCGCCAGTTAACGCTTGAATAAATACCGCCAGTCGATTGGTTCCATTGGCAATATCAGCAGGCATGCCCATTAACATCAACACAGGTAGTGTTAGCATACTGCCTCCGCCAGCAAGGGTATTGATAAAACCCGCGGCTATTCCCGCAACAACCATAAGACTGACAGTGGTTATCGTTAATTCATATTCCATACAGCATCATCCTCTAAATGATTGGATAGATAAGCACATCACCGTCACGATGTTTTTGACTATTTTCCATCGCTATCGCAATACTACGTTGCCAGGTCTCTTGAGTAAGCCAAGCAACGTGGGGTGAGACAATAACGTTTTCCAATGCCAACAAAGGGTTGCTGGCAAGTGCGGGTTCTTCCACAAAGACATCTAAACCAGCAGCCGCTAATGTACCTTCTGTCAACGCGTGATGCAGTGCCTTTTCATTCACCAATCCTCCCCGTGAGGTATTAATAAATACTGCACCCGGCTTCATACTGGCGAATGCCTTATCATTCATGATGGACGCAGTGCTTTCAGTGAAACCTGCATGTAACGTTAATACATCGGATACTTGAAGCAGTTCTGAAAACTCAACAAAGCGGTGCCCAACGTCATCTTTTGGTTGTGTCGCTGTGTAGATTATTTTGGCCCCCATTGCTTCTAAAATCGGAGCAATTAGCCGAGGAATAGATCCAAAACCAAAAAAGCCCACAGTTTTGCCACGAAGCTCCGATAAGCTCTCTTGTTGCTCGGTCGTCAAACGCCATTGACCACTACGGGTAATGCGATCCATTTTAGTTAATTGTTTCAAAGTTGCGAGAATCAACATAACGGTAACTTCTGCGACAGCGTTACTGTTGGACCCAGGCATATTGCATACTCGAATCCCCCGTGCCTTAGCTTCTTCTAAATCAATGGTATTAACACCAACGCCCACTTTTTGTATCAATTTCAAGTTTGGCGCACGATCCAGCACGGCTTTCGTCACAGGTGCCAGTACGTGCCATAGCACATCAGCATCTTCTAACGCTGAGGCTAAGTGTTTATCATTTGCCTCACCAGCATTCTCACTACAATAGGTAATCTTAAAGCCTTCATGGTTATGTTCTTCTACCAAGGTCTTAATTTGTTTGCCGGCGTCAAACTGAAATACGATATTCATATTGTTATCCATAAAAATGTTACTCCTTTTTAGAGAATGCTGTTGGTTGTAAAGCGCTGCACGTAATCCATGTGTTGCTGGGTCGCTGCTAACACCGAATCCCGATCTTTGTTAGCAATAGCATTGGCGATATTCACATGTAGGGCCGCAACATCTTTTAATTCCTGCTCGCTGTTTGCCGCCAATAGGGGAGAGTGCCGTCGTTGGTACATCCAAAATCGACGGGACAAACCATGCAACTGCACCAGCATCGTGGTTAGAAATTCGTTGTCGGCTATCGTTAATAACAGTTGGTTAAAGTAGGTATCCAGTTGGCTAAAGCCATCCACATCATGGTTAGCGGCACACTGCTGCATGTCTTGTGCGAGCTGGATTAGCGAATGCTGTTGATCAGTGTTCACCCGTGCCACAGCCAGTATCACTAGCTGTGCTTCCAGCGGCCGACGTACCTCCAGTAAACGCATTTGCTGCTGAATATTAATTTCCGATACCCGCATCCCTTTACGAGGTAGTATCTCCACCAACTTATCCACTGCTAATCGTTGCAGAGCTTCCCGTATGGGCGTTCTCCCAACGCTAAGCTCATCGATTAAGGCTTTTTCTGAAATCCACTGACCCGGGGCGAGCCCCAAGGTAACGATTTTATCTTCTAACAATCGGTAAGCTTCGTCGGCTTTTGAAGGTGGTGTCTGTATTAACATATCGGCATCATTAGAGGGCAAAGAGTGATAGGCGGGTTATTTTTATTAATATATCACTGATATATCAGATTAACAGCGTTAATGCATAATCCAACCGTGGTTGACGTAAATTGCGCTAAAAACGACCTTTTTTACGCCAAATCAGCCTAAAAACAAGCCAATTGGCGCTAACGCTTTGACGCTTTTTGCCGTAGCATTAGGGGTAATATCAGTCAATCTGGGTTTTCCCTGGAGATTTTACGATGATTGCGATCCCCCCCAATCCACCAGCGTTTGTTTCGCAGAGTAACCAACCCGCGTCAGCTGACCTAGGTGCAGTGGAAGATCAGGAAGTGCCCCTAAGCAATACACAGACGGCGGTTACCGCCACTCAAGAGCCTGACGCAGGGGGTAATGAAGATCCCTCGCAGCAGAGCCCGGGCACACAAACAGAGGCGATATTGCAACGGGCTGCGGTAGAAGGTTCGGCGACCAATACATCGGCTAATGCTCCTCAGAATCCACAACCCTCTACGTCGGCAGCAGCACTATCGGCCTATCAGCAGGTAGAAGATCTCAGTACCGATGACGGTGAGGGTACAACCACCACAGAACAACAGGTATTTGGTGGTGCAATTGATGAGGCACGGCCACAACAGGCGGGATAGTCTTATTACTTTATCCACAGTCACAAAAAAGGCGATGCATTTGCATCGCCTTTTTTGTGACTGTGGATAACAAGATTAGAACGCTTTTTTCAGTACCGCTAATGCTTGCTCAAAGGTTGCATCGATACGATTCAACATCATCGATCCATCATCCAATGCCATATGTGCAATCTCTTCCAGATCCGCTTCTGTCACACTACCGGTTTCAGACAGCTTACGCGGCAGCTCACACAGCGCATACATTTCTTCTTTCAAAGCAACGATCGTATCAATAGCTTTGCGCGGACGATCTGCAACGGCGGTTGCGGCATATACGTCTGGGCCCGCTAAGTGTAATAACAGCTCGCCAATATTCTCACGGCATTCTTCTAAGTTAAACTCCAACACATAAGGAAGGAATATACTCATGCACATTCCATGGGGTACGTGGCACTTAGCGCCAACGCTATGACCTAGCGAGTGTACCATTCCTACCATCGAATTCGAGAATGCGATACCTGCCATTGTTGATGCTTGTGCAAGCTCCAAACGCCCCGTCGCATCACTTGGATTACGTAAGACATCGGCTAAATTGTTGGTAATTTTCTTTATCGCTGATGCAGCATACGCATCACTGATCGGATTTTTCGCCAAGCCGATGAATGATTCAACGGCATGCGTTAGCGCATCCATTCCCGTCGCAGCGGTAATTTTAGGTGGCAAGCTTAATGTCATACGAGGATCAAGAATTGCCGCATCCGGTAGTAAAAATGGCGATACAAACGGGACTTTTGCACCACTCTCGTCATCTCGAATCACGGATACATTTGTGGTTTCCGATCCCGTACCTGCAGTGGTAGGAATCACAAAGAATGGCTTTAGGGCTTTCTTAACCACACCGGTACCAGAATAGGCACGTAAGTCATCGCCGCCTTCCGATACTAAAATATTCACACCTTTAGCGGTATCAATAACCGAACCACCGCCGATGGCAAGAATAGAATCACAAGACTTTTCGCGGTACAAATTAGCAATCGTCGTTACTGTTAACATGGATGAATCTGGTGGAACATCATCAAAGATATCAACCGCTTGCATTTCAACAGCATCTAGCGCGTTAGTGACGATATCCACTAAACCAACACCACGTACACCGCGGTCAGTGATTATCAGTGGGCGCGAAGCACCGTGAGAGGTCAGTTCAAATGGGATATGTTCTAGGGCTTTGAATCCTGCAACCATTTTTACAGGACAGAAAAATTCGTAATATTCGTTCGCCATGATTAACGCTCTTTGACTAGATTAAGAAGGAATTGACCGTAGGTTTTTGTTGTCACCTGAAGCTTTTGAACCAACGCAAGATCGGGGTAGGTTTTCACCGCTTTTTTCGCCACAATTTTTGGTAAGATCACGGTTTGTAAACGGTTTAAGCTACGCACAACCTTCATTGACATAGGAACATTACCATCAAGAATAATTCGCTCATTAGCGTAGGCTTGCGCTGTATGCTCCTGAAAACTAAACACTAAAAATGCAAAGGTGACGTGTTTGAAGGTCATGGTGAGATCAGGTTTACCTGTGTAATCTGCGGGTAAATCCACTAATCGACCGTCTTGCTTTTTCATGGTCAGTTTGAGTGTGCCCGGTGTCACAGCCATGCGAAACACAAACCCTTCAGGCATTTCTGCCACTTCCGCTTTAATCACATCATCAACCTGACTACCCGCTTTCAACATTTGCGAGATCAGCTTCATCATGCCAGAGACATATAGCCTCTGATAATCGTAATCTATGTCGGCTTCAAAGCCTTTTTTTATAGGTAACATTAGTCAGCCCTAATAGTAACTGAGGACAAAATGGGAAGAAGGGCGCTGCGCCTCACCGCTGAATTTATAAGCCCATAAATCCAACCTCTCTTCCAATAAACTGGGGAATCATTCCAGCGGTCTATAGGGTATGCAAAGACTTGGTGAAGCGCTAGTTAACGAATGCGGAATATTTGTATCCTTTGGCCTACTTTTACAGAGGACTGACAAGTCACCGCTAAATATGGGTTTAAAACGACTAAGCTGTGGATAAGCAGCGACTTATCCACAGCTTAGTTCGCTAACAAGTTATTGTAAATCCACCAGTTGTGCTAATTCGGTACGGCTAGATATCCCCAGCTTGTCATAGACCCGATAAAGATGGTTCGATACCGTCGAAGGCGCCAAGTGTAATCCCTTCGCCACCTCCTTAAAGGATAGGCCTTTGCAAATCCGCTCCACAATTTGCTTCTCTCGATCACTCAATCGATCCAGTGGCCCGAGCAACCGTAAATTGACCACAACCAAATTCCCTAGAGGGGTGAACGTCGCGGAAAGATTATTGACTTCCAGCTCCACTACGCCGCGTAGATTGGGTATCCCAAAAGGCAACGTAGTACTCTCTCGGCCAGGGAAATGCTGGTTCAGCAAGGTAACGAAGCGTGGTTGTACTTCATGAAAACAACCTTGTTGATCACAGATTGCAGAAGCCCCAATATCTGACGATTCCTGTAGTTGTTGACCTACTCGCAGGTGTAAAAAAAACGCATGAGAAACTGCTGAAACCAAGTGAAAAATGAGGTGTTGCTGTAACTCTCTCTCTGCTGGTGTGAATACCTGCTGACGATCAAAACGATACAAGCTGAGTAAGGTGTAGAGTCCGCTGTTCACATCAACATGGCCAGAAGCTAAGATCCTCTGGATGCCATAAGGCTCAAATAATCGCCGATAAAGCTCGGATTGATAGAAGGCGTCATCGGAGATAACATCCGACATATCCACAGGTTTTCCCAAGTTATTCAACACCCCATCACGAATCGGATTCATCTCAAGGGTTTGTTCTAATGTGACTGCATATTGATCATCTAGGCCAATGTGATTCACATAGTGAAACCGGATAGAGGCCTGATTACCCGTACCCCAGAACGCAGCATCAAATTCAATCACCCGCGATAGCTGCTCCAATGCCCACACCCGGTATTGATCTGGAGGCACACTCGGTGCCATACGATATAGGTGACTGATTAGCGCATCGACTTCGATAGACTGCACCATTAGGCTATTTTTACCATTTCTCTACATTATCCTTTTCGACACAATGATTCCTAACAATCACGGTTAGGAACAACAATGAAACCCAACACCCATATCGATGCAGGCTTACTGAGTAATGAGGCAGAGTTCACCCACGAGTTCTTTCAGCAATTTACATTACGTAAGAACAAGCAGCCACTCAAACTCACCGATACCATTACCAAAGACTATCAGTTCCCAACCTTATACGGCAACGTTACCTGTGCCATTGGGGTATTTCTATGCAGTTACGAAAAAGCCCAAGCCATGCTGCCACATCCCAAAATGAAACCTGTCGCGATGCCAAAGGGCAGGGCGTTGGTGACATTCTCCTGTTACGAATACCAGCAAGTGCTTGGCGTCGCGCCATACAATGAAATTGCAATGACGATACCGGTAATGATTGATCCTTCTATCAATGTACCCGTATTACCTATGATCATGGACGGCATGTTTAAGAAATTCGGCTACTATGTTTTCCACATGCCGGTAACCTCTTTGGAAAATAGAATTCGCGGCAATGATATTTGGGGGTTGCCCAAAGTTGTCGATGGCATAGATATTAAGGTTAGCAATGATACATCGACCACCATCGCCACCGATGAAAAAGGCAACGAGTATTTTTCATTAAGAGTACCCACTACTGGTAAGTCTACTGCGTTCGATGTGCGATCCAATATCTATTCAAAACTCGGGAATCAATTATTACAAAGCCCTACCCAATTTAAAGCGAACTTTAATGTCACCAAACATATGGACCGTTTGTGGAAAACCGGTGGCAAAGACCCTGACGTATTAACGTTAGGCACTGGCCCTTATGCCGATTTGTTAAAAAATCTAGAGATTGAACCGCAACCATTTCAATTTCGTCACGCAGCTTATATGAATGCCTGCTTTGATTTGCCCAACGAACACTATCGCGCTCCTTTTTCGTTTTCCGAAGATGAAGGCGCAATTAATCCTGTCACTAACACCTAATCCAGGCCGCCAATATGTCACAAGAATTACAACAAAAAATGGTATTATTGGTGGGTGCAGGTGCTGTCGGCGCAACTATTGCCGCATGGCTTGCGCCCAATCACAATCGATTTTATGTACTGGATCAGGGCGACACGCTGGCAGCTATTCGAAGCAACGGAATTTTTGCATATTTGCAGCACCATGAAGACAAAGGTGAAAAGGTTAGTGTTAAAACGGTGGATAATTTCGAAGATTGTCCACAGCCTGATGTGATTTTATTATGTGTAAAAAACTACAGTCTGGATGGTTTATCAAAAGCCATTATTGGCGCCTATGGTGAAGAAGCATTAGAAAAAATCGTCATAGTGGGTATGCAAAATGGTGTCGAGAACCAAACCATTCTACCCAAGTACTTTTCTAATATTGTTTACGGCATTATCAGTTTTAATGCCTGGTTAGATGAACCTGCCATAGTAGGATATCAGGCTAAAGGACCCTTTATTTTTGGCACACCCGATAATGACAGACCCCAACAGGTTAAATTGGTCGCGGATATTTTTAATCAAGGTGTTGCTGCTATTGCGAGCAATCATTTCCAAGATGCTGCGTTATCGAAAATGATTATTAACCTAACCAATTCATTTACCACCGTGATGGGGTTAGGCTTTCGTGAAATCGATGACATGTCGAAATTTCAAAAGATTCTCAGTCAACTCACCTACGAAGGCGTAAAAATTGTTAAAGCGGCAGGCTACAAGGAATGTAAGGTCGGTGATATTCCTGGCTGGACGTTAATTTCTGCCAGTGCCAATCTGCCACAATTCTTAACCCGCAAGCTATTTGAAAAGAACGTGAAGAAAATGGTGGTGAGCAGTATGGCCCAGGATATTATTCAACATGGTCGTAGCGATAATGAACTCAAAGGCATCAATGGTTACTTGTTAGAAATGGCAGATCAACACGGTATTAAAGCCCCCTATAACCGCGGTATTTATCAATTATGCCAAGAGGAATTTGCTAAACCCGACTTTAGCCCTATCAGCGTGACAGAAGTGTGGCAACGATTAGCCACTGTATAACCGGTAGCCCTCGCTAATATAGAGCGCCATGCTCCCCTCCCTTGTGGATAACCATGGCGTTCTATATTGGCACCCCATATTTAGCACCTCCATTTTACCTCCTATGTCCCAACCCTCATGTCTAAGTTCTATTACCATTGCCATTCACTGTGGATAACTTCGCTGCAATGTTACATTCAGTCATAAAAGATAAACCGTCATGCAAGCCCCCACTCGTCGTCACATTCGTTGTAAGCTAGAAGCCAACTCTCGAGAACGACACTGCATCCATACTACGTCCATATTGACGTATAATACCCCGCAGTGGATCGATAGAATGGTGAAAATCTCACCTGCAAAAAAGGAAATATCATGTCAGACAAGGTCATAATTACTGAAGTTGGCTTACGAGACGGCCTACAAAATCAGCCTAACCCTGTATCCACCCAACAGAAACTCGCAATGGCGAATGCGCTGATTAATGCAGGTGTTACCCATTTAGAAGCCACGAGCTTTGTACACCCCAAACTCGTACCGCAAATGGCCGACGCCGCTGACGTACTGGCAGGGCTTGCCAGCACCAGTAATGACCTCAATGTCTCAGTTCTAGTACCCAACATGAAGGGTTACGAGCGAGCAAAAGAGAATGGCGTTAAATCCGTCGGAGTCGTGGTAGCTTCCACTGATACGTTTAATCTAAAAAACCTCAATATGACCACCGATAAAGCCGCATCCATTTGCCAACAAGTAATTGAGCAAGCAAAACTGGATGGATTGGCTACTCGGGTATATATTTCGGGGGCATGTGTTTGCCCATACGAAGGAAAAACCCCTGTAGATGTCACTCTCGGCCTCACCGAGAAGATGATCGCGACTGGCGCAGATGAAATTTCTATTTCAGATACCGTTGGTGGTGGTAATCCACAGCAAATCATTGATATTCTTACACCTTTGGTGGAGCAATTCGGCCCAGAGCGGTTCAATTTGCACCTGCATGATACCCGTGGTCAGGCACTTGCCATGGCATGGGCCGGTATTACCTTGGGTATTCGCCGATTTGATAGCTCAATTGGCGGATTAGGCGGCTGTCCGTTCGCGCCAGGCGCTTCAGGCAATGTTGCCACCGAAGATATAGTGTATATGTTACAAGAAGCCGGACTAGACACTGGGATTCAGCTTGGGGCACTTAAAACCGCCGTTGAGGTCTCAGCACAAGCGACCGGACAAAGCTTAGGAGGCAGTATCTATCACTGGATGCTCTCCCAAGAAAAACTAAAACAAGATAAAGAAGCACGAGAAAATCCTTGTATATGATTTCGATGCCGACGTTGTTGGGGAGTTATCCCCAGAGAATCAATAACATGTGGAAAGCACTGGTAATGGGCTCTGCCCTGGTGCTTTCTACAATATCATCCACAGTTTGTGCAGATCCTGTGGATAACCTGGTAGAAAAAGCCGTTAGAAATAATGGACTTGCGAAAAATTCGCAGCAAAAGATCGATAAACTTAGCGATGCGACCCAACAATTGTTCTCCAGCTACCAGCTAGAATCGAAGCGCATTGAAGACCTTAATATCTATAATTTGCAGCTTAAACAGCAAATTTACGATCAAAACGTCAAGATTATCGAGTTATCCCAGTCCTTAGAAGATATCTCACTAATCGAGCGCCAAATATCCCCCTTACTCTTGCGCATGATCCAAAGCCTAGAGCAATTTATCGATTTGGATGTTCCTTTCCTGCTAGAAGAACGTCATGAACGTATTAAGTTTTTACGTAAAGCCATGGAAAGGGCAGATGTCTCCAGCGCAGAAAAGTTTCGCCAAGTGCTTGAAGCTTACAATATTGAAAACGAATACGGCACGACTATAGAATCTTATAAAGGATCCGTGCAACTAGGTGACAGGTCACAAGAAGTGGACTTTCTGCGGGTTGGACGTGTCGCATTGTTGTTTCAGACCCTTGATGGTAAACGCCAAGGTAGCTGGAATCAAAAACAACAGCAGTGGGAAGAACTGGACGACCGTTATCGGCGAGACATTCGACTCGGGCTAAAAATGGCACAAAAACAAACGGCACCCAACTTAATTAAGATTCCTGTACCGACACCAGCAGGAGTCAAGAAATGATGACATCTATACCCCAACTCCTCAGGTTATTCGTGTTAGTGTTGATTGCCAATGGCGTAACCAGCCAAACCAGTTGGGCTATTGCTGGCAGTGTTGATGATCTATTGGATATGGTTCGAGAAGGGCGTGTCGTAGAGGCCAAAGAAAACCGAAAACGTGAGGCTCGATTTCTTAATAATAAAAGCCAGCAAAAACGTTTATATCAACAAGCGGTAAAAGAGCGTAATCGCCTAGAAAAAATCAGTGTCGAATTAGAAAAAAAATACGATAAAAATGCCGACTCTGTTATTACACTACAAAATCGTTTGAATGGACGTATGGGTACCCTAAAAGATCTTTTTAGTCACCTACAGACCAGCTCAGGGTCCTCTGCAGTGCAAATTGATAATTCGATTATCTCTGCGCAATACCCCAACCGTTCAGCACCTCTCACAAGCCTATCTGAAACAATTGCCAATAGCGCAACGTTACCCTCAATCAAAGAAATCGAAAATCTTTGGTATGAATTACAACGAGAGATTATTGAATCCGGTAAAGTTACCCGTTTTAAAGCCGATGTCATCAACACTGACGGAATTGAGAATAAGCAAGAAGTCATTCGTGTCGGGGCCTTTAATCTTGTCAGCGGCGGCAACTATTTACAGTATATTCCTGAAACCAAGAAGATTATTGAGTATGCCAAACAACCTCCCAGCCACTTCTCTCTATCCGCATTATCCTTGGCTAAATCAGAAGACGACTTATCCAGTTTTGGCATTGATCCCACTCGAGGTGCAATTTTAGACGCGTTGGTACAAACACCAGAATTATATGAACGTATAGAGCAGGGCGGTATTGTCGGTTATATCATCTTAGGTTTGGGTGCATTGGGATTGCTCTTGGTGTTTGAGCGCTTGGCATACCTAGCACTGACCAGCCGACGTATTTCTGCGCAAGTAAACAATAAAACTCCTGATGAGAAAAACCCACTAGGGCGTATCTTTAAAATCTACCAAGACAATAAGACCGTTAGTACCGACACCTTAGAGTTAAAACTCGGAGAAGCGATATTAAAAGAACGCGCTCCTCTGGAGCGATTCCTTACTTTCCTTAAAATTATTTCTGTCGTTTCACCATTGTTGGGTTTATTAGGTACGGTAACGGGAATGATTAATACCTTCCAAGCCATTACCTTATTTGGTACCGGTGATCCTCAGTTAATGGCTGGCGGTATTTCACAAGCATTAATTACGACGGTAATGGGCCTCAGCATCGCCATCCCTATCGTACTTTTGCATACCATCGTCAGCAGTCGGAGTAAACGATTGTTAATGATATTGGAAGAACAAAGCGCCGGGATGATTGCAGAGCAAGCAGAACAGGGTCAGCCATAATATGGGTTGGCTCATCGAGGCACTACAATCCGTCCGGGAGTTTATGGAAACCGGTGGCCATGTATTGCTAAGTATTGGAGTACTAACCTGGTTAATGTGGTTTCTTATCGTTGAACGTATCCTATTTTTTGCTATGGGTGTGAATGAAGAAATACAACAAGCCACAAAGACGTGGTCTAACCGTACAGATCATCACTCGTGGTATGCCCAACAAATTCGTCAACAACTTGCTTCACACTTGTGTTTAAAAACCAATTTCGCTTTACCCACGATTAGAACATTAGTCATGTTATGCCCGCTACTAGGATTATTGGGTACGGTAACGGGTATGATTGAAGTGTTCGATGCACTTAATCGAAGTGAGTCAGAAAATATTCGATCCATCGCGGGTGGATTTTCCAAAGCTATTATTTCTACGCTGGCAGGTCTCGTCAGTGCATTGTCAGGGCTTATTGCAATTAATCTACTGAACAAAAAAGCGCAACAAATCAATCAGCGTTTAACCCATATACTTTCGGAAAAGTAGCATGCCATGAGAAAACTATTTCCGCGCATTCATCAAGAAGAAGAATCTAATATTGATATCACACCGATGTTGGATGTTGTGTTCATCATGCTTATCTTCTTTATTGTGACAGCCTCTTTTGTTAAAGAATCGGGGATCGATGTAAATCGCCCACAAGCATCCACTGCAACCACCAAGGAACGCGCAAATATACTGATTGCCATAAGTGCCAATGATGAAATTTGGATTGATAAAAGGCGGATCGATGCACGCTCAATTCGCGCGGTGATAGAGCGCTTACATGCGCAGAACCCCCAAGGCTCTGTCGTTATTCAAGCCGACAGGAAATCAACCAATGATAAACTGGTAAAAGTAATGGATGCCGCCCGAAAAGCCGGGGTCTATAACATCGCCATCGCTACCCGTAAGGAATAGAGAGCCACCCATGTTATCTCGTCTAACTTACGCAGCCCCCATCGCATTAATGATTACATTTGGATTATTTATCCTTATGCAATCATTAATTTCAACGGGGCGCTACGTGTTAGTCGATGATGAACAATATACTCCGGTAAATTTTATTCGGGAAAAACGCAACCAAGAACTTGTGGTTGAACAAGTAAAGCCTGTACCACCTCCCAAACCCCAGATAGCGCCACCGCAACCACAAGTATCCTCAGGGGAGACGCCACAAGTTAGCCTAGAAACCTTTGCGTTACCCTCTGTGCCTGTACAACCGACTTTCTCTATCGATTCTGGTTTTGGTATAGGTACAGGCGAAGGCGATTATCTTCCCATTGTAAGGGTTGCCCCAGAATATCCTCGAAGAGCACTCATTAATGACATCGAAGGTTGGATTATCGTAGAGTTTACCGTCACACCCAAGGGCACGGTAAGAGACCCTCACATCATTGCAGAAGAACCCAAGGGAATATTTGGTGATGTTGCCAAAAATGCGGTACTAAAATTTCGTTATAAACCCCGCATTGTTAATGGTCAACCGATATCAGTTACCGGTGTGCGTAACAAAATTACATTTCGGTTAGCGAAGTAGGTGGTTTTATGAAACGCATATTATCCAATACGCTACTCGTTATCCTCTTGGCACTAGTCACTGAGCTATGTTTTGCCGATAATTTTCGTAAAGTGCCCACCATTCGTGAAAACACCTACAAACTATTATCGATTTCTCAAACCTCATTTGAAAAAAATAACCCGACCAAAGCGTTATCCATTTTGGAAAAACTTAAAGGTACCCCATCACTTAATAGTTATGAAAAAGCAATGATGTGGAATCAATTTGGCGCTGTGTATTATGGCCTAGAAAGAATTGAAGAGTCGATAACAGCCTATGAAAATCTATTAAAACAAAAGAATTTTCCAAAAGCCCTTCAGATCAAAACACACTATAATTTGGCGCAGCTTTATTTTTCTACCAAACAATATTCACAAGTCATCTCTCAGTTGGATCGATGGTTCTCTCTCACAAAAAAACCCACCGAGAAAGCCTATGCGCTACAAGCCCAATCATATTATTATCTAGAAAATCATCAACAAGTCGTCAGTAGCATTAATAAAGCGCTGGATATTGTTAAAGCGAAGAAGCAACAACCCGATGAACAACTGATGGTGTTAATGCAATCCAGTTTGGATAAGTTAGGACTAGCAAAACACCGCCTATCTATTTTAAAGTGGATGGTTCGATTATTTCCTAGCAAAAATTATATGCTAAGTTTAGCCGGTGCTTATGCATCATTGGGTAAACAGAAAGAGCAGCTTGCTATTATGGAACTAGCCTATAAGAAGGGTTATCTCGATACCGAGCGACTTCAACTGGTGCTCACAACATTATTCTACGCACAAGGCGTTCCCTACAAAGCCGCCAAAATTATGCAGCAGGGAATAGAAAATCGCGTTATCAAGAAGAACAGTCGCAATTTGACGCTATTATCCAATTGTTTGCGTGCCGCGCAAGAATTTGAGAAAGCCATCCCCCCTTTACGCCAAGCCGCGACATTATCTGACAATCCAGACACTTATTATTTTCTGGGCACAACCTATTATCAACTTGCCCGCTGGGAAGAGGCCGTTGATGCCTTTTCTACGGCCATCGATAACGGGTTAACTGATCGTAGACAACATGCACTTATTCTACTGGGTCAGACATATTTGCAACTGCATTTATTTGCCCGAGCCATTGAACGATTTACCCAAGCCGAAGAGTTTGATGACAGTAAACAAATCGCCAAACGATGGATTCGCTATAGCCAATTAGAAGAGCAGCGCTACAATATTTTAGTCGACAACGCGAACCTACTCAAAACTCCACAACCGCACTAACCTTTTCCGAACAGTGTATATAAGGCCACCCAATGAAAGCTATTCAAATCACCGACGACAACCGTTTGGTTTGGCAAGAAACCGCAAGCCCCCTCGACAATACACCACTACAACCCCATCAAGTTGTCATTTCCGTTAAATCAACAGCGGTCAATCGCGCTGACTTAATGCAACGTAAAGGTGTCTATCCGGCACCACCAGGGGCAAGTGACATACTCGGATTAGAATGTGCTGGTGTCATTGCTGAGACCGGATCAGATGTCAGTCAATGGCAAGTAGGAGATCGCGTTTGTGCGTTACTTGCTGGAGGTGGTTATGCCGAAACCGTCGTGTGCGATGCATCTCATGTATTACCCATTCCTTCTGGCTTTACTTTTTCTCAAGCCGCCGCATTACCCGAAGTCTTTGCCACCGCCTGGCTAAATATTTTTATGGAAGGCAATCTACAACCTAACGAATCCGTACTTTGCCATGCTGGGGCAAGCGGTGTGGGCACCGCTGCTATTCAGCTATGTAAACAGTTTGATCACACCTGTTTTGTCACCGTCGGTTCAGATGACAAGCTAGAATTTTGTAAATCCATCGGGGCTACTAACGGTATCAACCGACATAATGACGACTTTTCAGCATTCATCAAAGAATGGACCCATGGAAAAGGCGTCGACGTTATACTTGACCCTGTCGGCGGCGACTATTTTGAAAAGAATATACGCTCACTCAAAACCGATGGACGCCTTATCATGATTGGTATTATGGCTGGTCGAAAATCATCCATTGATCTCGGTCGTTTGCTCGTAAAGCGACTGCAGGTTCAAGGGTCAACCTTACGTAGTCGTGATGATGCTTATAAAACTCGCCTTATTGCAGAACTCAACGAAAGTGTTTGGCCGTTATTTGAAACACAAAAGCTCAAACCGATTATCGAAACAGAGTTCTCGATTACAGAAGCCGATGCGGCTTTTTCGTTAGTCGAATCAAACACTACAACGGGAAAAGTTATCCTCAATATTGCCTAACACCCTAACGGGCTTTTTGTATTCGGCCTCAGAAATGGGGCTACGCACGACGTATTCACGTTAATGCCTCACAAAATTTTGCATAATTTTCTTACTGCCATGGATTTTTCCCTTCTAATCAATACAATACACAATTCAATCCGCAGATTATTCCCAAAATATTGCTATGCCTACATTGTCTGTAAACGACCTTCATATCTTTAGCGAATGCCATAACACCGCCCTCAGCAAGTTATCCACAAAGCAAACGGATCTTGATTCACTCATCGAGTACAGCAGTCAATGTGCAACCATGATCTCCGATGCAACCACCCAACTTTTACTCGCATCGTTTGAAGAAGAAGGTAGCGAGCTCGAAATCACTCGACACGAACAAGCTGAACAGATCGCCTATGATTTAGGCTATTTTGAGTTTATCGCATCGTCAAAATCCGAGATTACCAATCCGTTTGACCAACCAAATCTCCAACAGTCTTGGGATAACGGGTATACCAAAAGCGCTATCGACAATAAAAATAGAGATCACGAAATATTAGAAAAACAATTGTGGGAAAATACCATTGGTGTTGAATCTCATCAAACCCAGTATTCACTTGCGGCGTTGTCATTGTTTAATATTGCTGAACATACCGGTGATACTCAAATCGAACATAGAGCGAAACAATTGGCCCATGAGATGATGAGTTACAATGAAGAAAGCCCACCATCACCAGAGCGCCAACAAGAAATAGACCAGTTTCTATCACAACAAGCACTTCGATTATCTCAGTCCATCGACATCTAAACGTACGCTGCCCAGGCCAAGTCCATGAATTCACGAGATAAGTGGAATCGCATCTATCAGAAACGAACTGAGTCTGAAGAAACCAGCTTAACCCTACCCACTCCTTGTCCATTATTGGCGCAATATCACTATTTATTACCCGCTAAAGGTGCAGCATTAGATCTAGCATGTGGTTTTGGCGGAAATGCTATTTTTCTGCAAAAACAAGGGCTTAGTGTGGAAGCGTGGGATATCTCAGACATTGCGATAGCTCAGCTTAGGTCAAAAAATATCCCCAATATAGCCTGTCACGATATCGACATAGAACAACACGAATTTCCTTCACGCAAGTTCGATGTGATTGTTGTATCAAATTATTTGCACAGGAACATTTGCCATAATATTAGCCAGGCATTAACTCCAGGTGGCCTGCTGTTTTACCAGACATTCCACCAACAGAAAATCTCTACATCTGGTCCATCAAATCCAAATTTTCTATTAAAAAACAATGAGTTACTTTCTCTATTTGGCGAGTTAAATCCACTTATCCACAGCCACCTAGGGTCGCAAGGTAATCTCAGCCTTGGAGAACGTAACCTAGCATCATTGATTGCCCAAAAGCCCACATAAATCAACCCGCCACAGACACATCACTGGAAACCTTAGCAGAAACTCCTAAACTTAAATAAGTGGTTAGACTTTTCTGTGAATAACTAGTTGTTGTGAGATCTACATGCCGTTAGAGCTAATTCCATACCATAAAATGAGCGTGCTAATTATCGAAGATTTGGCAGAAATGCGCTCGTCTATGAAATCCATGTTAGGCAATATTGGAGTCCAACATACAGAAAGTGTCAACAACGGCGAAGATGCGCTAAAAAAGCTCCGCAATAACGATTACGACCTCGTATTTTCCGACTATGAGCTCGGTCGCGGAAAAGACGGCCAACAGATTTTAGAAGAAGTTCGATTTAACAATCTCGTTAAACCTTCGTCCGTATTCATCATGGTCACTGCCGCACAAACAGTGGACATGGTCATGGGGGCATTAGAGTTTGCACCAGATGGCTATATTGCAAAACCAGTCACCTTGGAATTACTCAAGACCCGCTTAGTTCGTATCATCCGTACAAAAGATATCTACAAAGAAATTAATCTCGCACTTGACGATGATAATACCGAAGCAGCCCTTAATGCCTGCAATCGATTGGCAATGGAAAAACCGAAATTCGCACTGCCTGCCTATCGTATTAAAGGAAAGATTTTGATTGAGCAGGAACGGTTTGAAGAAGCGAAAGATATCTATGAAACCGTATTAGGTATAAAACGAGTAGCCTGGGCCATTTTGGGTATGGCAAAAGTACACTTTTACTTTAAAGAGTATGAGCAAGCACAAAACTTATTGGAAAGTCTTGCCAAGACCAAAGCAAAGTATGTCGAAGCACAAGATTGGCTTGCAAAATCACTAGAAGAACAAGGTAAATACAAGGCGGCACAAAAAGTTCTGGTAGAAGCCGTAGCTCAATCACCGAAATCCATTCGTCGCCAACAAGCTCTCGGGAGAGTGGCGGAAAAGAATGGTGATATTGATGTTATGTGGAAATCCTGCCGTAAAGCGGTTGCGCTTGGAAAGAATTCTTGTTTTAAATCCCCTGATGTATTTATCGGCCTTGCAAAATCGCTGCAACCAAAAATAAAAGGCGGCAGTATGCGTGATAAAAAGCTCAGTACAGTTGAGGCTCTTAATCTAATTGAAAGTGCTCGCATGGATTTTGATTTGGATACTATCGCGTCCTTAAAGTGTTCATTGGTCGAAGCTGAAACCTTGATGAATTCCGGTAAAGAAGAAGAGGGGAAGCTAGCCTATCGTGCCGCAGATACTATTATTTCATCATCAAAAAATCTATCGCTCGATGACAAAATTGATATCTTCAATACTAAACTACAATTTGAAACTGAAGAGATCGCGATGGAGTACGGTAAACAAGTACTCAATGAGATCGCATCAAATAAACGACTACAAGTAAAATATTATAAGACCATTGAGTTGTTTCTTCATAATCGTCCGGCCGACCGCTTAAAGTTAGTAAAAGAGCGCGGCGAGGAATTATTATTACGAGAGGACGTGGAAGATGCTTTAGAAATGTATCTGCGCGCTTCTAGTTTTAAAGATGCCGACGAAGATATATTCCTAGGCGCACTCAAATCCATTATTGGCCGATTTAAGAAAGGGCGCCCTGATCGCCAGCTCACTCAGAAATGTGATGCGCTTTTTAAAGAACTCGAAACATTATCAGAGTCAGACCCTCGACATCCAATCTTGGAACAACTCAAATTTCAATGGGAAGAGATAACAGGCGATGAGTAACGAAGACATGCGAGGACAATTACTTGCCGCATCAATACACGAAATAAAAAATCGATGTGGATTAATGTTTGGCGAACTCGACTCCATTCTCGATAGTCTGACTCTAACCAACGACCAACAACAACACGTACAACAAATCAAAAGTGAATCTCAGTTTGTTGGTAATGAACTGGTACGCATACTGGCAAGTTATAAATCCTTGAGTGACGACTTTTTTATCAATATTGATCAACATTTTGCGATTGAATTGTTAGAAGAGGTCATTGCTAGGCATACCTATACTACCGCAGCCCACGGTCTATCATTTACGCTCGACTGTGATGAAGAGGTCAGCGGTTTTTTTGATAACAGCATCCTATTTATCATCCTTGATACTTGCATCTATAACAGTGTCAAAGCCGGTGCCAAGCACATTACATTATCGAGCCATGAAGACGAACAGAACCTCTACTTATGCATTACAGACGACGGTCCGGGTTTTCCTGAAGATATGTTAGAAAATGACTTTAGCCAGGGGTCCATTTCTATGGATTCACAATCCACTGGGCTTGGGTTATTTTTTGCTAATAAACTCATTAGATCTCATCAGGAAGGGGATAAGCTCGGTGAAATTCGCTTAAGCAATCAGTCTGCACCAAAACAGGGGGCTAAGGTAACGCTTTTACTGCCCCTCTAGTTATAGTAAGTAATCACTTACAATTGTAATCTTTCTATTGCTATCTACTGTATAAGACCATCCGCTGCGAGTATAATAACGCGTTTTGCCGTAGGCTTTTATCTGCATATTTTGCAGCAGCCTATGATAATACCCCGATTTGGACTGATCTTCGGATAGTAATAGACTATGAGCGATAACTCTCAAGAATTTGATGTTTCTACTTTTCAAGGCTTAATATTTGCCCTCCAAACCTATTGGGCAAAACAAGGCTGTGTCATAACTCAACCCTTGGACATGGAAGTAGGGGCCGGCACCTTTCACCCCTCCACTTTCTTAAAAGCCATTGGCCCAGAAACCTGGAGTGCTGCTTACGTTCAGCCCTGTCGTCGACCCACCGATGGCCGCTATGGTGAAAACCCCAATAGATTACAACACTACTATCAATTCCAAGTAGTACTCAAACCGTCACCGGATAACATTCAAGAGCTGTACCTTGATTCCTTACGCCAACTAGGAATAGACCCTCTCACCCATGACATTCGATTCGTTGAAGACAATTGGGAATCACCCACACTTGGTGCATGGGGACTAGGCTGGGAAATATGGTTGAACGGAATGGAAGTCACCCAGTTCACCTATTTCCAACAAGTCGGTGGACTTGACTGCTACCCCGTAACAGGCGAAATAACTTACGGGTTAGAGCGCATCGCCATGTACCTTCAAGGTGTGGATAGTATTTATGACCTGGTGTGGTCTAAAGGCCCATTTGGTACGGTCACTTATGGTGATGTGTTTCATCAAAATGAAGTGGAAATGTCGACCTTCAATTTTGAGCATGCCAACGTTGAGATGTTGTTCAAGGCGTTTGATGACTACGAAGCTGAAAGTCAAAAACTCATTGAATCTACATTACCATTGCCAGCCTATGAGTACGTACTAAAAGCGTCTCATGTATTTAACTTGCTCGATGCAAGACATGCGATTTCAGTAACAGAAAGACAACGTTACATACTTCGGGTACGAAGCCTAGCAAGGGCAGTAGCCCAAACATATTTTGATTCACGCCATCAGCTCGGCTTTCCACTTGCACCTGAGCCTTTGAAGAGTGAAATCCTAAAAAAATTAGAAGCCGATGCTAACAAGTAACCCGTCATACACGTTACAAATTTGCATCAGACTTAATTACGAATAGAGATCACCATGTCAGTAAGCAACGATTTACTTATCGAACTTGGCACTGAAGAACTGCCGCCCAAAGCGCTAAAGAAATTGATGTCAGCCTTTGCAGAGGGAATTAGCAAAGGGCTCGCCACTCATGATTTGGCTCACCAGGGTATTACTCCCTATGCAACACCGCGACGTTTAGCCGTAAAGATTAGCGGTCTTGTCACCCAGCAAGCAGATAAATCAGTTGAAAGAAAGGGCCCCGCAATTAAAGCTGCACGTGATGCAGAAGGTAACCCGAGCAAAGCTGCTGAAGGGTTCGCTCGTTCCTGTGGTGTCAGTTTCGACGAATTACAAACATTAGAGACTGAGAAGGGTGCTTGGTTGGTATTTCGCTCCACCCAACAAGGAAAGCAAACAGCATCGCTTATCCCTGAGATCATTGAACAATCTCTTAACAAATTGCCAATTCCTAAACGTATGACCTGGGGTGCTCACAAAGACGCATTTGTTCGCCCGGTTCATTGGTTAGTCGTATTATTCGGAAACGATGTAGTCCAATGTAATATTCTTGGAAAAGCAGCTGGGAATGAAAGTCGTGGACACCGCTTTCACGCGCCAGCGGTTTTTACTATCACCTCACCAGGCGATTATGAAAGCCAACTCAAAGAACGTTTTGTTATTGCGGATTATGATCAACGACAGAGCCAGATTCTTGAAGGCGTCAAAACGATCGCCAGTAGCACGACTGGTACCCCTTCTATTGATAATGACTTATTACACGAAGTCACCGGATTGGTTGAATGGCCTGTACCATTGATAGGAAACTTTGAAGAGGACTTTTTACAAGTACCTCAAGAAGCGTTGATCAGTGCGATGCAAGAGCACCAGAAATATTTTCCGGTATTAGATAGCAATGGAAAAATACTACCCCACTTTATTACCGTATCTAATATTGAAAGTAGCGATCCTTCTCAAGTCATCAACGGTAATGAGCGCGTTATTCGACCACGACTTTCCGATGCTCGGTTCTTTTTTGAAACCGATAAAAAGAAGTCCTTGGAACAACATAACGAACCGTTATCCAAGATTGTATTCGAAGCACAGTTAGGCACCTTGTTAGAAAAATCAGCACGCGTTAGCACACTTGCCAAATACATCGCCGAACGCATTGGTGGCAATGAGGAGTGGGCAGCAAGAGCAGGGCTTCTATGTAAAGCAGATTTATCCACTGAAATGGTCGGCGAGTTTCCTGACTTACAAGGTATCATCGGGACTTATTATGCAGCCAATGATGGGGAAGCTGAAGAAGTAGGGTTAGCACTTAACGAACAATATCAGCCTCGCTTTTCGGGCGACAAACTTCCCAGTACCCTCACGGGCGCCGCGGTCGCAATAGCGGATAAAGTCGATACCTTAGTCGGTATTTTAGGCATTGGTAAAAAACCGACTGGCGACAAAGACCCCTACGCACTACGTCGCGCAGCATTAGGAGTGTTGAGAATAATAGTAGGTAAGAAACTACCATTAGACCTTGTTGAATTGTTTCAACAATCTTCGACCTTATACGCAGATAAACTCACTAATGCTCATGTTAAAGAAGACTACCTGGAATTTTTACAAGGCCGTTATATGTCCTGGTTCCAAGAGGAAGGCTTTAGCACAGATATCGTTAAGGCTGTTTTGGGCGTTAACCCAACAGCGCCATTAGACTTTTACCAGCGCATCGAAGCAGTAAAGGCATTTAAGGCATTACCCGCTTCTGAAGCTCTCGCGGCTGCAAACAAACGAGTGGGCAACATACTTGGCAAACGAGAAGATACATCCGAACTACCGGCTGTGTCTGAAGCACTGTTGGAAGCAGAAGAAGAGAAGCGTCTATTTACTATCGTCGCTCAAAAGTCTGCTGATATGCAATCCTCCGGAAGCAAGAATTACACTAAAGTGCTATCTTCATTAGCTGAGCTAAAAGACCCCGTGGATGCATTTTTTGATAATGTGATGGTAAACGTTGAAGAACCCGCACTTAAGAATAATAGACTTGCACTTCTTCAAGAGCTGCATGGTTTGTTCTTAGATATTGCCGATATATCTGTGCTTCAGTAATAGGCTACATTAAGAATGAGTCAAAGGGCTTAGCAAACAAATGGGTTTGTTAGGCCCTTTTTTATGTTCAGCATAATATAAAGGGAAAGATCTATATGAGTAACAAACTAGTAATACTCGATCGTGATGGTGTAATCAACCAAGATTCTGATGACTATATAAAATCAGCAGACGAGTGGATACCAATTCCAGGCAGCATTGAAGCCATCGCAAAATTGTCAAAAGCCGGATATTCCATCGCGGTTGCAACGAATCAGTCTGGCCTCGCTCGCGGCTATTTTGATAGTGACACCTTATCAGCCATGCATAGAAAAATGATTGATTTGGTATCACAAGCAGGTGGCAGTATTCAGCATATCGCGTTTTGCCCCCACGGCCCTGATGATAACTGCCTTTGTCGAAAACCAAAGCCTGGACTATTGAAGCAGATATCTGCTTCGCTAGACATTCAATTATCGACTGATGTTGTCTTTGTAGGAGACAGTATGAGCGACCTAAATGCAGGTATTAACGCTGGATGTCGATCCGTGTTGGTACAAACCGGAAAGGGGCTGAAATCTTTTGTAAAACTAAAGGAAAAGGAGAATTCACACTTACAGGGTATAGCTGTCTATAATGATCTGCTGGATTTTGTGAATGACCTATTAGGTTAACCTAACTAAGTCCCCCTTAGAGGTAGTAGGTTGACCCTCTTTTCCCTTACCCAATCTTCGAATGGAACAACAATTTGATGAGCTTTCTACGTGGAATTATCTTTTACCTTGGTTATGCGATCAGTATCGTCTTCTATGGTGTCATCGTAACCCCTCTTGCCTGGTGCCTACCGTTCGAAAAGCGTTACCCCATCATAACGAGTTGGATACGATTTCTGGAATGGTGGCTTAAGGTTATCTGTGGTATTCGATACGAAATAGAAAACCCAGAAGCATTGCCCTCAGAATTGTGTGTTGTCGTAGCCAATCACCAAAGTGTCTGGGAAACGTTTTTTATTCAACAACATTTTGCCCCACAATGTGTCGCGGCCAAAAAAGAGCTTATCCTAATCCCATTTGTGGGAATTACCTTACGCGCTCTCAACCCGATCATTATTGATCGCTCTAAGAAACAGAACGCGCTCAAGCAGCTTGTAGTCCAAGGTAAAGATCGGTTGATGAATAATGTGAGCGTACTGATATTTCCCGAAGGTACACGGGTACCCTACGGTGAAACAGCCCCACATCTTGGAGGAGGGTCGATGTTAGCGATTCAAGCAAACAAACCTATCTTACCTATCGTACATAACTCAGGGTTATTTTGGCCTGCCGGAAAAGTTACCAAATACCCAGGTACAATTAAGATTAGAATCGGTGAATTGATCGATACAACAGGACGAAAACCAAAAGAACTCACAAGAGAAATTGAATTGTGGATGAATGAAAACATCCCTGACGCGAGTTAGTACACACTTACTATCTAGGCTATAAAAAAAGCGGACTTTTAAGTCCGCTTTTTTTATTTTCGTATATCCACAGCCCTGAGTAAGCTGTGGATATGTATGCAAGGTTTAACAGTTATCCAAGAAGTTATACATCCAAGTTAGTCACATTCAGTGCGTTCGTTTCGATGAAATCTCTTCGTGGCTCAACATGGTCACCCATAAGTGTTGTGAATATCTGATCAGCTGCAATAGCGTCTTCAACCGTAACTTTCAACATGCGCCGAGATTCTGGATCCATCGTTGTCTCCCAGAGTTGACCGGGATTCATCTCTCCTAGCCCTTTGTAGCGCTGAATCATATGACCTTTACGAGACTCTTTCATCAACCAATCGATAGCTTCCTTGAAGCTCTTAACCTCTTTGATTTTCTCACCCCGTTTAACATAGGTTGTTTCTTCAATGAGATCCGTAAGAATTGCACCAATTCGGCTAAGCTCTATGTAGTCGTTAGACAGCAAGAAGTCTTTGCTATAGATATACTCATGAGCAATACCATGGTTCGTATAGGTTACTTGAGGTAAGAATACACCGAGTTCAACGTCTTCAAACACGTTGATCTCATATCGCTCCGATGCATCCGCTGCAATCATCAACACGGCCTCATAACGCTTACACCATTGCTCAATGGCATCTCGATCTGTCAGCATCTCTGCCGTCACACCTGCTGTATAAATCAACTGCTCAAGGATAGACTCGGGATACATCCTAGAACGCCTATTTACGATATTGTAAGCGGCTTTGTAGTCGCCCATGAGGCTTTCTAGTGCAGGGCCTGTAATAGCAGGAGCGTCTTCATTCACATGGAATGAGGTGCCATCCAAGGCGGCCTGAGTAAGATAGCTGCTCAAGGCATCCTCATCCTTTAGGTACTGCTCATGCTTTCCTCGTTTAATCTTATACAAAGGAGGCTGAGCGATATATATATGTCCCTGCTCAACAAGCTCTGGAAACTGTCGGAAGAAGAAAGTGAGTAGAAGGGTTCGTATGTGAGCACCATCGACATCAGCATCAGTCATGATGATAATGCTGTGATAACGTAGCTTTTCAAGGTTGTATTCTTCTCTACCAATACCACAACCCAATGCGGTAATGAGTGTGCCGACTTCTTGAGAAGATATCATTTTGTCGAACCGCGCTTTTTCAACATTCAGAATCTTACCTTTAAGCGGTAGGATTGCTTGGTTCTTTCTGTTTCGACCTTGCTTTGCGGAGCCTCCCGCAGAGTCCCCTTCCACTAGGTATAGTTCGGAAAGTGCAGGGTCTTTTTCCTGACAATCTGCCAACTTACCCGGTAAACCCGCGATATCTAACGCACCTTTTCTGCGAGTCATCTCTCTTGCACGTCTCGCGGCATCTCGAGCCTTAGCGGCATCAATGATTTTTCCGCATATGTTCTTAGCTTCAGCCGGGTTCTCTAGAAGGTATTCATTAAGCTTTTCACCCATTACCGATTCAACAACGGATTTAACTTCAGAAGATACCAATTTATCCTTGGTTTGAGAGGAGAACTTAGGGTCAGGAACTTTAACAGAGACGATCGCAGTCAGACCTTCACGCGCATCATCACCGGTAGTCGCGACCTTCTCTTTCTTCAAAAGGCCTTCTTTTTCCATAAATGTATTCAAACAACGGGTGAGGGCAGACCTAAACCCCGCAAGGTGGGCTCCACCATCGCGCTGAGGAATGTTATTGGTATAGCAAAAGAGGTTTTCTTGATAGCTATCATTCCATTGTAACGCGACTTCTACGCCTATCTCATCTTCTATACCTTGCTTTGAGCCATTAAAATGAAATACAGGGTTCAGTGGCGTCTTGTTTTGATTGAGGTATTCGACGAATGAGCTAAGTCCACCCTCATATGCAAATACATCTTCGACACCCGTTCTTTCGTCAAAAAGGACAATCCGAACACCTGAGTTAAGAAAGGATAGCTCACGGAGCCTCTTGGCTAGAATATCATGTGAAAATTTAATCGCAGTAAACGTCAACTCTGAAGGCTTAAAGTGAACTGTAGTCCCGCTAGTCTCTGTTTCACCAATAACTGATAGTGGTGCTTGAGGTTCACCGTGTACGTAATTCTGTTCCCAAACTTCACCAGCACGGCGAATGGTGAGTTTCAGCTCTTTACTTAATGCGTTTACCACCGAGATACCCACACCGTGTAAGCCTCCCGATACTTTATAGCTGTTGTCATCAAACTTTCCACCGGCATGAAGCACCGTCATGATAACTTCTGCAGCGGATATACCTTCTTCGTGTATATCGGTAGGGATGCCACGACCATTATCAGATACGGTAATGGATTCATCTGGGTGGATAACAACTTTGATCTCGCTACAGTGACCAGCAAGGGCTTCATCGATAGAGTTATCAACTATTTCGAACACCATATGATGTAGACCAGTACCATCATCAGTGTCACCAATATACATTCCAGGTCGTTTTCTTACTGCATCGAGCCCTTTTAACACTTTAATGCTTGAAGAGTCGTAGCTATTATTATCCGTCATTGATTGTCTCCACCATGGGAATGTTTATACGCTAACGGTTCCATGTTCCACGTGGAACACATTGGGATCGAGCGTATCAATAATCATACTATTAAGGTCAGTGTTATTTATTGAAGTAATAAATACCTGACATCCTATTCTCTTTATTTCTTTGCACACTTTTTCACAATTATTTGTATCTAACTCAGAGGGCAGGTCATCTAACAGTAAACTGACCTGGCGCCCTGACTTCCGCTGCAACTGCTCTATCTGGGCTAGCCTAATGGCATACACTGCTAGCTTTTTCTGGCCTCTAGACAAATAGTCTTTAGCCAAGTGATTACCAGCACAAATTTCAAGATCAGCTTTATGAGGGCCAATAGTGGTAAAACCATAACGCAGATCTTTGGTTATGGTTTTGTCTAGACACTCTGAGTAACCCCCAGCATCCGTCCAGCCATCACGTAGTACTATTCGTATACCGTCATCCATAAAGAAATGTGTAAGCGATCTGCTTAACGTTTCTTCTAGTTCCATCATGTACTTTTGCCGTACATTCGTTACATACTCTGCGGAAGGTACTAATATCCGATTCCAGTAATCTAATTGATTGCTCGAATCTTTTTGACCCGTTTTGAGTAATGCATTACGTTGTTTCAGAGCATGACTAAACCTACGCCAATGATCTATGAAACCATGTTCCACGTGGAACACTCCCCAATCCATCAATTGTCTTCTGAAACTTGGCCCCCCTTCAATAATATCCATACTGTTGGGTTCAATAACACAAACAGGTAATAGACTGGAAAGGGTAGATACTCGCTGAACTTTCTCTAATGCAACTTTTGCAACCGTTTTGCCACCGCCAAACTTAGAGATTCCAATCCTCGTTTCCATCGAATCAGAATCAATCGCTCTAAGTAATGCAGATACAGTTAGGCTAGATTGCCCATCACGGATAATACTTTTTTTTAGCGAATTTCTGAAACTCTTGCCTTGACTCAGAACTGCCATGGATTCAAGCAGCGAGGTTTTTCCACTACCATTGGGGCCGATAATTAGATTGCTATATTGTGAACACTCAAGCGAAGCACTCTGGACGTTACGCACATTGCTGACATCCAGAGTTTTTATAGACACCGGTATCGTTACCGAACTACAGCCTCATTGGCATCACTACATACATAGCGCTCTGATCTTCGCCATCCGTTATCAAAGCACTACTGTTAGAATCAGATAACGTAATATGAATACTGTCACTTTGAACAACACTCAGTACATCAAGTATGTAGCTAACATTAAAACCAATTTCCAACTCTGGCCCTTCGTAGGTTACATTAATGACTTCTTGAGCTTCTTCTTGTTCTGGATTGTTAGCTACAGAGGTTAGCGTTCCATTTTCTATACGAACTCGAACACCTCGATATTTTTCGTTAGATAAGATAGCGACCCGAGAGAACGACTGCTTCATCTCTGACTTTTCACCAACGACTAACTTATCTCCTTGTTTTGGCAGGACTTTATCGTAATCTGGGAATTTCCCATCCACCAATTTGGATGTAAAACGAAGACCAGGGGTCTCTGCTCTTATATGATTTGAGCTTAACGTAATACCAACTTCTGAATCGTCATCTGAAAATAATCGAGCTAATTCCAAAATTCCTTTACGAGGCACAATGGCCTGAGTAACACCCTCAATAGGTAATTGAATTTCTGCGGAGCAGAGCGCTAAGCGGTGCCCATCTGTAGCCACTGTTTTCAAACTATTCTGTGTGAGCTCCAGAAGCATACCGTTCAAATAAAATCGAACATCCTGCTGCGCCATCGCAAAACTAGTACGGTCGATAGTTTGCTTAAGATAACCCTGGTTAATCGAAAATTCACTCGTACTGGCAGTGTCTTCTAAATTCGGAAATTCATTAGCGGGTAAGGTCGCCAACGAGAATTTACTTCTCGCTGCCTTTATTCTCATTTTTTGATCATCTTGTTCGAATGTGATCACAGCCTCGTTAGGCAATGACTTACAAATATCCATCACCTTCTTCGCGGGCAAAGTAATTTCACCATCGACCTCTGCAGCAGTTTCAAGGGTGATACGCGCCACAAGCTCTACTTCTAGATCTGTACCGGTAATCGAAAGAGAATCACCTTCTACTACCATCAGTACATTAGATAAAACCGGCAGCGTTTGTCGACGCTCAACAACACCCGCAACTTGTTGCAATGGTGTCAGTAGGTTTTCTCTTGAGACGCTAAATTTCATACATATTCCTAATTTCCGTTAGTTAGCACTAACTAGCTTTTATGTTGTTAAGGAGCGTAGTAAATTACTGTAATCTTCACCAACATCATTGCTGGTAGCACGCAATTCTTTTACTTTACGGCACGCATGTAAGACCGTGGTATGGTCTCTGCCGCCAAATGCATCCCCGATTTCAGGCAGACTATGATTCGTCAGCTCTTTTGCTAGCGCCATTGCAATTTGTCGTGGACGGGCAACCGACCGACTTCTTCGCTTAGATAACATATCGGACATTTTGATCTTAAAATACTCAGCTACAATTTTCTGAATATTCTCGATACCCACCTGCTTATCCTGTAAAGCGAGCAAGTCTTTTAGTGAATCCTTAACAAATTCAACGGTAATCGGCCTGCCAGTAAAGTGTGCATTGGCGATAACGCGTTTTAATGCTCCTTCGAGCTCCCGTACGTTTGAACGTATACGTTGTGCGACAAAAAACGCAGCTTCATGAGGCAGGTCAATTTTTGCCTCTTCTGCCTTTTTCATTAGTATCGCAACGCGAGTTTCTAGTTCAGGAGGTTCCACGGTAACAGTCAAACCCCAACCGAAACGGGACTTAAGGCGCTCTTCCACGCCTGTGATTTCTTTCGGGTAGCGATCGCTGGTAAGGATCATCTGTTGACCACCTTCCAACAAAGCATTAAAAGTATGGAAAAACTCTTCTTGAGATCGCTCTTTTCCCGCAAAAAACTGAATATCATCTATCAAAAGGGCATCCACAGAGCGATAGAAGCGCTTAAACTCATTTATCGCGTTAATCTGAAGTGCCTTTACCATATCCGCCACAAACCGCTCAGAATGGAGATAAACGACCTTAGCATTAGGGTTATGCATAACTATCTGGTTACCAATAGCATGCATCAGGTGAGTTTTACCTAAACCCACGCCTCCATAGAGAAATAGCGGGTTATAGGCATTACCTGGATTATCAGCAACCTGGGTCGCCGCTGCACGGGCCAGTTGGTTAGATTTACCTTCAATGAAACTATCAAATATGAAACTAGTGTTTAGGCTCGTCTTATGCTTTATCGATCCACCTAAATCAACCTTACGCCCACCCTGTCTTTGAGCTGAAGAATTATTTCCATTCGGTTGCACTACCTTGGTAACAGTATGTCCTGAACGGCTTGGTTCTGTCGATACAGCTGCATTTTGTCGTGGAGCATTATCTACTGGGGTGGATGCTCTGGAGCCAATGACCAACACCACGCACGGATGGATGTCAGCACCTGATAATTCATCAAGTAACTCTGTGATACGGAAAATAAATTTATCGTTGACCCAATCGAGAACAAAACGATTAGGTGCTAACAGACGCAAATCATCGCCATCAGGTTCAACCTGAAGCGGCCTGATCCACATATTAAATTGCTGAGACGGTAACTCTTCTTGTAACCGGTCCAGACATTTATGCCATAGCGCACTACCCACTTGGCATGCCCCCAATAGATGAATTAATTACACAGGAAAGGATGAAATAATATACCGCCTAATGAAACTTATCCACAGGGAAAATGAAAATATTTTACTGAAATTTAAGGGCTTTTTAGAAATAACGCTTGACCTGAAGGTATCCCTACATATTGATCGATATTTATACCGCACTCTTTCCCTAATTCAATACGGCTATTTATCATCAAAGGGATTTTTTATTGATCACAAAACAATCAACAAACTTGATTACCTTCCCTTATTCCATAAATTAGTCATTTTTTCACTTGTGGATAATATGTATAGAAAGTCTGTATACACCGGTCATTAAACTATTGATATCTATGTGGATAAACAGCCACCCATAGTTATTCACATTTTGTACCCCCCCTTGCCCTTAGCTAATACAAACTATGAGCACAAGGTTATCACGTGGCTAACATATTGTTTTTATTAGGTTTTTTTAACTTATGCACAGATTTTACTAACACTAATAACTATAAACATAATCTTTTATATATAAATATATTATTAATTATTAATGGCGTCCTACCCCAATAAACAAGCGAATTACAGGATTGACAGGGGTAGCTAAAATCACTAGAATCTCCGCTCTTTTTTAAAGGTTTTAACTAGACTTTTAAAAGACGAATCAAAGACACTGTTTGTAGAAATTAGAGAATCGCCATGAAAAGAACTTTCCAACCCAGTAATCTAAAACGTAAGCGTACCCACGGCTTCCGATCTCGTATGGCTACCAAAAATGGTCAACACCTGATTAAACGACGTCGTTCGAAAGGCCGTAAGCGTCTAGCAGCATAATTATTCTTGCTAGAAACGATGCAATACACGTTTAAACCCCATCAGAAGTTACTTAATTCTCATGATTTTAAACGTGTATTTGATCACGTGGCTATCAAAGCGGGGACAAGTGAATTACTTGTGCTTGCCATTGATAATTATGACGAAAAACCAGCTCGTTTAGGGTTAGTTGTTGCAAAAAAGAACCTTAAAAGAGCGGTAGATCGTAATCGGTTTAAACGAGTTGTGAGAGAATCGTTTAGAAACCATCAACACCAGTTACAAGGCTTAGAATTTGTTGTTTTAAGTCGCCGCGGGGCAATCGAGCTCGATTCTTCTGCGTTAAAGAAAGTGGTGGATCAGACATGGCGACGTATACTCAAAAAACGCACTGCAAAGTTAGAGACAAAAAAAGCCTAATACTCGGACGTATTGTATTCCTGAATTTATATGTGAATATAGGCGCTGTATTTTGATAAAGACTCTGCTGATTAATCTGATCAAACTTTATCGGAACTTTATCAGCCCGATGATGGCTCCACATTGTCGATTTTATCCCTCATGTTCTTGTTATGCACAGCTCTCTATCGAACGATTTGGCGCTTGGAAAGGCTTCTATTTAGCCGTTTTTCGCTTGCTAAAATGCAACCCTTGGCATTCTGGTGGAGTGGATCTAGTACCTGAAGAATTCCACTATTGTCAGAAAAAACCTATAGAAAACAATAAGTAACAGTTATGGATATCCAACGAACACTTTTAATAATTGGTTTAGCAGTTGTTTCTTACTTGATGATCTTACAATGGCAAGAAGACTACGGACAAACCGCTCAGATCCAAGCAGTAGAAAACAACTCACAAAGTTATCCACAGGCTAGTGAGGTAAACACTGCTAGTATCGATGGTATACCTTCCGTAAATACATCTGATTCAGACATACCGACGATCTCTACTAACGTTCTAGAAGAAGTAAGCGTTGAGGCAAAGGCTGCCCCTAGTACAGCGCTGATTTCAGTCGAAACAGATGTGTTATCAATAAAAATTGATCCGAATGGCGGTGATATCGTTTCTGTTGGTTTAACGGAGTATCCAATCTCTGCTGATCAGCCTGATGTTCCTTTTCGGCTACTGGATAAGACACGTTCTCATACCTATATCGCCCAAAGTGGTTTGGCACGAATAAATGGTGAAAGCAGTTCAGCCACCAATAACTTGTTTAGTGCAGATTCATCGGCATATGTATTGGGTGATAAACAAGAACTAACGGTTGATTTGCGTTTGGTTCACGAAAATGGCGTAAAAATAACCAAACGACTCCGGTTTACGCGAGGCGAATACTTAGTCGAAGTCGATATTATTGTTGATAACCTTTCTAATGAACCTTGGTTAGCAGCGATGTATGCGCAAATTAAACGGGATGGCAGTCCGGATCCTGGTCTAGATACCAGCGGATTTGGTTTGCCAACGTATTTGGGTGCGGCTTATTGGGATGAAGACAAGCCCTATAACAAACATGACTTTGATGATTTTAAAGAAGAGCCGATAAAGAAAGAGATCCAGGGCGGTTGGATGGCCTTTATTCAGCATTATTTTATGAGTGCTTGGATTCCTGACCAATCTGTTAAGTTGAATTATCAAACCCAAGAGAAAAATGGCAACTATCTCATTCGCTATATTACCCCTGTCGTTAAGGTTGTGGCAGGTGATCAATATACGTTCAACAATCGTTTCTATGCTGGACCAAAAATTCTTAAAAAACTGGAAGCAATAGAACCTGATAAAGGTTTAGACCTCGTTGTTGATTACGGTCCTCTATTTTTTATCTCCAAACCGTTGTATCTGCTGCTTAACTGGTTCTTTAGTTTTGTTAATAACTGGGGTGTTGCGATTATTTTGCTAACGGTATTTGTGAAAGCACTTTTCTTTCCGTTGTCAGCAGCAAGTTATCGATCTATGGCAAATATGCGTAGAGTGACCCCAAAGTTAACGGCCATTCGTGAACGCTATGCTGATGATAGACAAAAATTATCACAGGAAATGATGAAGCTGTATAAGGATGAAAAAATCAATCCTTTAGGTGGTTGTTTACCTGTTCTCATACAGATGCCTGTATTCTTGGCATTATATTGGGCGTTATTGGAAAGTGTGGAACTTCGTCAAGCACCGTTTTACGGATGGATCCAAGATCTCTCTGTGATGGATCCGTATTTTGTATTGCCGATAATTATGGCGGCAAGTATGTTCTTCCAGCAAATGCTTAACCCTGCACCACCAGATCCGATGCAGGCGAAAATGATGAAAATGATGCCGTTGATTTTTGGGGTGTTCTTTTTATTCTTCCCAGCAGGCTTAGTGTTGTATTGGGTCACGAACAATCTATTATCCATTGCCCAGCAATGGTATATCACCCACGGTATTGAGAAAGCGGCAGAAAATAAATAATAAAAAGGGCTCTTTAAGAGCCCTTTTTATTTTGGTAGCAAAAGCGCAAATGTGCACTGGGCAAAACTCTCCAACGTTTCAGAGATAATTTTAGTATGAATGATCTGATGTACTCACCAGATACGATTGCTGCACAAGCAACACCTTCCGGGCGCGGCGGGGTTGGTATTATTCGTATTTCTGGCGTGAAGGCGAAAGAGATTGCGTTGGCGTTGATTCAGAAAGACACGGAATTTAAACCGAGGTTTGCTCACTTTCATCAGTTCTTAGATGTAAATAACGATATTGTTGACGAAGGTTTGGTTCTCTTTTTTCCTGGACCAAACTCGTTTACCGGGGAAGACGTTATAGAGCTTCAGGGCCATGGTGGTCCGGTTGTGATGACCAGTTTACTTAATCGAGTATTAAATCTGGGTACTCGAATGGCTAATCCCGGAGAATTTTCTGAAAGAGCTTTCTTAAATGATAAATTGGATTTGGCACAGGCTGAGGCAATTGCCGATCTAATTGATAGCGCTTCAGAACAAGCAGCGCGTTGTGCCATTCGTTCGTTAAATGGCGCGTTCTCCGATCATATTCACGTATTGGTTGAACAAGTGATTAATCTTCGCTTATACGTTGAAGCAGCTATTGATTTTCCCGAAGAAGAAATTGATTTCTTAGCAGATGGAAAAGTAGGTAGAGATCTAGCATCGATCATCGAGCAACTGGACGTTGTACTAAAAGAAGCGAACAGAGGTGTGTTGCTTAAAGAAGGCATGAAAGTCGTTCTCGCCGGTAGGCCAAATGCTGGAAAGTCGAGTTTGTTAAATGCATTGGCTGGAAGGGACACTGCAATAGTGACGGATATTGCGGGAACTACTCGAGACCTTCTTCGGGAACATATTCATATCGATGGAATGCCTTTACATATTATTGATACTGCGGGGCTACGTGATAGTCCAGATGCAATTGAACAAGAGGGGATTCGCAGAGCGTGGTCTGAAATTAAAGAAGCAGATCGAGTCTTATTATTAACTGATGCATCAGAAACGAAGAATGTAGATATTGAATCAATGTGGCCAGAGTTCTTTGAACAGTTACCTGATTTAGATAAAGTGGTTGTTGTAAGAAATAAAATTGATAAAACGGAAGAGGTGCAAGGGATCTGTGAAAAAGGATTACCTACCGTTCGTTTATCGGCAAAACATGGACAAGGCATCGATGATCTGCGCGAATACCTAAAAAATGCCATGGGTTATCAATCTGCAATGGAAGGAGGGTTTACTGCACGTCAGCGACATTTAGAAGCGTTGAAGAGTGCGAGAAACTATCTATCTATTGGTCAATCGCAATTGATAGATAACGGAGCAGGTGAGCTGTTGGCAGAAGATTTGAGAATGGCACAAAATCATCTTAATGAAATAACGGGTGAATTTACACCGGATGACTTACTGGGTCGGATATTCTCTAGCTTTTGTATCGGAAAATAATGATAAGTGTATTTCGCATGGTGAGTACTTACTTACATGTTATGTTAAATAGGTTGCCAGTAAATAATGCAAATTTACGTTATGCTTTGTCCAATAAATGTACAAAGTCTTTTATTTATTCCCTAACACCTTATACTTAACGCCCTTTTACCCATTGTTTATATTATCAGGACATTTGACTCGGTATTTTACCTAGTCACTTGCTGTTGATCGTTGCTTTTCTCGAGAGGTTTTGTTGTGGATTATCCCAAGCGTTATGGCGTCATTGTGATTGGCGGCGGTCATGCTGGCTGTGAAGCGGCATTAGCATCCGCTCGAATGGGAGTGGAAACGCTCTTATTGACTCATAATATTGAGACATTGGGTCAGATGTCTTGTAATCCAGCAATTGGTGGTATCGGAAAAAGCCATTTGGTGAAAGAAATTGATGCTCTTGGTGGCGCGATGGCGCTTGCAACCGATCATGCAGGTATACAATTTCGCGTATTAAATTCTCGTAAAGGCCCTGCGGTTCGAGCGACGCGAGCCCAAGCCGATAGAATTTTGTACAAAGCGTATATCCGACATACGTTAGAAAATCAGCAACATCTGGATATTTTTCAGCAATCGGCCGATGACCTGGTGATGGAGGGTGATAAGGCGCGTGGTGTTATTACCAATATGGGAGTTCGCTTTCATTCTGATACAGTTGTATTAACCGCGGGCACATTTTTGGGTGGGAAAATACATATTGGTTTGGAAAGCCATAGTGGTGGCAGGGCAGGGGATCCGCCTTCTATTGCATTAGCAGAGCGATTACGTGAAATGCCATTTCGCGTGGATCGTTTAAAAACGGGTACTCCGCCTCGTATTGATGCGCGTAGCGTGAACTTTTCTCAGATGGAAGCTCAACCGGGCGATGATGTAACGCCGGTGATGTCTTTTTGGGGAAGTGCGGATATGCATCCAGAACAGATTTCTTGTTATATCACGCATACCAATGAGAAAACCCATGACATTATTCGAGCGGGTTTAGATCGCTCGCCAATGTACACGGGTGTCATTGAAGGTATTGGTCCGCGATATTGCCCTTCGATTGAAGACAAAATTCATCGCTTTGCAGATAAATCCTCGCATCAGATCTTTATTGAACCAGAAGGGTTGACCACTCATGAGTTGTACCCTAATGGAATTTCTACGAGCTTACCGTTTGATGTGCAGTTGGATTTAGTTCACTCGATGAAGGGATTAGAGAATGCGCACATTACCCGGCCGGGTTATGCGATTGAATATGATTTTTTTGATCCACGAGATCTACGTTATAGTCTAGAAACTAAATTTGTAGATGGTTTATTTTTTGCTGGTCAAATCAACGGCACAACTGGCTATGAAGAAGCTGGCGCTCAGGGTTTACTAGCAGGACTAAATGCGGCACTTCGTTCGCAAGAAAAAGAAGCGTGGACCCCTCGTCGTGATGAAGCATATCTTGGTGTTCTAGTAGACGACCTCATCAGCATGGGAACTCGTGAACCTTATCGTATGTTTACAAGTCGTGCAGAATATAGACTTATCTTAAGGGAAGATAATGCCGATATTCGATTGACAGAAAAAGGTCGTGAGCTTGGATTGGTCAACGATGATCTTTGGGAAAAATTCTGTGTTAAAAAAGAAGCGATTATACAAGAATCGCAACGCATGAAAAATACTTGGGTACAACCAGGCTCTCCTATAGCAGAAAAATTGACGGCTTATATTAACCGTCCCCTGTCTCGAGAATATTCACTGATGGAATTAATGAGACGACCGGAGTTAGATTTTAATAAAATTGCGGAAGTTACTGGGGATTTATTAGTAACAGATGCTGTTGCAGAGCAGGTTGAAATTGCCGCAAAATATGAAGGCTATATTAGCAGGCAACTGGATGATATTAATAAATTAAAACGCAATGAAGATACTAAGTTTCCGTTAGATTTAGATTTTGACAACGTTAAAGGTTTGTCCAACGAAGTAAAACAAAAGCTAAAGGAAAGTCGACCTGAAACATTAGGGCAAGCATCGAGAATTCCAGGAATTACGCCAGCAGCGGTATCGCTTTTATTAGTGTCGTTGAAAAAACATCGCGCGACAAAATCAATGAACGTTGATATTAAATAAGGCAAGTAGCAATGAAGCACGTAGTATTGGATCCTAGCGTTTTAGCCAAGGATTTGGAAAATGGAATTCAGTTATTGGGAATGACAGTTTCTTCTGAGCAACAAGCCCTATTAATAGAATATCTGCTAATGTTAGTTAAATGGAACAAAGCATTTAACTTAACATCTATTCGAGACCCTCACCAAATGGTCGTGCGTCACTTACTTGATAGTTTGGTTATCGCGCCGTGGATAGAAAACGAAAGAGAAGATGAACGTTTTTTAGACGTTGGTACCGGTGCGGGTATTCCAGGGTTACCATTATCTATTCTATTTCCTAATAAGCACTTTACTTTGTTAGACAGCAACGGTAAAAAAACGCGGTTTCTTATTCAAGTTAAAACTGAATTGAAACGAGATAACGTTGAAGTCGCAAAAAGTCGTATTGAATCCTTTTCTCCTCTAGAAAAGCTAGATACAATTTTCTGTCGAGCATTCTCTTCTTTACCTAATTTTGTTAATGGCGTAGCTCACTTAATGAGCGAGAATACACAATTGATTGCCATGAAAGGGGTGATTCCTGAAGAGGAGCTTGAACAGCTGCCGGCTTCGGTTAAAGTAGAGAATATTATTCCATTGGAAGTGCCCTATCTTGATGAGGAGCGCCACCTAATAATTTTACAGCAGGATATGACTAACATATCCGAAGGAGTATGACCGTGGGTAAGGTGCTATCGATTGCAAATCAAAAGGGCGGTGTTGGTAAAACGACCACGTCGGTTAACCTTGCCGCATCGTTGGTTGCAACAAAGCGTAAAGTGCTATTGATAGATTTGGATCCGCAGGGTAATGCTACCATGGGTAGTGGCGTAGATAAGCATGCTGTGGAATCGAGTATCTACGATGTTTTGGTCGATCAGGCACGGGTATCTGATGTAAGAGTACCGACAGAATCCGGCTTTGATCTTATTCCCGCGAATGGCGACCTGACAGCTGCGGAAATTGAATTGCTAAATGTGGATGGCAAAGAACGACGAATGACTGATGCGCTTGTCGGGTATCGAAATGAGTACGATTATATTGTGATCGACTGCCCACCGTCGTTAAACATGCTTACAGTAAATTCGTTAGCTGCATCCGATGGTGTCGTGATACCCATGCAATGTGAGTATTATGCATTGGAGGGATTGTCGGCGCTTTTGAATACTATCGAAACTATTCGTAATGTGTTGAATCCTAAATTGGAGATCGAAGGTTTATTACGCACGATGTATGATCCTCGTAATGCTCTCAGTAACCAAGTATCGTCTCAACTGACGGAACACTTTGCTGAAAAGGTTTACCGAACCATCATTCCTAGAAATGTACGGTTAGCCGAAGCCCCCAGTCATGGCTTACCGGCGCTACATTACGACAAAAAATCCAGAGGTGCGGTTGCTTACCTGGCATTAGCGGGGGAGATGATTCGCCGAGCCGAAAAGGGTGTGCAGGAAAAAGAGGCCGAAACGGCTTAATGCACTTGGGTTATTGAGCATGTGGTATACCAGTGCTAAATTGTCTAGTCTTCGCAGTCACGTATCGTATTTGACTAATTTTTGAACTTTTTGAACAATAAAAATCAAGGAAACTTCCATGGCGGCTAAGAAAAAAGGATTGGGGCGCGGACTAGAGGCTCTTATCGGTGGTTCCGCTGCACTTCCAAAAGCTGAAGTTTCAACTGACGCCACGAAAACGCCAGAAAATGTTAAAGAAATCACCGCTGATGGCGAATTTCGTCATGTCCCGGTTGAGTTTCTTGAGCGTGGGCGTTTTCAACCCCGTAGGGATATGGATCCTGCTGCGCTAGAAGAGTTATCGGAATCCATCAAAGCACAGGGTGTGATGCAGCCGATTGTTATTCGGGCTATTTCGTCAAAGAATTTTGAGATTATTGCCGGTGAACGGCGTTGGCGCGCTAGCCAATTGGCGGGGTTAGACAAAGTCCCTTGTATCGTGCGGGATGTGACAGACGAAGCTGCAATCGCGATGGCGCTGATTGAGAACATTCAGCGGGAAGATCTTAACCCCATTGAAGAAGCGGTTGCATTACAACGGTTACAAGATGAATTTGAACTCACTCATCAGCAAGTCGCAGCTGCTGTGGGTAAGTCCCGTACGACGGTCACTAATTTGCTACGGCTTACTACGTTAAGTGTTGAAGCGAAAACAATGCTGGAACACGGCGATCTAGAAATGGGGCATGCACGTGCCATCTTAACGCTAGATTCGGCAAAACAAACCGAAGCTGCAAGATCCATTGCATCTAAAGGGTTGTCAGTTAGACAGGCAGAAGCGCTTGTTCGAAGAATGCAGGCAGTAGAGACAGCAAAACCTGAAGATAAAATTGACCCAGATGTTCGTCAATTACAAGATGGTCTATCTCGAACATTGGGTGCTCCCGTATTGGTTCAACACACTGCTAAAGGAAAAGGGAAGTTGGTCATAAAATACTCAAGTCTTGATGAGCTAGATGGCATTCTCTCACATATAAAATAACCTTCCAGGTAATTGCGGCTTACACCTCTATCAGATTAATATTTGCACATAGTTGGTGCGAATGATCTGACTTATTGGTCCCTATTGATGACACTTTGGATTAAATGAAGTCATTTTTATTGACGATAATGTTGTTTTCACAGGAAAAACAGAAGTTACGGGTCTGCTTGCACAAATACAGCTCAAGAATTATCAGTGATGCCCTAATACTGGTTGCGAGTGCCGTTCAGAATCACTATAATTTGCTCCGCCTCAGGCTAGCTCCTTTCAAGAAGATTTGGGTCGCTCACTGAAGGGCAAGGGGGAAGCAGTGACTAAACCAAGAGCGATTAACGATCGTTTTCTTGCTTATCAGGTTGTCGGTTCACAAGCAGCACTGGCATTACTGTTTCCTGGATTGTTTCTTTTTATGAGTAGCGATGCGGCAATATGTGCCCTTATCGGTGGATGGATCGTCACACTATCAAATGCATATTTTGCATTTCAAGCGTTTCGGTTTTCTGGGGCTCGAGCAGCAAGTCAGATGGTAAAATCGTTTCAGCGAGGCGAGAGTGGCAAATTTGTCATAACAATCGTGTTAATGTTGGTTGCGTTTAAATATGTACCTGCATTGCAGTTAAAAGAGAATGTATTAGCGATGTTTGCTGCATTTATTGCAGTATTAATGGTGTCCTGGTTAGCACCGTTAGTATTCAAGCAAACATCACCTAAATAAAATAACCGTAGCCCAAAAGTGATTGGTACCGAATATGGCAGGCAGCTCTACAGAGTATATCAAGCATCACTTGACCAACCTTGTGTTTGGTCAGCATTCCGATGGCACCTGGGGACTCGCCGACAGTGCAGCCGAAGCGAAAGAAATGGGATTCTGGGCAATCAACGTTGATTCCATGGGGTGGTCTATTGTCTTAGCCTTGGTTTTTTTAGGCGTTTTTAAGTCTGTTGCCAACAAAGCAACATCCGGTGTACCGGGTGGGCTACAAAACTTCGTTGAGATCATGGTAGATTTTATCGATAGTACGGTAAAAGACAGCTTTCATGGTCGCAACCCGTTAATTGCACCCTTAGCACTGACGATTTTTGTTTGGGTATTTATGATGAATGCCATGGATTTGGTTCCAGTGGACTTTATCCCAGCGCTATTTAATCTGTTTGGTATTCACTTTATGAAGGTTGTGCCTTCGACAGATCCAAACATCACATTGGGAATGTCATTCTCGGTGTTTGCTATGATTATTTATTACAGTATT
>MABD01000015.1 GCA_002162955.1 Gammaproteobacteria bacterium 45_16_T64
GAGTAGGTCATTGTTGGGCATTTAATATAAAAACCCTGATCAGAAATGGTCAGGGTTTTTTATTGCCTGCGTTTTAGTGACTTCGTCACTGCTTGGCCGGGTGCTTTTGCAGTTTCCGCTGTAAGGTTCTTCTATGCATGCCTAGGGTTCTGGCAGTTGCAGAGATGTTCCCTTGGTTTTCAGCCAATACTTTTTGAATATGCTCCCACTCAAGGCGGTTTACCGACATGATTTGCGTGGACTGAGTGTCGGCTGTATTTTCCGAATGAGCTTCATCTTCAAACATTGCTGCGAGTATTTCGTCTGTGTTTGCGGGTTTTGTCAGGTAGTTATTGGCACCTAGTTTTATCGCTTCTACGGCGGTTGCGATGCTGGCATACCCTGTTAACATGATTATCCTGCATTCGGGGTGTTCTTTTCTTATGTGGGGGATAAGAGATAATCCAGATTCTCGCTCCATTTTTAGGTCTATAATGGCGCCATCGATATTGTTAGCCGATGCTTGTCGCAGTGCGTCATCAATATTGTTCGCGGAAAGTGTCTTTATCTCTTTTCGCTGTAGAGATCGGCATAACCTGTCGTTGAAAACTGCATTATCATCAACTATGAGCAGTGTTACTTCAGAGGATGAATTGGTTTGATTGCGCATAGTCTATATCTGGCCTAGGAGATGGATGCTAATGGGAGTATTACGCGTGTAAGCGTTCCTTTTTTAGCTCTAGTGTGAAGCGATAGGCTTCCGCCAAGTTGGTCGAAGGTGGTATGGGCCAAGAATAACCCGAGGCCTAACCCGTCTTTCTTGCCGCTAGTGTTGAACGGTTTACCGAGATGCTCCAATACATCAGAATCGATACCATCACCGTCATCGGTTATGTGCACCTCAATCATCCCATCTATCAGAGAGTATTGTATCTTTACTGCATCTGGAGACGAATCAAACGCGTTGTTGATGAGGTTAATCAATGCTTGATCGACCGTTATTGGAGGGGAAATTAGTTGTTTTGACATGCTTTTAGGTAAATCTCCAGCGGCTGTTAGCTGGGCGGTACTTTGTGGCCTCAAAATGCTGAGTCGATCTAGTAAGTGGAGCAAATAGTCATGTACAGTTTTGAGGGGGCGCTGATAGCTCTGCTTCCCTTGCCCTGCCTCAGCGGTTAATTGACCTAATATGGATTTACATTCAGCTATTTGGCTTTCTATTAGCTTGAGATCTGTTTGGGTGGCAGGTGAACTGGTTTCCTCAAGCATATCGCTTACAGCAATAGCGATAGTGCTCAATGGCGTACTGATTTCGTGAGCCACGCCAGTGGCGAGGGTCGCGAGACCAAGAACTTGTTCCCCCTGAATGACTTTTTCCCTGTAATTCGCGATGGATGCATCCTTCTTGATGATTTCCAGATTTAGGCGAGTAATGAAAAACGCTATTAAGCCTGCGCTAAAACAAAAATTTATCCACATTCCGACCAAGTGAGCATTAAATGATGGTAATGAACTATGGTTATGGGTCATTTGCAGGTCTTCTGGCTGGGGGGCGTAGAGAAGCAATGCTGTGTAGCAAGTAAACGTTATTGCAGTTACTAGCCAGGTAAAGGATTGGCGAAGCAAGGTCGCGGAGATCGTCAAAGGTACAAGGTAGAAGGATATAAAGGGATTAGATGGGCCACCGCTAAAATAGAAGGAAGCACTGAGGAGAGCTATGTCCAGCAAGATTTGTGTCGACAATACGTTGCGCTGATGTGCGCTAGATCTGTTCAATTGTAGGTAGTAGCCCGCATTTAGGCACAAAAGAACAATGAGGGGGGTGAGTGAAAGGGCAATTTGAAATTCAATATCAAGAACAAAGCGCGCGATTAGGAGGGCTGAAATTAGTGATATGGAAATTGAGCTGCGTAGGTGGCAAGCATTAACTAAGTTTACTCTTGCTATTGAATCGTAAGCCTTGGTTGCATTGGTTGTCATAACGTATTGTTTGGTAGTGAAATAAGTCGGTTAATGGTAAAGGTTATCTTGGTAACTTCCAACGAGATGAATTGCTAGATTTATACTTGTTTAGCGGCGTATATTTATGAGAGTGTGACCTAATACATCAAGTAAAGCTGAAAAAGGAATAAGGAGTGACAGTGAATTTATTGTCTTTGTTGTCCGATGGGGAGTTTCATTCGGGGGATGATCTGGGCGCAGCACTCGGAATAAGTCGCGCAGCTATTTGGAAGCAGGTGCAGAGAATTCAAACGGAGAAAGGTATTGATATTCATTCGGTGAAAGGTAAGGGGTACCGTCTTGCCTCTCCGCTTGAGTTGCTTTCTGCTGAAGATATTATCGGGCGCCTGTCTGTTTCGACTAAACCGTCGATTACCAACGTCGAATGCCTGGGTACTATTGGTTCCACCAATGATGTTGCGATGCGACATGCGGAGTCGGGTGGTGAGCCTGGTTATGTCTGTGTAGCAGAGCAGCAGACAGCAGGCAGGGGGAGGAGAGGTCGAACATGGGTGTCTCCTTTTGGGCGAAATATCTATATGTCCATTGTTTGGGACTTTTACAAGGGGGCTGCAGCGTTAGAAGGTCTTAGCTTGGCGGTTGGTGTCGTTGTTGCAGAGGCCTTGGAGCGCCAAGGTGTGAGCAATGTAGAGCTTAAGTGGCCCAATGACGTGCTAATAGGCGGGGCCAAGCTCGGCGGCATATTGCTTGAAATGACCGGAGACCCCTCGGGTCATTGTCAGGTTGTTATCGGTATCGGTATTAACATTGAGGTCCCAGATAAGGATGCAGAGAGTATCGATCAGTCCTGGATTGATACTCGTAGTCTTGGTGTGCGAATTGGCCGCAATGAGTTAGTGGCGAGTGTCCTGGAGGGGTTGGTGGGTATGTTGCCAAGCTTTTCGAGCATCGGCTTCCTGTGTGTGAAGGACCGCTGGAGCTCTCTAGATGCCTTCAAAGACCGAGATGTAATGGTGAAAATGGGGAGGGAGGATGTATTTGGTGTGGCAACTGGGGTAGATGATACTGGCTCTTTGTTGCTACGGGTTGGTGATTGTACGCAGGTTATTAAAGGCGGTGAAGTTAGTTTAAGGCTTAGATCGTGAGCCTGGTATACTTTGATGTAGGCAATACTCGAGCTAAGTGGTCTTTGGTCGACGGGGGAGAATCAGTGTTTGGGGTTCTATCTTTGGGTTCAGAAAGCCCTGATGTTGAGGCTATGTTGGCGATCACTCGAACTGCAAGAAAGGTGATGATCTCTAGTGTCAAAGACCCTTGCGCCATTGTGCAGCTGACGACAGCGATAAGCGAGGCTTGGGGGGTTGAGGCATCTTTTGCCTGTACTCGACCTGAACAGCGAGGTCTAATCTGCTCGTATGAAGACCCTTCTCGCCTAGGAGTGGACCGTTGGTTGGCTATGCTAGCGGGAAGGGATCGTGTAGCAGGAGCATTCTGCGTGATTGATTGTGGCAGCGCCGTAACAATCGATGTGGTTGCTAGCGATGGCGCGCACATTGGCGGATATATTTTACCTGGGCTTCAATTGGGAGTGTCCGCCCTTCTTGGGGGGACTGATCAGGTTATTGTTGACTGCGATAACTTCGCGATAGCTTCCCTAGAGTTCGGACGAAACACCACTGATGCAGTATATAACGGCGCCTTATTTGGCTTGAAATCGAGTGTGGAGGCGGCCCTTTCTCAGGCGTTACTTGTCGTAGATACAGGGCCATGCTCGTTGCTGCTTACTGGTGGGGACGGAGCATTGCTGTCCGGTCTAATACACCCTGAATCTGTTTACATTGAAAATCTTGTGCTAGATGGGTTAAAACTGTATTTTGATAGCGAATAGGGTAGTGACGTTAAAGTGGTAATGATGTTTCTATCACAGGATCCGGAATCCTCCCAAGGCTAAGGCGGGTTCAATCGGATAATAGGCTATTCTAACAGTGCTCTTTTCAAATGTGTGCCACTCGGTGAAGGATACGTTTTCTCCATGCGTTGGATTTTTCTGTGCTTAATTAGTTTTAATCTTGTCTATTTCTCGTGGCAACAATGGCTGGTTTATGAAAAAAAACCTAGATCAACACCCGTCGAAGCCCTTGTCGTGTCAGACCATGATCAATTGGTGATGCTAACGGAAAGGTTGCCAGAGGCGGGGAGTTCGGTCCCGCCACCAACAATCGGGGAGGGGAAGAGCTCCGTTATGCACCAAGTTGTCGACCATGTCGAGCATAAAAAGGAGGCGTTGTGCCCTCAAATAGGCCCCTACACCGTCAAGAATGATGCAACTGATTATGCGAGCAAACTCAAGAATGTTGAGTACTTGGTGAGTGTTAATGTCGTTGAGGTAAGCAGTAAGATCGATAGCTGGGTGCTTATACCTTCGGAAGGCACGCGAAAAGACTCCCTGCAATTGCTTAGGGAGTTGCAAGCGAAGAAGATCGATAGCTATCTTGTTGCAGAAGGGGAGCAAAAAAATGCTATCTCGCTTGGTTTATTTCAAAAGTCTGAGTCGGCGCTGGGGGTTCAAGAAAGAATGAAAGCGGCTGGTTATCACTCGGTTATTGAAGAAATTGAAAGAGTGAAAAAAGAATACTGGGTACAGGTAAATGCGACGAAAGAGAGTGCAGATCGCCTGGATGAGCTCAAAAAACATACGGAAAGTGAAAAAAACGTAAGTTTTTCAAAATCTTTGTGTGAAACGTTTGCACAACGCTAATTTATTTCGTACTATGCGCGTCCTGAATTTGAAGCGCGAAGCTGGTGTAGCTCAGTTGGTAGAGCAGCTGACTTGTAATCAGCCGGTCGGGGGTTCGACTCCTCTCACCAGCTCCATTTCAAATTCAAAGTTGCTTCTCGAATAGGCTTTCGAGATAACCATTTGAATAGTAAGAATAAAAATTCAAATGGGGTTGACAGCAACGCAGGCGCTAACGACAATGGGCGTCGAGTGAGGAGGGGTTCCCGAGTGGCCAAAGGGATCAGACTGTAAATCTGACGCGCAAGCTTCGGTGGTTCGAATCCACCCCCCTCCACCATCTCATTACAGTTTTAGGTTGGACGCAGAAGTTAGTGAGTACTGCGGGTATGGTACAATGGTAGAACCTCAGCCTTCCAAGCTGATGATGCGGGTTCGATTCCCGCTACCCGCTCCATTCCCTAGGCTTCTTTCCAGTTTAAACGAAATTAATGTTGCTCATATAGCTCAGTCGGTAGAGCACTTCCTTGGTAAGGAAGAGGTCACCGGTTCAAATCCGGTTATGAGCTCCAGTTGAAGGTAGGCGGGCTATAAGTGTCCGCCTTTGTTGGTTTTTTGTCGTGCTAAGTGAATGTAATCTCGGAGACTAGGTCAAATGTCTAAAGAAAAATTTGAACGAAATAAACCCCACGTTAATGTGGGAACAATCGGTCACGTTGACCATGGTAAAACTACATTAACTGCTGCACTTACTAAGGTATGTGCTGAAGTTTGGGGTGGGGATGCTAGGGCATTTGATCAGATTGATAACGCTCCAGAAGAACGTGAGCGCGGAATCACAATATCAACCTCTCATGTTGAATACGATTCACCTAACCGTCACTACGCACACGTAGATTGTCCTGGGCACGCGGATTATGTTAAGAACATGATCACTGGTGCTGCACAGATGGATGGC
>MABD01000037.1 GCA_002162955.1 Gammaproteobacteria bacterium 45_16_T64
TCTATTTGAACGTAAAACCCTATCCGAGATACTCAAACCAGATCCGCCGAGATGTAAAAAAAGCGAACCCCAAATGGGGCTCGCTTTATGATCTCTAACTGTGGGACAGCAGTGGCCTAGGGCTGCCTTTTTTTGTGGGTAAAATTCAGTGCGCATTCGATACCCGGTTCTTCCCGCCAACCTTTGCTCGATACAACGCTGCATCCGCTCGAGACACGAAATCTTCAGGCCTATTATCATTTTCCAATGTACAGGCCAAACCAACACTAATTGTCACCCTGTTATTATCAACTCCCTGAAAGGTCTGAATTTCTACCGCCGCCCTAAAGCGTTCAGCAAATACCGCAGCATCCACCAAATCGGTATTCGGCAAAATAATACAGAACTCTTCTCCACCAAATCGGGCAACAGTATCGGACGCCCGAGCTGCTTGGCGCAAGATATGAGCGACCAGTCGCAATACAGCATCACCGACCAAATGCCCGTAGTCATCGTTAAATTGCTTAAAATTATCAATATCAATCATCGCCAAACAAAAGTCTGCATGCCGGTGCCTCGCCGACAGCTCAAAATGATGCTGTAATTCTGTATCAAAATACAAACGATTTCTTAACTGCGTCAAGCTATCGGTAAGCGCCTCATTTTTTACCCGCTTAAACTCTTTTTCTAAATGAAAATACGCTTCCGAACGGCGCAAACACGCCTTAACACGAGCCAATAACTCCACCGTATCCACGGTATTCGCAAGAAAGTCGTCACCTCCTCGCTCAATCGCATCTACTTTTGATTTCAGATCCACCGAAGACCCTATGACAATCACTGGGGTATTTTGAAAAGTCAGGTCACTCTTTAACTCGTCAAGAAAAACCAACCCATCGGCGCCAGACAACTCCGCATCAAGCATAATCAGGTCGGGTGCCGTAACCCTTATCGACACTTCAGCCTGCTCAATCGCAGCAACAACCAACACTCGATACCCAGCCCCCGTTAACCCATGCTGCAACTGCCGCGCTAACTCTTTATCGCTTTCAACCAAAAGCACTGTCTTATCATAAGGTTGGTGATGGAGCTGTGAGAATGGAATTAAAGATAGATCGTGCTGCTGCTGAATTTCTTTATGCAGCTTACTCACCGTAGCCAAGGACAAAACCCTGGCTAACAAATCAGACCGCTGAACAGGCTTGCTAATAACATCATCTGCCCCCAACTCAAGGCCTTTTGCCCGACAATCAACCCCATCCATAGAAGTCACCAGCACAATAGGTATATGGTCAGTTTCTACATCCGACTTAAGCGCACGAGTCACATCAAAGCCATCAATATCAGGCATCATGACATCCAACAAAATAACATCTGGCGCCTCCTCACTCGCGAGTCTTATTGCATCTAACCCACTGTAGGCCTGACTAATGGCGTATCGTTCCTTAACCAAAATAGCCGCCAGAAGCTTAACGTCATTTGGATCATCATCAACAATAAGTACATGGCCCCGAGCTGTCATGACATCCTTCCAATACTCCATTTACTTGAACAACACATAACAACAAGAAATATCCGCAGTGGCTCAACGTTGCTTACTATGAGTCTAGGCCAACCCTGACCAACCGCTAGCACTGATATTGTTGACAATAGAAGGAATTCTTATTAACCCGGGTCATTTTGCGAGGAAACTCTCTTACCAATAAACACGCACACACAGCTTTTATTCACACCAACTGGTGGCTGCGCTTCAATCTCGATAAAAAACGACGCAGCTCCCAACGTCACATAGACTGTAGCAAGCAGGAGGGCAAAGACAGCCCTCCGCATTCAGTGCAAAACTAAGCTGTAGACTGAATATTCTTTAGTAGTTTTTTCCGTGTATGGATCAAGGACTTAATCGTTGGAATCACAGAAATGCTACCTTGTTGAGTAGTTTGCTGATTAGCTAACCATGCCTCTAATTGCTCTATTTCTAATGCTAGCTTATCCGCCAACGCATCCTTCTCTTTTCTTGGCTCCAACCGCCACGCCTCTATTGGCTCGCCAGCTTTGTCGCCCGAGTGTACATGCTGGGCCGCAGGAGAAATTGAAGGAGAGGCACTAATATGAGGTTTTTGACGCGGCAACCGCTGGTTAAACGTTTTCATATCCATTGAAATATCCTTGTTATCCATTTTTATTTACAGGCCAGAGCTGTATAACACCTCCAAACCTGACAACTACACTTGGGGCTACTTCCTCAGATCATTAAAACCTTCAAAGGTTCAAAAAACGATCTACCCCATCCGTACCAGTAATTCGGCGGTATAGTACGCCAAGTTAATACCAAGAAACTAGCAAGTTCAATGTAAAGTTTTGTAAAAATGCGGCTTTTTTGCCAGCGCAATGCAAAATCACCATTTTAGAGTCACAAATTGCCCGATGGGGTCAATTTCAGGTATAATCCCGCCCAGTTTTTTTAGCATATGTAATATGTTCGTCCACTGACCAGATAAAGAAGGTTTTCACATGAGTTACGATAAAATCCCAGCAGGCAAAGATCTACCAAATGATATCTATGTAGCCATAGAGATCCCTGCCAACAGCACGCCTATCAAGTATGAGATCGATAAAGACACCGATTCTTTAATGGTTGACCGTTTCATGGCGACTCCAATGTTTTACCCTGCAAACTACGGGTATATTCCTAACACTTTGTCTGACGACGGTGACCCACTAGACGTATTAGTCGTCACTCCATACCCTGTTGTTCCTGGTGCCGTCATTCGTTCACGCCCAATCGGCATCTTGAACATGAGTGATGAAGCAGGACAAGATGCAAAGATTCTTGCGGTTCCTCACGACAAGCTAACCAAGATCTACGCTGACGTACAGAACTACACTGACCTTCCTGAGCTTTTGATCAAGCAGATCGAGCACTTCTTTGAGAACTACAAGGATCTTGAAGCTGGCAAGTGGGTTAAAGTTGATGGCTGGGCCGATGCAGAAGCTGCACGCGCTGAGATCATCAAGTCTGCAGAAGCGGTTAAGTAAGCTTCTTGTAGTTATAAAAAAAGCGCCTTCCGGCGCTTTTTTTATGTTTACCCTTGGGAGAGCAATTCTCTAAGATCAATAATCGCGGCATTAGCTCTAGATATGTAATTCGCCATCACCAATGAATGATTTGCTAACATTCCAAACCCACCACCATTTAAGATAATCGGGCTGCCCAGCGGTTCCTGAGTCGCTTCCAATTCACGAATAATCTGCTGCACACTTACCAACGCATTTTTCTTTTTCAACACGTCATGAAAATCTATTTCTATCGCTTTTAGCAAATGAACCAAAGCAAAAGCGCTGCCTCGCGCCTCGTAAAATACATCATCTATCTCAAAGAATGGCGTTTTCACCATCTGCTCTGAAGGTACTACCGTCGCACGCTGCGCAGCAGAGTCACCGGCCAAATCAATATTAAGCTGATGCTTGCCAACGCTGGTACTCAACCGCTGAGACATACTCCCCAGACGGGTCTCTACATCAGCCAACCAATTACGTAAATTGTCGGCACGAGCGAAGAATTGAGCCTGTGGATTATTAGCATCGACCAAGCGCTGACGGTAACGCTCTAAGTACTTTAATGCTGTCTTATATTCACCTTCCGTTGAAGGCAGCCAGAATTTATCACTATTAAAATGCAGCTGCGGCTCCGCTTTAGCTAAATCCCTATCCTCAGCCGAAGTCGATTGTGAGCGAGCGATATCTTTACGTAGCGCCCTCGACATGTCACGCACCTGCACGAGTACACCAAATTCCCAATTCGGCATATTATCCATAAATAGGCCGGGAGGCATGATGTCATTGGTAATGTATCCGCCAGGCTTATTAAGCAGCTTTTCGGTCAACTCTATCAAGGTCTGCGTTGTTGCAGCCCCCACGATAACCTTTCCGTTGCTATCAAAACTTTGCTCCGCTAACGCTGAACGTACATCCCAGATATTAGGCTCTTCACTCCAATAAATACCGACCCCTATGACCAGCACCAACAGAATAATCAGGCCCGCACCTATCCCTTTGGCTGCCAAGCCAGACGAATTACTTTCCACCATTTGATCCTTTCCCCTTTATTAGGAATCACTAAGCTGCAAGATCAGGTGACCTTGGCTCCCCCAGATAATACCCTTGAGCACCATCTAATTGAAAGCTTCTTAGCAAATCCCACTGCACTTGCTGCTCTACCATTTCAGCCGTGAGCAATATATTCCGGCTATGGGCGATCCTTACAAGCGACTGCACGAAAAACTGATGATCCAAATTGTCTTGAATATCCCTTATATAACTATGGTCAACTTTAATAGAATACAAGGGTAAACCACTTAAGTATCCGAAACTGCTGTTTGTCGTACCGAAGTGATCAATCGAAAGCTTTGCCCCTACTGCCTTTAACCCCTCCGCAAGGCGCTTCAACTTCCCATGTGCCGTCCTCACCGTTAATTCAGGTACCTCGAAAATAAGATATGGCGCTATAGAAGAACTGGCTGTCACACGCCCAATTAACCAATCGACAAACGCCTCATTACGGATGGAATGTGACGATAGGTTAATCGCTATAGGTACACGCTGCTCGACAGTCTGCGTCGCCAAACGTTTAATTAATTCGCTCACCGTCACTTTGTCAAATGCCTCTTCCAAATCAAAGCGTTCAACCAAAGGGATAAATATCCCCGCGTTAAGCAGCTCCCCGTCCACTCTCACTCTCGCCAATGCCTCATAATGCATGACCGACTGATCAACGCACGACAGCACAGGCTGGTAATGGAACTCGACATCTTTGCGATCAATGACATTGGTCAAAAATTGCTCCCAATTATCCACTTTCGCCAATTTGGGCGACAATGGATCACCATGAACTTCCTCATCGAAAAATTCGAATTTACCGCCTTTAGTGTTTTGCGCTTTATGTAACGCTATATCGGCTTGAGCCTCCATTAACCGTGCATCTTCACCAACCTGACAAAAGCTCATGCCTCCGTAGATACCTAAACCACTACCGCCCTGGCAGACCTCCTCTAAAGCCCGGATATCATTTAACGCTTGCTCCACAATAAGTTCCGCCACATCCATTTCTATATGAGGTAATAACGCGGCAAAACGGGCGCCGGATACACGTGCAACACAAGACCCCTCAACATCCGCCATCGCCTTTTGCCAAATCTTACCGACTTTCTTAAGTAATCGATTCCCAGCCTCACGCCCAACCCGCTCATTAAATGAAAGCATACCTTTAACCTGCATTCTAGCCAGGCCACCGACAAACGGCTCTTCAGGCGAGTGCATACGCGCCTGAAGCTGAGCATTAAAAAACCGACCATTACCTAAACCAGACACGGAGTCCACGTAAGCTTGGTTCCTCACCTGCTCAATCTGAGCCACTTGCTCATCAAACAAAATCTTGAGCTGTTTTGTCATGCGATTCATCGCCTGGACGACACGACGTAGTTCGCGTGTTTTAGGGAGCGGCTGCTGAGTAGAAAAGTCTTTTTGGCAAATGGCTAACGCAAGTTGCTCCAAATCAGAGAGCGGCCGAAATAACTTCCTCAGCGTAACCAACAAAATTAACCAACTCACGAAGCCAACCGCCATAAATAAAGAAAAAGCCTGCCTCGCCCCTGTCCACAATTCTCGATAAGCGCCGTCAGTATCGCTGAGCACTCTCAACTTACCTATGATTTTCCAATCATGGGTAATTTCCGCCACTCCTGGAAGCGGCCTAAGGGAAAGCCAATTGACAAACCAAACCGGCACACGATGAGGTGGCGGGTCCATGTGGCGAGACAGCACCAAATCGCCCTCCACCCCTCGAATGGTGATATCCCGATAGTATCCACGGTCAAATATGGCATCTACCATCGAATCTACCAGCGCCATATCGTTGCCCCCCAGCCCTGATTGCAACGACAAGCTTAACGAGGTTGCGGTATCCTGCGCATGAGTATGTAACTGTTGCTGAAAGTAATGGCGTGAATTATTGATTGTTAGTGCCAAAATCCCCACTAATAGCACCAGCAATAGTGCCGATAACAAAATCAATAGTTGTCGCTGAAGCGTCATCTTATCCCCTCTCTATCATTATTATTAGTCGTACAAAAAACCACAAACGCCGATAGTGCTAACGCTTTTGTTCGATGCGCATACGAAGTTCCTTCCAAAGCACAATATCATCAGCATCCCCTAAGCGAGGATCATCCCCCAACAATTTCGCCTTCCATAAGCCATCACCATTAAAGCTATAGACAGGCACCAAATCCGAACGCTCGGAGGCAGGCAAAATTTCATCAATCAAGTTATCCAACACAATCGGCTCCTGACCTATCGATTGGTGAAATGTCAGTACCATATGGGCTTGGTTCAATTCCACAGCCTTTACATACGTTAGCCGCATCTTATCCACCGGCACCCCTAACCATTTCAACGAAAAGTACTTTGCTATCGCAAAATCCTCACAATCCCCACCATTGGATGCCAACAATTCAAGTGGCGTGGCCCAATAATCCGTCTGATTCCAGTGCTCAATATCACCAAGAAATCTCACCTGATTAAAAAAACGGTTAACTTCATCAAGCACAACAGCCTCTGGCTTGCCATGCAGATGGTCCAAGAGGTATTGCCAGGACAATATGCGCTGCGCGGCCGAACCCCCATATTCGCGTTCAAAATGATCAAGGGTTCCGGTATCAATCGCCCAGCCAGATGGATCAGGCACTTGCTGAGCGGTTGCGTTTGCTCCACACATACCAAACCACACACAAGACAGCACCACCAAACTACCTAGTTTGATGAGTATTCTCTTAATAAATATAGGCGGTTGTTCTGTTTTGGCACTCGATGGCCAGCACGTTACCATTAGCATGAGTGCATTAATTCTATTGGATATCTCAATGATGGATTTATTCACTATAGCAGCTGTCCAAGACTTCGGCCTATGTTGGGATCGTCAAAACGTGATCTATAGTAGTGCGATTTTTCCTCTATTCCCCTACACTAGCAGCCTTAGCATTGCTCAGGAGCAACCCTTTGAGATTCTTACCGATTGCATTTATCACATTGTTTTTTCAGCTTTTTCCCGTGCTCGCAAGTGCGGAAACAGGGAGCCTATTTGGTCAGAGCAACAACAATGACTCTGAATTCCTTCCTGTAGAAGAGGCGTTTAAGGTTGAAGGCACCGTAGAAGGCCAAACACTTAAGCTACATTGGGACGTTGCGGATGGCTACTACTTATATAAGCACCGGTTTAAGTTTAGCGTGCTATCGCCGGAAACAGGAAAGCTAGGCACACCCAATATCCTACAAAAAGGAAAGATCAAGGAGGACCCTACTTTTGGTACCGTAGAAGCCTTCTACCATGAAGTTGACATTGAGGTGCCCATTCTCGCACCACGCTCCGGCAGCATTGAAGTACAGGTTCGCTATCAAGGTTGTGCAGACAAAGGGTTATGCTACCTGCCACAAAAAACTGCTATGTATTTTCCATTACCGGGAGAAGCATCAGGCGCAGCCAAAGAGAGCAGCTCAGCTCTCAAAAAAGCAGAAACACAGCCCTCCTCCAATCAAGACACCAGCTCGGCCCTGGGCCTAGCCTCAATTCTCGATCAAAGCAGCCTATTTACCATCATTGGGATTTTTTTCGTGCTGGGCCTTGGGCTCACGTTCACACCTTGTGTATTGCCAATGATCCCCATCCTATCTGGCATTATCGTTGGCCAGGGCGAAGCAATAAGCCGGAAGAAAGCATTTACACTCTCCCTTGCGTACGTTCTAGGCATGGCCCTGACCTACGCTATCGCGGGGGTCATTGCAGGCAAGACAGGAGCCAAGTTACAGCTTTACATGCAAGACCCGACAGTCTTATTTACATTTGCAGGGGTGTTTATACTGCTATCGCTGTCTATGTTTGGCTTTTATGAGCTGCAATTACCTTCAGCTATCCAAAATAGTCTGAATAACATAAGCAATAAACAAAAAGGCGGCACTCTGCTAGGGGTCGCCGCAATGGGTGCACTTTCCGCATTAGTGGTTTCACCTTGTGTTTCCGCACCATTAGCCGGTGCATTAATCTACATTGGTAATACTGGCGATGGCACCCTCGGCGGCATATCGCTAATGGCCTTAGGCCTGGGCATGGGTACACCGTTGCTTATTATTGGCACCACTGGTGGCAACATCCTGCCAAAAGCGGGTGGCTGGATGGATAGCGTTAAAGGGTTATTTGGCGTTGGATTACTCGCCGTCGCGCTTTGGTTAATTAAGCACCTCATCCCTGATGCGGTAGGCATTATATTCTGGGGGCTATTGGCAATGATTGCCGCAGCGTACCTAGGTGCCTTCCAGGCGGCAGAAACTCCCAAAGCTCAATTATTTAAAGGGATCGGCTTAACGTTGGCAACACTCTGTTTGGCACTGGTCCTCACTGCTGTAGCTAACACCTTAAGACCCAATATAAGCAGTAGCAGCATCACCGCTCAGGAAACAAACACTGCAGGGTTAGCCTTCAACCGCATCCGAACGATGGCGAACCTGGAACAATCGTTGATACAGGCCAAACAATCCAATCAACCCGTCATGATTGACTACTACGCAGACTGGTGCATATCCTGTATCGAGCTGGAGCACGAAGCGTTTCAAAACAAAGAAGTCATATCCCTTCTATCAAACCATCGATTAATACAAATAGACCTTACCGACAATGAAGAGGCGGAGGCACTACTCGATCGCTTTAATCTGCAGGGGCCTCCCTCCATTTTGTTTTTTGATACCTCAGGGGATGAACAAACTAGCGCTAGAATTTACGCTTACAAAGACGAAATGAGCTTTTTACAACATATTCGTACACTCACCAGCGGCTAATGACCCCACAGAAACAAGAAACCCGGCTTATATGCCGGGTTTCTTGTTTCACACCCTCATGTTTTGTTACAACTAGACGCCAATTTCGTTCATCTTGCAGGTATGTGCGGTCAATGTTGTAACCATTTGTAAGATTATGATAAAACCTAAAGATCACCCAGGTGACTGTCGCTATAATAATTTTTAACTTAGAAAGGCTAATACTCGATGGCTCAAATAAACGTACTGCATGGCCCAAACCTCAATATGCTGGGCAAACGGGAACCTAGTCACTATGGCAGTGACACGCTACAGGACATCAATGATCGCCTAGTAGCCCAAGCTACCGACGCAGGACATCAATGCGAGTGCTTCCAAAGCAACGCTGAGTTTGAGCTGATTGACCGCATTCATCAATACGGCGCTCAGCAGGTCGACTTTATTATTATTAACCCAGCGGCCTTTACCCATACGAGCGTTGCCATTAGAGATGCACTGCTTTCGGTAAGCATACCCTTTATCGAAGTTCACCTTTCTAACGTGTACCAAAGAGAGCCATTTCGCCATCATTCGTATTTTTCGGATGTGGCTAAAGGCACGATTACTGGCTTAGGCGCCCAAGGTTATGAATTTGCGCTCCAAGCAGCTATCACCCTATTACAAAACCAATAAATAAGAGCATTATAAAATGGACATTCGGAAGGTTAAAAAGCTCATCGAGCTATTAGAAGAATCAGGCATTGATGAAATAGAGATAAAAGAAGGCGAAGAATCTGTACGTATCAGCAGAAATAGTAACGCGGTACAACAGATGATGGCCTCACCTTATATGGCTGCAGCAATGGCACCAGCCGCCGCAGCACCAGTCGCCCCTACCGCAGCACCCGTAGCGGTAGAAGAAGGCCCTAGTGGACACAAGGTTAAGTCACCTATGGTTGGGACTTTCTATCGCTCATCATCTCCTGAATCCAAGCCTTTCGCAGAAGTTGGTCAATCGGTAAAAGCTGGCGACACACTTTGCATTGTTGAAGCCATGAAAATGATGAATCAGATCGAAGCGGATGTTTCCGGGGTTATTCAAGCCATTATGGTCGATAACGCGGATCCTGTTGAGTTCGACCAACCCCTATTCGTCATCGCTTAAGGGCTTCACTTTTACCTGAATAAATAGGCCAGAAAGATGCTGGAAAAAGTACTGATCGCAAACCGCGGTGAGATAGCCCTGCGTGTGTTACGAGCCTGTAGAGAGCTCGGTATTAAGACTGTCGCAGTCTACTCAACAGCCGACCAAGATTTAATGCACGTAAAACTAGCTGACGAAGCGGTCTGTATTGGGCCCGCTTCCGCCTCAGATAGTTACCTTAACATCCCCGCAATTATTAGTGCCGCTGAGATCACCGATGCGGATGCAATCCACCCAGGATATGGCTTCCTCGCTGAGAATGCCGATTTCGCAGAACGCGTCACTGATAGTGGGTTTATTTTCATCGGACCTGAAGCCGCCACGATACGCCTTATGGGCAACAAAGTATCGGCCATCGAAGCCATGAAAAAGTCTGGTGTACCCGTTGTGCCCGGTAGTAACGGCCCCATTACCGACGACAATAATCGCACCCTAAAGATTGGACGAGACATCGGTTTCCCAATCATGGTCAAAGCTGCTTCTGGTGGCGGCGGTCGCGGAATGCGAGTAGTTGAGAAAGAAGCTGATCTTCTCAAGTCTATTGCCATTACTAAAGCTGAAGCAAAAGCAGCATTTGGCGATGACACTGTCTATATGGAAAAATTCCTTGGCACCCCGCGCCACGTTGAAATACAGATACTCTCCGATGGTCAAGGCAATGCCGTATACCTTGGCGACAGAGATTGCTCCCTACAACGGCGTCACCAAAAAGTCGTTGAAGAAGCACCTGCACCAGGGATCCCAGATAATATTCGTAAAGAAGTCGGCCAACGCTGCGTCGATGCCTGTAATGAAATCAGCTATCGCGGCGCGGGGACGTTTGAATTTCTTTATGAAAATGAACAGTTTTTCTTCATTGAAATGAACACCCGAGTTCAGGTCGAACACCCCGTAAGCGAAATGGTTACTGGCGTCGACATCATCAAAGAACAACTGCTGATTGCTTCTGGTGAACCTTTGCGCCTGCGCCAAGAAAACATCGAAATCAAAGGTCATTCAATCGAGTGTCGAATCAATGCAGAGCACCCAGAGACCTTTATTCCTAGCCCCGGTAAAATAGAATATTGGCACGTTCCTGGTGGATTAGGGGTTCGAATGGACAGTCACATATACGGAGGCTACACTGTGCCGCCTTATTACGACTCGCTCATTGGCAAACTCATCACCTGGGGCGATGATCGTGAAACCGCCATGGAAAGAATGCGTAGCGCTCTTGATGAAATGGTTGTAGATGGAATCCACACCAATATCCCTCTACACAGAGATATCATCATGAAGGACTATGGTTTTTCTCAAGGCGGCGTAGACATCCATTATCTAGAAAAGATACTGGGGATAGATTAACCAATATAGATAACCACAAAGAGACCCAATGGCCTGGCTACAGCTTATTATTCAAACCAATGGCAGCGATGCCGCTTTATTTGATGATCAACTTGTTGAATTGGGTGCCGTCGCAGTCACCCTACAAGACAACGCGGATCAACCGTTGTTTGAGCCACCACCAGGCACGACGCCGATTTGGGAAGACACGAGGGTCATTGGTCTTTTTGAGGATAATGTCGACATTGAGAGTGTCATAAGCGCTCTCAAGTCCTCCGTTTCCATTTCACCCTTCCCACAACTCAAGACTGAAGCACTAGAAGACAAAGACTGGGTGCGCGAGTGGATGGATAGCTTTCACCCCATTTGCTTTGGCGAACGCCTTTGGGTAGTCCCTAGCTGGCTAGAAGCACCTGATCCGAACGCAGTTAACATGCTACTAGACCCGGGGCTTGCCTTCGGTACTGGCACCCACCAAACCACTGCTTTATGTCTCCGCTGGCTTGATCAACAACAACTGCAAGACAAAATAGTCATCGACTATGGATGCGGCTCAGGCATTCTTGCAATTGCAGCTGCACTCCTAGGTGCCAGCCAGGTCTATTGCGTCGACAACGATCCACAAGCACTGCTGGCCACACAACAAAACGCCGAACGAAACAATGTTAGCGAAAAGATAATCGTTCATTCGCCGGAAACCATGGGAGAGTGTCAAGCAGACATACTAGTTGCAAACATCCTTGCAGGCCCTTTAATGGAACTTGCACCGCGTCTCACCGCCTTGGTCGCACCTAACGGCTATATTGCCCTCTCTGGAATCCTAGCGAAACAAACAAACGATGTCGCCAACAGATACAGCAGCGCCTTCGTTCTGGCTGAAACAATACAAGACGAAGACTGGGTGAGAATAAGCGGACAAAAAAGTGGATAATGAATCCATGAAAAATGTGACTCCCTCCAAGCTTTCCAAATAAGCCCTAAGCATTCACACAACTTTGATGCGCTGCCAGACATAAAAGGCTACATTAGGGACACGGCACAGCCGAAAATAACAAGCCCCTGCATGCTCAGGGGCACCTAAGGACGATATACTCTGGAAGCTTTATTATGTCTGAGCAACTGCTAACCAAATGCCCTCACTGTTCAACCACTTTCAGGTTAGGCCAAGAGCAATTGGAAATAGCAGGAGGCGCAGTACGCTGCGGTGCATGCTATCAGGTATTCCATGCAAGTGAACACATCGTAAAAACGGCTGCGGTAGAAGAAATCCCCACACCTACGAGCGAAGAATCACCCGATCCCTTCCAAGAATTTGAACCCACAGCGACAGAGGCAACGACCAGCGGCGATGACCCCTACGCTGTCGACAACTGGGATTTAGACAACCACCCTGACGCCGACCTCTTTGCCGAAAACTATCATGAGAACATAGCAACACCCGAGACAGAGCTGGAAGAGCTCGGGTATTCCGACGAAAATAAGAAACCCAACAATGAAGACAACGACGAAGCTTGGGCCGAGAAGTTACTCGAGGAAATGGGTGAAAATTCAGACCCAATGGAACCCGATGAAGTCCCCGATCTCATTCAAGACGATCCAGAGAAAGACAATGAACATCTACAATCCAACACAGGGTTCAGTAGCATCAGTAGCAGCGAGAGCGCCTTCTCTGACGGCCTTGGAGACGATGTAGAAGCTGATGACAAAAACGAGCTTAGCAACTCATTCAGCCAGCTGGACAACTGGAGTGAAGACGACCCCTTTGCCATACAAGACGAGGAAGACAACCCCCTCCCCACTGGGGCCGTTGATGAAAGCTGGGCACAAGCAATGCTTAGCGAGTTGGAACAAGACACAAACCCTGAGCCCAATCTCGATCATTTAGAGATTATGGAAGACGAACCCGAAAATGAAGACAACCCTTTTGCTGCAAAAAACCTGTCTGGTGAGATCCCTGCTGTAAAAAAAGCAAAACCCCACCCCACCTCCAAGCAAACACAGAAAACCGCCGAGAAAAAAACCAGCTCAGACAACAGGCTGTTTGAAGCGGAAGATTTTTTTAGCCAGCTAGCCCCAGAACACGATATCGACGACATTGAACTCGGGGCAATGCCAGACTTACTAGAAGACGATACAGAAAGCATGGAAGACGTAATGCAAGATGCGTTTACGCACGACTCCCAAGACATCATTGATCAACAGATCTCCGCCAGCGCCAGCCATTTTGGTATAGAGGATGAGGCTCCGCGGTCATCTTTCACTAAAGTCGCAGCCCTAGTTGTCCTAAACGTTCTCACTCTCGGGGCACTGTGCGGACAATTTGTATATTTCCAATATGACGAGCTCGCTCGCAACGAAACCTACCGCCCATACTTTAAGAAACTGTGCGAGCAAACAGGTTGCACACTACCACTCAAATCCGATGTATCTCAGATCCGCGGTAGCAACTTAGTCGTTAGAAGCCACTCGATGGAACGCAACGCCCTTGTTATTGATGCCATTGTCTACAACAGAGCAAAATTCGCCCAACCCTACCCCGTCATCGAACTTCGATTTGATGATGTTAACGGTACTCCAATGGCGAGCCGAAGATTTACACCAAAAGAGTATATTCACGATAACAGTATTGATCTGGACAATATGCCAAGCGACACACCCGTCCACCTCACACTGGAAATCGTCGACCCTGGCCAAAGAGCAGTCAACTACCAAATGAATTTTTACCCGACTGAACAGACCACCATTTAGATCGTGCAAATAAAACACAGTTTTTTGCACCACAATGGTTCGTGTTTATGTATTTATCAAAAATAATCAAAAATAATCAAATTAATTGCCCGTTTACACAATGTTACTCTTTAACATTTCTTCACATAAGGTTATGATTAGGTCGATCTTTGAGCAGAAACTAATATAACTAGGTAATGGTTTCACCAACTAACAGCCCAGGCTAGGACAGAGCATCGTCGTGCGGATTCGGGAATACGAACTAAAAAACCCAGTAATATTAGCTCCCATGGCCGGAGTCACAGACCAACCATTTAGAAACCTTTGTCGCCGCCTCGGTGCTGGCTTAGTTGTTTCAGAAATGGTGACGAGTGACCCAAGGTTATGGCAAAGCAAAAAGTCTATCTTCAGACTGAATCATGATGGCGAACCGGAACCACGCTCTATTCAAATCGCAGGTTCTGATCCCGACATGATGGCTGAAGCAGCCCGATTCAATGTGAGCAACGGAGCTCAAATCATTGATATCAATATGGGTTGCCCAGCCAAAAAAGTATGCAAGAAGGCAGCAGGCTCTGCTCTGCTTAAAGATGAAAAGCTTGTCAAACAGATACTGGATGCTGTTGTGACTGCTGTTGATGTACCTGTCACTCTCAAGATTCGCACTGGCTGGGACCCTTCAAACAGAAACGGTACCACCATCGCAAAGATTGCAGAAGATTCAGGTATAGCGGCATTAGCAGTCCATGGGCGAACACGGGCCTGTGCATACAAGGGAGCGGTAGAGTACGACACCATCGCTGCAATCAAAGAAATTATATCAATTCCTGTGATTGCAAACGGTGATATTACCACCCCCCAAAAAGCGCAAGAAGTGCTAGACCACACAGCTGCGGATGGTATTATGATTGGCAGAGGCGCTCAGGGAAACCCTTGGATTTTCCGCGAGATTGCCCATTTTTTAGAGACCGGGGAGACACTCCCAGCAACCTCTTTCAAAGAGGTGAAACAAGTCATGATGGAACATATTTCTGACTTGCATCGCTTTTATGGAGAGTATGCAGGAGTACGCATCGCCAGGAAACATTTTGGCTGGTACGTTCAAAATCTTCCAAATGGAGACACACAGAGGAAACTCTTTAATCAAATAGACACTGCAACTGAACAACTCACAATAGCTCAGAGCCTATTTGCACGTCTAATCGAAGGAGAGGAATTAGCGGCATGAACGAAACAAACTATAACGACGACAACATTACCATCGATCCAAACACCCCTCTAGCAAGTAACGCAGAACTAAAACAACACTTAGTTACTTCGGCGGATCAAGAAGCTCAAACCCTAAGAGACAATGTACACAAGGCACTGCGTAACTATTTCGCACACCTTGATGGCCAGCCTGTCACTGATGTTTACGGTATGGTGCTATCTGAAGTTGAAGCTCCGCTATTAGAAACGGTTATGGAGTATACCCGCGGAAATCAAACCAAAGCCTCTATTATTCTTGGTTTAAATCGAGGCACACTCCGCAAAAAACTTAAGATCTACGGCTTAATCTAAGTTCGAAGCCCGCTAGACCTTAAATGCTTAGGGGGGATTTATCCCCTCTAAGCTGTTTTTTTACTGTTTATCCCTTCCTCAAGCTGGAATTATCATTTTCCAGGCGATTTTTTGTGGTTACCTCTTAATTCCTACGCCCAGAACGACTACAATTGCGCCCTTCAGTTAATACCCCTTATTGGCCCAAATGTTAGTTATTCCTGTACCACGCCTAACTGCATTTGCCCAAACAACCTAAGCAGAAAGCGAACATTATGACTACGCCAGTTAAACGTGCCTTAATAAGCGTTTCCGATAAGACCGGAATCGTCGAATTTGCCCAATCATTGGAAAAACTTGGAGTTGAGATTCTCTCCACCGGTGGAACCTTTAAGCTACTTAAAGAAAGTGGTGTTAGCGCTGTCGAAGTGTCTGACTATACTGGCTTCCCGGAAATGATGGATGGGCGCGTTAAGACTCTGCACCCCAAGGTACACGGCGGTATACTGGGACGTCGCGGGATGGACGATGACGCAATGAATACCCACGACATCACCCCGATTGATCTAGTCGCGGTCAACTTGTATCCGTTCTCGCAGACGATAGCCAACCCCGATTGCGATTTGCCCACTGCCATAGAGAACATTGATATTGGCGGCCCAACCATGGTTCGCTCCGCAGCCAAGAATCACAAATGGGTATCCATTGTCGTCAACGCCAACGATTACAGCAAAGTCATTGCTGAAATGACCGAGAATGCGGGCGCCGTATCCGACCAAACCCGCTTTGAATTAGCCCTTGCCGCATTCGAGCACACCGCAAGTTACGACGGAGCCATTGCTAACTACCTTGGCACTATCCAAGCAGACGGCACAAAATCAGATTTCCCCAACACCTTCAACCAGCAATTCGAGAAGGTTCAGGAAATGCGATATGGTGAGAACCCTCATCAAAAAGCCGCCTTCTATAAAGAAGCCGCCCCTGCCGAAGCTAGTGTCAGCACGGCAGTACAATTACAAGGTAAAGCGCTATCTTATAACAACGTTGCCGATACTGACGCAGCATTAGAATGCGTAAAGGCTTTCGCTGAACCTGCTTGCGTTATCGTTAAGCACGCAAACCCTTGTGGCGTTGCCATTGGTAGCAGCACACTTGAAGCCTATCAAAAAGCATTTCAAACTGACCCCACTTCTGCCTTTGGCGGTATCATCGCATTTAACCGCGAACTTGATGCCGAGACAGCCCAAGTCATTGTCGACAAGCAGTTTGTTGAAGTTATTATCGCCCCGTCCATTAGCGATGAAGCAGTGAGCATTGTTGCCGCCAAGAAAAATGTACGATTACTCGCCTGTGGCCAATGGGGCACTGATCGCCCTCAGGATTTTGACTTTAAGCGCGTCAATGGCGGCCTACTGATTCAAGACCGCGATAACGGCATCATCACCGAGTCCGATCTAAAAGTTGTCACAAAACGAGCGCCAACCGCAGAAGAAATTCAAGATCTACTCTTCTGCTGGAAAGTGGCCAAATACGTTAAATCAAATGCCATCGTATATTCAAAAGGGTTGCAAACCATTGGTGTTGGCGCAGGCCAAATGAGCCGAGTTTATAGTGCCAAAATTGCTGGCATAAAAGCCGCTGATGAAAACCTCCAAGTCGCGGGTTCCGTAATGGCCTCTGATGCATTCTTCCCCTTCCGTGACGGTATTGATGCCGCAGCAGAAGCCGGTATTGCAGCGGTAATACAACCAGGCGGATCAATTCGTGACGAAGAAGTTATCGCTGCCGCTGATGAAGCAGGCATTGCGATGGTATTTACGTCCATGCGTCACTTTAAACACTAATTAGTAGGAACTCATAATGAATATTCTTATTATTGGCGGCGGTGGTCGCGAACATGCACTAGGTTGGAAAGTTGCCCAAGCCGATTACGTTAATACCGTTTTTGTTGCGCCAGGTAATGCAGGTACCGCGCTAGAAAACAAATTAACCAATGTCGACATCGGTGTTGAATCCATTGATGAACTTGTTACCTTTGCAAAAGACAATGACATCGGCCTCACCATTGTTGGACCGGAAGCGCCCCTCGTGATGGGCGTTGTTGATGCCTTCGAAGCGGAAGGACTTAAGTGCTTTGGGCCGAGCAAAGGTGCAGCACAACTTGAAGGTTCCAAAGCATTTACCAAGGACTTTTTGGATCGCCACAAAATACCAACGGCAGCCTACGGTAACTTTACTGTTATTGAAGAAGCGGTTGCATATGTAAAGCAACAGGGTGCACCCATTGTCGTTAAAGCTGATGGCCTCGCCGCTGGCAAAGGCGTTATCCTGGCTCAAACAGAAGCTGAAGCTATTGCTGCGATCGAAGACATGCTGGAAGGCAACAAGTTCGGTGACGCAGGTAATCGCGTTGTGGTTGAAGAATTTTTAGTCGGTGAAGAAGCCAGCTTTATTTGTATGGTTGATGGCAAGAATGTTCTTCCATTAGCAACGTCTCAAGATCACAAAGCAAGAGACAACGGCGACAAAGGACCAAACACTGGGGGCATGGGGGCATACTCCCCTGCTCCTGTGGTTACACCGGAAATCCACGATCGCATCATGCAAGAAGTCATCTACCCTACCGTTGAAGGCATGGCGAGTGAAGGCAACCCATACACTGGGTTTCTTTATGCTGGCGTTATGATTGCTGAAGACGGTATACCCAAGGTACTAGAATACAACTGCCGCTTTGGCGACCCAGAAACCCAGCCTATTATGCTACGACTAAAATCTGATTTATCTGCATTATGCCTAGCCGCACTCGATAAGAAATTAGATTCTACGACAGCAGAATGGGATGAGCGTGCGTCCCTTGGCGTTGTACTTGCGGCCGGTGGCTACCCAGAAAGCTATAATAAAGGTGATGTTATTAGTGGCATCCCTGCTGAAGCCGATGGGCTTAAAGTTTTCCACGCAGGCACACAATCTATTGACGGTAAGCCAGCGACCAATGGTGGTCGTGTATTATGCGCCACCGCGCTAGGCAATAGCGTAAAAGAAGCTCAAGAAAAAGCCTATTCCTTGGTTAAGCAAATATCATGGGATAAGGTCTATTTCCGAGATGACATTGGGTACAGAGCAGTAGAAAGAGAAGAGTCTTAATCTCCCTTCTAGTGGCCTGATCTTCACGACCAGGCCACTTCAACACACCTAGCCTCCCCACTCCAGACAACATTACCTCCCCCTTATTGAATTCGAGCAAATCTTAGGATACACCGACTATTATGTGTATAGCCTATAAATTATTGCGGCAATAATCTGGAGACAATATGTCCAACGAATATACCTCACGATTTCATCAGCCTTTATCTTCTTTATATTTCTCTCAAGATCATCAAGTCTGGCGCGAAACATTGCGTAAATTTGTCGACAACGAAATTGAACCCTATGCCAATGAATGGGATGAAGCAGAAACTTTCCCAAGGGAGCTCTACTGCAAAGCCGCCGACATAGGCCTATTACAACTGGGTTATGCTGAAGAATATGGCGGCACGCCTACCGCAGACCCATTCTGGACTATCGTTTCTAGCTACGAACTTTCTCGCCCCGGCGCGGGCGGTATCATTGCTAGCCTCAACAGTCATACCATTGGCTTACCGCCTATCGCCGCACTCGGATCAGAAGAGTTACGCGCACGTATCATTCCTGACGTTATTTCTGGGAAAAAAATATCTGCGCTGGCAATCACCGAACCCTCTGGCGGGTCGGATGTTGCCAACCTGCAAACAACGGCGACCAAAGAGGGTGGCCACTATATCGTCAATGGTTCAAAGATGTTCATTACCAGCGGTATTAGAGCAGATTATTATACCGTCGCCGTACGAACTGGCGGTAAAGGTGTTGGGGGCATATCCCTGCTGCTCATTGAAAAAGGTACCGAAGGCTTCACTCAAACCCCGCTAAAGAAAATGGGTTGGTGGGCTTCAGATACGGCAGCACTCCACTTTGACAACTGCAAAGTGTCCACAGAGAACCTTATCGGCGCGGAAAACTTTGGTTTCATGGGGATCATGCTAAATTTTAATTCAGAGCGTTTATCTCTCGCGTCTTCCTCTTTGGGTTTTGCGCAAGTATGCATGGACGAAGCGATAGCATGGGCACTAGAAAGAAAGACGTTCGGTAAGCCGCTCATAAAACATCAAGTAATCCGCCATAAAATTGCACAAATGCATCAGCGCATATCCGCCAGTATCGCTTACATGGAAAATGTCGCATGGCAGGTACAACAAGGGGGCTCCCCTATTGCTGACCTATCGCTGATGAAAGTTCAAGCCACTGAGACAATGGAATATTGCGCCCGTGAAGCACTGCAAATATTGGGTGCAGCGGCTATATGAGAGGGTGCAAGTCCGAACGTATTTACCGAGAAGTTAGAGTTAACGCTATCGGCGGAGGCTCAGAAGAAATCATGCGGGATCTAGCCGTTAGGCAAATGGGATTATAGGCCATTTTATTTATTTTCATGATCAAACACACCATCCCATTCGGCTGGCAAGTGCTGTGTTCGTAATCGATTAATGCGCTCCTGATAAAGCGTAAATAGTTTTTCAGGAGCTTCTTTATTAAGTAGCACAAGTGCATTCAGCGCTTTATCCCATTGCTGGTAATAATAGTAAAATAACGCCATGTGAAAACGAGCAATCTGCTCCACCCGAACACTATCGATTTCATCAATCTCTCCGATTGGCTCATACACTGTCACCGGCTCAGTCTTACCTTTCACTCGAATACGATCAACAAGCCGATAGTGGAACGTCGAAGCCCATAGCTGGGTTTGCTCTCCAACCAAAAATTCAACGCCATAGAACTTAGTCACACTCTCCAATCGAGATCCCAAGTTAACCGCATCCCCCAGTACCGTATATGCTCTACGATATTCCGACCCCATATCGCCTACATTCATTAACCCAGTATTAATACCAATACCAATAGAAATCTCTGGCAGCCCCAACTTTACAAACTCAGGCCTCAAATCATTGACTTTATTTAGCATTTGCAAACCTGTGCGTACCGAGTGTTCGGCATGTATAGCATCATCCAATGGCGCCCCCCAAAATGCCATCACCATATCACCGACATATTTGTCGACAGTACCCTCATTATCAAAAATAATATGGGTAATTGGCGTGAAGAATTGATTCAACAACACCTTTAGATCCGCTGCAGTTAGACCTTCCGATATGCTGGTAAAATTTCGTATATCACAAAACATGACCGTCATCATTTTGCTTTCACCCGCGAATGAAAAGTGCTCCCTAGAACTAATCATTTTATCTACATGCGCTGGCGGTACATATTGACCGAACATCTTTTTGATAAAAATACGCTGAAAATTCTCTCTTAGCATGCTATCGGAAAAAAAGTAGGTAGTGAGAACCATGGTCAACAACAAATGAGGGGCTAGCGGAAAATCCAACCCGTGAGCAGACCACAAATAAATATTGAACCCGACAACACCCGACAACACAACGACAGAAATAGTAATCAGGTAGACTGGCGAAACCCTAGATAAAGCAACACTCAATAGACATCCCGTCACAAACATAATTACAGCAGTAATATATTCGGCCAAGTCTGGGCGCAATGGAAATGCTGGCTTCCCACTTTGAGAGTTCAGTAATCCGTTAATTAGATTCGCATGCACCTCCACGCCAGGGTATTGCGTCGAAAGCGGGACTGTTTTCAGATCACCCAACCCCCAAGCAGAAGTCCCAATCAGGACAATAGCGCCATCCAGCGCAGTTAAATCCCCCGCTTGACGCAATACGTCCGTCGCTGACAAATATGGAAAACTCCCTTTAGCACCAACATAAGGGATAATCACCTGCCCCACTGCATCCGTTGGCACAGTGTAACGGTCAAACCTAAAACCCTCCATCACCGCCGCTTCATGCTGCATTGCGGTCATTAAGGTGAATTGCTCAGAGAAAATAAACTGCCGCACCATTTCGAGAGCCAATGACGCATACAACCCCCCTTGATATTGCAGTACCATGGGGGCTCGGCGAATAATACCATCGCTGTCCGGTAGCACCGTCAAATAACCTGCCGAAAGGGCCGCTCGCTGAATGATAGGGATGTTTGCGCTATAACTATCCACCCGAGTCACTGCCAGCTGTTTATCGGTAATTTCCTGCAACGGCGCGGGAAGCATACCTGATTCAGCGCCTTCCTGATGATAGAAAAAGTACCCCAAAATAGTGTCATCGCGTAAACTGCTGGCTAACGCGTTATCCCATGCAGTGGCAGAGCGAAGCGCTCCCAGCATTTTGATCATTTCAGGGTCCAATCCTTGAACTTCAGACAAAATGGTATCGACAGGGTTTCTCTGCGCCTCGGCAAAGACGATATCCATGCCAACCATCACAGCCCCAGCATCATAAACCGACACCAACAAGTCTCTCATTAGCGCCCTGCTCCACGGCCAGCGTCCCTCCTTCTTTAAACTCTTTTCGTCAACATCAACAATGACAATGGGGTGCCTATACGCAGATTCTGCAGGGTTGATCCAACGATAGCGCAGATCAAATATGACAAAATCAAGGCGCTTTAATAACACCCCCAACGTATCGTGCTGCATAACATATGGCCCTGTAATAGAAAATGTTATTAACATTCCCAAAAACCAAGGCCTTAGAATAAGGCGTTGCACCGCTCTCACGTTAGTGATGGCCATTAATGTGAAGCATTTCCTTCATTCCCCTGTGATTTTGGCAGGCAAGCCTGTCGCTGACATCTATAATAATAGCAGGGCATCGATTGAGATGACTCCGACGGCCGGCATGGACATTTTATGAGCGAAGATCAGTTCCCATTACATATCGACAGAGTCCGAAAATTAAGCCCATTCAATGACTTATCAGACTCTCACATCAGGGAAATATTAAAACATTCCGCCACTAAATCACTCGCCAGCGGAAAAATGCTCTTTAAACGAGGGGAAAACTCCAAGGTTTGTTATTACCTATTAGAAGGCGCAATTGACTTACTCAACGAGAGCTTCGAGATTTCAGCTCTCCACGCCGATACCCCCGCTACCTTGCACCCCATCGACAACCAATTGCCCCATCAACTTTCTGCCGTCACAACCGGAAAGTCTCTCGTATTGATGGTCGATAAAAACCATATGGATATTGTGCTTACCTGGGATCAGGCAGGAAATTACCTAGTGACTGACCTTGCTAGCGAAGGCTCCATTGAAAGGGACTGGATGACATGCTTGCTTGAATCCAGCCTAATGGCTCAAGTCCCCCCTGCGAACATTCAACAACTATTCGTCGCGTTCCACCAAAAATCAGTAAAAGAAGGAGATACCATTGTCCAAGAGGGACAACATGGTGATCAATTCTATGTACTTGAAAGTGGCCAGGCCAACGTACTTCAATCGATAGCAGGGCAACAAAAAATTGTCGCTCAATTAAGTGTCGGTAATTATTTTGGGGAAGAAGCGTTGGTGGGCAATACAACGCGTAACGCCAGCATCATCATGACCAGCAACGGTAGCTTAATGTACCTCACTAAAGAGGATTTTAAGCGCCTATTACAAGAACCGGTACAGCAATTTATCGACCACTCTGAGCTAGATGTATTATTAGGTAAAAACAGATCAATTTGTTTAGTCGACGTCAGACTACCCGGTGAGTACAAATTTGACAAACTCGACGGTAGTATCAATATCCCACTTAACCAATTACGAGATAAGTTTGCATCGTTAAGCAAAGATTCGACCTATATAATTTTTTGCGATGGAGGGCGCAGGAGCGAGTTAGGTGCCTATTTGTTAACTGAAGCTGGATTCGACACCAAAATCCTCAAAAAGACTCCTTCGGCGGTTTGTTAACATAAAAAAGTATCTAAAAAAACCATAGATATAATGAAAAAGCATAGCTCTAGGGGCTTTTTGTAGGGAATCGGATAAGTAAGGTATACTAGTGCAACTTAGAAGGGACACTATTCATTTAAAGGGTTTTTGCTTTGCGTTACCGTCTCGAAACGAACGTCCGTATAATATTGCCGCCGCTGCAAGGCATGCGTTTGGGTAATTCAACAGCGGCAACGATGCCCGCTCTCCAACGTATCATTGCATCTCTCAGTACAATACTTGTACTCATGCTACTGAGTACAAGTAACGCGCTCGCAAACCCTCTTACCATAAATTCTGATGAGTTCTCTCTTTCACTCAGCGAATCCCTGGAATACATCGAAGACCCTCAAGGTGACTTAACCCCCGCAGACTTACTTAAGCCCCAGATCAGCCAACAGTTTGCCCGCTCACACAACTCTATGTTGCGATTTGGCTTTACCCAATCAACGATCTGGACACGCTTTAGCGTACAAAACACCCTACCCGACAAGACCACTGCATACATATACTTTACCCGCCCCAACATTGGTCACATTGAACTCTATCAGCAGCAAGGCGACACCATCACCCGCCTATCTATTGGCGGTCACAGCACAGAGAGGGTGTATGGAGACATCCCCTCTAGAACTCCCATTTTTAAAATTGCTATCGCCGCGGACAGTACGACAAATTACTTTCTTAGATTGCAATCAGAGCATCATTTAAATATCTCAATACTACTGACATCTGCGCTGAAGTTGTCAGAACATAGCACTAACACTCAAACACTGATTGGCCTTGGTATCGGTGCGCTGCTGGTACTTCTGGTTTACGGGTTGTTTCAATACCACCAGCAACATGACAAGTCCTACTTGTATTACTCACTATATGTTGCAAGCACAGCGCTATATTTTCTCACTAACACCGGCTATTTAGGCATACTCTGGTTTCCAGCACCTTCTCTATACATTCGGCTGGAAATCTTATTCTTGATCTTAGTCGTTCTTACTAACACATTATTCAGTCGCCATTTCTTGGATATCAGAAATAGCTCAGCTATTCTGGAACGCCTACTGCTCGGCATCGAGATTGCCTGCGGCATTTCCGTGCTCATACTCTCAGTTCTACCATCACGATATGCTATTCAGGCATCGCTATTTGTGGCCATCGCGACAACACCGGTCATTTTGTTTGTCGCCCTTCATAGAGTCCTACATGGTTTTTCTCCCGCACGCTTCTTAGTTGCCTCACGAACGATACTAGTCATCACTGCCGCCCTAGGCATCCCGTTGCTTTGGGGAGACCTCCCCTTGAGCTTTTCAATCAGCTGGTTGTTACTCACGGGCCTAACGCTGGAAGGGCTCTTTCTCGCACTTGCGCTATCCAGCAAGAAAGATTCTCATCAACACGCCCACCAGTCTCATGCTCAACATGTCATTATTGATGATGCAGTAACCCGTGCTAAGAGTGACTTTCTTGCCCAGCTCAGCCATGAAATCAGAACGCCGATGAATGGAATCCTCGGTATGTCAGAATTACTTGAAGAGACCCCCTTAAGTCATACTCAACGAGATTATATTCGAACAATATCCACATCCGGCAACAACCTTCTTAAAATACTGGATGATATTCTCGACTACTCAAAACTCGAAACAGGAAAGCTCACACTGGACATCACAGGGTTTGATATATCCTCGATGCTCACTGACTGCATAGAAGTGTTCCAAATCAAGGTTCAAGAAAAACAAATTGAGCTGCTCAGCCACATTCAAAATCACGTTCCGTCTCAAGTCAAAGGTGACCCTAACCGCATCCGACAAATACTGTCGCACTTAATATCTAACGCAGTTAACTTCACAGACCATGGCGACATACTGATCACTATTAACGCGGATACAGATCGTTCCAATCAGCATATTCGATTTGAAGTCAAAGATACCGGTGTAGGCATTGCCAAAGAGCAGTTACGTGACTTACTCACTCCACCCAAGCAACATGAGCTATTTCAAAGCAAGGGTCTTGGATTGGCAATTGCACAACAACTTGTGGCTATAATGGGTGGGGTAATTGGTGTAGAAAGTCAATTGGGCAAAGGCTCTACGTTCTGGTTTAGCATCCCCCTCGAGCCACTCTCCTCTGCGGAAACCTCATCGATTCACGGCGAAAACCTACAAGGTTTACAGCTGCTCGTTGTCGATGATAACGCGTCCTGCAGACTGGTCATTCAACAGCAAGCGATTAGCTGGGGAATGCAAGTATCCAGCGCCGTAAATGGTAAGCAAGCACTCGCCATGTTGCGCACCCAGGCAAATCTACAGGATCCGATCAATATTGTTATTCTTGATCACGAAATGCCGGGGATGAATGGACTGGAGCTTGCAGCACGAATTAAAGAAGACCGACTGATTAACAATGATTTATTGGTAGTTATGCTCACCGGCTTGGGCATTGCTCCCACATCGACCGCAGCACGTAACGCCGGCATTCGTAGGGTGATTACCAAGCCGGTCACTGGACGCTTACTTAAAGTAACCCTTGCAGAAGAGCTTGGTCACCTAAAGCATATTCAAGATACCCACACCCACCCAGTGGGTGACGACGTCGAAATAGAAAATTCTATTAAGATATTGGTTGCAGAAGACCACCACCTTAGTCAAAAAGTGATCAAGGGGATGCTCGCGCGTTTAGGCCTAGAAGCAACGACGGTCAATAATGGACTCGAAGTCGTGGAGGCTGCCCAAAATAGTCGTTATGACTTAATCCTTATGGATTGCGATATGCCAGAGATGAACGGCTTCGACGCAACAAAAACGATTCGGCAGTGGGAACACGAAAACAACAAAGGCGAAACGCCAATCATCGCCCTCACCGCTCATATAATGGATGAGCACAAGAACAAAAGCTTAGCATGCGGCATGAATGCCCACCTATCTAAACCCATTGAGCTATCTGAATTACGCGATACAATATTAGCCTGGACAAAAAACCCTAAGGCCCAACTTCAGAGCCTTAGATCTGAAATAAGGGCCTGAAGAACACTCAGGGCAGCAGCGTGCTCGGCAGCCCCTTTCCTTGCAGCAGTGCGGCTACATCCATCGTAAGTGCGATAGTAATATGCACCAACACACCTCCCCAAATTGAGCGTGAACGTAACGCTAATATCCCCAGAAACAACCCAAATAGAATTGCCCCCGTTGATTCAAGCCAAGGTTTTGGAAAATGAATCATCAAATAGGGCAAGCACATCACAACAATACTTAGCGAACCTAAACGCGGCTTCAATGCATTCACCAAGAAGCCACGAAAGAAGAATTCTACTGCGACAAACTGACTCATATAAATACATTCCCAAAGCACAAAGTCACTCCAGCTTCGGTATGCCAAGGGGTAAAACGGATAGTGTGAAGAAAAATCAGGCCTAAAGCTCACCAAAATAGCAAATATCATGATCGGAGATGCCAATAACACGTACCACCACTTATGAGCCGTCACGTCCCCCCATTGCCAGCCATAGTCTCGTACCGATTGTTTCATGATGAACTTCACACACAACATGGGTATCAACAAATAACCCAGCACATTGACGAACCCCCACCAGGCCTGAGAGTAGATAGAGAAATAAGGCTGCACTTTCATCGCTTGGAAGACGACATAAGGTCTAACATCAAACCAACTCGACACTAGCTTGATCATGCCATAAAAAAAATCTGCATTTTTTGCATAATTGACAAAAAGCAAACATGCGGCAGCGATAAGTAAACTACCCAACAATCGATTACGTGCGCTCCCGTCCAATGAATCCGACAGACTGTCCTTATCTATTTGATCAAGTAACGCGAAAAAACGGCGTGGATGAAATCGACTTCCCCCCATAACACTACTTTCCTTTTCTGTCTTCAGACTTCTTGTATTCAACCGGACTACACCCCATCCAACGTTTAAAGGCACGACTAAAAGAGCTTTGTTCCGAAAAACCCAACAAGAACGCTACATCAATCATCGGTACACTTTTTTCTGCCAAATAGGACAGCGCTAGCTGCCGTCGAACCTCGTCAACGACCTCTTTAAAAGTGGTATGGCTATCCTTAAGTCGATGCTGCAGCGCCCGCGAGGTCAAAGACAGAGATTTAGCAATGTCTTCCAAATTTGGATCACCATTCGGTAAACCACGGGCAATATGCTCCCGAGTGATGTTCACAAGGTTCAATTTACTATCAAACATATCCAGCAACACCGCTGCCTGACGATCCATCATTGCGTTAAGCCCTGGGTCAGCCTGGCTAAAAGGCAGGGTCAATAACCCGGAATCAAACGCAACACCACTCCACTGACTGTCGAACACCACATATTCACCAAAAACATCACCGTAACGATGGCTAGGAATCGACGCTTTAGTATGATCAAAATGTACTGTAAAAACAGCACTATCAACCTGAACCTGGGACAACGCGTAGGTTACCCACCCAGCAATTGCAGCCTCCTTTAGAAAGCGCGACCAAGGTGCATCGAAGGGACACCGCCACACCAACCGACAATCAGAGCCAGCTTCCTCGCTAATCACAAGGCGAGTACTTCCCATTTGACCAACCAATTTTTCATAACGAATCAATCGATCAATGGCTTCGCCCAGGTTCTGACTGCTCATGACTGCATATCCTAACACCTGGTAGGATTTCGCCTGAACCGCACCGCCTATCACCAGACCAAGCCCCTCATCCTGACAAGCCTGCATAACCGACATAAAAAATGCCCCGGCCTGATAAAATGGAATGAGATAATCGGGAAGCTCCAACTGCGTTTTCGATATTCCGCTTTGTTCCAGTAGCGGCCACACATCCACACCATAGGTAGAGGTTATTGCTGGCAAAACTGATTTTAGATAGGCAGAGGATAAGCTCGCTGACGACATGCTTGTTGTTGCCATTGCCTCTTCCTGATCAATTAGCGGCAACAGTCCGCCCCTCGGCCCAATGCCTTAGCTTTGCGAGTTTCTCACTCATAACAACCGATAATGGGCTCGTATTAGCGACTTCTTGCAAAATATGTTCAGTATCTAGCACCGTCTTTTGCGCTGCACATGCATACAACCCTGCTACCACGGCTTGCTCTATCTCTGCACCAGAAAAGCCTTCCGTTGCCTCCGTCAACCGAGCCACATCAAAGCTGTCAGGGTTCTGATCACGTTTCGACAAATGTATGCGTAAAATAACCTCCCTCACGTCTGGATCAGGTAAGTCTACAAAGAAGATTTCATCCAAACGCCCTTTACGGATCAACTCAGGTGGCAGTTGACTAATATCATTGGATGTCGCAACCACAAAAACTGAAGTAGAACGCTCAGCCATCCAAGTTAAGAGCGTCCCTAAAATTCTCTTAGAGGTACCATTGTCACTGCTATCGCCCCCCATTCCCTTTTCGATTTCATCAAACCATAGTACACAAGGAGACAAGGTATCTGCCAAAGCCAGCGCATCTCGCAAGTTCTTTTCGGTCTCGCCTATATATTTGTTGTAGAGGCTTCCCATATCCAAGCGTAACAGCGGCACTCCCCAAGTACCTGCCACCGATTTCGCCGCCAAGCTTTTGCCTCCCCCCTGTATACCCAATAGCATCAACCCTTTCGGCCGATCAACCGTTGAACTCTCATCCGAATCAAGGAATCGCTCTCGGCGTTGAACCAACCATTTTTTAAGGTTTGCCAAACCTCCAACATCTGAAAAGTTCGCCGTGTCATACTCGAATTGAAGCACGCCATCCATATCCATCAGCTCAAATTTAGCTTTATTGAGCACAGGAATATCATCTTCGGTAATAGCACCATCATCCATGATTGCCCCACGAGCCAGCCGACGAGCATCCGCATAGGTGAGCCCCTTCAAATTGCTCACCAATAAATTCAGCGCCTTACTGTCGGTAGTCACTTTCTTACCTTGATTTTGCTTCGACCAATGGCCCGCTTCTTCCCTAACCAAATGCAATAACTGCTTGTCGTTCGGCAGTGATAACGACATTTGTGCGCAGTAACGTTTTATTTCCGGTGGAATTGCTAACTCGTGACTCAATAAAATCACCGTATGTCCGTTGGCATCATGCTCCATCGCTATCTCTTTTAAGAGACGGACATTTTTGGGGTTATCCGCCAAGAAAGGGTGGAAATCACACAAGATATAGATGCTTGGGCGTTCGGTACTTTTGATTTGACCCAATGCAGCGTCAGGCTCTGCCGTTAAACGCTGCGCAACATTATGCTCAAGATCCGCTCGCTTTAGGCCCTCCGTCACCGTCCAAGTAAACACCGGCCGACCTTGACCCACTCCAACGCGACTAACAAGTTGAACGGCGCGCGGCTCTTCATACGTTTCTATAACAACGATGGGAACACGTGACCCAACAATAATCTGTAAATCTTGAAAATCTGGCATAGCTCATCCATTCAACTGGCAACGTGATCAAAAAAGGGAGTAGAATTTTATAAATACATTCATTTTAGAGGGGGCTTTCATAAAACACATAAGAGGTTGAGTAATCGCTTATCTCAAAGTACACCTTTTTCTCGCCAACGTCTGCTAGATAGTTTTGGTTGGCGTCCAATACACCGTAACCAAACCGATAAGGTCGCGCATCACTGCTTGAAGTACCAACAGCAGTAGAGAGCTTATCGATCTTGATAAAACGCTTAACCAGTTTTTCACCAGCATAAACATCCAACACCCCGTCGGTCCCCGTCCAATTTTGTAGCGCACGCCCTAATTTATTCTGCGTTTCCTGAGTACAGCCACCCAACACCAAACAATACAGCAACACGACACCAATGCCATGTGTCACAGATTTCCCTTTCTTCACCATAACTCCTAGTAATCCTTATCTCTGTGGGTTTTATTTATATAAGCTTCATTTTATAATCAGCTTCCGCCATTATAACTCTCTGGAGCTTCCTGTCATGCCGTCCAGTTCTCGTCAATTCTCTTTATTTGATCGATTCATCCATCATACAGATGATGCACTACGTACAATTGCCGGTACACATACCGAAAGTCTACGTGCAAACCCCGCGGGAGAGGTACCTGAAGCGCAATTATCAGAGGCAGAAAAAACCCACACAGCAGGGCTGATGAGAGTCAATCACACCGGGGAAGTATGTGCGCAAGCGCTATATCAAGGTCAGGCATTAACTGCCAGACTTCCTCGAGTCAGAAAATCAATGGAGAGCGCAGCGAAAGAAGAAGAAGACCATTTGGCCTGGTGCGAGGAGCGACTCCGTGAGCTCGACAGTCATCCCAGTGTATTTAATCCCGCTTGGTATGTTATGTCGTTTGGTATTGGAGCAGCAGCAGGTTTTGCTGGTGATAAGTGGAGCCTAGGTTTTGTGGAAGAAACAGAGGTGCAAGTTTGTGCTCACCTCAGCGAACATTTAGAAAATTTACCGCCACAAGACACACGCTCCCATAAAATTCTTTCACAAATGCACAAGGACGAAGCTCAGCATGCCCAAATGGCAAAACGCGCAGGTGCGGCGTCATTACCAAAGCCAATAAAAAAACTGATGTCGTCTGTTTCAAAAGTAATGACCAGTACAGCCTACAAAATATAACGGCATTTACATCACAAAAAGCGTAAAAAACTTTGCGTTGCGGAACAAGGCTAACTGAGCTTGTCTTAATATTCGCTTTTACAAACACTGCGCTTGCTTATCACCCATCAAGGGGCTATAACCCCTAACATAGAGCTGATAACAAAAGATTACACAGTGCTTATTTTTAGACAAAGGAAACTGTTCAATTTATGAACACAAGCGACACAGAAATAGAACTGGAGCCCTGCTTTAAGTTAAAAGGCAGCCGGGTAACCATCACTATTCTCGAACTTTACGAGTACGAATACGCGACCTTCAATGACCAACTTGCAGAAACCGTTCGTAGCGCTCCTGATTTTTTCCAACAAACACCCGTCATCCTTAGCCTCGAGAGATGCAAAGATACAGGGTTTATCGACTTTATCGAACTCGGAGAATTATGCCGCGAGTATGGACTCGTTCCAGTCGCTATTCGCGGCGGAAGTGAAGAACAACTTCTATCAGCCAATGTTGCAGGCCTTCCACATTTACCCGTGGGCGCAGCCAAACCACCCGAGGCACCCAAAAAACAACCTGAGCCCGCACCTGAAGCCCCGCCTATACAAAATACCGTTATTACGACACCGGTTCGTTCAGGGCAACAAGTATACGCTAAGGGGGGTGACCTAATAATTATTGCCCCCGTTAGCCCAGGGGCGGAAGTGTTAGCTGATGGTAATATTCATATCTATGGTCCGCTGCGTGGGCGAGCCCTTGCAGGCGTGAGCGGCAACAAGAATGCGCGTATATTCTGCTACAGCTTAGAAGCCGAATTATTGTCTATTGGCGGTATTTTTACTGTCGATGAAGACCTCAAGACCAGCAATTGGAAAAAGAACATCCAGGCCTATCTAGACGGGGACAAACTTGTCATCTCCGCCTTTAGCTAATTTACAGAATGCCAATAAAACCAAAGAGGAATTACCCTTGACCGAAATAATTGTAATCACGTCCGGCAAAGGCGGCGTAGGAAAAACCACCACCAGTGCCGCCCTTGGTACTGGATTGGCGCAAAAAGGACACAAAACGGTAATCATCGATTTTGATGTGGGCCTACGTAACCTCGACCTCATCATGGGCTGTGAGCGCCGTGTCGTTTATGATTTTGTTAACGTGATTAACGGCGAAGCGAACCTAAACCAAGCGCTGATCAAAGATAAGCGCACGGATAATTTATTTATCCTGCCTGCCTCGCAAACAAGAGACAAAGATGCACTCACTCAAGAAGGCGTTCAACGCGTCCTTGAAGAACTCAAGAAAGACTTTGAGTACATCGTGTGCGACTCTCCGGCTGGCATCGAAAAAGGTGCATTTATGGCGATGTATTTCGCCGACAGAGCAATCATCGTCACAAACCCAGAAGTCTCATCAGTAAGAGATTCAGACAGAATTCTCGGCTTACTACAAAGTAAGACATACCGAGCAGAAAACAATCAACCACCAATACAAGAACACCTACTTCTCACACGCTACAACCCTGATCGCGTCGACCTCGGGGAAATGCTCAGCGTTGAAGATGTCGAAGATATTCTCGCCATCAAGCTACTGGGAGTAATCCCTGAGTCTAAATCCGTACTTAAGGCATCAAACCAGGGCGCGCCCGTTATACTGGATGATGAGAGTGATGCAGGGCAGGCATACGACGATGCCACACGTCGCTTACTGGGAGAAGAAGTGGAACAACGCTTCATCGAAAAAGCCAAACAAGGCATATTCAAGAGAATGTTCGGGGTAAGATAAATGGCATTTTTGGATTACTTTCGTACCAAACAAAAAAACAGTGCAAACCTAGCAAAAGAACGACTACAGATCATTGTGGCTCACGAACGCTCAACGCGAGAGCAGCCAGACTATTTGCCTGCGTTACAGAAAGATCTTATTGAAGTAATCAGTAAATATGTCGCAATCAGCCAAGATCAGGTTTGTGTAAATTTAGAAAAAGAAGGTGAATACTCTGTTCTGGAGCTCAATATAACCTTCCCTGAAGAACAAGCCGTTAGCTAGATTATCGACTAATCACAAAAAACCCTTCTTATGAGAAGGGTTTTTTGTGTAGTTCAAAAATCATATTCACTCGAAGCCTGACGTTGCTACCCCTTGATAACCTCACGGGACTCCTTAAATGACTCTCGCTCCTCCATCAAACTATCATAGAGTTCCTTTTCATCATCAGACAACCTGGGGCCAGAGGGTGAAGGCGAGTCTCTCAAGTCAATTTGAAGATTCTTTTCAATTTCACTAGGCAGCTCTTCCGGCTCATCACTGAGCAAAGAGGACCCAATCAAATCATTAGGCATATACAACGGCTTCGCCATCATCATTTTTTTGTATGGGTCAGATCCAACCTCTATATTACGAATATCGCAAATCCGTTCGATGGCAATATCAAATGCTTTTTCAATACCATGAGCACCTACCGACACCGTTTTATGTTTTGCGGGCTTATCTGGTAGTTTGATTCGAATCTTAAATTCTTGCCAATCCTTTCGGCCTGCTCTAGAGCGTGATTGTATTTGTAATCCCACAACACGCCCATCATCATGCACAACGCCTTCTCCGCGAAGTGCTTTCAGCTCAAGGTGCGCTTTATAGCGCTGATCAAGGCTTTCTTGTAAGGCTTTCGCCTCACGTTCCGCACGCTTTCGGTCTTTACCTATACGTACGTACTTTTGAATTTCCTTGCCATCCCAAGCCTTGGTGATCCGGTAATACTCCCTACTACCATCTTTAAGAACGGTAATCCCCATGCGGCTAAACCTAATGTAAAAATTCTTGTTATATGACCATAAAATGCATAAATAAGTCCGCCAAACCAAAAAAGTTTAGGCTGTACTCATATGTTGTATAACAATCATGTTAACGCTGTGAGGAACTCAAGGATACAAATGAAACGCATGTCAAAAACAAATAAATTAAGGGATCTTCCCTAATATTTGTGTTTTAGAAAACCTGATATTGCCCCCACGCCCTGGTAAAAACATGATCACCAGTACTAAAGGTTAATTTACTCAATCGGTGAGCATTTACAAGGGCTTTGGCGTAAAAACCGGTGTTTCTATACCCATTTAATCACATCTCGCCCCATGATCCACCAATACCAATAATGAACCCTAGGTTGCGCGTTAAAAAACGGTGAATCCACAACCTAAACACCATAGGGAACATTGCGAACTAATATTCTCAGAAAACAAAAAAAAACCCATTAACGAACAGCTAATGGGCTTAGAGGCATGAAACACAGAAATCTGCATCAATCAAAATTAAGGAAATATGTTATGAACACAAACAGCATATCTAGGAAGTGGATTACACAATAGCGTGATTACGTAGCGTTACGTATCAGAGCGTAAAGCATTGTAAGGTAGAGCAGATTCACGAAGCCTGGCTAAAAGAACTCATTTTCCTCTTCCGCAGGCTCGCTGGAAGGTTGTAAAAATGGATCAACGGAAATATCGAAAGCATCATTAGCATTCTCTGGCTTAGAGTTTACTTCGGGGATTGATGGCACGGTCTCCTCCACTTTGGGCTGATTCTGTGTCGTTAATTCGGCTTCAACAATAGTCTTGTTAACACCGTCTTCTATTACGTCAAGACCGTCAAACTCTTCTCCCGAAGGAATTTCGTCCGGTATCAACAAGTCTTCAGGGACAGGTTCAAACGCACTAATCTCCCGCTCCACCTCATCCTCATCAACCTCTTCTTCAGCAGCAGCCTCCTCTTCATCACCACCCATCAAAATTTCAAACCCCTCCACACCCTCCAGGCCAGCCTCCCTTAACAAGTCCTCAGTAAATTCTTCATCTTCGGGCAACGCCTCCTCACCGCTTATGATTTTTTCGTCATTTTCTCCTTGATTGATAATAATCTCGACACGGCGATTAATGCTTCGGTTATCGTCTGAATCATTTTCCACCAGCGGCTTTGTATCACCATGACCTACGATGGTAAACAGTTCGGGGTCCATGGTTTCTGCTTTCAATAGCTCATGCGCCACGGACACGGAACGAGCCGATGACAACTCCCAATTCGATCTAAACCGTACTGTCGAGATCGGAATATCATCCGTATGACCTGCGACGGCGTATACGCCTTTTATGTCTTCAATCGCCCCACGAATTTTATCCATTATTGGAATAAAACTGTCTCTTAGTTTTGCAGAGCCCGATTCAAATGACCCTTTCTCTTTAACCCGAATCACAATTTGCCTGCCCTGTGTTTCGACTTCTATTCTACCTTTTCGTATTTCGTCCATAAGTTTTGCGGCCGCTTTCACCGCATCAGCCTGAGTCTTTGCCTCAAGCTTTTGCTTTATTTTTTCCATGGCCTGCTTCGCTGCTGCATCACTGATCTCCTTAGAATCTTTAGCCCCTTTATTCTCCTCCTCCCGAGCATCAGATTCACCTGGCGTGCATAAAACCTGCAGAGTGTTAGCCATATCATCAACAGTGTGTTGTCGCACTTCGTTAAGAACAGTAGGGTCAGGCCGCCCCGGAGAGAATTCCTGAGCAATAATGGAGGTGCCTTTAGGTGAGTCGCTGGCTTTTATCTGGGTCTGTACCCCAAATGCATTTTTCATCGAGCCCGCTACTTTTTTGTATTTTTGAGCATCCATTTCGGAAAACGCCAACAACAGCACAAAGAAGCACATGAGTAGCGACATCAAATCGGCGAACGTTGCTAGGTACGCTGGTAAACCCGCGGGGCATTCGGGACATTCGCACTCTTCTTCATCACTCACGACTCATCCCGCACCGTAGATGCCAAACAAAGAGGAACCCTAACCATCATCGTCACCAGCTCCACGTTTGCCTTCTGCAATATACGCTTTTAATAATGACTGAATAACGCGAGGGTTTTGCCCTGCTTGAATGGCCACCAGTGCATCGATGATCATCGATTTTACTCTGGCTTCCTCTTCCGCTCGTATTTTACATTTGTCGGCAATCGGTAGTGCGATCATATTTGCAATCATTGCACCATATAGCGTGGTCAATAACGCCACCGCCATAGCCGGACCAATAGACTTTGGATCATCCATCGCAGACAGCATCTGCACCAAACCCACCAAGGTGCCAATCATCCCCATGGCAGGCGCTACATCTCCTACTTGTTGCCAAAGGCCAGCCCCCATCATGTGACGCCCAATGGCCTCCTTCATATCTTTGGTAAGCATCCCCTTTACCACCTCGGGGTCATGACCATCCACCAACAAAGTAATGCCTTGCTGTAAAAAGTCGTTGCTGACCTCTTTGCCTTCCAACGACAACAAGCCGCCTTTACGGGCGGTATCAGCAATATCGACCACTTCCACGATAATTTCCTCGGGAGGCGACAGGCTAAACTTAAAGCTTTTGCCTGCTACTTTCATAGACCCTATAAATTGCCCCATGGGATACTTCATCATGATCGCAAATAACGTCCCTCCAAACACCACCAAAATTGAAGGTACATTAACAAATATTAGGACACTACCACCCGCTGCCATCGCAGCAATAACGATGGCAAATGCACCGATAAGCCCCACCAGCGTTGCTAAATCCACACTGTTCGCTCCAGTCACTCATTATAATTTTAACGCCTATACTATTGAGTCTAGACAGAAATCCGAATAATTCAGGCTAAGACCCAGCTTTATCTTAAGGTTTCATTGACCAACCCCCTGCAGATTAGGTAAGTTGGCCCCTCGAATAGTTTAGGTACGGCACAATGGCAAAGAAGAAAGACACGATTGACTTCGAGAAGTCATTGAAAACACTAGAAAAGCTTGTAGACAGCATGGAAACGGGCGACCTATCCCTTGAACAATCCTTAACGGCATTTGAAAAAGGCATCAAGTTAACCAAAGATTGCCAAGTCGCGCTATCTCAAGCAGAACAACGGGTTCAAATATTAATAGAAGAACATGGCGAAGAAAGTTTAGAACCTTTTGAACCAGAAGAGTAACCCGTTCTTGTCAGCGATCATGCAACCCAATTCTAATCAGTAACTATCTAATGCAAAATTCAAAACCTTTCGACCTTCCACTGTACCTACAGCAATGCCAAGAAAAGGTCGATAGCCGCCTAGAGCATTGGCTAAACCAGCAAGCTAGCGTATCTCATCAACTGGCCGAGGCGATGCGTTATGCGACGTTTAACGGCGGCAAACGCGTGCGTCCTATTTTGGTTTTTGCCGCTGCAGAAGCCCTTGGCGCCGACCCAGATCAAGCGGTCGATGCCGCATGTGCGCTAGAAATGGTCCATGCGTACTCGCTGGTCCATGACGATCTACCCGCCATGGACGATGATGACCTACGCAGAGGTAAACCAACCTGCCACATTGCATTTGATGAAGCTACCGCGATACTTGCTGGCGACTCACTTCAATGCTTAGCATTTGAAGTGCTCGCTGAAAGCGACCTACCCGCAATGACCGGCGCGATTAAACTATCAATGATTCGCACACTAGCAAAAGCCAGCGGTACTCTCGGCATGGCTGGAGGCCAGGCATTAGATCTAGCGGCAGAAGGTAAACAGCTCACGCTAGAAGAACTAGAAACCATGCATCGCCACAAAACTGGCTGCCTAATCCGCGCCAGCGTCGCAATGGGTGGTGCCATTGGACAAGGAAGCCCCGCGCAACTTCAAGCGCTGGACCTATATGCCGACGCGATTGGTTTGGCCTTCCAGGTGCAAGATGACATATTAGATATCATCAGTGACACAGAAACCCTTGGTAAACAGCAAGGGGCAGATATAGCCATGGATAAAGCGACATATCCGAATATCCTGGGTCTCGATGAAGCACTAAAACTTGCTCAAGAGTTAAACAGCAAAGCACAACATGCACTTACCCCCTTTGATGACACTGCACTACCCCTGCGCGCGCTGGCCAATTACATAGTGTCCCGAAGCCATTAGCATTAACTAACCTATCAGTCAGTCACGAGAACAACGTAATCTCTCGCAAAAGCCGCGATAAAGCACTGCCGTTTTCGCATCTGAATAGGGTATAATCCTTTTCCTTTCATTTTACCTGGGAATCTGCTGTTTTTATGCTCACTGAAATCCCCTTAACACGCCCATTGACCCCCCTTCTGGATAGCGTTAATTCGCCAGCCCAATTGCGTGCACTCAGTGAAGAACAACTTCCCCAGTTAGCACTCGAATTACGCCAATACCTCCTGTTTTCAGTCGGTAAAACTGGCGGCCATTTTGGAGCAGGGCTCGGTGTTGTCGAGCTCACCATCGCGCTACATTATGTATTCGATACCCCAAGTGATCGCTTAGTCTGGGATGTAGGCCACCAAGCGTATCCCCACAAGATACTCACCGGTCGCCGTAAAGAGATGCTATCTCTTCGACAAAAAGGTGGGTTGTGCGCATTCCCCAATAGAGAAGAAAGCGAATACGATACATTTGGCGTTGGCCATTCCAGCACCTCAATCAGTGCTGCACTGGGTATGGCCATTGGCTCCGAGAATCAAGGCCTGACCAATAAGCACGTGGCAATTATTGGTGACGGAGCAATGACAGGCGGCATGGCCTTCGAAGCAATGCAGCATGCAGGGCACTTAAAAACCAACATGCTCATCATCCTGAACGACAACGACATGTCGATTTCGGAAAGTGTCGGGGGATTGTCTAACTATTTTTCCAGAATCTGGGCTAGCCGCACCTACAACGCGCTGCGAGAAGGTGGCAAGAAAGCCCTGGAAAGCATGCCAAATGCCATGGAATTTGCCCGTCGTACCGAAGAACATATGAAAGGCATGGTGTCACCTGGCACGTTATTCGAAGAAATGGGGTTCAATTATGTCGGTCCCATTGATGGTCATAACCTAGAAGAAGTTACTCGTTACCTGGATAAGCTAAAAGAGTTACCGGGGCCCCGAATTCTTCATATCATCACACAAAAGGGTCGCGGCTTTGCCCCCGCAGAAAAAGACCCCATCGGATATCACGCGCTAAGCAAGATAGTAGCCGAGCCCACCGTGAAGACAGTGCGCCCCCCTGAGACTACTCAAGAACCGACACTATCAACGCCAACCTGCGTAGCTAAAATAAAGTACTCCGATATTTTCGGGCAGTTTCTCTGCGACATGGCGGAAAAAGATAAACGCTTGCTGGCCATCACACCCGCAATGCGAGAAGGCTCTGGCATGGTGGCGTTTTCCAAACGCTTCCCAGGTCAATACCAGGATGTCGCCATTGCAGAGCAACACGCAGTCACTTTAGCAGCAGGGGCTGCTTGCGAGGGTCTTAAACCCATCGTAGCCATTTACAGCACATTTTTACAACGAGGCTACGACCAGTTAATTCATGATGTTGCGCTACAGAATCTCGATGTGTTGTTCGGCATCGATCGTGCGGGCCTAGTCGGTGAAGATGGCCCGACCCATGCCGGCGCCTATGACCTAAGCTACATGCGCTGCATTCCAAACATGCTTATCATGGCCCCGAGCAATGAAAACGAATGCCGCCAAATGCTCTATACTGGCTACCAATACCAAGGACCCGCCGCCGTTCGCTACCCTCGCGGGACAGGACCCGGCATCACCATTGAAGATACAATGACCGCCCTACCTATTGGTAAATCCGTAGCCCTTAGGCAAGGCAGCAATGTGGCTATTCTCGCTTTTGGCGCAATGGTTGAGACTGCTCGCCTCGCAGCAACAACGCTCAACGCGACACTGATCGACATGCGATTCATCAAACCCATTGATGAAGACGCCATTATCAATGCCGCCAGCAGCCACAACCTAATCGTGACCGTAGAAGAAAATGCGATAATGGGTGGAGCAGGCAGCGCGGTGAACGAAGTATTAGCCCGCGAAGGCATTCTAATATCCCAACTAAACCTAGGCTTACCGGACACATTTGTTGAACACGGCAAACCCACCGAAATGCTAGAAGACTGCGGGCTCACCCCCGAAGGCATCCAAACAAGTATCAAGTTGCGACTACAAAAGTTACCGCAGCCGCTAGATAAACAACCGGAAAAATCTGCCTAACCCCCCACTCACCAGAACATCGAGGTTCACCCCTATGCTATATGCATTCTTAATGCTGCTATTGATTGCATTAAGCACGATCCCAGGGATGTGGGTACGCTGGACCATCAGCAAGCACAACAAACCAAAAGACAAGATCCAATTTACCGGTGAAGAATTCGCCAATTCTTTGCTGATTAAATTCCACCTAAACAATGTCGTGGTGGAATCCGCCCCACCCAATCAAGATCATTACGACCCCACCGGTAAAGCCGTCAGGCTTAGCCCCGAGCGAATGAATACGAATAGCCTTGCAGCCATCGCGATTGCCGCACACGAAGTCGGCCACGCCCTACAAGACGCCACGCAATACCCTAAGTACGTTGCTAGCCTAAAAATTCGCATAGCCGCACAACAGTTCCAGCGCGTAGGGTCCTGGATTTTACTGTTTAGCCCAGTGGTCGCCCTAATCAGCAAGAATCCGATCATCGGCTTAATTACCGCCGCAACAGGCATCATCAGCTATTTATTCTCTTCAGCCATTAGTTTATACAATTTACCGGTAGAATTTGATGCGAGCTTTCAGCGAGCACTACCCATTCTAAAAGATTGCCAGTACCTAGATGAACAAGACCTAAAATCGGCCAGAAAGATCCTGCGAGCCGCCGCAATGACCTATGTTGCGGGATCAATTTTGAGTTTTTTACCGATGCGTCGCTAAGCGACGTCACCCCACCACATTCACAACACTCGCCAGCACGACCCACGCAAACACACCTGCGACTACATCATCGATCATGATTCCAAGACCACCATGAACCTTATGGTCCAACCAAGAAATGGGCCAAGGCTTCCAAATATCAAATATGCGGAACAGCACAAACCCAAGCAAAGCCCAATACCATGTCACCGGAATAGCGATCATTGTGATCCAATAGCCTACGAATTCATCCCACACAATCCCACCATGATCATGCACCTGCCAATCCCGCGATGTTTTACCGCAAATATACACCCCCAACACCGCTGCCACGAACACAACGCCAATATACGGCCACAATGCCAATTGCGATAACGGCCAATAAAGTAACACCGCCATCGCCGTTCCAAAAGTGCCTGGGGCCTTTGGAGCGGCACCACTACCCAACCCAATCGCTAAAAAGTGAATAGGGTGGGTAAAGCTGGATGCAGGAACTTTATTCATATCGAGAGAAAACCACTAGATTAAAAAGGAACGTCACCTTAGCAGGAACGCCGTAAAAACAACACGCGATTCATTATTTATGAGAAGTGATTATAACCTGCGAGAGGCAGGCTTTTTTGGCTTACTTTATCGATAACATCTCCAACCCGAAATGTGCCCGTTTTAGCAATAATTCGCCCCACCCGTGTTAACGGCACTGCCAACAACGACCCGACTGCCTCAACACTATCTCGTCTCCCCCCAGGAGCGGTAAAACACAACTCATAATCATCTCCCCCTGAGCAAGCTATTCTTCGCCTCTCCGACGAAGGCTTACCAACAAAAAGGCGCTCATCAGAGACGCTCGGAGCCACCGGAACAGCCCCCATATCGAGCTCTGCGACAACCTGGCTCGCCTGTAAAATATGCCGAAGGTCCACCAACAAGCCATCAGAGATATCAATAGCGCTCGTCGCCAGCCCACTAAGTTTACCACCCACATCATTTCTAGGCTTTGGTCGATTAAACCGCTCCAGAGAGCGTAACAACTCCACACTACCAACACTCGCAGCCTCATCGCCCAATGCCGCCAGCACAATATCAAGCCCTGCAACACCATGCCCGATCTCACCAGACACATAGATATCATCACCCACTTTTGCGCCATCTCGCCTAAGTGCCAAGCCTTGAGTTACCGCTCCTGTCACATGGATCGAAATTGAAAGTGGACCCTTTGTGGTATCCCCACCCACGAGATGGATACCACTGGCGATTATCAATGACTCCATGCCATCACAAAAAGAACTAACCCACTGCTCATCCGCACTTGGCAACGTCACACACAAAGTAAACCATAACGGCATCGCGCCCATTGCGGCCAAATCACTTAGATTCACTGCTAGTGCTTTGTAGCCAATATCGAAAGGAGAGGTTTGATCAGGGAAGTGCACACCGGAAATAAATGTATCGGTAGAAACGACAAGCTGGGAGTGAGGAGGCGGCTGTAAAATAGCACAATCATCGCCAATACCTAATACAACCCCACCCTCCTCACCCGGTAGCCGGTTAACGTTACCAAGGCGAGAAAAGTAAGACTGGATAAGCTCAAATTCATTCACAATAAACTAGTGTGAATTCATTCTTAAGATTTTTTCTTTTCACGATGCTCTCTTACTTCAACCATGCGCAATGCTTGCGATGCCTTATCGAGAATACCGTTAACATACTTATGACTTTCAGTGGCACCAAATGTTTTGGCTAGCTCAATACCTTCGTTAATCACGACACGATACGGCACATCCATACGCTTGATCAGCTCATAAATACCAACACGCAGAATCGCAAGTTCCACACGATCCAGTTCGCTTTTATCTCGATCCAAGTATTTGACAAAGGCTTCATCAAGCGTTGTCACGCATGAAGGAATACCATGCAACAACTCGTGAAAATAGTCGACATCGGTTTTCTTAAAATCATTCTCGACACGAAATTGGGCTTCGATATCAGAGAGATTGGCACCTGTCATTTCCCATTGATATAGGGCTTGCACAGCAAAACGGCGGGCTTTTTTACGCGCCGCTGGTTTTGCTGACATGGGCTTACCTTGTGCTGATTTTTCACTCACAATAACAACCTACGCTTCAATGTTACGAAGTAAACTAACCATTTCCAAAGCACCTAAGGCTGCTTCTGCGCCTTTGTTGCCTGCCTTTGTTCCAGAACGTTCTATCGCTTGCTCAATGCTATCCACTGTTAACACACCAAACGCCACCGGGATATCCGTCTCTAAACTCACGCTTGCGATACCTTTAACACATTCGCCCGCCACGTATTCAAAATGAGGAGTGCCACCACGAATAACCGCACCAAGAGCAACAATCGCATCAGGCTTACGAGTCTGAGCAACTTTTTTAACCGCTAAGGGCATTTCAAAAGCGCCAGGGACACGAATAATTTCGATATCCTTTTTGGCAATACCATGACGAACCAAAGCATCAATTGCGCCATCAACCAAGGCCTCTACAACGAAGCTGTTAAAACGCCCGACAACCAGCGCAAAACGTGCAGATATTGGCCCAAAATCACCTTCAATTGTCTTTATATCACTCATTTTTTTCTACCTTGTCTTTGATTCAATTAATTCACTTACGATGACTATTCTTCGCTACTGCTAATATATTCTGTTACTTCTAAATCAAAACCAGAAAGCGCATTAAAACGCATCGGGGCACTCAGCAATCTCATCTTGCCAATACCTAACTGACGCAATATTTGCGCACCAGTACCAATATTACGATACACGCCTTTTCCGTCTTCGGTTACCTGCCGATTTGGCTTGGTTCCGTTATAAAAGCTCTCAACCAAATCACCCACACAATGGTCTTGGAACGAATCCCCTAACAACACGATCACGCCGGCGTCTGCCTGTGATGACACAAACTTCATCGTTCGAGACAAACTCCAACCGGAACCTTCATTTTTAATCGCTCCGACAAGATCCCGTAGAGGATCAGCGATATGTACTCGTGCAAAGGGCGCATCACAGTTGGCGAGGTCTCCCTTCACCAAGGCAATATGGGTTTGATTTTCAATCAGGTCTTGAAATACGTGCATCTGGAAATCGCCATACTCAGTCGGCATGGTTTCTTCACGCATTTTCTCAATCGTTTTTTCATTAAACGTGCGGTAATGAATAAGGTCCGCGATGGTACCTATTTTTAAATCATGCTGCTCTGCAAACACTTCAAGGTCTGGGCGCCGAGCCATGGTTCCATCTTCATTCATGATCTCTACAATAGCTGCCGCTGCTTCTAAGCCTGCTAATCGGGCTAAATCACAGCCAGCTTCGGTATGCCCTGCTCGACGTAATACCCCACCCGCTTGCGCTTTAAGAGGGAATATATGGCCCGGCTGAACAATATCCCTGGGCTCAGCATCTCGCGCAACAGCAGCAAGGATAGTCTTTGCTCTGTCCGCAGCAGATATTCCTGTAGTAACACCTTCAGCAGCTTCAATCGACATCGTAAAGTTAGTACCATGTTGACACTGATTAGCATCTACCATTAACGGCAAATTTAGCTGTTCACAGCGCTCTTGTGTCAGCGTCAAACAGATCAATCCTCGGGCATGTGTCGCCATAAAATTGATATCAGCAGGTCTCACCATACTGGCGGCAATAATCAGATCACCTTCATTCTCTCGATCTTCGTCATCCATCAGGATAACCATCTTGCCTTGGCGAATATCTTCTATCAGTTCTTCTATGGTATTCAGCTTCATAACTACATCCTACAAATGATGTTGCTGGCTATCGGTTTAGGAAACCGTGTTCTGCCAAATGCGCGAGGGTTACCCCTTGCTGTTTTCCTGCTACAGGTTCAGCAGCCTTATCTCCTAAGAGTAGGCGCTCCAAGTAACGGGCAATAATATCCACTTCTAGATTTACCTCAACCCCTGTCCGCCACAAATCTACGGTTGTCTCACCGGAAGTATGAGGAACAATGTTGAGCGAAAAGACTGCTCCATCCAATGCATTAATAGTTAAGCTCACACCATCAACGCAGATAGAACCCTTTTCAGACAGGTAACGCGCTAACTCATTAGGCGCTTTAACCTGCAAATGTATTGAACGAGCATCGTCTTTACGACTTAGAATTTCGCCTAACCCATCCACATGCCCACTAACAATGTGCCCACCCAAACGAGTCGTTGGCGTAAGGGCCTTCTCTAGATTAACCTTGGTACCAACAGATAGCTGTTTAAAACTGGTACGTTTAAGCGTTTCCAGGGACACGTCAGCCCAGAACCCATCGCCCAGCAGCTCAACGACGGTCAGACATACCCCGTTTGTTGCGATACTATCACCGAGCTTCACATCCGCTAAGTCTAGCGCGCCGCTTAAGACCCGCAACCTAACGTCTCCACCACGATGATCAATCTGAGCCACATGACCCACTGCTTCAATAATACCTGTAAACATAATCTGGTCTCTATCTACGCTTTTGCTGAGGGTGCAGCGTAAGTGATGCGTAAATCACCCCCAATCTGCGTTACCTGCGTCATCGTTAAGGGGATTTTGTCTCCCATGGTATTGATTCCTGGCATCGACAGCACTGGCCGAGCATCGCTACCCATTAGCGTTGGGGCCATATACAGCACCCATTCATCGACTAGGCCTTGCTGCATAAACGCGCCCGCAGTTGTTGCCCCGGTTTCCACCAGCACTTCATTTACTTCTCGGCTAGCCAACTCAGACAACAACGCAGCAAGATCAACTTTAGGGTATATTTCGCCATTAATTCGACTGCCAGGTAGACAAAGCACCTCTGCACCCGCAATTTCGAGGGCCTGCTGTCGCTCTGGGTGCTGCACAGCACATACGACCAATGTTTTGCCTGGAAGCCCCAACATTTTAGCCGAGACAGGCATACGTAACTGAGAGTCTAGCACCACACGTAGCGGTTGCTGCTCTGGATCCAGCCCTTCGATTCGGACGGTTAGCGAAGGGTCATCGATAACAACTGATTGAACCCCTGTTATGATCGCCTCACTTCGCGCACGCAAGCGCTGTACATCTTGGCGAGCACTAGGCCCAGTAATCCACTGACTCTCGCCACTTGCCATGGCAGTGCGACCATCCACACTCATCGCAGACTTCACTCGAACCCAAGGGGCTTGAGATGTCATTCTCTTGATAAAGCCGGGGTTTAACTGTTTAGCGTCTTCATTGAGCAAACCGCAAGACACCTCAATACCTTGCGCCATCAACATGCGATGGCCATTTCCAGATACTTTAGGGTTCGGGTCTTCCATCGCACTGATAACGCGAGAAATACCAGCATCAATGAGCGCTTGAGAGCAAGGAGGAGTACGGCCAAAATGACTGCAGGGCTCGAGAGTAACGTAGGCTGTCGCACCTTTCGCTTCGCCACCGGCCTGAGCCAGTGCGTTGACTTCAGCATGGCCTTGGCCCGCGACCTTATGCCAGCCCTCACCAATAACGTCATCGTTCTTAACGATCACACAACCAACACGAGGGTTAGGGTGTGTCGTAAACAGACCCTGGCGTGCAATCTGTATCGCACGCGCCATATGGCGGGTATCGTCTGACGAAAAAGTCGATGATGTCATAAAGAGCACTGCAAATACGCATAGTTAACTAAATTCGCAGCAGTATACCATAACGGTATACCAATCTCCTGAGGCATTTCGCTACCTTAACAGAGCAATTTTGTCGCCCTAGAAAATCACAAGACAACATATCCCCTGGATTACACAAACGGCCCGCCAATTAGACTCTATACTTGACAAAACACCCTATTTAATGGACTAAAACTGACTTTATTATCAGTACTTATTCAATAGTAATAATAATTTGGACAAGCCATGACGATTAAACGCAAATTACTACTCTTTTCTATCTCCCTGGCCATTGCCCCTGCTTTGGTCGTCGCCGGTATCGTCGGCTGGAGTTCTTACAGCGAAGGTCGAAATGCCATTGAAGCTCAAGCAAAAGCACAGCTTATTTCGATTCGAGACATCAAGAAACAACAAATAGAATCCTATTTTGAGCAGATAGAAAAACAAGTACTCACATTTTCCAATGATCGAATGATCATCGAAGCCATGAGCGAATTTAACAGCGCATTCTCAAACACCAAACAACAAACATCGCTAAACGACACAGCTGCTCTCACGTCGGCATTAACAACCTATTACACCAACGAATTCGCGGTGGAATACCAAAAACGAAACAACGGAGAAACGCCTAATATACAAAAGCTACTTGCCAATCTAGATAATGACTCGCTTGCACTGCAATACCAATATATCTCAAATAACACACACCCGCTTGGAGCCAAAGACAGCTTGATCAACCCGAATGATGGCAGCGATTATGGCTCGGTGCATACTAAATACCACCCTCATATTCGTGACTTTCTCACCAAGTTTGAGTATTACGACATTTTTCTAGCGGACCCGAAAACCGGAGACATTGTCTATTCTGTTTTTAAAGAGCTGGATTACTCTACCTCCCTTATTAGCGGCCCCTATGCGAATACAGGCATCGGCCAAGCATTTGCACTTGCTAATGACGCGAATGATCAATCTTTTGTTGGCCTTACTGACTTCGCTCCCTACCTCCCCTCCTACCAAGACCCCGCAGCGTTTATCGCATCCCCTATTTGGGACGAAGGTAAGAAGGTGGGAATACTTATATTTCAAATGCCCATCGACCGAATCAATCACATTATGACTCACGGGCAACGCTGGACAGATTCTGGCCTGGGAGAGTCGGGAGAAACCTACTTAGTCGGCCCCGATCTCACCATGCGCAGTATGAGCCGTTTTCTCCTAGAGGACCCAGATGCATACTTAGCATTATTAGAAAAAACTGATTCCATCACAAATACTACTGTCGATACTATACGATCCAAAAATACCAGCATCGGATTACAGCCGGTTGAATCCCTTGGTGCGAAAGCAGCCATGAATGGTGAAACAGAGTTCAATATCTTCCCTGATTATCGCGGCGTTAGCGTATTATCAGCCTACAGTCCGCTTGCCATTCGCGGTTTACATTGGGCCATCATGAGCGAGATCGATGAAGCGGAAGCCTTTCGTTCATCTTTTGAGCTACGCAGAGGTATTATTGTCATCTCAGGTATCGCCGTGACAATAACCGCACTCCTAGCGTTAATTGCGGCAAATCTATTTGCCAGCCAGCTCACTCGCCCCCTTGAGAACTTTGCTAAAACCATCGCTGAGATCAACCAGCACTCAGACCTTTCGCGACGAGTCCCGGTTTCAGGTGATGATGAAATTTCCCGTAGCGCTCAAACAATAAACAGTCTGCTAGAAGCCTTTCAAGATACTGTTCGATTTCTCATCGATACCATTCAGCGGCTAAAAACCTCCTCAACCAACCTGGCTAATCAAACCCAACAGCTTGAACAAGTATCCGGGCGCCAACAACAACAAAGTGCGCAGGTAGCTACCGCCTCTTCACAACTAGCCTCCGCAGCCAACGAAATTGCCAGCAACGCGGAACATACCGCGCAATCAACGTTAGACGCCAATGACACGGGTAAAAATGGTAACGTGCTGGTTAAAGAATGCATTGAAAATACACAGGCATTAGCAACCAACGTATCAAATACCCGCTCGACCTTGGACAACGTCGCACAAGAAAGCAACAACATTGGATCGGTACTACAAGTCATCCAAGACATCGCGGAACAAACCAACTTACTGGCGTTAAATGCCGCCATTGAAGCCGCTCGAGCCGGAGAGCAAGGCCGAGGGTTTGCCGTCGTCGCAGATGAAGTCCGTAATCTAGCCCAACGCACCCGAGAGTCCACCGAAGAAATCAACCAAACCATCACCAAGTTACAACATGGTGTGGATGCCTCAGTATCGGCCATTCAAGGCAGTATGGAGCAGACTGAGCACAACGTGATACAAATAAACGCCCTGGGTGAATCGCTTATATCGGTAACAACACACTTACAAAGCATTTCTGACATGAACGAACAAATTGCCACTGCGGCAACAGAACAATTAGCGACCTCTGACAACATTAGCAGCGCCATAAGGGACGTTAATGAAGCTTCACAAGAAACCGCAGCTACTTCACAACAAACAAGTATCGCTGGCGCCGACATTGAAAAGCTAGCGACCCAGTTACAAGATTTTGTGTCTCGTTACTCAATATAAACCACGAATGGCATTACGGCTAAGAAGTTGCAAAAAGGCGAACTCAATCGCCTTTTTGCAACCGATCTATCTCATCTTTGAACTCATTAATATCTTGGAAGCTACGATATACCGAAGCAAAACGCACAAATGCCACTTCATCCAACTCTTTTAACGCCTCCATTACATGTTCACCAACAACCTGGGAGTCCACTTCACGCTCACCCGTTGCACGTAAACGTGAGCACAAACGATTAATCGAAGATTCTATTTGCTCAGTGCTAACCGGTCGCTTCTCCACCGCTCGTTGAATACCACTGCGTAACTTGCTTTCATCAAAAGGCTCACGGGTACCGTCTTGCTTCACGACCTTTGGCATAACCAATTCCGCAGTTTCATAGGTGGTATAACGCTCCCCACACGCAACGCACTCACGGCGTCGACGGACTTGAGTCCCATCAGCAACTAAGCGGGAATCAATTACCTTGGTCTCATTAGCATTACAAAACGGGCAGTACATACTTTTTCCTTAGCTATCGACGATGGTCTTCACGGCTCAACAATGTGCATTTTAGCAAGATAGCCCCTTATCAAGATAGTCTGATTGGAGAGTGATTTACGACGTGCATCTTTACTTTGTAACCATCATGAAAAGTAGGCACAAAAAAGGCCGCCAATGTGGCAGCCTTTTTACACATATACGCTAGATTAGTTTCCGTAAACAGGAAGCGTCGCGCATATAGCAGATACTTTCTCTCGTACCTGAGTAATGATCTCATCATTCCCCATGTCATCAAGAATGTCGCACATCCAACCCGCCAGCTCCGCAACATTCGCTTCACTGAAGCCCCGACGTGTAACCGCAGGTGTACCTATACGTAGACCACTGGTCACAAACGGTGACAGTGGATCATTCGGTACCGCATTTTTATTCACGGTGATATGCGCTAGACCTAACGCAGCATCAGCATCCTTACCCGTAATGTTTTTACTAATAAGGCTTAATAGGAAAAGATGGTTGTCTGTTCCATCTGATACCACATCATAACCGCGCTCAACAAAAACACGCGCCATCGCCTTAGCGTTCACTACAACTTGCTCTTGATACGTTTTAAACTCATCACTTGCCGCTTCTTTAAAGCAAATAGCTTTTGCAGCGATCACGTGCATCAATGGTCCACCTTGACCACCGGGGAATACAGCAGAATTCAGCTTCTTCTCAATCTCTGGGTTAGCTTTCGCCAGAATGATACCGCCACGAGGACCACCGAGAGTCTTGTGGGTAGTCGACGTTGTCACATCGGCAATTTGAGTCGGGTTAGGGTAAACACCCGCAGCAATCAAACCTGCAACGTGAGCCATATCAACCATAAGGTAGGCACCCACTTCATCAGCAATATCACGAAAGCGTTGCCAATCCATCACGCGAGAGTACGCAGAAAAACCCGCCACAATCATCTTAGGTCGATGCTCACGTGCCAGCACTTCTACTTGCTCATAATCCACTTCACCGGTGTCATTGTTCAAACCGTATTGAAACGCATTATAGGTTTTGCCCGAAAAGCTTACCTTAGAGCCATGTGTTAGGTGACCGCCATCGGCCAAACTCATCCCCAACACAGTATCACCGGGCTGTAGCAACGCCATGTATACCGCAGCGTTGGCCTGTGAACCTGAGTGTGGCTGAACGTTTGCGTAATCAGCACCAAACAATGACTTTACGCGATCAATTGCTAGTTGCTCAGCAACATCAACGTGCTCACAACCACCATAGTAGCGTTTACCCGGGTATCCCTCTGCATATTTATTAGTCAACACAGAGCCCTGAGCTTCCATCACTAGGGGGCTGGTGTAGTTTTCAGAAGCGATCAACTCAATATGTTGCTCCTGACGTTTCTTTTCATTCTCAATGGATTCTGCAATTTCTGGATCAAAATCCGCAATAGTTAGGTCAGGTGAAAACATAGTAGATCCCCACGAATGGTCGATGTTGATAAAAGGTGTTATTTGGAAAGGGCGCTATTTTACACAACTCTAGCCCAATGAGCACATGAAAAGACTTCAGATTTGGTGCAATTTTTTTCATGTTACGTCTAAGCCCGCCTATTCACCTTAGACAAATGCCAAATGGATCGAGTCCATCAATTGCAACACTCGGAAATCTGGAGTAGCGTAAGCGCCATAACTCATACATCAATAACGGCTTTCTACAAAACTATGGCTCAATATATCTACACTATGAACCGCGTTAGCAAAGTGGTTCCACCAAAACGTACCATCCTTAAAGATATCTCACTGTCTTTCTTTCCTGGCGCCAAGATCGGCGTACTAGGCCTAAATGGTTCTGGTAAATCCAGCCTTCTCAAGATCATGGCCGGACTCGATACAGAAATCGATGGCGAAGCTCGCCCACAAGCAGGCATCAATATCGGTTACCTTCCACAGGAGCCCCAACTAGATCCGGAAAAAGACGTCCGAGGTAATGTTGAAGATGGGGTTCGGGAAATGAAAGACATTCTCGCGCGCTTTGATGAACTCAGCATGAAATTCGCTGAGCCGATGAGTGACGATGAAATGAATACCCTGCTAGAAGAGCAAGCAGAGCTTCAGAACAAAATAGATGCGGGTAACGGTTGGGATATCGATCGCACCCTAGAAATCGCTGCTGACGCACTGCGCCTGCCACCATGGGAAGCAGATGTCACCAAGCTATCCGGCGGTGAACAACGTCGTGTTGCCTTATGTCGCTTACTACTTTCTAGCCCAGACATGCTGCTCCTTGATGAGCCAACCAACCACTTGGATGCAGAAAGCGTGGGTTGGTTAGAGCGCTATCTACATGATTTCACGGGCACAGTGGTGGCGATCACTCACGATCGGTACTTCCTAGATAACGCAGCCCAGTGGATTTTGGAGCTCGATCGAGGCCACGGTATCCCTTATGAGGGCAACTACTCTTCTTGGCTAGAGCAAAAAGAAGCACGCTTAGCACAAGAAAATAAACAGCAAGCAGCACGCCAACGTAGTATCAAGTCTGAATTGGAATGGGTTCGCTCAAATGCCAAAGGTCGTCAATCGAAAAGTAAGGCACGTTTAGCACGCTTTGAAGAATTATCCCGCCAAGATGACCAAACCCGCAACGAAACCCAGGAGCTCTACATCCCAGTCGGTCAACGACTCGGGGAAGAAGTGGTTGAATTCAAAGGGGTCACTAAGGCGTTTAACGATAAGTTGCTCTACGAAGACCTCAGCTTCCGCATTCCAGCAGGCGCGATAGTGGGCGTCATTGGGCCGAACGGTGCGGGTAAAACCACCTTATTTAAACTCATTTCCGGCGAAGAGCAACCCGACAACGGTGAAATTGCCATAGGTAAAACCGTTCAAATCGCCTATGTTGATCAAAATCGTGATGACCTGGATGGCAGTAAGACTGTTTGGGAAGAAGTATCAGACGGCCTTGAAACGATTACGGTCGGTACCCATGAAATGCCTTCTCGCGCCTATGTGGGTCGATTTAACTTTAAGGGATCCAATCAACAGAAATTTGTTAAGGACCTCTCAGGTGGTGAGCGTAACCGACTGCACCTATCTAAATTGCTACGTAAAGGCGGCAACTTATTACTACTGGATGAGCCCACCAACGACTTGGATGTTGAGACCTTACGAGCACTTGAAGAGGCCCTACTCACCTACGCTGGCTGTGCGGTAGTTATCTCTCACGATCGCTGGTTCTTGGATCGTATCTCTACCCACATTATCGACTTCGAAGGCGCGGAAGGCGTCGAGTTCTTTGAAGGTAACTTCACCGAATACGAGACGTATAAGAAGAAGAAATACGGCGAAGAGGCAACTCAACCCAAACGCATCAAGTATAAGAAGATCAACTAGATCTAGGTGGACAACATTTTCATGGGAGAGCCGAATACTTCTCTCCCATGAAAATAGTTACTTAGCGGCTAAACCTATACTTAACCCTCGTGTTTACCCTTCTTAGCAAAATGATCCATCATATCCACCACCTTCTCTTTTTGTTCCTGCGTTAACGTGGCGTGGAACTCTACAACTTTCTGCACAATCCCTGGCGCGGTTTGCCGCAACACCTCTTGATGCTGAGTCAACTTGGCCAATACCGCAGTCTGATCGAGACTGTCAGCCATTAACATAATTTTCGCTTCTTCAATATGGGCCTGCTTCTCTTGCCTTGCATTCGCCTTCATCAGCTTGAGTTCGTCCCTAATGGCAAACCACTTTTCCTCCTGCTCACCCGTTAAGTCTAACTTATACGCCACCAAATCAAACATCATGCCGCCTCGCCCTTCATGATTGCCCTTACAAGCGCTCAAAAAAAACCCCGTCAACAGCACCATTAGTACAATATGTAATTTTCTCGAACCTAGTATATTTCTCATCGATCAATCCTTACGGCGCTCGCCGTGATATTAAGGGAAATACCCGCATGAGTAGTGAAGGGTAAACTCACGAACACTGTGACCTCAGCAGGTATGTGCTTATCCTAGGAAAAAACAATATGGAAACCTTGTCAGGAAAGTAACCAAATGCAATAAAGTGTGACATCGCCCTATTGTCGCTAGCACTAGTCGCCTGAGTAGAGGACACTGGTACAACAATCACCACATGAGTACCCGAATGACTGACATACTTCTCATCGATGATGACGAAAAACTAGGTTCACTCTTAGGTGACTACTTTGAACAGTTCTCTCTGACGTTAACCCATAGGTTATCTCCGTCACATGGTTTCAAGGCTCTTGAGACAGGCCAATTCAGTGCGCTCATATTAGATGTCATGCTGCCCGAAATGGATGGCTTCGAGATGTGCAAACATATACGCAGTACTCAAACGCCCTATCAACGCATCCCCATTATTATGCTAACCGCGCGCGGTGAAGTCACTGACCGCATAGTAGGCTTAGAACTGGGTGCAGATGACTATTTACCCAAACCCTTTGAACCAAGAGAACTAGTGGCGCGAATTCAAAACATCGCGCGAAGACAAGCCCACAATTTACAAGCCCAACAACTTAATTCGCCGGAAATCCATGTGGACTTACTCAAAGAGCAAGCATTCTTAGAAGGTGACTTTATTGAACTGACCTCCATGGAATTCTCGTTACTAATTTTCCTCATGGAAAATAGCAACCGCGCATTTACCCGCGATGAGATCATGAACAATCTACGTGGCATTGACGCAGACCTGTATTCAAGAGCAGTAGACACGTTAGTCAGCCGCCTTAGACATAAACTTAAGGACACCGGTAAGTTACCGCGTTTTATTAAAACAGTATGGGGAAAAGGATACAGTTTTATTGGGAAGGTAGAGCAATGTTAAGCGTCATCAACAATGTCCAGAAATCTATTTTTGGGCGTCTTCTTTTCATTTTTTCCATTACCGCCGCCAGCATCTTGCTGGTACTTTTTTTGTCGTTGAAAATGGCCACCAAAGACGGAGATAGTCGACGCACACGATTTGCCTCACTATTTAGCGATCATGCCAATTATCTCATCAATGATATTGGCACTCCACCGAACATTAGCAAAGCCACAAACATCGCAAACTCGCTACATATCCAAATAATGATTACCGGCAACGAGTTTTTGTGGAAATCCTCCGACACATTTGTCTCCCCCGATAATATAGAGGTCATCCATCGACATCATCGAGAAGATATCAAATTTTCCATGGGTAGATACAAAGGCGAACGTTTTTTTATTATCAAAAAAGATGGATACACATATTACCTCACCGGGTTGCGCTCCTTTATTAAAGAAGATGGATACCTATGGTTTTGGGTAGCATTAACATTGTGCTTCACAATATTGTATTTTAGCTATCGCGCCATTAACTGGTTGTTTGCACCTCTCAAATTAATTCAATATGGCGCGCAAACGATTGAAAAAGGAGGTTTATCCTTTCGCTTACACAGCGACCGAAATGATGAGATTGGAAATATCACTCATGCTGTTAACAGCATGGCCACAGAGCTTGAGAAAATGCTGGAAGCGAAACGCCAACTCTTATTAGCAATCAGCCATGAATTACGCACACCAATCACTAGGGCAAAAGTAGGCATCGAATTTATCGATAACCACAAAATAAAACAAAGCCTTAGTGACGACCTTTCAGAATTAGACCGACTAATAGGGGAGCTTCTTGAATCTGAAAGGCTAAATCAAAAGCACAACGTACTGAGCTTGCATGACATTGACATTACCCAGTTAATCCGAACCGCCGTTAGCGCAACAACTGACAAAAACAATCAGATAGAAGTCATTAATCACGAACCTTACTCACACATAAAAGGGGACCCACTTCGGCTCGAATTATTGATTAAGAATCTCATAGGCAACGGTCTAAAATACGGCGACGACAAACCTTTCGTCATCACAAATACCAGACAGGAGCATGACATCACCATTGAATTCAAAGACCAAGGTAGCGGTATAGAAGAAGAGCACTTGCAACATATCACAGAGCCATTTTACAGAGCTGACAGTGCTCGCCAGCGCCAAACCGGTGGTTATGGCCTAGGCCTCTACTTATGCAAACTCATCGCTGAAGCACACAAGGGGAAGCTTGATATAGTCAGCACCATCGGTGAAGGAACAACTGTTACTGTCACCCTCCCCATCAATCAATAACGCGCTTACGATCGAGAATTAATCGTCCCACTCGTAATCTGACAAATCATCTTGCAAGCGTTTTTTCTCCATAAGCTCTTCTATCTTACGAAAATACTCACCATTGCTTCGTTTGGACGATTTGGCGGCCTCTAACGCTTCTGTTGGTGCTTCCGATTGTTCCGCTAAAAACTCTTCAATAAATTCGATTGGGGTATTCTTTTCCGACTGTCTTATGCCTGGCATTGCTTGTACCTCACACGTACGTTGGGGAATCATACAAAACGACTAATCCAATCACTACTCGATTTAACGTTGTCCTTTAGGGAATTATTAACATAACAAAAACAAAGGTACTTATTCAAATGATCAATAATCATATTAAATGCAAACCTCATATACCTAACATAGCAAAGGACTCACGCATTTCTGTTGTTGTTTTGTAACTACCTATTAACTATGAGACAAGGTCCGTTATTGCGCAACATTGAAAATATCACACTCTATATAGGTTATTGAAATAGAACCCGATTTCATTCTGCAATAAGACTTTTTGACAACAAATTCAAACCTATAGTACTCGAATTCAGGCATTAGCCTTCTTTCAGCGTTTTGTAGGGCTTATTTATCGATAGTGATTATTAAGAAGTAAAGTGACTAGCATATGACAGCTGATATAAAAAAGGGCTCTAACAAGAGCCATTTTTTATATCATGATAAACGACAATGTCAGACTAAGAATCAGAAATTGTCGATCAATAGTGGTATCGGTATCCAATATTCACACTGCTGCGTTTTTCGAATTCCCCTTCAGAAAATTGGTTCTCCCAATATTGATAATTCACTCGCACACTGCTATTTGTCGTTATCACAACATTCTGTGCGAAGGTTAACTTGACCCTTACGACCCCTTGTAGGAAGCGCATTGCGCTCAGCTCCACCGATGCTGTCCCAACAGCCCCATAATGCATCACCCCTGACCGAACCCCACCTCCTACATTAGCCATCCCAGATCCATCTAACAGGTATTCCGCACGACCTTCAGCCAACCCGTATACTAACCAATCCACAGCGGGCTCGATCGATACCCCACCGCCACCGTTTACCTGTAGCGCTAACCCATTATCAACGTCGTCACTATATACTCTATCCACCCCGACGTTAACTCGCCAAGTCATGGGTTGATGTAATGCGTTTTGTGGGGACAATGAATTAATATCAATGAAATCTATATGCTCCAAATCCAACGCACGGCCTTCATATTGACGAAGAACCACACGCCCCATATTAATACTGCCCCCTTTAAGGTACCCATCAATGGGGTCAAGTAAGTCGTGATAGCTGGCTCTAAATTCAACATCGACAAATGCTGAAGATTCAAACTCTCCAGCTCGAACAGCAACCATTTGGCTACGATGAGAAACTTGCGGTGCAGCAGGTCTCACCGGTTTAACCGGGGAATAATCTGGCGTTATTTTGGAACGTTTGTTTATCGCCCGTAGCAACGCCAACCGACGTTTGGCTAATAGAGGATCCCGCTGCTTCTTCACTAGGGTAAATTGTAAATATTGATAGGCCACGTTAAGTATCGCCAGAGAATGTACACTTTCAGCAGCCAATGTGCCTTCCGCTAACGCTTTTACCTGCATTATCTCATCCTTCGACAGTCCCTTCGCATTAGAAAGCAGTTTATCCGACGCCGACGCCCGATAGACGCTATCACCAAGCAATCGGTTGTCCTCCAATACCCGTACCGTATCGATAGGAATTGCGTGGACACGAAACGTCTCGGTCAGTTCTACCCCCGGTTTAGCCACTTCAAGTAGCTCTAGCAATCGATACGAACAGTTTTCATCAAAAAAGAAATAGGTGAATGCAATGTTGCGTAACTCCCACACATGGGCAAGCAAGGCATCCACTTCTGTTACCGTTAAATCCAGCGGGTACTCCCACAGGCTTCGATTCTCCATTTTACTGTATTCTTTGATTTTCTCGTAATAGGGCATTATCGCGAAATACCCACTATAACCTCCGGCGAGCCCCTTGTAGGCATATAGCATCGAGCTCTCCCCTTTTTCAACAACCGCGCCAAAATTGAGCGCATAAGACAACAATTCGGATTGCTGACCCACATCCTTTGCATCAAAGCGCAGGAAGGTATGACCAAACATAGACGAAGGGCTATTCAGGTACGAAGAAGCAAATACCAATGTCGCTCGCTGCCCATTTACTTTTTTCTTCCATCGTTGATACCCTGGACAATCGATAGTGGGAAATTTTATTGTGATTCCCTGCTCACTAAGAAGGCTCTTTATAAGGGAAAATCGTGCAGGGAATCGACATTGAGCATGGGGGTTTTCGGGGCCACCGAATAGAGCTTCGGGACGTTGAAATGCTTGAATACTCGCCTCCCATTCTGCCTTGGTATTTCGCTTGCCATCAACCGCAAAAAAATACCCATCATCAATAACTTTACTTTCCCATTGCTGGTTGCTGCCATCAAACCATCGATCACTCGGATAATAGTGCATTATGTTCTTCCAGCGAAGGGAACCACTTAAGCTATTATCCATGGAAGGCGTTACAACGAGGGCACTAGCGTTGGCTGAAGCGGCCAAAAAAATTGAAGCCAAAAGACATACGAAAATACACGGTAGGAACCGACAAACACCAAGAGGAATCATCTAACAACACAAAATAACAATAAGAATAGAATGGAGGGAGCAAATCATGCTCCCCACGTAGTACAAATGATTACTACGATACGTATTTCGCCAATACTTGATTAGACTTCATCACCTCTACCAGAGAGGCCATCACATCTTCTGCGGTAACATCGGCATGTGCGAAGATCGCGTCAAAATTATCGTGTACAGCATCAGCAAAAATGGCACGATCATCTGGAGCAATTCCCATAGACACTGCGACAGCCGTTAATGCCTCACCTTCACCGCGGGCCGAGTCTGCAATAAACTCGTCGAGTACACCCGATAGATTAACAATTGCATCGCCACCATAAGTGAGCTTACCCGATGTAGAGCAACCATTGGTTCCAGAAGTCATGCCAAAGGTCTTATTACCTGAAGTACCGTTCGTCGTCATGGCGACAAAATGAGACCCCATGCCACCCTGACCTTCAAACACCATATTCCCCCAACCACAGTCAGGACCACCAGGGGCTACCGCACTTGCGGTCATGGATAAACTCATTAACACTGCACTCAATATTACCCTTTTCATATTAATCGCCTTGAAGTCGAATTATTATTGTTCACGCTAGAACTACTTATGAAACCATCAAGCGAGCTTAAGGCTAACAAGGTTAAATAATGAAGGCAACCGCTTTGACTCATCGGTTTCCTGCTCATATCAAGCACTTCTAACGGTAGATATACGGTACAATAACGCTTAACAACGTGTGGTCGCCTACCTTTTCCCCCTCTACGCTACTGAAGAGACAGTTTCATTGAACCAGCCAACCCCACTGACTACCCTTCTATTCTATCTACGCACTTTTTATGGTGCGCTTGCCGTACTTATTCCTGCACTAATAGCTCTCACTACCGGGCTGATTTTATGGGCCTTAACCAGAAATAAGCGTAAGGCATTAAATTGCATGACCCTATTGCTAGGCTGGATTGGCTCAGCCGCATCAGGGTTACGTTTAACCATTGAGAATGCATCGATTCTCCAGCAGCATCGCCCTGCAGTATTTGTATTTAATCACCAGAGTGGTATCGACCCAATTATTCTCTGCCGATTATTACGTAGAGATGTCATCGGTATCGCTAAAATCGAATTAAAAAGTCACCCAGTTATAGGGCCGTTGCTGGCTTTTGGAGATACGATTTTCATCGACAGACAAGACAAATCATCAAAACGTAAACTAATGGATAGCGCCAGCAATACACTATCTGGCACCCTATCCATCGCTATTGCCCCTGAAGGAACCCGTACAAAAAACACCCACTCTGATTCGTGTATGTCCGTAGGGTCTTTTAAAAGTGGTGCATTTCGATTAGCCAGAGAATCGTCACGCCCCATTGTTCCCATCATTATTTTCAATTCAGGGAGAATCCTGAGACCCAATCGGTTGGATATCAAACCAGGGCATGTTCAGATTAAAATTTTACCCGCGATTTATCCGGATGATTGGCAAAAGGAGTCACCAGAAGAAATGGCCCTTAAACTGCAAACTACCTACGACAGTCAACTCAAGGAATATGCGTCTAGATGAAGTATTGTGCCTTATTTATTCTCATCACGTGTGTATCATCGTCCGCCTGGGGCGATCAATCCAGCGCTTCTCCTCAGCCAGCCTCCTGGCGCTTAGAAGAATCTGATCAAGGTGTCGAGGTATATAGTCGTGACTCTTTTGATAGCGCATACCGCGAAATCAAAGCACAAGCGACAGTCCAAAGCTCACTTAAGAAGTTAATTAGTTTCTTGCAGGACGCAGACATTAATCAACAATGGGTTCCCTATAGTGGTGGGGTGAACATCATCGATCAACCTAATTCGCACACGTCTTACGTGCACTTTTTGATGAATGCTCGCTGGCCATTTGAAAATAGAGATAGCGTAGCCAAATTTACCTTATCCCAAGACACACTATCTCACGTCGTAACCATTACGATACTGAGCATACCCGATAAAATCCCGCCGACACTAGGTCGTGTACGCATAACTAAATTTAGCGGCGAATGGCGCCTAGCGCCAACAGATGCCAACACTACCCGTATAACCTATCAGAGTCATATTGAACCAGGTGGCTTTATTCCTGCTTGGTTATCCAATTCGCTATCCTATACAACAACGTTGAAAAGCTTACACAATCTACGATCACTTATTGGGGATTACTCCTATGACCAAGAGCAATATCCTTTTATCAGCAATGCAATGGAATAACGGGTTACTTTCATTATCTAAGGGCCCAAGACTATATTGGCTGCTGCCGCTCATAATAGTATCTGCAAGCTGCAGCATCACCCCACCACCACTGTCGAAAGCATCGCCGGATATATTGCGGTGCAGTGTGTTTTTCTCTCAACTCGATAACGCTATCGCTACACACAGCCATTTTGAGCCGGGGGTTGTTCGTATCAGTGGTTACCCCAGTTTACGCACCAACCGTTTCCTAAGCTCTTACCAACAGGAAGCCCTGTCTCCAATAGAAAAAAACGCTTGGATTAACGAACTGTCTCGTCTCGGTAGAACAACCTATTTGATCGAAGCACAGCGATTACCCATGACCCGCGCAGATTCACTGACAAGAAACCTACAACAAACGAACAGCCAAGACGCCATTCAGTATTGCAGTAAAACTCTGGTTAATGCCTTGATTGAACACGATAAGAATTGGCCTTTATCATTAGCTATGGATAAGCCAGAAGATAGCTATAGCAACATCGCACGTTTTTTTGGTATGTATCCGCTGACCAGTGCACTTGCAAAACCGTCTATCAAACAATACCAAGCGGATATGCGGCGACGTTTAGAGAAAGGGGCAAAGGATTTTTCTCTAATACAGCGGTATCATCCAATCACACCACCTATTACACGAACTATTGCGCCACAAAAGACAGAAACTGTTCCGCTCTCTGCACTGACCATTCAACAACAATTTTCACTCGCTTATGCTAAATCGCCTCTCGCTATTCCACAATTTGAAGAAGCGTACCTTGCACAGTTATTCCATTTATTCAGCCCCAAGTTACAGGTTGAATCCACCTCTAGCAGCGATTCTATCGGATCTCCGGAATGGGTTCAAAACGCCGACAGTGCCCTTGCGATCAATATCGATCTCGACAACGTTAATGCCTATCGCTACCTAAGCTTCACCCGTTCTAAAGGGAATGTTCTACTTCAGCTTAATTACGCCTTTTGGTTCCCGGAACGCCCTATACAAAACAATTTCGATATCTATGCTGGTGACATTGACGGCATTATCTGGCGAGTGACACTGGATACCACGGGTAAACCCTGGGTCTACGACAGTATTCATCAGTGTGGCTGTTACCATAAGGTCTACATGAAGAACAACATATCAAGTGCTCAAATCGACAGTTCCATTGAAGAGCCATTGTACTTTGCACTTACGGATGATATCTCCCACCCGGTGACGTTACATATTGACGCGAACAGCCACTACATTGTTGATGTCAGTAACGCTGCTAGCAACAAGGCAGAAGAGGATCGAAGTTCAACGGGTTATGAACTAAAGCGATACGATAGCTTAAGCTATCTGCCAACCACGCAGGGCCCCAAGAGTTTATTTGATGATGATGGGATCATTTCTCAGTCGGCAAGAATAGAACGCTGGTTTTTATGGCCGCTGGGGGTAGTCAATGCTGGAGCTATGCGCCAAAAAGGCACCCATGCCATCGCGTTTGTTGGCCGCCGACATTTTGATGACCCGTTTATATTTGACGATTTAGGTATCACTAAGAAACCGTAATAGATTGCAGCACAGCCCTGTATAGAATGATATCAATACGTTGTTTCTATACAGGGCTGTGCTGCAATCTATTACAAAAAAGTTACGAGTAGCGTTTAAAGATAAGTGAGGTATTTATACCACCGAACGCAAAATTATTACTCATAACATATTCGTTCTTCATCTCACGTCCAGAACCGACGATATAATCTAGGTCGCCACAACGTTCATCAACATTATCCAGATTCATATTCGCAGCATACCAATCATTGTTTAGCATGTGAATCGTAGCCCATGCTTCAATTGCGCCACAAGCCCCCAAGGTATGCCCCAAGTAGCCCTTCAGCGATGTAATAGGTATGTTGTTTCCAAACGCAGCCAACGTTGCCTGAGTTTCAGCGATATCTCCTTGCTCTGTCGCAGTACCATGAGCACACACAAAACCAATTTCAGAGGCTGGAAGGTTTGCATCCGCAAGCGCTAAGTTCATTGCCACTTCCATCGTCTCTTTGGATGGAGAGGTAATGTGCTTTCCATCTGAATTAGTGCCAAAGCCCACCAGTTCTGCCAGAATATTCGCACCTCGCGCTTTAGCAAACTCATATTCCTCAAGAATCAATACGCCAGCTCCTTCACCAATAACAAGGCCATCTCGATCTTTATCAAATGGACGTGGGGAACGCTGAGGATCTTTATTCATCAGGCTAGTTGCAAACAACGTATCAAAAACTGCTGACTGTGTTGCGCATTGCTCTTCCGCCCCACCCGCGATCATCACCTTTTGCTTACCCGATTGAATCGCTTCATAGGCATACCCTATTCCTTGACTGCCAGAAGTGCATGCCGATGACGTGGTAATCACTCGACCTTTTGCGCCAAAAAACACCCCAATGTTCACCGGCGATGTATGTGACATCATCTTGATATAGGTGGTTGCATTAAGCCCATCGGTACGCTTATTGATAAGCATATTGCCAAAATCTCCTACCGCAGATGGCGTACCTGAGCTAGACCCAAAAGACACACCTAGCTCGCCCGACTGAACAATCGGATCGCCAAGCAATCCTGCGTTCTCCAGCGCCAGTTCGGCAGCACGAGTCGATAATACTGCCACTCGCCCCATACTGCGCAATTGCCTACGTGTATAGTGGGATGGGGTTTCAAAGTCCAACACTGGACCGCCTAAACGGGTATTAAGGCCTTCGTATTCGTCCCATTCCGTCATGTAACGAATACCACTTTGTTTATCACGCAATTGACTAGAGAAGGTTTCCCAATCGTGGCCCAACGACGTAATACTCGACATACCGGTAACAACAACACGTTTCATCAGAACATACCACCATTGACAGAAATAACTTGGCGCGTAACATACGCGGCATTATCAGAAAACAAATAACCTACAAGTCCAGCGACTTCTTCTGGTTTGCCTAAACGGCGAACTGGAATCATTTTCTTCACTTCACCCACCGGCACATCAGAAACCATGTCGGTTTCAATTAACCCAGGTGCAACACAATTCACCGTAATTTTTCGCTTGGCTAATTCAATCGCCAATGACTTCGTTGCCGCAGCAATACCTGCCTTTGCCGCACTGTAATTCACTTGCCCGCGATTCCCCATAATGCCAGAAACAGAAGACAAGGTAACAATACGGCCACCTTTTTTACCTCGAATCATCGGCATCACAATCGGATGGATAACATTATAGAATCCTCCCAAATTAGTGGTAATCACGCCATCCCATTCCTCACCGGTCATGGAGGGGAAGGCGTTATCAGCAGCAATTCCCGCATTCGCCACCGCACCATAATAAGCACCATTAGCGTCCATATCATCAACAATGATCTTTTCTGTTTCGGCTCGATCAGCTATATCAAACTGCAATAAACGCGTCTCTCCACCGAGGTCTCGAATTTCTGCACAGGTTTCTTCAGCTTGTGACACGCCAGAGCGACAATGAACCACCACGCCAAACCCATCGCTAGCTAACTGAAGCGCTATACTTTTACCGATTCCCCGGCTCGAACCGGTCACTAATACCCACCGTGTCATTATGATTCTCCTGCTAGAAACGCATCTACATCATGGGGTTGATATACATTGAGATTGGCAGTGACCCATGGCTCATCCGCACATTCTTCATTTTCGTTAGCGGGATAGATAGCACACTCAAATACACCTAACCCTGATTCTTCATTATGTAATGGTTTTGCGCTGACAAATAACGTTTGGCCAAGAGCAAAACTAGACACTTTCGACGTGTATCGCCGCGAGCCCAATAACAGCCCAACCTTCACGGGCTCACCTTTACCTTTCGCTTGAATCCCTGCGTAAGCGGCAATCGACTGCGCCATATATTCTATTCCAACCCACGCTGGCACCTGTCCATCTCGTATGAAATAGGTGTCATCGGTAATACGTAAAGACGCCATAACATGATCATCATTCGCGCTAATCAAACGTTCTAAAAAGACCATCTTACGTGAATGCGGAACTACATCTTCTACTGCCAATTCACTTACTTTAAATTCAGTTATTTTCATGACGATTGCCCAATCACTACCGAGACATTACTACCACCAAAAGCAAAAGAGTTACTAAGGCAATAATATCGTGAGTTATTTTCTGTGAGTGTTTCGCCAGGCTGTACGAAACGAATCTTACATGTTTTATCATCGGGTTGAGCATCCCAGATTTGTTGAGGTAGCACCCGTTGTTTGTTCAGATCTGATAGCACCAGATAACAAAAACCTACTTCAATCGCCCCTGCGGCCCCCAAAGTATGTCCAACCTGTCCCTTAGTTGAGCTCGCAGCAACATCATTTCCAAATACTGAATGCACCGCAGTGCTTTCCATCGCATCATTTTGCGGTGTCGCGGTTCCATGCAGGTTAATATAATCTATATCTTTGGGTAACAGGCCAGAACGACGAAGCGCCTCTGACATCGCTGTTATCGCGCCTGTTCCGTCAGGATGTGGGGCTGAGATATGATGAGCATCAGATGCCTCACCCACGCCACACATTTCAATAGCTGACTTTTTCTTTGTCATTAGATACAGCGCAGCGCCCTCACCTATATTGATTCCATCACGGTTTTGGCTAAAAGGGTTACAACGATCAGCAGATACCGCCGAAAGTGAGGAAAAACCATTTAAGGTGAGCTTGCATAAGGTATCAACGCCACCCACAATCACCGCATCACAATGCCCGGTCTCTAATAGTCGTTGCCCAGACGCAAACACTTTTGCACTAGAAGAACACGCTGTCGATATCGTAAGTGCCGGGCCTCGCAGGTCGAGGTAGCTCGCTAGGAACTCAGAGGGGCCACCAATTTCCTGTTGGGAATAATGAAACTCCGAAGGCAGCTGGTTGCTCTTTCTAAATGTTGACAGCGCGGACTCCCCTTTGGCGATACCCGAAGTACTGGTTCCTAATACTACACCAACTCTAGTATTGCCAAATTCAGAAATCGCTGCATCAACCACCGTCGCTATTTCATCCAGCACATGTACAAGCAACCGGTTGTTACGGCAATCGAAACGGGCATACTGTTTTGGCAGCTTTTCTAAAATAAAAGGTAACTGTCCGACTACAACTTCTTGGCCAGCCACGTAAGCATCAGATTTAGCCAGGCCTGAGCGCTGTTCAAGGGGAGCACTGGCTTCAGCAAATAATTTGTTGGCCACAGCAGATTTATCCTTTCCCAATCCACACGCAATCCCCATCGCGTTTAAATAAACTGGCATATTATTCTTCCAACCGCTGAACGTCGACGGTATTGAACACTACACGATACCCAAGCTGATGATGCTCAAAATCGGCTTTCCCCAACATTTTATCGCTGTATTGATAGTGAACAGTGATGATTTCACCTCCATCTTTTAACAATATACGCTGCTTATCCCGCTCGACGATGTCATAGCCCTTTGCACGGTAGATCGCCCTCAATTCAGTCAAGGGCCAGAATGACAATTGAAAATCTCGCAATACGACCGGCACATGAAATGCATCAGGTAACAATGGCATTTTCTCAGAAATCAAATGCGTCCCTATATACTGCAAGGTAAAAAACGGCGAACCAAAATGACTTAGCCCAGCCAATCGAATTTCTGTAGCATCAATCTCAGTTTGTTGAATCATTGAAAATTTCCGAGACCCAATACTCACATCCACCTGTTGAGTAATCGCCAATGAACGACCAAATGTCGATGCTTTAGCAAATACCAAGTCCTGAGACAGCATGCGTTTCGCCTGTGATTGCACCACCCCATCGACCCATGAGCAGCCTGTTGAAACGAGCAATAGCAACGCCAACAAAATCGCCGCTCCACCTTGTTTGAAATGAGTTTGATTCATTAGGAATATACCGACTGACACACTTTGGCTAACACGCTCATTTTTCTGCGACTATCCGCAACATAGGGGTTACTCGTATCCCACGCGTAGCCTGCAAGTATCGAAGAGATCATTTCTTTTATTTCATCGCTCTTAGCATTGGAAAAAATAATGCTCTGTAGTTTTCCGTTATACCAGGTATCAACAAAGGTTCTAAACGTATTAACGCCCAACCCTAAAGGCTCTGCATATTCGCTTTGCCAATCGACAACGTCACCGTTAAATTGCTTTGCTAATAGCGTCACTGCCAAATCGGCTGAGTACATGGCTATCGTCACACCCGAGGAAAATACTGGATCAAGAAACTCTCCCGCATTCCCCAAAAGAGCATAACCCTCCCCAAACATTTGCTTTACGTTACATGAGTAGCCTGTCAGCTGCCTGGCAGGAAAATCGAATATTGCGTTGGCCAACAAATCAGATAAATAAGGATCTTCGCTAATAGCTGTTTGTAGTATTTCCACGTCACTATTATCGCCATACTTCTCGAACCAACTGGGTTCTGCAACGATCCCAAGAGAGCATCGCCCGTCCGAGAACGGGATCAACCAGTACCAGACTTCTTCATTTTCAGGGTGGACCGTCACTAATATTTTACTTCTATCGTAACCTTGGCTATCGATGTTATCTCGAACATGAGTGAATACTGAACGCCTTACAGGAAAATCCGAAGGCTCTTCAATATCGAGTAATCGCGGCAACACCCGCCCAAACCCGCTAGCATCCAGGATGAATTTGCATTCAATTCGATGTTCACTCCCTGCCTCAGAGCGGCACAACACACTGGGACTCCCGCCAGTAACAACATCGATCACTTCAACCTGATAGTGAACCTCTGCACCTTTGGCTTCTGCCTCGTCAATCAATACCTTATCAAAAGAACCACGTTCGACTTGAAAGGTAGTACCCCAGCCTGGCGTAAACTTCTCTTCAAAATTAAACGCTTCGTATTCTCCATGGCGTTGAAATGCAGCGCCATTCTTAAACTGAAACCCTGCTGGTTCCGCTGCCTTTTGGACCGCATTCATAAAACCGGCTTTTTCAATAAATGCCATGCATTGTGGCAATAAACTTTCCCCAATAGAAAAACGCGGAAAAACCTGCTTCTCCAACACCAACACCTTAAGCCCCTGCTGAACTAACAAACCGGCCGCAACAGACCCTGAAGGGCCAGCACCGATTATGACTACATCAACATTTGAGGATATGTTCTTCATTGATCACCTTGAGATTTCATTGCATACATTGGGGATAAAAAATAGACACAACTAATGCCTACTAACATGGTAAAACCAAAGCCACTAATTGCGTTCGTTTGACTCAACGCAAGTAACCCAAACGACAGTATTGTGGTAATTGCAGATAACGTTATCGACAACATTGTCGGTGCGGCAGCACCTTCGTTTTCTGCAAAAAACAGCACATAATCGATACCTATACCTAAAATCAATATCAATGCAAACACATTAAATAAGTTAAACACAGAACCAACATACCCCACTGCACCCAGTGCGACCCAAGCCGCTACCATTGGAGGTAACATGTAGATTGCCCCTGTCTTAATGCCGTAGCGAACCATCAAGAAAATCGCGATCAAACAATATGCCAACAACACCCACAATGTTGTACTTTCACGGTATTCCTTTAACACTGAAGAAAAATCCGCGACTTGATCAATCCACACCACATCGGTCAACTCCCTCTCCACATCCAGCAATGCATTAACATCGTGCACATTGCTTAACGTAACAACAGAGTAGTAACGTCCTTCCACTAATCCAATCCATTGAGCCTTCGTCCTCTCAAATAACGCGGATGCTGAAAACGCATCAAAAGTCATCTGATTATTATTTTGGGCTAGAAATGCGTCCATGAATGCAGCCTGCTGATCATCATCAAATCCAATCGTCTGATAGTAATCCGCCCATTGATCATCACTCACCAAGCTTTGTCGTCGTAAATTGTAATTCTCAGCTTGGGTCTTAATACTAGGTAAGACCTGTGTAATACCATTAAAGCGCTTGACAGCACCGGCATTTTTAAGCTGCTCCAACTTGCTGAGCAGGGCCTCTTCTGTTTGCAACGCAGCCTGAACAGTATCGCCACTCACCAAATAGAATTGAAATGCAGAGCGAACCCCCATAATGTCAAAGAATCGTTTCTCTTCACTCTTCAAACTCTCAGGCGAGGACTGTAATAACCTGACATCATCCAATGGTGTCAATAGAAAGACGCCTGGTGACATCGCCACCACCACCAGCATCAGCACCCTATATTTATGCCTCATAACAGCAGTGTGCGGCAGCGCCAGCATTACGCTAGAAAATCTCTTGGCTCTGGTCGCAACAATACCAGTGGCGCCTTGCCATAATGGAAATAAACAAACCACACACAAAAAGGACGCAAACAGGCCAACGGCAGAGAACAATGCCACTTGCTGCATCAACGCAAATGGCCCAACCCCCATCGATAAATACGCGACTACGCTCGTCAACATTCCCAGAGTAATTCCTGGTAATACCCGCCTCAGCGCGGAGGCACCGTTGTACCCTCCTGACGTAGCGCCGTCATAGTTCTTCTCAGCATAAAAGTGAAAAGCGTAATCAATGGTCACACCAATCAAACTTGCACCGAACACCAACGATAATACATGAATACGACCAAACACGTGGAAGCACACGACAAGTGCAGCCAATACTCCACTACCTATTGCGACACAACTCAGTACAAGTGGAACAACCGAGCGAAATGTCAGAGTAAGTAACAACAAGACACCAAACGCGCTGCCCACACCAACGGTCGACACTTCCTTTTTGCCTTGGCTTACTCCCGCTGCAGCATGGTAAACCGTGCCAACTGACACAATCGATACATCTCTGGAGGTACCCAATACAGTCTGCTGGATCAACCGAACATCGCTTACCAACGCAATTTGATGGTCCATAGGCAAAGCCACGTCCCCCAGATCTACATCGATAAAGAAATAAGTCTTTCCTTCGTGACTGCGGGTCAGCCAGTGATCTGTGATAGAAAATATCGATACGCTTTCAGTGAGTTCTTTCAGAAAATCGACAAACAACAGTTGCGGGTCATATTGCAACAATAACGAATCCGTAACGCCTAGCGGCGAAAATAACATCTGTAAACTTTGCTGCTTCAGTTCGGTCGCTCTCCCCTGCGACAACATTTCCTTGGCAGCAGAGGAGAGCAGTTGATATCGGTGCTTATATAAGAGCGAGTTAGCAGTTTCGCTTGCATTATCCATTGCGCCATTAACGGAGGATACATATTCACTACCGTTTAGCTTTTCTACCAATAACTCTGCGGCCTGCTTAGCGGATGCAGGTTCATCAGCCCCCACAAAGAACAAAATCTTGTTGCTAATAGATTGTTGATAGTATTTCACTGCCGTATTTACCGAAGCATCCTGCGATTCCTCCGGTAACAATGAGAATATATCGCCATCGACAGGCCACCCCTGAACCACAATCCTGCAAAAATCTGCAACCACTAATGCAAACAAACAACCCCATAGAATGGCGCGCACGTGATGTTTATTTGCATCAAACATGTGCTATCCCTTAAAACAGCGAGCAGAGACATCAAAGGGTTGATCATTCGCTGCCGAGAATTCAATAACAGTCTGATCACCGCTTTGATTCACAAAAGTCACCCAACGCAATGTCGAATCCCCGATCAAGCGAATTTCTTTTGGCTTCCCATATTGGTTTTTACCTTTAGGTTTCATTCCGACAACCCAGCCAGCTTTAGGCATACCGTCTCGTAGTAGATACACATCAAACGACAACAATATATCGCTCACATCTCCAGTAAAAACCGAAGAGAACAGCGATGCGAGTTCCCTTACCACCGGATTTTTATCTGTACTCATTACTTGCTCGGAGCCATCGCGGTTCCTTTGGATAATGGCCTCCTTGGTAATAATCATCAACGCAGGAAACGGCCGCGCTATCGCCCAGCACGCCCCCTTATCCTCGTCCAGTAGAAAATAGCCACTCGATTGTAGCGGCTTTGATAAAATTGCAATCTTTCGACGCTGCGTAAACGCCAATACCTCACCCTCTACCGGAGACAACCGGATCCCTTCTATCTCTAGAGCATCACGTTTTGTAACCTGATTCGCTTCGTCAAAGATAGTCGAATCTGCCAATACGGCATCGAGATCCCAAGCTGTTTGTGCCAACACCAAACCTGAAACAAAATACATGGTCAATGCCAAGAGATAGCGACCTGCTATCTTTATCACTTTTCTGCTAGACATCTTTCACTCCCAACCGGTCGAGTAATATTTGCGGCGAGGCAAAACACATTTCATTGTTTTTCATATCCACTGCAACCTGAACCGTATGGCCCCTCGTCAATCGCACACCGGTTTTTTCATCATGAATTTCATATTGTATTTTTAATCGATTTTCATATTCGACAACTGCCGAGGTCACGACAATATCCTGATCGTATTGCGCCGGTTTAGCGTATCGGATATTAAGATCAATAACTGGCCAGGAATAACCTGACGCCACCATGTCCAAGTAGCCATAACCCAACGTTTCGAAAAGTTCACAACGCGCGACTTCAAAATACTTCACGTAGTGGCCGTGCCATGCAATACGTAACATATCAACGTCATGAAACGGTACTTTGATGGTGGTTTCAGCACTCACGATGGCATTCTTGATCACTTAGTATAACTCCCATTCCTGTTGCTGAATCAGCCCCACAAACTCTTTCAGGGTGGAGTCCAACGGGCGGTCCTCCTCCAAAAACTCAAATCGCTGAAATACTTCCTGCTTCATATCCCGCATTGCATCCGTCAAATTCGCATCCGTCAAACGACCTTCTCTCTGTCGAATCTCCACACCCTGAGATACTGCCAACAAAAGCGCCGCAGCAACTTGCTCGGTCAATTCCAGCACGCGCATACAATCCCTCGCGGCGATTGTACCCATACTCACTTTATCCTGATTGTGACATTCGGTAGAACGAGAGAATACACTCGCAGGCATCGTCCCTTTAAGCGCCTCTGCCGTCCAGGCCGACACTGCTATTTGCACCGCTTTAAATCCATGATTAATCATTGAACGCTCAGCCGACGCTCCAGAAAGGTTCTTAGGTAAACCATGATTAAATTTCACGTCCATTAACAACGCCATTTGACGATCCATTAGATCGGCCAAATTAGCGATGCAATTTTTCATGGAGTCCATTACAAATGCGATATGTCCACCATAAAAATGACCGCCATGTAAGACATGCTCACCCACGCCGTCAATAATGGGGTTATCATTGGCACTATTTAACTCGGTTTCAATGTTTTGCCTCATCCACGGTAGCGCGTCCTGCAAGACACCAATAATATGAGGGGCACAACGGATAGAATAACGGTCCTGCAAGCGGCTCGAATTACGGGGAGTTTCATCTGCACAGAGATCTTCTCGAATCCACGTGGCAATCTGGTTCTGCCCAGGATGCGGTTTCACCGAAAACAATTTCTCATCAAAGTGATAGGCATTACCTTCCAACGCAATCGAGGCGAAACTGGTAATTCTCGCCACTAACTTTGCTAAATACTCCGCACGCTTGTAAGCAACACACGCAACCCCGGTCATCACCGCAGTACCATTCATGATTGCTAGTGCTTCTTTCGGTTTGAGTTCAATCGCAGACAACCCCAGCGAATCGTAAACATCTCGGGAAGCCCGTCGCTCGCCTTCAAAAAACACATCACGCTCAGCAACCAATGTTCCCGCAACGTAAGATAGAGGGGTTAAATCACCACTGGCACCAACCGATCCCTCTTCTGGGATCACGGGAATAATACGACGGTTAATCAAGAGTATGAGCTGGTTAAGCACCTCCATTCGAACACCCGAATAGCCACGACTCAAAGAAGAGAGGCGCGTTGCAAGAATCGCCATCGCTAAGTTAGGTGAAAAATCTTTCCCCATGCCACAGCCATGAAATCGTAGCAAATGATAAGGCAGCTCTGGCACCAAGTGAGGTGGTACATCAACGGTACATGAATCACCGTACCCCGTTGTTACGCCATAAATAGCCCCATCTTCTTTCCAAAGCTTTTCGAGAAAAGCAGCGCCTTTTTCAATCCTCTCGAGAAAACCTTCGTCAGTTGAGATTTCCACCGCTGCTCGACCATAGGCGATGTCGACGACTTCTTCTAAGGTCACTTCCCGGCCGCCAAACGCGACGGATGATGAGGTTTCACTGTTCCATAAAGACATATCGCTACTCTCGCTACTATCACTACTACTTTTTATCGTGCTATTCATAATCTATTACTCTTTTGGTATCGAGATCTATTTATGCTCGTACCAAAAATCAAAGAAGTTGTACCATTGCAGTGGATACCTTACTGCAAAATATTCTAATCGGCGGGCATACGTTTCGGTAACCGCTTTCAATGCCTCTTGACGGCTTTTCCGGGGTAACACAATACGCTCTGAAAATGCTTCAAAATGAATGCTGAATCCCGAAGACTCTTTCATACAAAATAACAAATAAACGGGACACTTAAGAATGCTTGCCAATATGAAAGGCCCTTGCGGGAACGACGCGGGCTGACCTAGGAAATCCAGTCGCGAATTACGGCCTGGGTTATCAACCGACAAACGATCACCCACAATAATAATCAGCTCACCGTTGGACACTTTATCTTGCAGCATTATCGCTGTATCCGGCCCAATGGATGTCACTTGCAATAATTCAGCAGTAACATTGGGGTTAGCCTTTTTTAGCACTCGGTTAAAGTTCTCTGCGTGATGTGTATGAACCAGCACATTCAACTTCATATCATGCTCACCTTGCCCTAACGCACGACACAACTCCATATTGCCAATATGGGATGCAAACACGATACCACCGCGTTTTTCTTTTGCTGTCTGCAAAAATAAATTTCTATTACTAAATTCAATATTCCCTCTCGGCACCTTCCCCAACCAGGATGCAATCTTATCAATAAGAGAGTTACCGAAAGATATCAGGTGTTGAAAACTATTCCAACGAGTTGGCACTTTAGAAAACGGGCTAGACTCGGGGTCAAACTGGTATGCACGCGATAAGAAATCCTTCGAATACCGTCTTGCATCACCACCAAAAAAGAAAAAATAGACCATTACCGGATACAGCACCAAGGTAAACATCCAACGGCCAATATACCGATAGATAAATACCATAACGCTTATTCCCAGGTATACGCCCTTCTCCTCTATTGCGGCCCAGTGCTTTTCTGTCACAACAGTAGACTCAACGGGATCAGCTGGAGGCAAAACCCACCCCCTTGATTGCTCGCTTTAGTAACCAAGCAGGCAGCCTTATTAACATGCCAAAGAATAGGCGACTATGCATGTAGCTAATTTGTACATTATCTCGTAGCACATCAAAATGCGAGACGCCATCGTAAGGGTATTGCACAAGTGTAGGTACATTAACAATATCAACATTGCGCCAAAAAAGTCGCACAACTACTTCTGTATCGAAACTCATACGTTGACCTAACGATGCTTCTCGAATCACTTCATTCGTTTTCGTTATTGGATAAACTCTAAAACCACACATTGTATCTTTTATTGCAAATGAGAGCGTCTCTATCCATACCCATGTGTGAGTAATATATCGTCCATACAAGCGAGACTTGGGCACACTTTCATCGTATTCGGCTTGCCCTAAAATTAACGCGCCTGGGTTTTGATTCATTTTCGACAAAAAACGCGGCAGATCATCAAGATTATGCTGACCGTCGGCGTCTATTTGTATCGCATGCGTAAACCCTTGCAATTCCAATTTCATTAGACCTGCCGTTACCGCCGCACCTTTACCCTGGTTAACCGCTAGGCGAATCCCCGTCACCCATGACCTATTAGTAATCGCGCTGGCAATAACATCTTGGCACTCTTGATCACTACCATCATCCACAAGTAAACAGGGAAAACCAAACGGCTCCAACTGATCTAGCACGTAATCCAAGGCTCCACCGTGATTATAGACAGGAATCACTACCGCAATATTTAAGTCACTATTACTGTTCACATATACCTCCCAGCACTATTCTTCCCGACGAACACGCGCCAGTTTCAGAGGCGTAGCTAAAAAGCAATTTTTGTTTGTCTTCATTAAAAGAGAGCGTGAGTTTAACCTGCTGATTCGGCGCTATCACTTCTTTAAATTTGATAACCTCTAAAGAAGAAAATTGACCTTCACAATGAAAATGTAAGCGGCCAAAATGTACAGCCCAATCAATTTGCACTACCCCAGGCAATAAGGACGCCTGATCAAAGTGGCCATCGAAATATTTAAGATTTTCAGGTATCTGTAACGTTAATACTACGTTAGCCCCATCTACCTCTGTCTGCACCACTGTCGGCATGTCATTATTCATCATTTGAGCCACCCCCTACTTCACTCATTAAAAATAACGCCTGTAATTCGCCTACGACCGTTTTGCCTTGCGTATTAATAGGTAGCTCCGATACAAAGCGCCACTTACGAGGTAATAGCACAGATTCGAATACCTGCTCTAAATAGCTTTTTAACACCAATACAACATCTCGCTTTTTACCTGCCCGTAGTGCAACAACACCTTCGTTCGATAAACACGCGACAACCCCCAAGCACTGCCGCTTCCCTTCTAGCACCAGCACTTTTGCTTCATGAACCCAGTCATGTTTCAGCAACAACGCTTCCATCCCACTGAGCGAAATCCGTTTCTCCTCAATTTTTGCAATACGATCTGCTCGTCCACGCAAGGTAAATCGACCATCAACGCCAACCGAAACAACATCCCCCATTTCAAACCAATCGTTGGCAAAACAGTACGGTGATTTCACTTGCAACTGATTATTTTCAATTGACTGTCGAATTTGAACGCCACTTAACGGTTTCCAAAGGCTAGATTCAGCACCCTCTTGATCTCCACAAGCAATCGCACGAAAACCTACCCCTCCCGTCTCAGAACTACCGAACACTTCAACTACCGCGCTGCCGGTCAGTGTTTGATAGGTCACATTCGAGTCGAATGTGAGAGGTCCACCCGATGAAAATGTCAACTCAGCATATGTCCCGATATCATTTAGCCCTACGCCATCAGAAACTCGCTTTATATGCGCAGGACTCGACACGATAATTGTCTTGGTACCATATGACTCATAGAGTCGTTTTATAACTGCCGATAGATCTTCTGGAAACTCAAAACGCTTTGCACAAAATGCACGCCCGCTACATACAGGCCAAAGCAAGCGGAATAGCAAACCGTAAATATGCTGATGAGATACTGTCGCCACAAAACACGACGCGACTATTTTATCCCCCCACGTTAACTCAAGGGTGCTCACTTCGGATTCAAACTGACCAATATTCTTAGGAATAACATCCGCTTCACCAGTAGAGCCTGATGTATAGATTTCTATCTTTGTTTCGGAAAAATCCCGTACTGCAGTAATCGAATTAACAACTGATTCAATCTCTGTCGCAGACACCGCAGACACCGGCAAAGCTATATGAGAACACGCCAAGTCAACATCAGACACAAAGCCTGACACACCCTCGTTAAGGGTTCTGATCACATCAGGCTGTGCGTTCATTGGCAACACAGGGTTTATTTCTGCGTGTAACATCGCCAACAACCCCACGAGAAAATGGTAGCTACTTTCACAATACAAGCCCCATTTCTCCCCCGCTCGCCCGCTCAGGTGAAGCGACAACCCAGCGACGTCATTTACTAATTCATTGGCAAAAATAGGGCGAGTACCATCCCAGGCAATAAGATCATCACCGCGGTGGCGACCATTAAGCACAGAACCTAAAGGCAGAACATCAAACATCAACAGCCCCCTTACTTCTCTTCACCCAAAAACGCACACATAATTCTGCCCCCATCAACGTTCCCATCAACAGGTAGGCAATCAATCCATTATATAAAGTCCATTGCTCCATGCTGCCTTCCACAACCGTCCAAAGCGCTATGGAACCGTTCAACACGAAAAAAACACACCACAACACAGTGACTTTTTTTGTGTATTCTATTGCATCATCCTCAAGATCAGGCTCTTTCAACCGGGCCAAGCGCTCAATCATAGAGGGGGGCCAAAGCAAGGTAGAAATAAACACTGCAAACATTAAGCCATTCATGAGCACAGGGTATAATTTCAAATACAACGTTTCGTTGGTGAATACTATCGCCGATGCCAACAAACACCCCCCAGCGGTCATCAGTATCAACTGGCCACTCATCGACGCTTTTGAGGCAAACATCCGTAACACTAAAACGCCAAGTAACAGCAGGCCTAGGGTTTTCACTTCAAAAACCTGAAGCCCAAAGTAGACTGCCAATGGATAGAGCGCAATAATGATACCGACGATGATTTTTAACACCATAAGGGAATATCTATCTGCCTTGTTTATTGAAGAGAATGTACGGCATTAACCACATCACTGACAGTACGCACAGCCTTGAACTCTTCAGGTTGGATTTTCTTACCGGTCACTTCTTTTAACTTCACAACTAAATCAACAGCATCGATACTATCGATATCCAACTCATCATATAGAGTGGCCTCTAGAGTCACACTCGCTTCTTCAAGCTCGAATAATTCCACAAGGATTTCACGTAACTCCACGAATACCTCATCTTTAGTTTTCATATTATTAACCCTCTTTGCTTGCGGTGATAAAGGCGGCCAAGGCAGAGACTGACGCAAAGTGTTTCTTGGTATCTTCCGACTCAGCATCAATAGTAATTTGGTATTGATTTTTGATGGCTAAACCAAGCTCAAGAGCATCAATTGAATCCAACCCTAACCCGTCTCCGAATAACGGCTCATCGCTCTCAATATCAGCCACAGTCATATCTTCCAAGTCCAGTGATTCTATTATGAGCTGCTTGATTTCTGTTGCTAAATCAGACATTCGTTTGTACCTCCTGAGTAAAATAATTTTCTAAGTATCGGGTCAATAATCGTGTCGCCATCGTTGAATTCGGTGCGCCCTCAATGAGTGAGGCGACATCCATATCATCAGCAATATAAATCGACACTTTGAATTTTTTGTTAGGTATTTGGTACCATTTTTCTGCTTTGGTAAGGGTGGTGGGTGACACTCGAATCGTCACCGGCCGAATTTTACACTTTGCCCTAATCGCAATATTTGCCGCCCCGCGCTGAAATCGTAATGCTTCTCCCGCAGAGGTTCTTGTTCCCTCAGGAAACACAACGAGCGAGTTCCCCTGAGAAAGGCTATCCACACAATCATCCATTAACGCTTCAGCACCATCGTTACCAATATATCCGGCGGCTCTAATGGGTCCATAAGTAAAGGGATTACGAACCAATGCCTGCTTTACGATACAATCCACTTTTTTCATCAACGAAATAAGAAATACAACGTCAATTAGCGAAGGGTGGTTCGCCAAGATAAGGCAAGGTTCACCTTCCAATTTATCTCGCCCAATTATCTCGTAGTCCAAAATACCCACTTGATTCATAAACCCAATAAAGAATCGAAAAGCCAAGTGAACGATATACTGCCCAACAACCTTTCTTCGTTGTGGATTCCAAATCAATAGGTTAATCAACGGAAACAACGTAAGACTGAGAAGCAAACCTCCAAGTCCAAACATTGCAAAACTCACCCCCGTAGCCATGAGCCGCCAAAGATAATTTATTTGGCTAAGCATTCTGCCTCCAGACCCAGGAACTGCGAGCCCCCGGTATCTTGCATTCCGTTTCTTGCGACAATAGGAAATTTAACACCGCCAGCGATTGTGGCTCTGGTAGTCCCGCCCTTTCTGTTAGCACCTCGACAGGACTATCAAAGGAACTAAAGCTAAGCCGTTTACCGGTGTTATCGCCCCTTGCCAATAGCAATGCCAAGGCAAATGAGCGCTGCATTTCATCCGCAAAGGGTAGTAAATGCTCGGGTAACGGTTCCTCAGCAATCACTACCAGCACAGTTTCTGCATCGTCAGAGTTTAGTAACATAGAGGCCTCTCGCAGACCTTCTACCAACGTATCCCTACCAGCAGCAAGTGACACAGAAGGTGACTTGTCTTTGTTTGCAATGGAATACAAACCTGACGCTGCATTGTGAACAGATAAACTAAACCCCGTTGGGGATAAATCTTCATCTAGTGACAAAGATTCAAGCAACCCAACCGTACGGGTCAGCTCACCATGCCTTGAACAAAAAACCGTACGATCCGCAACAACTTGCTGCCCTTCTTTGCTTAAACATTCAAATGCGACTTTAACGGCCATCTTGCTTAATTGGCTAAGGCGCCTTCGTAACATAGGTTTCACAAAGGGCAGTTCTGGCACACCACTTTCTAGAGGCATGCGCTGCTTGCGAGCCCACGCCTCCCAATCATCACTACTTTCTATTCCTGGTGACCAGGCATACCATTGATTTACATTTAAATGGATTGCATTATCATCCATACAACACACCAGCCCCAAATAGCGAGAAATATAATTACTTATTAATCAAGTAGTTAAAAATAGAAGAAGGCACGACCTGTCGCATTACTGCTCAGATTACAGAGTCGTACCCAAAAGATGCGCAATTCTATCAAAAACCCTATGCGCCCACCATTACCCCGCGCGGTTTTTGGTTAAAGTTTGTTACTTTCAAAGTAAAAAGACGCCTCAAAAAGCGTCTCTTTAACCTTATTGCGGAGCCGACGATTTAGTCCGCCAGCAACACTGATTATTATTTGATAGATGACACCTTTCCAGCCTCATCAAAATTCACCGCCATCGTACCCCAATTATTACGCCAGTATATCCAAGTATTCAGCTCTAATGACCGAGTCCTGTGTTTAGGGGGCATTCCCATAGCCAGTTCCACCCCTTTTTTAGACATACCAACCAGTGGAACCCCCAGCCTAATTCCCTTCTTGTCAATTTTGCCCAGCCCATTTACGACGGATTTATTACACTGACTACCAAAATAACTCGGTAGATTTTCTGCCAACCCTCCCACTATTGCACGATGGTTAACAAACACATACTGCTGGCCAGTATCTTTCACCAAGAATTTCATCGCTTTATTTTTGATCGATACAACGTCTACTTCAGTACATAGCGGAATCAATCCCGCCAATTGGTGATTGACGGCAGACAGCTTATGGCGTTTCGGGTCAGGGTGTAAGTTCGACAGGGTATAGAGTGGCGTGATGGATGCTAAATCAACACCTGAAGGTGTCTTCACTTCCAGTTGACTACAGCCTGAAACAACAAACACGACACTCGCTAACGTTAGACTCTGTAGTACCTTTTTAGGGATCATCCTTTCTATCCTTTTGTTAAATGGCCAGTTAATTAATCTTCCCGTGGGCAACGGCCTGTCTCGCCCAACGAAATAGTAGCCGAGAAGCCATGTGCAGCCAACCACAAACTCAACCCTCAAGCATCCTGACAACTATTCCTGGTTAATTCTCAGCATAAGACCTATATTTAAAGCAGCCTTAGCAACGAAGGTGACCAATACTTGGCACCCTAACGAAAAGAACGACTATGGATGAAAAGCGTAACTTTACCCGAATACAGTTCGATGCCATTGCCAGCCTTATGACTGAAAGCGGTCAATACGATACCAATGTCATCGATATATCCCTTAAGGGAGCCTTGATTGCCAACCCTGCCCACACCTCTTTAGAAGTAGAGCAAGAGGTCGTGCTCAAACTAACACTATCGGATAACAACACCCACATAGAAGTCCAGGGTAAAATAACCCATATTGAAGAAAGCCACATCGGGCTGGTATGCGAACATATGGATGTCGACAGCGCCTCCCACCTAAGGCGAATTGTCGAACTCAATACAGGCAACAACGACCTTCTAGAAAGGGAACTTGAAGCGCTATCACACTTTACTGATCTCAGTAGCTTTCATGAGACTTGAGCCAACCCGCTGGCTTAGGTGACGGCTTCTAGAGCTTCCGACAGCCAACTCACGCCCACGACTTCCATACCTCCTACAGCGTCCTTCGGTACATTTGCTTTTGGCACAATTGCTCGTTTAAAACCATGTTTAGCGGCCTCTTTAAGACGCTCTTGTCCATTCGGCACGGGTCGAATTTCCCCTGACAGCCCCACCTCACCAAACACGATTAAGTGATTATCCAACGCCAAATTGCGTAGACTGGACATCACCGCGACCAGCACGGCCAGATCCGACCCTGTCTCTAACACCTTGACCCCACCCACCACGTTGAGGAACACATCCATCCCCATGGTGGCAACACCGCCATGACGGTTCAATACTGCCAATAACATTGCTAAACGATTTTGGTCCAAACCCACCGCGACTCGGCGAGGATTCCCCAATTGACTGTCATCAACTAATGCCTGCACTTCCACCAACAGCGGTCGAGTGCCATCCCTTGTCACCATGACAACGCTACCCGGAACAGGGTGTTCATAACGAGATAAGAAAATGGCCGAAGGGTTACTGACTTCTTTTAGACCACGGTCTGTCATTGCAAACACACCGAGCTCATTTACCGCACCAAAACGATTCTTCACCGCACGAATAATCCGAAAACGGCTATCTTGCTCCCCTTCAAAGTAAAGTACGCTATCTACCATATGCTCCAATACCCGCGGCCCCGCCAAAGCTCCTTCTTTGGTCACATGGCCCACCAAAAACAAGGCTGTACCAGACTGCTTGGCATAACGCACCAATGCAGCAGCACATTCGCGTACCTGAGACACACCACCCGGCGCTGAATTAAGCGAATCGGAATACACCGTTTGAATTGAGTCCACAACCATGACTGCTGGACGTTCTTTAGCGGCTGTCGCCAAGATATTCTCAACGACCGTCTCTGACATGATCTTCATATTCTCTTGCGGCAACCCCAAGCGCCTGGCTCTCATCGCCACTTGCTGCAAAGATTCTTCGCCAGTGATATAAAGAGCAGTCGATGACTCTCCAAGAAACGTCATTGTTTGTAGCAAGATGGTCGACTTTCCAATGCCCGGGTCTCCACCAATTAACACAACCGAACCGTCAACCAAACCGCCTCCAAGCACTCGGTCCAATTCCGCAAGCCCAGTCCCTGTTCGTGCACTATCTTCAATGGAGACTTCTGACATGGTAGTAACGGTTTTTGATTCCCCCGCGTAACCAGAACCTCTCCTGGCCGCAGGTCCGCCTTTATCAGGTGCAAATTCGGTTAGCGTATTCCAAACACCACAATCCCCACACTGTCCCGCCCATTTAGGGAAGTCACTCCCACAATCAGTACAAACGTATCGAGTTTTAGCTTTTGCCATAATCTAATTCTATTTTCCCATCATAATATTGATCACCCCATCGCCCGCATACACACAAGAGCTCCCCAAGCGTATGCAGGTAAAACCAATAACACACCTGCAACTAACGACGGATCTGAATCACTCTCAGAAGCGGCCTGCTGCTCCAACAACTCAGGCAAGCGCTCTTTTAGTCGCAAATAACTATATCCATCCCATCCCAGCACAAAAGCGAACATGATAAGCACATGATTGCCCTGATAAGGTAACAACGTTGGGTAATAATAACTGATAACAAAGGACGCGCTAATTAACGATGACAGCAAGCCACCCACAGGGTGTAAAATGTCTTGCTCCAAACGACGAATGACCGTTAACCCAAAGGGTAAAGAAATTAGAATTAACGCAATGTACAACAAAGCCCACCACGGCACGGTATTACTCCTCTTCCAGCCCAACGTAACGATGATCCACACGATCCGTTACTTGACACAAAAGCTCATAGTTAATGGTATCAGCCCATTCTGCAGCCATTTCTACCGGCAGCCCTTCGCCCCACAAGATCACCGGGTCGTTAATAGCAACATTCTGTAAAGCGCTGACATTCACCGCTATCATATCCATCGACACTCTGCCAATAACCGAACAATACGTTCCGCCAACCAACACACATGCGTCATCATTCATATGACGAGGATATCCATCGCCATAACCAATGGCAACAATCGCGACGAGTGTATCTTTGTTAGCAGTCCAACTCGCCCCATACCCGACGCATTCACCTCTAGCAATCAATCGCAAAGAAAGAACACGAGACATCAACGTCATCACAGGCCGCAGCCCAAACTCACTCGCTTTACGCTGCTCCGCAGGACTCCCTCCATATAAAGCTACGCCTGGTCGCACCCAGTCGTAATGGAAATCCGCATGCTGGAAAATACCGGCTGAGTTCGCCAAACTCGCTGGCAGAAACGTATTCTGGGGGTCCGCCCGCAACAATCGGGCTTTTAACTGCTCAAACAGAGCATATTGCTCACGACTAACCCGTTCATCTGCATCATCTGCAGATGAAAAATGGCTCATTAGTGTAATGTGCTCAACACCAGCGCACGCTGACAGGCGAAGGTAAGCCTCCTCAGCATCTGCGGGGTCTACACCAAGACGATGCATCCCTGTATCGATCTTCAACCAAACATTCAAAAATACTTTGGTACCAGCCAACTCAATCTCAGCAACCTGTTCCAGCTGATGTACTACGACATCTACACGTGACTCACTAGCCTGCCTAAGCTCTTCAATTGAAAGTGCCCCCTCAAGCATCACAATCTTTTGTGTAATACCCGCCGCTCTTAGCAGTAGCGCCTCTTCTAAGATCGCCACACCAAATCCATCGCTTTCATTAAGGGCTCGTGCAATCGAACTAAGACCGTGACCATAACCGTCCGCTTTAACAACAGCCAATATTTGACTATGCGGTGCCCTCTGTTTAATTAGCTGATAATTATGACGAAGAGCTGAAAGATCTATAACTGCACACGTGCCGCGGCTCATTTAATATTCACCGCCACCACCATAAACATCATTAGCCAAATCTTCAAAGCGAGAGAATTTACCAATAAAGGCCAATCTAGTTGTACCAATCGGGCCGTTACGTTGTTTACCAATAATGATTTCTGCGACCCCCTTGTCTTCGCTTTCTTCGTTATATACTTCGTCCCGATAAATGAACATGATGACATCAGCATCCTGCTCGATCGCACCGGATTCTCGTAAATCCGAGTTGATTGGGCGCTTATTGGGGCGCTGCTCCAAACCTCGGTTTAGCTGAGACAATGCAACTACTGGGCAGTTAAGCTCTTTTGCAAGAGCTTTCAATGAGCGCGAAATTTCAGAGATTTCAGCAACACGGCTTTCCGACCCCGGCACCTGCATTAACTGCAAGTAATCCACCATGATCATGCCTATCTCTCCCTGATCTCGAGCTATTCGCCTTGCCCTGGCCCGCACATCAGAAGGTGACAAACTCGCACCATCATCGATAAATAATTTTTGCTCGGCTAACATACTGATCGCAGAATTAAATCGCGGCCAGTCATCTTCCTCTAACTTACCATTACGCACGCGGGTCTGATCAATTCTCCCCAGCGACGCAATCATCCTCATAACTAGGGAATCAGACGGCATCTCCATACTAAACACGAGAACCGGCTTGCCGGACGTAATCGCGGCGTTCTCAACCAAATTCATCGCGAAGGTAGTCTTCCCCATAGAGGGTCGTGCAGCAACAATAATCAAATCCGCAGGCTGCATCCCCGAGGTCATTTCATCAAGGTCGGAAAACCCAGTGGTTAATCCGGTAATGGCATCATCGGAGGAAAACAGTTGATCAATTTTATCAACGGTTACCTTAAGAATGTCCTTGATTCCAACTGGGCCACCCTGTTTATTGCCCTGCTCTGCAATAGCAAAAACTTTTCGCTCCGCTTCATCAAGAATCTCAGCGCTGCTTCGCCCGTCCGGTGCAAATGCACTTTCTGCAATCTCGTTAGAGACTTCAATCATTTGCCGCATAACTGAGCGCTCACGCACAATATCAGCATACGCTTTGATGTTCGCCGCACTTGGGGTGTTTTTAGCTAATTCAGCCAAGTAAGCCATGCCGCTGGCTTCTTCGAGCAACCCGGAATTATCCAGTACCTCGCCCAACGTAACCACATCGAAGGGCTTAGATTCAGCGACCAGTTGAGTCATAGCACGATAAATCAACCGATGGTCGCGACGATAAAAATCGATCTCAGTAATCAATTCTGAAACGTCGTCAAAGGAGCTATTAGACAACATCAGCCCACCAAGCACGGCTTGCTCGGCTTCCAAGGAATGGGGGGGGACTTTTAGGGAGCTGGTTTCAACATCAGCAGGGGCCTTTCTATCTATTTCAAAATCACTCATGCAACGGGGTCATCTATAGGTATGAAGGTCTCTAGTGTAGCGGGATCACTAAGTGGTGCAATGAAAACCTGTGGAAGCTCAAATTAGCATGGTCCAAAAAGACCAATAGCCCGAGGCAGCATGTGCGACGGGCTATTGAAAAGTGCTTTGACTCAACATTCGTTAAGTCACGCAACTCTACTCGTTACTCAGGTACAACACTCAGAGCGACAAGACCTTTAACGTCAGTATGAACCTGAACATCAATCTCGAAGTCACCAGCTTGACGGATAGCGCCAAGAGGTAGCGATACTTCGCTCTTCTTAACGTCAACGCCAGCAGCAGTGATTGCATCAGCAATATCGCGCGGACCGATAGATCCGAACAGCTTACCTTCGTCACCCGCTTTAGAAGTGATAGTAACAGTGCCAAGACCGGTAATCTGCGCTAAACGAGCTTCAGCTGCAGCTAAAACTTCTGCCGCCTTCTTCTCTAATTCTGCACGACGACTATCAAAGTGCTTAACATTTGCTTCAGTAGCTGGAACTGCTTTACCCTGAGGGATAAGGTAGTTACGTCCGTAACCCGCTTTAACGGATACTTGCTCGCCTAGTTCGCCTAGATTACGAGTCTTTTCTAGTAGTATAACGTTCATTACGTTTACCTCGTTGTGTCAATGCTTACCGCTAACTTTCTGGGGGTAGCATTTTATCTCTATAGTTTGAAAAACTGTCGGTAATTGCAGCAACCGTTACCATTAGCAAAGCAAAGGGGCCAAATAGCGCTATTGACCCATACATCAAAACAATTGGCCTCTTCCCCAACCCCTTGATCTTGGCAACACCGTGAATCAAGGCGAAACCCGCAAGTAAGATTGGCATCAAAAGCACAGGCAAAACACCTTCCATTAGAGGAAAGACTTGGCCTATAACAATCCCCACCATGAGAACCCCTAGCACCGGCTGGGAAACTCTCAACTGATGGAACTCCTTTTGGAATCCACCGGGATTGTACAATTTGGCTTGCAGCCAGCGCGCACATAACAGGGCCGTTGTCCCCATCCATGCGCTCGTCCAAACAATGCTGTATATGAGAAATTGCTGAGATTCGATTTCGAATTGTTCGAAACCGTCCTTCTTCAACTGCTCCAGCATTAGATTGAATTGCTCATAAAGCAACGCTGTTTGCTCTGGAAAGAACCCTATCGCGCCTTTTAACAGGACAGCAACAAAGGCCACCATCAGCAAAGCAAAGTCCAATTGCCTTGTATTTGCTAATACTAAAGCTCCAGCAAAACCACCGACAAGAGCGCCCATGACACTCATATCCCCCGCCACCCACGCCATCCCAACAGGGACTAACGCACCAGTAAACGGCCATATAGCTTCACTAAAGCCTTTCCTCAGAACAACCAACGCGACAAGAACGATGGCGCCCCAAGTAAGCATCGGTCCAAGAATAGAGGGGATATTTTGCCCCAACATTCCCAATGCTGCAGTAACGAGCAAGGCCTGAAGGCGCCCACTCATTACTAATTCGGCCAGCTTCACAAACAACTGGCTAACCTACACTTAATCGTGCTGATCAGTGTAAGGCAATAACGCTACCGCACGTGCACGCTTGACCGCACGAGCCAACTGGCGCTGATACTTAGCTTTAGTACCGGTGATACGGCTAGGTACAATCTTACCAGTTTCAGTGATGTAGTTTTTCAAGGTTTCAAGATCTTTGTAATCGATCTCGGTAACGCCTTCAGCCGTAAAACGGCAAAATTTTCTGCGACGATAGAAACGTGCCATCGATTCGCTCCTGTATCTATTCAATATGTTGCGCGTGAAGATTTAGTCGTATCCCTTCGTCATCTTTATACCCAGACCGAGCTAAAAAGCCCGTCACGGTAATCCGACTACCGACTTGCAATGATTCAATCACTGCTTGTAAGTCAGGTCCGCGAATCTCAACTTTGATTCTGCAGAACACTTCTCTAGGGGTACCCACTTCAACCTGTCTAGAGCGATGCTCTAGTAGCAATGTACGTATTGGCACACCACCTGGCGTTACTCGTAGAGCTTGCAGCTCAAGAACAACACCACTAATAACAAGTTGATTACTCTCCACGCAAGATTAAAGCAAGCTAATGCTTACTTCTCTTCAGTAGTATCGTCTGATTTGGCAGCAACTTCTTCAGTGCTACTTTCTTCAGACTCAGCTTTAGCTTCTTCAGGCTTGGCTTCAGGCTCAGCTCTTGGCGCTTCGCGTGCAGGGCGCTCGGCTCGAGCAGGCTCTTCACCTTTAGCCAACAAAGATTCTTCAGCAACCGCATCTTTACGACGCATAACAAGATTACGAAGAACAGCATCATTGAATTTGAAGCTAGTCGCAAGCTCATCAAGTACTTCCTGTGAACATTCGATGTTCATAAGGATGTAGTGAGCTTTGTGAATTTTGTTGATAGGGTAAGCCAACTGACGACGACCCCAATCTTCTAAACGGTGTACTACACCGCCTCCGTCCGCTATCTGGCCTTTATAACGCTCGACCATAGAAGGGACTTGCTCGCTCTGGTCAGGATGAACCAGAAATACGATCTCGTAATGTCTCATTATATCTCCTTTCGGAATAAAGCCTTCCGCCATTACACGGTAAGGCAAGGAGTAAAAAATCAGTCCAGTAAACAATACTGAACCCCATATCTTGGTACCAACTCTGGTAGAGTGGCCCAAAAGAGCGCGAATTCTATGCTAGTTCAAGGGGTTTAGCAAGAGCTCAAAACCCAACAAACATCTACATTTTGCTGGGTTATCAACAATGACTGCTAAGCATTTGATCTTGTGAGCCTTTTAAGCAGGGCAAGGAATGTAAAAAGTTAGCCTAGCTCTAACCACGCTGCCTTAACGCTTCAAACAAACACACACCAGCCGCAACTGACACATTTAAGCTATCCACTGAGCCTTGCATCGGTATATAGACCAATTGATCGCACTTGTCTTGGGTTAACCTACGCAACCCTTTCCCTTCCGCACCTAAAACGATGGCTCTTGAGCCTGTCAGATCTGCGTCAAACAAACTAACTGCACCCTGATCAATGGCAGTACCTGTCACCCAAACACCTAATTCTTTTAGCTTATCCAAAGATCTAGCTAAATTGGTCACTTGAATAAACGGTACAGTTTCCGCTGCACCCACCGCGACCCGACGCACAACCGGCGTCAAACCTGAAGCCTTATCCTTTGTTGTAATCACTGCATCTGCACCCGAAGCATCGGCACAACGCAAGCAAGCCCCGACGTTATGAGGATCCGTTACCGAGTCCAATATCAGCAACAACACTGGCCCCTGCTTCTCATCCACTAAACGATAGAGCTCATTTTCATGCTGTGGTTGCGATAATTTACAGCGTGCCATCACCCCTTGATGGTTTGCACCAGACGAATGGTCATCCATTTGCTGGCGTGTACCCTCGGTGCAACTGACCCCATGAATAGTTGCCAGCTCAAGCAATGTCTGTACACGCTGATCATCTCGCCCCTGCTGTATCCTCAATTCCAGCACCCGCTCAGGAAACTTTTCCAAGATCCCTTGCACGGTATGAATGCCGTATAACCACTCCGGTTTAGCCATATCTATTCTCAATCACCTACTTACTGACTTTTTGCACCCTTAGGGGTACTACCGGCCTTAGACTTAGCGATACGCTTCGCTGCTTTTTTCTTTGGTGCCTTCTTCGCGGAGCCCGTTTTAGCGCCAGGCTTCTTAGCCCCCGCTTTTTTTACCCCGGATGCTTTAGTCGACTTCTTCTTTGGCTTACGAGCAACCTGGTCATCTTCCGCTTTGTCGTTAGCTGACTTTCCAGCGACTTTCTTTGCTGTCGCTTTTTTAGTCCCAGCACCACGAGCACCACCGCCAGTGGGTTTAGCGCCAGCCTTTTTAGATTTACCGTTAGGCTTTTTTGAGCCTGATTTTTTACCTTTGGCCGTTTTTTTATCGCCGTCATTGCCGCTCTTCTTTGCCCAACGGTTCTTTCGACCTCCATCCTGAAGCTCAAAATCGATCTTCCTATCATCAAGATCAACCTTCGCCACACGAACAGAGACAGTATCTCCTAAGCCAAAAATAACACCGGAAGCCTCACCGGTAAGTCGATGTCTCACATCATCAAAATGATAATAATCACTACTCAATGAACTGATATGTACCAATCCCTCCACATATACTTCATTAAGCTCGACAAACAATCCAAAACTCGTCACTGCAGTGATAATGCCAGTAAACTCTTCATCCACTTTGTCCTGCATATATTCGCACTTGAGCCAGCCCACAACGTCCCATGTCGCTTCGTCCGCTCGTCGTTCAGTATGAGAGCAACTCTCCCCCAACTCGATCATCTGAGCATCGCTATAAGGTAGCCACTCTTTCTTTGCCAACACCTGAGCACCTGGAGCCATCTTCACGTTGGTGCTTTCTTGACCTGATCGAATTTGATATCGCAGCGCGCGATGAACTAGCAGATCAGGATAGCGCCGTATTGGCGAAGTAAAATGTGCGTACGCAGTATAAGCCAAACCGAAATGGCCGATGTTCTCAGGGGAATACACCGCTTGATTCATTGATCGTAACAATACGGTTTGAATCAGGTTTGCATCCGGCCGTCCCTGTATTTGCTCCATCACCCGTTGATAATCCGATGGCTTGGGCTTTTTTCGCGCGTCAAACTCAATACTCAGCTCTTTCAGAAAGGCACGTAACTTTTCCAGCTTCTTATCTTTCGGCACATCATGATTACGATACAGTGCAGACAACTTATGCTTCTCTAAGAAGCGTGCCGTCGCAACGTTGGCAGCCAACATACACTCTTCGATTAAGCGATGCGCATCATTACGCTGCACCGGTACAATCTTTTCAATCTTACGATCTTCACCAAATACGATGCGTGTTTCAGTAGTTTCGAAATCAATGGCGCCGCGAATCGTGCGCTGCTCACGCAGCTTCAAATAGAGCTGATTAAGCTCTTCAACGACCGGCACTACGCCAGAATACTGCTCACGAACCTCGCCAGCCAAAGTACTATCGGGCTTGTTTAGTAAGGCACCTACCTTCGTATAGGTGAGACGCGCATGAGAACGGATAATACCTTCATAAAAGCAATAACGACTCACTTTGCCTGCAGCACTGACGCTCATCTCACAGACCATTACCAGCCTGTCTACATTCGGATTTAGCGAACAAAGTCCGTTGGATAGCGTTTCCGGCAGCATTGGTACCACATGCTCAGGAAAATAGACCGAGTTACCTCTCTTGTGTGCCTCTAAATCGAGCGGAGCCCCTGGGTGTACATAGTGAGACACATCCGCAATAGCAACATACAACCGCCACCCGCCTTTAGGCTTTTTCACACAATAAACAGCGTCATCAAAATCACGAGCATCTTCACCATCGATGGTAATCAGTGGTAAATCTCTCAAGTCGATCCGGTGAGCTGCCTCAGACTCATCCACAGTGGCCCCCCACTGCTGAGCTGCCGCCGTTACTTCCTCAGGCCATTCGTTGGGTATATCATGATTGCGAATAGCCACGTCAATTTCCATTCCCGGAGCCATATGATCTCCAAGAATATCCACTACTTCACCTACCGCCTGATGACGCATAGTAGGCTGTTCAATAATAGCAACCACTACAAACTGACCATTCTTAGCGCCGTGTTCCGCACCCGGCTGGATAAGAATATCTTGGCTATTACGCTTGTTTTCTGGCGAGGCATAAGAGGCATGCTTATCTTTAAAGAAGCGCCCGACTATTTGCAGGGTTTTGCGTTCTAACACCTCAACAATGGCAGCTTCTTTTTTACCTTTCCAGCCATCAGCAGATTCGCGCGCAACTACTCGATCGCCATCAAACACCAATCGCATCTGCCGAGCACTCAGAAACAAATCTTTGGTTCCACCATCAGGTTTCAAGAATCCAAAGCCGTCTTTATGGCCGATGATAGTACCTGTTATCAGATCCATTTTGTCGAGAATGCCGTAAGCACCTCGACGGGTACTCATCAGCTGACCGTCTCTTTCCATTGCGCGTAAACGCCGACGCACACCTTCCACAGCGTCATCGTCGTATAAATCAAACGCCATGCACACTTGACGATGCGTGAGCGGGCCCCCTTCATTTTCCAACAACGACAGTATGAACTCTCGACTTGGCACGGGGTTTTCGTATTTTTGAGCTTCTTGCTCTGCGTTTGGGTCTTTATTCGGGGACCACTTGGCCATTAGTTATTGGCTCCAATCATATTCTGACAATATCATGCCTATCTATAGCACAGATACTGTGCAACTGCTGCGCACTCTATGCTTAATCACCTTGTTTAGCAACATAGTCTTCTAAAGCACGCAGTTGTCCAGTAATTTCCTTCATTTTGTCATGGGTTCGCAAATCGATGTCGAGTTTTTTATCCATACTGCGAACTAACGGAAAAATACTGTGCTCGATAGTATCCGCCAATACCGAAAGTACTTTATCCATTCCCGGTACTGGCTGATTCACCACCTGAACGGAAGGCGTATTCTCGGCAATCGCACCCACTAAGCTCTCCATTCTAACGGTCAGCTGCTCTGACAATAATTGCCAATCGGGCTGTTCTTGCTGTTGCTGTTGTTGCAGTTTTTGCTGCTGCAGCTCCGCCTTCCGATAAGCCACTAACGTTTTATGCTGCTCGTCTCTTTGTTCAGCGCCCACAGCGGCAGCATTGCCCAAGCTTTGCACGCCATCGACCAAATCCACTAATTGAGCAATAACTTTGCCGCCCACATCGTCCCCACCCATGGCTTTATTTCGAAGAAAATCACGTTTAATTTGCTGCCAACGCTCTGCCTGCTCATCCGTCATATTACCGCGCAACTCGGCTAATTTGAGTAGGTTATCCTCAGCACCATTGGTAAGTAATTGCGCCTCACCAAGATAATGATCCTCTATCATCTGCATCAGCTCTTGCTCGTTCATTACTGCAGAGACTTTCTCCGTCATCTTGTTCATATTTCGGTAACTACCCTGCAGCTTAAACGACGGCTCCGTCCGATACAGGTCATTTTGTGCTGCTGACGCAATATACTGCTGGTTGATCTTCAAAATAACGTCTTGAATAACCATCATCTTGCGTAAGATCTCGGTAATTTCATTGATCTCAGCACCGCTATAAGCATGCCCAAGGTCTGTATTGGCGACATTGATCCCCTTCGCCATATCAATTAATTGATACACATCACTCATTTCCCTCACAGCTAACGGGGCCAGCACCGCATTCGAGGTCAGTGCATTCTCAATATAACTGAGGGCAAACTGCTCATCCATGCCCCCCAGAATATCCCCCAAATTATAAATGTCCGCTCGGTTTGCTAACATATCAGGAATGGTGAACGCCTCCCCTGACTCCGTGTACGGATTACCTGCCATAACGACACAGAATTTTCGACCGCGCATGTCATAGGTTTTTGTATTTCCTTTCCAAATCCCCTCAATACGCCGCGTACCATCGCATAGCGAAATAAATTTCTGCAGGAATTCAGGGTGGGTATGTTGAATATCATCGAGATACAACATGACATTGTTGCCCATCTCCAATGCTAAGTTTAGCTTGAGCAGTTCTTGCGCTGCAGTGGCATTCGGTGCCTGCTCGGGGTCCAGCGACATCACATCATGGCCCAAAGACGGGCAATTGATTTTCATAAAAATCAACCCTAGACGATTCGCAACATACTCCATCAATGTTGTCTTACCGTAACCGGGCGGAGATATCATCATCAGCAGCCCCATAAGATCCGAACGCTTATCCTCTCCTACCGTACCCATTTGCTTCGCTAAATTATCACCAATCAAAGGCAAATAAGATTCATTGATCAATCGGTTGCGCACAAACGAACTCAGTGGCCTAGCTTTAAACTCCTCCAATCTCAGCTTGCGCCTTTCTTCAACAATAATATCCTGTCGGGTATTCAAATACTGTTGATAGGCAGGGATTACCTGCTGCTGATGATGCTCTAATCGCAAGCGAAAGCTATCCAGGGAAAACGCCAGCGCTTGACCTGAGATCAATCTATGCTCTCCCAGCAGGCCGTTAATCGTTAACTCGAGATCCACATCGAGCACACGCCGAATAACATTACCCGCGTTGATCAATGCGATCGTTTCAGGAACATAATGACTAAAACGGTCCAGGGACTTGCTTTTGATTAACGCCTCTAACCACGACTGGCACAACTCCCAACGCTGATGAGGCGATTGGCGTAACTTATCTAAGCTAGACTGGAACTGCTGCCACGCAGAAGTGCTCAGCGACCGCTGAAGCTCTTCCAGCAATGCCTGGGAATATTTACTTTGTACAAAGGCGAGAGAACCCCTACCAAGCTCCTCCACCAAATACTCCGCCGCTCGCGTCACATCAAGGCTTGTCACCGAAATAGGATAAACCTCAAGAAAACACTGCAAACTCAACCTGATTTCAGAAGCAAGCTGAGTCGCTGCCTCTGTAGATGTAAATACTTCGCGCATCTGCTTTGCAGATTGCGCTCGCTGCGGCCAACTGTCCTTTTTACTGAACCAGCACTGCCATGCGGGATCAACCTCATCAGGCTGTTGAGACGATAACTTAATGCTCGAATGACCAATAGCATCCTGCTCTAACGCAGACCAAAAAACCTGCGCAAGACCACGACTCAAAGGGTCATAGCAAAGTAAGTCAGCCGTCGCTAACGCCGGTACCAATTGTGACAGAATTAATGTCGCATCGTGATCGTGAATACCTTTTTCATATCCTTCTTTATATCGTGGCGATGCAAAATCACGCACAATATCCTTTAGCTCATCACTGTTTATCGCCGTTGCCAACCCGTCCAACGATAAGTCACTTTCACCTGACTCCGCGGCACCCAGTATTAATGCCGCCAAAAACTCGCCTCTATATACCTCAGGGGTTTCGGATTCTAACGCCATATCCCAGTACTGCTTAAGATCCAACAACAGCTGGTTTTCTATGGGCTCAAAGTAATTGGTACCCGTTAAATGGACATTGAGCAGCCCATCCCGTGGAATAATGGTAAGGTCTAACTCCTGAGTGTTTACGGAAAACTTATGACGCGGACCAAGCTTGATAACATTACCGCCATCCTCATAAATATCCGTTTTATCCCGCAGTGATCGTAACGCTTGCTCTTTGATGGATTTGAATTTTGACTCGATATCATCGGCTTTAATCGCCGCCTCAAGTTCTCTCAGGCGCTCGACAAGCTCTCGAATTTTCAGCACCAAGGCATCGGATGCAAAATAAGTATTTAACTCATCGCTTTCGGTAAATTTCAGCGAGCGCTTTTCGATACTTGACAGTATGCGCGCTCCCGCATCCGCAACAGACTGAGCCTTACGTTGACGCTCATCCAGTAGCTTCTGCCGATGACTCTCAAAGGATTCGTAAATTTCTTCTCGCTTATCCATAATATCCGAGAGAAACTGATCAAACTCACTGAATTGGCTTTCTAACTCTTCAAGCTGCACTAACAATCTAGCAAGCTGTTCATCGCACCGCTCCGGTGTCGTAGACAGCCCCAACGCATTGGTAATACTCTGAGAAAACAGTTTAAACTGCGCGCCAAATTGAGCAATCGCCTCGGAAGAACCCAACTCTTTCTGCTTGATCTTCGCTTGTGCTTTACTTTGATTTAACCGCGAATAGACCTGCGAAATGGTATCGATAATTCGCGTTCGAATAGTCGCATCATCAACCTTTAGCGTACCCATTAACTCAGACAACAAATCCAACCCTGAAGCTGTAGCTTCTACAAGTTCAATCAACGGTGTTAATTCCGCAATAGTATTTGCCGCAGCAACATCATGATTGATCGATTCGATTTTTTCCCAATAGGGTGATAACGCCTCATCACCAGTCAAAAACGTTACCGTTTTATCACTCAGCGCCCCTTCGGTCTCAGTAAGCTGAGTTTCTAGCTCAACAATACGTTTCGTATCAATATAGCGATGGTCTTTAATCGTAACCAGATGCCCTCGCTGCTTACGCAATGAAGAGAGGGCCCCAACGTACTCTTCCGCCGTCTGCCAACTCTCAGGGCGTATACTCTGTACCAGCGCCGTCTGCTCACGCTCTGCCTCTGCCATTGTCTTTTGAGATTGCATTCGAATACTCTGCACTTTCTCAAATTCATCGATCACTAACTCAGAAGTGCTAGAGATCTCCTTCAATAAATCATCGACACCCTCCAGTTCATCATTTTCAATCCAGTAATGCGCATCAAACATTCTGGCTGCAGATTTACTTAACTCCTCATATAACGTTACTGACACAGACTGATTACCAATAAGTCTGCATAAGCTATACAAGTCCGACACCCCCCTGACTAACTCAGCATTGCCAACTTTGCCATAAAAGGTCTGGCTTTCTGGTGCTTGGCTAGCGAATTCAGCACTGGCATAAGGGGTATTCCATATTTGCATCGGATGAATGCGTGTAGCCTCCTCTTCCGAAGAAAAAATAATGACTGTCCCATCTTCAGCGAGCGCATAACCGTGCCCATAAATAGGGTTTTGCAGCTCTTTATCAATCAGGTTATAACCAAACAACCCAACCACACCCTCCTCTGGCTCATAAAAAACATACAATACATCTTCGCCATTAGGAGAACGAATCATACGTTTAAACGTTAATCCGTCATGCTCCTCATCGAAGGTTTTGTATTCCCCTGATTGCAAATAAAAGCCGCCGGGGAAAATAATGCCATGATCTTCTGGTAACTGCACACAAGACAGTCCAATCGCATCGATCCGTAATACGGTTTCCGTCAATCGATTAAACACCAGGTAGCGCCACTGCTCTTCCCGGTAAGGTCGCACTTTCAACAATACTAACTGCCCCACCGATGCATAATATATATCGGCATCATCGATAGATTGCGTTTTGTCATCAACAGGTTCGCTATGAATACCCAGCCCATCTTCCGTATTGTCTTCAATTTTAACGGTAAGATCACCACCAATCGTTTCCACGAACACGCTATCAAGAATATTTACATGAGAGTGCCGCCCATGCACAGTGTCATCTCTCGTGGTCTCCAGCCATTCAAAATCATAAGAAGGCGGTAACTGAATATCCCGCTCTCCTCTATTATCGATATAGCTGACTTCACTCCCATCGGATGATACCGCCCAACGAAAAACCCGAATATCTTCGATACGCTCGCCAATCTGAAACCCAGCCAACAGCTTGCCGTCTTTAATGGTCAACTCGACCAATTTGGTGTGCTTGTAGTAGCGATACAACTCATCAAAATCACTGACAAAGCTGGCTTCTGTTAAAAACGTACCCTCCAATGAAACAGGAACCATTTCATGGCCGGCTTCCGTTTCTTGCAGATCGAACAAAGCAAAAACATCCTCAATTTTGGTTTCTTTTTTGAGACCAATAAAGACGTTATAACCAAACAGAAGATGATCACTGACTTGTACAATGTCACGTGCAATGCAGTTGTTTTCGGTACGCACCCGAACCCTGCCCACGACCTCCATATCCGAACCACCAAATTCAGCGACTCTTGCCTCATTCAACGATTGTGTTTTTTGATTAAGTTGACGGCCTTGTTCAATTAATCGCTTACGAATAATTTCGTAAGCACCACCTTCGGCAACAGCATTATCAACAATATCGACAGACGAATCCGGTCCAGACATAGGGAATCCTTTTTTGTAACTCAGCAAGAAAGACTAACATATAGGCTCACAAACAAATGCCTCTTCCCGATAAGCACATAAGGTTTGTGCTTATCGGGAGAGAACCTGATCACCTAGACAGCATATGCAGAAAAAACAATCTAGTAGCTAACATCTTCCTCACGCTCTGCCTCTTTTCCTTTTGTCACACGATCCAATAAAGCCGTAATGGTAGTGCTCTTATCTGCCAATCCATCAATCGCTTTACCAATTGACAGCGATTTAGCGAAGTTATTAAAGAAATGATCTTCTCCGCCAACAATATCGATCTTCGCTCGACCCAATGCAGTTGCCAATACTTCAGCATTTTCCCGAGCAATTTCCTTACCCGCATCAAGAGAGGCTAACGCCTCTTTCAAGGCAGTCTCCAATCCCATTCGGTATTCTTCGTGCTCACGTGCAGCGTCGCTCATAGTCCCCATTGCCTGGAACTTCTCCAATAGACCATCAGCCTCGGCTTTAAACTGCTCTCTTGTCACTTCCGCTCCTGCCAAACCTACCCGCTGCTTCGCCGTCGCTTCTGCTTCACCTTTCGCTGCAATAACCTCCGCTTCGGACGCCCCCTGAGACGCAATAATTTCTGCGGCCGCGTTGCCGGTATCCCGATGAGCATTCGCTTCTGCATCACCTTTGGCCCGAATCACGTTTGCTTCCGCGACACCTTCTTTTTCAAGTGCTTCTGCTTTCGCTGCTTGTACATTAGCATCAGCAAGCCCTGGCGCTGCGCGCTCAGCCTGTGTCGCTTCAGCCAGCTTCTTCTTCGAATCAGCTTCTTTGGCTGCCGCTTCTAACTCCGCTTGCGCTATCACGGTAATTTCAACAGATTTGTGTTTCGCCGATAACTCATCAGCTTCTGCCGCCTTGACCTGCTTAACCTTTGCCTCTTCCGCTTTCGCCTCCGCCGCAAGGACGAGAGTCTGCTTTTCACGATCCGCTTCAGAAACCTCACGAACCTCTTTGATTTTTTCCTCTTCAATTGCGACGGTTTTGTCTACCGCCACACGCTCACGAATCACATTAGCAATTTCTTTCTTTTCAACTTCGACCGCTTTCTCTGCTTCAATTTTTTGCAACTCAACTTCACGTTCTCTAGAAACTATCTCCAAATCCCGCGCACGCGTCACCTTTTCTTCCTCAATCGCCACTGCTCGCTGACGATTCTGCTCAGCCACCTCGATTTCACGCTGCTGATTTTCTTTCTGCACCTGAAGGTCCTGCTCAACCTGAATCGTGGTGGCTTCCGCTTTCTTGCGCTCTTCTTCTTGTACTTTCTTTGTCTCAGCCTCTTCACGGGCTCGAATCGTCGCGACTTCACGCTCCTGTTTTGCCTCAGCATCAGCCTGCTGGCGTTCAAGAGACAACATGGATTCTATAGTTTCTACGTTCTTTTTCTTGATTGCCAACTCTTCGTCACGCTCAAGAACATTAGTGCGTACATTTTGCGCTGCCGTTAATTCAGTTATTTTCTTAATACCTTCCGCATCCAATATATTGGTGGGATCCAACGACATTTTTGGCGTTTGCTCTAGATAATCAATCGCAACATCTTCCAGCACATAACCATTTAAATCATCACCAATAACTTCGATTATCTTTTCACGGAATTCCTGGCGATTTTCGAACAGCTTCACAAACTCAATTTGTTTACCCACAGTCTTTAGCGCCTCAGAGAATTTGGCCGCGAACAATTCATCTACGGCTTCTTTATCGGAAGCACGGCTTGCGCCAATCGACTTCGCCACTTTCAATACATCTTCTGCGGTTTCATTCACGCGCAAATAGAACGCTACGGTAATATCTGCCCGCATATTATCCAAACAAATAAGCCCATCTTTACCGCGTCTATCCACTTCCATGGCAATCAACGACACTTTCATTAGTTCTTTTTTGTAGATAATGGGATACACCAAAGCCCCCGTAAAATGCACCTTCGGCGTCGAGGACATATCATTGACAATTAACGCTGTCCCCTGCTCAACTTTATAGTAAAACGCCTTAAATAGCGCAGCGCACCCCATAATAATCGCAAACAGAACAATTGCTCCAGTCGCCAGTGGTGCCAATATTGATAGATCAGCCATATGTATTACTCCATTTTTATTTGTTATGTCCAGGGGGAAAGCAATTCACCTTTCTTCCCCGCGAAAATACCTAAGATATATTCGATACGATTTCAATTTAATTTAGCGTGTGATTGGTGGCGCCCCTTTCTTAAGGACAAACCGAATTAGCCGATAAACTCTTCTTCTGCGATAACCAAATACGTATTACTCTCCTTTATGTGTTCCAACAATACCACCCGATCTCCCTTGCTAAAGCTTACCCCTCCTTCCGTTCTTACTTTAAAAATCAACCCCGCTCCACCATCTTCTAGTGTGGCTTCACCAAAATCACTATCAACCCGCAAAGTCCGTACAATGGCCGTCTGCCCCAACACCAACTTAGGCGTATTCTGCACCGTTTTATCAAAGAACGGCTTTAGTGGCTTAATCACAATGGCCGTAGCAACGGCCGCAACATACAGGCAGATCGCAACAACAGGAATCCCTGCAATAAATCGAACGATTCCGTCCGGCAACCAACCGAACAAAAAATGCACAGCATAATAACAAAGAATCCAGCCTATCAATGAAATAAACGAGATGACTATCGTTACAGGCACGCCATTAAGACCCAGCCGCATAAAAAGCCCCGCTAAGATGTCAGCAGTGGTGCTTGTGCTTTCTGCATTGACGTCCGCTTCAAAATCCAGCACATCAATATCAACAAAACCCAATACCGCGACAAACCAATACAATAGAGTGACAAAGAGAAAGAAACTAAAAAAGACCGTCGGAAAAGAGGCAATATTCTGATAGAACGGATCCATCCCCTCGGTTAGTAAGATCGCAAACACTTGTACCTCCTTGATAAGCTCAAAAACCCAAAACAGCAGATGCTAAATAGTGTACCTCAAAATACGTCAGATCAGAGTTATATTGGGGCAATATGGATATTTTCAAGGGGATAAGAGCAGATAAAAGAGGGTCGCAGACAATGCGCCAGCCTAGTTCCTTCAGTCACAATATATTGATTGGCAGCGAATTGAATATTTGTCTATGTAATTACGTATGCAGTTACATAATATGAGCAAATAGTTATGCATATTGCCAAGAGAAACCCACAAGCTAAAAACTAACGGGATTCTCTTGGCAGGACCACTAAGTGGTTAGTCCACCATGTCGCTGTATTTGTTGGCTATTGATAAGTTTACCGGCTTTGGGAATCCTGGCACAGTTAAAGAAGTTTCAGTAATGTTGATTTGATCTTCATCGATCATATCCTCACCAAACTTATAAATCGGTCCCAATTCGTTCAGCAACGCCGACGCTTCATATTTAGCGTTCTGCTGCCTCACCTGCTGACGCTTCTGTTGATACTCAATCATCGACTGCTCGCCATAACGCTTAGCCAACATGCTTTCAACAATCCTTGGAGATATTACACATGCAGTCGCATTATTACCGCCAAAACCCTTAGTGTTTAAGAATGCGACGTCCATCGGCGTGCCCTCGACCCTTTTATCCTGAAGAGGGAAGAGCAACCGGTCAGCCTGAACATCTTCCGCGATTGCCTCTGTTGTTTTTATTCCAGGAATGACGTTATGCCTAAACACCCCTAACGTGGCAACCAGCTGATCGGCGCTCGCAGGTGACAAGGAATGACCAACATAAGACTTGATCGCTGCAACTGGCCATTGATTGATGCCAAAGGTCTCCGCCACACGCTGAAGAACATCCGCTTCAGTCGTTCTATTTTTGGGCGTGCTGGAGCCATGAGCTTGAACAAAACTTCGCTGCTGCACGCACTCTCCACCCAGCATGGCCTTAATGGAAGCCACTGCTTTGGATAAAGTGAGATAATTACCTGGACCAGGTGCGGAGATGGATTTCTTGTGGCCATCGGCATTCACAAAGACATCGGTCACTGCACCGTGAACATCAGCACCCAACTCCATCGCGAGGGCATCATCCATCAACACAAAATACTGCGCCGACTCAGCCAAGGTAAATCCACAATTTTCGCCAAACGGCCTTACTGCTCGACGATGGTTCGGTGTCTCGGACTGATCTAATTTACATAATTTATCATCAGACGCTAGGGCCCCCATCGCATGGTAACCATCAAACACTTCAGGGGTTAGTGGCGCCTCACTATTACCGACAATCACGACTCGACTGCGGCCGTTTTGTATATCGGCAATACCGTTACGCAAATTATATAGGAATGTCGCGCAGGCTCCCGTGGTACTGCCGGTTGAACCAACACTACCTAGCACATACGCATTAATAAAATCGGCAGGCATATTGATTAGCCCTAACGGCAATTGCTTCGCAGTCACTCGCCCTCCTAACATGGAGGATTGCATGAAACCACCATAGCCGTCAGCATCAACCTGACACATGGCGCTACCGGCATAAACAGAGATGGCATCAGGCTCAACTTTTTCCATCACCTGCGACCACTCTATTCCCATCGAGCGTAACGCATCGGTCGCTGCCAATAACGTCATTTGCAACCCCCGCGGATGAAACTTAGAACGATAATATGACCCAGGGTCAAACCCAGTCGGTAATTGGCCCGCCGAAGTAACAGGCATCTTTCGGGTCGTTTCGACTTTTATATCAGCGGTCCCAGCCAGCGCAACCAGCACACTATCAGCATCTCCGTCATCTTCCACCTGCCAGCCTGCCGGTAATGGATTAGGCAATTGCTTGCGATTAACCCGAAACGATAAGCCAGCAGAACCCTCAGCGGAAAGCTGTAATGCCTTGTGTGTCGGTACGGCATCACCATCAAAGTGATTACTTTCGATACGTCGCACCAGGGTACTTTCCAACACCTGGGTTCGATAACGTTTTGCCACCTCTTGCATCGAGCAAACCTGACCATCTTGATCAAGATAATTGCCTGCTTCAACGGTTACCAATTTCATCATCACCGCAAGGCTTGTGACGGTCTCTTGCTGCTGCTCAGCCGTTAGACTCTCAAATACCATACGCCGATAAGCATGATGAGATGAACTACGCCCTGCCGCGCCAAATCCACCAAAACCTACTATCACTGGTAACCGTGTTGCCATCAAATTCACCACTTATTTTCCTATCAATCCCATTGTTTCACGCAGTGTAGTCAGAGTATCACCTAACCATTATGCTGATAAGGTCAACGTTGCCGGCATTTTAGCCAAACTTGTAACAAAACACTGGATTTGGCCAATCCCCCCAAAGAAAAGGCTAGAATGTCTATATGGACACAAAAAAAACATCTCAATTATTACCCAATCACACAAAAATCACGCTAGTTCTATGTGATAACATGCTCGCCAGTAGCTGTACATTACCGATTGAAATGTTGCGAACGGCGGAGGGAGCTGCGCGAGGGAAAAAGCGGCACTCAACACGGCTAGATATACAGACAGTATCCTCTGACGGCAAACCGGTGGTAACCAGCTCTGGTTTCACCTTTACACCCTCTTCATCTATCGCTAATTGCTCAGACTCCGATTACATCTATGTTCCTTCGCTTTGGCGCAACCCCTCACCGGTCGTGCGAAGCAATCAGCCATTGGTGAACTGGTTGCGGGATCAGGCTGATACTGGAGCGATCATCAACGGCGTGGGGACTGGGTGTTGCTTTCTCGCCGAGGCTGGTTTGCTCAACCACAAACCAGCCACCACTCATTGGCACTATTTTGACCAATTTGAAAAACACTACCCGGATGCAGACCTTAAGCGCGAGTACTTTATTACCCAAGCAGGAAATATCTATTGCGCCGCCAGTGTTAACTCACTAGCAGACCTCACAGTACATTTTGTTTCTGAGATTTATGACAACACCATAGCAAATCATGTACAACGTCATTTTTCTCATGAAATCCGTTCCGATTATAAAAATACGAGTTATTTCGAAGAAAAGATCAATCGGCACCCTGACGAAGATATTGTTCACGCACAGCGCTGGCTCAAAGATAACTTTGCAAAAGAGTTCAAATTGAGTGAGGTCGCAACTCAATTTGATATGAGTGTCCGCACTTTTAATCGGCGTTTTAAAAAGGCCAATGGAAAAACACCGCTACAACATTTACAAAACATTCGCATCGATGTCGCCAAAGACCTACTCAAGAACACCAACCTATCCATAGGGGAGATTTCACTCGCGGTTGGATACTTGGACATGGGGCATTTTGCGGAAATTTTCAAGAAGAACCTTGCCATCACGCCGAGTGAATACCGTACCACCGTGCGTGCGAAACTGTTTGCAGCAGAAGATCAATAATGCATTACAATTTTAGAAGTGCTAGCCGAAGATTATTGGCGATATCTGCCGAATCAGTTGGCGACTTTCACACTAGATGGTTCCATATACATATAAACACTGGCTGAATATCGAGATAAACTTGCACCAAGCTTTCGTTCCTGCTTATTATTCAATTCGAACATAGAACCCAAGCTATACTGCGAGCCTCGCTATGACAAAAAAAATTGAATTATACGGATGGGAAGTATCTCCCTATACTGAAAAAGTAAACACCTATCTAAACTTCAAAGGCATCCCCTACAGCATAGTCCGACCCAATGCATATACATTAGCGCGAAAAATCCAACCCGCAGTAGGCAAAATGATAATGCCCGTTGTCTATATTAATGGAAAAGATCCCATTCAAGATTCAACTATTATCATCGAGCATTTCGAACAAGACTACCCTGCCACACCTGCTATTCCCAAGCCCCCCAAGCAACGTATCGCGGCTCAACTGATTGAGCTATACAGTGATGAATGGCTACCAATGGCAGCATTACATTATCGCTGGAATTACCCCGAAAATTATTCATTTATTATCGGAGAATTTGGACGCAATGCTCTTCCCTATTTTCCCAAATTCATTCAGTCAAAAGTTGCTAAAAGTTTCGCAGGTAAAATGTCGGGTTATTTACCTGTCCTAGGCATTACCGACAAAACCAAAAATGCATTAGAAAACCATGTAGAGAAGTTGTTGGGGCTATTGGACACTCATTTTACAGCCCATAGATTTCTACTTGGAGATCAACCTTGTCTTGCCGACTTTTCTCTATTTGGCCCCCTCTTCGCACACCTTCACAGAGATCCCGCGCCGAAGGATTTAGTGGCTAAACACTCTCATGTATTAGCCTGGATTGAACGTTTACGAGGCGACACATCATCAGAGCGAAATGGACTACTTAGCAATGATCAGATCCCTGATTCACTCGTGCCAGTCCTCAATCATATAACCCATAGCCATATGCCATTGATCCAACAAACTATTGATGCTGTCATCGCATGGAGTGAAAACAAAAAATCTGGCGATAAACTCCCACAACGACTCGGTGATGCCGAGCTGACTATCGAAGAAAAAACGGAAACGCGCTATAACCTTAGCTACGGATACTGGATGTTTCAACGCATTCAGCAAACCTATCTACAACTGGATTCAGCAAAAAAAACCGAGGTCGAAGAATTCATTCTTTCGCTCGATAACTTTTCTCTGCTAACCAAGCCACTACCCGTTCAGACCAAATTGAGAAAGTGCAGACTCTACCTATCAACCTAGTTATGTAGACGATAATGCGTCTTCGCATTATCATGGAACACTTTTATTTTATCATCGTGTTCCATGCCCTCACATAGCGTCCAATACAGGTCATACAACGTAGCAAAAGACATCGATGCTTTATCCATAGGAAAGTTAGATGCAAACATGCAACGATCCACACCAAAATGTTTCAGTACAAACTCAAACATCGGCTGCACATCATCCAGCACCTGCTCACAGGACGGGGGCTGATTGAGCAGGTGATAACCCCAGCCCACCACAGGCATAAAAAAACCCGATAGTTTCACCTGCACATTTGGACACTCAGCGACCTTTGCCATCCCTTCTTGCCACTGACGCAACGTGGACTCACGCCCTTTTGATGTTTTTCCATAAGTTGAAAACTCCCCCCCCAGACCAATTGGCGTGCCCATATGACACAAAACAAATCGGATATTCGGATAGGCCCTCGCCAAGGTCACCATTTCATCTAACTGATGATGAAAAAACCAAGCTTCAAAACTCAGATCGTAGCGTGCGAACAGATCAAACCCTTGTCGCCAGCGTACATCTTGCGACAGCTTTGCTTGATCACAAAAGCGCATAATACCTTTATCATGATCCCAGGCCAGCATTTGTCTTACACCAACAAACTTCTTACTCGCTTTTCGGTGTGCATCCAGAATACCAAGCACATTGCCTTTGCGAAAATCGACATAACCAATTAATGCCCCCAAATCTATATTCGACTGGGATCGAAATAATGAATCAACCCACAACGTCTCGCCCACCGGGCCCAATCCTGACTTATCTTTCCAGTCAGCTTCTACATGCACGATTTGCTGAAGATTCAGATGTCGAACATCTTGCCGATAGGTCTCAGGGAGATAATTGTGAGCAACATGATCGACTTTGCCTACATAATCTCGATCAGACTTTTTGGCCCCCAACATTATAGCCCTTTCATACAGACCGTTATTCCAACCCAATAATTTTTTCGGCCAAGTCAAAGCTCTCGGGGTGTGTTTGAGATCCCACTGATGGATGTGAGGATCGATAATCGGGAAATCCGCTGGAAAGGTCAAAGTCGCGCTCCATATTTGAGAGTATTTACACCCTCCACACTAACATGGCCATATTCAACAGGTGAATGGCGTAACAGCCCAGAGCCCATCATTTCACCAAAAAGGGCAGCTTAGCCACATTGAATTGGGCTCCATATATTGGCAGAGCGCTCTACTGACGGTGGCATTATTGACAAGCCAAGACAATGAAATTACCGTCAGCTTTTCCCCTGGGCTAGAACTATCACGATAGTGGAGAAAAAGAGCCGACATTCTATTTCCCGAGTACTTTATCGCCCCTCTCCCCACCAGATGTAATCAAGCTCTCGAAGAAACCCGTTGATTACATCGTAGGTGACCCATCCGTGATTTTTTTAGCATTCGAAGTAATGATAAACTGAGCAAAGAAAACAAGCGGAACATCGACGGGACGACACAGACGTGTAATCACACCCATTTATAGCGACTATTTAATTATACTAGTAGTGTATCCTCGGCTATCACTCTAGAATCCGCCATATTCAACTGCCATGAAGGGATTCTATGCTATGTCTATTTTATTACTTACAAAGTTACTCATTGTCCCGACATTCATATTACTTGTGAGCTTAGCCGGGCGCAGATGGGGGCCATTTATTAGCGGTCTACTGTCGGGGCTTCCCGTGATCGCAGGACCCATCACTTTTTTTCTTGCCGTAGAGCAAGGCGAAGCTTTCGCTGTTGCATCTGCCCACTCCACACTACTTGGCATCACAGCCCTCACTAGCTTTTGCTTTATTTACGGTTGGCTCGCGCAGTTTTGGCATTGGTCTCTAACCCTAATCACTGGTTGGAGTTGTTATTTCCTTATTTCATATGGCATCGCAAATATAACGCTGGATCCGTCAATATCCATTGTGCCAGCGCTGTTGTGCATCGGACTATTTACTCACTTCACACCCAATAAGCGTCGCGAACAGCTGTCGACAGAGGTCTCGGCGCGCGAAATCGTTTTACGTATGTCTTGTGCTGCAGCACTGGTTTTCAGCGTTACTCAGTTCGCCACCGCTTTAGGGCCTATTTATAGTGGTATTTTTGCCGCCTTCCCTGTCGCCGCCAGTGTCCTCGCCGTTTTCACCCACGCATCATATAGCGGCCACCACGCCCGAGCACTATTACGCGGCGTTATGTTCGGACTGATAAGTTTATCTAGCTTTTATTACGCCATTTCCTTACTCGCACCTCACTTTGGTTTCTATTCTGCTTTCTACGGTGCTATCGCCATCGTATTACTTCTACAAGGTGCTAACTACGCGGTATTCCTGTGCATCAAAAAAAGCACCACTCACGCGTTAAACTTACGGGCCTCTGAATAACCCACCCAGAACCTGGTGTACGAGGGAGTCTTTACTATTCACAAAATGCCGATTATTCTTACCGTCCTATAAATGCAATCAACGCAGCCGAATGGAATAGGATCCACGTTATGTCGCAACCCGTAGCTACACTGACATTAGAACAACTACATGATAAAGATGCCATTCGCGAATTACGCTATCGCTACTGTCGCGCAGTAGACACACAAGATTTTAAAACGATAGAAGCTTGTTTTATAGCCAGTGCTACCATCGACTTTGGATCTGCTGGGAAACTCGATTCTAGGGATGCACTACTGGATATGATGCGTACTTACGCTCAAAACAATAGCACGATAGGCTTACACACGGCACACAACCCGATCATTGAATTCAACAGCAAAACTAGTGCAAGCGCCCATTGGGTCACACAATTCACTTCATATGACCCGAGTACCAATACCGCACTAAAGCAATCAGGAACCTTTGTAGATCAATATATCAAGACGAATGAGGGCTGGAAAATAACTCACTGTTGCTACACTATTTTATTCCACAACAGCCACTCATCAAACATTGGCACCCCAATCATTTAACCCATACACCCCTTGCTTGTTACGGAAAATCATATGATCTATCAAGGAAGCTGCCACTGCGGTGCGGTAAAGTTTAACGTTGAGTGTCCTGACACCATTGAGGTGGAAGATTGCAACTGCTCAATTTGCAACAAAACAGGCTTCTTACATCTCATAGTGCCAAAACAAGACTTCACGCTGCTAACGGACAAAGAGCAGCTGACAACATACACCTTTAACACTGGCGTAGCGCAACACTATTTTTGTAAGACTTGCGGGGTAAAACCTTTTTATGTTCCTCGCTCTAACCCTGACGGGATGGACATTAACATACGCTGCCTCGATACCCAGCCAAAAAACATCACGATCGTAAAATTTGATGGGCAAAATTGGGAGCAACATGCCCACACGCTAGCACACAAAAGCCAGGGCAATAATTAATTACACCAAACAAAAAAGCCCCAACCAACAGGCTGGGGCTTTTTTTATCCGCTACAATCCTAGAATGGGTTGTTTAGGACAATGGTCTCTACGCGGTCAGGCCCTGTCGAAACGATATCGATGGGCGCCCCAACAGCCTTTTCAAGCGTTGTGACATAGTCTCTTGCAGCTTGAGGTAGGTCCTCTAATTTTTGTACTCCGTAGGTCGATTCTTTCCAACCAGGCACATCTTCGTACACCGGCTGCAAACCATCATAGTCACCTGCATCCACTGGGAATATGTCCACTGGATTACCCTGCTGATCCTGATATCCGATACAAATTCGAATCGTATCTAAACCATCCAATACGTCTAATTTGGTCAGGCACAACCCAGACACAGAGTTAATTTGCATGGCTCGGCGCAAAGCCACCGCGTCAAACCAACCACAACGACGCGCTCGTCCTGTTGTTGTACCAAATTCATGCCCCTTCTTGGCCAAATGCTCACCCACATCGTCAAACAACTCTGTTGGGAAAGGGCCTGAGCCAACACGGGTCGTGTAGGCCTTGGTAATACCTAGAACATAATCAAGGTACAAGGGTCCAAAACCACTACCCGTTGCAGTGCCACCCGCACTGGTATTTGACGATGTCACAAAAGGGTAGGTGCCGTGATCTATGTCTAACAACGTACCTTGAGCACCTTCAAATAAAATGTTGTCGCCTGCTTTGCGGTGCTGATGAAGCACCTCAGTCACGTCTGTGACCATCTCTTTAATTTGCTCACCCATTGCCAAAGTTTCATCTAACACCTTTTGGAAATCGATGGTATCTACTTTGTAGTAATGCTTAAGCGCAAAGTTGTGATAATCCAACACTTCACCAAGCTTAGAAGCAAAACGTTCGCGATGATAAATATCACCTAAACGCAATCCACGGCGCGCTACTTTATCTTCGTATGCTGGACCAATACCACGTCCAGTAGTACCAATTTTAGCCTTTCCTCTCGCGATTTCACGAGCCTGATCAAGCGCTACGTGGTAAGGCAAGATCAACGGGCACGCAGGGCTAATGTGCAATCGGTCTCGAACCGGCACGCCCCGATCTTCGAGCATTGCGATCTCTTTCAGCAACGCGTCTGGGGCTACGACCACGCCATTACCAATCAAACACTTAACATTATCTCGCAGGATACCTGAAGGAATAAGGTGTAAAGCCGTCTTAACACCATCAATGACAAGCGTATGGCCTGCATTATGTCCACCTTGGAATCGTACAACACATGCGACACGATCCGTCAGCAAATCTACAATTTTCCCTTTGCCTTCATCACCCCATTGGGTGCCAAGAATGACTACATTTTTACCCATTTTTCGGTATCTCTGTTTACAGTTGTTAAAAATTAACTATGGCCACGATCATATCGAAGCCAAGCTATATGGTATATCTAAGAGCCTTACACCGCACACATAACCCAACGGCCATCCTGCAACGTTAGTTGCTGTGTACAACCCATCTCTTCTGCTGTTTCGGTCTGGCCAGATAAACTCACAACAACTCTCACACCTTGCTGTCGAAGTTTCGTTACTTCTTCCAAAAGAGCTGGTTCACTGCTATTCGGAGCAAATACCAAAGGCAAAGAACTACTTGTGGCCTGCCGCTTAATCTTGATAAGGCTTGCTAGGTCAGTACTAAAGCCTGTAGCGGCCCGGGCACGACCAAAGACCTCACCGATGTGATCATAGCGTCCACCCGATGCGACGGAATGCCCCACATTCGGTAAATAGGCGCTAAATACGGCCCCAGTATGATAGTGGTAACCTCGCAGCTCCCCTAAATCAAAATACAGCACAACGCCAGGCTTCCTGGCTTTAATGGTGTCCGCGATTACCTGCAAATCGTCAATCGCCTGCGCTAACGCGTCAGAGACTGGGGCAAACAACGCCTTAGCTCGTGCTAAAACCTGCTGATCTCCAGCCAATTCAGAGAGTACAATAAACTTATCTTTTAGTGGCGAATCCGCAAGGTTGGCGTCCAAAAACTCCGCCAACTCAGGGACTGACTTACGCTGATAAATATCAAACAATGTCATCTCTTGTGCTTCATCGAGTCCAGCCAATTCCGCTAATACCCGATAAATCGCAACATGACCTAAATCTAGATGTATATCCTCACAACCCGCAACAGTCAGCGTATCTAGCATCAGCAATATCACTTCGATATCACTCTCTACACCTGCATGACCGAATAGCTCTACCCCTACCTGCATGGCGCTGCGAGAAGCGCTTAACGATGTGGGCTTGGTATGCAGAACATCACCTGCATAACACAATCGAACTGGGCCTTGCCTATTCAAAGTATGCGCATCAATACGAGCCACTTGAGGCGTCATATCGGCCCTAACTCCCATTAATCGCCCAGTACTTTGATCAGTAAGCTTAAAGGTCTGTAACGCCAAATCGTTACCTGACCCAATAAGCAAGGACTCTAGATACTCAACCAGCGGCGGGATAACTAATTCGTAACCCCAGCTACGGTATAAATCTAACAACTCTCTACGTAAGCTTTCCAAGCTTGCCGCTTGATTGGGGAGGATTTCCTCAACCCCTTCTGGCAGCAACCATCTATCAGCAATAGACATCTAAACCAATTCCAGTTTTCAACCCCAGAAATGTTATCGGTAGCTCAGGCTTATTCTCAAATATCAAACAATTAGAGATAGCTTAAAACTAATCAACAACCTTTACATCTGGTGATAATTTACATTATTTGAGGTCACAAAAAAACCGGGGCGAAGCCGACCCGGTTTCCTTATGATACCACGGGACAAGCCCCGTGGGTGAATATTACTGCGTTATTGTTTAGGGTTTTTCATGAACTCAAAGAATTCACCTTTAGGCTCAACCACTAACACATCACTTTTATCTTTAAAGACAGTACGATAGGACTGCATGCTACGATAAAAACCATAGAATTTTTTATCTTCATTATAGGCATTCGCATAAATTGCAGCAGACTCAGCATCCCCTTCACCACGCACTTGCTCTGCTTGACTGAACGCAGTCGCTAAAATAACCGTCCGCTGACGATCGGCATCTGCTCGTACACCCTCAGCTTGCTCGTTACCCTGAGATCGATGCTCACGGGCTTCACGCTCTCGCTCCGCTCTCATACGCTGATAAACAGAGCCGCTTACATTAGCGGGTAGGTCAATGCGTTTAACACGGACATCCATAATTTCGATACCCAGCTCTTCTCTGGTATCTTTATTGATCTCCTCTGTAAGCTGAACCATTAGCTCTTCTCGCTCACCTGACACTACCTCAGACACGCTACGCTCACCAAATTTATTACGTAAACCTTCGTTTACTCGTGGCGAAATCAACGCTTGGGCTTGAGACTCCAACCCACCACCAGTAGAGGTGAAGAATTTACTTACATCACTGATTCTCCACATCACAAAGGAGTCCACGATTAGTCGCTTTTTCTCTAATGTCAGGTATTCCTCAGGCGGTAGATCACGAGACAACACTCGTCCATCAAATAGCCTCGGCTCTTCCCAAGGCAACTTATAGTGCAGCCCTGCTTCTAGATCATCCTGGACAATTTCACCAAAACGCAACAGCAATCCGCGCTGATGTTGGCCAACTGTAAACAGGCACATAGTTCCTACTAAAACCAATACTCCGATCAATAATAAGGTCACTAAGCTCTTAGTATTCATTATCGCGCCTCCCAACGTTTGTTCTCACGTACCTGGCGCAAACGATCAATGCCACGTAGATCTGTAGTACCTTCATTAGGCTTCACAACCACTCGCTTCTCCGGTAATACGATAGTTTCTCTGCCTGCTCCCGCAGCTAACCCACCTGCCATCATTTTATCTAGAGGCAAATACATCATGTTGTTTCCGCCATCTACGTCCACCATCACTTTGGAGGTGTTCCCATATACCTGCTCCATGGTTTCTAAATAAAGACGACGACGAGTGACCTCCGGTGCCTTTTGGTATTCCACCAACAGTTTGGTAAATCGAGAGGCCTCACCTTTTGCACGCTCTACTACCTCTGATTTATACGCCAAAGCCTCTTCACTCATTCGTTTGGCCTGACCTCGTGCCTCAGGAATAATTCCGTTAGCATAGGTTTCCGCTTCATTCTGTACTCTTTCTTCATCTTCTTTCGCTTTGATAACATCATCAAATGCCGCTTTAACTTCATTTGGCGGATGCGCATCCTCAATGTTAACTTTGGTCACAGCCAAACCAGAGTAGTAGCGATCCAAATATTCCTGCAATCGACGTCGAACATCTACTGCCATGACCTTTCGACCTTCAGTAATTACGCTATCCATATCCGTACCACCAACAACGTGGCGAAGTGCACTTTCCGTTGAATGACGTAACGCTAATTGCGGGCTATTAGACTCCAAAAAGTAATTTGTTGGATTTTTAACCTTGTACTGAACCACCAAACCAATGGACACAAGGTTTTGATCTTTCGTTAGCATCGTTGCATCCATACTGAAAGAGTTGACTTGAATTACATCAACTTTACGTATGGTATCGATCATTGGAGGGTTCCAGTGTAAACCAGCACCAACGGTATCATGCAGCTTGCCGAACCGAAGCACCACGGCATTTTCAGCCTGCTCCACCCGATAAAACCCTGCGACACCCCATATGATTGAAGCTACAACTAGGACGAGGATAATTAAGCCAAATCCACCGTTGCCATTACCATTGCCACCTTTACCACTTCCGCCGCCTAACAAGCCACCAAATCGGTCCTGAAGCTTTTTTAATACTTCATCAAGATCAGGTGGGCCCTGATCATTCCTGCCACGCCAAGGGTCTTGGTTATTGTTGTTGCCACCGCCAGGTTCATTCCAGGCCATAGGGGTCTCCAATTGTTCAAATAATAAACGACTAGCAAACAGTGCTATTTCCGAGTACTCAAAAATACAAGTATTTGCCGGATAACTTACTCTTTTAAATCTATATTGTCACTCGATTCAATAGTCTGAGCGAGCAACATGCTACTCAATTCTTGCCAAGCCTTCACTAACCGGTATACACATCGTCAGGCGACTCACCTACTTCTATCCTAATCTGTTGTGCGGTTAGATTTGTTTTTTTCAAGGCCTGTTGAAATTCTTTCTCTGGCAGACGAATATCCAGCAAGGTATTTCCCGACTCATCATACCGCTCATCTTCGACAACGCCCAATTGATGAAACAGCGCTCGTAACTGCCCCATATCAGGTGTCAGACAAGCCGTACCTTCCACCAACCGTCGACCCACCCTTTTCCGAAGTGCCTCAAATAACAACTCCGTACCCACGCCCGTCTTAGCTGACAACCACACGGCCTGAGGTTCACCTTCATCATTCACATCAATTCGGGGCTCAACTTCTCCCATCAGGTCGATCTTGTTATATACCAGCAGCCGAGGCACAGCATCTGCCTTGATTTCTTTTAACACGTCATTTACATGGCGTATATTTTCACCTCGCTCTTCTGCGCAAGCATCGACAACATGGATAAGTAGATCTGCCTCTTTACTTTCCTCCAAGGTCGCGCGAAATGCCTCTACCAGCTTATGAGGCAAATCCCGAATAAAACCTACGGTATCGGCAAGAATAACAGCCCCTACATCTTCAACCTCCAATCGCCGTAACGTCGGATCCAACGTCGCAAACAATTGATCCGCCGCATACACATCAGAGGTCGTTAAATGATTAAACAATGTGGATTTGCCTGCATTGGTATACCCCACCAAAGACACTGTGGGTACCTCAGCCTTGCGTCGAGAACGCCGCCCTTGATCTCGCTGTTTTCGCACCTTATTCAAGCGACGATGAATTGCTTTTATACGAGCACGAAGTAATCGGCGATCTGTTTCTAGCTGTGTTTCGCCCGGCCCACGCAAGCCAATACCGCCTTTCTGGCGCTCCAAGTGAGTCCACCCTCGAATCAAACGAGTAGATAAATGCTCTAACTGAGCCAACTCTACCTGAAGTTTACCCTCAAACGTACGCGCTCGCTGGGCAAAGATATCCAAGATGAGCCCCGTACGATCCAACACACGACACTCAAGTAGCTTCTCTAGATTTCGTTCTTGGGAGGGAGACAAGATATGATTAAATATAACCAAGTCTGCTTCGTCGCTTCTAACACGATCAGCCAACTCTTCCGCTTTGCCGCTACCGATAAAATAACGGGCGTCAGGTTGCTGACGAGTTCCACGCACAATGCTAATAGATTCTGCACCAGCAGAATCTACCAACAATTCAAATTCTTCGGGATCTTCTCGACTTCCTTGACGGGGAAAGTCGATATGTACCAATACAGCCCGCTCCCCTTGCTGGGGACGATCAAACAATGATTCCATGAGCCAATCTAATTAGGAATGTAAAAAAACCTGCAGACCAGCGAGCTGTAGCAGTAACCAAGTATTCAAGAGAGCTTATTGCCCCATATCATGAGTTTCATGACCAGGAGCACCTTGCTCAGACCGCTCATTACGAGGGTTGCGTGCGGGTACAACGGTTGAAATAGCATGCTTATAAACCATCTGGTTTACTGTATTACGCAGTAACACAACATACTGATCAAACGATTCAATTTGGCCTTGCAATTTAATGCCATTAACCAAAAAGATAGATACTGGGATTCTTTCTTTTCTTAAAGCGTTCAAAAACGGGTCTTGTAAGCTATGACCTTTAGACATGGTCGTCTCCTTTAAAAGCGTTGCCCAAACAAATGTGGGCCAAAGTAGTTCAAAATATGAACAAATAATTCCAGATTCCTGGAAATTTCGTCGGCTAAGGTAGGATGGGGGCCAACGGGGCAATTTTCAAGACCTTTTCAATTAATTCTGGGTCTTCACCGTCAAACCAATGCAAATCTGACCAACTTCGTAGCCAAGTTATTTGTCGCTTGGCTAGCTGTCGAGTTGCAATAATTCCTCTCTCTACCATTTCATCGTAGCTCAAATTCCCTTCTAAGCAATCCCAGGCCTGGCGGTACCCCACCGCCCGAATCGAAGGCAGACTAGGATCAAGATCGCCGCGATCATACAATCGCCTGACCTCATCCATAAACCCATCATTGAGCATTATGTGAAAACGCTGGGCAATACGTTCATGCAATTTGGCCCGGTCCTCTGGGCAAACTGCAATCGACGTAACCTCGTAAGGAAACGCATTCACATCGCCCCCCCAAGATTGATCATTACCCTTCGCTTTTTGCTCTTCATGCCATTGAGTGAGGGATTTACCAGAGATCCTATAGACTTCCAACGCCCTCTCCACTCGCTGCGGGTCGTTCGGATGTATGCGCTTAGCTGCAACAGGATCAACCTCAGCGAGTTTACGATGAACCGATTCCCACCCATTTGCCAGCGCATCTGCTTTGATTTCCGCGCGAATAGCATCATTCGCAGGCGGTAGTTCTGCAATACCTTCTCTTAGTACTTTGTAATACAACATCGTTCCCCCCACCAGCAAAGGAATTTTGCCTTTGCTGGTGATATCAGCCATCGCTTCCAAAGCATCATCGCGAAAATCTGATGCCGAGTACGACTCCGAAGGGTCAAGAAAGTTAATCAATCGATGGGGGGCCAACGCTAACATTTCAGCGTCAGGCTTTGCCGTTCCAATGTCCATTTCCCGATAAATTAGCGCGGAATCCACGCTAATGATCTCCATTGGATAACGTTTTACCAATTCAAGTGCAAGCGCCGTTTTACCCGATGCTGTGGGGCCTGTAAGAAATATGGCCGGCGGTTTTATCGATGATCTATTCATCTAGCGCCCCCGCATGAATAGTTTGTCGAGTTCCTTCATATTCATCTGAGACCAGGTTGGCCGTCCGTGATTACACTGTCCGCTTCGCTCGGTTCGTTCCATATCCCTTAACAGGCTATTCATTTCTGGAATAGTGAGACGGCGATTAGCCCTGACCGAACCATGACAGGCCATAGTGCCCAGCAGCGTATTAATCTGCTCTTCGACTCGCTCGCTAGAGCCATAGGTTTTAATATCGGAAATTACATCACGAATTAGCTGCTCTACGTTCGCATCCTTCAAAAATACGGGAACTTGTCTCACCAATAACGTTTCTGGCCCCATTCGCTCCACTTCAAACCCCAGCTGCAGAAATAACTCCGCCTTGTCTTCGGCAAGCTCCGCTTCACCACGGCTAATAGCCATACTCACCGGCACGAGTAATGGCTGCGATTTCATGCTCTGAGTCTGCCAACTGACTTTCATACGCTCGTAAGTGACTCGCTCGTGCGCTGCATGCATATCCACAACAATCAATCCCTCTTTGCTTTCAGCCAGAATGTAAATACCATGCAATTGAGCAACTGCGTAACCTAGCGGCGGCACCTCTACCTCGCCAGTCTCCATGCTGACGACGGGGGTATACCCTGTTGGCTCAGCAATAGACTGATGCAACCCTGCATAAGCTTGCATCGTTTCTCGTACTGGGGCGACAGTGGGCGAACCACCAGAAGAATAGCCCAAGGGCTGAAGGCTTCCCATTGAAGACTGAGGCTCCAATACTGCTGACGCTTGCCCACCACCCTGCCCGAGTCCCAGCGCCGTTTGCTCGCGGAACTCCCCCACCATTTGCCCCTGAGGTGCAGAGTCGATTACCTCAGTATCATTTGCTAAGGTATCTTCCGGTGTCACTTCGGCGATAGCACGATGCAAACTCCTAAATAGAAAATCATGAACCTGACGCGTCTCTCGAAAACGCACCTCATGCTTAGTAGGGTGAACATTTACGTCAACCCCTTTCGGCTCCAACTCGAGATAGAGTACGTAAGCGGCATGTCGACCGTGGTATAGCACATCCCTATACGCCTGCCTCACAGCATGGGTCACGACCTTGTCTCGTACATGCCGCCCATTCACGAAAAAATACTGCAAATCCGCTTGGCTCCGCGAGAAAGTCGGTAATCCCATCCACCCCCACATGCGTAACTCACCAACCTCGGTATCAACCCTAACAGCATTTTGGATAAAATTAGGGCCACACACGCTAGCGACACGACGGTCTTCCTCCGCCTCAGTCCTTGCACCTCTCAGACTGTGAATCACTCGCTGGTTGTGCCTCAGGGTAAAAGCCACATCAAAATTACTCAGTGCCAATCTTTTAACGACATCATCAAGATGACCAAATTCGGTTTTCTCGGTACGTAAAAATTTGCGCCTCGCCGGCGTGTTAAAAAACAGATCACGCACCTCGACGGTAGTACCTTTTGGGTGAGCAGCGGGCTGGATTTGCGCCGTCATATCGCGCCCTTCCGTGACCACCTGCCAGCCGGTACCACTCTCGAGCGCGCTAGAACTCATATTGAGTCGAGAAACAGAGCTAATACTGGCTAACGCCTCTCCTCTGAACCCTAGCGTTTCAACACCTTCGAGATCATCCAAATCATGTATTTTGCTCGTTGCATGTCTTGCAACCGCAAGTGGCAGGTCTTCCTTCTCGACACCACACCCATCATCCCGGATGCGTATAAGCTTGATACCACCTTGTTCAATATCAATTTCGAGCCGTGTTGCTCCAGCATCAATACTATTTTCCAATAGCTCCTTCACCACAGCAGCGGGGCGTTCGACCACCTCACCTGCCGCTATTTGGTTGGCCAAGCGTGGGCTTAATTTGTTTATTTTAGACATAAGAAATCTAGCGAGTTTAGGACTGCGGTATACGCAAAGTCTGACCAATTTTAATGACGTCAACCTGGGACATGGCGTTTGCTTTACGCAAACTGTTCAAGCTCACCTGGTAACGGCTTGCTATTTTGGACAATGTCTCTCCCCGGCGAATGGTATGGTGAGCAAATGCTGCTTCTTTTTCTTTCAAGAGTGCTATTTTTGTATTGGGCGGAGGGTGCTGATCAAAATATTTGACGATCCCCTTACTTATGGCCTTTGTTAGTTTCTTACGATGAGAAGATGAATTCAGGTTTTTCTCCTCTGTCGCATTGGAAATAAACCCTGTTTCCACAAGAATTGATGGAATATCAGGTGACTTCAACACAGCAAAACCCGCTTGTTCTATGTGTTTTTTATGGAGCTTGGTGACCTTACCCATTTCATTGAGTACGTATTTCCCCACCGTTAGGCTGTGCTCCATACTGCCTTCCATCGCCAGATCAGCAAGCACACTCGCCAACACTTCGTCCTTGTCATCAAGGTTCACCCCACCAATCAAATCCGACTGATTCTCCTGCTCCGCCAACACTCTTGCAAGCGTACTGGTCGCACCTCGCCTAGACAGTGCAAACACCGACGCTCCGCTCGCCTTACCATTTTTGAAGGCATCCGCATGTATAGACACGAAAAAATCTGCTTTGAGCTTTTTACGCGCGATCTCCCGACGAGACTTGAGCTTAAGATAATAGTCTCCCTTACGAATTAGCTCAGCACGGATACCCTTTTGCTTATCAAGCGCAGCTTTCAGCTCTTTAGCAATTTTAAGCACCACATGCTTTTCTCTGGTCCCTTTACGTCCAATAGCACCTGGGTCTTCGCCCCCATGCCCTGCATCGATAGCAACCACAATATCTCGCCCACCAACAGTCATCCCACCTTGCTTACGAATAGGCTTCGCAGTATCCACTGTTGTGGAGGTGACAATCGCATTTTTAGGCATCGTAGCAATGGAGCCTTCAAGATCTAGCACCAAACGATGACCATACTTATTATTGGGTTTTAACAAAAAACTCTTTGGACGAAGCGGCTTTTTAAGGTCTAAGACAACCCGTAGGTTCTCAGTATTTTGCATTGCACTACGAACCTTTGCAATTGAACTTGTTTTGAGGTCCACATTGAATAAGGCTTTGGTTCTTAAGGTATTTTTTAGATCTATCACAACCCTATTTGGCTGCGTAAGGGTAAAAATTCGATGATCGACCGGGCCTGACAAATCAAAAACGACCCGCGTGCTATCCGGTGCTTGCCACACGCGCACATTATTAATCTTTTCCGCTGCATGTACATACGTCGAAACTGACAAACACAATGCCATGCCTAACACTGCATGTAGCATCCGCCCCGTTGCCGTCACATACCAGTGACAAACATCCTTCATTGCCTTACACCCCTGAAACAATGCCACACGTATCCTATTCGCCTTTACTCATTCTTTTGGAGAACTCACCCTTAACAATGCTCCGACCGCGCTCAGTCCTGCCTAAAAAACGTAAGCGCCGAATTCTCTTATGTTTTTCTATGATCAATTCTACATCAGGTTCAGCAATAACGCCCTTACCTTTCTCAGGCCATTCGAGCAAACATATCGCTTCAGGCACAAAATATTCGCGAATCCCCATAAACTCTAACTCTTCAGGATCTGCAACACGGTACAAGTCAAAATGATACAGAACCTGCTTGCCCAACTCATAAGGCTCAACCAGCGTGTAAGTTGGGCTCTTAACCGAACCGCTATGTCCAAACGCTTGCAGTACTCCACGACAAAACGTGGTCTTACCCGCCCCTAAATCACCTTGTAAATAGACCACAACCCCGCTTTTTAGTGCCATACCAAATTCGTTTCCTAAAGCAACTAAAGAAGCCTCAGTGTCCGCCACGCCAACTAATTCTGTTATCGATGTTTGCACAATACTTGAACCCCGTTTGCTAAGCGGCGAATATAGGTCAATAGGTCCGTTGCCCGCAAGCCCCTCTCCCCAAATTCTTTCACCGCGCAATCGCCAGCCTTGCCATGCAACCATACCGCCAGAGATGCAGCGTCCCTCAATGGATAGCCTTGCGCTATAAGCCCACCGATCACACCACTTAACACATCCCCCATACCCCCTACCGCCATCCCAGGATTACCTACATTAGCAAGATATACGTTAGAACGATCATGAATTGGCGAGCTCGCAACCAACGTCCCAGCACCTTTCAATACTGTTATCGCGGAATATTGCTGGCTAAGCATTCGGACGCTGGCAAATCGATCTCTCTCTACTTCCGATACTGATATATTGAGCAGTCGCGCCGCCTCACCTGAATGAGGCGTTAAAATCCAATTCCCCCGCTGACGAAACGGTTTCCCCGACGCAGAAGCCAAAAAATTAAGACCGTCTGCATCCAGGACAACAGGAAGGTCAGTCTCAAATACTTTTTGTAGCAACCCCACCGCCCAGGCACCTTTACCGATACCCGGCCCAATAACAACGACACTAGCCCTCCCCAAGACCTCTTCAATCGCCGTCACATGCTTGTCCGCATCGATAACCATGCATTCAGGGTACCGTGCCAAAAGAGGCGATACATGCTCACCGCGAGTAAGCACAGTAACCAATCCTGCACCACTATATCCGGCAGCTTCGCTTGCCATAATGGCGGCGCCGCCCATACCGCTATCGCCCCCAACAACCAATACATGCCCAAACATGCCTTTATGGGCACTACGATCCCTCACCCCCAATGTTCGATCTACATAGCAGCGGTCAATTCGCATGGTACTTTCGGGTATTTGTTGATATACGACATCTGGAACATCCAGCCCTGCAAAAAATAACTCCCCGCTCATATTCGGGCCCTGTGCTGTGAGCAGCCCTTGCTTCACACCGATATAGGTCACCGTAAAATTCGCCTTAACAGCAGAGCCCAAAACAGCTCCGGTATCGCCGCATAACCCCGATGGAATATCAACAGAACACACTGGCAACCCTAGCTGATTGATATCACCGATTACTTCGGACATATCCTCACGCACATTCCCTTTCAGCCCTATTCCCAAGAGAGCATCCACAACGACCCCCTGCAAAGGTAGCTCACACTTACCCGCGACCCAATATTGAATAGGAACACCTGCCGCAACGGCCTGCTGATAAGCTATCAATGCATCCCCCGTCAATTTATCGCAGTCTCCTACCAGAATGACTTCGACAGACCAACCGGCTTGCAGCGCCAGGCTAGCAATGACATAACCGTCTCCGCCATTATTACCAACACCACAAAAGGCAGTTAGGTGTTTGCTACCTTGGCCATCAAATTTTCGACAAATAACGTCAAACGTGGCGGTCGCCGCCTTACTCATGAGTAGAAAACCAGAAATACCCTGTGCTTGAATCGCTAGTCGATCAAGGTCCTGCACTTGCTGAGTCTGATAAAGGGCTAATGGGAGATGCTTAGTATACAAAGCAGGGCGAGTCGATATAGGGTGCAATTCGGTTTTGATCATCAGGTTCACTACAGTCAGCGCGTTTTTTTCAAGACTAGCGCTAATGCAGACAACATTACAAGGTATCTAACACGTTGCTAGGCCGTGTAATCACAACCTTTCCGGAGACGGCGGCATAGGTTACTTGATATACTGCATAACCCGCTAACGTAACGATACCTTTCCCTATTTCTAGTGATTTTCAGATCCATGGCCAAAATCAGCACAATCGATCTCCATCAACTCACCCAAGACATCAAACGCTGGGGGCAGGAGCTAGGGTTCCAGCAAGTCGCAATCAGTGACGTGGACCTGGGAGAGCACGAGCAACACCTGGAGAACTGGCTGAGCAATCAATACCATGGCGAAATGGATTACATGGAGCGCCACGGCACAAAGCGAAGTCGCCCCAATGAATTGGAGCCCGGTACGCTTAGCGTGATCACTGTTCGCATGGACTATTTGCCAGAAAACATACATACCATTTCCATTCTGAAACAAAAAGACAAGGCCTATATTTCGCGCTACGCACTCGGCAGGGATTACCATAAACTCATTCGAAAGCGTCTAACTAAACTGGCAAAAACCATAGAAAGCGCTATCGGTCCCTTTGGTCATAGGGCTTTTGTGGATAGCGCTCCCGTGTTGGAAAAGGCTCTCGCAGAAAAATCCGGGTTAGGATGGATTGGGAAGAATTCACTCCTACTCAACAAACAGGCGGGGTCTTGGTACTTTTTGGGCGAACTATTTGTTGACCTATCGCTACCCACCGACCCACCAGTTAAGAATCACTGCGGGTCCTGTCGGTCCTGTTTAGACAAATGTCCTACCCAAGCCATTGTTTCCCCCTATCAAGTTGATTCGCGGCGATGCATCTCTTATCTCACGATCGAGCTTAAGAATGCAATTCCAGAAGAATTTCGTAAAAGCATGGGAAACCGAGTATTCGGATGCGACGACTGCCAACTAGTATGCCCCTGGAACCGCTTCGCCAATGACACACAAGAAAATGACTTCCACCCCCGCCACGAACTAGACAATCAAGACTTATTGGCGCTATTTTTATGGGATGAAACTACCTTTCTGAGTAACACCGAGGGTTCAGCTATTCGACGAATTGGCTACGAACGCTGGCAACGAAACCTCGCCATCGGGCTAGGTAACGCACCATTCTCACCGCAAATTGTGGACGCACTAGAGCGCAAAAGAGACAGCGTGAGCGACATGGTGAAAGAGCATATTGACTGGGCCTTACATCAACACTCTCTCAACCTTAGCCAGGATGTTTAACGCCCACGACTGATATAGTAAAGAATGAAAAGCGCTCCACCATATGCCTTAACAGCGTATAAATAAATAGCGAAATACCCACCATTTCTAGCGTTTCTTCAACGGTGCAAAAAAGTGCGTAGCCATAGTTGTCCGCGCCGTAAAGGGATACGTGCCTACCACCAAGCAATTCCACTCCCAGGGCGCCAGAAACATAAATGCCGCCTGACAATAGAAACAATCTCATTATTTTTTCGGGTAAGTTAAGTAAAAACTCCAGATACAACACCATAAATACCGCTAACGCCAAACCATAAGGAATAACCCAAGCATAAAATAGCAAACCAGAGACATTCAGTAATGTGCGAACAGGCTCAATAAAACGCTCATGAATTGAGGCTATTTCATCGATAGAGAGAAATACAAATATTATCGACAGCCCACCCCATGCGATAAAAGCCTCACCACCCCGCCGGTAGATGTGCGTAATTGTGGCAAGAATAGCGCTTGAGAGCATCAGCATACAGGCAGAGAAAAACGTTGGGATGTTCTTTTCTGTATCGAAATCAAACAATGGAACTAACCCATAGACATAATCGTGATCAAATCCAAATTTGGAAACAATACCCAGCAAGTTTAATAACATGAGGGCAAATATCACGACACATAGGGTAACTAATATCTTCTTCGGATATATTTCAATTTTCAAACGTAAACTCCGGCATTAGGGTACATCATCCCCAGCACTATTATCCTAGCGCTAAGTAGCGTCACTCCCCCCCTTGAGTATAGCGCGAACAAATTTTATTCTTAATTTTCGAACACTTCTGGGTGCTATGGCACACCCTGCACGGTTTAACTATTACCGAAGTACTTCTGGGACAGGCTTCTGTGTCCTTTATCCCGACTTCAAATAATGATAGTGCAAAACACCTACTGTCTGTCGGCAGGTGAAAGCTTGCAATTCTACAACCTGGGGCCAAAATATCTACCCGTAAGTTGTTAAACTGTTATTAGATAATTGTTGCGATATTTTGACCCATACGTACAGGGGAGCCTTCGTTTAACTGCTCATCCCACTTCACTTTACCTTCTGGGAACAACACTATCGCTGTAGAGCCTAATTTGAAACGCCCCATTTCCGCCCCGCGATCAAGCACAATCTCCTGGCGACCCTGCTCTGTGTAATCTTTCACTAATAGTTTCCGTTTTGGCGGAGTCACCAAACCCGCCCAAACCGTTTCAATACTTGCAACGATCATCGCGCCAACCAACACCACAACCATTGGACCCACTGCGGTATCAAAGTGACAAACAACACGTTCATTACGCGCAAAAAGTGAAGGCACCTGACTTGCGGTCATACCATTCACAGAAAATAGCTTGCCAGGAACATAAGTCATTTCTGTCAGCGTTCCAGCAAATGGCATATGTACACGATGGTAATCTTTAGGAGATAAATAGATGGTCGCAAAACTACCATTCTTAAAGGGTTCGGCTTTCTCATAGCTGCCACCTAACAATTGATCCAGCCTGTAATGGTGGCCTTTTGCTTGAAAAATCAGATCGTTTGATATTTCTCCAATCTGACTTACCGCACCGTCGGCCGGGCTTGCTATACCCTCCTGAGTAATGTCCCTCGCACCATCTTCAAGAGCGCGGGTAAAGAAGTCATTAAAACACTCATAAGCCGTAGGATCTGACTCCAACGCCTCATCCATATTTATTCCATAAAGCTTAATGAAACGCTGGATAAATGTATTCTTCACCGCTGGAATTTTTGATTCGGCAACCAAACCTATCATTCGAGACAATAAGTGCTGCGGGACAATGTATTGTGGAAATACTGCAAGTTTTTCGTTCATAAGGACATCATCTAATAAAATGGAAAACAACGGTATAAAGTAACCGCGTGCACTGACTCAGGCGTTAAATATCGCTTAGCTCAACAGGGGTATCTGCATCATTCCCCCACTCAGACCACGAACCAGGGTAGGCCTTAATATTCTCAAACCCAAGGATTCGTCCAAGCAAATAGGTAAAACCGGAGCGATGATGGGTTTGGCAATGGGTAATGATTTCTTTGTCCGCGGTAATTCCAATATCAGACAATTCTTTTCGAATGACATCTAAATCTCGAATCCGTAGTGCGTCCATACGGTCCATCGCTCGAGTCCACTCATAGTTCGCAGCCCCCGGAATGTGCCCCGCTCGTGCCGCGAGCATTTTCTCTCCACTATGCTCTTCAGGAGATCGCGCATCCCATACAATAAGGTCGTCTCGTTGATAGTTCTCTACGATATAGTCCTTATCGACAGCGTCAGTCATATCAAGTGAAACCTTATAGGTTGACGGCGATGCCAACATTTCTTCACTCTGAATGTCCATTTTGCGCTTCACCCATGCGTGAATACCACCGTTAAGATAGGAGTAATGCTTATGGCCTATCAACTCCAGAGTCCACAACAGACGTCCAGCCCAGCCACCACCTTCATCATCATAGGCGATGACATGGGTATCAGGCGTAAGTCCTAAACCGGAAAAAACCTCTGTTAACTGCTCCACGCTCGGCAACAAACCAGGGGCTGGCTTTTCACCTTTCATTAGTGACGCAAAAGGTAAATGAACTGCACCCGGTACATGACAACGGAAATACAATTGTGGTTTAGAAAGATCCACGATAAGTACATTGGAATGCCCCAAATAGGGCTCTAACTGCTCTGCCTCGATAAGGAGGGGTAACTGAATAGAATCTGCCGCCATGTCTTTACCTTTTGTAAACGGAAATACTAAAGAATGGCTGGATTCTAAAGGAACTGAAGGGAAAAGTCCTGCGTTAGCCTGCTTTCCCTTTTTTTGACATTAAAATCAAATGCTTACTGGTTGCGTTGGCGATGGCCCTGCACACTCTCAACTCCGTCTCATGCAGGTTATGGTTTCCGGTGCCCCCCTTATCTGCATAAAGCAACCCAAAAGCTCCCTTGCCATTAAACACAGACATTACAAAGTACTCATCACTGAGAGCAGCTTGCTTGAATTCACCCGGTACCAATCCGCTAATCCCAGATTCTCGCTCAGGGTTTACCCACACCGCCTGGGGTTTACGCATAAGCTGGGTAAAGAAATTCGGCGGCTGCAGCCCTGCTTTAAATTTCGCTAACCTTGGATGCTCCTCACACCCCACTGCATAGTAGCCCTGTAATGTGGCTGTTCGTCGATCGATCAAACCAATAACAACCCGCTGCAATTCTGTTACATCAAATAACACATCAGCTGTACAGCGAATAACTTCATGCTCCGCCGAAAAATAGCCTACCTCGTTGATTAGACGCTTTACATAACTATCAAACACACGACGCTTCATTTCATTAATGAAACCCGCTGACTTCGACTCGCCGGATACAGCGGGTGGAGCAACGGGGGTAACAGGCCTACTCGGAGCGTTATTATTCGACGCATCAATACGCTGAGTATTCTCGCTCTCCTTTCGATAGACTTTTGTCACCTCTGCTGAGGCACTGGGTGTTTCGGTCTTTCTGCTAGGCGTTCGCGTCACCACTGTCACCGACTCCCCTTCATTCATGCGACTGACAACTTTCGCTAATACTGCCGCTGAAATTCGGCGTCTTTGGGGTGGTCCCGGGGGAAAGACTAGGCGTGCAGCGGGGGTTTGAACCCCAGGAATAGGGAACTGATTCGATGTTTGTATTGCTGCGCCACGAATAACGGACCAAGCCTCGGCTTGCTGAACACCAAGGTACGCGCCAATAATAGCAATGCAACGATAGGTATACCGAGAATACCAATCAATACTGGATTCCTGCGCAACCCAGTTGGCTAATGCCACTGGAAAGGAAGATGAATTAGCAATGCGTCCCGTCTCATCTTTATTCGGCAGCTTTGGCTTTATTGCAGTAAGACCGACATTAATTGCAGCAGCAAGATAACGATTCGAGGGCAATTTTTCACCGTCCATCGCATCCAGAATATTGTCTGGAAAGTGCCACCGCCTCGCTAACGCCAGCACCAACTGCTCCCGTGTACAACCCAGTACCGCACGCTCTGCGTCCACCGCAGGTATACGCTCCTTCTTTTGTAAGGTATTGATTATATTCATTTCTTTATAGGCAAAGCGCCACAAACACCACATCGGCACCCCTGCCATCAGTGTCGATAGGTACACGTGCTCAGGAGACGCTTGGCGTTTAAGCTTATTCCACGCTTTTGCTTGCTCGGCCGCGTGTAAACTCTGCATTATCGCACGCAGATAAGTCATATCACGTGCGTTATTGGGATCGCCTTTAATGGCCTTGAATTGCTTGATTAACAACATCACCCGATCAAGGCCCAGCAATGAAATACAATGATGTACGTTGGTCAGTGTACCCGCACTTTTCTTGGCAAACGCACGATTGACCTCACGAATAAGGTGCACAGTCATCACAGGGTCTTGCCCGATCAACGTCCCAATGTCATACAACGACACGTCAGGGTCCTTCATCATTCGCCCCAGCACCTTGGCTGTCGCGGGAATGACCGGTAATAAACTGTGATCTAAGATATCTAGCCAGGCATCTAGGCCTTTAGGCTGAAAGGGTGTCGACATATTTGTGAAATCGCTAAAGCTGTCCTTAACTTTAACTATAGACTTAGAACCAATAAATCCAATCACAGGGTTATAATTAAGGCCACCTAAATTTCATGGGTATAATTGTAGGCTATATCATTGTTTGCGTGAGCGTTTTTGGCGGCTACGTACTTTCCCACGGGGATCTAGCTACGCTGTGGCAGCCATTTGAATTGATGATCATTGGTGGCGCCGCTCTGGGAAACTTCATCGTCGCCAACCCTCCCCACCTAATTAAGTCGGTTGGACGGTCAATTAAGGGGGTGTTTGGAGGCAAACAGCATACACAGGATCACTTTATGGATCTGCTAGCGTTGCTATACGAGATTTTTAACAAAGCCCGTCGCAATGGCTTGATGGCGATAGAAGAGGACGTTGAAGATCCTGAGGCAAGCGAGCTATTCCTTCGATATCCACGTATTTCAGGAGACCCTAAATTGTTAGACTTTATCTGCGATTATATGCGGATCATTTCCTCAGGCAATCTATCCGCCTTCGAACTAGAGACCCTAATGGACCAAGATATCGAAACCACACTCGAAGAAGCAGAATTACCTGCGCACTCATTAGGCAAAATTGCTGATGCATTACCCGGTTTTGGGATCGTAGCTGCCGTCATGGGCATCGTCATCACAATGAAATCTCTAGGAGGTCCCCCAGAAGAGTTAGGATTACATGTGGCTGCGGCTTTAGTTGGAACATTTCTGGGGGTGTTGCTCGCCTACGGTTTTGTTGCCCCCTTAAGTACATCAATGGAGCACCGCGCTCGGGAGAGCACAAAGGTTCTGGAATGTGCGAAAACTGCCATGTTAGCAACAGTCAATGGTATCCCCCCTCAGCTTGCAGTAGAGTTTGGTCGAAAAACGCTTTATGCCAACGACCGTCCAAGCTTCACTGAGCTAGAAGAACATATTCGCGGTCGTTAACAATGGAGTTTGAAGACAGCGAACGTCCCATCATCGTACGTAGAATCAAAAAGGTCTCTCACGGTCACCACGGCGGCGCATGGAAAGTCGCTTTTGCTGATTTTGCTGTGGCAATGATGGCGTTTTTTTTAGTGCTTTGGCTAATGGAAGCGACCACTGTAGAAGAGAAGAACGCCATTTCAGGTTACTTTAACGACCCTTCAGCCTTCACCGAAGGTGGCTCACCTTATATCATCGATTTGGAGGGCAGCCTTAAAGACACTGATAGCTCAGACGACGGTGGAAAGGAAGAAACCATGTCCCAAGAAGAGCTGCAGAAAAGACGTATTATCGTGGATGAAAACACGGTACAAAACCTTGCACAACAAATAGAAGCTAAAAAATTCAAAGAGCTGCAAAGCACACTGGAAGCAAAGATCGACGATAACCCCGAGCTGGAAAAATATAAAGAACAGATCATTATCGAGGTCACCGATGACGGCCTGCAGATCCAAATTGTTGATAAAGATTCCCGCCCTATGTTTGATAGCGGCAGCAACCAAATCAAAGCTTACACCACAGCAATACTAGAGGAGCTTGCAGAAACAATTGGCACCCTCAATAACAAAATCAGTATTTCTGGGCATACTGACGCCGCGGCATTTACAGAGCGTAAGGACTATTCCAACTGGGAATTATCGTCAGAGCGCGCCAATTCTGCACGTCGCTCTTTAGTTGAAGGTGGTATCGACGAAACTAAGATCGCTCAGGTTGTCGGCTTGGCATCATCTTCGCTCTATGATCAAGCAAACCCTCTCAATCCAACAAACCGACGAATAAGCATTCTCGTACTCAGTAACAGTTCTGCTCAACGTATGGCTCGACAACAACAGGGAAGCTCCGATAAAAAAGATAAGGACAACCCGTTACCTGAAGACCCTGAATTCGATAGCAGTTTGCAGGAGGGTTTGGAAGAAATACCGGAACAGCCGCAAACCACGACCCCAGATGATATAGAATCACTGGATATCGAGATCGATGAGGATACATTTGAGCCAGCCAAGCCATCACCTCCCGCAGATGATAGCTCTCCTTTTGAGCAGATTCGTAAAACTATCGATCAGAGAACCAACGAAACCGACACCCAAGAGGGCGATAATGGTGACGGGGAGTTCTTCTAGTGAGCCCTACTCAGCGCTATATTAGTTTCCTTCTTGAACAAGCAGGTCAACAATAGCAAAATAATTGGTAAACCGCTGAGCGCTCACTTCGCCCTTCTCAACCGCCAACTGCAGGGCACACCCCGGTTCGCGGTCATGCTTACAATCACGGAATCGACACATACCAACATGCAGTTGAAAGTCGCGATAACCATCGATCACATTATCGGGTGACAAGTGCCAAAGGCCAAACTCACGAATTCCAGGTGAATCAATCAACTCTCCCCCATCAGGGAAGTGAAACAACCTGGCATTGGTAGTGGTGTGGCGCCCCAGCTTAGAACCTTCCGACAATTCAGCAACTTTGAGATCAACTCCGGGTAATAGGCTATTCACCAACGAGGATTTTCCCACACCCGATTGCCCCACAAAAACACTAATACAATTATCTAGCCTAGTCTTAAGCAGCGCTAAGCCTTCTGTATTCACAGTAGAGGAGCGCATGACTTCGTAGCCAATACTTTCATACGTCGACAATAAGGACTCAATGGCTGGCTTGTTCTTTTCGGTCAGCAAATCCGTTTTATTTAGCAGGATTTTTACATCAATATTTTGAAGTTCAGCCGCGACAAGGTAGCGGTCAATCAACATACTTGAAGGGGTAGGTTCTGGTGTTATTACCAATACGATAAAATCAATGTTGGCTGCCACAGGTTTCAGCTTACCCCTAGGGTCAGGCCGACTTAATAGCGACTCGCGAGATAATACAGCCTCAATAACTCCGTACCCGTCCTTTCCAAGGCGCCACACCACTCGATCGCCGGTCACAATTGAGCCCACATTAGCTCTAAAATGACAGCGCACATTCTCCTCATCAAGAGAGATTGCCTCTGAGCCAGTGTCGGCGTCTGTAGAACTACTGTCGTTATTCCATGGCTCGATTTCGACAAAAGTCCCAAAGTGGCTCACGACTAACCCCTGTAGCTCAGGCCCCAGGTGTTCATCCGTTGCAGACTTTGCCATTTTCTTTTCTAATCGTTTGGCTTTTTCTTCTTGAACCTTTTGAATCCGCCAATTTTGCTTACGTGTCAGCTTTCGTTTTGCCATGAAATGTTATCAATCTCTATTTTTTTACTACAAATGAACCTGATGTAGGTTATTATTGCTTCTAAATTCATATAATTAGCCCAGCGACTATGCCTTCACAGGCTTAGCCTCCTCTAATTTAACAGGAGTACCCGCAATTGCAGGTAGTTTCTGGCTAGTTATTGAATAACTTCCTTTTATTATCGCCTATACTAATAGACCATAATGGTATTCTACTTAGTAACTGGATGACTGCTTAATTTGGCGCCTTCACTCTATGACCCCTGATTCAACGAATAAGAAGACAAATCTCATCTGGATTGACTTGGAAATGACGGGATTAGACCCTGATAACGACGTCATCATTGAAATCGCCACCATCGTCACCGATTCACATCTTAACATCTTGAGTGAAGGTCCGTCATTGGCCATTCACCAATCTGCCATGGTCATGAACGGTATGGATGAGTGGTGCACCCGTCAACATGGACAATCCGGCTTGACCGACCGTGTGGTGAGAAGCAAGATTGCCGAGCAAGAAGCTGAGCAAAAAACACTCGCCTACCTCGAGCAATGGGTAACCCCCAATCGCTCCCCCATGTGCGGCAATAGCATTTGCCAAGATAGACGCTTTCTCTATCGCTATATGCCAGCCCTAGAGAAGTTTTTCCATTACCGCAATCTGGACGTCAGCTCAGTTAAAGAGTTAGCAGCGCGTTGGTGCCCCGAGATGCTCAGGGGAATCAAGAAAAAGGGCTCTCACCTCGCAATGGATGATATTCGAGATTCAATCGAAGAACTCAAGTACTATCGGGAACACTTCTTTCGTGTTCCTCGCGGTGACGATTGAATCATTGCTAAGCTCGATCCCAAGGAAAGCTGACCACGTCGGCCACGCTATCCTTGGTCATCAATACCATTAGCAACCGATCAAGACCCACTGCAATCCCTGAAGTAGCGGGCATTCCCTCAGCCAATGCGTCAATCAGATGCATTGGCAAAGGCAAGACGTCCTTTCCTAATGATTGGCGCTGGTTATTATCCGCCTCAAATCGCCTCATTTGCTCCTTACTGTCGATCAGCTCCTGATAACCATTCGCCAGCTCCATGCCTCCGATATAAAGCTCCAGCCTTTTGGCAACTAAGCGCCCTTTCTGGTCCGTTTCAACTTCAGCAAGTGCCGCTTGACCCAGCGGGAAATCCGTCACAACACACAAACCGGCCGGCATCTCAGGCTCGACCATATGACTCATTAACAAGTCTAACCAAGAATCTCTGGTGATATCATCGCCGACAATATCAATATGCCGCTTCGCCGCAGATGCCAGCTCATCGGTACCGCAACTGTGCGGATCAAGCCCAACAACAGACTCAAAAATGTCGGCATAACTAAAACACTGCGGCACCTTATCTAATGCGTGTTCCGTCTCAAACACATCCATTAGCTCCCCCACCAACGCTAACAATTCCGCCTGTAAGTCACTCAAGCTATACCCCGGCTGGTACCACTCCAACAGGGTGAATTCAGGGTTATGGCGACGACTCCGCTCACCTTGACGAAACGCTTTGGAAATCTGAAAAATGGCTCCACTGCCCGCCGCTAACAGCCGTTTCATCGGAAATTCTGGCGATGTCTGTAAATAACGCTTCCCCTCCAATGGGAAACTATCAAGGAAGGGGTCCATCGCCGTCGACTGGCACAATAATGGAGTCTCCACCTCCAGAACACCTCGAGACGACAAAAACTCCCGGATAGAGCTATACATCGCAGCTCTAGCTTTCAGTGTTGCTAGTGTTGCCGTCGGACGCCACATATCACTCATTCTCAACTCCTTCATTCACAAAAAAGCCCGACGCCATGACGGCATCGGGCTTCTATATCAGCGCGTAATTAACGCTAATGAGTATTATGCTCGGCTGACATACTCACCGGTGCGTGTATCAATTTTGATAACTTCACCAATGGAAAGAAATAATGGCACACGAACAATAGCACCAGTGCTAAGTGTCGCAGGCTTCGATCCACCGTTAGCGGTATCGCCTTTTACACCGGGGTCTGTATCAACAATCTCTAGGGTAACGAAGTTAGATACTGCAACGGCAAGTGGAGAATCATTCCACAACGTGACAGTACACATATCCTCTTCCTTAAGCCACTTGACCACATCGCTCACTGCCGCTTCATCAGCAGCTTGTTGCTCAAATGAATGAGGGTCCATAAAGTGCCAAAATTCACCGTCAGCGTACAAATACTGCAAGTCGACTTCCATCACATCAGCGCCTTCGAGAGACTCACCTGATTTAAAAGTGCGCTCCCATGTACGTCCTGTGCGCAAATTACGTAGCTTTACTCGGTTAAAAGCTTGGCCTTTACCTGGTTTTACAAGTTCGTTCTCAGTGATGGCACAAGGCTCACCTTCAAGCATCACTTTAAGACCGGAGCGGAATTCATTGGTAGAATACTTCGCCATGGATTATTACCTATATTTATCGAATACAGCGATCTGTGGGTAGTTTAACACCAACGTACCGCGCTTATATCTGGAAACCGCCAATGATAACCCGAACCATAGCCACTTGTCAGACCGAAGACTGGCAAAATCAGCTCTCCACAGCATTTACTTCGGTAAATAGCTTGCTAGAACACCTCCAGATCCCCAAAAGCCAGTACCCCGAGTGGATTCAAGCGGAAAAAGACTTCCCCTTACGTGTGCCCAGGGCTTTTGTTAATAAAATGAGCAAGGGGGATATCAATGACCCCCTGTTAAAGCAAGTGCTGCCTCTCCCTCTAGAAACTCTCGATATTGACGGCTATGTGGAAGACCCTTTGCAAGAGCTGACCGCAAACCCAATCAAAGGTCTTTTGCATAAATATCGCAGTAGAGTCCTTGTTATATTAGGCAGCGCATGCGCGATACATTGCCGCTATTGCTTTCGCAGGCACTTCCCATACCAAGACAACGGGATTTCAACGAAAGAAATGAGTCTAATTATTGACTACGTTGGGCAGAACACCGATATAAATGAGGTTATCCTGAGCGGCGGGGACCCTCTTGTCACCAACAACACTCGCCTGTCTCGGCTCATAAAAGCTTTGGAGCAAATACCCCACCTACGACGTATTCGCTTTCACACTCGCACGCCCGTCGTCATACCTGAGCGGATCGATAAGGAGTTCATAGACATACTCTCTCAAACACGCCTTCAAGTACTAATGGTATTACACTGCAATCATGCCCACGAGATAGATGATCTATTTACCAACGCAATGGCGCAACTTAAAAATGCGGGGGTCACTCTATTAAACCAATCCGTATTGCTAAAGGGCATTAACGATACACCTGAAGCACTGATTGAATTAAGTGAATCACTTTTTACTGCCCATATTCTCCCCTATTACCTTCACCTACTAGACCCCGTCGCCGGTGCTAGCCATTTCGACGTCAATGAAAGCATAGGAAAATCCCTTATTACGACCCTGCTCTCTGCCCTTCCAGGCTATCTGGTACCTAAACTCGTAAGGGAAGAAGCCCACCGTACCTCAAAGACTCCGATCTCCATTCTCACGGAGGAGTCCTCTCAGAGCTGCAATTGAGAACCCGTTATCAGACCACACTCTTAGCAAATGTTAACACTCCGTAACTGAATTGATTTTCGCAACTATGGTATAAGTTGCCTATACTTTCTTATAACGGCTCGTTAGCTTGACAATAAAGCGAATGAATTCAATCAGTTTTGTACAAAAAAGGATAGGTAATGGTAACCCAAGCGGATAAGCTGCGCTTGAAGATCCCTCCTCAGGATTTAAGCATGCTCTCATTCTGTACACCGCAACCGAAGCGGTTACAGGAATGGGTAGATGCTCTGCCACAGATGAATGTTGGAGAATGCGCCAAGCAACTCTATGCCGCCATTCAAGAGGTCAATCGATATAAAACAGATACCCATCTACGACTACAGCTACTCGAAATACTGAGAGAACCTATTCGCTATATCTGCGAGAGTCTGGGTAAGCATTTCCTTAATAAACCCGTAATTTTACCCGCTAAGGAAAGTAAAATTGCCAATTTGGCGCAAGCGCTACAAAACCACTTGGCAACTGGATATAAGACCATTGTGGTTCAATCCATGCCACGGCTTAAGGCGAACGACCGGGACGCGAAAAAAGATGCGACCATGGCAATACACCGCGCGCTCTCGGAACAAGGCCATGTGCTCCTGAGAAGTTACCAACTCTACTACCCTGCACCACCTAATTTCTGGAAAGAAGCCCACTTACTTTATCTTATTGCAGAGCAGTACAAGTTGCTCGACGTGCAAGTGAAGAGCCCTAACGGTGAAAACTCATCCAGCTCTATCTCGGATATATATCTCAGACTTCTTCTGCTATCAACCTGTAAACCCAATCAGTTACGCCAGCAACAGATTCAGCATGTATTTAAGGCGACCGCAAACTGGACACCCTACGCAAGTATCGAAGATAGTGTTGAAGCAACTAGCCTGTACACCATCAGCTTACTGAGTGATAGCCCCCCCATTTATAATGCGCTAATGAATACGCTGAGTGAACCCACTGACCACACCCACATGCGTTACTTGAATGCCGCTGATTTATCTGACCATTTACGCGTACAACTGCAGCTTCCATCAGATCAATCACACCCAATCCCTGACTTCCTCGTTCCGAAGGCCATAGCCAACGACCTGATACGCCAATTGATTCAAGCCTGGGGAGTGCTGACAGAGAGAGCCTTCACTCGACTGGAAGAAGCAGGCCAATTAACACTATGTTTAGGCCTTAGCGCTACCCATTATTTTGTCTCTGATAAAGCCGACTTTAGTAGCATGATGTCTGACAACAATCATGACACTATTTTGAATGCGACAGAATCAAACCCATTTCTGAATACTGGACCCACCAATAGACGAGAGAACCTTGACAACGGTGACGTGTGGGCACATCACCTCGATTCAGACACTTCCCACCTTAACTCTGGCGGAATCGATTTCGACATTGCCAATTTCCAAGAAGAGAATGCCCCACAAAAACCCGACAAATACCCCTCCTACAAATGCACTGTCGTCAACACCAGTCCCGGCGGGTTCTGCCTATCCTGGAGCCAAGATGTCCCCCCTCAAGTCAAGACCGGGGAAATAGTTGGTATACAGGAGGCATCAAAACGCCACTGGAGTATTGGGGTTATTCGCTGGGTAAAACAATTCAAAAAGGATGGTGCCCGAATGGGCATTGAGTTATTAGCACCAAAAGCGGACTCCTGTGGCACCCAAGTTCTACACAAAAAAGGGGATGTCTCCGAGTATCTTAGGACGTTAGAGCTCCCTGAACTGAAAGCAATAGGGCAACCCGCGACTCTCATTACCCCCAATATCGCATTTCACGTCGGGTACAAAGTAAACATAAACAAAGGAGGCGATGTCGGAAAAGCACAGCTAATCAAACAGGTGGCATCCACCGCCAGTTTTAGCCAATTTCAGTACAAATGGATGACAAGCGCCCCTAAAAAAGCATCAACGCCAGCACCCAGCGAAGAAATTAAGAGCACGCCAAAAGATGATGACTTCGACTCTATTTGGTCAAGCTTGTAACGAGCCACACAAAACCCAAAATTAAAGATTTGATTATGAGATTCTCAACATATAATGGCGTAATTGTTATTGCCTGGAAGTACACGTTTTAATGTCAACCAAAACAGAAACCATAAAATTACTACTGCTGCATGAATCACGAGACGACGCAGAACAATTGCTGAATTTGATCCGTAATTCTGGCAAAGCCACACGTGGCCAACTTATCGATAGTACCGATTCATTGCTTGCTGCCCTGAACAATAGCAGCTGGGATATGATGTTGCTTCGCCCCGAGGCGGATGGCATCACCGCAATGGAGTGTTTAATGCATATGCAAAAAATGCAAAAAGACATCCCTGCGATCATGTTGTTAGATGACAACGACTCTGAAGAGATTACCGAGTGCTTACGGGACGGCTACCGAGATGCCGTTCCTGTTGATGAAGGTGAGCGCTTAACCTTTGTTATCAACAGGGAATTAGACAACCTTAGAGAACGCCGCCTCAGACGACAAACTGAGCTGGCACTGAAAGATGCAGAGAAACGTTGCTCAGTTCTGCTAGACAGCTCTCGCGATGCCATAACCTACGTTATTGATGGTATGCATACCTACGCCAACGACGCCTATTTAGAGCTATTCGGCTATGACGATGCCGAAGATCTCGAAGGTATGCCGATACTCGATATGGTCGCGCCATCGAGTCATCACGAATTTAAAGATTTTCTACGTCATTACAATGCCGGGACGAGTGGCAATGACGAGTTTACCTGTAACGGTATATGTACTGACGGAAGTGAAATTCAATCGCGCATGTCCTTTTCATCAGCAACATTTGACAGCGAACCTTGTACACAGATAGTCATACGCACCAATCAGGCCGATGCAGAACTTCAGGAACGATTAAAAGAAATCTCCAGCCAGGATTTATTAACTGGCCTCTATAATCGTTCACATTTTACCCACGAGCTAGACACTACGATAGAAAGTGCCATCAATAAGAGCCAAACTTCAGTCGTGCTTTATATCCAGCTGGATAATTTCTCAACGATACAGTCAGATGTAGGTATGGCCGGTGCCGATATAGTACTCAGCGATATGGCAACCCTATTAAGAGACATGTTCCCCAAGAACACATTGGCTCGATTTGGGGACGATATATTCTGCGTACTTATTTCCGATACATCTTTAGAGCAAGGCAACTCACTCGCCGAAGACTTTAGAGTAAAAGTAGAAGATCATTTATCGGAAGTACAAGATCGCACAGTGCAAGTAACCACCAGCATCGGAGTTACACTGATTTCAGAAGCGACCAATGACAGCCAAGTCATTATCACTCGAGCTCACCAGGCCAGTGAAATGGTTAAAGAAGAAAACCCGCTAGGCAACGGCGTACACTCATTTGACCCAACATCCATTGCGCGTAACGATGAAACCGACACAGAAACCTTATTGCAAGACGCAATTGACAGAGGGCTGTTCAAAATATTATTTCAGCCTGTTATCGACCTTAGAGGCAATAGTGGCGAGCTATACGAAGTGCTACTTCGCATGGTCAATGAACAGGGCGACGAAATTTCTCCCTCTGAATTTTTAGGGTCAGCGTCAAACCAAGACCTGTGTGAAAAAATCGACCGCTGGGTAATTTTACAATCCATTAAGATGCTTTCACAACACCGGGAGTCCGGTCATAACAGCAGAATCATGATCAATATCACCGGTGAATCCTTAAAAGATCAGACACTATTGCCATGGCTCAGCGTTGCACTTAAAGCATCTCGAATGCCCAGTGATGCCATTATTTTCCAATTCTCAGAAACCGATGCGACAACCTACTTGAAACAAGCAAAGGAATTCACCAAAAGCCTGAAAGAGTTGCATTGCAAAACCGCCATTAGTCGCTTTGGTTGCTCACTTAACCCGTTCAACAACTTAAAGCACTTGGAAGTGGACTACCTCAAAATCGATGGTTCATTTACCAAGGATATTGGCAGCGATGAAAGCAAAGAGAGCCTAAAAGAGCTGGTTACTGCGGCTCACGCACAGGGTAAGCTCACGATAGTTCCATTCGTAGAGAGTGCAACGATCTTATCAACTCTTTGGCAGATTGGAGTAAACTATATACAGGGGTATTACTTACAAGAACCAACCGAGCAGATGGATTACGACTTTTCTAGTGAAGACTAGAGAAAACCTCCCGAGATAAATTCATCAACTCGGGAGGATCCCGTTATCCTTTCATCAATAATTCTTCGCTGTCCCGGTCACGTACCCCAAGCAAATATAAGATGCCGTCCAAGCCTAGTGTTGAGATTGCTTGCTCGGCACTCTCTTTAACCATAGGCTTCGCACGGAAAGCAATTCCTAAGCCAGCCAAACTCAGCATCGGCAAATCATTGGCACCATCACCCACAGCAATAACCTGCTCCAAATTCAGATTTTCCAAGGCTGCCAATTCTCGTAGTAATTCGGCTTTACGCTGCCCATCAACCACACAACCTTTGACTTCACCGGTTACTTTGCCATTTTCAATAGCGAGTTCATTCGCATGCACATAGTCAATACCCAATCGCTTCTGTAAGTATCGACCAAAGTACGTAAAACCACCCGAGAGAATAGCAGTCTTATACCCTAGTGCTTTCAGCGTACTGATCAAACGCTCTGCGCCCTCAGTGATCGGTAATTGCTCAGCGATACTCTCCAACACAGATTCATCCAACCCTTTGAGTAGTGCCATACGCCGCCGGAAGCTTTCAGTAAAATCAATCTCTCCTTGCATCGCCTGCTCTGTAATCGCTGCGACTTGATCACCGACCCCCGCATGCTTAGCCAACTCATCAATGACTTCCGCCTCAATTAAGGTCGAGTCCATATCAAAGCACACCAAACGACGATTTCGGCGATAAACACTATCTTTTTGGAAGGCAATATCCACCCCCAAGTCCTGCGCCACAGACAAGAACTGTGCCCGCATAGCATTGATGTCACTGGGTGCGCCACGAACAGAAAATTCAACACACGCTTTCTGGTCAACATCCGTTTCACACAATGAAATACGCCCAGACATGCGGTTGATATTATCAATATTTAAGCCGTTACAAGACACGATATTGGTGATAGCAGCAATCTGCTGGGAAGTAATAACACGCGATAGCAATGTAACGATATATCGAGCTTTACCTTGACCAGACACCCAATCTTCATATGCATCAGTATCAATCGGCGTAAACCGAACCGACATATCCAATTCATGACAACGAAATAGAATATCTTTCAAAATGGGAGAGGATTCAGCCTCAGTGGGTACATCAATCACCATCCCCAAAGACAATGTATCGTGAATCACTGCCTGCCCTACATCAAGAACATTAACATTGTAGCGAGCGAGAATCTCACTTATAGAAGAGGTAACCCCAGGTTTATCGGGTCCAGAAACATTAATCAACAAAATTTCGTGCACGTTACTTCCACCTTGTCCAACAGCAATGAGAGCTATTGTACAGCGAAGCTTGATGGTTACAAATCCTTCTAAGGCTAACAGCATAATAATCCACTTTTGGACTAACAGTGCTCACCTAACGCTACAGGTGATGCCCAAGAAGCAGCCAATGCAGAGATATGAGGAAGCAGATGCGTACATAAGTGCTCTTAAGCACTTAGGCTGCCAACAACCGCCCTCCCTTCTTATCTCGCTGCTGCTTTCGTTGAGTCAACGTAATATACCGTTCCAGCTGCCGAGCTGTCTGCGGTAAAATATCGACAAAACGACCACCAATAACAGTATGTCCAAAATCCTGCCCACGCCTCTCATCAGGTACCCACTGACTATGGGTAACATCAATATCAACTATAAACCCGTCGCAACCCAAAACAGATAGCTCAAGCCCACTGAGTAACTTCCCTGCATGTAAGTCTTCCTGCAAGTTCCCCAACAGAGCCCAACGTATCCCCGCAGCCGAAATATCAAGCACCACAGGCTCAGAGACTGGAGTGTCTAAGGTGTTGATAAGCCAAGGTGACAGGCTTTCTGCTGTTAGCCCAATAACATCAGAATCCTCCACGGGTAACCGAAATGCTTCTCTACGCTGATTGGCTGCGAGCTCCTCGGGGTAGGACAACTGGTACACCGCCGAGTTAGCACCTGACGCTTTACCGAGTAACTTGCAACGCATACAAAGCGATTCCCCAGGCTCATTAAAAGTTAGGGTCACGAAACTGCCGACCATACCCTCTAGCACACCATCACTAGGGAAGGGGTCATCAATCAAGATAAATGGCTCCTCTGTGTCAACATGAAGTATCACTGTTTGATAAACGTTATCGTCTCCTTCAGCCTGTATCCACATCAATCGATGCGCTCGCTTTAGCTGAAACAAACGTAAATACGTTTGCTGATTGGGGCTGCTATGAAGCAACTCCCTCCCTTGGTTCACTAAGAAGCGAGGGAGGGAACGGGGTATATAGCGCATTAAGCGTGAAAATTTCATAGGAATATCTCAAACATTATCTTTTTGTTAAGCCAGTTTGTATTATTGCGATAGCAAACGCTGTCTTACCTAAGCCATTTATCGGCTGTAAATAAGAAAACTTAATAGCGCACCCCATGATGAGGTGTGAATTAGCTGAGAATATGAACCTAAAAATGAACCCCAAAACTACACTATCGATTTCGTTAATCTTGCTGCTGACCTTTTTCTCATTACATGGCTGTTATACCAATCGCCTATTAAATGAAGTAGAAATCACCCCTGAACAGCAACAGCCGTCCTCCACGCTTGATTTCGCTAGTATCAAAGATATTTCCAAACGTAAACAGGCTTTTTTCGACGCTCTTAGGCCACAGATTGAGGAAGAGAATAAACGGCTGTCAGCTTTACGCAGCTATATTCAGCAACATGACATGAGCAAACCATCCGGACAACTCCGCCAACTGGCAGCTCAATACCGAATCAAAACCGATACACAACATTTGAAACAGGCGCTGCTGGAGAAAGTCGATGCCATACCACAATCTCTGGTTCTCGCCCAAGCTGCAATAGAAAGTGCATGGGGCACGTCTCGATTCGCCACCCAAGGCAACAACCTTTTCGGACAATGGTGCTTTAGCCCTGGCTGCGGCATTATCCCAGCTCAGCGCCCCGCTGGTGCACATCATGAAGTTAAACAATTTGATTCTCCGGCTCAGTCTATCCAGAGCTATATGCTGAACCTGAACAGCCATCCTGCCTATGCAACATTACGTAAAAACCGCCTGACATTACGCAATAGCAATGAAGCTCCGAACGGCTGTTTTCTTGCGGAAGGGTTGATCGATTATTCTGAACGCAAAGAGCAATACATCGCTTCACTCAAGCAGTTGATTCGGGTCAACAGTTTAGAAGATCGACTTTCGCCTTACTGCAAAAAGCCCCCAACCCCTATTGTCTCTGCCAATCTGGAGGAAATACCCGCAAGCCCCCAGCCCAGCGAAAAGGAATAGCCCCCATGACCGCCCCACAAAGCCTAAGCCCTTCGCTACGTATTCTACTGGGTACTGCATGTTTTATTATCATCGTTGCAGGTATGAAGAGCAGCGCTGAAATGATCGTACCTTTTTTGCTCTCGGGCTTTATTGCCATTTTATGTGCCCCCCCCATATTTTGGCTGGAGCAAAAACGACTACCCACTGCAGCAGCGGTCACCATCGTCATCACCCTTTTTGTGCTGGGAGGAACGCTTGTTTCTGCAATTGTAGGTGCATCTGTCAGCGATTTTGCCGATCAATTACCCCACTACCAGGAGCGTCTACACGCGGAAAAAGAAAACCTCGCCCACTGGTTAAGCACCTACGGCATCGAAGTACCCTCTCTAGTGCTTAAAGAACAGATAAACCCTGGCGCGGTTATGGGTATGGTTAAGAAGGTGCTTTCAGGCTTAGGCGGGGCACTTACGGACTCATTCTTAATATTCTTAACCGTATTGTTTATTCTGTTTGAAGCATCCTCGTTCCCTAAGAAATTTCGACGGGCAATGGACGACCCTAACCATACCTTCACCTCATTTAACGCATTTAACGATTCCGTAAAGCAATACCTACTTATCAAGTCTTGGGTGAGCTTAGCAACCGGCTTAATTATCGGCTCCTGGCTATGGTTCTTGGGGGTCGATTACCCGATCCTGTGGGCGTTATTAGCATTTATGCTCAATTATGTTCCCAACATAGGTTCCATTATCGCAGCGGTTCCAGCGGTCTTATTGGCCCTAATTCAAATAGGACCAACCGTCGCAGCCTTCGCAGCAGCAGGATACTTAGCAGTGAATATCGTCATGGGCAATATTGTCGAACCACGATTCCTGGGTAAAGGCCTTGGCCTATCAACCCTTGTCGTTTTTCTATCATTAGTATTCTGGGGCTGGATATTAGGACCTGTAGGCATGCTGCTATCCATCCCGCTAACAATGATTTTAAAAATCGCACTTGAGAATAATCAAGATACTCGCTGGATAGCCACGCTACTGGACAATGACTAACCCTAAGGAAATCTGCTATGATAGCCGCCGTTTCTAGTCCCAGGCCATAAAGGTTACACCATGCTAAAGAAAGACAAAGTCAAAGTTATTGACGAAGAATTGAACGATGAGAAAATCAGCCGCTTCCTAACGCTTAAGCCTTATGGTGACGAATCTGAAGATTTTCACATATTAACAAGGGCTTATCGTGGTTTGCCGATTCCTTACTTCGAACGCTTCTTAGAAATGTTCCTCGCTGAGAAACGCGATATCAATGCCAAGAACGCTAAGGGCATTTCCTTTATGGCTTCGATTGAAGGCAACGTGCGTTTTCCTGAGTTCGTTGAAATCCTAAAGCAGAATGGGGCTCAATAACGATTAGATAAGGCGCTGCTTCCGGTATTGCTGCGCCTTATCTACCTAAATTCTTTACTCCTCCGGCTTGCAACCTTTTCCCCTCTTACCTGTCTTATCTCCACACCTTATAGATTTACACTGTATAGTTGCCAACTATCACCTGCGTAAACCTATATCAATTGTTCAATATTATTGATGTAACACATCAATAATGACTGCTATATATCGCTACTGATTCCTTTAAGCTAACCTCAAATATGCTTGTCGCAGTAGAAAACCTATGAAACTAACGAATCAACCCCGAAATTACGGGATTATCAGCATCCTGCTTCACTGGTCAATGGCTTTGATCATTGTCGGTCTGTTCGCGCTCGGACTGTGGATGACCTCCCTATCTTATTACGACCCTTGGTACCGACAAGGCCCATGGATTCACAAATCTATTGGTTTACTGTTAGCGGCTCTATTTGCTTTTCGCTGGATATGGCGTATATCCAATATCACACCACAACCTAGCGATAGCCTAAAACCCATTGAAAAAAAGCTGGCCCACGGGGCACACTTAGCATTTTACGGTTTGATTGCAACAACATTGATGAGTGGGTACCTCATATCGACTGCCGATGGGCGCGCAATAGAAGTATTCAACTGGTTTCACATACCGGCTATGGGCGTTGCCTTTGAGGACCAAGAGGATATTGCTGGCGATATCCACTATTACGTCGCTTTCACCCTCATTGGATTGGCAGCATTCCATGGGCTCGCAGCCATAAAACACCACGTTATCGATAAAGATAACACCTTACGTAGTATGACTTTTCCTAAACACTAAACTAAGAAACCACACAGGAGATTACCATGAAAAAAACCTCACGCTTGCTACTGGCCGCACTCGCCTTAACAACATCAATGGCCCATGCAGATACTTATAAGGTTGATACCGAAGGTGCTCATGCCTTTATCCAATTCAAAATCAAGCATTTAGGTTATAGCTGGCTATACGGTCGGTTTGATAAATTTGACGGGACCTTGGAATTAGATGAAAAACACCCAGAAAAAGCCCAAATTCAGGTTAACATCGATACAACAAGCATAAATTCAAACCATGCAGAACGCGACAAACACCTCAAAGGTAAAGACTTCCTTAACGTAAGCAAGTTTCCTACCGCAACCTTCAAGAGCACAAAGGTTGTCACCACTGGTGATAAGAGCGGTATGTTAACAGGTGACCTCACACTTCACGGCGTCACCAAATCAATCACCTTCCCTATTTCATATATCGGTGGCGGCGATGACCCTTGGGGCGGCTACCGTCACGGTTTCACTGGTACAACAACCCTGACATTAAAAGACTATGGAATGGACTACAATTTAGGGCCAGCATCGACTCAAGTTGAGCTAATGCTAGATATTGAAGCAATAAAGCAATAATAAACCTGTCACAAGATCATCTGAGCAGACGTAATCTCAAGTGATCTTGTGACCCCTTTCCTTAGCTCTTCACTTCCTTTCTTTTGATTTCGATCCTATCAACTTTTTGGAATCCCCGTGGCAGCTTGTTACCTCGTCGCCCACGCTCGCCAAAGTAGTGTTCTAAATCAGAATGCTTGAGATTGATATGCCGTTTACCCGCAAAGATAACCAACGTATCCTTCTCTCCAATGGTTTCTACATCGACCAAAAACTCATCTCTCTCTGCCACCCTAGCGGCGGGAATACCAATAATTTTATTCCCTTTGCCTCGAGCAAGCTCGGGAAGTTCGGCCAATGGGAAGAGTAGCATTCGCCCTTCATTACTTACCGCAACCAAGTAATCCGACTCAAGGTTGGTGATAGGTTTAGGCTGTAATACGCGAGCACCTTTAGGAAGATTCAACAGCGCTTTACCGTTTTTATTCTTCGTCAGCGCATCACCTAACTTCATGACAAACCCGTAACCCGCGTCGGAGGCCATCAAGTAACGTTGGGAATCCTCCCCCATCAGAACGCCATCGAAGGTCGCCCCCGAAGGCGGTGACAAACGGCCTGTTAGCGGCTCCCCTTGGCCTCTAGCTGAAGGCAAAGTATGGGCAAGTATTGAATAACTACGACCTGTGCTATCAATTAAAATAACCGGCTGATTACTTTTACCCAAAGCAGAAGATTTATACGCATCACCGGATTTATAATTTAACGTCTCCGGGTCAATCTCGTGGCCTTTAGCCGCTCTTGCCCAACCCTTCGTAGAAATTACCACGGTTACTGGGTCTGCAGTAATCAAATCGGTCTCACTCATCGCTTGTGCTTCACCGCGCTGAACAATCGGTGAGCGTCGATCATCGCCGTAAGTGTCGATGTCCTCTTTGATTTCTTTAACGATTAATTTTTTCAAACGGGTATGAGAACCCAGGGTTTTCTCTAAGTACTCGCGCTCTTTCTCTAATTCATCTTGCTCACCTCGAATCTTCATCTCTTCTAACTTAGCAAGGTGACGAAGTTTCAATTCAAGAATCGCTTCAGCTTGTAGGTCTGATATTCCAAATCGATCCATCAGCGCGGGCTTTGGACGATCTTCGGTACGGATAATGCGAATAACTTCGTCGATATTTAGATAGGCGATCAATAAACCTTCTAACTTATGCAAACGCTCAAGTACTTTATCCAAGCGGTATTGCAATCGGCGAGTTACCGTCGTAATACGAAACTCCAGCCACTCGCTGATAATATCGTATAGACCTTTTACTGCTGGGCGCCCGTCATTACCTATCATATTTAGGTTAACACGGTAGGTTTTTTCTAGGTCAGTGGTGGCAAATAGGTGGGTCATGAGACCATCCATATCCACACGATTTGAACGTGGCACAATCACCAAACGGGTCGGATTTTCATGGTCAGATTCGTCCCGCAAGTCCGCAACCATCGGCAGCTTCTTCGCATTCATCTGAGCCGCAATCTGTTCCAACACCTTAGAACCGGAGGTTTGATGAGGTAACGCCGTCACCACAATATCACCGGATTCTTCCACGTACACTGCACGCATACGCATAGAACCTTTGCCCGTCGCATACATCTTTATGATGTCATTCTTGGGGGTAATAATTTCAGCTTCTGTCGGATAATCTGGGCCCTGGATTATTTCACACAGATCATCAAGAGAACTTCCTGGTTCCTGTAACAGCTTAATGCAGGCAGCCCCGACTTCTCGTACATTATGAGGAGGAATGTCAGTCGACATACCTACCGCAATCCCCATCGATCCATTGAGCAGCACATTAGGTAATCTAGCGGGCAAGTTCTTCGGTTCATCCAATGAGCCATCAAAATTCGGTTGCCATTCGACAGTGCCTAAGCCTAGCTCCTTAAGTAAAATCTCAGAGTATTTTGTGAGTTTTGACTCGGTATAACGCATTGCTGCGAACGACTTCGGGTCATCAGGCGCCCCCCAGTTACCTTGCCCATCGACCAACGGGTAACGGTAACTAAAGTTCTGGGCCATATTTACCATGGCTTCATAACAGGCAGAATCACCATGTGGATGATATTTACCTAACACATCACCCACGGTTCTGGCTGATTTCTTATACTTGGCACTGGCTTTTAACCCCAGTTCAGACATCGCATATACAATACGGCGCTGAACCGGCTTAAGCCCATCACCGATGTGAGGCAAAGCCCTATCTAGAATGACGTACATGGAATAATCCAAGTACGCCTTTTCGGTATAGTCTTTCAGGGGTAGCTGCTCTACCCCTTCAACACTTAAATCAGACATAGGTCGCTAACTTCTTGTTGTTGTGGAAATAATGGATACGAATATAGCAGGACATTCTAATTCAGCCTACGAGATTTACTAGCGAATTCGATTTGGCTGGCACTGAAACGCAATATCTGAGTGCAACACATGGATACAGGTGCATTAGCAGTCTTGTAATTCTATTTACCCACTGATCATGCTTAACCGGTATGCTAACGACAGTCATGAAAAAAATACTGATTTATACACCACAACACGCCGTTGGCATGAGCATCACCTTAATTAAGGAGCTATGCTGGGTCGCTACGCATTATGCTGCGGAAAATTCTGAACCACGAATAGACCCAAGCGAGCACGTATTACTGGTCAGTGAAGACGGCCAACCTGTTCGCTGTTTTTCGGGAAATACACTATCGATCGATATGGGAATGCGGCACATTACTGACGTTGACGCCTTCTTTATCGGAGCATTTTGGGGCCAACCACACGCTATTATCAAGTGTTGCGACAACCTTGTGCAGGCGTTACCGTCGCTGCACAAACAAGGTATTCCCATTGCTGCAGTGAGCAATGCTCCCCTGCTTTTGGCTGCAGCAGGCCTACTGACAGACAAGATTGCCACCATTTACCCCCCCGCGTCAGAGGATTTTTCTCAACAGTTTCCCTCGGTGAATTTGCATCAAGAAAGAGCCATCACCCGCTCGGGCAACCTCTATTGCGCCAATGGTATCGCCTCAGGCTGCGACCTAGCCGTCTCTATTATTGAAATACTTTATGGCAAACAGATTGCTAGTCGTATCAGTCAAGAGTTTCTATTGGGTTTCAATCGTAGTTACAGTGTTGCCAACACCAGCTTTGACGGGCAAAAATATCACAAAGACTCGCAAATACTCAAAGCGCAGCAGTGGCTGGAACGCCACTTTGACACCGAAATCAGCATACAATCCCTGGCTGACTCGCTTGGTATGAGTACACGCAACTTTTCCCGACGCTTTAAATTAGCCACAGGCGACAGCCCCAGCCACTATTTACAACGTATTCGCATCGCCACAGCCAAAGAGTGCTTAAAAGACTCCGCGCTCACCATATCTGAAATTGCCTATCGCGTTGGCTTTGCCGATGTAAGCCATTTCAGTCGTACCTTTACGCTACACGAAGGAGTTCAACCAAGAAGTTATCGTGAGTCTCTTAGACTACCCACTTAAGCCATCGTATATCAGGTATCAAACGTAAATATTGATGAATAGTAATCAGACAAGCCACCTCGTCCGTTCATCTTAAAACGAAACATCCCCTCCGATTCTGCCAAGCCAGGATTAAACCAACGTAGTTCATATTGAGACATCCCCTCCTCCTCATCCTCTATATGCCGAATTTGAAGGTCGTAGCCCTCGTCATCAACAGGGATACCGTTGACCCAAAGCTGGCTCCAGGGCTGCGTCTCATCCTGACGCCATTGAACCGATAATAAAGACTCATGCAATTGCAATTTTGAGGGGTTAACGCCCAGCACCTCAGTAGACCAATAGGGCTCGCGGTTACTCTCTGCCTCTACGAATTGAGGTACCGATAGCTCCTGCATATTACCCTCTACAGTTCTCTCTTCAGGGAAATAGCGCTGAGCCGACAATGTAACCTTCCATTCAGAAGGCATCTCGGAAAAACCAGGAAACCGCACCATTTCCGCTGCTAATCGTGATGTTTCTGTTGCCAAAAACTGGGTCGTCCCAGGGCCGTAAATCGTGTGCCCCCCCTCATACCACTGCTGGGAATACTCTTCTCGCGTGGTGCTATAACCAAAATACCCATTACTATGACTGGCAACGACAATATGCTGCACCGCAGTATCCTGACGAAATAACGCATCACTAATCGCGGCCTGAATCCTATTACCTGCCTCGAATGTGACTTCAAAGGGCACTCCCATCATCACCAGCCCACCAATTTGAACCCCACTAATAGCCAGTAAATGGGGGTACCGTTCAGGCTCCAACCCCCACCCCTGCAACCCCGATAGCATTCGGTTTTTTTCTGCATGACATTCGTCTATTTGAGGCTCAGCAGGGCTTCCAGCACTGAATGGCGGAATATAGCTTAATGGGAAAATTTCATCCCCTTTGGCAGCCCCGACTAACGCAGCACCGACAAGCGCCCTCGCACATAAATCCTGAGAGGTATTGTCATCCAAATCCAGCACATTGACTTCACGCATAGCAGAAAGAACCGTCACATCATCGGATAATGACCGATCCAAAGACTGGAAAAGCTCGATCGCGGCCACACCCAATTTCATACCAATTCGACGAGTTTCAAGATCTCCACGCAACCCAGCCCGGTAATTAGGGTTATTGTCACCATGAGTGGCTTCAAAAGCCCCATGGATCATTGGCTGGGTAACGTCATAGTGCTTATCAACAAACCACTCGAGTTCTCGTTGGTAATATGCCCACACATCACCATGATATGGTCGAGTGAAGGCTGGGATGCCAGTCCCATGAACAGAAAAGCTAGAGAAGGCACCCGCGGGCACATAGTCCCCTGCGGCATTTTTAAGATCAAGTCTCACCATCGTCATAACAGGGTTTACCGCACGCTCTGCTGCGGCCTCAGATACTGACTTATCTTCAATCGTATGGTTTGCCACAAATGCACCCATCGATCGGTTTTTGGCCGCACCGTAAACATCCTTTGCACCCACCGCTATTTTTGCTGGGCGTCGGGTCATATACGCCTCTATGACTCCGCTGGCCATTTGCTGCGCTAAGAATTCAAATACCCGCACATCAAAGCCTGGCTTGTTAGTACCAAACACATTATAGAAATCACTCGATAGATAATGGCCTGGACCTGCGTGGGTATGCGTCACAAGGATCGATATATTATGGAATGAGACGTCAGTATGCTCCGCCACTAATTCAGCCACACGGTGATGTAAGATAAGAGAACTCGCGGGTAAATCGGCTTGTATAATAACAACGGGTTCACCCTGCTTAGGCTTAATGTAAAAGGCCTTTGCTTTCAGTCGATTTCGAAACCCGTCGGCTTCTCTTGCCCATGCTGAATAGCCAAATTTCGGGACACCTACCGGCGGAGTGATATCGCGTTCAGCAATACCCGCCACCATCTCCGCAAGATCTTCCGCGGGTTTGGCGGCTTTCTTCACAATCGTCAGCGTAGTACTTGGAAAACCCACAAATGGCCAAATTGTATGGGCACCCGCACCGGTAAGTAAGACCAATAGCAGACCAACACCACCACACCACCGCTTCATACGCGTTTTCATTAAGACTATTACCCCTCACCCACTTATAGAACCATCGTGCCATTAACGCAACTATACACACCATATCCTGCAAAGACTAGCACCACTACGGTCTATGATGGGATAATGGGCCAATATCATTTCGTTTACAGGATGGATCTGCGCGCACAATGTCTGACAATACAATAACTACCCACGCTGACAACACAACACTTAAGAACGTTCGACTCACCGAATATAGCCACGGCGCAGGCTGCGGTTGCAAAATTTCACCGAAGGTACTCGATGTGATTTTACAATCTCAACTCACCATTGAGCCCGATAAAAATTTGCTGGTCGGCAATCAATCAAGAGATGATGCTGCAGTATACGACTTAGGCAATGGTCAAGGCGTTATCAGTACCACTGACTTTTTTATGCCCATCGTTGATGACCCTTTTACCTTTGGGCGAATTGCGGCGACCAATGCCATTAGCGACATTTATGCCATGGGGGGCTCACCAATGATGGCTATTGCTATTTTGGGCTGGCCCATTAACACACTGCCTGCCGAGATTGCACAACAAGTCGTGGATGGCGGACGACAAGCCTGTGCGGACGCGGGCATCCCTCTGGCTGGCGGCCACAGCATAGATTCCCCGGAACCAATTTTTGGTCTAGCAGTCACAGGTTCTGTTGCCATCGAAAATTTAAAGCAGAACAATACTGCTACCGCTGGATGCCACTTGTTCCTAACGAAACCTCTTGGTGTCGGCATACTCTCCACAGCACAGAAAAAAAAGGTTCTGCAACCGGAACATGATGGACTAGCAGCAACTTACATGTGTCAACTGAATACAATAGGTACTACTTTAGCCACCTTACCTCAAGTCACAGCATTAACAGATGTCACAGGGTTTGGATTGCTGGGTCATTTAATCGAAGTTTGCGAGGGAAGCAATGTGAATGCGGAAGTTGACGTCAACAAGCTCCCCATTATTGATGCCGCAAAACACTATCAAGCACTAGGCGCAATTCCAGGGGGCACGTATAGAAACTATGAAAGCTACGGCCATAAATCTGCCCCATTGAGTGAGTCTGATAAAGAAATACTCTGTGACCCGCAAACCAGCGGCGGATTATTAGTCGCCGTAAAAAGCGATGGTATAGACGAATTTCAAGCGCTGATGCAACAACAGGGGTTTGTTTTATCCGCCCTTGGTGAATTAGTCGAACGCCCTTCAAATGCGAGCGACACGTCTCCTTACATCACAATCAAATAGAGGTATTGCCCATGGAACATTACCAAACTCTGATTAGCACAATAGCACTCACAATGGGCGTATCCTGGGCCAGCGGCATTAATTTATACGCCGCACTATTAGTGTTGGGTATAGGGGGTTCCACCGGTAATATCGAACTACCCGCAGGTTTGGAGGTTCTGTCTGATCCCATGGTTATTTTGGCGGCAGGACTTATGTATGGGGTAGAATTTTTTGCTGACAAAATACCTGGCGTCGACTCTGGGTGGGATAGTCTGCATACTTTTGTGCGCATTCCCGCCGGTGCTCTTTTAGCGGCCTCTAGCGTGGGTGAAGTGACACCTGCATTCGAGATCGCCGCCGGTATACTGGGGGGAAGCATGGCCGCAACCTCTCATGCAACCAAAATGGGGTCTCGATTATTAATAAATACCTCTCCTGAACCTGTGAGTAATTGGACTGCATCCATAGGTGAAGATGTTTTGGTATTAGGGGGGTTATGGACCGCACTTTACAATCCGACATTATTTTTGGTCTTATTGGTGGTCTTTATTCTGTTAGTCATTTGGCTATTGCCAAAACTACTCCGTGTTTTGGGGACATTGATTAGAAAAATTGGCAACTTCTTCGGCATATCCAAACCTGTTATGACGCAAAATACTCACGATACCCCCAACACTCCCGATAACACAGAGGGTGTAATCGCAAGCCATATCGAGCATTCATCCAGTACAGCAAACGAATTCGACAATAAATTTGACCAGCTGGCCAAACTGAAAACTCTATTTGATACTGGAGCAATTAACGAAATCGAATTCGAACAAGAAAAACAGCGATTATTAGCCTCGCATTAAATACCGCGATGCCAAAGTACGGGGCAAGGGTAACTCAGTGCTTTGGCAAATTCCCTTCTAATCCTTGCATACCACTGCTTCCTTGTTGCGCAGCTAAATGAGGCTTAATCCATAACTCGTAAAACTCTTCTGGCATAAGCGGTTTGCTAAAGAAATAGCCCTGATATTTCTCACAGCCTTTTTCCATGAGAAATTTCAATTGTTCTTCTGTTTCAACGCCTTCAGCCAGCACATCCAAATCTAAATGGCGTGCCATCGAAACGATCGTTTCTACAATCGCTCGATCGTTCTTATCGTGCTCAAGATCTCGAGTAAAAGATTGATCGATTTTCAATTTGCTCAATGGTAGTGATTTCAAATAAGACAATGATGAATAGCCAGTACCGAAATCATCAATTGAAAGCAAAAAACCCATTTCTTTAAGTGCCTTCATTTTTTCCACCATGACATCAAGATTATCCAATAGCATGCCTTCGGTAATTTCTAGTTCAACTTGCATCGGAGAAATCCCTGATTCAGCCACAATCCTACGGATTCTATCGGCAAAATCCTCTAAGATAAATTGACGCGGGCTAATATTGATAGCGATACGATTAAACGCAGTAGGTACTCCCATCGCTTCCCAATCACTGAGCTGAGCACAGGCCTCACGAGTAATCCAATCCCCCAGCGGAATAATCAAACCACTTTCCTCCGCCACACTAATAAATTTATCGGGACGAACCAAGCCTAATGAAGGTTGCTGCCAGCGTACTAACGCTTCTGCCCCAATCAACATCCCATTACCATCCACCTGGGGCTGATACTGCAAGAAAAACTGGTTCTTATCCAGCGCTCGCGGCAACAACATTTGCAACTGCATACGCTGTTCTGCAACAGCTTGCATATCTCGAGAAAAGAAACGTACCGTATTGCGACCGTCTTCTTTCGATTGATACATCGCGGCATCAGCTTGTCTGAAGATATCATGTATCGTTTCATTATCTTTTGGATACAGCGAAATTCCGATACTACAACTCACACTTAGCTGGTGTCCTTCCACCATAAAATATGCCGACACTGCCTCTTGTAATTTCATTGCTACTTTTCGCGCAGCCTCACTTGCTAAGGCTATGTCAGTGCTGATTTCAGGAACCAGCACGACAAATTCGTCACCACCTAAACGGGCCAAAACATCTTCGTCCCTGACGGTCTCCTGCATTCGTTTCGCAATTACCATGAGTAATTTGTCACCCACAGGGTGTCCAAGCGAATCATTAATATTCTTAAAGTGATCTAAGTCAATAAACAGAACAGCCCCCATGTGATCATGCCGTCTCGACCTTGACAATTCCTCTTCCAATCTTTCAAATAACATCCTGCGATTAGGCAAGTCAGTAAGCGCATCATAATTAGCTTGTCGTCTCACCAAGTCTTCCGCTTCAATTCTTGCCGTAATATCGATAACACCCGCAATTGTGCCCTTGTGAACGCCATCGGTCACGATTGGTGCAGTAGACATATTGGTAAAAATTCGACATCCATCTTTGGTAATCAATTCAAAGTCATGTTGCCTGGGTTCACTATCCCTTTGATTTTCTAACTTTTCCCGATATATAACATGGCGTTGTTCGTCCATAAAATCATAAATGAGCTTTCCGACCATATCTTCGCACTCGTAGCCTAACATCTTTGCCATCGATTGATTAACCATCGTGGTAACTGAATCCTCATCAACAACCCAAATCCCTTCCTGTGCCAACTCGAATAGATATCGGTATTCAGCCTCACTCTGCTTTAACGCATCCTCCATATTTCTACGCTCTGTAAAATCAGAGAACGTTGACACAAAGCGTAAAGGTTTACCTTCGCTACCGCGCTCTACAACCTTACCTCTTACAAACATCCAGCGATATTCATCCCCTCCACTGCATATCCGATATTCTGTTTGAAAAACTTCGGCATTACCGGCCAAATAGCGTTTAAGTTCTTTTCGAGCCATATCGCGATCATCTTCATGAACTAATTTTTTCCAATCCTCGTAAGATCCCAAATGATCCTCATGTTCGAATCCTAACAACAACCGAAGTCGCCGAGAGAAAAACACCTCATCTGTTCTCATATTCCAATCTGCAACGCCATCACCACTACTATCGAGAGCAAACAGCCATCTCTCTTCGCTATTTCGCAGTGCACCCAATGCACTTGTCATTTTTTTTTGCATTAAATTATATGAATGAGAAAGGCCTACCAACTCCTCTGCGCCTACTTCCTTTACCCCAACATAAGGTTGTGATGATCGAGTACTTTCAATGCCCGATTGCAATGATTTTATTGGCCGAATAACAAATATACTCAACACCCAAGACAATAAGGCAACCGCAATAATCCCGATCAACCCAACGACTACAATATTTTTTATCAACAACGAGCGAGCTGCAGAATAGTAACTTCGTAAACTCCATTCCACATAAAGAACCCCAACGGATCCTGAACGAATCCTACCCACTGGCGCTTCCAATAGAACGGGAAAATATACCCTAACTATTTTATTATCTTCAATGATACTCGGCTGTAATGTTGACACCACCTGCTCAAATTTACTTATCGAAAAATCTTCTAAAACCGCTGCGGCAATTTTTTTACGCCAACGACGTTCGGTACCAAAGCGTATCTCCCCATTGGCATCCAACAATAATGCGAACTTGATTTCATCAACCAATGCCAGGCTCATTATCTCTTCTTCAACATGAGTTTCATCACGATTAAGCAGAGACCGTTCAAGATGGCGCTGAGTTTGAACCATAAGAGATCGAATACGCTGCTCACTACTCATTAAGTAATTTTGCTGTTCTCCAACATATTGCAGGTACATAACAATTAGTGAAAACAATGAAACCAACATAAAAACCAATAGTGGAATCAAAAAACGCAGCGGCAAGACTCTGAGTTTCATCCCTGAACCCCTTCTAACCAAGATGCATCGCAAACTAGGTTTTTCGCAGGTAACGAATCAATGAGACCCTGCTTCATCATTAAAGCTGATAATAATATAATCCTCTGTCCCAGATACTTCTCGCACTGTGTAAGCCAGATACGATTCTCTCCTAAATTCGGTAAATGAAGCCCCTCAAAACCAAGTACCAAATCCTCGTATTTAATACCACTGCGCTGAGCCATTTTCCTATAGGCATCCAGCTTATTGTTATGCATTGACTTACGAGCACTGAAATAACCGCTTATAATTTTTTGGATTTGCTCTCGATGCCCCACAGCCCAATCCGTCCTAACCACTAACACATCCATGATACGATCAGGAATATTTGAACTATCGAATATTCTATGCCCCCCTTCTCTTAATAACGCGCCTGCAGTAGGTTCATGTGTCACAACAATATCAACTGCCTGCAATTTAAAGGCATCTCTATGCATTTGAATATTAAGAGGAACAATGTGCACATCCTCTAGTGCCACTCCTGCGTGCTCAAGAAACCCTGCCAGCATGATTCCACCCACACCCCCCGTCTCTACACCAATTTTTTTACCTTCAATATTTTCTAAAGACGTCATAGGTTGGTGAGAAATAACCATGTCTGCACCTTTGGATACATCCAAAATACCAATCACAGATAAGTCCAAGCCAGAAGCGAGCAGCCCTATTGTTTCATCCAACGTAAGCGTGGCCATGTGTAGGCTACCGTTGGCCATCGCCCTGATAACATCAGATGCCGATGCTAACTCCACGAGGTCGATATTATGACCCTCATAAAGCCCGTATTCCCTTGCCAAATGCAGCGGTTCATATCCAGGCCAAAGTATTGTGCCCACCTTTACCGGGCCATGAGAAATGTCTTCACAGCTAAGCAGGGCGAGAATGCCAGAAATTAGAATAACTTTGCTGGTTAACTTCAAGTAAAAAACCTTCAGCATATTCTTCTAAAGAACTCCCTGCGCAACAGTCGGTGATGACAAAAAGTATAGCAGATTCGAACCATTTCACTCGATTACCAGCACCCCTTAGAGACACAAAACCCTAATAGATGTAGGGTTAAAACAAACAACTATTCTCCAAAACGCTCTAATACCCAAGGAACAATATCCGCCATTAACGCCTCAACATCCGGCGCCTGCTCCAGCCCAAACGCAGGTTCAAAATAGTGTTCCGCGTCATAAGCGCGATAAAATCTATCCTCCACCTTAATCGCACTACGGATAACCCTTGCATCTTCATGCGGGTAAATCTCTTTATCTTTATTGGCATACCCGTAAAAAATAGGAATGCCACGAATCAGTGAGATATTTTTCACTAAGTTTGCATTTGAAGATAAAGAAGACCAAGTGGATAACCATGCTTCAGGGCGACAGATACGCCCAAAGCCCATGTACTGATGATTCATTAAATCAGGTCGATCACTCAATAACGACCCGTAGTCCCGAGAAGAAGGGTCCAAACTTGGATCCGTATAATGTAAATTGGCCATTGTCCGGTAAATCACCATAACCCTTTCGGTCGCCCCCAAGCGACCTAACTTATGACGCGCGTGGAACGTAAGGTCGCCTTTAGTCTCTTTATAAAGACGCTCATAATACCTAGCTTCATCTATCATTGCGTGAGCAATATCATCCAGTCTCTCTACCCGAGCGCGCTGAGCCTTCCGGTAACGCTGAACAAACATCTCGGAATAGGATGATGGGGCGGGAGGTTGAACAAAGCCATTATCAGGATGGTACATATCCAGTGCTTCATTAGTCAGGCGGGGGTCTAATTCATCCGCCACCGAAGGGTCAATCGCTTCCTGCAATACCTCCCCCTCTCCTCGATGAGCACTCACCGCCACAAATCCATCGGCGGGTAGCATGGTTGCTGCGGGTAGTTTAGTTTTATCCCCTGCTGGCGTGACGGTCAATCTATCACTAGCGCATAGCTGTGCCTGTGCTTGATAGAAAGCAAATAACGCACCTCCGCCCGAGTTTCCAAATAGCACAACATGATCAAAATTCTTAGTTTCTTTGAGAAAAGATATAGCAGCAGCCACATCCAGCAATAAATCTTCGTGAATAGCATTGGTATCATTATTCAAACACCGAGAAGTCATTCCAAGCACCGTAATACCCGCTTGTACAAAACCGGGCACACAATAATGCCTAGAAAAGTCTACTTTAGGGTGCATAACAATCACCGCTATATTTTGAGCGCTGGATGCTGACGGAGAGTACATCACCCCCATGCTTTCCCTCATATCCACAGCCTTAACATAAACCGGCTCGATTGAGGTGCCATCAGGCAATTGCCCCCTAAAATTAAACGGCATCCCCATCCAGTAGGTTTTTGATATCAATAACATTAGCCACCTACCTTAGTGGACTTTTTACGGCTCTCTTCAGGGATATCTTCCTTTGGGGTATTAAAAAGTAAATCGTAGGCCTGTTCAGGTGTTTGATCACGAAACGCCTTTGGATCACAGGTATATACAAACTCTACCATAATCATATTAGGGTCAACCATATACAGTGATTGACACCAACCATGGTCTGCGACTCTACGCGGAGCAATACCTTTTTCTTCACAACGAGCGTTGAGTAAATCAAAGTTCTCCTTACTACCAACATCAAAAGCGATATGATTTACCCATATCGGCATACCCAGCCCCGTCGAAAGGTCCGTACGATACTCCTCATTCTCTCCTACATCATGTATTTCAAAAAAGCCCAAGTACTGATCTCGCCCCATATCAAAAAAATAGTGTCTAAAATAGCCACCTTTCTGACGGTGATTTTCAGTTCTCACCAAGGGCATACCTAATTTTTCGGCATAGAACTCATAGGTATATTTGCTTGATTTGGTACCAAACGCCAAGTGATGAATTCCATTGATGGCGGTATTTCTGGCCGAGTTACCTGACATGTCGCATTTTCCTTAAAGTGGAGTTTCTTAATCAAAGAACCTCCACTTTAGGGAAAATTTAGCGCATTTCTTCCTACTTGATAAAGTGAATAAAAAAACTGCTTAAATATAATATATATCTTAATTATCAATATGTTAGAAAACCAAAGGATAGTTCCAAAATGATAATACAAGAATAAAACACCTCTCAGCCTTGCTGCTTTCTAAATCTTCCCGGAGGACACCCACTCACCTCTCTAAACGCAGAATAAAATGCAGAAGATGAACTAAAGCCAACCGCCAGCCCAATGTTTAGGATCACTTCATCAGGCTCCAACACCAGACGTCGCTGCGCTTCGGCAACACGAAGCTGCTTGATATAGGCGCTAAAACTGATCTTTTTATGTTCATTTAACAATTCAGATAATTGATGAGCAGTGAGGTCTAATTGCTCCGCAAGAGAAGCAAGCGACAAGGTATCATCCTGGTAGACATGCTCCTCCATCATCAACCGCTCAAGAGTATCGACCTGGGCAACAACATCAACGTTCTCTAACGTGCTGTTTTCATATTTTCTTGCTTCTGTTGCTTCAGCTACGTAGTGCACTAACTCAGGGTAACGCACGCCAAGCCAATAGCTCAGTACCAAAACAAAGGTCACTAAGGATAAATAGACTGAGAAGAAAGTTCGACTTTCCAGTAATGCGCCAAATAACGCTGCAATAGCAACACCAGCCCCAATCAACATTAAGAAGATCAGCACACCAATTTCCACTCGGATGTATCGCGATGGGTTATTAATACCCAACAAGCGTCGTAACACCAACGCAACATAAACGGCACCTATCCCCCCTGACAGGGCGACCCATACGGCAGACAAAGCAATAGGGACTCCAGGCTCTTTATATATATATTGAGCAACAGAAAAGCCTGCTGACAATAATGCTGGGATCATGTGTAGCCACAACCATCGATGGTGGATATGGCCAGTGCCGATTACTTTAGAATAACAATAGAGACAAGGACCAATAAGAAACAAGGCAGGCTGGTGCAGATAAAGAATCACAGGATAATCATTAATGCCTCCGACCCGTAGCAAGCCCCAGCACAACTGAATGACCCCAAGCGCAGCAAATAAGGCCGTAAGCAGAAGCTTAGACACTGCATTATGGGAAGAAACACTGTGCCCTACAGCATATAACCAGGCCAAACCAACACCAAAAAAAGCCCAATATGACAACAAGGTGTCAATCATGGGCCATACACCTATTTCTGGAAGAAAATTTCGAAACGAAGAGTAAGTGAAGCAACGGGCTCAAATCCATTATCTCTGGGAAAATTCAGTTCTGGAATAATATTCCAATACAGCCAATTTTTATATAACAACTCACGATAATGCGCACTAAGAAAGGTTGACGTTAGTCGGGGTTTTGCCACGTCTTGCCCGAGAAAGCCCAACCGATAATCTATACCCTGAGAATCACTTAAGCGCTGTTTTATACTAAATATTTGAGCTTCATTCATGATATTGTCCTCTTCTGTCCATTCCATACTGGTTTCGGCAGAAAAAAACAATTCGTTCATCAAAGGCCTCTCGAACGCTAACGAGTGTTCGATCTCAAGACCGTCAGACAGGTATTCAGATACCTTAAATCGATACGGCATGGTCCAATAATCATCCAATTCCCAGCGTCGCTTAGCGGAAAATTTAGCAAAAATGTCGCCTGGAACTTGGGCTTTAACCCCCAACAAAGTACGTGTCTTCCATAGTTTCGTTTGGGACCTCACAAACTCTATCGCCGCCGTTACGGTTCCTTCGTCAATAGGTGTATTCTGCGACAAACCCGGTCGCGATTTCTCCTCAAGAGTCTCTTTCTCCTCAGTAGTGCTTTCTATGATAATACTAAAGCGTTTTTCCGTTGCTGGTAAATGAAGCCGAAACTTTAGATCGCTGTCATCAACATACCCCAACCCTTCAGTCCAGCTCCCCCCGGCCCTAATCCTCACATAACTCTTATTGGCAAAGTCTAAAGTTTCTTTACCCGCAAAAAAACGATCAATCCCGCGAGCAAGCCAATCAACTTTTTCACTCCAACTATCACGAGAGTGCTCCAACCAATACGCACTTTGCGTCCAGTATGACGGCTTTTCTTCGCTGCTAGGCTCACCCTGAGAGCTGAGATCACCCTGAGAGCTGAGATCACCCTGAGAGCTGAGATCACCCTGAGAGCTGAGATCACTCCCGTATGCCTTGGTCACAAGAAGGCCGTAGATGGCGCAAATAACCAGAATTTTACAATGAAATAGAGACAACGGAGACAACCCTAACAGCAACGCTTATGTAACCCTAAGCATAGCCTTGTTCGCCTTATTTAGGCAGTAGGCAACAAAAGGCATTTATCCAAAGAAGTTCACAGAAACAGCAAAAACGTAATAACGTTCAATAGATTACTTTATCTAAGTGGAATGTATAAGAATAATCAAGGCTTTCTGGCACTGAGCACTTCCCTATCAATCTCCAACGCTAACTGGCCCAAGTTGTCCTTAGCAATATGCGCTCTAGCGCCGGCACTCAATGCGGCTAAACGGTTGGCTTCCCCCCCCAAACCCGATACAACAATGACAGGCAGGCTCGGTTGCCGCTCCTTAACAATATCCAGGACCTCAAAAGAACCAAAACCGGGCATCAAATGATCGCTCAGTACAATGTCCCAGCGCCGAGCAGCCAACTGGGTTTCAAATTCATCATGGCAATCCACCTGACAATAGTCGACATCAAACCCCTCTCGGCTTAAGGCTCTGACAATCAACAACACATCATCCTCTGAATCGTCAGCGATAAGTACATTCAGCGGTTTACCCACAGCCCCTCCGTCACAACGAAGCCTGTCAATTAACTGATTAGTAACTTAGCCTATCTGGGACCTTGTTAATACCCAACCAGTATTGGCCTAGAGCCTTCACTTGCGCAGTGAACTGATTAAAATCAACCGGTTTATGTATATAACTATTAGCCCCGCTGTTATAGCAATCTACAATATCCCTATTCTCATCAGAGGAGGTCAACAGCACGACTGGCAAGGCTTTTGTTTTCTCATGTGCTCGCAGATTTTGAAGTACTTGAATACCGTTTAATTTAGGCAACTGCAAATCCAAGAAGACTACTTGGGGCTGGCTGTTAATATCTCTATCCTGATACTTACCTGTACAAAATAAGTACTCTAGCGCTTCTTCGCCATCGCGAGCAACAACCACATGATTCTCGATTTCAGTTTTTCTAAGCGCACGAATAGCCAGCATCTCATCATCTGGATTGTCTTCCACTAACAAAATTGTCATTTGTGACATCTCTAATTGTCCATGTGTATTAGTATTCGAAACAAACACACCCGATATATCATGGGTATGAAACTAATTACTTCGACTACGTTAATTAGAATGCATGACTTACCCCGACTCCTAGTATCCAAGGTAATGCTATATAGCAGAAGAGTCAATTAATTGGACAATATTCCCTGAGGCCTGCTGAACAAAATACAACCACAATTTAGGTTGTGAGTTCTAATTTGTAATAGTAACGTTGCCCACGAGAAAGAAACCTTCTGGCGGGTAACTCGCTAGACACTAACAATAGAATATATGACGCCATAGTCACTGGTGCCATTGCAACAGGTAAGCTCTTATGAAAACTAACAAAATCGTTGATTTAGCCCTTGGCCAACTAGACAACTTAGGTTATCAATTGCAAAAACGCGGCATCACCAGCGTAATCAACCGTCACAACCTGATTGCCATTGCAATGACCAAACAAGATCGAATTAAAGCAGAAATTTCCCGCGTTGAGCTTAAAGTCGATATTCAAAAAGCACGCGTCGAGCGTCTTCGCCAGCAAGCTGATGATATCATCGATACTGTTATTGATAGCACTCCAGCGCCTATTGCTGAAAAGCTCACCAAGGTAAGATCACTTGTCGCATAAGTATACGTTGCAGTGGGCAAACTAGCCCTCCGCATCATAACAAAGCCAGCCTCTTGCTGGCTTTGTTAATTTTACACAATTTTTCTCCCCCCCAATAAATAGCCACTATCGACAATTGCCATTAGAATGTGTTTATCCCCAAACACGTTAAGGAATGTGTCAATGACCGCAAAAACGTCCACCGGAGCAATCCCCTTCGAATTCGGCCAGAGTAAAAAAAATAGCCGAACACCGTCACCTCGCCGTCCCTCTGGTAAATCATTCAACCTACTGACGATTGGCAACTTCACTGGCAACAGCATTCTCAACGAAGACGGTGCAACAAATTCTGATGGACGATATAAACCGCTTAAGATTGACCGAGATAACCTTGAAGACGTGATGGCAAAATTACGTCCAAGCCTCAGTATTCCGATTACCCAGGAAGAGACCCCGTCTCAGGGCAATACGGTTAACATCACATTTAGAAACCTCGATGATTTTCACCCAGATAGAATTTTTGATGAAGTAGAGCTTTTTGCTGAATTCCGAACTTTACGGCGCAAGCTCAAAAAAGACAGTACCTTTGACGCTGCGGCAGAAAAAATGAACCTTTGGTTGTCGTCAACCGCCCCCCCGGAAAAAGAACAACCTAGCACACCCACCCCAGCACACACGCCATCGGAAGGGTTGCTTGACAGCATACTGGGTGGCAACGATAGCACAGCCCCCAAAAGTGAAGCAGATACATTGGTCAACAGCCTCATACAAGATGCCGTTGCCGCTTACGCAACGCCGGCATCGAACCCGAACAAGCAATACTATATCGACACGCTTGATCAAACCATTTCACGTACAATGGCCGCTATACTGCACCACGCAGATTTTCAGTCTCTAGAATCTGCGTGGCGTGGGCTAGATATGCTCACAAGAAGGGTCGAGACTGATAGCAAGCTAACACTCAGAATGCTATCTATCGACAAGCAAACACTGCTCGTTGATCTAGCAACACCACAAGATGCGACACAATCTTCTTTTGCAAAACTGATCAATGATGCAACACCACTGCCCAATCAAGAAGATCGCTGGTCTGCAATTTTGGGATTGTATGATTTTTCTAACGCTAAGAATGATGCATTAATGCTAGGTATATTAGCAAAAGTAATGGCCCATGCCGACACACCATTTATTGCTGCGGGCGAAGCTAGTCTCGTCAACAGTCGCAGTTTTTTCTATCAGCCTGACCCATCGGATTGGCAATCGGAACACCCAGAGGGCTTTAAAGACACGTGGCATGCTATTCGTAAAATGCCTGAAACTCAGTATATCGCCTTATCTAGCCCGCGCTTTTTGGTCCGCTACCCCTATGGGAAAAAGTCACAACGCATAGAGTCATTTAATTTAGAAGAAACCGACAGCAGCTTTAAGGCTGAACATTTTCTATGGTGTAACGGCGCGATAGCCCATGGCATTGGCCTTTGTCAAAGTTTCAGCCAGCAACACTGGAATATGTCGCTTGGAGACGTTAATACCTTAGAGCGCCTGCCCTTAGCTTTTTATGATGATGATGACGAACAATGCCAAATCCCCACTGCTGAGGTTTTCCTCTCGCAGAGTGCGTTTGATACAATAACAGACGCAGGTCTTGCTCCCCTTATCTCCGTCAAAGGTAGCGACCATCTACAACTCGGTCCATTGATATCTATCTATCACCAACGCCAGCCTCTCAAAGGCCCTTGGGAATAATCCATACCATGCAGTATATTGAACCCATCTTCCGCCCACCTAGCGAAGCGAAATCACTTATCTTACAGGTCACCAATGGTTGTTCCTGGAATAACTGTACTTTTTGCGATATGTACACAGCTCCTCAAAAGAAGTTCAAACCCACAGCGATCGAGGAAATAGAAAAGGTTCTCAAACAGGCACAACCCTATCAGCACCAAATCAAGCGGATATTTCTTGCGGATGGTGACGCCATGACACTATCCGTTCGACGGCTTACCGAACTGCTAAAGCTGATAAAAGAGTACCTCCCCAACGTTCAGCGAGTATCCTCTTATTGCCTACCTAGAAACCTAAAAAACAAATCCATTGAGGACCTTGCCTCACTAAAAGAATTAGGCCTAACGTTGATGTATGTTGGATGTGAATCCGGAGATGATTTGGTATTAGAAAAAATAAAGAAGGGAGAGACTTATGATTCATCCCTCTCCGCATTAAAGAAAATCAAAGCCGCGGGCATGAAAAGTTCCGTAATGATTCTCAATGGAATGGGCGGGCAACAGCTTTCAGAGCAACATGCAATCAATTCAGCAAAACTGATGAATGCTGCACAGCCTGAATATTTATCGACATTGGTGGTTTCTTTTCCTATGGGGTTGGAACGAACACAAGAGGGCTTTGATCAACAATTTACACCATTAAATCAAGCCGACCTTTTTAAAGAGATTCGTCTACTCATCGATAATCTGCAACTGGATAAAACGATATTCCGCAGTGATCATGCTTCAAATTACTTGGTGTTAAAAGGTGTCCTTGGTAAAGACAAAGGTAGTTTGCTTCAAAAAATAGACGACGCTATCCACCGCCCTGGTAGCATTCCACTAAGAGAGGAATGGCAGCGGGGCTTGTAACATTAATATCATCGTTTCGCTCGTCTCTTTGAAGAACGAGCGAAACACTTGGTGTACGATGGTACCATTTAAAATCACCCCAATAGATAGTTCGTTTTTCTGACGGCAGCAATAACCCTCCAGACTTAACACGACCATTACATCACATTGCCAAAGTGACCGAAATTACCCTGCATTATTGGCCACTTTTTACCACTGCTTTTGTGCGTTTACTCGAATAGGTATTCGTTAATTTCATTTTCACAATTGATCCATTCTTTAATTCTCTCTCATTATTATCAACAGTAAACAAGTTACTCTCGCCTACTTTTAAAACACAGAGCATTCAGCCTCGCTCGAGAAAACCAGAAACTTATAGATAAAACAATAAGATACGAATCTTCAATCGAGCCCCATCACAACGCCAATCAAATTTATTCGAATCACCGAAGCATTAAATGGGTAACCCGATTATTTCTTTTATATACTTCACCTATAGATTCATATGCGCCGTTGAATAAAAAAACAACCTAACCCAAAGAACTGACGCTAGGGTATTCGACATAATAAAATTGCGTTTCATTTTTACAAACGAAACAGTGCAGCAACAATCACCCATCATATTTTGTGATGCTATATGACGTGATTTATTTTCGTTTTTTGATCTATCTTGTTTCGGCTAACTATCACCGCGCTCCTTTTTTTCACTATATGAAAAAAACACTCAACACTGCTTGTAGGATTTATACAGTAACGAACTTTACAAACCATTACGCTTAGATACTTGTCAATGTGCGGGACCTCACATTAAAATGACAAAATAGAATAAACAACTGTTTACTTATTTGTATTAGGTATTAGTATTTGTCATTATTCTTTTGAAGACGAAGGGACGCTGATCAACATCGATTTTTTGATCAATTGTCTGAACCAAAATTAAAAAAACTATAATGGTCTCGACATGATTCACTCAACCACAGCACCGTCTATTCTGTATCTCTGGGAAAGAAGAACCTTATATATTGGCGAGTACTCTGAATTTGTACCTCTCACACAAGGTGCTGCGTCTTTAATGATTGCGATTGATGGGCCAATCACAATTGAGTTACCCAATACCTCCGAAGTTGTTTCTGTCAGCTCCGCGCTAATTCCTGCGGGCGTCACCTTTAAGGTCGATACCCACGGACATCGTATTGCCAATTGCTATCTAGACCCTTACAACGAGGACTTTTTCCGCCTAAAACAAATAATGCAGAATGATGTGGGTGGTATCTACGTCAACAGCAAAAAGGAAATCATGCAGGCGGCAGCATTAGAGAAGATGCTTTGCCACAACGTAGATCAAAAAGAAGCAGCCATGCTACTGGAGAATGCTGTATTCCCTTCCTTTTTTGAAGCGCCCAAGAGAAACACGACTGACCCAAGAATCATCGAGATCATTGACTTCATCAAAGGTGACCCAACCGTCAACCACACTAACAAAGACATGGCTAAGAGAATCAATGTCTCTGAAGTCACGCTTCAAAGATTATTTAAGGCAACAACAGGTATTCCTATTCGCCGGTTTCGCTTGTGGCACAGATTATATGTCACTGCCACGCTATTGGCATTTGGACGATCGATCACTGAAGCCGCTCTCGAAGCTGGTTTTTCTGATGCCTCACACTTCAACCACGTGTTTAAGGATATGTTGGGTATGTGCCCATCATCCATTATTCGCCGCACTCAAAATATGTCCATCTTTGTAGACGAGTCAGCACTGCGTAATCAACTCTCTGCCGTTAGCTAATTATTTCCCTAAGATGGCAAAGGCAATATTTGCCTGCTCACAAAAATGTCGAAACGTTAAGAACGAGTGTTCATCCAGCGGTGTACTTGTCAACGAGCGATCAGCGTAGATGATCCCCATGGGTTTACCTCCCACTTGGATCGGTATTGCAAAAAATTCGACCGCCCCCAGCGCGTCATATATGTCAGGTGTCAGCAGAGGTCCCAGATCTGAGCGCATTTTACGATCCATCCATAGTGGCTCGTTCAACGCGAGTATATGAGTAAAGATATTCTCTTTTTTATTCAGTGAAAAATTAAACGACTGGGTAAACGCGCCTCTATCCTCACCGAGCACAAATTTAGCGACTAGTTGAGATTTCCCCTTTCCGATTAATGATAACACCACACGATCCATGTCCAACGATCGATAGATCCCCTCCAGAACGGTACCCAATACCACATTCATATCAACCTGCTCACTGAGCATCGTCGACAATTCTCTTAGTATGTTCAGTTGCAACTCAACGTGATTATCTTTGGTAATCTTTTTATCTTCGACACTCTCACTCTCTTTGGTGGGAGGACTAGGAATAAACTGCGCCGCAATGTTAATACCAAAGTTCTCGATCATTCTGATCGCTTTTATTGAGTTCTGATACGCCATCTCTCTGATGACATCGCTAGATTTATGATGGTCTTCGCTTATTTCTCGAATTACCTCCCTAACTTCGTGCACGTCCCAGCCATTTTCGACCGAATTCGCCAATCGAAATCCATGTTCAATATCCAGAACACTTTTATCCCGTGTATCCGAATGACTGAGGGCTCCCATTAACAAAGTACTCAAATGCCATTCCTTAGATAGCTCTGAGGTAAGTTTCTCTAAGGTAAAGCCCAGCACTTTTTTTTCAGCGTCTACCGCACTGGAATGCGAGTATTCCGCCGCAAGCATCTCCTCCCTACCATAAGGGAAACACCAAAATGCCATGCTGCCCAATCGATTAAGTAATGCGGCAATAAAAATCTCTTCGGTATTCGGCGCGCGTCTAGAGCTAGCAAATTCTTTCGCTTGTATCGCTGCATGAAACGACTTTACCAACTCGCCCAAAGCAGCATCGTGGCGGACACCCGTCAATATGGTATCTATCAATGATATCGACAGCGCAATACCGCGCACGACCTCAAAACCCAGAACAACAATTGAACGACTAACCGTATTGATGCGTTGACCCACCGGGTTGTAATAGGCGCTATTAGCCATCCTAAGCACACGCGCAGTCATTGCACTATCGCCTAAAATAACTTGGGCAAGTTCCTGAATAGACGATTCTGTGTCAGCCGAAAGTGAGGCTATACTACGAGCAGTATGAGCAAATAAGGGAAACTCTTCCTCGTTTAGTTTTCGTACCCATTCTTTAATCGTAATCTCTTTCATGTTGCCTCCTTGTCATCAAGCCTAGCAGCTATTACCTATGACAAGTATGGAGAACAATGAAATTTGAGACCTTTTAGCCAGACCATGAAAAATCTATTTTTTTGAGAAAATTACTCATTTCTCTCAAATACAAGTTACGATCAAGGTGCAGCACATGATTACCTGGAAACCAATGAATCATACATTGATCCCAGTGCTCCCATAACAATCTCGCATGTTTAGGCGGTGCTAGCCTATCTCCTGCACCACCAACGATGAACAACCGCTCCTTGGGTATAAGAGGCTTATAGGTCAATGGACAGTGCACAGCCATAAAATGCCTTGCCTCCTGAATCCTAATCCCACTCAGGCGCAACCCTGCTTTGATCACCATACTCGCGGGAAACCACTGCAACATTAAATCGAACAAACTCACCACCGGAACATTAGGTACAGAGAAATAAAGACGCTCTTCAACTGCAGCCAACAGAGATGCAGTATACCCACCCAAACTAATACCGGTAACACCAATCTTTTCGACTCCTTGATCCTCCAGATAATCCATAAAGATTCTAAAATCATGGACAGAGTGAGCAACAGACTCATTTATGTTCGCAATTCCTCCTGAAAAGTAACCCGCACCACTAAAAGGAGCCCACTTGCCACGTCTCTGACCATGGTGCGGAAGAGTATAGAGCAGGATGTCATATCCCTGTTCATAAAACCAAGGTAACCCCAAGAACATACTATTTAACCAATAGGGGTCCGCCATAAACCCGTGAATAACACAGATTGTCGGTCGAGGGCCGCTATCATGACGCCAGTATTGCGCGGTTGCCTTCATGTTATTCTTATTCCGTAAATACCCATCACGCAATCGAGGGTTGGTAGGGACAAAAGGACTATCAAAACTCAACTGAACACAGGATCCATGCTTCGGTGTGAAATGAGGCCACCCAGCAGGCCCCTCATGAATAGGCACTCCTCGAACAGGTCGCTTAAAGAAAAGAGATGGATCACCTGAGTTTGCCTTCTCTTTGTAGATCTCGCTATCGTTATAGTCTTTCTGTAACTTTAGTGGCGAAGCACCAAAAGGTAACGCCAACACAGAAACCAAAGACGCAACGCTCGTTCGCAGAGCGACATCAACCGTGGCCGTCCCGCCGACCATCATTTCTGTTTTGAAATTCAACTCGAAGTCATCAGGAAGCTTATAGAAGTTAGCCTCTAAATTATCCCACCAGGGCTGCGGAGGCATCAATTCTCTTGTAAGAATAAAGTCCGAGTTTTCAATTTTAGACGCGACTGTCACCAGATTTGAGTTTCTATCCACACCCACCTCTTTTTCCGTTAGATCAATTAACTATAGACACTTCCTCTTATTATTCCTACGTCCCAGGTATCCAATAAGGACAACCACTAAAATGACGTAATTAGCCCCCTGCCCCCCATTATGGCCTAGACGTACATGGGCTTTTTTACAGCAAAAACTTAGTACACTCGAATCAGTGCCCGACCAAACCTAATCGAATTCTGTTTGAGCAACTTTCGAACATCTGTGCTTAACTGAAAAGACTGCTGTAATTATGTATTAAGGTATATGAACCCTAAAGTACTCATCGTTGACGACATAAACGACAATATCTTCCTAATGGAGATTACGTTAGAAGATTTGCCGATATCCACCGACTCTGCCACTAGTGGCGAAGAGGCAATATCACTCGCCCAAAAAAATGAGTACGTCGCCATTTTGATGGACATCAATATGCCCGGCATGGATGGTTTTGAATGCATAAGACGTATTCGTGAAATACCAGGGCATCAACTAACACCGGTCATATTCATCACGGCCGCAGGGAATATGGATGACTATGTTGAGCGGGGTTATGCCGTCGGTGCGATTGATTATCTCAACAAGCCCATTGAAGAAAGAGTCATTTGTAGCAAGGTGAGCATCCTCATTTCCCTGTTTACCGAGCGAAAAAACAGCGAAGAAGCACTAAGAAAAGTCCAGCAGCTACAGCGACAACATGAGCAGCTGCTTAATTTCACTGCGGATGGCATCGTTGGGCTGGATACAGAGAACATTGTCACTTTTGCCAATACCGCCGCCTGCACATTATTAACAGCAACCCTAAAATCAATCATTGGCCAGCCATTCAAGAATTTCATTGACCCATTGCTCGACGAGCAGCAATGGGAACAATCTGATTTTGTACAAACGTTTAAAGAGGGCCAATGCAATCAAAGTGACAACACGTTTTTCTGGCGTAACCAACAAGCAAAATTCCCGGTTCAATACACCCAATCATCTATTGTTGAAGATGACATATTTCAAGGGGGTGTCGTCATCTTCCAGGATATATCTGAAAGAAAGGAAATCGAAAATCAACTGGTTAATCTGGCTAAATTCGATCAACTTACCGGATTATCTAACAGGACTCTATATTGGGAATTCCTGGAAAAAGTTACCGCATATTCAAAACGCACTAATGATAATCTTTGTGTTATGTTTATTGATCTTGATCATTTCAAGGAGATTAACGATAGTCTAGGCCATGACGCGGGAGATCTGCTCCTTGTACAAGCAACAGAACGGCTCAAAAGCGTACTAAGAAATGCCGACCTTATATCGAGGTTGGGCGGCGATGAATTCGCTGTCGTCATTCAACAGCTAACCAATATCAATGATATTGCTACCGTCGCACAAAAAATTATTGATGTCATCGCAGAGCCATTCTTTCTATTTGATAAAGAATCCTACATCGGTGCAAGCATAGGCATAGCGAGTTTCCCCGAACATGGAATGGATGCTACTACGCTAACCAAAGCCGCTGACACAGCCATGTATCATGCAAAACAACATGGTAGAAACACCTATAAGTTTTTCGATAACGATATGCACATGCGTATCCAGAGTCATTTGGAGGTATCAAACGATTTACGCATTGCCATAAAACAGCAAGATTTAGAGCCCTACTACCAGCCTATCATAAAAATATCGGATCAAAAATTGAATGGTTTTGAGGCGCTAGTCCGATGGAATCACAAGGAAAAAGGGCTAGTCTCTCCAGGATTATTTATTCCTGTTGCTGAAGAATCTGGGCTGATTGAAGACATTGGAAACCTAATGCTACTGCTTGCAGGAAAACAAGCCAACGATTGGTTTTGTAATGAAACAGATATGACCATTGCCATTAACGTTGCCGCAAAACAACTAAAACAAAAAGACTTTTCACAACAAATTTTACGACTCTTAGATAACCAACATATATCGCCACACTATATAAAACTCGAACTGACTGAATCGGCGCTGATGGACGACCCAAACGATGTCATTCGACAACTTCATGAATTACGCGACGTCGGCATTACGATCGCCATCGATGATTTCGGCACAGGTTATTCTTCACTAAGCTATCTAAAGAAGTTTCCTATTGATTTTCTAAAAATCGATCAGAGTTTTGTACGGGAGATTGGTGAAGATAAAAATGACGAAGCTATCATTAATGCAATCATCCAAATGGCACATTCCCTTGGACTAAAAGTAATCGCAGAGGGAGTAGAAACAAAAGAGCAGCTCGGTTTTCTAAAAAATCTAGATTGCGATTACGCCCAAGGTTATCTATTCAGCAAACCCGTTCCCTGGCGTGAGGCAGAACAATTCTTGCCGATGCGATAACGGGGTTTTTCCGGTCCAACGCTTGAAAGCACGCCTAAAATTAGCCGTATCAGAAAATTGCAGGTTAGCGGCAATATCTGCGACGGTGTTCGACCGATCCGCCAATAACAAATCCGCTCGCTCTAACAAAATGGTTTCTTTTACCTTTTGATAACTGGTACCCAATGCGCTCAACTTTCTTTTTAACGTGCGTGGACTTATACATATCTCATCCGCAACCATCGCAAGGCTAAGAGGCGCTCGCAATTCAGTACCATACTGCCAACTATCTAACTCATAGTTGATTACTCGACGAACCCGAGTCACTAGGCTTTGACGAGCAGCAGCTCCAGCATATTCTCGTTGGCACTGTTGCATTGCCATCTGACATGTATAGGGATCACGATATTTCATCGGCAATTGTAAAAGAGCTGCGTCAATCGACATCTGGTTCACCGCGCAATTATAGTGTACGGGGTTTTGTAGGATTGCCTCATAAACGGTAGGGTAACCAGGGTCTGGATAAGCAAAGCGGAATTCACATTCAATATGCTCTGCTCCCAGCATCATTTTTGCATTGTTATAAACACCCGCATACAAACACTCAACCGCCAATGGTAATAGACGACCAGCCCCCCAAGCTTCGTGTGTTTGAAAACACGCTTTTCCATCACTCACTTTCATATCAACCACCATCAGTGGCGACAAAGCCTTGTAATAAGCTAACTGTATTTCACACGCATCTGCTAATGTATCACTCGTCATTGCAGCAATCCCCATCATACCGTTGCTGGCAATATGCAAATATTTCCCCAAATGCAAACCCAATCCTTGCTTCGGGAATAGCTGTAACGAATTCACGATCAACTGGGTATATTGGCCATAAGAAATATGCACAGAAAAGTCATCTAATTCATCACGAGTTATCCCTGTATTTGCCAACAATACATTGATATCAGTCCCCTCTTCCTGCATAAGTCGTATCAACCCTGCTGGATAGTTGTTTAGAGGAACCAGTTTGTCATCCGTATTGATTGTTTGTCGTCTCACACTACACCTTCTGGCCTATTTAACCGCTTAAGCATAACAGCTTGCCAGGCCCTTTATAACCCTGTTGACCCGTAATAACCCCACCCAAAAAACAACCTAAGTCATTGATTTTATTATCACTCATGACGAGCAGAGCAAACCCGGTAACGTCTGCGTTATTAATCTTACCTTCCTTCGGTTCAATCTCGTCCCGTGGTGACCCTTATACCAATATCAATCTCATAGGATACTTCCCCAAAATAAAAAAGAGCTAAGACGGCCATACAAAAAGGAATTATAACCATGTCGGTGTCACATCACAGTAAGCAAGCATCCACCTTACTAGCAGCGTTACTTTTTCTAGTCATACTTTCGACAATGCTAGGTTGTGATGGAGGCACATCGGGAGATAGTCCAAGTCGTTCGCAAACCCCTCCAGCACCGAACGATAATAATCAAGATCCTGACTCCAACCTCGAATTATCCGTGAACATTACAAAAGGCCTACTCTCTTCACCATTAACCAGTCAATTCCCCGAACTACCGAGTGAATGCAACAATATTCAATTTCTACATTACACACCAACGCTCGACATTAATAACGAACCTTACCAAAGAGATACAAGAGACGCCGACAATATCTTCTTTTTTATGCCGGGGTTGCTCGCGGGGGCTGGAGCATTTAACTATTTTGCAGAGCAACTCGTGCTAGAAGCCCACCAGCAGCAGCAAGTGATCGAGGTATTCTCTGTTGACCGAAGAGATCAGTGTTTACGAGATACCAAAGGTTTAGAAGAGGCCGAAAAACAGCGGGACATCATGATAGCGGTTGATTATTACTATAACGGTAGCGAAATTAACGGGGAACAATTCCAAGGAGTAAAGAAAAGCAAAGACTTACCTTGGTTAGCGGACATGGGATTAGGACTAGTTCAAGAAGATTTAATGTCCCTACTTCAACACTATGTCCCCGATCCTCTACAACGTCAGCAAAAAGTATTTATTGGCGGCCATTCTCTAGGGGGCTTACTCACACATAGCTTCACCGGGTGGGATTTTGATGATGATATATCTACCACTGATGATGCAGGTTTTAATCAAGCAGCGGGGTTTATCAGACTCGATATCGACGTAACACCCAAACTAGCCGAGTTGGATAATCACTTAACCTATGGTCAAAACGGATTCGACGTAGACCAAAGTAATGCGGCAAATGTACGCTACCGAAATAATCTAGACAAGTTAATTAGTGGTCGAAACTCACGTATTAACGCTTTGCCCGGCATTGATACAGAAACATTCTTCTTGCTTGAAATGGCCGCAATGGTTGCACACTGGGCCCCAAAAGAAGAAGCATCGCTGCTCCAAGAACTTCCCATTGGCAGTACAACCAATCTCATGTTAAAACTCATTCACTCTGACTCTCTAGGTAACTTTATTGGCAGTAACCCGGGTATTCGTGACTTCCGATATACCAACGAAGCACTATTGGGCATCATCTTTGACGATGACTTCATGCCAGTTAGCATCCTACAAACAAGCCTTGGTTTTTTAGAGGGAGGATCCATTGAAACTAAGAGCTTTCCCGTCAACCCAACACTTTCTGCGATCATCGATTTTTTCGTCCCTGATCTTGGTAATCTTCTCACTAAAGAACAACTCTATATCGCCACTGAACCTCAAACAGAGCAAGTAACATCGCCGCTTTATCAATGGCGCAATTTTGACATTATCAGCAATGAAATCGACACACTCACAACGGAAGAAGAGGAGATGACCGATATCGCCAGTTTTGCTGAGAGCATCTACAAAGGTCCTGGCACATTCACCGAATGGTATATGTCCGCACGCGTCCCACTTGAACTTGACATCATATCAGGCAGCACTCCAATCCAGGGCATTCCCTATTGGCATGCCAAAGCCGCCAGGGAAAAGCCATTACTCGAAATCGTAGGGGGGCGAGGGTTAGCTACCGTGAAAGATGATATAGAACCTCTAGGGCAATTGATTGTTGCCGCAGGGTATAACCACATGGACCTGTTAACCGCATCAAATGAACATAAGGACAGGAGAGAAAACGAGGTAATTGCTCCCATTCTCGACTTTGCTCGTCAACACACATCTTCCGCCCCATAATACCTATCCCAAGCCGCCAGCATCCAACGAAGGTGGTGGCTTGGGCTATACTACTATTGATCTCAGTGACAATTTTGAATGCCTAGAAAATTCAAAATGAAATCAATAGGTTAACTTTGATTTACAAAACACAGTACCAATACCAACCAAATCGAACTGTTATCACGCCCTCCGCTCTATTCCCCTTAGGCGGGCGAAGGGATACTGCTTGGCCTTCCATTTTGTGGATATTCTTAGCCACCCTCATTATTAGCTCCAATATTTACGCCATAGAAATTAACGATAATACGCAACATGTGTCATTGGGAAAAAGCCTAACCTACTTTGAAGATATTGACGACATCTATACTTTCGATCAAATCCGGCAGCCTTCCTTTGCTCATCGTTTTTCCAAAAGCAATGAGGAGGTACTCAATTTTGGTCATACCCAATCAAGCTTTTGGATTCACTTTACTATTCATCACACAACACCCTTATCACAACAACCGCTACCCACCGAGTCTTCCATACCAAACACCTGGATCTTAGAACTCGGTTTTGCCGCACTCAACATTGTTACCTTGTATGAAAAAGACAACACAACCGGCACGTTCAGCCACCGAGAAATTGGCTACGCGGTTCCTATAAACGCCCGAGAAATAGCGCACCATAATTTTGTCCTGCCTCTTACCATTCACCCCGGTGGGAATATTGAGTACTACCTAAAGGTTTCGCGTAAAGGCGGTGCTGTTCAAGTCCCGTTAACACTATCATCACTCCGATACCATGAAAAGCATGATGCTCAAGTCGATTTCTTTTCAGGAATATACTACGGCATCATACTCGCAATGATCCTATATAACTTCTTTTTGATGCTATCTATCGGCGGTAGAAGCTATCTATATTACATTCTCTATATCAGCGGATTATCTGGAACTATTCTCTGCATGAGCGGTTACGGATTTCTTTATCTATGGCCAGAACATCCAGAAATAAACCAAAGAATACCCCAATTATTTGCCACTTTCGCGGTACTAATGGGGGTAAAATTCATCCAACATTTTTTAAAGGTAAAGCGCTACAGCCAACGGGCTAACAATCTACTTATCACATTTGAGTACATCGGCTGGATAATTATTGCATCCATTATTTTATCACCGAACTTTCATAGCGCACCAAATGTGATATACGCAAATGTCGCGTCTCTTTTTACACCGTTTGTTGCTTATTATTGCTGGCGAAACGGATCTCGACCTGCTGGTTTCTTTCTCGTTGCCTGGAGTATGCTTTTTATTGGTGTTATAACCTACACCCTTTCACTACTAGGCTTTATAGAAAGTAATAATTACACTAATTACGGCATTCAACTCGGCGCTATTATTGAAGTGATACTTCTCTCTCTTGGTTTAGCGGACCGTATCAACTGGGAGCGAAAACAGAAATTTCAAGCCCTTCAAGACCAACATGATGCAATATTAAAACTCAGAAAAACAGAAGACCAGTTATTACATCGAGCATTACACAGCAGCAGTACAGGGTTACCTAACAGAGCCCACCTAGAAAGAACAATCGAACGCTGTTTACTGGAAAACGACCAAAAAAATATCGGTATATTCCTAATATCGCTCAACAGATTTCATGAGTTTAACAAAACTTTTGGACACACCAATGGGAATAAGATTTTGTCGATACTGACCTCCCGACTCAGCGACTCCACCAGTAAGATATCCGGCGCAATCACCATCGAGAACATTTCCGATAAGAAGCAATGTGTCGCCAAAGCCGAGGGAACCTGCTTCGCTTTTGCTATCAAGCTTGAATCTGAATTTGATGCAGCCAATTACGCCAACCATGTTATTCATGCGATGGAGCGCCCTTTTGAATTCCAGGAAATGTCATTCGAGATTGAAACCAGTATTGGTATAACGGTTTATCCTGAACATGGAAACAATGTCGATGAGTTATTACGTAATGCGCAAATTGCGTTAGATTCCGCGGACAATACCCATGAAAAAGCCGTCATGTATTCTCCCTCTATCGACCCTTACAGCGCCAAAAGACTCAGCCTCATTGGAGAGTTGCGTCAAGCCATCGAAAACAACGACCTGTCCATTCATCTGCAACCACAGATAAACCTGCAAACTCAACAGTTAATCGGGGCAGAAGTGTTAATACGCTGGACCCATGCGGAATATGGCTTCATCCCCCCAGATGAATTCATTCCTTTAGCAGAAAAAACAGGTGTCATTCACCCACTCACACAGTGGATTTGTAAAACAGCATTTCAAACACTAGACCATCTCAACGCACAGAGCATCAACCTTACACTATCGATCAATATTTCTGCCTGTAATTTACAAGACAAAAACTTCAAAGATAACGTGCTTGCGCTATCAGACACCTACAACACTCCGACCAATTCAATCATTTTAGAACTGACTGAAACAGCCGTGATGGTAAACCCCGAGGATGCATTACGTATTACCCAGGAACTCTCGGACAATGGCATCAAACTTTCCATCGACGATTTTGGTACGGGTTACTCGTCAATGGCCTATCTAAAACAACTGCCTGTCAAAGAGCTAAAGATCGACAGGTCCTTTGTGGTGGATATGGTGAACAATCAAGATGACCGCACCATTGTCGTTACTCTTTTACAAATGGGCCACAATATGGACTTAGAAATTGTCGCGGAAGGTATTGAAGACAAAGCAACCCTCACTCTATTGACACAACTCGGCTGCAACATAGCGCAGGGGTACTTTATCGCTCGCCCCATGCCCGTGGAGGACTTTATTGTATGGTGCAATGAGAATAGAGCCAAGTATCCGACTCAGCCTCTTAATGAACAATCACCTCCCACAGATCAGAAAAGCTCCTCCGTCCAAGCAAATCTTTAATCCCCTCAGACGTCCAACACCTCGTCAGTACGCGCAGCCATAATCAGATCGTTCTTGTGCAACCCATTCATTTCGTGACTCCACCAGGTAATCGTTACCCTCCCCCACTCAAGCAATATTGCTGGATGATGGCCCACGGATTCGGCAAGTTCACCCACCCGATTGGAAAATGCCATTGCTTGTTTAAAATTCTTAAAGCGATACTCTCGTTGCAATTGCATAACCCCCTCAACAACGATGACGCCCCACTCAGGAATTTTAGGCATTAACAGAGCCAGCTCTTCATCACTAATTTTTGGCGCATCAGCCCTACAGGCCTCACAGGACTCTTTGCTTAGCTCACCCATGGATATTCTCCCTATCAAATTGGTTAACCTAAATAATAAACATAGATAGATAGTAACCTAAATTTACACATCGCGCCCATACCGACACAAACACACAACCTTTCACCACGAAGGGTTAACCACTGGGTTAAATCAATCACTTAGCAAAGACAAATTACCGCTATTGACCAAATCGGCAGTGACCATGGTGATTATTGCCAATGTAATGAATCAACGTTCCGGCACACTACCACCCTTAAGAAATACACCCCAAAAACAACATTCGGTAGTAGAGAGATAGGTTATGCCTGAGTATAAAGCTCCCCTGAAAGACATGGACTTTCTAATCAACGACGTGCTTGATTTCGAAAGCCACTACAAAACGTTCCCTGAGGGCGCAGAAGCAACCCCAGATATGATTGATGCGATACTATCTGAATGCGCAAAATTCTGTGAAAACGTGCTTTCGCCCATCAATCACTCGGGTGACAAAGAAGGCTGTACACTAGAAGACGGAAAAGTAACCACTCCAAAGGGCTTTAAAGAAGCTTATCAGCAATTCGTGGACGGTGGATGGCAGTCTCTTTCTCACCCAGTAGAATATGGCGGCCAAGGGCTACCGCTTTCGCTGGGAGTATTAAAGTCAGACATGATTGGTACTGCAAACTGGTCCTGGGGCATGTACCCTGGTCTTAGCATGGGCGCCATGAACACTATATACATGCATGGCACCGAAGAACAAAAGCAAACCTACCTGGTTCCTCTTACCCACGGCACATGGACTGGCACAATGTGCCTGACAGAGCCTCAGTGTGGCACCGACCTTGGCCAGGTTAAAACCAAAGCAGAACCAAACGGTGATGGTAGCTACGCAATCAGCGGTACGAAGATATTCATTTCTGCCGGTGATCATGACTTTACCGACAACATCATCCACGTTGTTCTCGCTCGGCTTCCGAATGCGCCCTCCGGTACTCGTGGAATATCCCTATTTATCGTACCGAAGTATGTGGTTAATGACGACGGTAGCGTCGGTGAGTTTAACGAGGTAAGTTGTGGCTCACTGGAAGACAAGATGGGTATTAAGGCTTCAGCAACCGCTGTACTTAACTTTGATGGCTCGAAAGGTTATCTAATTGGCGCTGAAAACAAAGGCCTAGAGTGCATGTTCACCTTTATGAACACCGCGCGAGTAGGCACGTCACTTCAGGGTATCGGTGCTGCTGAACTCGCCTACCAAGGCTCATTACCTTATGCAAAAGACCGCCTATCCATGCGCTCTCTCAGCGGTAAGAAAGCGCCTGATAAGGTAGCCGACCCCATTATCGTCCACCCTGACGTGCGTCGCTTGCTACTGACTCAGCGAGCCATTGCCGAAGGTGGCCGTGCCATGATCTATTACGCGGCCAAGCTCGCCGATAAGATGATGTATGGAAAAACCGAGAAAGCCAAAGAAAAAGCCGATGATATGCTTGGCTTGCTGACTCCAATCCTCAAGGCTTTCCTGACGGAAACCGGGTTTGAAGCTGCGAACTCAGGTATGCAGGTATTTGGCGGTCACGGCTATATTAAAGAATGGGGCATGGAGCAAATTGTTCGTGATGCTCGAATCTCTATGTTGTATGAAGGTACAACCGGTATTCAGGGCCTTGACCTATTAGGACGAAAGATTCTGCTTGGCGGCGGCAGCTCCTACAAAGTATTCACTAAAGAAATCATGGTGTTCTGTAAGGACTTCGGCTTGCTATCTCGCAACCCCCATAAGAAAGAGATGAATCAATTTATCTGGCCACTCTTTAAGCACGTAGCAGCATGGCAGCAATACACTATACGCATTGCGCTAAAGGCAAAGAACGATCGCGATGCCGTTGGCGCCGCTTCCGTTGATTACCTTATGTACTCAGGCTACATCACAATGGCGTACTTCTGGGCAATGATGGCGCAAAAGGCCTACGAAGGCTTGGCATCAGGAAAAGGCGACGCAGAGTTTTACAAAGCAAAAATCCAAACCGCTGAATTCTACTACGAACGCCTACTACCGCGTACCAAAACGCTAGCCGACACGATGATGGCCAGCACAAAGAGCTTGATGCAGATGGAAGAAGATCACTTCGAATTTCTATAAACCCATCCGCTAAACTCGGAAAAACAGCTGGGTAATGAATACATTACCCAGCTGTCCCTGCAAAACCCTCCCACGTTACAAAAAGACACACAGTCACTTTTACGACGCACTAATGCGTCAATTTTTTATTATCGCTATATATATGATATTTAAGGGTTGTTTTTTTGTCTAATACGGATAGGAAAATACCGTCAAATTATGCGCATTGTGAAGTCCATCAAATTTTCCTAAAGTAATACTACGCAAGCAAAAGTGACCTTAACGTACATAGGCGTAGAATCATATATGACGGCAGCTGCAGTATTCGATCCCCGTAAAGTCGACGCATACGCAACACACCTTGCCAAAGTGAATACGGTTAAGGATGTCATTGCAACAGAGGATATCTGCAACCAGCAGGGCGCAATCTTGATTCCTAAGGGAGCAACTATCAGCGCCAAAGCCACCGAAAAAATCATCCGTTTCAAGCTCATCCGCCCACTCCACGACACCGTATCCATCGACGGCGAAATTGGAAGCAACGAGCTATACAATGCGATCATGGCGCTCATTAAGCGCACACCTGACTTACTCAGTCTCCACACACAATGCAACTTAGATGCGATCATAAAGCAACGCTGCCAATTCTATCAAAAGTTTTCTGTACTCAAACAAAAGCTCACCGTACTTTCCATGCAGATGACGAAAACTTTTGAGAATGCACTGCTTTCCTCCTGGCTCTGCACCCTTATTGGCTTACGAATGAAGTTATCGGAAGATGACTTGAACGCACTTTTTCTGGCGGCACTCACTCATGATTTTGGCATGCTGCACATTGACCCTGAGATTCTCAATAAAAAAGGGGAACTTAGCCCAGAAGAATGGCGCCAAATTCACGCCCATGTGGTGATTGGAAAAACCATTCTAGAAGAAATACCAGGTCTTCCAAAAGCAACGTCTAAAGCCGTACTAGAGCATCACGAGAGATGTGACGGCACGGGTTACCCCACACAAAAAGATGGCGAGTCGCTGGGGCTTCTAGGTCAGATAATCGCAATGACGGATAGTGTCATCGCCATATACTCCACGCGCTTTGTCAAAGAACGGCGCTCCCTCCTTGAGATCGTCCCTATACTGCAGGTAAATAATGAAGCTCATTTCTACAAAACCTATGACACGATCATCACCATACTGCGCAATAGCAATCTGCCCAAGAGCAAAGGGCTGAGCGCAGAAAAAATCCCACCTCTCATCCAAAAATTCGCCAACGATGGTCAATTCATGAATGCTCAATTAGCCTTGGTTAGCGATGTCATCGATACCCTTGATCATGACGCCAAAAATAGAAAGCTGACAGCATTACATAATGTTCTTGGACTGATTAATAAAGTCGTTAATGGCTCAGGTATTCTAGGCGATAGCTATCACCGCTGGATAGATCAGGTGAGAGATGAAGAACTAGAATTTGCGTATCGTGAAATTGAAGATTCAACACTAATGCTAAAAGAGCTGCAGTTCCACCTTAAGCGACTCACCCGCATGCTTCACCTTTATGCGAAACGCAAGGACACCGATAACAGTACACAAATAACCATTATGCAATCACTTAAAAAACTCTCGCAATTAACCCAGGCTAGCCGCGCACAACACGATAGCGATGAAAAAGCTTACGCACTTTAGGTGATCGTAAGCCTTAATGTAATCTCCGACTTCAAATGGTCCGCCAACTTCGTTATATGCGGATGGTAATTCATACTGATATGATCTCCTGGCATATGGTGGACAGACACTCTCCCTTCAACAAACCCCGACCAAGAGCGATGTGGCGCTGAAGGAAAATGCTCCATCGGTACCGTGTGGCAATAAAATAGAACATCCCCATCATATGACACTGGGGAGTAATTAAACGTTGCCTTCTGATGAGCAATCCAAGTATTAAACAACGATACACTCAAATGTGATGGTAACATATGGCTTCGTCCATCATGAGTTGCTTTATCTAACACATAATCAATCTGCGATTTCGGTTCAAACTTCCTAAGTTCTTCAACCGACAACTCCATTTCATCTTTTAATAGATACTGTAATATTGCTGCGCTATCAGTCAGGTGAGTCGGCATATCCTGAGGTGTCGGCGTGTCAATCATGACCAGTAACGCAAGGTCATCCCCTTCCGCTTTTAATTGTTGCGCCATTTCAAAGGCCACAAGCCCGCCAAACGAACTGCCACCAAGCATATAAGGTGGTTCAACTGCTAACAATTTCAGCTCTTTTATATATTGCTTTGCTATTTCATGAACACAACTTAATGGCTCCACATGACCAGAAAGCCCCGGAGCCTGAAAGGCATACAGAGGCTGATCGCTACCCAAATTTCTCGCTAGATCTCGATAGAAATAGACTTCGCCGCCGATTGGATGAACCATAAATAAGGGACGTTTTTCAGCACTACCCTTTTGAATCAATACCAGCGGAGACGCTGCTTGATCGCCCCCACTCACGGATGCCAGCGCTTCAGGATGCTGAATAAGCAATTTGATATGATCCGCCAACTCCCCTATCGTTGATTTTTGTATTAACACATGCGTCGCAATAGGCGTTTCAAATACAGAGCTCAACTTATCCACCAGCGATACTGCAATCAGAGAATCCCCACCCAAATCAAAGAAATCATCGTGCAGGTTAATGTGAGGAATACCCAAGCATGCAGACCAAATATCCGATATTTTCTTTTCAACATCGTCAAAAGACTGCTTTTCCTCAACACGCTCTCCCCCTCCAACAGCTACCATAACATTGGAATCATCGTCCACTATTGCATCCACTGTAGCGACATCAACTCTTTCACGAGCAGCAATCCAATACTCCTGCCTCTCAAACGGGTACGTAGGCAAAGGCACTTTATAACGTTGTCGTGCGTTATGAAAAACACTCCAGTTTATATCCACATTATTCGCCCACAAACGCCCAAGCGCTTTAAGTAACTGACGAATATCCGAGATTTCTTCATAGGCATGGCGCATCGTCGATATAACAATGTCTGATTCAGCCTTCTGGCGATGCTGCTTCGCTAACGTTGAAAGCACCTTGCCAGGACCAACCTCCAATAAGATTAGCCCTTCATTTTCTTGTATCCTATCGGTAAACAAACGACTTAAGCCATCGTCAAAGCGAACCTCCTTTCGTAGGTGCTGTGCCCAATATTCGGCTGATGTCGCCTGCTCGTCGGTAAGATAGTCCCCCGTCATACTGGAAATTATCGGGATTTCGGGTTTTTTAGGTGCTCTCCTTGCCACCGTATTCTTAAATTTATCAAGTATGGATTCCATCATATGTGAATGAAATCCATGGGAGGTATGTAACAGCCTATTCTGAATCCCCGCCTTTCCCAATCGAGATTGAAGATCTAAAATAGCTTCAGTTTGTCCAGAAAACACACATCGACTTTCTCCATTAACAGCAGCGAGAGATATCTGATAAGTAAGATATTCCCTCGCCTGCTTCTCTGGTAACTGCACAGACAACATCTCACCACCCGGCAAGTTTTGAATCAACTTACCTCGAATAGCGACAATCTCTAATGCCTGCTCTAATGTAAAAACACCTGCCAAGCACGCAGCAACATATTCCCCAACACTATGGCCTATCATGACCTTAGGTTCAATTCCCCAGGACATGAGTGTTTTAGCCAATGCATATTCCAGAATAAAAAGTGAAGGCTGCGTTATATACGTTTGATGCAACGTCTCTGTTTGGGCACTAAAATCTTTCTCACTCAGATTCTCATAGAGATATACAAAACGCTCGCGGAGCAATTTTCGGCATTTTTTAACTTCTTCCCGAAAACCCACCTCTACTTGGTAGAGATGTTTTGCCATATTAATATATTGAGAACCCTGACCGGAGAACATGAACACTATTTTTCTCGGAAAGTGCTTGTACGAAGTGGATACAACATCCTTGTGCCCACCACTACTCAATTGCGCAATCGCTTCGTCTTCATTTCGACAGACCAAATACCTACGATAATCGAACCGCTTACGCCCCATCTGCAACGTATAACAAACATTTGAGAAATTAACATCATCAGTATCTTTCAAATACTCCACTAAGCGCTCAGTCATTCTATCCAGCGCAGACGGTGTTTTCGCCGAGAGCAAGAGCATTCGCCAAGGTCGGGATTTCTCGGAGGCATATTTCTTGGGCGCCTCCCGAAGAATAACATGGGCGTTTGTCCCTCCGATACCAAAGGAGCTGACTCCAGCGTAACGCACTTCATTTTTCGCAACCCAGCTTTTTAGATTCGTATTCACATAAAATGGAGTTTTATCAAAATTAATTTTTTCATTTGCCTTTTCAAAATGAACCGTCGGTGGCAATAATTTTTTATCTAAGGCTTTCGCTGTTTTTATTAACCCGACAACACCCGACGCCGCATCCAAATGACCAATATTGCTCTTAACTGATCCAATAGCACAGGGTTGTCTGTCAGATACCTTTGATACATATGCCTGGCTTAATCCTTCAATTTCAATTGGATCGCCTAATTGCGTTGCTGTACCGTGTGTTTCCACATAACTAATATCTTCTGCAACAATATTCGCATTCGCAATGGCTGCCAAGATCGCTTTGGCCTGCCCTTCGACCGCAGGAGAGGTGTAACCTGGTTTATTTGATCCGTCATTATTTGTCGCAGAGCCTTTAATAATCCCATAAATATGATCATTATCCCTAAGCGCGTCATCTAAGCGCTTTAATAATACAACTCCCGCGCCCTGGCCTTGAATAGTGCCCTCCGCCTTTTCATCAAAAGCACGGCAGTGGCCATCTGGAGACATGATCATTCCCCGCTGATATAAGTAACCTGACTTTTCCAGTCGGCCAAGTGACACCCCCCCGGCTAACGCCGCATCACACTCCTGGCTTAACAATGCCTGACATGCGCTGTGCACCGCAACCAATGACGTTGAGCACGCCGTCTGTACTACTACAGCAGGGCCATTAAGATTAAGTTTGTAGGAAATCCTTGTCGACAAGAAATCTTTGTCATTACCAATCATCAGCGGGTAATCACCCACAGCCTGAGTTAGCTTTGTATGTCCGGCTAAATGATTCATCATATAATGATTCATCCCTACACCAGCATAAACACCCGTACGCCCATCAAAATGATCGGGAACATATCCTCCATCTTCCAGTGCCTCCCAAGCGCACTCCAAGAATATGCGTTGCTGAGGGTCAGTTATCTGTGCTTCCCTTGGAGAAAACCCAAAAAACTCAGCGTCAAAACTCCTTACATTCGATATGCAACTTTGTGCACGGACGTAATTGGGATTATCCAACAAGCTTTTATCAACACCCGCGCCCTCTAATTCGTCCTTAGAATAGAATTTAATGGACTCGACTTTAGATGCGATGTTATGCCAAAATTCTTCAGTTGTATCTGCTCCAGGAAATCGCCCAGACATACCAACGATCGCAACCTTAACACCAATGAGTTCTTCTAATAATCTCCGTCGTAATCGCAGGCGTTCGAAATGGCCATCCTGATGCAAATAGAAAGCATCGTCTTCCTCATCCTTTTCAAGGTAGTGAGATAGCGCTTGTATAGTCGGATACTTGAATAGGTCGACCATCGTTACTTTCTTTTTTAGCATTTCAGGCAATCTTCCGAATACCTTTGCCAACAACAAAGAATGTCCACCTAGATCAAAGAAGTTCTCGAAAATACTGACATTATCGACAGGTAAAACTGAGACCCATACTTCAGCCAATATACGTTCAATTTCATTCCTAGGTGGAACGAATGTTGACTTACCGTCGTAACCGGAAAATTTAGGCGAGGGGAGCTTTTCCCTGTCTATTTTCTTATTTGGGGTTAACGGAAACGCATCAAGAAACACGAACGAAGACGGCACCATATAGTCTGGCAGCCTATCTTCTAAGGATTTCTTTATCTCCCCTTGCGTCAGCGATGCATCTACCAACTTGATAACATAAGCTACCAGGTATTTGTCTACAGTCCCAGAATCATCCTTATCTCCCTCATTTGCGACAACCAACACATCGGCAACAGAACCATGTTCGCTAATAGCCGCTTCTATTTCTCCGAGCTCTATTCGAAATCCACGAATTTTTACCTGATGATCCAGACGCCCTAGATATTCGATACTACCGTCTGGCCGATAACTACATAAATCCCCTGTACCATAGAGGCGTCCCTCTTTGTCTGTACTAAAAGGGTTCTGAATAAATTTTTCTTCAGTGAGTTCTTTTCTATTTAGATACCCTCTCGCCAACCCTTTACCTGCAAGATATAGTTCACCTGGTACTCCAACCGGTTGAACGCCAAGAAAATCATCCAATATATAACAGCAGGTGTTTGCTACTGGCTTACCGATTGAAGGCGCAGATTTTCCATCCAGTTTTGCGACTGTTGCCCAAACTGTCGACTCGGTTGGCCCATAAGCATTAAACAGGTCTCTATTCTTGGACCAGGCTTTTGCTAACTCTAAGGAACAAGCCTCTCCCCCAACCACGAGCGTCTTGAGCTTGCTTACCTGATCTGGATCCATCGCACTTACTATCGAGGGCGGCAACAGCACCCAAGTAATTTCGTTAGAATTAAGAAATTCAACCAGGCCATCCCCTAGCAAGGATTCCTTAGAACCCAAAAATAACGTTGCTCCATTTTGCAAAGATAATGAAATGGAGAATATGGAGGCATCAAAATTAAGCGACGCAAAAAGTAGAACGTTATCCGCGTAAGTGATGTCAAACACGTTTCGTTGCGTCAATAAAAGGTTCGTTAACGCACTGTGCTCTACCATTACCCCCTTGGGTTTTCCGGTTGACCCTGAGGTATAGATGACGTACGCAAGATCTGTAGGAGATATTTTCGTTATCAATTCAGCAGATGACTCAGCTTGAATATCATCTTTAACCCGATCAACCAAAATGCTTTTATAGTTAAGTCTTGGCAGCTTCCTATCAGATTGTGCATCAGTCACTACGACGGAGACATTTGCATCGTCAATCATAAATTCAAGCCGCTCTGAAGGGTATTCAGGGTCCAGAGGAAGATAAGCCCCTCCCGCCTTAAATATACCTACAATTGCGACAATCATTTGGCACGACCTATTAAGCGATATTCCGACGATATTCCCCGTTGAAACACCTTGCTTTGCTAAATAACGGGCGAGACTATTAGATCGCTCATCTAACTCACGGTATGACAGCCCATCGCCTTCGAAATCCACAGCAATAGCATCCGGGTAACGCGCGACCGTTTCCGAAAATGTCGTAACAATATTTTTGTCGTCCCCTTCACTCACAGACGTAGTGTTCCAATGAGTAACAATGTCGCCTCTCTCTTCCGGCGTTAAGAGCACGAGATCAGATATGCTTTTGGTTGGATCATTCGACACTTCGGACATCAGCTGCCTAAAATGACGCGACATTCGTTCGATAGTATCATTGGAGAAAAGGTCAGCGTTATATTCAATACCAAATATAAATGATTTTTGAAATTTGCTGAGCTTGAAAGTCAGATCAAAATCATCTAATTGCTGTCGCCTTTCGTAACGCTTCCAAACTCCTAAGCCCTTCATATCCCATAGCATTTCACCGTCGTCAGACATCGTAACCAAAGGTTCAGATCTGTTTTCGAAACTATTGATATTCTCCCAAACAAATGACGTTTGAAATAGTTGAGACTGACTTGAACTTCGATTAATCGATAATTTCTCAGCGATGAGAGAGAGTGGATAATGTTGATTTTCAATGGCAAGTTGTGTCTTTTCAAATACCTGCTGCAAAAAAGAATTGGTGGATTGTAAAGGATCCACTTTCGATCGAATAACCACAGGGTTAACAAAATAATTATATACCCCCGCAAACTCCTTTCCCCTTCCTCCTGTTGGGGTCCCGACCGCAATATCCCTTTGATTCGAATACTTATGTAATAAGAGATGAAAAGTCGCTATATAAAGCGAAAACAAGGATATATCAAGATCCCTAGCAAGTGCGTTATACTCCTCGATCTCGTTTTTTTCTAGATTTATACCAAAATAACTTCCATTACATGTCATTTTTGGCGGCCGCGGGTAGTCCGTCGGGAGATTCAATGTTGAATCCAATCCCGCCAATTCTTTCAACCAATAGTCCAATTGCTCATTACCTTTATTACTAAGAATAAAGGCAGCTTGGTGATCAACAAAATCCGAATAGCAACATTCTATCGGTGGAAGACTTGGTAATACTCCCGCCTCCAAAGCGGGGTACACCTGTCGCAATTCATTGAACAATGTCATTGTCGACCACAGGTCAATACCAATATGTTGTGTATAGGTTGCCAATATTCTTGTTTTACCCGGACGATGGAAAACGACCCAACGCATTGGCGACTCATTAAAAAGATCAAAATCCCTTTTCAGTTCTTTATCCGAATATAAATTCTGGAAATCCGCATCATCAATATCGTCAGTAAATATTTCCTCGAAATATAACGCGGGTGTATCGATTTTCTGGACAACAACGCCATCCACTTCTCTGAAAACACCACCAAGCGAAGGGTGGCGTAAAGTGAGAAATTCTAATGAACGTTTAAATATAGTTAGATCAATATGTTCCGGTATTTCCCACAAAAATTGCACATTATAAATACCTGTGCCAGGAGAACAATTATGCAGTAACCACAACGCTTGCTGTCCATAACTTAACGACTGGGCCACTCGCACCTTACTGCTGACGTTACTCATCATCTACTTCCCGCTATAAATATACTGACGTTAAGAAAGCTTAGACGAGAAAGAAAATTTAATCTTTTGCGGCTGGCGAATAAACATGCCAATTTAAAATAAAATTACAAATAAGCACATAACCGTCGTAAAATATGTCGACAAAGTCCAGTATTCATAATATAAAACTATTTGATTCTGAAATTGCTATACTAACGTAGAAATTTTTCAACAAATTCTGCAGCGTTAACAGGCCTTCCTAAATAATACCCTTGACCCTCATCACACCCCTGCTCAAGTAAAAACTTCAGCTGAGCTTCTGTTTCAACGCCTTCCGCTATTACCTGCATATCCATACTTTGACCCAGTCGAATAATCGATGTCACGATCGCTTCATCATTACTATCAACCTTAATATCCTTAACGAAAGACTGATCAATTTTCAATTTACTGATAGGAAAGCGTTTTAGATATGCTAAAGAAGAATAACCTGTACCAAAATCATCAATGGAAGTCTTAATCCCCATACTATTAAGTTGTTCAAGAATCTCAATGGCCGCTTGAACATCCTCAACCAATACGCCTTCCGTAATCTCAACTTCTAAGCATTGTGCTGGCAGACCACTGGATGATATCGCTTCATCAATACAAGCAAGCAATCTATGATGGCCAAACTGCCTGGGTGAAAGGTTTACTGCAACAGTTAAGCACTTGTCAAAATCTCGATTCCACTCACTGAGTTGATGGCATGCTGTCTTAATCACCCATTCACCGATAGGAATAATGGTACCGGTTTCTTCCGCAATAGGAATAAAGTCTGCGGGGGATATCATATCCTTTTTCGGATGAAACCATCGAATAAGCGCTTCCATACCGATTAACTTACCACTTTCGATATGAAACTGCGGTTGATAGTACAATTCGAACTGCTGTTTATTTACCGCCTTCCGCAGATCATTTTCTAACCGCAGCAACTCTAACGTTCTCGCATTCATATCCGCGGTATAAAATTGATAGGTGTCTTTCCCTTGATCTTTTGCGCGATACATTGCCGTATCGGCGTTACGAATCAATGAGTCAGGCGAATCGCCATCCCCAGGGTACAAGGCAATACCAATACTCGCGCTAATTCGAAATTCGTTGGTATCTAAGGTAAAAGGGTCCAAAAAGGTAGACAATATTTTCTGAGTGAAGTTACTAACAACCTCAGGCGAAGTCACATCCTCTATGTGGATAATAAACTCATCCCCCCCCAAGCGCGCAAGCGTATCTTCTTTTCTTATCAGTTTACCCAAGCGTTCAGCCACCATCTGAAGCAGATGATCACCTTCAACATGCCCTAGCGATTCATTAATATTTTTGAATCGATCCAAATCGATATACAGAATAGCAATGGAGCGGTCACTTCTCTTAGCACGCGTTATGGACTGTTGGATTCGGTCAAGCAAGAGCAACCGATTTGGAAGCTTGGTAAGCGAATCGTGATGCGAAAGGAAAGCAAGTTGGTCTTGTGATTTCTTAATCGAACTAATATCGCTAAACACGAGAACGTAATTTGCTATATCACCATCGTGATCAGCCACTTTACTTATCGTCACCCAAGCCGGAAAGGTCTCTCCATTTTTTCTTTGACTACGAACCTCTCCCTGCCATTGAGCATTTCTCTTAAGGTGGCTCTTGATTTCTTTCAACTTACCAAAGAGTTGCTGTGTTGTTTCGGTCAAACGCGGCCTAAACCCAATGGATTCGTTCTCTGCATAGCCTGTAATGGAGCTGTAAGCCTCATTCGTGGCCAGAATAAGAAATTTAGTATCCGTGATCATCACGCCTTCCGCGGCACTTCTAAAAACTGCAGCCGCTTGATTTAGCTGATGTTCCGAACGCTTTTCCTCCGTGACATCCTGCATCATCAACATCACCCGCCCAGGCCCCTCTGAGGCAGTAATTGAACCTCTAATGGGAGTTGCGATGACTTTGTAGTGCGTTTTATTTTCCGTAACTACATTAAATTGGCGCAGCTGATGATCGGTAAAGATGTTACTCAGTGGGGAAAATACTTCCTCCACAATCGTATCAGTAAATGCATGGTGGACCGACTCTTGATGATGGTCTCCAAACCAGCGAACCATCACACCATTCATAAAATGAATGATCAAGTTATCGTCAACTATAAGCAGCCCTGCGCCTGCTTGTTCAATCCCTCCAATAATCGCACCGTATAATTCAATACTCTCTGCTAGCGCCTCTTCAGCCTCTCTACGGGCCTGACGTTCATAGTATTCTTGCATTTCTCGATTAATGACTGGAGATAATCGAGCTAAATTGTCCTTTTTAATGAAGTCATTGGCACCTAACTTCATCAAAAGTGCAGCTTCTTCTTCACCGATCGCGCCAGAAACCAATATAAAAGGTCTGTCAGCATTATATTCACGCCACTGGCTCAACGCTTTCTCAGGCGTGTAACAAGGCATATGGCAGTCTGAAATGGCAATATCCCAATGATCTTTAAGCGCTAAAGACATGTCGTCTTCGTTATCTACTCGGGCGTGAACAAACTGGAAACCTTCTTTTTTTAAGACACGACGAAGTAGCATCTCATCAACAGATGAATCATCGATAATTAGAATATTTAATGTGTCATGCATAGGGCAGAATACTTAAATTGTCATGCATCGGCAGAACATAGTGAAAATTATTATTAGATTCAAACGAGTAGAGACCTAACACCCCTAAAATGTAGACAAGAATACGTAATTTATCCTTATTTTTATTCATTTTTTTGCATAAAAACGGGCATGCTAGGCATAAAAAAGAATTTATCTGTCTCCTCGTTTACAAATCAATCAAGATTCGCTTTAAAGTTATACAACGTGAAAAATACTGTTGTCCCTTTTCCCAATTCACTCTCCAACCATACGTCTCCACCGTGACGCTTTATAATTCTATAAACCGTTGCCAATCCAACCCCAGCTCCGTCAACTTTGTTTACCGATTCGAATTGACGAAACGGCTTGAATAGACCCTCCGCATTCTCAACATCAAACCCTTCCCCATTGTCTTCTACATAAAAAGTGTGGGGGTTCCTTAGTGTTGATGTCATTCCAAAGGATATGGCAGGCTGGGCACTGGAATGACTGTATTTCCAAGCGTTCTCAATAAGGTTATCAACCACCTGCTTTATAAGCCTAATATCTCCGCTAGAGGTAAGGCCTTGCTGTACGTTGCTTTGTAGCGAGTGGTTCGGTTCCATCGTTCGCAACCATCTCAATTGATCATCAACCAAGGTGGATAGGTTTATCTCCTCCCACTTCAACGCGCTCTGGGTAAACCTTGATATTGTGAGTAACCCGTCAATTACTTTCCCCATCACGTCTGATGCCCCCATTAATTGAGTCATCTTCAATTGACTATTTTCCCCCAGCTCCTCTGCATAATCTTCGTCAAGAGCAGCGGTAAATCCATTTATCGCTCTGAGAGGAGCCTTAAGATCATGAGATACCGATGCAGTAAAAGCCCTTAGCTCTTCGTTAGCGGCTTGCAACTCTTGTTTTCTCTGTTCAACTTTGGCCTCTAACTCTATACCAAACGCTTGATGCTCTCGATATAGTTGAGCGTTCTCTAGCGACACTGCGAATTGCGGTGCAAGTGTTTTAAGAAACTGTATATGCTGATACGAAAAATGTTGATCTTGACTGCTATGTTGAAGCAAGATCAAACTTTCACACTTTCCCTTATATACAATGGGATAGCACAATGTTGATGTCTTCGGAAATTGTTTTAACGCTGGCTGCTCGCTATTATTAATGCTATCGACAATAGACGCTTTTTTGCTTTCAGCACACTGCTGAACCAGTGCCATTGTCCACTGGAGTGAATTATCACTCGTGCTATGCGTGGTATATTCACTGCCATTTCTGAACAAGAAAATACCTTTGTCGGCACCGGTATGCTCAACCGCCAAAGCAACGATCTTCTTTTCCAGCTCAACAAGATCAATTTCTTCTGATATTTCGTTTGCCAATTTTAGCAGGCTCAACTGTCCCACCTGTTCCCCGCCATTATCTAGAAAACTCAAATTTCGTCTAGACCTGTGATTTGAAACTGAGGCATCCAAAAGTTGCGGAATGCTTTCGTTGGGCCAAGCATCCAAAGCCCCAACACTATTGGTCGCGTGCAAAAAGCGACTATATAGAGTCTCCAATTTTATGGTGCAACCCCAGCGCTGATATCCCTGTATCGACTTTGTTATATGCAGCCTAACGTAATCCTCCCGCTCTTTCGCCTGCCAATATAGCGCATGCAGCTCATGGGCCAGCGCATACATTTGAATATACCCATTATCTCGCGCGTCGACGGCAGCTTGATAGTAATACGTCGAAGCATTTTTGTGACCCAATATACGGTATTTTTCTGCTTGTATTAAGAGCACTTTATGTCGATGATTGGGAGGGTATATTTCAGCAACCTTTTCCAACTTATCAATAGATCGAGAAACCTTTTCGAGCGTTCTTTCCATTGCGACTTCATCACCCACAGAAATTAGCTGTAATATAGCAATGACGTATAAGAAGTGATTATCATCCCCTATAGCAAACCCCTGAACACGGTCGAGTATATCCGATCGTTCTTCCGATATATTAACAACCTTCGAATACTCACCACTCCAAAAGTAGTACTGTACTTTGAGGTGAAAATACCCACAGTATGCAACAGAATTTTTGAGTGTTTCCCATTGGATTTGTGTAAAAGAACTAGGCTCTAATTCATGTTTCGCGTTGGTATCCATTAACATCGAAAACAGGCGATAATAGTATTTACCCACTGTAACAAATTCACCGCAAGATACGAGAAAACTCTGCAGCCCTTCCGCTTGCTCTTTAAGATCATCTAATGGCACACCTGCTGAGTATGCGGTCACCAATTTATTGGACAAGCAAGCGGTGTACGCCAAATATTCTCCTTTATCGAAACTACTCCGAACTCCTTCCTCCAAAAACCGAACACAATCCAATATCGGGCGACCATAACGACCGGTATAGGCACCTATATTGCTATAGACGAACCCAGACCCTGGATATTCGCTACTAGAACAGACCCACTCATCAGTGATATCAACAAGACTTTGGCTAAAGTCTGACTTACCCATGGAACACAATAACGAATCGAATATACCAAGCAACTGAGGTGTAAATTGTGTAAAGCCATCACTAAGCACACTATTAAGCCCCACTAAACCAAACCATTCAGCCCACTGAAACTGGGATCGATTCGCACCCACCAAGATCATACTGGCGGCAGTGGATTGCACGGTAGAAAGTACAACGGATTGATTCGTGATAGCGCTATCAATTTCTCCAACTTTCTGAAAACCACCGAGTTTAAAGAATTCTTTCCATTGAGCGCTGATCGCTGGTGCAATATCCTGATCAATGTCAGGAGTGTCTATTCCCAATAAATTTAGGCAATTAAGTGAATACGTAACCGCTCTAACCATATCCCCGAGCAAGAATACCAAAGGCGTTTGCTGTGCATAAGATGCAGCCTGCATGATTGGATCAGTATTCACCTGCCGGTATTGGTCAAATGCCACCATCGCCAACTCACCATCTTTTGCCAGATAGGCGATAGCACCTTGCATCAACAATAGGTCACTGCGGCTTTTTGATATCAACACCTTTCCCCCGTCGATATCAATTCGCTCATACAAATTCAACGCGCAACAGATGTATTGTAACGCAATTTCATAGGCTGTTTTTTCTTTCGCGACCAGTGCTCCATCATAAAAAGCATCAAGCAAAATAGAAATATCCCTCTCTTCCAGATCCAATAGTTCATTATCTGAATTCAGTGCATACACTAGATGCGGAAGGGGGTCATCCCAAGAAATTCCATTACTACGATCTAACCCTTGAAATATTCGCCCTATCCTCCAGTGGCGTAATGTGAGCTCTTGATCACTCTGTCTTTCGTAATAGGCTTGTCGAATACGGTCATGATTAAACGCATAGTATTCACTAGATTCCACCACTCGACAGATGTACCCTTTTTGATAAAGAGGGTTAAGAAATCCTTTGATGCTCTCTGCAGAGTAGCCAGTCAATAGTGACAGTAAATTCTCGCTAAATTTGGACCCAATACAAGCAGCCCATTGTAGAATGTTCTGGGTGGTTTCATCCTGCTGATGGAGTTCTTCGATAAGGAGGTTGACGACATTTCCTGACGTTGCAATTTGCGCTAATTCATCGATATCCCAGCACCACCGGCCGCTATCAGCATCATAATATAACGCCTTTTCTCTACGGTGATAGGATGCCTTAATAAATTCATGAACAAATAACGGATTCCCTAGGGTTTTTTTGTGAACCAAACTCGCGATATCGATAACTCCCTCGCGGTCTACATGAAAAGTGCTCGACAATAACTCTTGTACCTCACTCAAAGACAAGTTATCTAATTGAAGTATTCGACTAACAACCCTATCTTCACCAATTCTCGCTTTAAACCGACCGTAGACATGAGCTTCGTCTACTTCATCAGTACGACAAGAGAATATAATCGTTACATTGGGATGATTGGCCTTGATCAACGCTTCCAACAATCCAATACTCGCCTCATCACACCATTGCACATCATCGATAAAGAGAATAACAGGCTCTAGCTTGCTTAGACTACGTAGATAAATCGAGGTATGATGTTTTAATTGAATATCAGCATTATGAATAACCCCTTTGTTGGTAAATTCCAAACCATCAAATAGTTTTTCCAGCGAGGGACATAGTGCGAGCAGTGTTCGAGGGTTATTGTTTAGTTCCTTCAGCAAACCCTCTCGCCATGACAAAAACTCTATTTCCGGCAAATCTAACACCAAATCTACAGAATTTTCTAATGCCTGAGCCAGTGCATAGTGAGGTTTGATATTATAGACTTCACCCTTACCAAAAAGAATTTGGACGGCATAGTTAGATGAATGCTGTATTGCCTCATTTATGAGCGCCGTTTTTCCTCCTCCGGCTTCACCCTCCACAATAATGAGCGATGGTTTATCATGCACCTTGCTTAATTCAGTACGTAAAAACTGTAATTTTTCGTCTCTTCCGAAGAGCTTAGAAGGAATAAGTAATTTCTCAGGAACATCATCACTCCCCAAAGCTGTCCGAGGAAAAGGAATACCATCGAGTATTGATCTCTCTATCGCCTTCAAATCATGAATTAAACACCGTCCATTTTGATAACGATCTTCAGGCGCTTTTGTCATTAGTTTATCAATAAGAAATGACAACGATTCCGGTAACAAAGGGTTGAGTTGATTCAGCGGCAACGGATGCCTAGCGATATGACAATGTATCAGGCCGGGTAAGTCTTTAGCAAAGAAAGGGGCTTTGCCACCGAACAAACGATACAGCGTCGCCCCAAAAGCGTAGTAGTCTGATCGATAATCTATCTTTCGATTTAACCTTCCTGTCTGTTCAGGCGAAATAAACGTTAACGTGTGATTCTGCGGTATCATCGCCCAATCGTTGAGTTTAGATCCCTCTGAAAACGCGGAGCCAAAATCAATTAACTGAATACAACCGGTGTCCGGATTTATGATGATATTTGCGGGATTTATGTCATTATGAATAACATTCTGTTGATGCAATTCACTGATCCCTTCAGCAAGTTGAATCGCATACTTTAGTAGTGTCAATATCCAATCATGATATAGAGCAGGATCTTCTAACGGCCAGCGCGTGAAATCACTTTCTATTGAAGCCATCCAGTTCTTTAAAGAAACACCTCCTATATCCTCCAGCACCATTGAACAACGCGTTCCTGTGACGTCAAGGGCTAGAACCTGGTTGATGGCAGGGTGATTCAATTTTTTCTGGGCAAGATAGCTCTCTCGGTATTGGTTAATAACGAATTCACTGGGCACATCTTGACTAGTGGTTTTTAAGATCACCGATTGCCCTACATCTTTGAATCCTCTATAAACACGCGTGATTGAACTATCGTAAATCACTTCAACAATTGCCACCCCATCGATGGTATTCAAGAAGCATCCCCACTTTCGACTACTTTATCTTTTCTTTCTGAGGCATTTAACGTGAAGTAAAGAGTTGCGCCCTCACCTTTTTTGCTTTCGGCCCATATTTCACCCCCATGTCGATTTATGATTCTAGACACAGTGGCCAAGCCAATACCAGTCCCCTCGAATTCCTGAGTTGAATGAAAGCGCCGAAAGGGCTTAAACATATCGACTGCATTCGCCATATCGAAGCCATCACCATTGTCTTGTATGAAATAGGTATTGGGGTGTCGGTCTGTCGATTTCTTACCAAATACTATTATTGGAACTTCCGTTTTTTTGGTATATTTCCAAGAATTAGACAACAGGTTGTCAATCACCTGATGAAGTAACTGGAGGTCACCATAACCGACGACATCGCTTTCCACTTCCACCAACACTTTCCTGTCTGGCTCCATATTTTTCAACCAATTTATTTGGTCTCGTACGACTTCTGACAGATCGATATTCTCCCACTGAAGAGTACTTCCTGTGGATCTTGACAACATCAGCAAGCCATCGATTATTCGCCCCATCCTATCGGTTGCATCACAAACATGTTGAATATATTCCACTCCATCTTCAGGGAGGCTTTGTTCGATATCTGCTTTTAATGCATAGCTTAGTCCATAGATCTGTCGTAGCGGTGACTTGAGATCGTGAGAAACAGAAGCACTAAAATCTCGAAGCTCTTCATTCGCAGCGTTGAGTTCCTCTGTTTGATGCTCGATACTATTCTCCAAACTCCGATTCAATGTCCTCAGGTTTTCGTACAAACGCGCATTTTCTATCGACACCGCAAATTGTGGTGCTAAAGCAGAAATGAAATTTATATGACTTTGGCTAAATACAGACTCCACCGAGCTATTTGTCAACACAAATACTGCAGATACGGAAGACTTATGCTCAATAGGAAACCCCAATAATGACTTCACCTTTCGACTAACGAAGTAATTATCTCCGTTAAAACGAGAATCAGACACGGCGTTTGCCAACAAGATTGTTTTTTTAGATCGCGAACAGTAATTCACAACGCCGACAGGATAATTAATAGCATTCTCACTAGGGATACTGACAACATCAATCCCACGCTCGCCAACCAGTGCGTGGGAAAAAAGTTCGTATTCATCATTATTCTTAAGTAATAAAAACCCTTCTTCAGCCCCCACATTTTCCAAAACAACCAGTATCATATGCTCCAATAAGGTTTGTAGATTCATTTCTTCCGTAATTGCATTGGATATTTTCAAATAACTTATATTATCGAGCGTACCTTCTCTACTTATCGGGGACATAAAAGAATCCTGATCTTTCTCTTGCTCATACAGATCAGGTGAATCTTCGTCAGAAAACAGTTCGTCACAGATCATATCTAAGTAGGCTACTTTAACCTCACACCCCCAGCGAGAATAACCATTTAGGGCATTCCCATAGTGAAGATTGGCATAGTCCAAACGCCCCTGCTCTGACCAATATTGTCCATGAAGTTCATTGGCCAAAGCGTAAATCGCGACCGCTCCGCTCTTTTTAGCTAACTCGGCCGCTTGATTAAAAAGTGCGGAAGGATCTTCAACAAGACGAACTCTTGCAATCTCAGCAGAGACCAATACCGTTAGATGCGCGTAACTATCAGGGTTTAAACTTGAAATTCGCTCTAGATGAATAATGCTTGTACCTAGCAAGGATAACACCCTATCGATAGCCAATGTAGAGAGGTCTTTTTGGCACTGAAGGGTGCATATCACTTTAATAAATTGATATTCATCATATATTGGCAGATCTCGAGTGCAATCCATCACGATGTCCATGCCAGAATCTGTAATCAACGCGAGCGCTTCGTAATACTCATTCCTAAAAATCAGCCGTTGAACATTTAGGTAATAGAGAAATATTTTTAACCTAGTGTTATTACACTCCGCCCAATCTTCATCGTCAAAGAAACCTTCTTCTAAATAGTTATTAGACTTTACATTAGTTAACTGCTCGACCAGCCTCCAATACAACATTCCGCCTGAAATCGTTTGATCATGCATTTCTGAGTGCGAGCGTAATTCATCTGTGATTTTTTTAAGTTCAATGAGTGATGATCCACCTAGAAAATTCAACATCACACGATAAGATTTGGAAGCACTTACTAATTGATGATCGCCCCTCTCTCTATTAATTTTTTCTGCATCATCGAGGAGGGTACCGCATTGACTAATCGTCCTAAAATATCGAGCCAACAGGCCGCCGAATATTGTTTTGGCGAACCCGCAATTCTCAATTTCATGCTCGCCGATCAGCTTCATCGCGAACGAAGAGACATCTCTAGATTCAACGTATTTCTCTTGAAGTATTAATACAACAGCATAATTCATCAACAACTCAGGTGAGGAACGGGTACAACCACTGGAAAGTATCGTACGTAACCCCTGAAGGTTCCCATAGATAAACATATCCACGCCACTCACTCTCGGCGATAAAAAATTTATCCGGGCATAGATAGCCTGCAACAATATTAGTTTTTCATCGCTAGATAACTCGTGATTCACTTGATCGAACAAACTAAACTCTTTTTGCAGAATATCCATATCAGCGATTTCGTTCTTCGCAAGCATCGAAAAATCAGACCCCAACGGCGGATAATCAACCCCTAAACATTCCAGTGCACTCAAACCTAGTTCGACAATCCTTCTCGGGCCTTGATCGAACCCCTCATAGTTCATTTGGTGGTAATAAGACCTTGCTTGGTCAACAGCTGATGTTTTTATCTCTCTGTAACGTTCAATCGCCAGCCTTGCATCACTTCCATCTCCCGCGATATATTCCGCTTCAGACAATTTAAAAAGAATTCGCGACAAACCTTGGTTGTCGCTACACCCGGTCTGAGTAAGTAGCTTATGTGCTGATCTTAAATACTCTAGGCGTGTTCGATGTTCCTCAGTCAACCATAATTCTGATGCACCTTTTTCCAACAGCAATACCATCTGCTTAGAGCTATCGCCTGACAAACTCTTCAATATCGCACTATTTTTTGTTAAATTATTAATATGTACCAAAAGGCCTAACAAATCCCGACGACAAATACTGTCTACTTCAAGTTGATCCATACAATGTAGCGTGATGGTAAAATGCCTGTGTTCAGCAACATCCCGATTGATTTTGTCATATATGGTTTGTTGCACTAGATCATGCACAAACGCGTATTTTCCTGCAGAGACGGTATTTTCATTAATCGAACGCTCTACATCCCTAATCAACCCCTCCCGCTTAAGCACTTCTATCGACAATTGGCACTGCTCAGCCGTTAACCCAGTAATTGATGCTAACAAAGGTAAATCAATAGCATCACCAAGAAAAGAAGCCCAGGACAGCACTAGCTTTACATCATCAGATAATTCGGCAATGTTATTAAGTAACACTTCAATAACATTGCCGGTGGCAACTAAGGACGCCAACCTTTGACTGCTCCACTCCCAAGCTTGCTTGCTCAAATCAAAATATAACGTTCCATCATTTTTTTGATACGCAGCCTTAAGAAATTCGCGGATGAAAAATGGATTACCATGGGTCTTTTTGATTGTTAATTCGGCTAAGCCCTCAACACTTTTCTCTCCGGAATGAAACGTATCTTCCAATAAACTCTGGACATCCATACACCCTAGATCGCTAATTTTGACAAATTTTATTTTCACCGATTGGGTTATTAGATCATACGTAAACCCAGATAATATATCGCTACCATCAACTTCATCTTGCCTAACAGTAAGCACAAAGGTAACGGCTGGATGCTTTATCAATATTAACGCTTCTAGTAATTTAAACGTTCTGTCGCTACACCACTGTAAGTCATCCAGGAATATGACTAAAGGGATCTCTTCTGCGATTTTAGTGATTAATATTGAGACCACAAAGGATAGCCTTGCAGGATGAAGTTCTGGAGGCCCGGTCGATATATACACTGGCTCAATTTCACGACCAGCTACCGCAAAAAGAGACTCTATGTCGGGAATCAGGGCTAAAAGTAGATAAGCATGATTCCCCAACGCGTCAATTAGTTCCTCGCACCATCCTACCAATTGCTTTTCAGGCAGAGACAATAGGTGTCCAACACCATCACTCAGCACCTGCGCTAACCCATCAGGGGAGCTTTGTGAAAACTGTTCAAATTTCCCCAAAAGACATAACACGTTTGCGGTGTCTATGCGCCGTAGGCTTTCGTTCACGAGCACTGTTTTCCCAACACCAGCAGGCCCGCTAACACAAATCAAATGCTGCTTATCTTCACCCACTATCCAGTCAGCAATATTATCGATATGGCCATCAACACCATATAACTTATTCGAAATATAGAGAGATTCCGGTATATCTTTTTCGACAAGCCTCACATTAGACAATTCAGAGCCCGTCTTTATTGAACTATAAATTCGCTGTAAGTCTTCTATTATACTCTTTCCGTTTTGATATCGGTCCTCAGGTTCAGCTTCCATTAATCGCTGAACCACATTCGACAATATCTGAGGAAATAGCGTATTAAATTCGCTAAGGGGTAATTCAACCGTCGCGTTAAATTCCAGAGACTCCTGTCCAGAAAAGAGTTGATATAACACTACCCCCAAATCATAGAAGTCAGTGCGATAATCAACCACATTCGTGTAACGAAGCGCATCAGGAGCGCTAAATGCGGCACTAAAATCAATCAGCTGCACATTATCTTTTTGAGGGTTAACAATGATGTTCGACAAGGAAATAGCGTTGTGGATAAGTCGACAACGATGACAAGTCACGATTGCCTCAGCTATTTGGATAACCCAAGTCATCAGCCTCAGTAGGTGAGGTCTAAGTAACGCGTGGTCACTCAACATCCACTTTTTATGTTGTTGTTTATAAGCTTTAATCCAATGCGCAACGGACATTCCTCCAACATCCTCGCTAACAACGGCGCATAGTCCAGGGAGCTCGATTATATCTTCAACCCGATTGATCGAGCGGTGGTTCAAATGACGTTGATATTGATACCCTCTGATATCGAGACTTTCATCGCTAGAAAAGCCTTCAACACCACTAATAACTTTGACTATGCAGGAATTCTTTCTGGCACTTTCCCCTGATTTAAATGCCCTGAACACCGTGACTCGTTTACCCTTGTGGATAGTCTCCAATAGGGTATACCCTGGAATCTCTAACATGCTGTTCCCAAAACTAGATAAACCACTGACTTTTAAGCTAAAAAGAGCACCTATGTCAGTTGATTAGATGCACCTGACCTTAAATATCTCCTAATTACCTGCTTTCATCCACGCTTATTTGATCAAATCACGAATATGAGTATAGTTAAAGAGCAGTCTTACCACGAGAACCCTGTTCTACATTGTTCAGTGACATACCTTTTTTAAACATAACGTTCGACATAAGAGAATATGACCTTGAACTTCGCATCCTATTTGCACCGTTTAAGCCGAATAATTGCGCTTCTCACGTTAGGCTTAGCAATACCCTCTACGGGATTCGGGGATGCCTATTCTCATTGGTTTTCGGACCTATCGACTAACATTCGTCCATCGGCATCCGTCGCCAAATGGAAATTTTCTCACCCAGCACCTCCGTCTTCCCCAATAATCCCCGTCCTCCAACGAGGCTTTAAGAGGCTAGAGAATAACTCACAAAAAACCTTTTTGATTAAAGAATACGGTGGTGGCGTATTACATGGGCAACTGGAAGCATTTAGAGCATTAAGACGGGGCATCAGTGATTATTCAGCCTGTTACGGCTCTTTAGAATCCAGCGGTTTTGAATATACCAAGGTGATCAACCAATACGGTGTCAGCGCCCAAAATCCATTGGTCACAACCCGTATTTTAGCAGAACTCGCCCCCAAATATTTCAGCCCTGAATTTGAAGCAAAAGGCGTATTCTATGGCAGCTCTGCTGCTTCTGCTCCCTCTAAAATTCTCAGCAAAAAACCCATTAAAAGCATTAATGATCTAAAAGGCCTCAAACTTATTACTCATGGTATACACCCTGATGCTGCGAAATATTATGGTTATACCACGGTCAATATATCTTTCACAGACACCTATACCGCACTGCAGCAAGGTATTGTTGATGGCGTAATTGGCATAGACCCCGCTTTTATTGCCTTCAAGCTCTTCGAAGTCGCAAAAAACCTCACTTTAGTAAACATCACAGGTGCCGCTATCGATCAGTGTATTAGCCAAAAAAGCTTTAATCGCCTATCTGCGCAAAACAAGCTAAATATATACCAAACCTTACAACCGCTAATGATGGCTATGGCCAAACAAGCCGTTAAAGATGTATCAAAGCAGGCGGATGATATTTATCGAAGCAATGGCGTTAATTTAATAACACCCTCTGAGAGCGAAATGATTGACTGGAATCGAGCAGGGACAGCATCGAGGAAGCCATGGCTAGATCATTGCGCGCAACAAGGAAAACAATGCACCCAACTCCTCAAAGAGATTGAAGTGCGAAAACTAAAATATAAGCGTTATACTGACGATGAACTAATGACACTTTCTATAGAACACCCTGTTCAAGGGGTTATTTCATCCTACCGCCTATGATAATAAATCGACTTACATTTCGTCCCATTTTTCGGCTTTGTACATTGATGGAACGCGTGGCCTCCCTGTTATTGTTGCCAATAATAATCCTAATCATCAACATTGACGTTGCGCTAAGAAGCACCGACCAGATATCATTGACCTGGTCTCATGAAGTCCTAGGGTTGCTAATGCTATTCTTATTCATACTTAGCCTCCCCAATAGCGCGCAAAATAATGAACTAATTAGAGTCGATCTGTTATCACGCTTCTTACCCAACAACATTCAATTTTATATCCAAAAAATTACACATCTCTTAAGTGCGGTAATTGCAGGTATACTCACATACCAATGCATTGTCGCTAGCATTGATATGCACACCTACGATGATAGGGTGACTAGCCTAGCCATTCCTCTATGGCCCTTAGCATCCGCGTTGACTCTGCTTTCCATTATTTGGGCTGCAGTACACATGGTACTGCTACTTACCCCCGCGTCACAGCCTATCAACCATGATTGATCCATTCTCTATCGGGCTCATGATTATCGTTTTTATGTTAATCGCGGTCATCATGAGTATACCAATCCCAATTGCCGTTATCTCTGCGTCTGTGGTTGGACTGACGCTGATCGAGGGCTTCGACTTTGCCGGCGCCCAGATGTATATGGTGATATGGGAGGTTGGTAGCAGTTACCTCATCCTCAATTTACCGCTTTTCTTGTTTATGGGACAACTTGCTTACCGCTCAGGTATCGCGGCCGATTTATTTAACGTTATGTATCATTGGCTTGGGCGATTTCCAGGGGGTGTTAACCTAGCAACGGTTTATACCGCCACCGGCTTCGGTGCGTTAACCGGCTCAAGCCTTGCAACGGTCTCGACCATTGGCCAGGTTGCCATGCCAGAGGTAAAACGATACAACTACAATGAAGGCTTCTCAGCGGGGTGTATTGCTTCTGCATCCGTAATAGCCATTCTAATCCCGCCCAGCCTGCCTATGGTGATTTACGGTTTATGGTCGGAAACGTCCATAGGCTCTCTGTTTATGGCCGGTATTATTCCAGGGCTCATACTATCTATCGCGTTTAGCGTGTATATCGCAATACGCTGCTGGATACAGCCCACATTAGGACCGCCCGCCCCTCCTATTCCCTTTCGAGAGAAAATAAGAGTCCTACCCAAACTAATCCCAACTCTGTGCATTATTGGCATTGTTTTTGGCGGTATTTATGCCGGCTTATTTTCTCCTACCGAAGCCTCAGTCATAGGAAGCAGCAGTTTATTATTGTTGGCATTAATAATGGGGCGCCTCCGCTGGGCCTGGGTAAGTGAATCCCTATTAGAAACTAGCCGTTTGAGCCTATCTATCTTTATGATTTTTGTCGGGGGTGTCCTTCTAAGTCGGTTCTTAGTACAAGTGGAATTTACCGAAGCATTGGTGGATATCGTGAACCACCTTTTCACATCGCCGACCACATTCTTGCTGGCCCTTATGGTCGTGTATATCTTTCTTGGCGCCATCCTCGACTCCTATGGAATGATTGTACTCACACTCCCCTTTGTGCTGCCTTCCGTACAAAGTTTAGGCATAGATATGATCACCTTTGGTATATTCTTAACGTTAATGATTGAGATATCACTCATCACTCCTCCGATCGGTCTCAACGCCTTTATGATGCAAAAAATCACACCTAACTTACCGCTGTGGAGTATCTTTGAAGGTTGCATCCCTTTTGTCATCATCAGCATAATTACCGTGCTTTTCATCGTCGCCTTCCCTGAGGTTGTGCTATTTTTGCCCAACTTGATGCCTTCATAATCAGCTCCAAACTCTAGCCTACTTTAAGTACTTATTTTTCCAGCAGTATTTTATTCTTGTTGCTATACTTGCCTTATATTCGACCTTCCTATAACAATAAAAAGGTAACAATAAGTATGCGCAGTTTGTCTTCTTCGATGTACTTTGGCCTATTTTCAATCATCTCTCTTCCTGTAATGTCAGAAACTATTTCCGAAGAAAAAAACCAAACAGAGGAAATCGTTGTCACCGCAACCCGCACTGGCGAAACAGACCTGCAGGAAACACCGATGGCAATTTCGGTCTTTTCTGAGGAAAGTTTAAATCAACATGGAATTGAGAACGTTCGGGATTTAGTTCGGTTAAGCCCAGGGTTAAATATTAGCCAGAACAGCGAATTTGCACATATTTATATTCGAGGCGTGGGCAGTAACAATAGCTTTATTGGCTCCGACCCCAGCTCAACACTCTATGTTGATGGAGTCTATATCAGCCGCCCTCTTGCGCTCTTTTCTGATTTTGTTGGCACCGAGAGAATGGAAGTATTAAGAGGTCCACAGGGGGTCCTCTACGGACGAAACAGTACTGGTGGGGCAATCAATGTTATCTCAGAGACACCCGACGACAACGATCGCTTGAAATTCCAAGCCGGAGTTGGCAGCTATAACGAACAGCATCATCGTATTTTTGGCAACCTAGCGATCGGCGAGGGTGTGGCGGCTAACTTAGCAATCAGTCGAGAATTAAGGGATGGCTATGTCGAAAATAACGGGGAGGACGATTTAATTGATAAAGACCTACTAGCGGCACGCAGCGCTATACGATTCTTCTCAGAAAATGATCAGGTAGAACTGATTCTTCGCGGCGATTATCAGCGCAGCAGAGATACAGGTACGGCTTACAAGAGTACCTTTGAACAAATTAATCACACAGTTGAATCAGAAACCATTATTCCCGGAACAGGTGGTGCAGAACAGATTGATGATTTTTTCACTGTCAACACAACCTCTCCCACCTTTTACAAAACGCTTCAGCGAGGTGTTTCGATGGAGTTTAATGTTCAACTCTCAGATGCACTATCACTAACCTATCTTCCAGCCTATCGCTCATCGGAAGTCAGCTCTGCTCTTGACTCGGACTGGACTGAAGTAAATCACAAAGCAACGGAAGTAGAGGAAAATCAACGTCAATATTCACATGAGCTTAGACTACTCTACGAGAGTGCCCGCGTCAGCTTGCTACTGGGCGGTTACTTATTTAAGGAAGACGTTGAATCCGATATTACCGTGAATCTGCTCGATGTTCCTGGCTACTCCCGATTCGATGAAAACCTGACTACTGAAAATAATGCGATTTTTACTAATGCGAGCTACCACATAACAGATAATACAAGCATATCCATTGGCGCCCGATCGAATCGTGAGAGAAAAACGTTTACTGGATACAATAGGGTATTCCTGTTTGGCGGCGCGGTAGACTCCACCACGCCTCGAGATCACAAAGACAAGTGGAATGAGGTAACACCTAAGCTCCTATTAGAGCACAGGCTCAATGACAGCATATTCTTCTATGGCTCGGTGAGCGAAGGATTTAAAAGTGGCGGAATTAACTTTTCAGATGGCACTGGGTTTGATCCAGAAAATATTCTCTCGTACGAGACAGGATCAAAAATAACTCTATTCGATCAAATGCTAACAATAAATTCCGCGGTCTTTTATTATAAATATCGAGATCTACAAGTCTCATCCTTCGAAGGCAGCGCTGTAGCCCCTCGTGTCGTCATCCTCAATGCAGCAAAAGCAACCGTAAAAGGTGCGGAAATAGAATTTTCTATGGTGCCAAATGACTATTACGATATCTCAGGAAGCGTTGCATTTCTTGATGCAAAGTACGATGAGTTTCTAACCGGAAGATCCAAAAATGGCGCTATTGGTGCAAAGATTGACGCCGAAGGCAACGATCTAAATCACTCCCCAAAATGGACAGCCAATCTAGACCTTGGCTTCCACCACCCGGTTGGGGCAGGAAAAATGAACTATCTATTATCTGCCTACTGGCAGGATAAAGAATATTTCACCGCTTTCAATGATGAACTCACCAGCCAAGACGCCTATCACTTAATTGACTTACGTGTATCCTACCAAACGCCAGCAAAAACGTGGGAAGTAGCAGCCTTCGGCCGCAACCTAATGAACACAGAATACTCTAATGGCATGCAAGACTTTGCTGACACCGGTGTCGCCCTAAACATTATGCCACCACGCACTTACGGCGTAGAGTTCACCTACCAATCCCTATAATCATCTAGCGATACCTACCCCGCTAAAAATGCCTGTAGCTCTACAGGCATTTTTTTATTCTCAACTTGCTCTACCTGCTCAGCCATATCCTGAGAATTGTAGGTATGCCAGTACAAACAAGGGCCAGAGGCTACCGCTAACTCATCATAGAAAGCCGCTACCGCTTTGGCGGTATAGGTCTGCTCCACTTTAATTCCCTGCTGCAACATGGATAACTGCGCCAGCTCGCCTGCTCTTGTGGCAACGCCGTAACCTTCGCCATAATAATCACTAATCAGCTCAGGTTTTTTCCACTTTTCTTTTGGCTCAACACCCGCCGCTTCCAATTGCTGCTGAGTTTTCTTCATTAATGCACCTACGGTACCAGTAGTGCACGCAGGAAACGGTCCCAAAAATGCAGGGGCGACACGTATGCCTTTCACTTGCGTATTGAGCCCAGCGAGCTGACAGCCGATAGTTAACCCCGCCAATGTAGAGCTTGACCCCACCGGACAAACAATTAGCTCTGGCTCAGGCATCTCACCATTATCAATTTGCGCTTTAAGTTCAAATGCAGCATTAACAAAGCCAATGGTACCGGCAACATTAGAGCCTCCCGCGAAGAGAAAATAACATTCTTTGTTAAGGCGATACTGATTAAAATAATAGCGAAACACCGATGAAAACAACGAACCACAATAAATAAGCTCCGCACCGTAATGCTGCATTAATTGCAAATTTTGCTGTACCGTTTTAGAAATCGGTTGATCAAATAAAAATACCGTACAGGCAATTCCCTGCTGCTGGCACAACATTGACGTAGCGACACCATGATTAGTTCCAATGGCCCCAAAGGTGACAACACGCTTCTTTCCCTGCCCCACCGCTTCCGCCAAAATAAACTCTAACTTGCGGATTTTATTCCCACCATACTCGTTGTGCGTCAGGTCATCCCGCTTAATCCATGCATTACTAAATCCTTTGCCATTTCCACCCAGGGGCTCCACAGGAGTCGGCAATAACGCCATGGGTTGATGGGCTATGCTTGATGCCAGCGCCGGGTATGCTGCAAATAACGGTAAACTCATTCAATATCCTTAAGCGTCAGGTTCGCAATGCAAGGCATAACCCATTGCATCATAAACATTGGGGCCACGACTATTCGCCCCTTGTAAGCCTGAAAAATAAAGACTCATGATAACACCTTTTACCCCCAAACTAATCAACCGTAACCAACTGGCTATCCATTCAGGGTAGCGATCATGATGATCCATTGCAGATATACCCCAACGAATCGCAAACACTGGTATAAATTTCATCACCAACAACAATATACCGAGTAAAAACACATCATCTTCATCCACAGATTCCAGCACGTCATCAAGATATTCAATACAATCTGTATCGGTAAAAGACGGTAAGGTACCGTTACCGGGCGCATATAAATCACCCAATCTTTCGAGACTGGCGATTTGCAGATTAGTAAAATGTGCTGAATTGACCTTATTCATGGACCTGCTCCTTCTTCGCAGTACAGCCTTCTGTTTTGACGCCAAACTCCTTAAGAATACACTCGCTGGCCCGATGGCTATTGGCCATAATCGTCAGAGACGGATTAATTCCCGGCGCAGATGGAAACACCGAGCCATCAGCAATAATAAGGTTCTCATGACCATGCACTTGGTAACTCTCATTCACGACTGAGCGCTCTGGGCTGCTGCCAATACTACAGCCTCCCATTTGATGCAAACTGAAATTAAAATTGGAGGTGATAAATTCTCTTGCACCCAGACGTTGATAAATCTCTTTCACCACCTTAACACCCGCCATGCCGCGACGTAGATCCTCCCCTTGCATGGGCTTAGTTATCTGCAGCCGCCCCTTGCTATTAACCCGAATAGTGCCCGCTTCCACATCCCGGATGCAGACCTCCATACTGGCCATATACCGATATCGCTCCATATAATTCAACAACTCCATACCATGGGCAGGAATTAACATCGTCACACCCATGGGCCCAACAAAGACATTCTCGAGTTTGAAACCTTGTTTACGAAAACGCATATCATCAGACTTAACCGCTTGTAACGCCCCCTTATGAGCGTTAATTTCTTCATCAAACATCGCCACGTTCATCCACTGAGGATGTGCAAAGAAACGCTCTCCCAATGCTGGTAAGCGCTCCTTATAGCCAGATTTGAGCAATAGGCGATTAGTGCCTAACGTACCAGCAGCCACGATACATTTTCGAGCATATATCGTCTCCTGCTGCCCGTGATGGCTCCCGTGAACAGCCACTTGATGGGAACCATGAGCAATGTCAGAGACCTCAAATTCTGTTTTCACCGATAAACCATTGGCCCTCGCTTTTGCCAAGAACGTCAGCAGCATGCTTTGTTTTGAGTCCCTCCTACAGCCTCCCAAACAAGCCATACAATCATTCTTGTCCACTTGGCAATCCTTTTGCCCACGACGTAGTTTAGCCCATTGATAGCCTAATTTATCAAACCCTTCAGCATACAGCTCGGCGTTTTTATTCCACTCATCACGTTCAATCGTGTGCAGGTTCAGGTGGGATTCTATCTCATCATAGTGACGCGCCATCCCCTCCACACTGTATGCATCAACACCAGATAGCTCACGCCATTCGTCTAGGGCCAAGTCATCAAATCGATCCAATAACGCTTGGTTAACAACAGTGCCACCACCTAACAACTTACCACGAAGAAATAACAAGTTTGCATTCGTGGTCGCATCCATTCCCCCGCCCCAGAATAATCGAGAGTTGGTATGCATTTCATTGCGAGGAAAAGTGGACTTATCCCACTCTCGCCCAGCCTCTAGCATTACACAATTGGCACCTGATGCGGTCAAATAGTGGGCTAAGACACTACCCGATGCACCGGAACCAATAATTACGAAGTCATAGATTTTCGACACGCAAACCTCCGAGAGAAACAATAATGGAACTACAGTACCATTTATTTTGTAATAAATAATACTGCATGTTTACTTTCCATTCCACTAATAAGCCTATAACTTTACCTAATATGTTTATGAGTACATAAAACGTGTGACTGCGTATAAACAGGAATTCCTTTCAGTACACAGTTAAGGCACACTGCGTTTCTAGCATCTCATTCTCACCCTCTACGCAACTCAGACCATACAGCTCATCGACCTATGCCCATTGAACGAAAAGTACTATTAACACAAAGTGAAGACCATACAGGCTTGATTGCACAGATTACCCACATTTGTTTCAAACACGGCTTGAATATCATCAAAAACGACGAATTTGTGGATAGAGAGCACCATCAGTTCTTTATGCGGACTGAATTAGAGGGCGTGTTTAATGATCAACTACTGTTGGACGACTTAAACCAATCTCTTTCCAAGAAAACCGCCCACAGGCTCACCACGGCGACCCGTAAACGCATCGTCATTATGGTAACCAAAGAACCCCATTGCCTCGGGGAGCTACTGATGAAAAGCCTTTATGGTGCATTAAATGCGGATATTGTCGCGGTCATCGGTAACCACACTACCTTGGAAGAACTCACCGAGAAGTTTGATATCCCCTTCCACTACATCACCCACGAGAATCTGAGCCGCGAGCAGCAAGAAGATAACATACAGCAGATTATCGCGGGCTATAAACCAGACTATATTGTGCTAGCAAAGTACATGCGAATCCTGACTCCATCGTTTGTTGAGCAATACAACAATCGCATTATCAACATTCACCACTCGTTCTTGCCCGCTTTTATCGGTGCCCGCCCCTATCATCAGGCCTACGCTAGAGGCGTTAAGATCATTGGCGCTACGGCACACTTTGTTAACAATGATCTAGATGAAGGCCCCATTATCAGCCAGGATGTCACCCGCGTGGATCACCGCCACACCGCCGAAGAAATGGCACAAGCAGGGCGCCAGGTAGAAGAATCCGTATTGCTTCATGCGCTACAGCAGGTAACCAACGAAAAAGTCTTTGTCTACGAAAATCGTACGGTCGTATTCGACTAAGGCCGAACTTACCTTGCTTGGGGGTATTGGCAAGCGACTTATAACGCAGCAAGTACCTCACTAATCACTTCACCAGGGCCAAGCTTATCGCAATCAACCGTCACATCAGCGTATTGACGATAGAGGCGCTGGCGCTCTTCAAATAAATCATCAAAGCTTTGCTCGGGGCGCCGTGCGATACCCCGAGTTTCGTAATTATGGATACGCCGACGCAGTTCATCGAGGGGGACCTCCAAGTACACAACAGGCCCACAAGATTTCAGATAGGTCATCCCCTTTTCGCTATATACTGCACTGCCTCCAGTGGCGATGACCTTTTGATGGCATTCTGTCGCCAACAACACCTGCTCCTCCACATTACGTAGCGACAAGTAGCCATCTGCATCCAAGATATCTTGCAGCGAACGCTGTTCACGGACCTGGATCGCGACATCCGTATCAAGGAAATCCAAGCCAAGCTCCTTCGCGAGTAAAATACCTAACGTACTTTTCCCCGCCCCCGGCATACCAATAAGAATCACACTTTGTCGATTAGCCATAAATTTGCCTTACTGCAGCGACGTATTTAAGTAATGCTTGATGAGAGCAATATCAATCAATCCCCAGTATAATGCCTGACTATGCAACTAAACAATGAACAATCTGCCGCAGCCCATTACCAAGGCGATGCCAAACATCTACTGATACTCGCTGGAGCGGGTACCGGAAAAACCCGCACGATCATCGGGCGCGTCCTATACCTGGTTAAACAGGGAACCCCCACCAACCGGTTATTGATGCTCACCTTTACCCGCCGAGCAGCAAAAGAAATGCTGATGCGACTGGAGAAAGACTTAGGACCGGCGACGAAAACCATCACCGCCGGTACCTTTCATCACTTCTGTCTCCAAATCATGCGCCGAATTCCAAAAGCATTTGGCGTTGAAGATCGCGTGGTAATCGATAGAGATGACAGCAAGAGTTTAGTGCAATTGATTCGCGGCGAAGTCGTGGAAAAGAAACACCGTAAAGAGTTTCCTAAAGCCGCAATCCTACTTAATTACTTGTCCTACGCCAAAAATTGCTGCTTACCGTTATCGGAATACCTTATCAACTTCACAGAGTTGGATGAAGAATTCTGCGCGCTCACCGAAACCATTGGTAAACGCTATGAACTACGAAAGGCCGAGCGCAAGTATTTAGACTACGATGATATATTGCATTTATTCGTTAAAGGCATCGAAGCGAACCCTGAACTGGCGAAAAAGATTGGCGGGCTTTATCAACACATCCTCGTAGATGAGATGCAAGATACCAACCCCTTACAATGGCGTATTCTACAAGCCCTTTCCAGCGCAAATTTATTTTGCGTTGGGGATGATGCGCAATCCATTTACGCCTTTAGGGGGGCCGATTTTAAGAATATCCATTCTTTTTCAGAACGCCTGCCTGACTCCAACGTCTTTAAGTTGGAACAGAACTTCCGTAGCACTCAAGAAATCCTAGATATTTCAAACTGGCTGCTAAAAAAATCATCCATCGATTATAACAAACAACTCAGCGCTGCTCGCGGCAGTGGACTTGCACCAGCACTGATTGATTTCGAAAGTAAATTTGACGAAGCCTCATGGATTGCCAGCGACCTCAGTGAACGCAAGGATAATGATGCTAAATGGAGCGATCATATGGTATTGGTTCGCTCGGCTTGGGCGGCTAAAACACTTGAAGGCGCGTTGATAGACTCCGGCATACCTTACCGATTCGTCGGGGGAACCAGCTTATTAGAAGCCGCACATGTTAAAGACCTACTCTCGTTATGTAGAGCAGCCCTAAACCGAACCGATGAATTAGCCTGGATTCGCTACCTTAAATGCTGGCCAAGAATCGGTGATGCCACGGCGTCAAAGATTGTTAGCGCCCTGCTTGAAGCAGACTCAGACGAAACAATTGAAGGTTTATTACGTCAAAAGATAGGAAAGAGAGAAGAAATCATTGATGGTATTCTCGCGATCCAAAGTCAGCGGAACAATCCTTCTGAGGCCATCAAACTCGGTGTTGAGATGATGGAACAAACATTCATGACACGGTATGACCGCTGGGAGTCCCGCGCAGGCGACCTTCGCTTATTGTCCGATCTTGCCCGTCGGTACAAAGACCTGCTGGGCTTTGTCGAAGCCTACACAATGGACCCGGTATCCAATTCAGAAGCCGAGAGTATCGAAGAAGATGACTTGGTCACTGTTATCACGGTACACAGCGCCAAAGGTGCAGAAGCCCCGGTTTGTTATTGCCTAGGAGTGCAACCAGGTGCTTATCCACATATTCGTAGCCTAGGGGATAGAGACGCAGAAGAGGAGGAGCGTCGAGTACTTTACGTTGCGTTTACTCGCGCACAAGATGAGTTAATTATCACCCGATGCGGTGATGAAAGCCGCACTCTGTTCCATGGTGGCTCCTATGTGCATAGCGCAGGCGAGTCCTACTTTTTAGAGTTTCTACCGCCGGAATTGGTATCACACGAGCAATATGGATATGGCCTCGCGCTGGGCGGAGGTTCTGTGCTAGACGAATTATTAGACTTCGAATAACGTCATCTTTTTCTTTCTCGAAAAAGACTTTATCTCCGCCTCTCGCTTACTCGCACTGCTGCGGTCATGGCCTGATTCACTATAGACAACTTCAACGGGCTTTCTTCCATAAAAATATTTTGCCCCTTTTCCATTCTCATGCTGCTCAAAGCGACGAGGGACATCAGTGGTAATACCTGTGTAGTACGAGCTGTCACTACACAGGATAATGTACACCCACCACTGCGGATCACACTTATCTATATCATTCTTCTCGCTCATACCGCCAAATTTTTAGTAGAAGAGCCGGAACCTATATCTGTCACTTTGGGGTCCGTATTATTCTGATCCCCACGGTCTTTACCCACAAGTTCACTGCGATGATTACGACCATGATATTTGGCATAGCACTTTTCATAACACCGCGCTAACACACGGCTTATACGCGTGTGATTTCTGATCTTCGCCAGGTTTGGCCACGTTGATTTCTCCCCCGTCAAAATGAAATCATGGATTTCTTCATCCGTGGGATTTGCCATAACCTTTAAGTATTTCTTTAACGGAAAGTCAGGGTGCAAATTAATATCCCCAAGGTAATCCTGTCCCAATAGCGCATCAGCTCGATCCATCCAAAAGCGCAGCTTTCTGTTTTGGGTATGCTTTCGCGTCACAGAAATGACTTGATGCCACTGAGCATGAATACTAGAAGATGCAAAATCTAGCATCATAGGTACGAACCCAGACTTTATGCGATTTGAAACAAAAGGTAATACATGAGGGTTAGCCTGACTAACAATAAAATGGTTTGCGTTAAACAATCGACCAATACGCGCCATCGGTATATCGGTACTGACCCCACCATCTGCCCATAGCTCAGTTTCCATGAAGGGAACGATGTTACCTTCGGCATCCTTAGCTTTCAGCTGCACAGGAGCGAATACGCCAGGAATAGAGCAGGATGCTTGACATGCATACGCGACCAGTACATCAGGCGCAGTCTTGTAGTTCAGTAAGCGTGCTTTCTGACCTGCACGAGTAGGAGAGACCGTAATACTAATTGCTCGCCCCGTCAGCTTATACGCTTCCAGGAAAGTCAATTCAGGAATATTATTCGAAACACACTGCAACAGTTGATCTGATTCCAATAGTGTTTTATTCGAGAATACGTCTTGTATTGAGTAATGCTTTATCGGGCTAAAGTCGTTATCTTCAGGAACACTTAATTTCTGTAGCAGCTCACTGTCAGAATGAGTCCCCACCAATCCCGTGACGATTGCACCCATGCTAGTGCCAGAAATTACCGGTGGTAACAGCCCCTGTTCCAGCAGCGCTTTGATAATACCAAGATGATATATACCAAAAGCTCCACCGCCACTTAGCATAAGCGCACTACGACCAAAATTGTTACGTGCATTTCTAAACAGTTTAAGTTTCTTTTCATCGTTGATAAAATCAAAATCCGTATCGCACAAATACTCCAATGTGCTTTCCACTTCATCCAGATATTGTTCCACCAAGTACTTAGTACCGACTAACGATGTGTCGTAAAGATGGGAGTCTGTTAATTCACCCAATGTTCTATGCAGACTTTCTTGCAAATACGGCACTAGCAAATCGTATCGACACTTTTCTTTGTATTCCGCCAAGACATCTATCTGTTCTTGAAGCAACTGATAAGGGTAGTAACCAGACGCATCCTTTTCTCGCCATCGACTGTGGCCTTCCAGTGCATCAATTTCTTCTGCGTTACTTAACCAATCGTCAAATGTGGTTGCGTTGTCCAGCGCCTCATAACAGGCTGCAAGATGCCGATAATTGGATTTCACTACTACCCCCTACTGCAATTCGAATTAATACCGGTGACGTTGAAAGTCGTCAGAGATGATGGCGACACGCCAACGCTCTGTAAAGGATTTTATCCCGCCAACATAATGCTGCTCGATAAAATCTAATGTATCTACCGGCTGGCAATAATTTGCTGCCATATGTGTCATTAAGGATTTCATGGTTTCTCTGCCCAATGAATCCTGCATCATAAAATGTACGATGGACCATGCCATCGCATACATCATGCTTTGATCGTAGTCACGCCACGCCCTACCTTTAATCGCAAGATACTCACTGGGCATTAACAATTCGTCATTAGCCAACTTATCTTTCAATAAGGCAATATGGTGTGAAGACGGCTCCACTGTTTTGCTTTGCCCTTCAATCTTAAGTCGCTCGAAGTACTCCGACAATCCCTCATTAAACCAGGTTGGCGTACGACCATATAAGCCGGCATTAATAACGTGGGTTGCTTCGTGTCGACCAATCGCCCGAGTATCGGAAGCATCAACTTGGGCCATGACGACAGCCTCATCCAGCGAAGGCTTGTAAAAACCTGATGACGTTGTAAGGCCAGGAACATGCTTTTCACGATAAAGATCAAAGGCTTCCTGATCATTAAACACTTTTACATTCAATTCTACTTGTTTAATGTATTGATCTGGTAACCAGCGAGATAGCACAAAGTACAGCTGACGCAGATCCGCAGAAAGCCGATCATGTAAGAACGGCGGCAGACTGCCCCCCGCAGACGCCACCGACATCCTAAAATACTGTTTTTCCATTGCATACCGATCGCTCAAATTTTCAGCAGAAAGTCCCTTTGGCTTATCACCATAGTGTACCTTTCCTTCTGCATCGACCCATTTGAATACCTGGCCTTGGACCTCGACATCAGATGTTTTACGTGTTTTTGGGGTGTAACACGCTGTCATGTGGGTTTCAAAGCTCTCGATGACCTCCTCCACTCGCTGACGCCCCTGTTCTAGCGGGATAACTACCACACCAGGCACAATCCTAGCTAGCTTAGGCATACCCAACGCATCAAACAGCAAGTTGCGCTTTTCGACAGACATACGACTCATAACAAACGACAAGAGTAGAGACAAAACCAGGACAATTAGAAAAGAGGGTCTTACTTTCACAAAAAAACACCTTACAACACTGATATCAACTCACGAAGATCTCAGTATAGTAAGGTGTTTGAAGAATAAGAAGGTCGGCACAACCCCATCTATAGTCTAAAAGTTTCTAACTGAGACATACCCCTCACTACTGCCATTTCGCGAATAATGCCGTGAATTTTGGCGTTTATCTTGGCTATGACGCTTGTCCTGGCTATAACGAGGCTTCTCGTTGTAATAATGATGGGTCTCACTTTGACGATGATGCTTACGATAGTGCTTATGGTGACCTCGGTCAGAATGGTGACTGACATAACGCTTATGGTGGTTATGATTGTAACCATGGTTATGGCGATTATTGTGACGATGCTTGTGTCTATTGTTGTGACCGTAATGATTATTATGAGAGGTCCTCACCGGATGATGCTTATAACAGCGGTGATCCCCATGGTAATGGTGATCTCGATGACGCTTCCTATGCCCTTCGGCAAGCGCTAGCCCTACCACTACGGTACCAATTATCGCACCGGCGACCACCTCATTAGCAATATTATCATGACGAGCATAACTTGAACTGGCCGCTCCGCCACAGAGTATTGCAACAATGAAGGTAACTACGCTCTTTCGACTGAATCGGTTAAATACTGTTTTACTCGTCATGATCATTCTCCTTTTTGGATGCTGAAACCAGATTACTCCCCCATCCCTGAACCGAAACTGAACAACCTAAACGCAAGCTAAAACATTCATATTTTAGTTATCACGCCATTCAGCATCGATTCAGATTGAGCCTGTTTAAATGGAATTATTGAAACACATCAACAGGAAGACACACCATGAACACCCATGCCAATAACCTATCCATACTACCGCTACTAACACTGATCACACTCATCATTGGGAGTTCATTCTTAACTAGCCGTGCTGCTTTTGCGATCGAAACAGCAGTAATTAAAGAGGTGTTATTAACAAGTAACAGTAAATCTTCTGGCGGCATAGCCCTCTCCTCTCCTCAGGCAAAAGCGGCCAAAAAAGAATCCGACAACAGAGCGAATAAAGCATCGCATTTAGCCAGTAGCACCACGTGGATATATGACGCCGACTTTGACTACATCACTGACAACGACGGCGATGGGTATTACCATCGATTCCGAGTCACATTTGACGCAGACACTAATTTTATTAATGATCGTATCTATGCAAAGTTATATCTTGATAACCGTCACGAAGAGCACCTGTACTACGTTAGCGACGACTTCACTATAATTGGGAATGCATCATCAGATCGCTATGAGGTCACCACGTCACTCACCGACGGATACGATAGAGATGTATACGATATAAGAATCGACATATTTGATGCTTTTACCCATGAACGATTGGACAGTATAAGCGCAAACGACGATGATGATTTATATGGCCGATTCTTAGAAGAAATAGATTTAGATTCTGACGCGACGGTATTCACTATCCAGGAGTTATCCATTGCGTTAACAGGAGACTTCGACAATGACGGATTTTATCCAGAGTTAGAAGTCACCGTTGATGCCGATGTATCTTTTGGATCGGAATGGGTTGAATTATCAGTGTTTATCATCGATCGCTTTCAAAATACAACCAAACTATATCAGACTGATGAGTACCTTATTACGGGCTTTCAATCGGCAGACAAAGAGGTTTCCGATGTATCACTTGATGCAGGGTATGAGGCTGATACCTACCACATAAGAGCAGAATTACGACAAGCGAGCACCGGCGCATTGCTTGCCACATCGGATACCACGCGTAGCAACGGTCTATCAATAGAGAGCAAGGAATACGACAATTATGACGAATACGATGACGGGCATAGTGATGGATACAACGATGGACACTACAGCTCTACATCAGAAGGGCACGGCGGATCATTTGGAACCATTGCTATATTGTCCCTCGGCATATTTGCATTTATTCGAAAGCGCCGACTAAAAAAGACAATGGTTTAAGAAAATACTGACTTGAATCCCATAACAAGCATGCAGACAAGTACTGCTCTGCATGCCTACCCTTCCTATCAACACACCTTTAGTGATGAGCTTCCAACATACTTTTTAATTGACCTACCGCCACTTTGGCACGTTTACTCATCACCCACCGAAAAATTGGCAATACCACCCAGGAAAAAACAGCACTTTCATTTCGACTAAACATCGACCAAGACATGTGACAGCGACTATCATCAATCGGCTCCACGCGCATTTCCATTCTTGGCATGAGTGGCTTAAACCGACCCTCAGTCGCAATAAAGTGCTCTTCTAGCTCTTTAACAGTAATGTGTATTTTCTGCTTTCCCGTAACAGGTATATCGACAGTCTCTATATACGTTTTCCCAACAATATTATCTGCATTACGCTGCTCTGACTGAATATCGACAACCCCAGGGAACCAACGCCCAAAATTTTCTAAGTCAGAAATAAAGGAAAATACATCAGCGGCTTTGACGTTTATATTGATTTGTTCTTGAGCTAATAATTTCATGGTCATTCCTTGATAACACGATTGCTAGTCACTCGTTAATAGGGGCAACGTTGAAAAATTCAATCGCTATTCATCAACCAGAGGCATCACGTTTAAAACGAGGTCAAATGAATTTCCTTATCGGTGAGCTCCCGACTTTCACCAGGCTGCAAATTCTCATCCAAACACACAGGCCCTATTGATACGCGATGCAACGATACCACTGGATTCCTAAATCGCCCAAACATTCGCTTAATCTGGTGATAACGCCCTTCCACCAATCGTAGCTCAGCCACATACTCGCTCACAATTCGCAATGTCACGGGTCGAGTCGTGATGTCTTCATAGGCGAAATACATACCGGCTGCAAACGCTGTAACATAATCATCCGTTATAGGTTTAGCCACCTCTACTCGATATATCTTTTCGACATTATTCTGTGGTAACGATAACGCACTCGACCACTCACCATTATTCGTCAATAGCAATAGTCCGGTTGAATGCAAATCTAATCTCCCAGCAATATGCAACCCAGACGAGCTCTCTCCTCCCAATAAATCCATTACGGTAGGGTGTTCAAGATCCTTTGTTGCACTCACCACTCCTGCTGGCTTATACAACATCAAATAGCGGGCTGTATTTTCTTGCAACACGGTGTTATCGCACACCACCGTCGAGAATTCATTTACCTGCTGATGAATATCACGCGCGGTAATCCCATCAACCGTCACAATACCCCGCGCTAGCATCAGGCGAACATCACCACGCTTCACCCGTAATTTACTGCTAATAAATCGATCTAATCGGGAACGCTTAGCCGCCACTTTCTCGCCCCTCGTTACTCAGAGACTCTGCCTCTAAGGGCTTTCGTTTTCCCCCTTTGAGTTTTACTGTCCACCCGTCGTTTCTGCGACCCTTTTGTGGGCTTTGTGGCTCGCCGTGCTTTTTGCACAACCGCTGCCGACTTAACTAACTCCTGTAGACGCAATAGTGCATCCTCTCTATTCTTTTCTTGGGTCCGATACTGTTGAGCTTTGATGATAATCACGCCATCTTTCGTTATCCGACGATCCCTAAGCGCAAGCAACTGCTGCTTGTAAAATTCCGGTAACGTAGAGGCTTTAATATCGAAGCGGAGATGAATCGCTGACGACACCTTATTCACATTTTGTCCACCGCTGCCTTGAGCTCGAATCGCTGACAACTCCATCTCATCATCGGGAATAGAGACATTTAATGAGATTTTTAACACAAGACTTCTACCTTAAAACATTACAAAATGAAGGGATAATGGAGTGTACTACAAGTCCAAACAACAACGAATATGACCACGGTGAAATCTAATGCTCAATTGTGAAGGTGTTCTATGGTAAACTACCGCGCTTTCTCAGGTTGATTATTTACTCTGGACCCTAAACCGAACGCAGGCTGGCGCTTCTAGCCGTTTCCATGCCTAGGTCCTTAAGGAAACCTGCAGAGTCTCATCCGTACGCACGCACCAAAGATAACACCAAAGGTTAATAGTAGACAATGGCAACTGACTCGACGATCATCGCGCTTAATGAAGATATCGCACAATTTCCGCCCCAGAAGTTTAAGGTGTATACCGCCCGACAACTGGGTAAGATCCAACAGCTAAAAAACCTCTCTGAGCAGATACAGTTTGAGATGAAAGTTGTCGCCAGCGTGCTTCCCTTTCGTGTTAATGAATACGTTATTTCTGAGCTGATTGATTGGAAAGCTGTACCTAACGACCCGATTTACCAGCTTACCTTTCCACAGCGCGAAATGCTGGAGCCACGTTTCTATGACGCCGTAGCAAAGGCTCTCGAAGAAGAGATGCCCAAAGCTGAGCTGGATCAGCTTATCAAAGAAATCCGCGCTGAAATGAATCCTCACCCTGCGGGCCAGCTGGAAAAAAATATCCCGACTGTCAACGGCGAACGAATCAATGGGCTACAGCATAAGTATCGTGAGACTGTATTATTTTTTCCTAGTGCCGGCCAGGTTTGCCACAGCTACTGTACATTTTGCTTTCGCTGGGCTCAGTTTGTTGGCGACAACGAACTTAAAATAGCCGCAAAAGAATCTGGCCAACTACAAGCATACTTACTTGAGCATAAAGAAGTTACTGATGTATTGATCACCGGTGGCGACCCCATGGTAATGAAGACGAAAAATCTTCGAGCTTACCTTGAACCATTATTAGGTGAAGAGTTTTCCCACATAAAAACCATACGAATCGGCTCTAAAGCTCTCAGTTTCTGGCCCCAGCGCTTCGTTACTGACGACGATGCAGCAGACCTCTTAGCATTATTTGAAGATATTATCGCAAGCGGCAAGCACTTGGCATTTATGGCGCATTACAATCATTGGCGCGAACTAGAAACCGATATCGCCATAGAAGCCGTCAACCGAATTCGTAACACCGGCACCGTAATCCGCTCACAGGGGCCACTACTTAAGCATATCAATGACAATGCCGATGACTGGGCTCGCTTATGGCAAACCCAAGTTGACCTTGGCATCATTCCTTATTACATGTTTATTGAACGTGACACTGGGGCTCGCCACTACTTCGAAGTCCCTCTAGCGCAGGCTTGGGACATCTATCGCAATGCGATGAAGCAAGTATCGGGCATCGGCCGAACCGCTCGAGGCCCATCAATGAGCTCAGACCCTGGTAAGGTTGAGATCCAAGGCATCACCGAAGTGAACGGTGAAAAAGTCTTTGTACTTCGCTTTATTCAAGGACGTGACTCAGACTGGGTTCAACGCCCGTTCTTTGCTAAGTATTCCGAAACTGCCACCTGGTTAAACCATCTGGAACCTGCTTTTGGTGAAGAGCAATTCTTCTTTGACAAAGAGCAGTAGAGTATAGAGCTATACATTTGCACTCTACCGACCACGAGGGTCAGTAGAGTGCCTGTAGGTACACGAGCAAAGCACACTAGAAAAGTACGCAAGCAACATCCTAGCGGCTAACTATCCGCTACATCCATCTCCCTCTTCTTACGTTTATTTCGCTTCACATTAATATCAACATATGACCGATACAGCTCCGTCATCTTATGGATACCGTCACTACCACCCGCGATAACCCCACCGGTCAGCAGCACGTCAACTACATTGAATAACGCCAATTGAATTCTACCCAATTCCAATAACGTCGCCTGATCAACCAGCACCCCTAAACTTCGCACCCCAGCAATACTGATAAGCAACCCCAGCAACAAACCCAAGCGCAACGCCAATACTCGCGTATAGGAGCGGTACTCCATTTTCTCCACACGCGCCTCTTCCAGTCGATCATAAAGCGCTTCATCAACCACCTGATCAGGATCAATCCTTTTGATTCGCTGTATTACTCGCTTATGTTTACGAATTGCCAGTTCAAGTATTTCAGAACTGCGAGCCCGCAGGGTCGTGAGGATAACCTCCTGTGCTCGCTCCATAAACAACGTCACGACAAAAATGGTCGCCAATAATTTAATTACATTCTCGATGGTCACTTCATTAAACTTCACCGGTACCGTTAGCCCAAAAATTGGTACCAATACACACAAGACAACCAGCAGCATAAATAGCCATGAGTTCGTCCGTAATCCCATATATCCCTCCCTTCTTATTGTTAACAACCACCTTAGCACATAAGGCTCACAAAAGATCACGCTAGAAATTTGGCGCCTTTGGGAGTTACCAGTACAATGAGGCTCCAAACCCATCTATCACAAGTTACCCCCTTTATGCGTCTTGATAAATTGCTCAGCAACAGCACAGGCATTAGCCGGACAGAAATCAAAAAAGCCATTAAACAGGGTAAAGCTGTTGTTGACGGAATCGTCGCAAAAAGCGGATCCGCACACGTAAATACCGATCAAGAAATATCCTTATTCGGACAAGCAATCAACGAGGCCTCGCCTCGTTACTTTATGCTCAACAAACCGGAAGGGGTTGTTAGCGCCAATCGGGATGCAGAACACCCAACAGTACTCGATCTACTTATAGACGAGCCGATGTACGAAAAGCTGAATATTGCCGGTCGACTTGATATTGATACCACTGGCTTAGTGTTGCTAACAGATGACGGGAAATGGCTACACAATATAACCAGCCCCAAGAAAAAATGTAACAAACGTTATTTGGCTACAACGAAGGCTCCTATAGATCCCAATTCAGTCGCTCTATTCGAGCAGGGCATTATGCTAAAGGACGAGTTAAAACCCACTCATCCCGCAGTACTCAATATACTTACTGAGAACACCGCTGAACTCATCATTTCAGAAGGGCGTTACCACCAAGTAAAGCGCATGTTCGGTGCGACGAACAACCGAGTCATCGCGCTACACCGCGCTGCCATTGGTCAGATCACACTTGATCCCGACCTTCTTTCAGGCGAATACAGACCCTTAACTCAAGCAGAGATCGACAGCATAAAATGACTGACCTAGCCCTACAATTACTCATTCAAACACTCCATGCATCTGACTCTGCAGCAACATCAAACCTCTGGGTGCTCGACGAGAACTTAACCGCAGCCGATATCTCTGGTGTCACCAAGCGCAGCCCCGTGCCACTGACACTAATGTGTAATCGCTTTGACCTTCAGCAGCAACTTGCCCAAAACAAGGTTGAGTGCACATTTAGCGACTTCGATTTTTCTAAGTTTGAAAATAATTCGGTTGACCAATTATTCTATCGCGTCTCGAAAGAAAAGGCGGTGGTTCACCACGTAATCAATCAAGCCTATCGAATCCTTAAGCCCGAGGGTAAGCTAATTATCGCGGGCTATAAAAATGAAGGCGTGAAGACCTACATTGATAAAGCCAACAAATACCTCAATGGCGGAAGTGAAAAAACAAAGGGCGGTCAATCATCACACCTAGCGATCCTTTCAAAAGGAACAGCTGATTCCAGCGCGCGCTTGGATGACAAAGATTACACATCCCTGCGAGAGCTATCTCAAACAGGCCAATCCTTTGTTAGCAAACCCGGCCAATTTGGCTGGAATAAAACCGACAAAGGCAGCGAATTCCTAATCCAGCATCTACCTGAATTACTTAATTCATTACACAAACAACCGGAAACGTTATTAGATTTAGGTTGCGGATACGGCTACCTGTCACTCATGGCAGCATCGCTCACCCCACTAAACAAGATAACCGCAACTGACAATAATGCAGCGGCACTCGTGAGTTGCGAACAAAACCTGAAAAGTACCGATGTCGAATATCAGGTAATTGCAGATAATTGCGCCCAATCTATCCGGGGGCGCTTCGACCTAATCCTGTGTAATCCGCCGTTCCACCAAGGCTTTGCTGTTGAAAATGATCTCACCCAGCTATTCCTCGAGCAAACCCACAAGCACTTGCACGCTAAAGGCAATGCGCTGTTTGTGGTTAACCAATTTATTCCCTTGGAACGCAAAGCCAACGACCTCTTTGAGAAAGTCCGCGTGCTGGCCAAAAATAGTAGCTTTACACTTATTCACTGTAAACGCTAACGCACAAACATAAACACTGATTACAGTAATTTACGCGTCGTATATTTTAGTAACCCAGAACGCTCTGCTTTCTCCAGCACAGCGTTCGCAACAATACGCTGGCGTAATGTTGCCAGCACTACACTAGACTTAAAGAAAGCCCCCACCGCGTTGTGGCACAAAGGAGTAGCAAAACGAAAAGCCGACGAAAAATGCTGCTCCATAACACCCTCGACCATCAGGCTGGATGCAGCTAACTCTTTACCCGACACCGTATTCACCACCAAGACGCCCTCTCGCCCCAGATGAGATAGCAATTGAGTAACCCAAGAACGCGTTAGTGCAACCGCACGAACCGGCTCACCGCCATCATCACCATATAAGTCATCAATAATGAGATCAAAAGGAGGTCCCTGATAGGCTTTCAACCAAGACACCGCATCGGCACGATGCAGCACTACATTGGACTTGGTTAAACCGAAGAATTTTTTTGCAATATAGAGATGCTCTTCTGACAATTCAACACCAATAATAATCTCCGGTGAGAGCAAACTATTGAGTTGATGTAACACTGCCCCCCCACCCACACCCAGCACCAAAACACGCTTGACTTGCTGCTCCGGCACACAGAAAGCTGGAAGCAATAACAAATCCCATACGCTGCCAGTAATCACTTGGCTAGGGTTATATTGACTATGCAGCACGCCGTTTGTGTATAATCGACAGGTTTTACCCGCGGAGCGTACTTCATAGCGGGTGTCGCCCACCTCTTTCTGCCATAATATAGCCAATATAAAGCCTCAAACTTCAATTACCGTGGACGTCCCATTGAGCACGCTTAACCTTAACCAGCTGCGCCAAGCATTCCCCATACTACAGGAAACCGCCAATGGACATCCATTGGTTTACTTTGATAATGCCGCGACGACCCAAAAGCCAACATTGGTTATCGATGCCATTAACCAGTACTACCAACAACACAATGCCAATGTTCACCGTGCCAGCCACTTTCTCAGTACGCAAGCGACAGAACAATTTGAACTAGCAAGATCTCAGGTCCAGCACTTCATCAATGCCCGCCATAGTCATGAAATTATTTGGACCAAAGGCACAACAGAATCAATAAACCTCATCGCCCAAAGTTATGGTCGATCAAATCTATCCCCTGACGACGAAATACTTGTCTCGGTAATGGAGCACCACGCCAATATCGTGCCATGGCAAATAGTCGCCGAGCAAACCGGGGCAACACTCAAGGTTATTCCGGTCACTCAAGACAATCAATTGGACCTTTCGGCATTCGAAACCCTACTCACACACAAAACCAAAGTGCTCGCTATCTGCCATGCCTCCAATAGCATTGGAACCATCAACCCGGTCAAGGAAATGATCAAACGAGCCAAATCCGTCGGTGCCACCACACTGATTGATGGCGCCCAAGCGGTCGCGCACTTTGCCATTGATGTGCAAGATATAGATTGCGACTTTTACTGCTTCTCCGGTCACAAAATGTTTGGACCCACAGGCATTGGCGTACTGTATGGCAAGAGCGAATATCTCAACAATATGCCGCCTTGGCAAGCGGGCGGGGAGATGATTGAAAGAGTCTCTTTTGACGGTACAACCTTCAACAGACTGCCCTTCAAATTCGAAGCGGGCACACCGAATATTTCTGGCGCAATTGGTCTCGGCGCCGCCATTCGATTTATTCAATCGTTGGACAGCGATGCCCGCGTTCAACATGAAGATAATTTACGCGCCATTGCCATAAAAAGGGCCTGTGCCATTCCCAACCTCGAACTAGTACGCCAAGTACAACCTACTGTTAGTTTATTATCATTTAACATTAGCGGGTACCACGCCAGTGATATAGGGATGCTATTAGACAAACAAGGCATTGCTGTCCGCACTGGGCACCACTGCACAATGCCGTTAATGCAGCACTTAGGTCTTGATGGCACACTACGAATGTCATTTTCTTTTTACAATACCGAAGCTGAGGTACACCACGGCTTTGACTGCTTGGAAAAAATCCTAGCGGCGGAGAAAACAACAGGAAACGACTCAACACCTGTTCCAGTTAGCACACTACCCGATATCAATGCCCTAACAGAATCTTTGCTCGCGGCCAGGGGCTGGGAATCACGCTACAGAATGATCATGCAATTAGGAAAGCAGCTGCCCGCCTATCCCGAACACTTGCGCTCAGAACAACATATAGTGCCTGGCTGTGACAGTACCGTTTGGCTTTCACATACCCAGTCAAATTCAGCGTCTGAGACAATTACGCTTGAGTTTTCAATTGATAGCAATGCACGAATAATCAAAGGGCTATCGGTTATCCTACTGAGCTATTATAACGGCCGACAACCTGAAGATATCCTATCCAGCAATGTCGAAACGCTATTTGATACCCTTGGGCTAAGCAAGCACCTAAGCCCGTCTCGAAACAACGGACTGCATGCCATTAACCAGCGCATTCTTGCTATTGCTCAGAATCCTTAAGTGCTTCCTGCGCTTTTCGCTCAGCCGCACGTAGCATTTTTTCTATCACTTTTGAAACCGCAACAAAACCAAACGTTGCGGTCACCATCGCAGCCGCGCCAAAACCACCTTCGCAATCTAGCTTTGTATCCCCGTCGGCAAAGATCTTTTGCTGACAAATAGAACCATCCGCCTGAGGGTAACGCAATTGTTCGGTCGAATAAACACACGAAACACCGTAAACACGAGCAGCATTACGAGAAAAACCATAGTGCCGACGCAACGTCGCGCGAAGCTTTCTCATCAGGGGGTCATTAAATGTTTTATTCACATCGCCAGTGGTCACTTTAGTGGGATCAATCTGCCCACCAGCACCGCCTATGGTAATCACTTTGATTTTATTACGCTTACAGTGAGCCACAATCGCGGCTTTTGAGGACACGCCATCAATGGCATCAACGACATAATTAAATCGGTTGGTCAGGTGCTCTGCAACTGTATCCCGCGTCACAAAATCCTCGATAATATTAACCTTACATTCGGGATTAATATCAGCAATACGAGCTGCCATCACCTCTATTTTTGACTGACCAACAGTACTCTGCAATGCATGAATCTGACGATTAATATTAGTGACACAGATATCATCCATGTCAATCAAAGTAATCTCACCAAAACCTGATCGCGCAAAACCTTCCGCCACCCAAGTACCCACACCACCGATACCAATCACGCAAACATGGGCTTGCTTAAAAACTGCGGTGGCATTCGCGCCATACAAACGCGCGATACCACCAAATCGAAGGTCATACTGCTCAGACATGTGAACTCACTTTACTTCTCAAGACCCAGACACTGGCTTTTGGGTCGAACTCTGATAAAGCGTGAAGCATACCATTATCCCAAATCTTGCCCTACTACTCCCACAGAATTTCTCGAAAATTTACCCGAAGGACTATGGGCCTGTGCTGCCACTGTTCTTTAGCGGGCAGCGCTCCATCGCACGCATTCCAAGGTTATACGTCCACTGCGGCTGAGAATCCAGTAACTCACTGCGCTCCAATCGCTGACACAAACTCAACAATGCTAACTTTGTCTCAAGGCGAGCCAAAGCTGCGCCAGAACACAAGTGAATCCCGTGACCAAACGCCAAGTGTCGTGATGCTGAACGATGAATATTAAACCGGTTAGGGTCATCAACAAATGCACCATCACGATTCGCAGCCCCCATTAATAGCAGCACCCTTTTTCCCGGCAACAAAATCTCATCACCCAGAGTAATAGGCTCCTTCACCAAACGCCCCATACGCTGTACCGGGCTTTCGTAACGTAAGCATTCCTCAATGGCAGCATCAACCAATCGAGGATCAGCTCTCAGCGCGGCCAATTGCTCAGGGTGCTGTAACAGTGTTAACCAAGCATTACCAATTAAGTTGGTGGTTGTTTCGTGCCCTGCGAAAATCAATAAAATACAATTCGCAATAAGGTGCTCATCCGTAAATGACGGTTGTCGACCCTGTAACGCTAGCATTTGAGACATAACGTTATCTCTCGGTGAGCTCCGCTCCTGCTGCAGTAAAGTAGCGAAATAGGCCTTCGCCGCCAAAATATCCTGCTGAGCCTTGGCCACCATAGAAAGGTCAGTTTTCGCACCCAAAAACTGAGCAATGGTAGTAGACCAAGCCTTTATCTTATCCCTATCTTCTACGGGAACACCCAGAATTAGCGCAATCACGATCGCAGGCAACGGATAGGCAAAATCGGCTATTAAGTCGCACTCGTCCGCGTTAACAATATCGTCGATCAATTCATCCACAATACTCTGAATATCCGCCTGCATCGTAGATATCACTTTAGCGGACAGCGCCTGGTTCACCAATTTCCGTATCGGTGTATGTTCTGGTGGGTCTTGAAATAACATCCACTTCGACAACGTCGATGTAAGTGGCTCCACCGCCTGGCGCTGCATATCATTTAGATTAGCCACCATGGGCTTCACCCTATCAGAGGATGCTCGCGGGTCTAAGAATAACGCCTTCACATAGGGCTGATGAGACACATAATAAAACTCTCGCTCTTCACACCAATAGATAGGTGCGTCCGCCAGTAATCTCTCATAAGTTGGGTAAGGGTTAGCAACAAATTCAGGGGAACTGAGGTCAAACGCTTGGCTTAACTCTGACATATGATTAATAACACTGTCCTTTTATTTCTTAATCAAGGGTGGATAACTCACCGAATTTCAATCGCGGCAATCTCACGGCAAAGAAGCAATAGTACCTATGTTTTCTGCTAAGAATGCTTTTACGGTATCGACGATAACCTGTGTCTGCCTATCGATCTCAACATTGACCCGATCCCCAACCCGCTTCATTCCGTGCGTGGTAATTCGCATCGTTTCTGGGATAAGGCATACACTGAATTGTGCTAATGCTTTATCAATACTCGCGACCGTAAGGCTACAACCGTTTAAGCCGACAAAGCCCTTACTAAAGACATATGGCATCAACGCAGGGTCAATTTGATAGGTAATTATATGGTTATTTTCCGGAGTATCTATTGCGACAATTTTCACCGTATTGTCGATATGACCCGACAAAATATGCCCACCAATTTCGACACCTTGCTTCGCAGAACGCTCTATATTAACGACCGAACCTGTATCCAACTCCCCAAGAGTCGTTAGCGACAACGTTTGCTGCATCACATCAAAAGAGACTGAATGATCATCGATAACCGTAACGGTTAAACAGACGCCGTCCATACCAACACTCGCACCAATGACTAGCTCATCCAGCAATTCTACGGGCAAAGATACAGTTAACGTGTGCAGCCCCACTTTTCTTTCAACGTGAACAATGGGGCAAGAAGCTTGAACTATTCCGGTATACACAGATTTATTTTCCTAACGCTTACTTTTCTTTTTCATCCATAACATCCGACACATGCTTGCCGTCTTCTACTGCTTCAAACATTTCCGATGCCATCTCGCCTACTTGACGATTGATAGAGCGAATCGCATCGTAAACGGTACCCACCGTCTTGTGGTGCAGGTCGCGCTTTTCTTGCGCCTCATCAGCATCCAACAAACCGTTGCGTTCCATTTGCTCAATAGGTATTTCAGCAATCGTACGATGTACGTCTTCGACAGTGGTTGCACCCTTATCAACAGCCTCTTGTACCATATCTTTGAGAAGCTCTAATTTGTCTAACACACCCATAATATCCTCCAATTACGTTGCTTTATGCGCTTTTACTACCATACATCTCATCAACCATCGCGACAACAGATTTACTGCTCTCCAACGACGTAATGAGCTCTGAAATTGACGTACCAACCTGACTGTTCAAATCCCTAACTAACTGATAGCTATCAGTAACATGGCGATTATGTTGCTCACGAACAGTACGCACCTCATCGCTGATAGCCCCCACAACCTCTCCACGCCCAATGACGAAATCCGATATCGTGAGATGCACCTTTTCAACCACATCAACCCCACGTCCCAAGCCAATCTGAACCATATCTTTATAAAAATCGACCTTACGAAAAATACTCATGATAATACGCCTTTATGTGATTAGTGTGAGCCCCCAATACCCATAACCAACAATCCAGTACAGAGAGGCTCTTGTTTTGTCGGCGAACAACTTAGTGTCCACCCGTACACCGAATATTGATTGAATGGACGCCCACTGTCAACATCCAACCAAACTTTTATTAAAAGGCGTTATTTTTTAACATGTTACCGACATTTAGAGTAATCACCTCGTAGACAACAGGACACCAAAACTAACGAAGTTCTCTTTTTTTAGGCACAACAATCACTTCCGTTGTGATTAAAATACCAATATTCCACAAATAAAGGTACACTTGTGCACAATAACATCATTACCAAGCCAAACTGCAAGATAGTGACCCTATGAGCACACGTAAAGAGAAGAAAGCCCTTACCCGCAGCGCGCTGATAAATGCCGCCCTGCAATTAGTTGAGGAAGGTGGCAACTTTGCGACCATTAGCATCCGCGAGATAGCCAAACAAGCAGGCATTGTTCCCACTGCTTTCTATCGACATTTTAAGGATACTAATGAGCTTGGCCTAAACTTAGTTGATGAGCTCAGCGTCTGTTTACGACAACTGATTCGTTCGGCGCGGGAGCAAAGCGAAAATCACACTCAGTTGATACAAGAGTCCATTAAAAATTTCGATGAACACCTGAATAGTCACCGTGAGCTATTTGTATTTATGACTCAGGGGCGTTCCGGGGGCACTCCACCAATAAGAAATGCCATTCGCAATGAACTCAACGTGTTTGCGTTGGAGATCGTCAACGATTTAGCGCAGCAACAGTCATTTCCAACACTGACCAGCGCCCAACTAAAAATGGTTGCCGATCTTATCGTAAGCACGCTGGCCTATAGTGCCACTGACCTGCTCGATCTACATAAGAACCCGGTGCTAAAGAATGAGCGCTTAACGCTTCTAGAATCCCAATGCCGCATTATTTTTCTCGGCGCAGCCGAATGGAAGTCAGCATAACGGCATGTTATTTAACAAAAAATAGGAAAGATCATACAAGAAACCGGTGCCACTGCTAGCAAACAATGACACCTAACTAACTACTTATCGGTTTTCTTTGCTTTAATACTGTCGATTGAAAAGTATTCTGGACGCTTACCTTCCATACCGATATAAAATTCTTTGAGAGTCTCGAAATCCTTATCCACATCCCCTGTTGGCGTCAGTGCTAGACCAACACCTCCCACTTTACGACCCCAATCCAAGTAACTGCATACAATCGGTACATTTGCACCCAGCGCCATATAATAGAATCCCGTCTTCCATTCACTCACGTGACCCCGGGTTCCCTCTGGCGGTACCGTCAGAATAAGTGAGTCACTTTCTTTGAGCGTATCAATCATTTGATCAACAAGATTATTCCTGCTTCGACGATTAACAGGTACGCCACCAAACCAGCGCATAATGGGACCTTTCCAGCCCTTGAACAATGTGTCCTTTCCCATCCAATAGATCTTCTGGCGTAGTGTAAATGACACCATGACCATATACACAAAATCCCAATTACTCGTATGCGGAACCGCAATCATGACCGCTCGCGGCATAGGGGGTTTTTCCCCTTCAACCTTCCAACCCGTCAATCGCAAAACGATGGCAGTTAATAAACGAAAGAAATGAACAACACCCGGTGTATCAAAAACTGTGTACGGCATAAAAACTAACAGCCTCAAGTAACGCTATAATAGCCCATAAGAAAGGGGGCGATGATAACACGCCCCCTAGGGATTCGCGATGACTTTACAGCCCACTTACTACCGAGAACGACAAAGACGACGCCTTTTCAAAGCCATCTAAGTCCTTAGAGAAAGCTGACTCGGTATCCGCTAGCAAGTGCTGGATATCCCCAGACACATCATCGTCAGGAATGATCCGATCAGTCACGATTCCCATGCCGATGCGTACCATAAAGTTATTTAACGCCTCTACCGACAGACCAACACGCAGCTTCGCAAGTCCACCCACTGCTGACTGCGCAAATTCCGCCCTGGAGACAATCCCCTTCCCATCATTGCCTTTCACCGCAACCGTCATAAACTCACGCATCAGCTCATCTATATTGGTCGGCAAAAACAGATCGATAAGACCGGTAGGCATAAAGCCAAACGCTGCGCCTTCTACTTCTATTGAAGGGACTGTTGTCATTGCAGACTGAATCACCGCTCCCTGGCTATTCGGGTGGTAAACGATAGAAGTATCGATTCCCTTCATGTGTGTCACGACCCCAAGGATATCCATCGTACTGTCCACTCTGGCAAAAAATCGTCGCTCGCCCCCAGGAGCTTCAGGCGCACTCGTGATCACAACACCGTCCTTATCCACCGGCAAAAAACGCCCATCAGCAATATATGCATCAATACTCCCCGTCAGCTTTTCACTATCGATACTTAACTGAACTAACCTACCGTTCTCATCGGAGATTTCTATGTTGGCTGACAGCAAGGAATTTAGGCCATCCAAATGATCTGCTAAATCAGGGTACAGCTGCTCCATTTGATCCGGTAGCAAAGTGAAAGACGCTTTCAGGTGTTGATAAGCTCCCTTTTTATTAGCCTCCATCACGACATCATCCACTCGGCCGAGTTTGGACAATAGGTTCCAACTCTCTGGGAATGCCGCCCACAACGGCGCCAATATCTCAATATCACCTTCATTCAAGGCTGGATTCATCGCCTTTACTTTGATTCTATAATCTTGCACCCAGGCCTCTTTGCTCGATTGTGCAAAGCGCTGATCCCCCTCCACCGCAAGACGCAGAATTTCTTCACCAGAGCCCAATACGGCATCCCAGCTGAAAGCAGAGATCCCCACCTGAAGGTCATTTTGTATTAAATAACTGGTGCCGCTACTTTCCGAGGCAATCTCCTTTGCCCTCACATGAGAAACCAAATCACCTAAAGCAACAATACTATCCTCAGAAATATCAGCACTGCTAGGCCCCATCCGGTATGACTCCCCTTCGCGCCCACCAACAACCGTTAGCTGGCGCCATTCGCCTGACTCTTCTGGCAATATACGATAGAACTTCTTCAGATTAAAACGCTCAAGTGATGCCCACATATCATCGATAAATTCTTGCGTTTGCGCGTGGTACTCAATATTGGAAAAGACCGCTTGCTGAAGCGCCGCCATCTCTCGCATCTTATTCACCGCTAAGCTTGAATCACCAGCACCAGCAAATTCAACAGACGGTTTCCAACCTCGATGAATAACATCAGGAGATACGGCCAAAACAGGGGAGGCAATCGCTAACGTAAACGCCAGAGAACTAGCAACGGAGAGCACTTTCATAATGAGTCCTTTTATTCTTGTTATATCTTGATTTTATTTTTAGTTATTTAGACAACAGACCTTACTTATAAAGCGCAAAACAACTTACGTCAATAGGGTTATAGACGAACAGGTAATATCGTCAATAACACCCCCTAAACTGATTATGTTTGTCCCAACCCTAACCCCCTGTTTTAAAAACGCTTCTTCTAAATGAGGTGGCTTGATTATGACTAGATTCCCTCTCTAAGTTAGCGCATAATGCTCGGCCTTTATCATTTTGTCGCCCTCTGGAAACCGAACAATGTGGTTCAAAAATATTCGTCTATATCGCTTCACCAAACCATTTGAATTAACCCCTGAAGAGCTTGAAGAAAAACTTGCTGAGCACATTTTTCACCCTTGCAGCAAACATGACCAGGCAAAATATGGCTGGGTATCCCCCTTGGGGCGCCACGGTGAAATGCTGACCCATGTCACCGGCGACTACATAATGATCTGCGCCCAGAAGCAAGAAAAAATACTGCCAGCCTCAGTGGTCAATGAAGCACTACAAGAGAAGGTTGAAGAACTCGAAGAAAAACAAAGCCGCAAGGTTTTTCGCAAAGAGAAGCTTCAAATGAAGGATGAAATAACACTTTCATTACTTCCGAAAGCATTTGCGAGAACTAGCAAGACATTTGCCTACATTGCACCGAAAGACAAACTACTCGTAGTCAATGCTTCCAGCGCCAATAAGGCAGAAGAGCTATTAGGCTATTTACGTACAAGCATTGAGTCTCTGCCGGTTATTCCCCCCAATGCTAAAAATATACCTAGCGAAGTCATGACACTTTGGCTACAGCATCAAACTGCTGCTGAGGATTTCGAGATTGACCAAGAGTGTGAGCTCTACAACCCAGCCGAAGACGGCAACGTTGTTCGCTGTAAAGGCCAAGACTTATACTCCGATGAAATCCAGACACACCTAGCAGCGGGCAAACAAGTCAAAAAGCTAGGCATGTTATGGAAAGATGCTCTCAGCTGTATTATTGAAGACGACCTCACCATCAAACGCCTAAAGTTCCAAGATATGATATTAGAAAAAGCCGGGGAGGCCGATGCTGAAAGTGCTGCCGAGCAGTTTGACCAAGACTTTGCAGTGATGTCTTTGGAACTTTCACGATTTTTTAAATCGCTCTTTAAAGCATTCGGTGGTCTACAAAGAAAAATCTAGACAACGTCGAGATACTGCACAACTAACTCCAAGCAGTATCTCGATATTAGGACTCACACTGCCAATTATTGGCATCGTCTTTCGCTTCGATTCGATCCAATGATTTCTTATCGATAACCATGCGCCACAGGTTATCTTCTTGATAAGGCCATTTGGTAATTTGGAATTCCCACTTAGGCGTTAGCGGGAACGTCTGTACTTTTATTTTTTTAGTCGATGCCTTGATAATGGGCATATGCTGAAGGTGCAGCCCACGACTTTTTTCCCACGTACCATCAGATTCTAGGCACGAAATAAAATGATAACTCGCATAACCTTCTTGGGTAATGTCTAGCGCCATGCGCGTATGTAAAACGCCTTCAGCTATATTTTCTTTTTGATCATGAAGCCAATAGCCTACCAACTCCGAGTCCCCCAACGGCGTTGGTTCATTTTTTAGCGCACACCCTGCCAACGACAGCATAATAATGACAACTGCGGTAATGTGTTTAACTGACATATTCATTCCAAATTAATCATAAGACAAAATAAAAGCAGCAATCTGCTGAATCGCTTTTTCGATATGCTCTTCATGGCTAAAGCCACTTTTCTTTCTAGGCTTCAAGTCGTGATTTCCATCGTCGAACCAATGAACCCCCACAACATCCGGTAGTTGGTAGCTCAATACATCCTCCTGCTCGCCCAATGCATCACGGGTACCCTGCAGGATGCAGTGGGCTACTTTCATATCAGGGAAATGATCAATCCGTGTCTTCTCTTTTTTCCCAACAGGGTAAAAGGGATACCCCAGACAAACCACACCCTGAATACCCAAAGAATCGTCAGCAGCCAATACGCTGGCCATACGCCCCCCCATGGATTTACCTCCAATAATACACGCCTCAGCCCCTCCGACTTGCTCTATTGCTTGCTGAAAATGGTCTAGCAGTATCGGAGCTCGATTCGGTGGTCTCTTTTTCCCGGTGGTACGTCGTTCCTGCATATAAGGAAACTCAAAACGCTGGACCGTAATACCCGCTTCAGCAACGCCTTCTGCAACCAGATTCATGAAATCGGAATCCATTGGAGCACCCGCCCCGTGAGCAAACAACCATTGCAGGCGTGTCTTAGGCTCCGCCGCTTGATTTGTAATGAATTCAATATCATTGCTTGTCATTCTTTAACTGCCTTTTTCATAGCACGCCGACGTCCACTTTAGATCGATTGTTGTAGCAATATCTGAGTTTGCCGGTAAGCGTAGTCATAAGCCACTGGCCCTTCACTTAATTTATTGGGGCCAACCCTGGGTAAATCCGGAATCGCAATAGACTGCATATTCTCTCGTTGTGGCACCAATAACGAAGCACTATTCTTTCTTCGCCAGGGCGACTTCGAACTAATATGATGATAGAAAATTCGCTCCCCTGGTTCAGTGCCGTACAAACCCGGTCTATCCTGAATACCACCATCCAAATACCGGCTATCCGAAAAATGTACTGGCTGAAACAACACAGGGAACGCACAAGATGCTGCAATCGCATCGCCAATGCTCCCCTCGGTGAGAACATCGGTTTGTTTGGTTGACAGATTATAAGCTGACACCCGTAACGGTATGCGGCAATCTTCCACCTTATCAACTTTGCAAAACTGCGCCAATTGATCTCGAAACAATTGACCTTTCAGCAAGCCCAAACCCAACCCAGGGTCCCAAAAATCACTTCGCTGTAACGAAAACAGCTGCTGCTTAACCTCCTCAATTGAACAACCTGAGGCATAACAGCCCCCTACCAATGCACCCGCACTTGATCCCGTCACTTTAACAGGCACTAACGCTAACTCATCTAGAGCAGATAGCATTCCCGCATGTGCAAAAAAACTGAAAAAACCAGAAGACATTGATAACGTAAAAGGGGATTCTGACAACCATTCATGTAACTTCATCGATATAGTAAACCTAAGAGCCAATCCATTCATAAAGGCCGATAGTATACCCGAGAAACATAACCGATAAATCACTTCTTAACACAGTACTCTTTCTCTTTAGGGGTCGATTGGCAAGGTAAAAATCACTTCAAGCCCTTCTCCATTGCGGTTGTTCAGTGACAAGATACCACCCTCTTTTTGCGTTACCCCCTCGGCAATGGCTAACCCCATACCACTACCATCGGGTTTGGTGGTGATAAATGGCTGCATCACACGGGATAGTAACAGCTCAGGAATGCCATCCCCATCATCCCGCACAAGCACCTGCAATTGATTCTCCTCAATCGACGTAATCACCGAGACCTGCTCTTTGGCGGCGGTAACGGCATTTTCAATCACATTAAAAAGGCCCTGCCCCCATTCTTCCGGTAATAATGGAAAACAACAATCAGACTCCGACTCACTGATTTGTAGACGCAAGCGCACACCATTTAACAACGCTAAACGCTGCAGGTTATCCACTTCCTCTTTGATTATCTCTCTGTAACTACGCTGGTCTGACAATTCACCAGAAGGCTCCATATTCAAATCTTCTTTTAGCGTCAGTCGCAATTTGTTTTGTATCTCAAATAGCGAATGGACCTCCTTTCGCATCATATCAATATCCACCTCATCGCCAAGTGGGACCTGTTTATCCAGATGTTCCGTCAAATTGTGTACTGATATCCCCATCAACCCTAATTGATGACGGGTCTGATGAATGATTCGCGCCGAATACTCACCCAACGACGCCAACTTTTCTTGAGTTTCCATTTGAGCCAATAAATCTTGCTCACGCACCCGCCACCGTTTTATCAACGACGCCATAATAACCCACACCGCCGCGATGGTATTGATGACCAATACAAACTGAGTTATAGCCCAAGAAGGCGAAACCTCACCGTCTTGAAAAGGTAGAGTAAGAAAAAGAGGTGCGTAACGAATATGACCCGATTGTGTCGCCGCAACAGCGACAATGCTCGCTAAGATCCCAGTAACCAGCGCAAAAAAGACAACTTTTTGATCTAGTAATGGTAGCGCTAACGCCAACCCTGCGATCAATAGCAAACTATTATTGGACGTGTATGTTCCAGTAATCCACACAGAAGCCAACATACCAAACGTATAACCTTGTGCTAGCGTATGTGACAGCAGCGGCCAGCTTCTCCGGTACCTACGCTGCCATAAACCAAGAAGAAAGCATACGCAATTGGCTCCTAGTGCAACCCAGCACATGGTCCGACAGAATTTCAGCATCGACAGGTCTAAGTAAAAATACAATTCGCTATTCTCGAAAAAATACAGCGAAAACAAAAAAACAACCGGTACGTAGTTACTAACAAGTATGAGGAGTAACGTTCTATCTAATCCTCCCCAATCTAACGGATTACCTTTTCTGAGCAACTCTACAATGGATGGATTCGGCCCCACTACAATCTCCCCCTTCTAGAGCACGTTATATTTGACAAGGGCAAGAGCCAATTTCGTTCGATCAGGCATATTCAATAATTGCAGAATACGCACAACATGATTCTTCGCAGTGCCTTCACTGATATTAAGAGTACGTCCAATACCTTTATTTGACTCTCCTTGGCCTATCAACGCCAGCACTTCTCGATGCCTCGCGCTTAGACCACTAACACGCTTTACAAACTCCATTTCATCAGGCTCACGACGTAACGATTGAGCCAATCGAATCGCCAATGATGGATCTAATACAGTTTGCCCAGATAATGCATCCATTACCGCTTTGATCAACTCATCAGGGCTCGCGTCTTTGCGAACATACCCCATGGCGCCCGATTCCATTGCTTGTTTGATTCGCCTTGCATCGTCATACGCCGATAAGATTAGCACGGGTTGCTTTGGCGCTAACCGCGGCAAAGCCTCTAGCCCAGTCTCATTAGGCAGCTCAACGTCAAGCAAAAGCAGGTCAATCGCCTGTTTCGCCAGCAGCAACTCAAGTTCAGCCACATCCCCAGCCTCATGAATAACCGACAATTTCTCATTTTTCTTGAGAATGCCCGCAATCCCTGCTCGAAACACAGGGTGATCATCACAGATTGCTATTTGGTATTGGCTCATAAGCGACATACGACTCTATTTATTATTGTAAGTAACAACAAGTATACCGATTTTGACTCATTGTTCGTCATTTACCTACCGTGACCACACAGTCACAAGCGTGAGTATGCCAAATGGCATACACCTTCATTCCGAACGCCATCTACACAACCCATCAACTACCGCACATAATAAGTACCAGGATCATTTGTAATTCTTCAAAACGCCCCATGGCGAGAGTATTGCTTTAGTGGTAGCAAAGGAGATGCTGGGTGATGTTGAGACTTAAGCCCCCTCAACCCATCCATTGGTATCGACTACACCAGGTTTTAGTAGGAATCTGAGCCTCTAAAGCAATACTCGATTTTTCTTTCCCCCTCTTCATTTATTTCGCACCACCTAACTAAACTAGCCTACACACCACAATATTCGCGCATCAATCTATTTTTGCCTATAGTTTTTAGTACACTAACGGAACAACGCTGTAGGATGCTCATTCCTTGCATTTACCCGCCATATTGATACATCACGTTATACTTGTGCTAGTTGGCCTATTTTGGGGTCAAGCTGCACTTGCGGGTACAGTATTGACCAACAAAATCGATCATTACCCCTACTCTCTATCTCAAAACATCCAAATCTACGAAGATCACACACAGTCGATGTCAGTTACCGACATTATTGAGCTCCCCGACAATCGATGGAAACACGGAGCAAAAGGCACCACCAGTTTTGGCTTCTCTGATAGCGCTTTTTGGGTAAAGGTGTCTCTTACCAACCAAGGCGCAAGCCTAAAACATTTGAAATTAGAACAGGCATACCCCCTCATGGATTCTGTTCAATTTTTCAGCCCAAAACCGAGCCGAAACGGGTCCAATGAGGGAATGTACAATAAACATCAGACAGGCGATGCGTTCCGGTTCGCCTCTCGTAATGTTAATCATCATAATTTTGTCTTTAATGTTGAGTTGCCTTCACTGACAAACCAAGTGTTCTATTTTCGTTTTCTAAGTAGAGACACCATCGAAATCAATCTGAAGCTCTGGGATGATAGTCATTTTGCAATAAGCGACCATAATAACCAACTGATCTACGGGCTGTTTTACGGTGCAATATTCGTACTTTTTATTTTCAATTTATCGATCTATTTTGCCCTAAAAGATATTAGTTACCTCTATTATGTCGGTACCATCATTGCCTTTACAGTAGTAGAAGCCAATTTAAACGGCCTTACCTTCGAGTACGTGTTTCCTGAATTCCCCGAATTTAATAAGCTATCTCGACCGTCGCTTATCTTGATATCGATGGGATTCAACTGCTTATTCACCACAGCGTATTTAGATCTAACAAAAAACAATCCTTTGTGCGCCAAAATTTTACAGAAGCTCACCTATCTTTTCTTCGCCGCAAGTGTATTCATCATTCCACTGCCGTTCTATTTGAGCATATCAGTCGCAATGATATCTGCGTTACTTCTTATTATCATCATAATAACAGCGTCAATAATGGAAGTTCGCAAAGGTAACGTGTCCGCTATTTTTTACCTTTCGGCATGGAGCGCACAATCACTAGGCGCCGGGGCTACTATATTAAGGGCATTCACATTCTTGCCCTCGAACAATCTCACCAACTTTGGGGTACAGTTAGGCACACTCACTTTCGCACTATTTCTTTCCATTGGATTGGGATACCGCATTAATAATGAAAGAAAGGAAAAAATTAAAGCACAGTCTCGCTCATTAATGAATGAGCGCTTAGCAAGAATCGAACAACAGAGATCAGCGAAAATAGCCCTAGAAGCTCAAAAGAAAGAATCCGAAGCAGAAGCAATCGCACTTGCTGCCACAGCAGAGAGCAAGGCAAAAAGTGATTTTCTTGCCACCATGAGCCATGAAATCCGAACCCCCATGAACGGGGTGCTTGGCCTATCAGAAATGCTGTTAGATTCCGAATTGAATAGCGAACAGCGACAACACCTAAAGGCAATACACAGCTCGGGACAATCTCTACTTACTATCCTCAATGATGTTCTAGACTTCTCTAAGATCGAAGCAGGACGCATGACCTTTGAAGAGATCACCTTCGATCTGGAACAACTGATTGATGAAGTCATTACCATTCTTTCACTTTCCGCGAATGATAAATCCATAATCCTCACAGCGATCATCCAGGAAAATGTTTCGAGACAAGTGGTTGGTGATCCTACACGCATCAGGCAACTATTGTTAAACCTCATCGGCAATGCTATTAAGTTCACCAACTATGGCGAAGTTAGTTTACGTATAAGCACATCAGAAAACACCAGTAATCCAATTCGATTTGAAGTGACTGATACCGGCATAGGCATTAGCGAAAGCCAAAAATCCAACCTTTTTCAAACGTTCTCCCAAGCGGACAAATCCACTACACGAAAGTATGGTGGCACAGGACTGGGGCTTGCAATATGCAAACAGCTCATCAATCTGATGGGAGGAGAAATAGGGCTAGAAAGCCAGCTAGGTCAAGGGTCTAGATTCTGGTTTACTTTACCCATAAAAATTCCAATAAAACAACAGCCGGATTACATTCCCGACAGAGAATTATTTCGACACAAGAAATTTTTGATTATCGATAACAACCTAAGATTTCAGGAGTTCGCCAATGAACAAATCGCCTATTGGGGCGGTGAGTGCACTTTTCTCGATCACACAGATAACAAAATAGTATCTGATGAATTTATGAAGGGTATTGATATCCTGCTTTGTAATGAAGAATACAAGAGCATCTTGCCTAATACAATCAAAGACAGAACATTGTATCTGGGAACGTCATTATCCTCACCCATGGATACAAACATACTCAGCAGGCCCGTCAGTATCGAATTACTAAAACGCTCGATGTTCGAAATCCTAAAATTGGATTGCCACTTACTGCATCAACCCACAAATGAAAGTTCACAATCTCACAATTTGCATGTATTGGTCTCTGAAGATAATATTATTAATCAAACAGTTATCAAGGGAGTTCTCAAAAAATTCGGCGTCATCCCTATAATGAGTAACAATGGATTAGAAGCAATTTCCAGAATAGAAGAAAGCGAAAAGCAATTTGACCTGATTTTGATGGATTGTGAAATGCCGGAGATGGACGGATATAGTGCGACCCAAGAAATCAGAAAATTCGAAGATAAGAAAAACCCTCATCTTATTGTTGGATTAAGTGCGCATGCCGTCCAAGAAAGAAAGGACAAAGCCTTCGCATCAGGAATGGATCGATATCTAACAAAACCGGTTAAATTTGAGGAAATACGACTATTACTACAAGCCATTTCATCAAGACCACCGTCTTAGGGAATTCGCCACTTGTCTACGCTATTAACTACAAGATACTACTCACAGTAAAACTCTCACTCAGTCCCGTAAATCGGTCCCTAGTAGTGACGCTTGTTCTTCCATCACCTAAATCAACGATCTGTACCATAAAATCAGTCGACGTATACGTTCCAGGCATTAGCTTACCCGAGTTATCTACAATTTTCTCAGACACTGTATTAACAATTTCACTGATTACTGGGTTGTGTCGGTTAGTTTTCTTATATCTCACCGGCTTAGAATTTGGTGTCGCCGAACGGCTATAGGTTGGTTTTCTCGACTTATTCTGATATGACAACAAGGTTGGGTGATTCATATCACTTGCATCAGCAACCTGCCAGTGCTTCTCACCAATCCCCGTGACGATTAGACGAATGACCGCAGTCTCGATCGCATCCAGTACTGCAATCTGAGCAGGTTCATTGGTTGTATAACCAGCCTCGACCTCTAGCAACTCCTTGAATTTTACGAATTTGAAAACACCTGCTGTTGTTTCTTGAGAAAATACTTTTTTGGTCGTGGTAACGGAATTCAGTACTAATCCAGAATTAATATCGATGGCTCTAAGGTTTACGGTAACCTGATCAACCCTATATTTTTCCGACGACCCAACACCAATATACTTAGCACCTGCACCTCCCGTTTGAATATTACTATCATACCCAACAATGCCACCCTCCAACAATATACTAGCGGAACGTAGCTGCGGCAATGTACTCGTATTTTCACCATTTGCAGCCCTAATAATTTTTCGTTCGGTCAATAAATTCTGCAACCCTTCTCTTTCTAGCGGTTGAAACCAACCAGATTCCCAAAGAGCCTTTACCAAAAGAGAGCTCGCCCCCTGGGTCACTGCAGTAGAAAAAGTACTTGATGGACTGGGCTTATATTGCCCTGTCTGATCTCTAAAACTGTACACCGAAACGGGAATCTTTCCACTTGGCAAGGGTAGAGAAATCAAATCCGCATGACTTTGGCTTTCCACGTTCCATTCACTACGTTCGTACCCTGGACCATTTAGTGTGTCTATTGGTGACGTCATCACCTGGCACCCTGTCAATAGTATGATTATCAGAAACGAATATCCGTGAATTTTCATGGTAATACCCTTGTTAAATGGAGTTAACAATAAAAGTCGTGGTGCCACCGGTTGCTTTGTCCGTAGTAGTCACGCTAATCGTGCCATCACCTTGGTCAACAATATCGACAATAAAATCTGAAGTTTCCAGCGAACCAGGAATAAGGTTACCTTCATCATCAACAATTGAACCCGACAACGTTGACGTGAGTCGACTCAACAATGAGCGCTGTAAACTGTCGTTAAAATCATCGATCCCTGATCCTGAGTCAAGATCCAATGACTCCGCATCAGGATCTTTAAAAGTATTCTGAGCCTGAGCATTATTCAGCAGCATAGTTCCGTTCATTGGATTACCACCGAACGAAGGGTTAACCGGTACATATACCATTTCAGATCCGTGAGTAGTTGAAACTACCGATATGAACAGAGTTAAACTAAAGAAATATTTTTTCATCATATTCACCTTAAATTTCATCATCGGATAGATCAGGCGACCCACTTGCCAACATTTGTAATACCACTTGCTGCACCTGATAACGCACATTATTGGACGCTTCTGACGCGAGCTTGGAATAATCGGGCGATCGAGACATCGAGGTTTGAAATAAAACGCGATGATTGTAAGACACACTAATAACATGGCCGCCGCGCGCACTTCTACTTTCAGACATAACAAGAACATACTGGAGTTCATGACTATACTCTTCCCACGCCATTGAAAATTCCTGATAAAATTCTTGGCCTTTGTGAGATAACGTTTTATCGACAATAATACTGTTCAACTCTGATGCTTTTGCACTAATGCAGACCACCATCAATACGAATATGAACATTGCATTCTTAAGATTAATCATCGCAGTCACTTTCCCATATAAAACGAATTAAAAATCTCGATACATCCTGGCCTGCATATTATTCCCATTCTGTATAATAGTACTCTGCAGATCATTGCCTCTTTGATCGACATAAACTCGATTATTCCTACCGCGTTGAAATACATTAACCGAGTTTTTTATTCCGGCCTGCAAAACAGTGGATTGGTTTTGGAATCCGACCTGCTTGGATTGACTGGTATTGCTCACACCATATTGGGTATTGATGGATCGATTTTGAATACCCAGCTGTCTAAGTTCAATATCTTGGTAGTGACCTTGTTGATTCACATTCGCAAGGTTACCTTTCGCAAAGGCAGACGCCGTATTTGCCAACTCATTAAACGACGATATATCTCCGGCAATTGCACTGCTTAAAAATGACAACGAAGTAATCCATACAATAGGCAGTAAAAAAACCACAACCTTTAGATGCTTACTGAATGGCTTAGTAATCTTCATGATGATCTCTTCTTATTAGTGACAATGATTCACACTGCTTGGGTGACGTAATTCACATTTATATAAGCAGTCAGCATGCCAAATATGAATTTTGTGATTTTTTCACAAAAAAACACCTGTTATTTATTAAGATCACAGTACAAAAGCGAAGATTCAGCCTATTTATTACTAAACGATAAGATTTCATCCCTGCGCTATCGCTCTTATCTATTAACAGACACATCTAAAGACCAATCACGACATAACATTCGATAAATAGTGCTGACGAATTTTGTCGATGACTAAAATGTATTAACGAGTCCTTTCACATAGCATCACAGACTAAGTAGTGGGAAAATTACCATTCCACGCTCTTGCGCTAGATAAACGATGACGGATGAATGATTTATGGTTCTATCAACCAATAAGAACACAGCTTTTTCACCCTAAGAATACGTGCTGCTCCCGCTAGCCCCTCGACACAAACTGCCACCCGTGACAAAAAACGTCACGAGTGGCAGTAAACTCAACCTTGAAGTACCGCACCACAATCAACACTATCTTTTGCACTTTCAGGCAGACGCCTCTTCACTACCACCGATGGGATTAGCGGAGGCATATCCTCAAGGTGAGATCGCACATTGTGAATCCATTGCATGATCTCCGGGTATTCCGTAATCTCCTCCGCGTTATGTAAACCGACCATATAAGGTGCCACAAACTGAGGGTAAGCCCCTAGATCCGCCAGCGTTGGCTTTTTCATTCCACCTAAAAACGGCCCCTCTGCCAGATGTGCAATAAACTCCTCGCGCAACACCTGATTGGCAACCTCCAGCGGTAAATGCTTATCCGTCATATCCCTCATTTCTTTTAAAAAACCTAATTGGCTTAACACCAGGGGCCAGCTTGCCTGAAAAAGCCAAGGAATACCGCCATGAGAGGTCTTATGTAATACCTGCCCTAAGCGCCAACCATTATACACGCGGCGCATATTGACCCCGCTGCCAGGGTAATTCCTAAAATTCCCAGGAATAAGACGATGCGTGACCCATTGATCAATTGCCAATACCTTCACTCTCTCCTCCTGATTAGCCGGCAACAAGGAGGGGCTATCTGGAAACATCTCATCGAGCCATATCCCTATATCAGAAGACTCTGCACGACTTTCACTACCGACTGTGAGCGCCGGAACCTGTGTTCCCACAGGCAGGTCCTTTTTTAACCTCAGAGGGTTAATATAGAAACACTGAAAAGGCAGCTGCTTATACTGCAGATAACAATGCACTTTCTCTGCATAGGGGCTCATGGTGAATGTATATAGAGTAATATTGGGAGTTGTTTTCGACGCTTGAATTCTTTTTTGGTTACTCATTATGCCTGCCTCGGACGTTAGACTTTCGACGTTAGGTGTGAACAACACACATAACTGAACTATATTCATAATTGACTATTAATCATTTATTGATAGAATACAACCATTATTAACATCAAAAGCCAGCAGCTAATAGAGATCTACTATGGAACAATATGAGCAAATCATGTCTATTGAGGCGGTGATTCCCTTTGTCTTTGGTTATACACTGCACGGCGTATTCGCCGGGATTCAGATCGGCTTCGCCAGCGTCCTATTGCTCTCCTGCGGCATCAACTTATTCTCCGACAAAGATATCGCTTGGCTACGTTTTGTTGGCATCACAACGAATATATCCTTACCCTCTCGGCGTTCAATTGCGTTGTTTCAATTGACGGCAAGCTCTCTTCTTCTGCTGCCGCTTTTCTTTGAGACGCCCTTTCTATTAACGGTGGCGATATTTATCGCAATCGCCACGTTCTATTTCATCTATCCACGATTACCACGCCATAGCTCGAATCCATTAAGCTATTTCATCTGCTATGCAGCCGTTTTACTTAGTTTGCTCGCGGCAGGTATGACAGGGTACGAGGAGCGCTCGCCATTACTCTCGATGGTCGATATCGCACAAGATATAACAACCTTCCGGCCTCAAGAGCAGGCATGGCAAAACAAACACGATGTGGATGCACCAAAAGTGGGAGATTCCGCCCCTAACTTTTCCTTACCCTCATCCAATGGCTCTTCGTCTTATTCTCTGGATGAAATACGCAGTGATAAGCTCACAGTGCTGTTTCTCGGGGCCAATAGCTGCCCAGTCTTTAGTGCTGGTATGGAAGACATGAATCGCCTGTATTCGAAATACAATGAACAGGTTAACTTTCTCGGCGTTTATGTTAGCGAACCCCATGCAGTCGACGAATGGCCCCTAGCGAGAACTCATATGCTCAAATTCATCACCTCGTCATCGGCACATCCAGTTGCGATTGACCTAAAACAACAAGCAACATTTGCCGATCGCCACTGGGCAGCTTCACGGTTTAAGAACACCTTGCTCAACAAGAACATCCCACTATTGGTTGACCGAATGGACAATGCAATCAACAACACATGGGTTGGTCGTCCAGCAAGGCTTTACCTCATCAGCCAATCCGGTGAAATACTCTACAACCCAGGAAAAGGTCCCTATAGTTTTAACCCATCTCACCTGGAACCTATTATTGACCAGTACCTGTCAAAGCAACATTTATGACCTAAGTATTTACTCCCAACAACAGAAGGGGCTAAGCTAAAGAGTATATCCATACAGGACATACGAATGCTTATGACTAAAGTCGGTGCAAGAGATATTTTTTTATGCTTTTTATTCGCTAGCCTTACCGCCACAAGCTACGCGCAAATAAATATCAAGCACACGTGTTTACGTCTTCTCGAACAGTCCGCATCTGATTTGAAAAAGTGCCTCGTCAAGCAACGTACTGAAGGCGAGTGCACTTCCAAGAACTCGATTTTGGAAGCACAAATAGGTCGCTGTAACACCCAACAATTCACCACTGAAGATATTAGTTACGCAATCAGATCGGGAGAATCAGAGGTCGCAGGTGATAAGAATTACAGCCCTTTCGCAAAGAAGGTACTTAAGAACAAGTTAAATCTGAATGCCACCCGCGGAAACCGGCTGAATTTTTCTCAGCAATTCCCCAAATATTCGAAGTCTCACCCTAAACGATTGCCGCACATTCAGTCGCTCAACTACGATACCAAAGGGTGTAAAAATCAATATTATGCGACAACCAATCGGTTGGCCTATTCAGGAAAGTATACCGCTAAACGCTACATACTACCGACAGTAGAATCAGATGCGACAACAGATACCGATCAACACCCCCAAAGTACGATCCACTATTTTTCACGTATGACGCAGGGAAAGTGCTACCAGCCACCAAAAGAAAATGAACGACTCATTAGCGGCGAATTAAAGATCGTGAATATTCCATCTGTCGTTCTGACGGAGCTATCACCTAAAAATTCGCGCACACGAACCATTATTTGTGAATCAGAAAAGTCCTGCAAACAAAAAAAGGAGGAGTTATTAAGCTGGAAGTTAAAATACCAAAAGGCCTATTTATCCTATAAACGAATCCACCACTGCCTAGAAAAAGAAAGCGATAACGCTTTCTTTCATCGAATACATCGAAAAGGCTTTTCAAAATTACCTTTACCTGAATATTGCCCAAAAAATAATATTAAGCAGCACTTAGAAAATCAGGAGTTATTGGTTAAAGAAATAGCATTGGCGATATTTGGACCCACAAAATCCATAACAGATAATGGATGACCGACCGCCAAGCTAGATTCTCCTACGCAACGGTCCGATTCAAACTCGATTGAAAGGCCCACATCCTCAACGGCAGTTCCGTGCCAGTCACTCCATATACCGCTTCCCACATGATTAAAATAGAGATTGTTCCCCTCAATTAAAATTAATGCCGTATTATCAACAGGATCAAAAATAACAATTTTTTCAGCGTGATATGCTTCGATACCATCACGCTGACACAGCCCCAATGCATTCAATTCACTCATGAGTCGACCCGGTAGCGGAAACGCGCCTAGCCGATAAATAAGATCTAAGCTACCCAAGAGCTGTTCGTTATCGGGGGTAGCTAATTGCTCAACTGCAGCAGAAACCCAGCGGCTATACTGCTTATCGATGTAAGATTTCACATGAAACTGCAAGGTTCGTATACTCATAGCACCGAAATTTCGATATTCTTCCACTCCCGCGCTATTACGTACAATCGAAAACACTTGATTTTCGTTAATACAAATACTCTCCAACAAACCAATTGAGGCATATTTATATTCGACCACATACCCCTGAGAAAACGTCGTTTTTCTCCGAAAACCGTGCTCATCATATTCGTGTTCCAATTGAGTATTAGCCGTACTACTTACACAGGAATACGATTCGATTTTTCCGCATGTATGATAACCAAGAACTTCAGCCTTTTTCTTATCCACTCGTTCGACCACACGTCCTAACCCATCATATTGAATCCTTATTTCATCATTTTCTGCTAATCGATAAATTTGACGTCCCACGCCATCATATTGCCATTCCGTTACAACGTTTTTTGGATCACTTTCAGCTTCCAGCTCCTCCCCAAGATAACTCAAGGAACAAGATGCCAGTTGATTTATGGCATCGAAAGTCAGCTGATAATGCTGCGTATTATCGACAATGAGCGCAACAGGAACCGCGCTAGCAGCGTACTCAAATCGCACATAATGCTGATTCCCAAGCGTTATCATACTGATACGATCCCGGCTATCATATTCGATAGACAATCCATCCAAACCGGTTTCATGCCACCCACAAAGTCGACCGGCCTTGAACAACATTGCAACCTGTTGATCACCTGCATCAATACTTTCGATCAAACCCACCGCAGTGTAATTCAATGACAATCCGCTGCCGACATCGGTGCCTATAGAGACAAGTCGTTTGTATAGATCGTACTGGTATCGAATCAAGCTCAGCTCTCTATCACGTAATTCGACAAGATCACCTTCGTCGTCATACGTGGCTTGATTAATCAGGCCATTACTCGCATCAACAGTAATGCTGCCACGGCTATTTCTCTGCCAATATCGGTGCCAATGATGCCCCCCACTCTCTGTACTTATGGATACAGGCTTTCCGTCAAGGCAATTAAGCCGGTAAGCGCTGCCCTGAGGGTTAACCACAGATGTTATTTGATGCTTATTATCATATTCACACCCCCAACTTTCTCCAAGGGCATTGCTAAATTCAACAAGGTTACCGCTGGAATCAAAGGCAGCACTATAACCACCACCTGCAGGGTCAACCCACCCACTCAAACCCCCATCAGGCATATAGCGATATTGCCACCGATTACCGAGTGCATTTGTCACGCTGACTAACTGTCCATTCTTACTATACCCATAAGCAACTGAACTCTCATCACCCATACGTTTTTCAATAACCCGACCACAAAGGTCAAACAACCAACTTGTACGCATCCCTATGGTTTTACGATCTCGACCTTCGACCTCCTGCATCATCGACGTCCGCGTTGACATATCCCAGTGAAAACTCCAGCACTGTGTCGGTGTTTTCTTGGCCAAGCAGCGCCAATGGTTTCCCATCATGTCCCACTGAAATTCTACGATTTTTCCCGCTGTCGACGCCATCGAAGCCAATAACATGGATGGGGGATGACTCTCTTCTTCAGCACGATAATCATAACGCCATTCGTCACCTTGACGATCCACCGCGAGTAGTCGTGCCTCTTCACTCCATTGATACGTCACTAAGACCCTAGGGTGCTGAGACGGGACTCGCTTAGCAACAGAGGTGATATTCCCGTTGGCATCTCGACTGATAACTATTGATTCCCCCCAACTACTGCTGAGCTCAACCAAACACAAGTCTTGATAGATGAAATTCCAATACTGGTGATAGTTATTTCGAATCTGGACCAACGGGATCTCTTCATTCATAAGTTCTGGCATATCGGCAAACACACCAGTAAGACCATTTACCACTGGCTGAATTGTTGAATGCTCTCCGCTAAAATGTCGATCCGCGTCTCCCTGCGACTTAATCACAAATACACTAAAAAACACACGGTGCAGTGATATGCCCGCCGCCGCATTCACCGCATACTTTCCAATCGGGGGTAAGTCGAACATCACAATAAGACTACTTTCTTGTTGATAAGCAACCTTACCCTGAGTTATTTTGAGCTTTTCATCCGACAGAAAACTCCAACCTTTTACATTCGAAGAACGATAATAACGTCGCCAGGTTATCGGGACAGGACCAGCAAGGGTAAAGTCGTCTTCAGAGATAACGACCTCACCAGTTGCCCCAAATACCTGCCCACTATCAATACAGTCTCCACCACTCTCAACGTATAAGGGCATACTCGAAACATGCTGCCCGCTAAGGTTGGTTGTCGGAGCAAGGTGAGTGGCGAAATGATCCAAACAGCGTTGCTGAACAGGAGGCTCTCGCCATTCGACCTTCATATCAGTACCCGTTCGCCCCCTTACTTTTCTGCTCATCTTGGTTTGGGCAAATAACTGCAGCAACTCCCCATAAACCGCACGCAGCTCAAATAACAATAGATCGATTGCCGGATACAGCACCCTGCATTGCTCTAAAGCGCTATTCTCCTTGATCTCAACCTCAGCAGTTTCTACACCCTGCGTGGTCTCTGAGTCTAACGTAACCTGCAGCACCAGCCCGTTCACTACATCCATCACAAATGCTTTAGCATATGCCGCAGCAGGATGGCATAGCCAAATAGTGTGCAAGAAATCAAGTAACCCTTGTATTAACAATTTATCTGAACAGAACAGATACGCCTTCGCCTTCATCTCTGGAGTTAGCCGATGACGAGTCGCAATCTCACTCAGCACTTTAGCTGGATCAAACACCTCAAGATGAGACAGTAATAGCGGTGTTATTCCAAAGCTTTGTTCTTTATTCTGGGCCGCCAAACTTGCAGCGTTTTCAGAAATCCAAGCCGCGTAATACTGCCAACTGGATTGAGGTAACCGTAGTACGATCTCAGCATGATTCAATGGTATGGAATAGGGTAAATATTCTTTCAGCGGACTGACCGAGAGCATATTGTTGATGCCTTCTAACTGAGACGAAAGTAACATCACCAAGCTATCCAAGCTTTGCCCTATCTTTTCCCGCAGCTTTTCAACCGCCATGCTATCCACGGTGACATCCTCAGGCCCTAAGAATACTTCAACCGGCCCAGGAATCAGTCCATCGATGACGGCCTGACCCGATGCGTCCAACTCACCGCGATACTCCACCAACCCATCTTGCAGGCTCAACACTCGATATTCGATACCACCAATAGGTAAAACATCACTCCTGGAATACGCGTATTCGATCGAAAGAGTATGATGGGAAGGAATGTCTTCCATCAACCAGTCGGCTAACGCGGCTGGTGTATTATTGGGCTCTATTGTTGCTGACACTGAGATTCTTCACCTATTGCATGTAGGGGCTTCGATTACAGATTTTACAAATCCAGAATCTGCAAACGAAGTTTGATCCCATAAAGACAACAAGCAGGCAAAGATCTCGCGCAAATGACCCCGTAAGCTTATCTACCGACCCACACGCTAAGGTTTTCTCTACAATCCATTCTCAGTAGCTACGCGCAAATACTCCTCTGGCTCAGGCCTTACCCGGTAGTTACTGGTTTGATCCGAATACACGATTTTACCTTCGGCATTGATAAATAGTGCCGTAGGCAGCACGGTATCTTGATCGTATCCCAACACTTCCATACCCAACGGCAAACCGTCAGGCATTGCAATTTTCAGTTGCTCAGCAGCAGCATTCGCCTTATCTACTAAGAACAGGAAAGGCACATCAAATTTATCTGACAGCTTCTTGCTGTGGGACTCAGGTTGCGGGCTTATTAGCAGGATCTTAATGCCCTTATCTGCCATTTCCTTGTATTGAGCCGCTATTTCACGAATCTGCGCCATACACAATGGACACCAATTCCCTCGATAAAACAGGATCAAAGCCGGGCTTCCTGCCAGCTCGCGAGAGGAAAAGACACTGCCATCGGTTCGATACACACTAAATTCCGGTAGCAATTGCCCTTCTTGTAAAAGAGGACTCTCTACCCGCGCCAAGTTAGAGTACCAACGATTATAGAGTTGAAAACCCACAAAACCGACGACCGCACTCAACACCGGCAACAACGTGTCAACGCTAAAGCTTCCATATCCAGCGATCACAATGCCCACAACACCCAGCCCCGTGAATAGCGGTAAAGTTTCAGAAGTACGCGCTAGATTTGAAAACAGAAAAGCGCGAGCCAACATTAACTGTAGCGGCAATACCACCAACAATACCCCGCTCCAACCAATAGGATTGGCCATAAAATCATAGATCGCGTACCCAGCAATACCACACAACGCAGTGAGGAATACACTCACATAGATAGATTTAAGTTTGTTCATACAAGCACCGTTATATTTCTAAATGATCGGTTTGATATTAATTATATCTAAACGATCAGTCAACATTATTCAGCCACTATATTTGACATGCGCCACCTGAGCGGTAAAATTTATAAACAATCAGTTTGAAATGGATAACACTCGTACATACCAGCAACGGGTGAAACCATGGGTAGAGGTAATAGACAGAAGCAATGGGAAGAAATAAGACATTTGATCCGGATGACGTATTAGATAAAGCCATGAACCTGTTTTGGCAACAAGGTTATGAAGCAACGTCGATGAGCCAACTAGAAAAGGCCTTGGGAATCAATAAGTTCAGTATCTACAACAGCTTTGGCAACAAACATACGCTATTTCTGCAGGCACTGACACGGTACCGGGAGCAGCGATTCGGACTCATGATGCTATGTTTAACGCAGAATAATCAGGGCCTTAGCAATATCGAGTTGTTTTTTAACACCTTGCTTATGTTTCTCGGCAGCCAAGACAACAATATCGGCTGCTTTATGACGAACACTAGCCTGGAATTGAGCCACAAAGACCCAGAAGCAAAACAGCAAGTATTGCTCACCTACGGCATGCTAGAAGACGGTTTTTACCAGTGTTTGCAAATCGCGCAGAAAAAACAAGACATCTCGCCCCAGCTGCATTTACAGGATACCGCTCGCTTTCTACTGACCAGTGCTCAAGGGTTACTCACGTTGGGTAAATGCACTGAAGATAACCGCATATTGCAAAGCAGCGTACGCTTTATACTTGCCAGTTTGAAGAGCCGCAGCTAAGTGCCGCTCTTCAAACCATGCATGCGTGAATTAGCGCTTGCTTCCTTTCTCTTGTGACATATCCCTGTCATAACTCAAACGCTGCGCAGCATCCAAGGTTAACATTTGCATAAATGCTTTCACCTCTCCGTCGCCACCCACCGGTACAGAGCCACCACTTGCCCCAAACACATTCGTAGGCACGCTACGCTTCGCATAGGCTTGCGACCACAATTGATGAATTTTGATTTCAGCATCCAACTTTTGCGCTAACGCATTATCCGCTTTTAGAATGACGCGCTTTTGATACGCCTCTGCATCCGCTAACGTTTGCTTCGTTTCCGCTTCGATACGGGCTTTTTCAAGATTAATTTGCGCAGTTTCCTTAGAAATATGGGCCTGCTCTTTGAACTTAAGCGCTTCCGTAATCGCTAGCTGCTTTTCCGTTTCAGCTTCAGTGGTACGTTGGATTTGAGTCACCTTCGCTTGCGCCTGACGCTGCGCCACTTCACGCTCACCTTTCGCGATGGCCAACAAACGCTGCTCTTCTTCCTGGATACGCTGCTCTCGAGCGATAGCACGATCTGCCGACGCTTTTTGTTTTAACCGCATTCGTTCAACAAATTTGGTATTAGGCCGCATATCGGTCACCCGAGCATCAATCACTGAGACCCCGTAGTTGGTAAACTTTTGTAGCTTGCGTAAAGGTACTCCAGCTTCGTCAACCCTCTTAATCACCTCAAAGGTCACTTTTACATCCTCTCCATACTCCTCTTGATCCCTTCCCAACGCAGCATTAGCAGAACCTAATCGCTTCTTTGTCACTCGGGTAATCACCTCTTCCCGATGAACCACGTACATACCTCCGCTCATCTGCTTTTCAAACTCAGAATTAAACTCGGTACGTCCACCAGAGTAGTATTCCTCTGCACTCATTAACGACCCTGTCGATTGCAGCGTCTCTTTAAACGCTGGAATTAACGCAGTACGTAGCAGATTCTCAGGAGAGCGATACTCATGGGCCATCTTCAAAAAGGACTCTTGATCCAACGGCATTGAAAATCGTACCGATGCCTCCGCATTAGCATCAACCTGATCCAAGAAAATAATATTCATCGAGCCTAAATTGGCACTGGTTTCAGAAGACTCTTTCTCCGCATGCATCGACGCCTTCCCCCCTTGTGCTTGCACTGTCATTGCCCGTTTCCATGAGTTATAACGCCCAAATAGGTGCACGTTATACCCTACATCGCTCACGACCTTTTCAACACCAGCGATAGTACGCACATGATATATATAACCCGGCTCAGCATAGAACCAGATTTTATTAAACAAGCCAAATGCAAACCCCACCACGGAGATCATGATTAACAGTAACTTGAGCGGCCCTGCGGCTTCTTCTTTTCCTTTAGAGAAACTCACAAATATTAATCCTATAAACGCCAAACATCCCACTAACAACCCGATGGTCGCCATATACTACTCCTTTTAATATACATACTATTGAATCCGCCGCTCCATGATACCCAACTCATTTAGGGAAATACAATGAGAGCCGATTAGCGATGCTATCCTATCACCGCTACAAAAATTTACTCACGGAAATGGGAGAGTTTGCTATATTAAAAGAGTCTATTCTGATTGATTCCTAACGAATTTTTATGGCCGATTTTGAGCAGGACCTACAGAAGTATCGGCGGCAAATGGATATCGGTTTTAGGAACCTATCCTTCCCCCCCGAGATGGAAGCTGAGTACATATCGCAGTATTTCGAACGCAACATTGCTAAGCAACGCACCGCTCTGTGGGTGTCGTCCATCCTTGTACTCATGTTAACGCCATTTGACCTTTTTCTGCTATCAGGCAAACCTCAAGAATTTTACACGTTAATTCGTGTTGGCATGGTCATTCCACTGCTGGTGGTCGCTTATATCTGCACATACATTGATGTATTCCAACGGCATTTCCAAGCACTGGCATTTCTAATGGTGCTTTTCATTGGCTTATCAACCAACCTCTGCGTCGCCTACGCCGCCAAACTGGGGCAGACGCTTCCCGCCCAAGGACTCATACTGATCATTTTTGTAGGCTTCTTATTGGCTGGCCTACGCTTTCGACATTCACTATCATCCGCTTGCATTCTCTTTATAAGCTATTGTTTACTCGCAATTTTCTATATGCCGAGGCATCCTCTCTGGATTCATGAAATCATATTTATATTTGGCAGCTGCTTGATTGGCGGTGCATCCGCATTTACCTTGGAATATCAATCCAGGCTTGGTTTTTTGCAAAAAGGTGCACTGAGGTCTGCCGCTAAGATTGACCCTCTTACCAACCTCCTGAACAGAGGCGCAATTAACCAGCAACTTGAGATCATCATGGATTACGCATTTCGCGAGAAAAAATTCATCACCATGGTCCTGCTAGATGTCGATTACTTCAAACGTTATAACGATAATTATGGCCACTTAGCGGGGGATGCCTGCCTTATCGAAGTGGCAAAGGCGCTATCAAAAGGCTGCCGCCGCTCGCTGGACTTTGCTGGCCGCTACGGGGGGGAAGAATTTATCTTGGTATGGTTTGATACTAAACCCGAAGAAATGGACAGATTAAGTACGCTTATTTCTAGCCAAATTGAAGCGTTGAATATTCCCCATGAAAAATCCAAGGTCGCTGAATACATTACGTTATCAGGCGGCATGGTCACCGGTATTCCCTCGGAAGCACTCACGTCCAACGTATACATCCAGAAAGCCGACGACCTGCTATATGAATCCAAAAATCGCGGCCGCAGCCGTATTTTGTGCTACACCTTCCCAGCAGAGTTGTCGGAGCTTACGCAAGCATCCAACACACCATCGTGCAACGACCAGTCTTCAGCCAAGATACCCGTTAGTAGTAACGAAATCCCCCAATAAGTTCCGACCTAGCAAGCTTTAGAATACCCACTATACTAAAGTTAATTTTCTTGATTAGGTGAAGAACACTGTCCTGCCTTCGAGTTATTCTACAACCCGTCATTGGGCAAATACCTAGCGCGCCGCTACTGCTGGCTATACTGATATTTTATAGCACCCAGAGCTTTGGTATCGGTACACTTCCACTGTCCTCAAGCCAAAGTAAATATATTCTATCTCCCTATATAGAATATTTTGAAGACCCCAGTAATGAAATCGATCTTCATGATCTACTCTACCCTGCGGCGGGGATCACCTGGAAAAATAACGAAGAGAATAGTGACACCATCAATTTTGGCTACACGGCATCAACCTATTGGGTTCGACTTGATGTAACCAACCCAAGCCAAGAGCTAGACGAACGTTACCTCGAAATTGCTTACGCTGTATTAGATCACGTTAATCTTTACATACTTTCAGACGGGCAACTTCCCAAAAGCATTGAGTTGGGCGATAAAATACCGTTCAAATACCGTCCCCTCAACCATCGTAACTACGTTGTCCCGATCACTTGGAAACCTCAACAAACCATTAGTATCTATATTCAAGTAAAAACCAGCAGCTCTATGCAGATCCCGTTACTGCTTTGGAAAACAAAAACCTTTATCGAGGCTACCCAAGGGGAGCTTCTCGGCTTGGGTATGTACTACGGCAGTATGCTGGTAATGGTGCTATACAACCTCTTTGTATTCTTATCCGTACGGGAGAGAAACTACTTATATTACGTATTATTTGTCGGTTCTTCTGCATTATTTATCGCAAGCCTAAACGGGATTAGCTTTCAGTTTCTCTGGCCTAACGCTACACGCTGGAATGACCAAGCCATTATTATTTTTCTACTGGGTATAGTGCTATTTGGTTCGTTATTTACTCGAGATTTTTTACAGCTAAGAATAGCTATCCCATTACTTTCACGAATAGCGAATATCATCGCAGTCATGACACTGGGTAGCATGGTGCTTACTGCATTTCTGCCTTATTCAACCATGATTATGGCTTCCATCGTGATAGCAGTCATCGCGATTGGATTGTCAATCACTGCAGGTACAATGCGTTGGGCGGAAGGTGATACCTCAGCAAGATACTATACCGTTGCCTGGTTTTCATTATTGGTTGGCGGCGTAATATTGGCACTCAATAAAATAGACATTCTACCGCGAAACTTCATTACTGAAAATGCAACACAAATAGGATCGGCCCTAGAAGTCATCCTGCTTTCATTTGCCCTTGCTGATCGATTAAACGTAGAAAAGAAAAAACGCTTCGAAGCCCAGGTCAACGCATTAGAACATGAAAAAGTCGCCCGCATCGCCCAAACCGAAGCCCTCAGCCAAGAAAAAAATGCACGCCATGCTCAAGAAAAAGCGCTAGAACATGAACGAGAAGCCAGAGAAGCACAAGCCAGCGCGCTGGAGATCCAGCGTAGAGCCAATGAAACATTAGAGCGACGGGTAAAAGAACGCACCAACGAACTGGAGCAAGCCAACAAACAACTGGAAAACCTATCCCTTACCGATGGTCTAACCGGCATTCGCAATCGACGCTATCTTAACAAAGCACTATCCAGCGAATTCAGCAGAGCCTACAGAGAGAAAGAACCCCTTGGCATATTGCTTATCGACATTGATTTTTTCAAAAATTTTAATGATCAGTACGGACACTTAATTGGAGACGACTGCCTGCGACAAGTCGCATCAACTATCAGCATGCAAACCCATCGAGATAATGATGTTGTCGCTCGATTTGGTGGCGAAGAGTTTTGTTTACTGCTACCCAATACTGATACAGATGGCAGCTTGCATGTGGCCGAACAAGTTCGCCAAAGCGTCGAAGCCATTCGTTTTATTGTTGATGACAAGCACGTTGCAATCACCATTAGCATTGGTGTCACCTCCCTAATTCCCGATACAGAAATGGAACAGGAAAAAATGGTTGCGTTAGCGGATGCAGCGCTGTACAAAGCCAAAGAAAACGGCCGTAACCAAGTGATGCTATGCAATACCTAAACCGTAGGTTCACTCGCTGAAAATAAAAAAGGTCGCTCATGCGACCTTTTTTATTGCTACCTTTTGTTAGTATTAAATATTCGTGCAACTAGCCGGCGATCGTAAAAGCTTCCTCTGCACAGTCACTGCTTTCCGCTAACTCAGCATCTCTAGCACAAACTTCCAACGAGTGGTCTCCCGTTAATACACGGTATAACGTTACATCATCACGCTGTTTCCATGTAGACCAGGCACCACCATCAAGACGGTAACGCGTTTGCACAGACTCTCCATCTTCATCAGACCCGGCCACGCTAAAGGTCACTTGTTCCCCAGAAGTAACAGTACTACTGCCCAATGACACCCGCATCGCCGACATGGTGTCAGCACCGGAGGCAGATAGATCCGCAGAGGCCGTTACCAGTGACGATGCCTGCACGCCAGACACCATATTACCGGCAAGCCCTAGATATCCAGAATTTGCTTGCCATAATTCAACAGGCGCAAAGGTATACCCTTCGATCGTAGGTATTGCGATGGACGCGATGCCTTCAGCCAGATAAGGCATCACATTAGGTAGGACCCAGTCAACTAGCGAAGTCGCTTGATCCGTGCTTAGAGTTAGGCCTAATACATTCATGCTCAATACAGAGAATGTCGGCAAGGTTTCAATAGCGACATCTAATTTACTATCACCACTGACTCCCACGCTAACCGGTACCGACGCATTCACCGTAGTTTCGAATAACATGGATGAAGTGTCACTACCTGCGGGCTTGAGACTCACAACCAACGTCATATCTTGGATCGCTAGGCTCAACAGCTCACCACTTCCAGTCAACGTCACTGCAGGAGCAGACGCCGGCGAGACTGCGACAGAAATCTGATCTTCACCTGCCAATGCGTCACCGAGAACTTCGGACAAATCCGTAGCACTATACACAAGCTCATCCACATTCATCACACCGGCTTCAAAAGCCGCCAATAACGCTCGATTAAGAATGTTATTTGATACCACAGCACCTACATGAAAACTGCTGCCATCAGGTGTTGTGGAGAAACCCAGTGAAGGCATAGCAGTGCTATCGTACAATGAACCTAACCCCGTACTCTCTATTGTTTCCGCATGAGCTCCCGTATTCACCACGGCCGTCAATGCACCACTACTGCCACTAAAGCTATCCACCTCACCTTCAATCACAAGGTTCTTGCCGAGAATCGCCACTGTTGCCCCTGTTGGTACCAGTTGGGTATATTGCTCAAGCAAATCAGGTAGCATGCTGCCGAGCTGGCTCTCTAATTGATCTTCCACCACGCCATTAATCGCGTCTTTGACTGTGTTGGTAAGACCGCCTAATCCAATAACATCCAATACGGTATCAACGGTGTTCAGTGCACTCTCTAGAGCACCAAGATCAATATCCAAATTGATGTTCATGCTTTGTAGTGTCGCCGCCACGCCACCATCATTCGCGCTGTCTAATGCTAAACTCGCAGCAGCGGTAACATCATCAGCGGTCACCGTCACATCAAACAACCCATAATCAATACCGGGAGTATGCGCGTCTGGATCAAGCCCAATGCTAATAGAATCTAACGTTGCAGTAACATCCACCACATTAGAGTTATTTCTAGGTACCACCTCTAAGCTTATAGTACCCAATGATAGCCACTCAGCATTCACTCGAACCCAAACAGAACCTAAGCTCACGCAGATCCCCCAAACACATTCTTTGAGTTCCTTGCTTTCATATACTAACGGATTTTGTGCCAGCAACACGGATTCCAAGTCAATGGTACTAATAACGGCAACCGCTTCGTCTTCAATAAAGTTAAGGCCACTATCATTAATTCTTGCGCCGATACCTGATTTTAATGAAGCGCTATCCCCTAGCACTTTATCATTAATGTCATCACTCACTTCAATATCAGTAGTACTGCTAAAACCAAACGAATCCTCTGCGCTGAATGACAAACGGGCCGAATCAGAGAAATTGGCAGTATTACTATTGGATCCCCAGGTGAAGGTTTTATCTTCCGCCACGGCAATGGTTTCTGAACCATTTAAGCTTATCTCCGTCACCGCAGAATAATCTTCAATGTAACCGCTATAGCTCACTACCGCTGGACCACAATCTCCACAGGTTTCAACAGAGGTAATATGGACCACTGGACCACTGATATCCCAAATAAAATCCACGCTATGCTCTTCCGGTGCGCTTACCGCCATATCATTTTCACCATCAACAAGAGAAGCACTTAGATCCGCTAGGGTCGCTACAGCCTCGGTATCACCGACCACAAACTGACTGGTTACATCAGCACCGTTGAGCAATAACACCAGCTCACTGGTCTCAATACCGCTATAGGTAATAGTCACTTGTGTATCAGAGGTCGACGTACTGTAGACGCCATTTTCATCGGGTGACGTGATAGAAATTTTATCACCACCACAACCCACGAGAGAGAGGATCACCACCCCTGCGGACAATGGTTTGTATATCGCATTAAACATGCTGCAATCTCCTGCATTATTTTTTTTGTGAGAATGCCAAGTCCTTGAATTGCCCTACTGCTACCCCAGCATTAACGCTCCATCTATTGATACCCAAAGTATTGGGGGCTCGGATATCATGGGGCAGTGCATTTCATGACAATTAATAAACATATAAGCCAATTATGTTTACTGGAAAACAAATATGGCACGGATGTGCCAGTAAAGAAAAGTAATATGTGAAGTATTTGGACAATTAGGCCTAAACTGATTATTTCTAAGGGAAAATTGGCCTAGAAGAACCTTTTCAACCTTAAACCCACTCACGATCCCTAGAAATAAAATCCTTCCGGTCACGGGCCAATCCAAAACAAGCAGCCCCAACAGCAACCACAAAGGCCGCGTAGATATTCCCTCTTAATAACCCAAACACACCAACGGCCACAATCAAAACGCCCGACACCCTAAGGCCTATCGGTCCTAGAAAACCTTTCCTTGATCGTCGAGGGGAGGCAAATAACAACAGTCCTGCCATATAAATTAGGTACAGCCCGCTTAACATCAACGGTGACAGCAGACCCAGTCCGTAAATATCAAACTGCCCATCCTGAATAGGAGATCGAATCCACACCGCGATAACTATGCGATATAGCACATAAACACCCGACACAGACAAACCTAGCGCCAAACAGACTCTTGCCCAGGGATGGCGAATCTCCGCCCGACTGTGTTTTGCCACAACATGATGTTGATGGATGAATTGCTTTAGCATGATCGACTTTCGCTCCCTGCCCTCCTCAAGATTATACGTCACTTTTCCCCCGCATTGCCGTCCTCACCACCGCAATGTAAAAATATCACAGGATAATTCATTATTGATGTTTATACTTTAATCGATGAGTACTTATAGCCATGACATCAGCACCTACCAACAACAATTAGAGACCGGGTTTCGCCTACTTAGGTTCCCCTCCTCATTGGAAATTGAGTATCGTGATCTGCACCGCGCCAATAACAAGGTCCGCCAATGGGCGTCCATTGCCATCGGGTTAATAACGCTTATTTCATTGATTCCCATCGATGTTCAGGATATGCCAGAGAGGATCAAGGGGCTCTACTATTTGATCCGCGTCGCTGTTGCTATTCCACTGCTAGTCATGGTCTTCAGCTTCCACTTTATTCCGTCAATGATCCGTTTTATTCAGCCAGCGTCAGTGATGGCAATTTTGTGGATCGGGGTAGGAAATGTCGTTCTGGATGTCGCCAGTGCCCATGTTTCTTTCAACTTTGCTTACGAAGGCGTATTTATCGTGATTATGATCAGCCTCTTTATGGCCGGTTTACGCTTTCAAATCGCCTGTGTAGGGCCAATAATCATTGTGCTTTCGACCTGGGTGGCAACCCAGTATTTCCTACCGGAATCGAGGCACACCTCACTGAAGTTATTTTATATAACCGCTATTTCATTCTGCGGAATGGTCGGCGCATATACCATTGAATACCAGTTCCGAAAGAGTTTTATTCAACATGCCATAGTGCAACATATGGCGATAAAGGACGGTCTTACGGGATTATTTAACCGCTCCGAAGCGATGAATAAATTAAGTTTTCTATTGGATTACGCTCGCCGAGAACAGAAACCGATTACCTTATTGTTAGCCGATGTTGATCACTTCAAACTGTACAACGATCATTACGGCCATCTAAAAGGAGATGAGTGCCTTCGTTTGATTGGTCAAGCACTACAAGGTTGCTGCAAGAGGCCTTTGGATTTTGCTGCACGTATGGGGGGAGAAGAATTCTTAATGGTATGGTTTGACTCTAGTACCGAGGACGAAGGCAACCTTTCCCAGCAGGTCCACCAAGCCATCTCTGCGCTGGCCATTCCGCACGACGCATCCAAGACAGATCCCTTAGTCACGTTATCAGCGGGGTTCTCCACCAGTATTCCCACTCATGACAACACCATTAATCAGTTAATTAATGCGGTAGACGAAGCTCTCTACCATGCAAAAAATACAGGCCGTAATAGAACCGCAGTAGCCTCCTAGTAATCCGCCTGAATTCGTATGCAATCACAATGCAGCGACCTGTCGCACCTACCCACTACCCCCATCAAAACAGCGATTACTTATATTTGCAGTTTTATTCATTTAGTGTAATGATTACTTAAATATTCATATTTTGCAAAACAAAGTAATTCACTAGAGAGACCAATGCCAATAGAGTGCCGACAACTAAGCCCCAAGCATGTCATCACGGATATCCTGCGTATCGCCGGTACCAAGCCCTTTCCCAATGACGCCTTGATAGAGATTGGAGACCTTTTTGCTTTCAGCGCCAATGCTATGCGTGTTGCTCTGAATCGATTGGAGAACAGTAACATCATTGAAAAGGCCATCTCCAGCACAGCAGGCACTGGTAACGCCACGCTACATTTTCAACTATGCTCTTCCACTAATCTTCTTAGTGATTTTATTGAAGAATGGAAAGGTGGCGCAGAACGGGTCAAACCCTGGAACAACAATCACTGGTTGGTGTGCCATTTGCCGAAAAAGCCCGACAGATCCATGCGCACTCGCTCAATTCGTGCCCTCGGCTTACTCGGATTTCACCCATCAGCCGATAACCTTTGGGTACGCCCCGACAACCTAAGCACTGGCTTTGAACGGGTTAATCAGCAGCTTCTTCACTTTGGATTAGAGCCTGACGCTTATGTATTGGGCTCAACACAAATGTCACCACAACTCTCCGAGCAATGGCAATCCCAATGGCTAAGTCCAGAAAATAAAGAGGCATACGAAATCCACTACCCCGATATGATTGCGTCGCTAAAACAAAGCCAACAACGCTTAGCGGAGTTATCCACCAAGGATGCAATGATTGAGACATTCCAACTGGGCAGTAACACCATCCACATGCTGACTAAGGACCCTTTGGTACCCGAGCAACTGCTTCCTAACAACTCCCGCAACACACTTTGCCACACCATGCTGGAGTATGACGCCGCGGGTCGCAAGATTTGGCTGCAAAAAATCGATGACATAATAAACCGAACCCTTTAGCCACCTTTCACAGGATTCAACATGGATATTAAATCGCAACTCAAACCAGAAGAAATACAATATTTTACCGCAAAGAGTGATACCTCTGGGCTTCTGGTCATCTTACTAAACTGGTCACTTATTATCGCGGCTTTCGCTATCGCAGGACTCTGGCCATCAGCATTAACCATTATTGTCAGCATGATACTACTAGCAGGACGACAGCTAGGATTGAGTGTGTTGATGCATGAATGTGGGCATAGATCCCTTTTTAAGAGCCGACAGCTGAATGAGTCTATTGGACGTTGGCTTACCGCAGCACCACTATTTTTGGATATGAATAGCTACGCCAAAGGCCACCTAGTTCACCACAGAAATGCCGGTACCGAACAAGACCCTGATCTAAACAACTACCGCAATTACCCTATCCAAAGTCGTAGTTTAGTGAGAAAGTTCTGGCGTGATATTACGGGCCAAACGGCTTTGCGTTTAATTAATGCCGCACACAGTACTAAGAGCAATGTAATGAACTCCCCGACCCGAGATCCCGATTCGCTCGTGGTGCGCTCAAATACTACCGTCAAAGATGGGCTCATCGTCAATGGCGCCTTACTACTCGCGCTCTCCTTGTGTGGCGCACCCTGGCTATATGCCCTATGGGTTATCGCGTATTTCACATTCTACATGCTGTTTCTTCGAATTCGCCAAATTGCGGAGCACGCTGCCGTACCGAACCTCTTTGATCAAGACCCCAGAAAAAATACCCGTACGACCTATGCCAATATCCTTGAGCGCTTGCTGGTCGCGCCTAATCGCGTTAATTATCACTTGGAACACCACATCTTAGCCTCAGTACCCATCTATAAATTACCGGAGTTTCATCAGCACCTGCTTTCACAGGGGCACTACAAAGAGACGCCCATTGCTCCAAATTATCTTGCTGTACTCAAACAAATAACCACACCCGCCACAACGTAGAGTCACCCTTTCACCAGTAGGAGGTGTAAACATGACACCCGTATTAACCGCAGAAGAAATACAGGCATTTTTATTATCTGTGTTTCCTAAATTACCATCCAAAGTCATTAGCATTGCCCCTGGCCAACTCGTTATGGAGCATGTCACTCGCCCCTACGATATTCGTCCTGGAGGCACTATTTCTGGCCCGACCATGATGACGCTGGTAGATACCGTTATGTACGCGGTGTTATTAGGCCACATTGGTACGGTGGCCATGGCAGTAACCACCAACCTTAATATCAACTTTTTACGCAAGCCAGAGCCAGGAGTACTTAAAGCGGAAGCTAAACTGTTGAAATTAGGCAAACAACTTGCCGTGGGTGAGGTCACCATTACCTGTAATGACGACCCAACTCCCGTTGCTCATGCCACCTGCACCTATTCCATTCCACCTTCACAAAGCGCAAAATAGTCCTTTTGAACCATGTACTCACGGACATGGTTCCTTATACTTCCCTCCATAATGATAATACGAACACTAAGAGAAAGACTATGAGCGCTGCTGATTGGAAATTAGAAAAACAAAGCCAAGGTATCACTGCTTACACCAGAGCTTTTGCCGGATCTGATTTTCGCGAATTTAAAGTTGAAACGACTATTGCAACAACCGTTGATGCATTAATAAAGATGCAGCGTGACGTAAAGAATCACACCCAATGGATCGATAGCGTAAAAACAGCAGAACTTATTAAAGAAGATGCCGACAATTACTACACCCATACCGTCGCAAACGCACCGTGGCCGGTAAAAAACAGAGACTCCGCTGTACGTAATACCATTTCTCGTACAGACGGCGACGCAACGATCGACTTCCAATCCGACAACAGCTTAGCAGCAGTGAAGAAAGGCTGTGAAAGAGTCGGCGCAGTGACAGGCTCCTGGCAGTTTAATGCCGTTGACGATAAAAACGTCGCCGTTATTTATAGCGCACACATTGAACCTGGTGGAAAAATCCCAGCGGTACTAGCCAATAAATTTTCGATCGACCAGCCTTTCAACACCATCAAATCGCTGGTAAAACACGTTAAAAAATATGCTTAAGACTCAACAGTAAATGTGCCGACTCTTTAAGCTACTTTCGACCCAAGCATTTTGCTTGGGTTTTTTTATGCTTCTTTATACATTTTCCAAAGCGCTTTCTTTAGGGAATGCGCAAAAGCGCTATGTCACAAAAAACTTTATCAAAAATGTGTCAAAAAACTCATCTCAAATAAATACGCTGTCACACTCGTCGTCACGTCATACCCCGCATAAGGGTTGTAAATAAGGTCCGATGGATCTTCGCTATTTACATTAGAACTACTCCCGCTGGGGATATCCACATCGGACTGCAACATACCAACGCCAACATCCATCAACGTATCTTTATCCCATTGATAAGAAAATCCAAAACCCACTAAATATGCAGCCCCAAAAGGTGCCAATAGATCCGCCTTGTCGGTAGGGATTGCGCTGGGTCGGTCCTCATAACCCGCTCGCAATGCCAAGCGATCACTCCATTCATACTCAACACCAAGCGCCCAACTCCACGTGCTTTCGTAGCCCCTTGGAAACGTGATGCTTCGCGCAGAAACATGTTCTTTATCCAACAAACTCAATATCGCCAAAAAATCCACATCGGTATCAAACTCAATTTTAAACTCTTCCCACGCAGCTGTATCGGTCCATTTTGCATCAACATTTACCTTAATACGCGGAAGTACTTGCAGGCTAATTCCTGTCGAAAAATGGGCAGGAATAGTAAAATCTAAAGTAGCACCACCCTCATCAACTGGCACTCCCTTCGGAATTGGCAATCCGGCAACGAAAAATCCGGCAACCGTATCTGGACTACCTAGACCTTGAAAAAAATCGACCCATTTCTCTTCGTAAGTAAATTCGAACTCCCCCTTTAACTGCGCTTTAGCTTCACTTTGATACACCGCCCCCCAGCTAAACCATGGAACAGGCTCCCAGAGAAAACCGATGTTGATTGACGGATTAAACCCTTCTTCTACTTCCAGATATAGATTGCCAATAGAATCAAATGGACCAATATTGCCGTCACATAAATTAATAAATACATTCGCCGCTAAACCAGCATCATCGGTTTCACAAGAGTTATTTAACGTATCAAGCGCCGCTAAAATAGGTAACGGCACCCGCATATCAAGATCCAACCCCACCCCTGTATAGCTGAAAATAATACCCGCCCCAACGGAAAATGTATCCGTCACTTTGAACCCTAGAGACGGTGTAAAATACGATAAATGGGTAAAGCCCAATGCGTTGCCATGGTATCGCGCATTGCTCTCATCCTCTCGCGTAAAGCCAACAATCATTGGGGCGTACACTGCATTTGCAAAGGTCAACCTATTGTCTGGACTGGATATCGAGATCCCGCCTAACGGCGCAAGCAAAACAGGCAATTCTGTGAGGCCAAAAAAAGGCAACATAACAGAAACCGTTCCCGCAATGGCCTCTCCCTCTTCGATGGTTTCTTCAAGGCCGTATTGATCGATCACATCGTTAATAAAATCTGTTCTTTCGATCTCGCTTGCAATCGTAAATTGCCCAGCGACGATTTTAAGGTTGCGCTGCCTGCCTTTTAGCCGCGTTAAACCGGCTGGATTAAAATGGATCGCATCAATACCGGGTGGATCAGCAGTAACAGCATTGGCCAGGGCTAACGCTTTTGCGTTGCCAATCGTTAAGTTCTGAGCAAGTTGGCCAAAAGATGAGGCCGAGAGCGTCATACTTACCCCAAGGAATATCCATTTCATTAGGCTTTTCATGATTTCCACTTTTATTATTATGGTTTTTTGTATTACTTCAGCAGCAATAGCGCAATGCCATTGTCAAAGCACAGGACAAATGCCAAAAGGCGTCATGATTGCAAAAGCAACCTGACAACAATATAAAACAGTCGTTTGTTTTGATAAAGGCATAAATTTTAGAAGCTAGTCTATTCGGACTAATTTCTTACTATGAATAGAGAAATGGACCTAGGATTCATCCTGAGTAGCAAAAACAAAGCTTCCCGCAAGGATAACGTTCAGCTGAATCTCGAGCTTTCGCTCCAGCCTTTTTCGATCGTTCTTCGGCAAGTCTAACGCCTCAACGCCACCCTGAAAAACGAGGTTAACCATCATTTCAGATATGATGGGGAAATGCTCAGGCAAAGCGATGGTTTGCCCATCACTCGCTAAATCAATCGCTAACTCATCGACAAAGCGCTGCTTTTCTTTAAATATCTCCTGACGTAAGGCCCTAGGCCCTCCTGTCAGGTCTCCCATTAGCAGTCGAAACAATTCAGAATTCTGCTCAAGAAACTGCATATACGTCTCGATCGAGGTCGTCACTAAGCTACCTTCAATCCTCACGCGGGTACGCGCCTGACGCATTAGTTGACGCAGCTTCAAACCTGCTTGGTCCACTAGGGTCAGCTGTAATTCTTCCATGTCTGTGAAGTATCGATAAAAGGTCGCTGGAGCCACGCCTGCCTCACGGGTGACTTCCCGTAAGCTTAGCGAAGGCAAGCCTCTCTCGGAGCTCAGGCTAAGGGCCGCTTGTATAATTGCCTGCCTAGTTTTCTCGCGCTGTTCCGAGCGTGTTGCCATGAAGTGATCGCCAAAGTAAAAACGCTATTTTAGCAATATTTCAATCCTATGGCAGTCCCAAAAGCACCACAAAAGTACAAAGATATCACTAGACCACGCAGTCAACGCTACGAAATGGCATTTTTATCGCACAATAAGCACAAAAAAAGCCCAATGCTAATAACAAAGGGCTTTCTATATTTCAAGGGGAGTGTTTTTTAACTTAGATTTCTTGGGTAGGTTGCTGATGTCTAAGCTCTCCGATTACGGCAGTTACGGTAAGTAAGCCAACAATAAATAGAATATTCATAATATCTTCCTCTGTAGGTTTGTCGGATTCGCAGTTACTTGCAAATCACAAGTAATACATTACATAGGTAACTTGCTTTTTGCAAGTAACAATGTAAAATTATTGTCAAACTATACAAACAGGCTCACTTTGATGACTTCTATCCTTGAATACCGTTCAGATTGCCCCTTAGCCAAGACACTGGAAGTCATCGGGGATCGCTGGTCTTTAATTATCATTAGAGACTTAGCCTACGGTGCCAAAACGTATGGGCAGCTCGAAAACTCCGCAGAGAAAATCACAACAAATATATTGGCGAATAGACTTAAACGCCTCACCACATTCGGAATTATCGAAAAAACGCTGTATCAAGAAAAGCCGAAACGATACACATACGGCCTAACCCACAAAGGCAAATGCTTAATACCCGTGTTATTGGAGCTGGTAAAGTGGGGTGAAGAGCACATTGATAACCTTTGTGATCACATACCCGCAGAAGCCCTAAGCAAGTAACGACGCACTATGTTACCTCACCCTAACCACTCATATCGTATCCCCCTGCCTACCGAAGAGGTGGTATACGAAATCAAGAAGAGCCGCTTTATCGCTAGAGTTGGCAATATTTCCAATAAGGCCGCGGCAAAGATATTTCTCGACCAATCGAAGCAGGACTATCCTGACGCAAGACACCATTGCTGGGCGTACCAATTTGGCCCACCTCAATCTCCTATCAGCGCAGCGATGTCAGATGATGGCGAACCCAGCGGTACCGCAGGTAAACCTATCCTGAATGTACTTCAACACAAGGATATTGGGGATATCATGATAGTGATTATCCGATATTTTGGTGGGATTAAGCTGGGTGCAGGCGGACTAGTAAGGGCTTATTCTAGCGCCACGCAATTGGCTATTGACCATCTGCCGACAGAATTAAGAATTGCCAAAACTCGTGTGAACATTCACTGTGATTTCGGCCAGGAACAGCCAGTTCGACATCGCCTAGCGCAATGCGACGCTAGCGATATTTCCGCGGAATATCTCGAACAGGTCACCTTGGTCGCGGACTTACCCCAGACAAGCATCCCTCAATTCATCCTTCAGTGCGAACCTCTTGGGGTCATTATCACACTACCTGAGACATAATATTCGTTCCTTCCAATAGATCTTCCAACTCCAACATCTCAACATCGGTAAGCAACGCATGGTATTCACGTAAAAGCGCGTGCACCTCTTTTAAAGCGGGAGGCTCTTTCTCACATAGCAATAAGACAGTCTCGATATCTTGCAGCGCTTTCAATTCCTCTTCCAGCCCCGTTTCTAGCACACCTAACAACTCAACCAATCCAATATCCAAGTCAGCCAACACCCCATCAGACACAGCACGCACCAGGCATGCAATAAAGGGCAGCAACCTATCTGAGACGCTATGTTGCACTAGCACTCTCATCTGACTTAGAGAGCACTAAACCATCGTCTAACAAAGACTTCATATAAGAGTGTGATTTCTCAAGACGACCTTTGATAGTCCACAAGAAGAACGGCTGCACAAATAAACGAGAGATAATACCCTTATTACCAATCGTCACACTGTAGTGAAATTCCGTTTTATTCTCATCAATTGCACGCATTTCGTAATTCCAATGAGGCTGTAGATTTAAGATATCCGTGGTCATAACAAAGCGCTTATTCGGTTCAAATACCAAACACTCTTCAGGTTTCTTTAGGTTAAACAAGCGAAAAGGCATAGCCATTGTTCTAAAATACCGCTTACCCAACCACAAACCGTAACCTTCATAACCTGGTTGAGCGACAACCCGCCGACATCCATCCATCCAAACTGAAGCGTTTTCAAACGTGTGGCCTAAATAATAAAACACCTCGTTAACGGGTCGGTGAATAATTAATTTGTGTCCATATATTTTTCTCATATCACTCTCCTTACATATCTCAAATTTTTCTTGCACCCCTACCCTTTCATCTCATGAGAAGTCATAAGACTCGGTAAGAAACTAATAACAACGTTTCTACAAGCATGCTTGATAACGAAAGGGTTGTTCCGCAGCGTCCGACCCAGAACGTTCTTTAACACTGCCGTTATGGTTCAGGTGTGTAACATTAGGCCGTCTGAAATATTCGACCGCGTAATCTATAAATGAACGTACCTTTCCAGGAGCTCCCTGATTGGAAGAATAGACGGCGTACACGTCCCTTATAGGAAATACTGTTTCCAATGGAATTTCAATCAATCTGCCAGCTCGAATATCATCCATCACCATATAGTCAGGTAAAAATCCGACACCGATACCTGCAATTACAGATTTCCTAATACCGCCCAGATTATTGACTGTCATCACTTCATTTCGAAAGCTCTTTTCGACCATGCCCATTGAACGCATAAAAGAGCGAATAATATCTTTGTCATTGATGAGTACAATATCCTGATCCAACGCATCTACTGCATTCACGATATTGTGCTGCCGATGAAATTCTGGGGAGGCGCACATCAACACCCGATATCCTGACAACCTCCTAGCCAACAAATTACTATCTTTAAGCTGCCCTTCTCTGATCGCAATGTCGATTCCATTCTTAACAATATCCTCTGTTTTCCCTGTAAGGGTAAGTTCGATCTTAATATCGGGATACTTTTTCTTAAAGCCCGCGATAATATCAATCATATGGTATTCACCAAATCCAGGCGTCGATGTTAACCTCAAGGTTCCAGTAGGCGTATGCTGAAAACGACTAATCTCACTCTCTATTTCACGACGTTTTTGTATCATTGAGCACGCTTTTTCATAGCAAAACGTTCCAGAGTCGGTCAGAGCTAATGATCGCGTAGTTCTGGCAAATAGCTGGACACCGAGCTTTTTCTCAAGTCGACTAATTTGTTTACTCACAGCAGATGAAGTGAAACCCATTTTTTTGGCCGCTGAGGAAAAACTGCCACTTTCTGCAACCGTGATAAATACTTCATAAATATCCATTGTTCTCGACCTCTACGTAGGGTTGATAATTAGACTAATCTCATGAATTATACGAATCCAAATAGACGTTTATTTTTGGTTTTAGTGAAGAACTTCGTGATTCTAAAAAATATCATTATCATCGCAGGTTCGTAATCTACCAGCCCCTCTTGAAAACTTCTACGCTCTTTAGACCGCTCGTACCAAGCAAGAATATTGGGATAACCTGTCAACGGAAAACCCATCAAATCTAAACGATGAATATTTACCATCCAAGCTACATCTGCCAATGAAAATCCACTGTCTACCATCCACTCTTGATTAGTCAAACAAGCTTCCAACAAGCGGCATTTTCCGTGCATGCTATCAATCGCTTCCTGCACCTCCGATACCGTAAACTCGTTATTAGCGAATCGACGTTTAAATTTAACCAATTCACTATTACCGTGCTGATCACTGAATTTTTTCAATGTCATCTTTACGATAAAGCGTTGTGGCTTTGCAAGAAAATAATGCGTTAATAGTTTGATTTCTGACTGAACACCATCTGCCAGTTCGATAATGGCATTCATTGAATCTAGTGCCTCAATATCTTTCGGTTGTAACGGGCTGGTTGTATCCATGCTTTCCAAGTAGCGAATAATATCCACAGATTCTGTCACTATATTCCCATTATCACTCAAGACTGGAACCAATCCTTTAGGGTTTATTTTCTGGAACCATTCTTTTGAATGCTCGTTCAACAACAAATTAACGGGGCGACTACGCCAATCGATTCCCTTTTCAATCAAACATATTCTTACCCTCTGCGAACAGTTGCTAAAATCAAAATGAAAGAGATGCACCCCGTGCTGTATCTCATCAAAAATTTGGCTTTGATCGTTTAATGAAAGAGTCTTAAACATAACTTCTGCCTTATCTATCGGAATCTGATTATTGTTTCATTTATCGTAGAGTAATCGTCATAGAATCATGCAGATTCAGCCTTCGATTTTCGCTTTTTTCTTACGCTTTTTTTCTTATCTTGACCTTTTACGTGTAGAGAGATACTTTTCATCCATTCGGAAATACCGTCTAATGAATTGATACACTCATCTATGCCTAGCTCAGAAAATGACGCAAGTCTTGTAAACAATAATAGATCGGCATAGGTTACCCGATCAGTAACAAGAAAATCTCTGTCCGATAGCTGATCATTCAAATAGCGCATCTTCTCAGACAATATTTCAAGGCAACGTGACCTTTCCAAAGAACTCAGATTTTCACCATTAATGTGGGCAAAGAAAATTGGCCGATACTCCTTTCTCATTCCCATATCAAATGCATTCCACATTCTTATACTCGCCTGTTCCTGGCTATCTTTGGAGAAATATTCATGCTTAATCGAGCGAGTAGATTTTGCATAGTGACACAGATATTCAGCGATAAATAATGAATCGTGTACAACCGTATCTCCATGTAGAAGCAAGGGCAATTCGCTGGATGGATTCAAATATTTATAGGGTGGCTTAGTATGCTCCATACTCTTCATATCGATCTCAATATGTGAGTATTCAACATCCAATAATCGACACAATGTCACGACACGATCGCTTACCGGGGATCCAGTATATCCATAAAACATCAGCGGTTCCTTTAATGTAGAATCATCTATTTTCAACGCCCTCGATTTTGCCGATAAATCAGCATCCTGTGGAGAGGATTCCAAAAACTCCATTTTCCTCTTATTTTTTATCAACAGAGATTCACTTATTTTTAGTTTATTTCGTAAAATTGGCTTAAGTGCCTTAACGCACAGCCTATCCATCATTGATAGCTCAGAACGTTTATACAGAATACGGTTGATTAGTTTAGTTATACCCATATCGGATAGCTTCTTCATGCTTTTTTCCGACTCGGTATACGTCATTCTGATAGATCGTCTCTGGCTAATCCGCTCTATCCAAGCAGTGACATTAGGGTAGGTATACTTATTGATTTTAATGCCGATCAAGGGGATCATCGTTAGCCTTGGATATACCGATACGTCAGCTGAACCAAATCGCTCATCAATGAGGTATGTTCTGTTTTCCAATCTGCGCTCGACCAAATCAACAAACTGGGCCAGTTTCTTTTGATGCTCCGCCTGCTCTTCCAAAGTAAGTACTTTTAGATCCCATACTTTTTCTTGCCACGCAAGGTACGCGCCGTTATCTGTGGCCTGAGCAGAAATCTCAAGAAACTCTTGCTTTGTACACGCCAAATGGTGAAGCGGCCCCATAAATCGAGAATACATAAGCGGGCGATAGACATTCGCCATGGCAAGCTCGTAGTTCTCCCATTTTTTCGCTTCAATCTTGCCCGCCACCGTGGCGGGAATAATCGTCACTTTAGGGAAAAGGTCTTCGATATAATCGTTTATTACAGACGATTCAAAAATCACTTTACCGTTATGGCTTAGTGCAGGAACCAATCCATTCGGATTTATCTCCAGGTATTCGGGACTTTTTTGCTCCATCTTTGACAAATTGACTATTTGCGTTCGAAAGGGGATTCCTTTTTCAATCAGAAATATCTTTACTCGTCTAGCGCAAGGAGATCCCTCATAATCATATAATACGATATCATGCTTCATTTATTTACCCTCACTCAATTAGTATTACTACGCTAAGCTCAGTTTTATTTTTTGCCCGACCTCTAGAGAAGACAAATATTTTCCAACCGCGCTATCGAATCGTTCTGGGCTTTCGCATACTACAATCATTTTATCGGGGCGAATTAGCACACATTTTTTCCCGCTATCAAATTTGTCTCGATAATATCCATCCACATCCCAAACCACAGTTTCACCGGTTTTACGGGATATTTCTTCCACTCGAGATAAGTCATGGCCGCCTTTTATCACGCAGTATTCAGAGTCAATTTCTGAAAGTCGGGATTTGGTATCGTCGCTTAAATTTGATTGCGCACTTTTCTCGTAACTAATCACTGCAAAATTTCCAGAAAGGCAATCATCAATAAGCGAAGATTGTTTATCCACGCCACCCGTTTTTGCAACAAATCTAGTCTCTACTATAGATTGAAGAAATTCATAACCCACGGTTAATTCCGACACATCACCTAGCCCAAGCATCAGTGACCGCATACCAAGAATACTATTTGGTGTTTTTTTGATGCTTGCAACATCACTCCTTCCACTAATCCTATTTAACGTACGAAACACAACATTTCTAACTTTAGAAAACCATTTGCTCTGGGGTAATACAAGCATTCCCATGGCGCGGGCAGTATTGACGATAATAACCGCTTGAGGTCTACGTTCTGAATGATACGTATCCAACACCCTATCAGACAAAGTACCTTTTAATACTTGCGCCAATTTCCAGCTGATATTGTATGAATCTCGCAAACCAGCCATCAAACCCTGCCCCGCAAATGGCGGCGTTAAATGGGCTGCATCACCCAGAAGAAAAACATTACCGACTCGAAATTTTTTCGCTATTCTAGCGTGAAAGGTATAAATGGTTTTTCGAATGACATTCATCTCTGACACATCACCCCAGGGCTTAAGTAATTCCTTAACCGCAGCATCCGACGATATATACTCGTTAGATTCATCGTTCTTTACCACGAATTCCCATCGACGTGTGTTATTTGGCGTAGGCAGCGTGACGCCCGGGCGGTTGGGATCACACATAAAATAGACCAAATCCCGATCGTTAGTTTTCCCCTCTTTATGCTGATTATGGGTATGTACTGAAGGATCATTTTCAACATCCAAAATCAACCAATCCTGCGCATAGGTATGACCAGTAAATCCAACGTTCATCATTTTTCTTATGTTACTTCTTCCGCCATCACACCCTAGTACATAGCGGCAAGAAATAGTACGGTATTCATCACCATTTGTTACCACGCGGCAAAGCACTTCATTACCTCGATCTTCGATTTGTAAGCATTCTGTGCTTTTCCAAAAATCTACATTGTCGTATCGATCCAACCCATCCCGCATGCATTGCTCTAGCGCCGGTTGGTACAGCGTTCGAAGAATAGGAAACCCATTGACTTCCTCAGCACAATCAAAACTAAAAAATGGCTCTAATGATGCACAACGAAATTGAACCTGAGCCGCATCAAGCAATGTTGGCTCGAAACTCTCCATTAATCCAGCAGCATTGATAATTCTCGAGCCTTCGTTACATAATCCAACCGCTCTAGGGGTTTTCACGATATCGTCCTCTTTGTCGACCAAGAGGACTTTAACGCCATATTTTCCCAATAGATTAGCGGACAACGCCCCTGCTGGACCGGCACCGACAATCAATACATCATAGATAGAACTTTCGTTGCTCATGTCTTATCCCCTTCTATACTACGCGATTTTCTTGTGTACCAAGATCAACAACACCATCCAAACTACGTATAGTTGCCCTAACTACATCTCCAGCGTTTAAGTATTGTGACCGACGCCCTTGTGTCTTCTTGAACATTTTCCACTTAGTTTTTTCTGGTAATAGGGCACCAATTTTTGTCACAAGGGGAGACGGTATGCGGAGAGCACAACCAGCAGGGGTTCCCGTGAGCACAAGGTCACCAACTCTCATGTCGCTAACTTGTGAAAGCTCAGTTAATGTTTCATCCGGCTTAAATACAAGGTTTCGGGTATTGTCTTGTTGTCTCAGTTCGTCATTTACCGTTAACGTGAGCTCCAGGTCATCCAAGTAACTCAGCTCCTCTTTTGAGAGCAAACAAAGCACAGGGCCAACAGGACAAAAACTACGATAGCTTTTCCCCTTGAAAAATTGCATTTGAGGTACCTGCACGTCACGTGCAGAAACGTCATTTCCTATCACAACTCCCGCGACATAATCTCCAATATTTCGACGTGATATTTTTTCTTCCGACGTAATATTTTTTCCAATAACCAACCCCAATTCGACTTCGTAATCCAGTAGACTGACATGGTTGGGTTTTATGATATCGTCGGAAGGACCACTGATTGAGGCAGCGGATTTGTTAAAGAACATATTGAAATTTTTGTCATCAGGGTTCATTCCTGATTCGATCATATGCTCTCTATAATTTGCCCCCTGACACAATACCAAGCAGGGCTTTGTTACTGGAGACAATAACGTAACCTCAAAAAGAGAAATTGTGTTCTTCGATTTTTTACTAGGGTCTATCGATAAAGCCTCTTCTTTTCCTTCGTTAAGGAATTCGGCAGTAGATTGATAATCACCTGATAGAGGAAAGATAGTCTCGCTAAACAATACTCCCCAACCCGTTTGACTTTGATTGTTCTTGCTATATCTCACTACATTACACACCATGACATACTCTCCGATATTTATTGCTATACATTAAATGGCTTTTATCATCTTCGCTAAACGTCTGATACTCAGATCATCATTCGAGGGTATGCGCCGCAACACACTCTTGAAGGTATTCCAAGGACGGTTTAACCCTTTAAACTCCGCTGTCATGTCTGGCCCCCATTGATGTTGCGCCGAGCCATTAAATAGATGGTATCCCGTATTTTTTTCGCGGTTAAAAAGATCACCATCAGCATAATGTTCAAATAGGTCTCCGTAAGGATCACGCCAATAGTCAAATACCTGACTACCCAGAATGTGTCTTCCAATCCCCCATCCATGTTTGTATTGCATCTCCGACGCCCTTTTGGACATCCAGTGACCCGCTACTGCAACCTCTTCAAACGTATCCATTTCAAACGCGGAGTGTATGTGGCCCAACTCTGGCGTAATACCAAACCCCAACGTATGATGGTCAGTCGGCACCTCCCCCCTATCAACACGCATGAATACAACAATCGGATTTTCGTCACCAGGAAGGAACTGAAAGTCGGAAACAATAAATCCAAAGGTATCCTGATACCAATGCACTGTTTTTTTAATGTTGGCCACACTATGCAAACTATGGCCTAACTTTCGAACTGTCACTGGTGAGATGACGTTTCTAACCGATTCATTTTTCCGGGTCTTTTCATCACCGGTATTCCAATTACTCTCACACGGTACTTTATCGATAGGTAATAATGTCGATAGATTACAATTGACCTCCACCACTAGCCCGTCCGGATCCTTAAGCGATACATATTGGCCACCCATTTGAGTCGGATGTGCCTGGATTGTTTGATCATAGTGATGAGCAAGACGCTGCACATCACCTTCACTCGCCTTAAGCCCGATGGTCGTCAACGCTTGAGGACCTTTTTCAATAATAATGAGGTGATGCTCTGCGCTAACCCCACGTAAATAGATTCTCTTTTCCGTTCTAATATCTAATAGCAGTCCGTAATCCACAAAAAACTTCGCTGCTTTTTCTATGTCAGGCCGTATAAGCACCAAATAGGCAAGGCCCTCTACCTTCGTCAACGGATCGCTACAACACTCTTTCACCTGGCATTCACGCCGTAGTTTCTCTAGTTCTCGATTTACTGTGTTTTCAGAGCCCGTCGTCGTCATAAAAGTCACCATGCGTTAAGTTGATGAAATCAGCATAACTGAATATAATTCATATTAGAAGATAATTCATAGATAGAATGAGATTCTTTTTTGAGCTATCATCTACCTATTAGTTATATGAATGACCAAAGGATATGTAGATGGACTCCACTGAGGCAGCCGCTAAACCCAATAGGACCTCTAGAAGAAAGCAAAAAACCAAAGATAAGCTGTTGAAAGCAATACAAATATTGGTTTTGGAAAGAGGGTTGAACGAGATCTCTATTAACGACATCACAGAACAGGCCGATGTTGGATTAGGGACGTTTTATAACTATTTCGATTCGAAAGAATCTCTCATTCAGGCCACTAGTGAGCTATTGCTCGCGTATTACCATCAGGATATTGATGCGGTAACAGAAGGCCTCACCGACCCTGCAGAAATAATGGCCGCCTCAATTATGCATACATTGTCCAAAGCCGTGGATGGTACGCAATGGGGGAAATTTATCTTCGAATCAAACGTACCGATAGAAGCTTACGCGATGAATATGCGCATGCGTGGCATGAGGGATATTCGACGCGGTATCGACGAAGGCCGGTTCGAAGCCGATGAACCAGAGATAATCCTCAGCATGTTTACCGGTTTTGCACTTGCCGTCGCTGGCGATGTGTACTTTGGCTTCTTGCCCAAGACAGCCATAGTTAAATCCACCGCAAAGATTCTCACTCTTCTCGGCATAAAAGAAGAAGCAGCCAAAGAAATTGCCCAAAAGAAATACCCGACCGTAAAGCCCGTGGAATTACCTATATCTGTATTCGACTTAGAACAAGACGAGGCTTAAAACTCAGAGCGATAACTGAGCTCCAACATAACCATGCTGAGCTCAGTTTTTACATCCAACCCCGCATAAGGGTTATACAAAAAATTATCCGCTCGAGTATCGTTACCATTAGTGCTGCTGCCAACAGGTATATCCTGAACACTTTTGGCATACCCCAAAGAAACATCAAAGACCGACGTACTATCCGGTAGATAACTGAAACCGATAGCATATAGATCCATATCGCCAATGGGTAAGAAAAAATCACGCTTATCTTCCGGTATACCTGACTTTCTCGGTTCATACCCTACACGCAATGCCAGCACATCCGAATAGGCATATTCAATACCAATCGCCCAATTCATACTATTTTCATAGCCCCTAGGGAAAATCAACTTATCCTCCTCAATACCTTCAATAAAGTTACCCATGATGCCTAACATAGGATCAGGTTCATCTAATTCAAACACTAATTCATCCCATACCGATGTTTCTGTCCATTTAAGATCCACATTAACTTTAATGTCTGGCAACAGCTGCAGGCTCACACCAAGCGCAATATGTTGGGCCGTTTCTATTTCGGTTGAGCCTTTTGTTTCAATCACTTTTGCTTGCGCAGGAATATCAATAGTCTCGCTAACACCTTCGGTAAAGCCGATCAATCCATCGCTGTAGGTCATTACCAGATCACCCTCCACTTTGTCAGTACTGGGGCTCTGCCATACCATACCAACAGTAAACCAAGGAGTAACATCCCATAAAAAGCCAACATTCATCGTTAATGAAAAAGGGTTGTTCAAATCCATTTGCATATTAATCAGTGTTTCATAGGGGTTAATTTCCCCACCACACACATTGATAGGTAGCGAGTCGGGATCTTCGTTAGCACAAATTTCATTAAACATGCCCTGTGTTCTAGCTAACCCATAATTCGACGCCCTGAAATCCAAGTCAATCCCAACGCCCACATAGGAAAAACCGACAGAAACACCCACAGCAAAAGTCTCCGTCATTTGCACACCAATCGATGGGGAAAAATACGTCAGCCGAGTAATCGCCAACTCTCGCCCAACAAACCGACCAGGGTCATCATCATCACGCGCCATTCCCATCATAAACGGTGCATACACCCCCGTCGCAAACGTCACATTGGAGCCCGGTTTCTGTACCGAAATTCCACCAAGAGGTGCAACCGTAACCGGCAGCTCCGTAAAACCAGCACCAGGAATATAAGCAGCGAAACTATTAATATCACTTTCGGTATTAGCGACCGAATCATAGATTCCTGTCTCTTCCTGAAGCGCATCAAATTCTTCAGTGGAAGTGAATTCTGCCGTTATGCTTGCATCTGCGGCGATAATTTTTAACTCTCGCTGCCTTCCTTTTAGACGCGCCAAACCCGCAGGGTTAAAATGAATAGAATCAATACCAGGAGGATCTGCAGTAACCGCATGCCCTAGTGCTAACGCTTTTGGATTTCCTATCATCAAGTTCTGAGCAAGTTGCGCAGTCGCATTTTGACTAAGCAGAACACTAAAAAAACCTAGAAAACACAGAGAAAGGTACTGCATGCGTATAGTCTCCTTTATTTTATTCTTATTTGCAGACTTAACACAGCGGACGATAACCAAGACGTCCAACTGAATATTCCTCATATTAGAATATAATTCATATATTGAGCAATAGCATTTTGATTAAAATAAGACCAAGCCGTAAAGGTAATTACATTAGAAGCGTCGCAACACAACAGGGGAGCCCTCTATCTTATTGTTTTTAATGAAAATATATGAGAGTCCATGTTCATTCCTCATGACTTAAAAGCGCTCTGTACTTTCTTTATTTCCCCTAAGTCAGGAATCAAATCGCTTTTCCGTAACCTCTCTTTCACACATGAATCATTGTCACAAGTTATGTTCCCTGCAAAACTGTCGGCTTCTCTATATGATGGAATCAACACAATCTAACCGATAATCTCGGGGGCTCGAATTATGACAAATCAACCACTGCACAGGTTTCAGCTTATCGGTACAGAGTCCTCGTTATTTACCGGGAAGGTACGAGGCTATCTACGATATAAAAAAATTCCTTTTACCGAACAAATATCATCCCTTCAGGTGTACCGAAAGGTCATCGTGCCGCGAACCGGCAAACAAATGATTCCAGTGTTACTCACACCCGACGATGAGTGCATTCAAGACACAACGTGCATAATAGATCACTTAGAAAAGGACTACCCTGAGCATTCGGTTTATCCAGAAACCCCAAAGCAGCGACTCGCATCAATTCTACTCGAGTGTTATGGCGATGAATGGCTGGTAATGCCAGCGATGCACTATCGCTGGCAATTTAAACGTTATAATTTACCTTTTATCTTAAAAGAATTTGGCCAAACTGCCATGCCTCAGCTTCCTGGACCACTGCAATACGTCATTGGTAGCATTCCGGCATTTGCTTTTGGTGGGCGCTATAAACCCTACTTTGGTGTCACCAAAAATATGGAAAGCGCAATAGAAAGCAGCTACGAATCCCTATTAGCCGACCTAGAAACACACTTCTCTCAATACCCATACTTGCTTGGTAACCGACCTAGCATCGGCGATTACGGTTTCTTGGGCCCGTTCTATGCGCATCTTTATCGCGACCCCTATCCCAAAAAACTCATGCAACAGAAGGCCCCCAATGTTCTAAAATGGGTCGAACGCATGCAATTTTCAACCGACGCTCGATACGGTGACTTTCTTGATAATGATGAGATCCCAGAGACTCTGTTACCTATTTTGCAACGTATGACTCGTGAGCAATTCCCTGTATTGGAAGATACCGGTATTCGATTGGACAAGTGGACTCTTACTCACCCAGAAAAACGCCAGATAAAGCGCATCATTGGCAGCCACACATTTTCTATAGAGGGAGAATCCTCAACACGGGCAGTCACACCCTTTTCGTATTGGATGTTTCAAAGAGCATTAAAAATATATAACGATGCAACGACTGAGAAGAATAACCTGGATGGATTCTTAAAGGATATACAAGGTGAGAGTGCATTTTTAAATCAGTCGAAGACAGTATTGGAATACACAAAATATCGACTTAATGTTGCGTAATTAGCCTCGACTTATTAAGACCCTGTCACCTGATGATGACAGGGTTAAATTTTATATCGCCAACTGAGGAATTATGCCAGAACCCCAAATAATGATTGTCGCTCCCATGGTACCGACCAAGGTGCAAAGTCCCACGGTTAGAATAGACGACGAGAAGATAAACCCCCGCTCTTCGGGAATATCCATATAAATTGGAACGCCGACATATAACAAATATAGGCTGTAGCTAACCGCGCATAACACCACGAGCACATTCACCCAAAGCACTGGAAACAACCCGATAAGACCCACGAAGAACATAGGCGTCGCAGTAAAACTGATAAACGTTAAGCAGCGCTGGAAGCTAGCATCCACACCAAACGTCTTTTCCATCCAGAATGTCGCGTAAGCCATAATCGCTATCCCCACAAGCATAGCGCCATAGAATGCAAAAGATAAGGGTACCGCTCGTTCAACTGATAGCTTCGTATACTCGTCGCCGGTTAAACTCCATCCCACCTGAGTCATTCCTAAATACAGCGATATCGCAGGAATCGCCGCGAGAAAAGCCAAATGCATCAGGTACACATGACTCATACTATAATTTTCAGTCTTTATTGAGTTCCACTCGCGATGTGGATGTGAAAACAAACCATAGAGGTGTTGTAAATACATATATCTGCATCCTTTTTTGTTTCCCCCATTGTAGGCATATGCAGAAAAATTCCGCAAACGCCTGCTTATGGGGTTTTGCTCTATTATTCTTGTTTTTTAGAAGCAAAAGAATACAACACCACTTCTCTACAACGCCTCAACTCTCTCATGGCCAGTGTATCCGACTTAGCCTATTTGAGACACTTTTAATAACCAAAGAATATCAGCCAATATTTCTTTCCCACTAATTTCTGGGGAAAAACGTATGACTAAATTACCTAGGGGGTCTATCAGCCATATACTATTATCATCCGCCGGCAACTGGTTTTGAGTCAACCACAGAGCCATCTCTTCTGTCACTTGAGTCATCTCTTGCGGCTCGTTAGTAGGCGGGAATAATTCGTGATCGCTTTTCTTCAACCAAATGGACTGCAATCGATTAAATTCCTTGCCCAGTGCTTTATGCACCTGCTGCATGACAACCAACTGCTCTTTACAATCTTTTTCGCACTCCTGTCCAACCAACATCAACCCCCATCGTCCATGCTGAAGATCCGATAACCCTTTCGGTACGACTAGCCCAGACGACATTAACTGACCATTATTTTTTGTTCCGTCAGGCAACCCAAACCCTGTACCCGCAATAAACCACGCCAGTAATGCCGGGCCAAAGCCAATAATAAAGAGTATTTTAAGTTGCCAATTCTTGCTGATTTTCATTTTTCACCCGACTTATTGATATTTTTATGAAGAGGATAAGACATGCTATTCCGATCAGTGCCCACTGCAAAGCATATCCGAGATGCATGTGATATTTATTTTTAAAATGAACAATTGGCAAGGGCCAGTCTGATATTTTAACCGTTGAATAGACCACAGCAGGATAGTAACGTAAACCTCTATGATCTTCTAACAACGAAATTTCAATGTGCTGGAGTAATTCTGGCCAAGCAGGATCAAGCTTTGCATCTTGCAACATAAACCCTTCACTTGGAAACTTCGTCATCCCATCAATCGCGACCCATTTCGGGATTTCATAGGTAGGTATCAGCCCTTCGACTCGAGGTTGCCAACCAATATTGATCAATACACGGTCATAAGGTACATCGCTTTCTGGAATTTCTATATCGACTAGCACTTCCCTACCAGGGACACCGTGCCTGGTACGATTATCCAATAGATACCAATCGACAACACTCCCCGCCACCAATACTCGCTGGTATTCCTCGGGCACAAATGGTAGCGCTACGGGCGAAAATGCATTTTTTTCTTGCTGTAATATATTACGTTCATTCGCTGAAACACCGCGTTGCCACTGCCATATAGCCAAAACAAGACACAACATAATAGCGCTAAGTGTAAATAAGAAAAAATAGATTCCTGAAGAAAACTGGCATTGGCCGAAACGAAAACTCAGGTTATAGTGCCTCAATCAATTCTTTCCTTACTAAGGCGCGAACTATGTCATTTAAACTACTCATCGTCATTGGACTCATCATAGTTGTTATTAGTTTGTTCTATAGTTTCTTCCATTTAGTTACGTCAGAAAAAACTGGCAACAAAGTTCTCGTACCTCTTGCGTTCCGTGTTATAGCCAGTATCGCTGCATTGATACTGGCCTATCTTCAACTAAGTCAAAAAACATAAACCAACATAAACAACATTAACCAAACCACATCAACAAAGTGCCAATACCAGGCCCCCGCTTCAAAGGCGAAATGATTGTCTGCGGTAAAATGTCCTTTCAGCACCCGAACAAAGACAACAAGTAGAATAATAGTTCCGACGGTTACGTGGGCACCATGAAACCCAGTTAACAAGAAGAAGGTTGATGCATACACCCCCGTTTCAAGCGTAAGATTCAGGTGATTGTAAGCCTCCATATATTCATAGGCCTGAAACCCCAAGAAAGTTATACCTAGAGCTAGTGTAACCAGCATAAACAGTTTTATTTTTGCACGATTCCCTGCTTTTAACGCATGATGAGCAAAGGTTAGGGTAAAACTAGAGGTCACCAATAGAATAGTATTGAGTAGCGGTATATGCCAAGGATCAATTATCGCATCAGGACTTGGGAATTTTTCTGGATCGGGGTTCACCAAAAGCGGCCATTGGGCAGCAAAATCTGGCCACAACATATGAGCCATTCCTTTATCCCCTTCACCACCGATCCACGGTATAGACAATACCCTGACATAAAATAACACGCCGAAGAATGCGGCAAAGAACATGACTTCTGAAAAGATAAACCATCCCATTCCTTTTCGAAATGAGGCTGTCAATTGATTCGAATATAAACCCTCGTGGCTTTCCGATATCACATTACCGAACCAACCAGCGAACATATACGCCATCACTAAGGAGCCCACTAGGAAGACCCCCAAACTTAGCCCCATATCTTGATTTTGGCGCATATCTGAAAGCACCATCGCTAGACCACCCAGCGTCAAAAATATGCCAGTAGCAGCAACAATTGGCCAATGACTTTGCTGTGGAACATAATATTCTTGATGTGTACCCATCACTAAATCCTATGGTTAGCCGATGTTAATTTAACAGTATCTTATTATTTATATTTTGATCGTATACCTTGCCACAGCATTATCGTTGCGCCAGAGAATCGGCCTCTGGCGTGACATCAAACAAAGTATAGGACAATGTGAGTTTTGTAATATGCTCAGGCAAATCGGAATCTACAAAAAACAAGAGAGGCATATTTTTATTTTCACCCGCAAGTAGATCTTGCTGCTCAAAACAAAAACACTCTATTTTATGTAGAAACGGGGCGGCCTCTGAAGGTGCAACACTCGGCACCGCTTGAGCAACTACAGGAGCGTTGGTTGGGTTTATTACATTAAACATCACTTGACGTTTCTCCCCCAATTTCACGCTCACCTGCTCTTCTACTGGTTTAAACGGCCAACCCAAATTTGCATTGTGATTGCTAACAAACTGAACCTTTATCGTTCGTTCCTCGACATTAAGTTCAGCAGTGGAGGCTTCATAGGCGCCGGATGTTTTTCCATTGATACCTGTCCACTCGCAAAAAACCGTGTAGATAGGCACCAACAGAAATCCAAATCCAAACATTGCAACGCAAATGAGAGCCAGTGGTAATGGTCTGGCAAGCTTCATCAGTTAATCCACCTTAGGCGGTGTCGCGAATGTATGATATGGCGCAGGGGAAGGAATTGTCCACTCTAGGCCTTCTGCACTTTCCCAAGGGCTTTGAGGGGCTGCTTTTCCGCTGCGCAATGTTTTGATAAGGATAAAGACAAAGATCAGCTGGCTAGTTCCAAACAAGAACGCTCCAACACTCACTATCATATTAAAATCGGCAAACTGTAGCGGATAATCTGGTATCCGCCTTGGCATGCCCGCCAATCCAACAAAGTGCATTGGGAAGAACGTCAGATTTAGACCCACAAAGGAAACCCAGAAGTGGAACTTTGCCAACCCTTCGTCATACATTTTTCCTGACCACTTTGGCAACCAATAATACACGGCAGCGAATATGCCGAAGATAGCCCCTGGCACGAGTACATAATGGAAATGAGCCACAACAAAGTAGGTGTCATGATAGACAAAATCCACTGGCGCTAACGCCAACATGATTCCAGATAGCCCGCCAATAGTGAACAATATGACAAAAGCGATGGAATACAACATCGGTGTTTCAAAGGTCATCGAGCCCTTAAACATCGTACTAACCCAGTTGAATATCTTCACACCCGTCGGCACTGCAATCAGCATTGTCGTGTACATGAAGAACAGTTCACCCGCTAACGGCATACCTACCGTAAACATATGATGTGCCCATACTACAAAGGACAATACCGCAATCGCTATAATCGCGTATACCATAGAGTGATAACCGAACAATTTCTTACGGGCAAATGTTGGGATAACTTGAGATACAACACCAAAGCTGGGCAATATCATGATATACACTTCTGGATGTCCGAAAAACCAGAAGACATGCTGAAACAGGACTGGATCACCACCGCCCCCTGCATCAAAAAAGCTAGTACCGAAATGAATATCCATCAGCATCATTGTAACTACGCCGGCCAGAACGGGCATTACTGCAATCAACAAGAACGCGGTAATTAACCAAGTCCAACAGAACATCGGCATTTTCATATAACCCATGCCTGGCGCGCGCATATTAACAATCGTTACGACGACGTTGATCGCCCCCATAATGGATGAAGCACCCATCATATGAATAGCAAAGATAAAGAAAGTTACACTGGGGGGGGCATAAGTAGTGGAGAGCGGCGCATAGAATGTCCACCCAAAATTAGGGCCACCACCGTCCATAAAGAGAGTCACCATCATCATCGAAAATGCGAACGGCAAAATCCAAAAACTTAGATTATTCAGCCGCGGTAACGCCATATCTGGCGCACCTATCATCAGCGGAATCATCCAGTTAGCCAGCCCCACGAATGCTGGCATTACTGCACCGAACACCATGATGAGACCATGCATCGTTATCATTTGATTGAAAAAATTGGGTTCTACTAACTGCAAGCCCGGTTGAAATAATTCAGCCCGAATGACAAATGCCATTGATCCGCCGATAAACAACATTATCAAACTGAATATTAGATACATTGATCCAATATCTTTATGATTTGTGGTGAATAACCAGCGTGTTATTCCCTTAGCAGGGCCGTGTGCGTGATCGTCATGTCCAGTTTCAGCTACTTGAGTAGTCATTATTATTTGCCCCCCTTCAATTTTTCAACATCGGCAGGCAATAGTTTGTCTCCCACATTATTACCCCATGCATTCCGTTCATATGTCACCACTGCCGCTAACTCCACAGCCGATAACTGTTCCCCATAAGCTGACATTCCTGTTCCTGCTTTACCGCTAAATACAATATCCATATGATCTTGGATAGGCCCCAATGCAATTGGGCTATCTTTAAGTGCAGGAAATACTGGCGGCAGACCTACACCGGTAGGCTGGTGACAAGCAGAGCAATTCTTGTTGTACACCTCCTCTCCCTTAGCCATTAGTTCTTCCATACTCCAATCTTTCTGACTAGCACTGGCTTCTTTTTGTTTGAGTGCTTTCTGTTCCGCAACCCATGCCACATATTCGCTTTCTGTCACCGCTTTGATAACAATCGGCATAAACCCGTGATCCTTTCCGCACAGTTCCGCGCATTGCCCACGATAAATCCCTGGTTCATTTATCTTCGTTGAGGACTCATTTATAAATCCGGGAATAGCATCCTTCTTAAGGGCCAATGCAGGAACCCACCATGCATGAATTACATCGTTAGACGTAAACAGAAATCGAATTTTCTTGTTTATCGGGAGGACCAAAGGCCGATCAACCTCCAATAAATAGTTGGGATTTTTCTCTGCCTTATTGTAAATCTCATCACTTGGTGTGGTAATAACGCTAAAAAAATCAACGTCTTGACCGATATATTTATAACGCCATTTCCATTGATATCCAGTCACTTGGATATCAATATCGGACTCGGCGGTATCGTAGGTTTGAATCAACGTTTTTGTTGCTGGAACAAGAATAACAATCAAAATGATCAGCGGTACAATTGTCCACAGTATCTCGATCGTACTACTCTCATGAAACGGATGGGGTTCTGCACCTTTAGATTTTCGATGATGGTACATTGACCAGAACATGACGCCGAACACAACGATCGATATCACTACACATATGTAAAACACAATCATATGTAAATCATATATCGCCGCACTGGTGTCGGTCACACCGCGCGTCATATTTACTTCCCATTCCGACCACGCAAGCGCCGGAAAAAATGCTAAAAGCACACTCAAAATACGAACGTTCTGCAACATAAATAGTCTCTTATCCAGATAGCCGTATCCTTGCATACTACGAAGGACTGTTTTTTTGTTGTCAGGCTACAGTATAGTAGGATTATTTTCGGGGCAAGCAAAAATCAAATAAGATTAATGATTTAGCGCAGGTTCCTCGCACTGTCATCACGCTGGAAGGCTGGAATATAGCGGCGTCAAATAAGATATGAATATAGATTAAATTTTTTTGACAAAAAAACCTGAAGATTTTATGAGCAAAATTCTTCAGGTTTTTTGAGTAACTATTAGATATGGATCCAACGCCCTTTTTTAAATGGATTACTAAAGACTGAATCATCACCCGCTGATTCTAAATCAGGGAACTCATGCTTCATATGACTCAATACCAATGCGTGCTGATCTTTTTTAACATCTAACATAATCAACAACTTACCCTCTTCCAGGTCATCATGAAATCGCGATATTTTATAATTCTCATGACTATTCCCCAACAATCCGCCGATCACAATCCCGACGGTTGTGAGTGCAACAAGTACACTTAATAGTAATGTTGTTGATGAAATAGACCATGGCAGAATAAACATGGATAAATATAAACCAACTCCCCCGCCTATTAGTGCTCCGCGCTCACCAGAATGGACAACGTCTCTTTTTTGTAAAATGTTCGCTCGATGTAAATGATGTCGATATAACCCTTCTTCATCTTTCGCTAGCACATGAAATTGCCAATCAGCAATTCCATTATCATGTAACGTGTCTGAAATTAAATCGGCTTCGTCAATGTCATCAAGTAAGTAATAGATTCTTCTCACCACATACCTCCTAACGTTAGATTTTAACGCAACCCACTTAATAACTACTTCATGCGCCATTAATCTAATTTGTTATTGGACTTTTGTTTTAGGACATTCCTTTTTCACTCTATAGTATTTTAGCTTGACTAACAGGGGCTATTTAGGGCTGTTAAGAACGTTAACTCATATTGACCCATCGGGTTATACCTATAACTTATTAAAAATTCCGTTTGATGCCGACAAATTCACCTCTATTGAATATAAGGTACTGTTTTACTGAGTCATTCTTAACTCCTACCTGGGTTTAAGCAGATTTTCAGTCATGACCCACTCCGCCAGTGCTCGCCCAAGCACATTGTGATCGGGCTCATCAAGATGAATACCATCAACAACACTACTGCTTACGACAGAGTTTGCGCAAAAAAAACTGACATCTTGTGCGGTTGCCATCTCTCTTAAGGCTTCACTAAACCCAGCACATCGCTTCTCAGCACCCAAGAATTTATTGGCGATGGCACCCTTTGCTTGATGTATCCGTGGGGGCGATATCACTAAGATCGGAGGTATCGGCATTCCTGGCTCGATCTGAGCTTCACGTACAATTTTTATAAGGGTCGCAACGCCTTGGGCAGATAACCACGCATTATTCTCATGAGTACATTGAAAATCATTAGTACCTAACATAATAATAATCAGTGCCAGAGGTGAATGCATTTCAACGCTCTGTGCCAAGAACTCTGCCCCATTGCGTCCCGGTTTAAATGGGTCACCCCAAACCGTTCTACGGCCATTCAAACAGTTTTCAATTACCCTCACTTTTTGACCTGAGTTGTTCAGCGTATTCTCAAATACGCCGCCCCAACGGTGCTCAAAACCTAACCGCTTACGAGTACCGGGCACAATCCCCCAACTCAAACTATCGGAATAAATAAGTACCTGATCCATAACAAAAATTCCCTTAAAAAAGCAAACTACAACGTATTGATAACGCCTCTACATTCGTAATGACGACTATATCAATGCGCTTCAGTGCGGCACAGCAATACTGGAGAATTGATCAATAACTCTGTCCTAGGAGGTCATTGTTTGTGCGTTACTCGCTTTGCTATTCTTTCACTATTGAAAGACATGAGTCGCGACAACCACAAATAACGCATCAAGTAACACAGATGAGAGACGCTATGAAAATCACTTTGAACGAAGAATGGACAGACTTACTCGAACAGTACAAGGATGACCATCAAGATCCAAGAAACCAGTTCTGTCATAGCGTTGGAATCCCTATGATCGCAGCATCACTACCATTAGGTGTAAGCATTATTGGTCTCCCGCTCGCCATTCCCCTGTTTGGTGTCGGCTGGGGCTTGCAATTTATAGGACATTTTTTTGAAGGAAAGAAGCCTTCATTTGTGGATGACAAACGCCAGCTTCTTGTTGGCGCTGCTTGGTGGACTCAGAAGATAGGGCTTAAATTTATTCAAACCGCGCGATAATACCACTGCTACGAAATTATAGAAGGTCGAAGATCACGCCCCTTCCACCTTCTAGATTAACTGTTGGTCTCAATCTTTTTTATCGATGGTTATCTCTAAATTCTTGGTATTTCCAGCGAACCATTTTTGTAAGTACACCGTACCGACCACGGGGGCCTGCCCATCTTCAGCAACCTCCTTAAATCGCACACTATTCTTGGTTTCTTTTTCAAAAGATAATTTAACAACCTTAGATGACATCTTTACTCCTAACTTAGTTAGTTTGCGAGCGCAATTCAACGATATTGCCCTCTGGATCTTTGATATAGAGAGAACGCCCAAAACCTTGCGCCCCATACCGTTCTTGAAAATCGTTATCTGAAATACCGTGGTGCTGTAGGTGACTAATAATGTCCCCCTCGTCAATAGGGCGCAGCTGTAAACAAAAGTGATCGACATTATTTTCCAATACTGTTGGAGGTCCTCCCCCTTGCCTACCTAGCTCACTGTCGACATCAACAATATCAATCAAAGCGCTTCCAGCACGCAACTGTGTCAATCCTAACGACGCTGGCAACTCTCTTTCTACAACACACCCTAGCACGTCACAGTAAAAATGAAGCATTTGGCTACGTACCGTTGTACGCAGCACAATATGATCTATACCCACAATTTCTAACATCGGATACCCCCAGTGCTCAACATAATAGATACACACTTTTTAACCAGCACCTGATAAAATGCGACCTGCAGTCAATGATATGCCTCATTATCCATTCTTCAGATAACACTCACTCATCATAACAGCCGTTGTTCAGCCCGTTAAGGCGAGAGTGAAATCTATGTTAAGTCATCACTAGATTACGGCCTAGTCGTGGTTAGACCGGATATTTTGTGAGAAACACCTATCATTAGTAAAGAAACAACCGTAATGCGGATTCACATTTGATGCCTAACAGATATCACGCACTCAGCAGTTTATTAGCAGCGTTGCTATTGACCATCAGTATCAATAGCAACGCCCAAGTCAATTCAGCCGTCCATTCTGAAACCGACTTGTTTGATTTGAATCTCACAGAGCTAATGAATGTTGTCATCGAAACCTCATCCAAGAAAAAACAGCGTGTTGCCAATACCGCCGCCGCCATTTATGTGATTAGTAATGAAGATATTCGTCGCTCTGGCGCCACCAATATTCCAGAACTGTTAAGCCCCGTCCCCGGCATCGAAGTCGCTAGACTCAACGGTTCAACCTGGGCTATCACCTCTCGCGGATTCAACACCCAATTTGCCAATAAACTTCTCGTACTTATTGATGGACGATCTGTTTTCTCACCCATGTTCTCGGGGGTATTCTGGGATTTACAGATGCCTTTTTTGGAGGATATCGAACAAATCGAGATCATCCGAGGCCCCGGTGCAAGTGTATGGGGCTCTAATGCTGTTAACGGTGTTATCAATATTATTACTAAACATAGTGGGGATACTGACGGCGGCCTCGCGATCGTAGGGGCAGGCAACGAGCAAAAAGGTTTTACTCGTCTACGCTATGGTGATCGGCTGGGGGACATGTCCTATCGCAGTTATTTACAAGCGTATAGACATGACAGTTCCATTGATGCGGAATCAGGGGATGACAGCCACGACGATTACGAGAATTATCAGCTAGGTTCAAGAGTCGATATCTATTCTGGCGACAATCAATACAGCCTCACTGGTGAACTCTATCGAACGAAAAAAAATAACAATGCCGCGTTAAGTGAGCAGGTAAAAGATCTTACTCCTGAACTTAGCGATAGCAATCACTCTCTAGGTGGATTCTTATTAGCAAACTGGACACAAAAATTATCTCAAGGCAACGAACACATACTAAAAGTCTATTATGATTGGTTGGATCGAAAGGACAGTACGTTCAGTTATGAGCAGCAAACGCTTGATATTGATTACCACATCAATCTCAAAGAAATCAGAAAGCACCAATTCAGCTTAGGACTCAACTTTCGACACATAGAAGATGAAATGGAAGGGTCTTATGCCTTTTCATTACAAGACAGTAAAAAGTCGTTGAATGACTATACCGCATTTATACAAGATGAAATCTGCCTATCCCCTCAGGTCAGCGCAACCGTAGGGATCAAGTTAGAACAAACTGATTTCACTGGATTTGAATATCAACCCTCCGCAAGGATATTGTGGCATCCCAATAAACATACCACCCTCTGGGGATCTGCATCACGAGCAATCAGAACACCCTCTCGTGGCGGGAAAGATTTTATTATTCGAAATGGTGTGGATTCAGGTATAGACATACCCGCCGGAGCAATCGTTACCGGTGAGCTCGTAGGTAGCGATGACTTTGATAGCGAAACCCTATTTGCCTATGAAATAGGGTTTCGTCAGCAACTCACAAAATCGATCTACCTCGACTTATCGACTTTTTTCCATGACTACAAAAACCTCCGTACCTTTAACGCAAAAGGCACTGTTGTTAATCTCCCCTACATCACACAAACATTTGAATACGGAAATGATGCAAAAGGCTCATCCTCTGGCGCTGAATTAATGACAGAATACAAAATTTCTATGGATTGGAAACTGACGTTAACCTATACCTATTTTAATTTCATTGCAGACCCTGACGACGGACACTCCGGCATTGGTGTTGTTGCCTTCGAGGAGCAGAGCCCTGAACATCGTGCGTTCCTCAAGTCACAACACAATATTAGTGATCAATTACAGCTGGATATAATGTTAAAACACTTCGGGAAATTACCCGATGATGATATCGATGCCTATAACGACATCGATATCAGCATCCACTGGCGCGTCACTGATGATATAAAACTGGGGCTTGTTGGAAGTAACTTGGTTGAAAAAAGCCGCGTTGAATTCCAAGATAAGATACAAGGGCCCTATAGAACCGAAGTTGAAAGAAGCATATATGCGTCACTCGAATATCTATTCTAACGTTTCCGAATCAAAATAGCGGATATGTGGAGGAGCTCTGAGATTCTCCGCCAGCGTTCTCATTACCCCCGTATCAACACGCCACTGCAAATACGATTCATAATCCGCGATACTCGCCCACTCCTGATAAAAAAGAATATGATCTTTATCATGTTCAATATGAATAGATATTCTCACAAACCCTTTGTATCGCTTGGTTTCAGGCAAGAGTTTTCTCAACAAAGCCAGTAACGATTGTTTCTTCCCTACCAAGATGTCTGCTTCTAATACAACAATCACACTCACTGCCCCACCCCCAAAGCCCGCTCAAAACTACCAACATCATAGTAATCTTTTTGAAAAACGATTTTCCCGGTGTCATCAATCGAGGTAGTACTGATACCATTGATAGAGAAGACTCTGTTATCAATATCGTGTTCCCCCCACTTTCCTGTGAACGTGCCACCATAACGCCATTCATAGATAACGGTATTATCACTAAGAAATAAGTCACCTCGTTGGACCCAATACATGTCAGAAACTTGTCCCAAAAAAGCATCAGTAATTGCCTTTGTGACCTGCACCTTTCCACTCACTGTCTTGTTTGATGACAAGTCATACCAGGAAATATTCTCAGCATAAAAACTGCCAATTTTTGGTATATCATGCTCTCCCCAAGCAGTCATATACCGGTTAAGCACCACTTCAGGGGTTACGGCGAGCACACCACTGGAATGCACTCCAAGTAATAACACAATCAATTTCAGTATTTTCATCATCATCCTCTTTCGCGTTAACTAATTATTGAAAAGAGGCCAGATGATATTAATTCATGGAAAGAGCCACTACTCAAAAACCGGCAAAAGTAGTCATTTTCTCTCAATCATGCGTTTTGTTGATGCTGGAGTTTCTCCATATACCGTTTTGTATGCTTTTATAAAATGTGACACATTACTGTAGCCTACACTCAGCGCACAATCGGTCACATTAGCGCCGTCAACTAATAACGCTTGAGCTTTCTCCATTCTTTTAGAAATGAGCCATTGCTTTGGTGTCTTGCCATGCTTTCTTGAAAATTCACGCGTGAACGTTGACACACTTCGGCCACTAAGGTTAGCGAAATCTTCCACGTTAAGGCTCTGATCAAAATTATCCAACATGATAGATTCTATGTTTCGCTTTCTCTTGTTTTTATCCGAAATACTGAGTGCAGTAATAATTTCTTGTTGGTTTTCGATATTAACCAGGTGTAGGAATTCTAGCAATTTCAAGGTCAATATATGTTGGTCGTTTTCAACATCGAAATAGATATCTTTTAACGCGTCAAAATAACACGCAAGCTTTTTCGTTGCTTTCAGTTTGCAGATACTCGCCAATCCCTTGGCTCGACTGTTAGATAAATTCTCTATATCAGATTGTTTCGCATTCAGAAACTTAACGATTACATCATGATCGAAAAACAACAAGAATACTTCGAGACTGTAGTCACCCGTAATAAAATCAGATATTAAGTACCGATCTCTTGGCATAAACAACAACTCTTGTTCATGACAAACAACATGCTCACCCTCAGGGGTTTTGACTTCGACTCTACCCCTCACGACAAATACGGCACAATGAGACACCGATAACTTTTCCTGCTCCAGAATACTGTCGGTTAATCGCTTAAACATGATACAGGAGTCATTATGACGCAGTATCGTTTTTACACCAGGGTAACCATGAAGTGCTTCAGGTAAAATATAGTGCTTCATTCCGGTTTGATTACTTCTCGCCTAAAAACCCACCGGTTTGATGGGCCCAAAGCTGCGCATAGATACCACCCGACTGAATAAGCTCGGCATGCTTACCCTGTTCCACAATCACGCCGTCGTCCAATACAATCAGCCTGTCCATTGCCGCGATAGTAGACAAGCGGTGGGCAATAGCAATTACTGTTTTGTCTTCCATCAAGACATCCAAATTCTCTTGAATCGCCGATTCAACTTCTGAATCCAGTGCCGATGTAGCCTCATCAAGCAGTAAGATAGGTGCATCTTTTAACAAGACCCTTGCTATAGCAATTCGCTGACGCTGCCCACCAGAAAGCTTAACACCACGCTCACCCACTTTCGCATCGTAACCACCATTCCCCTGCAGGTCAGTCAACTCATGAATAAATTCATCGGCTTGGGCTTTTTCGCAAGCTTCGATCAACTGATCTTCCGTTGCGTCTGGATGACCATACAATACGTTTTCACGTACCGTTCGATGAAGTAATGCGGTGTCTTGAGTCACCATACCGATTTGTGCTCGCAAACTATCTTGTGATACCTGTTTAATATCCTGGCCATCAATTTCGATTGAGCCATCAGCAAGATCATAAAATCGCATTAATAAGTTCACCAATGTCGACTTACCCGCACCAGAGCGTCCCACCAGCCCTATTTTTTCCCCCGGTTGTATATTCAACTCGATGTTATCAATCACACCTCCACCTTTACCGTAGTGAAATGCGATGTTTTTGAAGTGAATTTCTCCCTTATTAACGATCAATGACTTTGCATTTTCTGCATCCACAACCTCCAATGGCTGCGACAGAGTTCCCATACCGTCAGCGACGGTACCGATATTTTCAAACAACGCACTCACTTCCCACATGATCCACTGAGACATACCATTTAGGCGTAACGACAAACTGACAGCAATGGCAATAGCTCCTACGGTAATAGCATCATCCATCCATAAATCAATGGCAAGTGCAGCCACTGAAAAAACAACCGCGTAGTTTATAACGTGTACAAAGAAATTAAGACCTGTCACCAAACGCATCTGTTGATGCACCGTTTGCAAGAATCCATCCATCCCTTCTCTCGCGTAGTCTGACTCTCTCTGACTATGCGAAAACAGTTTCACCGTCGCAATATTGGTATAGCTATCCACAATACGGCCTGTCATTTCCGAACGGGCATCAGCTTGCTGCGATGCGATGCTTTTAAGCCTTGGAACAAAAATTACCTGTATGCCGATATAGAGAATCAACCACACCACCATTGGGATCATCAACCGGGGATCTGCAACAGCGACAACAAATAACATAGCGCTGAAATACACAACCACAAACATCATAACGTCCAAGAGTTTAATCACAGACTCTCTTACGGCCAAAGACGTTTGCATTACCTTGGTTGCAATACGACCGGCAAAATCATTTTGATAAAACGACATACTTTGTCTAAGCAGGTACCGATGGGCCATCCAACGGATGGACATAGGAAAATTACCCAACAAGGTCTGGTGAACCAATGCGGAATGGAAAAATGTCATCAATGGCATCGCCACGAGTAACAATAACCCCATACTCCATAGCGTATCCGCCTCATCGGTAAGAAAGCTCGCCCGATCAGAGGTGACTAACCAGTCAACCAGCTGCCCCATAAAACTGAACAAGAAGACTTCTGACATGGCTAATGCAGCGGTCAATAGCGTCATAAACAATAAGGGTATTTCCATACCTCGTGTGTAATGTCGACAGAATGCAAATAATGCAGAGGGTGGCTGTACCGAATCCTGGGGAGGAAATGGCTGAATAATCCGCTCAAATAAACCTAACATAACAATAAGAACCTACGATAAATCAGAAATCATTTCGATATGGGGTATACCATCTTCGTCATAGCCATCTCCGACCTGACGAAAGCCATAATGTTCATAAAACTTCCGTAAATGTTCCTGAGCAGAGATTCGTACCAATTGACCCGGGAAAAGTGCTTCGATTCGGCCTATGGCACTGGACATCAGCGCCCTACCCAATCCCTTATTTCGATAATCAATCTGGGTAAGCAATCGGCCAATCGAAGCCTCCGCATATTTCGCACCGGGATCAATCACGCGTAAATACCCTAATGCCTGCGGATGCACACCTTTATCAACGCTCCATGCAACCAAGTGCCAACTCTCCAAATCCAACACATCGGCATCTAAGTATGGACAATCTTGCTCGACCACAAAAACGGCTTGACGCAAACTGATCACATGGTGCCAATCCACCACAGAAAAGCTATTAATTCGCCCCCACTGCCACTCTACTTCAATATCCACATCAGCTCCATTACACCAAGTTACCTGTGGCGCTATTCTGAACTAGAGCGGAAGTAATGTCATGGCTTTGCGTTACCCTCGCACTATATCGGCAATAACAGCGTCAGAACTACCGCTATCGTCATCATTATCGACAAACAACAAGATCGGTACAAAAAAGAAAAAATTCACCAATAACGCGATAATCACCGTAATCGCCGTTAATAGTCCCATGCTGGCATTAGGATAGAAATGTGAACTCGCCATCACACCAAAATTGGCCGCCAACACTAGCGTCGTTGCTACCAACGCCGACCCCACCGTTTTAAAGGCATAACGCGTCGCGTCCTCGGTGCTCAATTGTGACTCCTTCTTAGCACGAATATATTTGCTTAAAAAATGCACGGTATTATCCACAACAATTCCTAGCGTCATACAGGAAACAACACTTACCGCAAGGCCAATACTGCCAACCCACAAACCCCATACGCCAAAGGCTATCGCCGCCGGAAACAAATTTGGCAGCATACTTAACAAACCGTATTTAACTGAGCGCAATGCAACAATAAGCAGTAAGGACACGACGACCAATGCCAACGTTGTCCCCATAATCATGCCTTTCATATTGCTAATAGACAGATTACCCAATAACAAATCGAACCCAGCCCCGCGACCATGCATAGGCTTTGGTAGATTCGCGGCTAACCACTGGGTTGCCTCAATTTCAAATGCAGCGATTTCTTGGGAAGACACATGCCCCAACATGATGTTAACGCGTGTTGTCGAGCGATCAAAATCCACCTGATTCTCTAAACCCAGTCCAATGGGAAGCGATAATTCATACATCAACATGTACTGAGAGACAAGTTCACGCTGGCCGGGAATATCATAGGCAGTCTTATCTCCGCCGTTCATATCTCTATTCAAACGTTTGATGGTATCGGAGAAGCTGGAGACAAATAGAACATTATGCTGCTTCCTTGCCCACGTAACAAAGCTGTCCACCCCCTGCATATATTCCGGCTCCATAATGCCTTGGGAAGAACCCGACGGAATTGCAAATTGAAGCCGATGAAAACCTGACAGATTTTCTACCATAAAGTCCGTCGCTCGACGGGCTTCAAATGATCGGTCGTAATACTTAAACCACACATCATTAAACTCATTCTTGCTGCTGCATAAGGCAAGCATCGTAAATACGATGGAGGTAAAAACGAAAATAGGTTTACGCTTGGTAATCACCCAATCCGCCAGCACCTCCATCATCGCATGGTTTTTTGCTTTATCTTTGTACTTGGCTTGCGGTAACACCATGACCATTGCAGGCAGAAAGATCACTGATAATGTCCACGCCATCAACACCCCAAGAGACACCATATTACCCATCTCTCGAAAGGGAGGGGATTCAGAACTATTGAGAAACAAGAAGCCAACAGCAGTGGTCGCACTAGTAAGAAACACCGGCTGCATATTCACCCGCAGACTCTCATACATCGCATCGCGCTTGCTCAAACCTCGACGCACACCTTGCTGATGCCCCATCAATATATGAATACTGTCCGCCACCGCTAACGTTAATATCATTGCTGGGGCTAACCCTAAGGTTGGAGAGAATTGCACCCCCAACCATGAAGTAATGCCCATCGCGGTAAGGTTAGATAAAATAATCACCATCACAGTGAGTAACACCGATGCCACACTACGCAACATAATATATAAGCAAATCAAAATTGCGCATAAACCGTAGATTGACGTGGTGCTAAGCTCCCGCTGCGTCGCCATATCCTGCGCCTGTTTGAACGCCACCGTGCCGGAAATCATAATAGACACATCAGGGTATTTCGCTGCCATGCGATCCCGCAATGCCTCTAGATGCATCATAATACGCTTAACTTCTTGGGTATCACTGCGGTCTAACAAGATACTGATATTTACCGCAGCAGCATGACCCGTATCTGAAACGAGGTTATACACAAGATTGGGGTCGTTAAGCGCAATATGCTTAATTTTAGCGATATATTCTGGGGTTAATTCGGTATCTTCATCCACCAAGCTACTGACATTAAGTTCATCCCCATTAACCTCCGTATTCTGAAAGTTAGCCAACGAATCCACCCGCATACTCTTCGGTGCTTCCCAAGCTGCCTCGGTTAATTCTCTTAGCAAAGTCAGGTTAGATACAGTGAACATGTCCTTATTGGCAGGATCAATCACCATGACGACATTATCATCTTCGGTAAATTGAGCCTCCACGGACTTGAGATGCATAAAGTCTGGATCATCAGGTTCGAAGAACAAACGAGAATCGTTGTTCATGCTGGCATCTGTTAATCCGAAGGCGGCAAAACTGACATAGCAGACGGTAAAAAAAATGCACCGCCACGGGTGATCGACGATAAATGCCTGGAAACGATTCATCCATGTTACTGGTACGACGGAGTGCCCTGATGTGGCACGTTTTGCGGTGGCACTATTCATACTCTCTACCCAATGATTATTCTTCTCGGGACGGATTTAGGGATACAAACTGTATTCTGTCGTAGAGTGCAACCATCAACATCGTCAATACGGACTAGTCAGTCTCCAACCAATAGAATGGCCCCCATTGCACTTTTAACGCAACATATATTGCAAAATTATTGCATATATAGGGAAGTTGGGGCTAAAATTCACCTCTAGGGTAGTAACAGTAGAATATGTTGAATATCGCTGCAGTGTGAAGTACTGCGTTGATTACGACGTGAACACCCAAGAATTGGGGTCAACTGCATGACAAATAACAATAAATGACAGTGGTCGCAAGTGAAGGAAGATCTGGAACAGAACAATCTTACCATATATCCTCACGCCCCTATGCCCTGGACCGCGACAGTAACAATTCATAACACAATCACCTCGGTAGAGTTGGCTAGGCCGGAGCTATATCCGGATCGACATAGATAGGATTAGAAATGAGCATCACCAAGACAAACATTAGTGTACAAGCCGGTACCCGAGGAAAGTCCCGTAGAGGTCGTAACCCTTCGATCGATATGGCGAAAATTGAAAATGCGGTACGCGAGATTGGCGGCAACCAAGCTGACCTATCGATGAAAGAAGTTGCAGACTTCCTTGGAGTCAATGTGACCACCTTATATCGCCATATTGGCGGTATCGACGGACTACGTCGTATTCGTGCATCCCTCTCACGCAACGATTTGGAAACCTTGCCAACCGCCGATGGACATACCTGGCAATCATGGCTGCGCGTGGTAAGCGAATATTACCGCAGTGCGCTTATTCAACACCCAGACTTGCTAGACTTTGTACAGGCAGCGCTAGACCCTGACTTCGAGACACTTGAGCAAGAAGCCAAGATTCTTGTCGGCTTTGGCTTTGAACCTCGCGCCGCGCTACTTGCCCACAGTTTCTTGATCACCACTATTACCGGCTACGTGCATCAAGAACTACAGACGCTTGAAGAAACTAGTACCGGTTACACACCGTATTACGCGCGCCTTTTCCAGAATTTAGACGCACATCCAGAACGTTTACCGACATTACGCAGCGTTAACCTTAGTCAGCGAGACCTGGATAGGGACCTTAACTTTAAGGCCATCATCCACTATGCGGTTACTGGTATTGCCGCTCAACCTGGTGCCCCCGTTGATAACGACGCCAGCTAAGTACGAGTAGAGAGTGCTTTCTGATAAATATGATAAGATAGCGGCCAGTCGCGCATTAGCCGCTTTTACCTCTAATAAACCAACGATTAGTTTTACTCATGGCAACGACCACCACTGCAAAAACCACTGCGTTATCAAAAGAACGCATTGTTAAAGCCGCTTACCAGCTGGCCAAAAAAGACCCAATCAATGCGCTTAGCATGAGAAAGATCGCCACCAAGCTAAAAGTCACCCCCATGGCGATCTATAAGTATTTCAGTGATAAAAACGAACTAACCGCTGCCGTCATTGATACCCATCTCAAGAAAAGCAATCTGATTCCTACCGAGCTAGATCCTTCCGATTGGCGCATCTGGGTGAAGACATCATTTTTGCGCATGTGGGATGCTTACGACAATGCACCGGGCATGATTCAATATATGACCAATGCCACCAGTTTTGGACCAGCCGTACTGGATTGGCAGAATGAAGTCCTGAAAGTCCTAATCACATCAGGCCTAACACCAAAACAAGCGCTCACAGCCCACGCTGCGATGTCAGAGCTTGCTACCGGTAGCACAATCCTGGTGCCAATTCGAAAACAAGGTGTTGAGAAAGTATTTCCAACGATATGGAAAGACCTATCGGAAGGTAGAAGTCCAGACCTTGAACAACTGCAAGGCGACCTTCCCATGGTGGATTACCCCTGGTTACTGATGTGTGGCGCTGCAATGATGGAAGATATGAATGACAGCCGCACAGCGTTTGCCAGTGAGCTGGATCTTATACTCGACAGTTTAGCCGCGAAAATTGCGGTAAACCCCTAGATAAAAAAAGGGCCCGGAAGCTACCCAATGAACGCTACCGAGCCCTTATAAACTACTATCACTACCTGTTGGCTCCATCTATCAGCCAACGAGTGAAACATCACCTTCTGTCACACCTGCAGCGATCTTTAAATCCTGTAACGCTTGATCCACCAATGCTGGAAACACGACAGCATCTTTGACCAGATCAGCATCGACATGAATAGCAAAGCCAACACGGTCTTGATAACTCGCCAACGATATATTTAACCCAACCCCTTCCATCACAGGCCCTAGCGGATACAAGGTATCGATCCTACAACCAGCAAAATACAACGGTTTTCTCGGACCTGGTACGTTAGAAATAATCGTGTTGTGAACAGGAGCAATCACATCAGCAATACCCCAAGACGAATACATACGAACAGCTAAGTTAAACGCTGCCGGTGTATTTACCTCAGCCCAGTTTTGCAACAAGTCAGCACCAATCGCATCATGGTCATCCTTAGCACCCTTGGTTTCCTTTTGAATTAACGCCAAGCGCTCTAAAGGGTCCTCGACGTGAGTCGCCAGTGTTGCCCACATTCCAGACACCTGATTATTCGTCACCGTGGTTTCACTTGGTTTACGCACTGATACCGGTACCATAGACACCAATGATTTACGCGGCAGGTCATCATGCATCTGTAGGTAATTTCTCAACGCACTTCCACAAACACACAACACAACATCGTTCACGGTCGCGCCTGTCGCATTCTTAACCTTTTTTAAGTCAGCCAAGGAAAGCTCCGCAAAGGCGACGTCGCGATTAGGGCCAATCGATCGATTAAAGTGCGTGCGCGGTGCAGACATAGGCCCCGTCGAACGATCCTCAGCATCTTCTTTCAAACGTTTTTTTACTAGGGCACTGATACCCGTCGCTGACTCACCCAATAGCTTCAAGAAACGCTTAGGCCCGCCTACTCGAGAACGTAACGCACGGCTCAATAGCTCTTTATTAGACGGTATCGGCTCACCTACCGCACGGCGTTTAATCGTGGGTATCGTTGTTACGACTTCATGATCAAACAACTTACCCATTAAGTCAGTACCAGAAACACCATCCACAACGGCATGATGAATCTTCATCATCAATGCGAACTGGCCATCTTCTAAACCTTCGATCACCCACAATTCCCATAAAGGGCGTGTGCGATCCAGAGGCTTACTCATAATACGACCAATCTTATGACCAAGATCCGCACGGGTGGCATTCTCTGGCAATGTGTATTGATACACATGATCCGTGATATTAAATTCTGGATCATCAATCCAAAGCGGATGATGGAGATCAAAAGGAACTTCAATTAGGCGTCGACGAAACACCGGTTCCCGCTGCGTCCTCACATCAATCTGGTCATAAATTTTTCGAAAAGAATACCCTCCCGGCATATCCTTCCCATCACAAACAGCAATAAACGCCACATGCATGAGCATGGTGCGAGTTTCCATATATAAAAACGAAGCATCTAATCCTGATAATCGTTCCATGAGCTCTACTCTCATACCTTAAGGTTTAGTTTTCACATCAATTTACTGCTTGACGATGGAAATAGTAGAGAAAGTGACGTCAAGACGCATGATCAAAACGGACTAGTGGAAACAATTGATAACAATATCAATGCAATCTAGTGGGTTTACGACGGACAGAAGCGAATCAATGGTGGCAAATACAATTGAAATAATGTGATTAGGGCAAAACTCTTGCCGCAGGTTCGACATGGCGTTAGGTTTATTGAATTATCTACTCTAATTGCTATTCACAATAGCATCGACGAGTTCGTCGTAAGAGTGTTCGTCCCGCATGATTTGCAGAGTTCTATTAAAATCGGCCAGTAATTCTTGATCATTTCGGTTTTTAGAAAAAACCAGGTATCCCGAATTAATACTAATGGCGCTATCTAAGCGAACAACCTTATCCTCGAGCCCTTGTTCGGCAATAATTTTACGAGCAGCTAACTCATCAACCACAAAGCAATCGATCCGACCACCGACGAGCTTCTTAAAATTTGCTACATTATTTCTAACAGAATCATCGCTAACAAATACTCCGGATTCTCTGGCTCGATCAATCGCATCGCCGTAACTCCAGCCATAATTGAGACCAACTTTTTTCCCGCGTAAGTCCGCTACGTCATTAAACGAGAACTCTTTTCCTTTTTGTACATAAACAACCAATTCTTCATCATAGAGAGGATCGGAATAATCGTAAATTTTGACACGCTCTTCATTCATATAGATTCCACCAATACCGGACTTCCCTACTTCCCCTAGGTGTAACGCTCGCTTCCAGGGATAACCTTTGGCTTCTGCACGATACCCCATACGTTCAAACACGGCCGAGATGAGTACCGGATACAACCCCATAACATTTCCGTTGCTGGTATACATATAAGGGGGGTAAGCTTGATCAATGGAGATTTGTAAAATGTCTTCCTCAGATATTGCAGTAGTAGAACATAGCCCTAGAAAAAGACTGAAAAATAACGAAAAATAGATTTTTCTATCAATGTTCATCATATCCTTTATCCAGAAGAGCTATCCGTAGTCGATGCCTAAGTATCATCGAAAGTAAAAACCTAGCAATTGCATTTATTTATAGTCCTGTTTATACAGCCTAGCTCGCTACAATTTTTATTTCCTGTAACCTAGGCTAGGTCTTTTGCATTTTTCTACACGATTTTGGTATAAAAAAACCCAGACATATAACATGCCTGGGTTTTTAATGATCTACCACCCGCGCTTAGGGGTAGCTTACTCTACGGGTCTATCGACTTAGTAAACTTCGAATAGTCCTGCTGCTCCCATGCCGCCACCGATACACATGGTGACAACCACATATTTTTCGCCACGACGCTTACCCTCGAGCAATGCGTGACCGACCATGCGCGCACCACTCATACCAAATGGGTGACCAATAGAGATTGCACCACCATTTACATTCAAACGATCATTGTCGATACCCAATTGATCTCGACAGTAAATCACCTGTGATGCAAAGGCCTCGTTAAGCTCCCACACACCGATATCTCCTACCGATAAGCCGTGACGTTCCAACAACTTAGGAATCGCAAATACAGGACCGATTCCCATTTCGTCAGCTTTACAACCCGCAACCGCGACCCCACGATAAGCACCCAGTGGCGCTAGCCCAAGCTTCTCAGCCATTTGGCTATCCATTAATAGTGATGCAGATGCTCCATCAGATAGTTGTGATGCATTACCGGCGGTAATAAATCGTCCTTCTTTTACCCAATGACCATCTTTCCATACAGGATCAAGGCCCGATAAGCTTTCAATGGTGGTTGATGGACGATTACATTCGTCTTTTGAAATCGTGACTTCTTCGTACGTCGTTTCTTTGGTTTCTCTGTTGAAGATGGCCTTTGTTGTGGTCATCGGTACAATTTCATTATCAAAGATGCCGGCTTCTTGGGCGGCAGCAGTACGCATCTGACTTTGCAGTGAGTACTGATCTTGTGCTTCGCGAGAGATATTGTAGCGATCGGCAACTATTTCTGCCGTTTCGATCATTGGAATATAAGCTTCAGGGTCGATGGCACGTACCGCTTTTGATACGCCACGGTAGGTGTTTTTGTGCTTGTTTTGAACCAATGAAATTGATTCTACACCACCGGCTACGGCAACATCGTATTCGTTACACATGATGCTTTTGGCAGCAGTTGCGATACTCATAAGGCCAGAAGAACATTGACGCTCGATGGCCATGCCTGATGTTGTTTCAGGTAATCCGCCCGCGATGCCAGATAGGCGACCCAGGTTATAGGATTGTGTACCTTGCTGTGCCGCAGCACCGAAGATACAGTCATCGACAAGCGCTGGATCGATACCGGCTTTTTCGATAACAGATTTAACAACGTGACCACCCATTGCTGGTGCTTCGGTGTCGTTGAATGCGCCACGGAATGATTTTCCTAGGGCGGTTCGTGCGGTTGATACGATGACTGCTTCACGCATGGGTTTTTCCTCAAATCTTGCTTGTTAAATTTGTTGGGTAGGTTTGTTGTTATCCCGACCGTGGGTATTGAATTGAACAATAAGGTTGTAGAACACGCGGTAAATACATCCCTATACGCTTAACACCCCCTTCCCTGGGGGCGATAGTTCTACAACCTTACCGTTCAATTCGCCTCGCTATACACGTTGCTATGAATCCATGGATCGTAGCAAACCTATCAATACCGTAATTTCTCTAAAAATATTCTTACTTGGAGCCCCTTATTCTGGATACTTACTCTGGATACTTATTCTGGATAGTACCGAGAGATCGTATCCACAACACAACCAGGACGCTCACTGCCTTCAATTTCTACAGTGACGCGAATAGTGGCTTGTACGCCGCCTTTTACATTTTCTACTTGAACAAGTTCACCGACGCCACGTACACGGGAGTCAACTTTAACGGCGGATGGAAAACGAATTTTCTCACAACCGTAGTTAACGCCCATGCTAATACCTTGCACATCAACGATCTCAGGTAAAAACATATTGACCAGTGACAACGTAAGATATCCGTGGGCAATAGTGGTGCCAAAGGTGCCTTCTTTGGCTTTAACCGGATCAACGTGAATCCACTGATGATCGCCGGTTGCATCGGCAAATAAATTAATACGATCTTGATCGATAGTCAGCCATTCGCTTTCCCCTAAGCGGGTACCCACGGCGGCTTCTAGATCAAGCGGGGTTTTGAATACGGTAGTCATGAGTGATTTTCTCGCTTATGAACGTTGACTTGAGCAAGAAACGATTTCGCCCGTCAAATAGCTAGAGTAATCTGACGCAAGGAAGATCATGATATTTGCCACTTCCCATACTTCAGCACCACGGCCGTAGGCTTCTTTACCTTCGAGCTCCGCTAGCAAGTCAGCAGGGCAGGATTTTTTCAGCATCGGGTGTACGGCAAGAGACGGTGAGACGGCGTTAATACGCACACCAAATTCAGCCGCTTCTAATGCTGCACATCGAGTTAACGCCATCACACCGGCTTTCGCGGCGGCATAATGCGACTGTTCTGTCTGCGCTCTCCAACCCAGTACTGAAGCATTGTTAACGATAACACCGCCGTTACCACGGGCTTTCATGACTTTCATCATATAGCGAGTCATACGCATGGTGCCGTTCAGGGTTACGTCAATAACTTTCATCCACTCATCATCTTCCATATCGATAAGTAATTTAGACGTTCCCAGCCCGGCGTTGTTAATCAGTACGTCAACACCTTGTAGCTTATCTTCAGCAAAATCGATAAGTGCGCGCACATCATCTTCAACCGCTACATTACAGATCAAGCCAAATACGTTTTCTAGGCCAGTCTCTTCTTTCAGTTTCGCAACCGAAGCTTCAAGCCGACCTTCATGAATATCGCTTATCACGATACCGCGACAACCTTCTTCTACGGCACGTTTCGCCGCAGAAAATCCGATACCAGCACCGGCAGATGCCGTAATAAGTACTGAACGACCTTTCAGTAATCCGTGGCCTTCAACATACGTAGGGTTATGAATATCCATGATCTTCTCACTTATTAATAAAATAGTTTGTCAATTACCACATGGTTTTCGCGGCGTTTATCTAGCGGGCTATTTACTTGGCCGCTATCTTTGGCTCTTTAGGCATGCCCAAACCACGTTCCGCAATGATGTTTCTTTGTATCTCGTTGGTGCCGCCGTAAATCGTGTCGGAACGCACAAACAAATACATGGACTGCAAACGGGTAAGTCCATACTCACCGTCATCCAATATCTGACTTTCAGGCCCAAGCACATCCATCGCTAATTCACCCATATCCCGATGCCAGGTGGCCCAGAATAATTTGTAGATCAACGCTTCTTTTTGCAAGCTACCATCGCTACCACCTTGGCCTGACAGCATCCGCATGGAGTTATAACGCATGATTTTTAGTTCAGCGTGAGCTTTTGCAATACGCTGACGAATAGCGGGATCAGTATTCGCACCATTGTCTTTCGCGATACGAATAATTTCGTTGAGTTCGTTTTGAAATTGCATTTGCTGACCCAGGGTTGATACCCCGCGCTCAAAGCCTAACAATCCCATCGCGACCTTCCACCCTTCTCCCGGCGCGCCAACAATATCTTCCGCTTCACATTCGGCGTCGTCGAAAAAGACTTCGTTAAATTCACTGGTACCGGTGATTTGCTGGATCGGTCGAATCTCAATACCTGGCTGGTCCATCTTCATTAAGAAGAAGCCCAACCCTTTATGAGCAACTGAATTAGGATCGGTACGCGCAATCACGAAAATATAATCCGCTTCCTGCGCCAGCGAGGTCCATACCTTTTGACCGTTGATAACCCACTTACCGGTATCTTCGTTAAACCGAGCCTTGGTTTTTACGTTGGCCAAATCAGATCCAGCACCTGGCTCAGAATAGCCCTGACACCACAATTCTTTACCGGCAACGATACCGGGTAAGTATTTTTTCTTTTGCTCATCAGAGCCAAACGCAATGATCGTTGGACCCGCCAGACCTTCACCAATATGACCAACATGGCCTGGTGCGCCGACACGAGCATACTCTTCGTTAAAGATTACCTGTTGCTCAATGGAGCAACCACGACCACCTTGCTCTTTCGGCCAACCCACACAGGTCCAACCGCCTTGCGCTAACTTTTGTTCCCACTTCTTTCGCTCTTCTGGGAACATATGTTCATCCCCAGGGCCACCGCGAAAACGTAACTGTTCAAATTCGCCGGTCAGATTGTCCTTCAACCATGTCGCCACTTCACCACGAAACAACTCGTCTTCGGCACTGAAATTCAATTTCATAATTCTATCCTCTGACTGTTGTCATTAATCCAAGAGTAAACTTGCGATACGTTCACGATGATACGCGCCATTACCCAATTGATGCTCAGTCGCTTTTGCACGTTTAAAGTGCAAGTGCACATCGTATTCCCAGGTAAAGCCAACGCCACCATGCATCTGAATACTATCACCGGCATTTTTGAAGTACGTGTCAGAGCAGTAGGATTTTGCAATGCTTGCCGCTTCTGGCAACTCTGCAGAAAACTCACCGTCGGTATTACCGGTTGCCGCAAGATCAAAGGCATCCTGTGCAACACATGCAGCGTAATACACACCAGAACGTGCCACTTCAACACGGGTCATCATATCGGCAGCCATATGCTTGATCGCCTGGAAACCCGCTATCGGTCGATTAAACTGGGTTCGCTCTTTGGTGTACTCTACCGTCATATCCATAATCTGTTGCGCACCACCCATTTGCTCGGCGGCAAGTGCTACGGTGGCTAAATCAATCACAGTAGACAGTTCAGTCCAGGCTTCACCTTCTTTTGACATTAACGCAGACGCTGACACTGTTACGTTATCCAGCACAATTTCTGCCTGTTTACGCGTCTGATCCATTGTCTTCAATAACGTACGCTGAACACCCGCAGTATCACTGGGAATCACGAATAAGCTCACACCATCACGACCAACAGACCCCGCTGTCCGCGCAGCAATCACAAGAATATCTGCACTCGCACCGTCGGGTACAAAACGCACGGTGCCGTTTAACACAAATTCATCACCGGAAGACGTGGCAACCACATCAATGGTCTGCGCCCCCCATTGTCCGCCACTACGGGCGGCAGACAATCCGGTATACGCTAAGGTAGCCGTCTTGCCTTCGCATATCTGTGGCAAGTACAACGCTTTTTGTTCTTCAGTACCGGCAATAATCAGCGCATTCGCACCTAAACACACGGTGGAAAAGAAAGGCGAACATAAGAGAAAACGCCCCATCTGTTCCATCATGGCGACCAGCTCAACATAACCAAGACCCATGCCACCAAACTCTTCAGGAATGTGAATCGCTTGCCAATATAAATCCGTGCAAATCGTCTTCCACAGATCGGCATCAAAACCTGCATCTGTTGCCATTGCAGTTCGAATAGCTTCACTGGTGGAGACTTCTTTTAGAAATGATTCCGCTGTGTCGCGAATCATTAACTGTTCTTCAGTGAATGCAAATTCCATAACTACCTCCAAACCATCGATGTGTTAGCACATCAAATAAAAACGGGTATCCGCTAAGCAGTGAGGTGCCGCGAATACCCTAAAACTTACTGGGGTTTACGCCCCATAGACTTTTTGTGCAGGGACTTCGCTGGCAAGCAACTCATCCATCGCTCCGGCAATTTCAGCTGGCGTCCACTTATCACCTTTATCAACACCCTTGGTGCTCTTCCAACCATCAGCGATAGAGATCTTTCCACCTTCAGCTTCAAAGATACGACCCGTCACACCAGAAGACTGCTCACTACCCAACCACACAACCAATGGCGCAACGTTAGCCGGATCATAATAATCAAAGCTGCCATCTTCTGGCTTCTTCATCATGTCAGCAAACACATCTTCGGTCATGCCGGTACGGCCAGCAGGCGCAAGACCATTCGCAGTAATTCCGTAACGTCCCAACTCAGCAGACTGGTTTAAAGTAAGCGATGCGATACCGCCTTTTGCTGCCGCATAGTTGGATTGACCAACAGAACCATTTAAGCCGGCACCCGATGATGTATTAATAATACGCGCATCGACTTTATTACCTTGCTTGCTCTGGTCTCTCCAATAATGAACCGCATGGCTAGCAATACAGAAGTGTCCTTTAAGATGAACGGCAATTACCGTATCCCACTCTGCTTCTGTCATTGAGGCAAACATTCGATCACGACAAACACCGGCGTTATTCACAACCGCGTGTAAACCACCAAACGTCTCAACCGCTTGCTTCACGGCATTTTCAGAATCAGCATAGTTGGTAATATCAGAGGTATTAACAATCGCTTCGCCACCGGCGGCTAGGATCGAATCAACCGTGCTTTGCGCCGCCGCTGCATTGATATCATTCACCACAACCTTTGCACCTTCTGCGGCAAATGCGTGCGCGTAAGACGCCCCTAAACCACCACCGGCACCTGTAATAATAACCACACGATCTTGGCAAATTCCTGACATGATATTTCCTCACTCAATTCTGGTAGCAACTCGCTACGTATTCTTCTCATTGCTTTGCCTTAATGGTCGGCAGAGCAGATAAATTCGATTTGCGCTTCTTAACGCAAGCTTTTTAACCGCGAGTCTCTCAGATGACACTACGCACAAGAGCAAACGCGTTTTTGGCTTTTCAGACCATCGGCCCCATGGACGGGGCCGCTGAGCTACAGGGAGGTAATTTCGCGCGCCTGAAAAGCCAAAAATGCTTTTGCTCGCTAGAATCTACCTAACCTCACCTTGGTCTGCGGACCAACTAATTGATTAAGCTAACCGCTCAATAATCGTCACATTCGCCTGCCCACCACCTTCACACATGGTCTGCAAACCAAACCGACCACCAGTACGCTCAAGCTCATGCAACAACGTCGTCATCAACTTCGTACCCGTCGCACCCAAAGGATGGCCCAACGAAATCGCACCACCATTCACATTCGTTTTCGCATGGTCATAACCCGTCTCCTTTAACCATGCCATAGCTACCGATGCGAATGCCTCGTTAATTTCGACTAGATCGATGTCATTTAACGTCATTCCAGCCTTTTTAAGGGCATATTCTGTCGCATTTATCGGAGCAGTCAGCATCCAGATAGGATCAGCCGCTCGAACTGACATATGGTGTATACGGGCACGAGGCTTCAAGTTATAACGTTTTAGCGCATCCGCAGACACAATCAACATCGCCGATGCCGCATCACAGGTCTGAGAAGACACCCCAGCCGTCACCTTGTCACAACCGAATAAACCGTCCAATTCCGCCATTTTCTCCAACGAAGACTGACGTGGCGTCTCATCGGTAGTCACCCCTTCCAATGGCACGATTTCACGGTCAAATCGACCTTCTTTAATCGCATTAATCGCACGCGTATGAGATTCGAGAGAAAACTCTTCCAACTCTTTACGGCTAATTTCCCACTTATCCGCAATCATCTGAGCTGAGTTAAACTGCGTCGGCGGCACATCACCGTAACGCTCAACCCAACCTTTAGAACCGGTAAAGGGGTCGGTAAAGCCTAAAGGCTCTGCACACATCATGGCGGAAGAAATCGGAATCTGCGTCATGGTCTGTACACCACCCGCAACAATCACATCCATGGTGCCAGACATAACCGCCTGCGCCGCAAAATGAACCGCCTGCTGAGAGGAGCCACATTGACGGTCAATGGTAGTGCCTGGCACTTCATCGCTTAAACCTGCAGTTAACCAACAGGTACGTGCGATATCACCGGCCAACGGCCCAATAGTGTCCACACAACCAAAGATTACGTCATCATATTCGTTATCAGGAATACCGTTACGCTCAACGATATGCTTCAGTACGTGTGCGCCAAGATCTGCACCGTGTACGTGGGCAAGCCCGCCTTTGCGGCGACCTGTGGGGGTTCTTATTGCATCTACGATATATGCTTCAGCCATGATAATTTCTCTGTGAGAGTTTCTCTGTGTTTATTTTATTCAACGATGACAGTAGGCCGGTGGGACTTCTCGAATCGACATTACGAATCTGTTTTGGAACACGCGGTAAATACATCCTTGTACGCTTAACGCCCCCTTCCCTGGGGGCGATAGTTCCAAAACAGATTCTTAACCTCAATTCTCACATCGAACGGTGATCGTCGTATGCTTCATGTAAACGGCACAACTGTGCTTGCTAACGAATATTAACTACGCTTGTTCGCCAAAGGTCATTTCTGCGCCGATTTTGGCATTCGGGTTTAACAACCACTGATGTAAACGGTTCTTATGGAACCCTGCGTGACCCCAGAATTTGTCCAGTGCCCAAGAGCGCTTCATCCAAATGTGCAAATCACATTCCCAGGTATAACCCATCGCGCCAAACGACTGAATACTGTTCTTAGCCGCTAATAATGCAGCCTCACCCGCCACTACTTTTGCGTGAGATACCGCAAAATCTGCATGAGCCGGATTTTGTACCACCGTATAAGCAGCACGGTATAACGGCGCTTTGGCGAATTCAGTTTTCACCGCGCAATTGGCCATATGATGCTTCAATGCTTGGTTAACGCCAATAGGCTTGCCAAACTGCAATCGGTCTGTGGTGTACTGAACCGACATCGCAACCATCTGCTCCGCAAGACCAACCATCTGTGCAGCGGCACCCAGCGCACCGCGATTCAATGTCGCAGCTAATAACGCAACGCCTTCAGCACCAGAGGCTAAGCAGGTTTCATCGTTGCCTTCCCATTTAACCGTAAATAAACGGCGAGAAGGATCAACACTTTTCTCTGCGATAAGCTCAACTTGATCTTTAGGGACTAAATGTACCTGGTCACCCTTAGGCAACAATAGATAGTCAGCAACATGTGCGTCGCTAACTAAATTATTCGCAGCATGACCAACAGCAATCATTACCTCACCGCTGACAATTTTTTCTAGCAATGACGCACAACGAGCATCCGTATCTGCCAAGCTTGCGAGTAGCGGTGTTGCGACTAATACGGTTTCAACTAATGGTTCCGGTAATGCGTAACGTCCACATTCTTGCGCTAGCAAAATGAAATCTAATTCATTCATGCCAAGACCACCGTATGCTTCTGGAACTAGCATACCGGTAAGGCCAAGCTCAACCATTTGTGTCCATAACTCTGAGTTACGACCAGTATCGGTATCCCACGATGCACGGATAGATTCGGCTGTCACTTCACCTTGTAAAAATTCTTTGACGCTTTCACAAAATAGCAACTGATCTTCGGTAAATGTAAAGTCCATGATTCTTAACTCCTATTTACGCGGCATGCCAAGCAAACGCTCAGCAATGATGTTGCGTTGAATTTCATTGGTACCGGCGTAGATTGGTCCAGACTGAGCAAACATAAAGCCATCTAGCCATTCGCCCACATCGCCAGCATTCGGAGATGAAGGTAATAACTCGGCACGAGATGCGAGAATACTCATCGCGGTCTCATGCATAAGCTGATCGAGTTCAGACCAGAATATTTTGTTCACTGAGGATTCAGAACCAATCTTGCCACCCTTCATCAAACGCGAAGCAGTTTGGTAAGTGGATAGTGCGTAAGCCTCTGCATCCATATAGGACTTAACCACTGCATTTTCGATACTAAGATCCATAATGTCGTTGGCATGTTCACGGTACAGAGACACCAAACGCTTAGCCGTTTCTTGGAAACGCGCAGGGCTACGTAACATCAAGCCACGTTCAAATCCGGCCGTCGCCATGGCGATATTCCACCCTTCACCTTCACCACCTAAACGGTTCGATACGGGCACGCGTACATCGTCAAAAAATATTTCCGCAAAACCCGGTAAACCATCTAACTGAGGAATAGGTCGAACGGTAACACCCGGCGCATCAAGAGGTACAAAGACAAACGAGAGACCTTTATGACGCTCTGAATCTGCATCGGTTCTAAAGATACAGAATACCCAGTCGGCAAATACTGCGCGAGTAGACCACACCTTCTGACCATTAATGACGTATTCATCACCATCACGAATTGCTTTCGAACGAATCGCAGCCATATCACTACCGGCACCCGGCTCAGACCAGCCCTGGGCCCACATTTCTTCGCCGCTGGCCATCTTGCTAATAAAGCGTTCTTTCTGCTCAGGCGTACCGTATTCCATCAAGGTAGGGCCCAATAAGAAAATACCGTTTTGGTTGACGCGAAGCGGCGCTTTGGCACGGTAATACTCTTCTTCAAATATTAACCATTCGATAAGGTTACAACCACGACCGCCATACTCTTTCGGCCACGTCACCATGCCCCAGTTACCTTTTGCGAGGGTCTTTTCCCACTCTCGGTGCTGCTCGAAACCTTCCGCGGTATCGAATGATTGCAAAGGTTCTGCCGGAATATTCGCCGCTAGCCATTCACGTACTTCTTTACGAAATGCGTTTTGTTCAGGTGTGTAATTTAAATCCATCAGAAACGCCCTCTATTCAGAAAAACTAGCATCACGTTTTTCAACAAACGCATCTCTAGCTTCTTGTGAGTCACCTTCGGTGTAGGCTTGCAGAGTAAAGCCTTGCTCCCAACGGTATTTAACTTCTAGGTCACCATCTTCAATACCCGTTAGCGCTTCTTTGGCTAGCTGGATCATCGGTGAACTCTTCTCTGCAATTTTTGCTGCAATCGATAATGCAACGTCACGCAACTCATCTTTAGGCACAACACGCTCTACCGCACCAAGACGATAAGCTTCCTGAGCATCGATAAACTCACCGGTAAAATACATATAACGCACTTTCTGCACAGGGAACATACGCTGTAAATGCGCGCCGCCGCCCATGGCACCACGATCCACTTCAGGCACACCAAAACGTGCACAATCAGAGGCAACAATAATATCCGCTGCACCGGAAATTCCGATACCACCACCTAACACAAATCCGTGCAAGGCAACAATGACAGGCTTGGGGTTACGATGAATTGCTTCGAACGTATCGTAGTTACCCTTGTTGACCGCAACGATCTTAGTGCTATCTGCCGCCAACTCTTTAATGTCAACGCCAGCACAAAATCCTTTACCATCGGCACGAATCACAATAACGTGCACGCTGTCATCTTGGCCTAGCGCATTAATATGAGCGGCAATTGCGGCCCATTCTTTGCTATCAAATGCGTTGACCGGTGGCTTGCAGAAAACCATTTCTGCAATGCCGTTATTAATTGATGTTTCAAAAGCCATGTGCTTTTCTCCTGTACGGGTTGCGGTTATATCTCGGCAACCGATGGATTATTTTTTTGTTCTGCTGACGTAACGTTACCGCTCAAACGATTCAATCGTGCAAGGGTCTCACTGGCTTCAGCAACAATAGAGGCGATAAGATCAGCACCTTTTGGTAAGTCTTTAATCGCGCCCGCGATTTGTCCGCTAGGAAGCACACCCTGATCAGGATGTCCTTTTACCATCGCTTCTTGGATCATTACTGGCGCATTACCTGCCATCATGGTTTGACCTAAAGTCATACCGTTGGCTTTTTTCATTTTCCATGCAGACATCAGCATCGGAATTAATGCACCTTTACTGAATTCCAAGCCATTCTTGATCGCTAGCAATAAGATACCCAAACCCGTTTTACTGTGGAGCTGTTTAAGGTAAGGGTTATTGATCATGCGCTGTGGCATGCCATCCAACTTGGTACTGACAATAATTTGCTCTGTTGATGCGCCGATATACTTTTCTTTGGTCGTTGCAGGCACAGGGCTTTCTTTTGTCATGAGGAAACGTGTCCCCATCGCAATACCTTCTGCGCCAAAAGACAATGCAGAGATCAATCCACGTCCGTCTTTAAAACCACCTGCCGCGATTACGGGAACATCTAACGCATCAACCACTTGAGGCAGTAAGATATTGCTAGCAACGGCTCCTGTATGCCCACCACCTTCGCCGCCTTGAACAACCACGGCATCTGCTCCCATCTCTACCGCTTTCACTGCGTGCTTTAACGCACCCACCGTAGGGATACAGACAATATTGGCATCCTTGAGTTTTTGAATCATGCTCTTCGCCGGTGAACGGCTATAACTCACCGCCCTTACCTTATGCTTGATGCAAATATCAATGATCTCATTTGCGCCAGGGGTATACATATGGAAATTAACACCAAACGGTTTATCGGTTTTGGATTTAATTTCTTTTATCCCGTCTTCCACTTCTTGCGGTGTCATTACTGCACCCGCAAGAAAGCCGAAGGCACCCGCATTACAGGTAGACGCCACAAGTGTTGGATCTGCAATCCACCCCATTGCGGTTTGAATAATTGGATATTCACATCCAAGCAATTCACATAGTCGAGTATTTAGCGCTGTAGCCATGATTATTCCCGCTTTTTAACGATTACTTCTTAACGATTATTTCTTAACAATGACAGAAGAACCATGACCAAATAGCCCTTGGTTCGCCGTAATACCCACCTTGGCATTCGCGACCTGACGTTCGCCAGCTTGACCGCGTAACTGCCAAGTCAATTCACAAATTTGTGAAATCGCTTGCGCCGGTACGGCTTCACCAAAACACGCCAAACCACCTGATGCATTCACCGGTAAGCGCCCGCCAACTTTAGTGGCACCTTCACGTACTAACTGAGCGGCTTGTCCACGTTCACACAATTGCAAATCTTCGATCCAATCCAGTTCCAACGCTGTCGATAGGTCATACACTTCTGCAAGACTAATATCTTCAGGGCCGATGCCAGCTTCTTCATACGCTTTCTTTGGCAATGCTGCACGGAAACTTTGTGCATCAACAATCGCACCAGAGTCTGTGGCAATATCCGGCATTTCAATGACCGAAGAGGCATACGTCGGTGTTACTGTAGAGATCGCAGCCACTTTCACTGAGTCTGCTTTGCCCATTTTCTTCGCATATTCCATACTACACACAACCAATGCAGCGCCACCGTCAGAGGTTGCACAGATATCCATTAACCGTAATGGGTCAGCAACCATGGCAGAGGCAGCAACATCCGCCGCAGTAAACTTCTTTTTGTATCGCGCATTGGGATTAGCGAAACCATGCTCAGCATTTTTCACTTTAACCATTGCGAAATCTTCTTGAGTATCGCCGTACATTTCCATACGACGACGGGCATACAATGCAAAATAGGTCGGGTTAGTAATACCTAAATAGAAACGCACCCAATCCGGATCATCAGGGCGATAGCCCTTCTGAGGAGCCAAGAATCCTTTAGGAGTCGTATCAGCACCCACCACCAACGCCACTTCACACTCTCCGGCTAAAATCTTAGCACGGGCTGCGGCTAACGCTTGTGAACCCGATGCGCAAGCTGCATAACTGGTATTCACTTCCGCACCTTGCCAACCTAATGCCTGTGCAAACGTAGCACCGGCAACATAACCTGGGTAACCACACCGCATCGTCGCTGCACCAGAGACAAATCCTACATCTTTCCAATCAATGCCCGCATCTTTGATGGCATCACGGGCGGCTTTTACACCGTACTCTACAAAATTCTTTCCCCACTTACCCCAGGGATGCATTCCAACGCCAAGTATTGCTATTTCATTTGACATATTTTCAATCCCCCAGGTTAAGCCGAAACCGGCTTCCATTTCCAAGTTACTTTTTCGGTTTCGTCATCTTCGTGCAATGTTTCTAGCACCAATTCCATTTCCATACCGGCCTTTAGATCAGAGACATTTACGCCTGTGATCACTTGCCCTAGTACCGTCATTTTCTCAGCTTCAAGTTCCACTGCTGCAATTGTGTAAGGCACATAAGGGTCAGCCGCAACAAAAGGCTCTGGTGGCTTGTAACAAGCGTTGGTGAACGACCAGATTTTACCGGTTCGGCTGAGCTTTACTTCAGAAAATTCTTCGCCTTCGCACGCAGGGTTCTTACAGAAGTTCTTCTGTTTAGGAAAATAAAATGTGCCACAGTCGCAACACTTAGAACCTAGCAAATGGGGCTTGTCTTCATCCATTGTGAACCAGCCTTCAATGGCGGGTTCCCTTTTCTTGGTACTCATTATCCTTCTCCTAGCGTATGCATCGGGAAAGCCGATTAATCTAAACCTAACGGCATGAATTGAATTCGTTACAGGACGACAAGAGTGGATCGAGCATGCAGACAACATACTCAATAGAGCGGCGGAATTTGATCTATTGATTCAAATTCAATATGACGGGTAATACTGTCTTATTCAATCAGCTGCCGCGTTAGTTATTTCACTCGTGTCGTCACCGCTGATTGTTCTTCTGGATGCTCTTCTCAAGCATCCTAACGGCCAGTCACCTGACCGCTAGACTTCTATTCTTTCACTATCTTCTGGCTAATTAAGAACGATCCCCTGGAGGATTATCTTTTATCTGCTTTGAACGCCAGTTTTGCGGATCAAGCTGACTGATAACCGCAAGCTGCTCTTCTGTGGGCGCTGGCGTAGTCGGTAAATCTGCCTCTGCATGCACTTCAAAGCCCGTATTTTCCAAGACTTGCTCGATAGAAATACCAGGATGCAAACTAATAACACGCAACATGTTATTAGGACCATTCCAATCCATCACACACAGGTCAGTGATAACCAAACGGATATCGATATCGTCCATGGTGTAACCCTTTGGCAAACGCTCTGGGTTATAACCAATAGAACACACCATGTCGCATTCGCCACCCATAAACACGCGCGTGTTATGGGTAGGTACAAAAAACGAGTTAGCGTGACAAATCGAATTGCCTGGGAATCCACGAGCACCTAACATTTGTACTTTAGGTTGATCATAGCTTCCGCCTAGTGCGGAGATATTCGATTGGCCGTACTTATCTATTTGAGTAGGCCCTACCATTGCGTGACGCTTACCGCTCCACACGTTGTCAAAGATGCGAGAAAAACCCATCCAGGTTTCTTTCTGCTGTCCTTCATGAGAGCTACGACCACTCACGGGGTTTGGCTCTGACAATAAATACGCTTCTGAATCAGTCATCATAAGATCCTGATTAAACGTCTTCATCGCAAGGCTTGCGGCCAAACGCGGTATCATGCCGATACCGGTTGCTAATACTTCTCCATCGTTACGAAACGCTTCTGCGCCCGCAACAATCATTAATTCTGCCAAGCTATATTCTGTCGCTGGTGTACTCATCTTAAATTCCTCTTACGCTAATATCACAATGGGCCGATTAATAAACGGGGAGTGGCAATTTTTGGATTGCATCCAAACCACCGACCGACTGTTGATATTCTTCTTCTGACTTTCCAGAGACATACTTTTCAGCATAGGCTGCAAACCCGCCTTCTTTGGCCGATCCGTTGTATTCTTTAAAGTGTGGCACATCAAAACCGTAACTGGGTGCACATGACGAAGGATGCGCGCCACCGGCAATTTCCACAACGCTCGTAGTCTGGCAACGTTCCCAGTACACACTGCGCGCTTCATCACCTTGGGTGAAGAAATCAGATTCAACAATTTCTTCACAACTTACAATGGTCGTTTCCGCTGCACGTGCAAACCAATCATCCATATAGTGGTCAGGACTTGTGATCTGACATACGCCGCGCTTATCTGCACGGTTAACGTGTATGAGTGATACGTCTAACTTAAGTGCAGGCATTGCCACCCACTCTTTGTCATCGTATGGGCTATCGATAACCTTTAGATCATCGCTATGCTTAATAACGTCCGTACCCAATCCAAGCGCAGTGGGAATATAAGGTACATTCCACGCCGCCGCTCGAAGGCCTAATAACATCATGCCTTCATCGATTTCCATCACTTCGATAGATCCCGTCTGGCGAGCTTTACGAAAGTAAGGCTCTAAAGGAATAAAGTCCAAAGAGACAAAAGCAAAAACAACTTTCTTTACTTTGCCCGCAGCACATAACATGCCGACATCCGCACCACCGTACGATACAACGGTAAGATCTTTTACATCGGAACGTAGTAATTCACGAATCAACGCCATCGGCTTGCGACGAGGTCCCCAACCACCAATTCCAATCGTCATCCCATCTTTAATCTGGGCGACGGCTTCTTGTGCAGATAGCACTTTACTCATAGGAAACCTCCATCGTTATGTTACTGCGGCCGGGCTATACCAACGTTTTGCTGATCAATAAACAGCCGGCCTTTAAGGATATGATTTATTATGCGTTGTTTGCTCACAAGACCCATCGTCAAAATGGACTAGGACAAGAGAAGGCGATTTAGCTACCTTCTTTACTATAGGAATACAGTAGCGCGAATGCCCTCTTTCTATTGGGTAAACCGCATAACACGACCACGAGCGAATTAACCATGCAGCACACCACCATCCCCCAGCTAATTGACGCCGCAGCCGCGCAATATGGCGATCAGAGCTTTTTAGAAGAAGGCGCCACTAAAATTAGCTTTGCTGATTTTGCCACCCAAGCAAAACAGGTAGCCGCCGCCTTAATCGCCAAGGGAATCAAACACGGTGACTGTATTGGTGTTTGGGCTCCCAATATCAGCGAATGGGTGATCGCGGCCTTAGGTGCACAGTATGCTGGCGCGGTACTGGTGACATTAAATACCCGTTACAAAGGTAACGAAGCCGCTTATATCTTACGTGCGAGTCACAGTAAGCTGCTGTTTTCTATCGGGGATTTCCTAGACACCGACTACCCCTCGATGCTTGAGGGCGAAGACCTTCCGGAGCTCAACGATATTGTTGTTTTTCGACAATCCGACAACGCCCCAGCGCTAGCCCAACGTACCCGCACCGCCTGGGAACAGTTCCTAGAGCAAGGGACTACTATCAGCGCCGCCGATATTGCTGAGCGTATGGCCTCGGTGAACGGCGATGATGTCTCTGACATCCTATTCACCTCTGGCACCACCGGTAACCCCAAGGGGGTCATGACGGGTCACGAACAGAATCTGCGTACTTTTACCCACTTTAGCGACATCGTCGGTTTATCTTGTGGTGATCGCTACCTAGTGATTAACCCCTTCTTCCATAGCTTTGGCTACAAAGCGGGCATTCTAGCCTGCCTATTGAAGGGCGTTACCCTACTGCCACATGCGGTATTTGATACCACAGAAATCCTACAGCGCATTTCAGCCGATAAGATCTCCGTGATGCCTGGGCCTCCAACCTTATTCCAATCGTTATTGGCCCACCCAGAACTAGACCAATACGATATTTCAACGCTTAAGCGCGCCACCACTGGTGCAGCCGTCATTCCAGTAGAAATGATTGAGCAAATGAAATCACGCCTAGGGTTTGATGTCGTGATCACCGCCTACGGCCTGACCGAAAGCTGTGGATTGGTCACCGCCTGTCGCGCTGAGGACAGTGCAGAAACCATTGCCACAACATCCGGTCGAGCAATCCCCGATATTGAACTACGCTGTGTCGACGGCAACAACCAACCCGTTGCCACTGGTGAAGCTGGCGAGATCGTATTCCGCGGCTTTAATGTGATGAAAGGTTATTTCGAGAATGCCGATGCCACCACAGAAACCATGGATGATGAAGGCTGGTTACATACCGGTGACGTCGGAATCTTGGATGAACAAGGTAATCTCAAAATTACCGACCGGTTAAAGGACATGTTTATTACAGGTGGGTTTAATTGTTATCCCGCCGAAATTGAAAAGATCTTGGCGGGTAACGAAGACATCACCATGAGTGCCGTCATTGGCGTACCCGATGAGCGCATGGGCGAAGTCGCGAAGGCCTTTGTCGTGCTCAAGCCTGGCGTATCCATGACAGACAAAGAGCTCAATAGCTGGTGCCGTGAGCATATGGCGAACTATAAGGTGCCCCGCAAAATCCAATTTGTCGACGCACTACCGCTCAATGCCTCCGGCAAAGTACTTAAAACAGAATTACGAACATTAGCAAACAACTAAACCGCACCGAGAGAGGGATGCACATGAAAATACATAGCCTAGGTTACATTGGCGTAAACTCTACGGATCCAAGCAAATGGGCCGCTTACGGCACCAATGTATTGGGAATGATGGACGTATCGGAAGCCCTAAACGGTGGCGACAACGTATTCCTAAAAATGGATGACCGTCCTTACCGTATCTTTATCGAAAAGTCTGAGCAAGACAGCTACCAGCTCAGTGGCTGGGAAGTTGCTAGCCCAGCAGACTTTGCTGATGCAGTACAAATCCTTGAATCTAAAGGCGTTAATTTTGAGCGCGCCAGCGCCGAACTGATTGCCACTCGTCAAGTACAAGACCTTGTGAGCTTTGCCGACCCTGATGGCAACAAGCATGAAGTGTACTGGGGCCCTATCTCTGACTTCGGTCAATTCGCCTCGCCTGTCGGTATCAAAGAATTTATCACTGGTGACCAAGGCTTTGGCCACACCGTATTGCCTACTCCTGATTTTGACGCGTCTTTAGCCTTCTATGAAGACGTGATGGGCTTTGATCTTTCTGATCTTATGAAAGTGCGCTTCACGCCAGACCCAGCCGAGCCTGAAAAGCGTTTGTACTTCATGCATTGTAATGAGCGTCACCACAGCTTGGCGATCCTAGAATGCCCAATGCCCACAGGCTGCGTACACGTAATGGTTGAAGTGGACAGCGTTGATGAAGTTGGCCGCGCCATGGATCGCATGAAAGCCGAAGGCACTAAGCTTACGGGTACCCTAGGCCGTCATGCTAACGACCATATGGTGAGCTTCTATATGGCTAGCCCTTCTGGCTTTATGATCGAATACGGCGCAGAAGGCCGCACGGTAGACGATTGGAGCCGTTACTCCTCATTCCAAAGCACTGTCAATAGCTTCTGGGGTCACGACTTTAGCGTCGGCCACGAGTAAGCAGCACTAACGGCCAAGCAAAACGGTTTAGGGCGATTTTATAAGGCTATTCAGCCCGCCCTAAACCCATAGGCCATTTGAGGTATGACACACCGCCCCTCCATTTGACATGATTAGAATCACACGAACAAAGAGCCTCGCTCATCACTGCATCAGAAAGACCATTAGGGATTAGCCATGACCAAGCCTCAAATTGATTCTAAAGAATTTCGTAACGCATTAGGGCAATTTGCTACTGGCGTCACTGTTATTACCACCCTGGATAAAAAAGGGAATAAAGCAGGCATGACCGTTAATAGCTTTAGCTCAGTATCACTAGACCCCATGTTAGTGCTTTGGAGCATCGCTAAGACTGCAAAAACATTTGATGCCTTTAATGAAACAGAGCGCTTTGCGATACATGTTCTTAATGCACAGCAACAGAATGTGTCGAACCAGTTTTCCTCTAAAGCTGACGATCGCTTTGCGGGCATTGAGCACACAGAAGGCCACGGCGGCGTACCGATCCTTGCTGACTACAGCGCAGTATTTCAGTGCGAAATCGAATCACGATATGAAGGTGGTGACCATATTATTTTGGTTGGCCGCGTTATCGAAGTCGATAACAAAGTACAACCACCATTGGTTTTTCATGCTGGCCAGTACGCGGATTTAGATCTTCCCGTTGCTGTATGAAAGACAAGCAGTACCCAAAAAAAATAATGACCCTTATTAATTTTCTACGAATTTAGCGAGAACCGCCGTTATGACAGCCCAAGAATCTTCAATCCAGCAAGAAGTTACACCAGAAATTTTAGTGCAACGCGCCCGTGATATGGTGCCTTACCTAGCAGAAACTGCCCCTCAAGCAGAAGCAGAACGAAAAGTGCCTGAGGCAACCATCGCTAAGATGCATGAAGCCGGTTTTTTCCGCGTACTTCAGCCTAAGCGTTGGGGCGGATATGAGATGGACCCGCAGGTATTTTTTGATGTACAAATGACCCTTGCTGAAGGTTGCATGTCTACTGCGTGGATCTATGGTGTTATTGCTGTTCATAACTGGCAGATCGCTTTATTCGATCTAAAAGCACAAGAAGATATCTGGAAAGATGACACTAGCGTACTGATCGCATCATCTTATATGCCAGTCGGTAAAGTTGTTCCCGTCGAAGGTGGATTTAAATTTAGCGGTCGCTGGGCGTTTTCTAGCGGTTGTGATCACTGTGAGTGGGTATTCTTAGGTGGCGTTGTTCCTCCAACAGAATCTAACCCTAATCCTGATTACCGTACATTCTTAGTGCCACGCAGTGATTTTAAAGTGCTTGATACTTGGCACACCTTTGGACTTAAAGGTACTGGCAGTAACGATATTGTTGTTGAAGATGCGTTTGTTCCTGACTACCGCACTCACAGCTCATTAGATGGATTCCAAGGTACTAACCCAGGCATCGACTCCAAGAGTGTCCCACTCTACCAAATCCCCTTTGGTCAGCTATTCCCACGCGCAGTATCCGGTTCGACTATCGGTGCAGCACAAGGCGCAATTAACGCGTACTTGAAAGTAGCGTCTAAGCGTGTTGGTTCCAACACCGGTTCTAAAACTGCTGAAGACCCACAAGCACAAATGTCTGTCGCTCGCGCACAAGCATTAGTAGACAGCCTTAAGTTGACACTAAAGAATAACTTTGCCGTATTGATGGAAAATGCCCGTAAAGGTGAAGCCACTGATATCAACACACGCATTCAATACCGTTTTGAATCTGCACAGGTGCCTGAGCAGTGCCTACAAGAAGTATTGGAACTGCAAAAAATGTGTGGTGGTCGTGCAATATTTACCAACAGCCCACTACAACGTTTCACTCTAGACATATTGGCAGGTCGTGCACACGTTGCAAACAACCCTTACCAATTTGGTCGTAACTACGGTGGCGTTCAGTTAGGTCTAGAAAATGGCGACATCTTCCTATAAGCAATATTGCAAATAGGTAATAGTCCCACATCTAGCCGGAGCGCTTATTACGCTCCGGCTTTTGTCTCTCCCGATGCACAAGGAATATCCGCATGAATCTTTCACCACCACGAGTTGTAGTTGTTACAGGCGCTAGTCGCGGAGCAGGAAAAGGTATCGCCCTTGCATTCGGAAGCATGGGAGACATCGTGTATGTCACCGGTCGTAGTAAACAAGAAGGCGATGCGCCATTACCCGGCACCGTTTATGCGACAGTAGAAGATATTAACAAGCGTGGCGGCAACGGTATCGCCGCCATTTGCGACCACAGTAACGACCAAGAAGTAGAAGCACTATTTAGCAAAATAGAAGCCGAACATGGCCGTTTAGATATATTGGTTAACAATGCCGCCAATCTACACGATGAATTAGTTGCACCTGGTCCATTCTTTGAAAAATCGCTCGACCTGATCAATATTCTCGATGTCGGTCTACGATCAAGTTATGTCGCCAGTTACTACGCAGCCAAGATAATGGCAAAGCAAAAAAACGGCCTCATCGTGAATACCTCATCCCCGGGTGCCGCCTGCTATATGCACGGCCCAGCCTACGGCGCGCAAAAATCCGGCGGCGATAAAATGATTTGGGATATGGCGCACGACCTTCGCCCCTATGATGTCGCCACCGTATCACTGTGGATGGGTGTGCTAAAAACCGAACGCCTGCAAATGGTGATGGAAGCAGAACCTGAAAAGTACGCTGCATTTTTTGAAGCCGCAGAAACGCCTGAATTTACTGGGCGAATTATTGACGCATTACATCGTGACCCTGAGATTATGGACAAATCCGGCCAAGCCTTCATCGGTGCAGAGCTAGGTGTGAACTACGGTGTTACCGACACCAATGGATCACAACCCCACTCCCATCGAGATATGCTAGGCGGACCCATTCAATTTAACCCCGCTGTTGTTGAATAGTGAATAAAGGAATCAATATGACCACTCCGGTAAAATCCGCAGAACAGATCATTACACTGAAGTCCGATATTAATATTAGCTATACCACTTATGGCAAAGGTTACCCTGTTGTATTTTTACAAGGCAGTGGCCCAGGCGCCAGTGGTTGGTTGAACTTTCGCTATAATGTGCAGCATTTTGTTGATAACGGCTACCAGGTCATTATTCCTGACCTCCCCGGTTTTGGTGACAGCGACAAACCTGATCTCGATTACACCTTGGATTTCTTTGTTGCTAGCGTCATAGACTTTACCGACCAATTGGATTTGGAGACGTTTGCCTTAGTGGGGAACTCTCTAGGTGGTGCCGTCAGTTTAGGATTAGCACTTGCTCACCCAGCGCGCATTAGTCACCTGATGCTAATGGGTTGTGGTGGGTTGGAAGAAAAAGAAGTGTACTTCCAAAAAATGGAAGGCATTCAAGCCATGACCAAGGTACCGCTAGGGTCACCAGAATTTACGCCAGCTTACCTCAAAGAAGTATTGAAGCTGATTGTATTTGATCCCAAGCATATCACTGACGAGTTAATAGAAGAACGCTTCAGGATTTTGAGCACACAGAATCCCGCAGCCTTCACCCGCATGATGATCCCCAATATTACGGATCAATTAAGCAAGATCGACACACCGATTCTCGGCTTTTGGGGCGGACAAGATCGCTTCTGCCCCATCAGCGGAGCAGAAACTCTGGTCACTCGTTGCCCCAATGTAGAAATGGTTACCCTCAGCCAATGTGGTCACTGGGTAATGATCGAGCATGCAGAACTATTTAATCAGCGATGTACTGATTTCTTAAAAAACAAATAACGTTTCACGTATTACTAGAGAATAACCCATGAGCTTATCTGAAGATCAACGCCAAGCACTAGGAGAAGAGTTATATCACGCACTGCGTGATTGCAAGACACTCTCTCCTTTAACAGACCGCTGCGAAGGTATCGAAATTGAAGATGCCTACTATATCTCTCAAGCAATGTTAAAAGCTCGCCTGGAAGATACAGATGAAAAAGTTGTCGGTAAGAAGATCGGGGTAACCTCTGCGCCAGTACAAGAAATGCTAGGCGTGTTCCAACCGGACTTCGGTTTTCTCACCTCCGCGATGCATGTAGAGAACGGAGCCTCTGTCACGATCAAAGACAATCTTATTCAGCCACGAGCCGAAGCTGAGATTGCCTTTATGTTGAAACAGGACTTACAAGGCCCTGGCGTCACTGAAGCTGACGTGCTTGCGGCAACCGAGTGCATTATCCCCTGCTTTGAAATCGTCGATTCTCGCATCGACGATTGGAAAATAAAAATCCAAGATACCGTCGCAGATAATGCCTCCTGTGGAGTATATGTATTAGGTGAAGAACGCATTGACCCCAATACCGTAGACCTACCTAACCTTCACGTCACCGTATTCAAGAACGGCGAAAAGATCAGCGAAGGTAAAGGCTCCGCAGTCCAGGGCAACCCCCTTACTGCTGTAGCATGGTTAGCCAATACCCTTGGGGAATTTGGTATCCCCTTTAAGGCGGGAGAAGTCATTTTATCTGGCTCCCTCGTACCACTGGAGCCTGTGGTTGCCGGTGATGAAATGCATATGGAATTAGAAGGACTGGGCAGCTCAACGATTAAATTCGTATAAGCCAGTCTTCACTAAACCCTGTTGAAATATTCAGAATTATTAAGCACTTTGAAAGGACAAACCAATGTCTAAGAAATTACGAGCCGCCATTATTGGCCCAGGCAACATCGGAACTGACCTACTCATGAAAGCCATGCGTAGCGACTGGATTGAACCCGTATGGATGGTAGGAATAGAAGAATCAGAAGGCATTAAGCGCGCCCGTGACTTTGGCATGAAAGTGTCTACCAGCGGTGTTGATGGACTGGTTCCTTTTGTGGAAGAAGACAACATTCAAATCGCGTTCGATGCAACATCAGCTTATGTACACGCTGATAATTCTCGTAAGCTCAATGAAAAAGGTGTGATCATGATCGATCTCACACCCGCTGCGATTGGCCCTTACTGTATTCCTCCCGTTAACCTAGAGGCTCTGCTTAAAGAAGGCCGCAAAGAGAACGTCAACATGGTGACCTGTGGCGGACAAGCCACTATTCCAATGGTCGCAGCGGTTAGCCAAGTACAAGAAGTTGAATACGGTGAGATCGTTGCCACCGTCGCATCAAAATCCATTGGTCCTGGTACCCGTAAAAACATTGATGAATTTACCCGTACTACGGCAGGCGCAATCGAAAAAGTCGGCGGCGCGAAAAAAGGTAAAGCCATTATCGTGGTTAACCCTGCTGAGCCACCCCTAATTATGCGTGACACCATTCACTGCTTAACCAAAGATGAACCAAATCAAGAAGCGATTATCGCCTCGGTTCACGCCATGGTAGAGAAAGTACAGCAGTACGTTCCCGGCTACCGCTTGATCAACGGCCCTATCTTTGATGGCAAGCGCGTCACCGTCTTTATGGAAGTTGAAGGTCTAGGCGATTTCTTACCGAAATACTCTGGCAACCTCGACATCATGACTGCTGCCGGCCTACGTACCGCTGAGCTGTACGCAGAAGCGATCGCAAACGGCACTATCTAGACGCTATCTAGGCGCCATTTAGGCACCGAACCAAATTACGACAAATTTACGAGGAGACCAACGATGGATCTCAAAGGCAAAAAAGTTACTCTTCACGATATGTGTCTACGCGATGGCATGCATCCTAAGCAACACCAAATTTCAGTTGATGAAATGGTCGATATAGCGACAGCGCTAGACGAGTCTGGTGTACCGCTAATAGAAGTCACCCACGGCGATGGACTCGGCGGCTCATCAGTAAACTATGGTTTTCCGGCAGCGACGGACGAAGAATATTTAGATGCCGTTATACCGAAAATGAAGAACGCAAAAATCTCTGCATTGTTGCTTCCAGGTATCGGCACTATCGATCACCTCAAGATGGCTGCCGATATTGGTGTTAGCACCATTCGTGTTGCCACCCACTGTACTGAAGCCGATGTTTCAGAACAACATATCGGCCTTTCCAGCCAAATGGGATTAGATACTGTTGGCTTCTTGATGATGGCCCATATGATCTCAGCAGAGCAACTGCTAGAGCAGGCCTTGTTGATGGAGTCTTATGGCGCCAATTGCATCTATTGCACGGATTCCGCCGGTTATATGCTGCCACACCACGTGACAGAGCGTATTAGCCTGCTTCGCAGCCGCTTGAAGCCGGAGACAGAGCTTGGTTTCCACGGCCATCACAACATGGCATTAGGCGTTGCTAACTCTCTTGCAGCGGTTGACGCCGGTGCCAACCGTATTGATGGCTCTGCCGCAGGTCTTGGCGCTGGCGCTGGCAACACGCCGTTAGAAGTCTTTGCCACCGTACTTGATCGTATGGAAGCTGAAACAGGCGTTAATATCTTCAAATTGATGGCCGTTGCAGAAGAAAAGATTGTTCCGCTGATGGATCAAATCGTCCGCGTTGATCGAGATTCACTCACACTTGGATATGCAGGGGTATACTCCTCATTCCTACTCTTTGCTCAGCGTGCAAGCGCTAAGTTTGGTGTCCCTTCACAGGATATCTTGCTGGAAATGGCCCGTTTGAAGGCTGTTGGCGGTCAAGAAGACCTTATCGAACACGTTGCAATGGAAATGGCCAAAGCCAAAAGCTAACCGGTTATTTCAGGAACGCTGTAGCAGAAGGCCCCGATTTCAAAAGAATCAGGGCTTTTTGCGATTTATCCTCTCCCCTCCCCACTCTACCCTTCCCCTAAATCTATTTTTTATGACTTCATAATAAGGTCTATTTGGAGTACTATTTTTGGTTATAACAAGCTAATTTAACTGATTGACCTTAGGTGAAATTCGTCGATGTCATTACCGATCGATAATCAAGCGTTCTCCGATTTACTCTATGCCCTATATGGTTCTGCTACGAGCTCAGAAGCGAACAGCAAGCACTTCCTAACCCACCTTCGTCAGATGCTCAATCTTCAGCACGCGACTATGATCGTACGCCAGCCTACGGCGACCGACCCTGGCCTGATCTATACCAGCGGTGATGATGCAGATATCGCCATCATGGATACCGAAGCCGGAGGTTACGCCAGCTTATACGCCCAAGACCCCCTGGTGAACCTAGCCATTGGTGAAGTCGTCACTCTAGAAGAGCAGACTCCCAGAGCACAATTGATTAAGAGCGACTATTACCAGCTGTTTCTTAAGCCTTATAATATCGATTATGTTGCTGGCATCGATTGGTTATATGAAAAGAACTCACGCATATCGATCCGATTCACCCGCGAGGAATCTCAGGGAAATTTCACGTCTGAAGAATTGGATTTCTTCCGCCTGATCATCCCGCATCTAGAGCAATCCGTAGCATTAGGCATTCAGTTACGTCAATTAGACTCTGAACGACAAATTTATGCCGATTCCATTTCTAAGCGCTCTATCGGTATCATCACCCTCGACAAAAATGGCAACATCCTTCAGTTTAACAATACCGCTGACCAATACCTCACGGATTCCGATGGCCTGCATCAGACCCAGAATCAAATAAAGGTAGGCAACAATGCGCTTAATGAAAAACTCAACAAATACATACAAGAAGCGCTAGAAGCCATAAAAACGAAACAACGAGCTGCGATTAACGCACTTGCGGTACCTCGAGATAGCGGTAAAGCCGATTACCAAATCATGATAAAACCTATCTCAGTAGAAAACCATAACGAGTCGGATGTCACCCCCTACCTCACCGTGTTGATTCAAGATCCTGAGCGAAATCTAGAAATATCCGTCCGTACGTTAATGAACCTCTATCAGCTCACCATGTCCGAAGCCACCATTGCGATTCTACTGGCAGAAGGTCATACCACTGATGAAGTGGCAGACGAGCTAGACATTAAAAAGAACACCGTAAGAGCCCATCTACGCTCTATGTTCGTTAAAATGGGAGTTACTCAGCAATCCATGCTGGTATCGCTCGTCTTAACCAGCCTAGCCTCAACCCAATAATCAAAAGATACGTGGCCCCATAACACTACAAGCTTGTCCCCATTTAATCTCGTTACCATTTTAAAATGATGAGATCGTTAAATCACACAATGATTTAACCCAAATAAGAAGGTGGGGACACATGCCAACAATATTACCAACGCCAGATTCCATATCCATTACACCCAGACGCTTACACCTGGAGTTCGATGGACTGGAAACCACATTTGTTCAAGGCAACCCCGTCTTAACATCGCTCTTCTGCTCACTATCTGCAGTGTTTCCTCCTGGTGAGCGTCAGTTTATTGATAGCGTCCGATATTACCAAGACCAAGTCACCGACCCAGAAATGAAAAAACGCGTACGCGCCTTTATCGGTCAAGAGGCGCACCATGGCAATCTGCATGAAGTGTTCAACGACAAAATACAAGATTTAGGTTGGCGTACCGACCTAGTGGAAAGGCAAACCACCTTTATTAATAAGTTTATCGTTTACATGTCTCCTGAAAGGCAATTGGCACAGACTGTCGCACTGGAACACCTAACCGCGCTTTTCGCTAATTTCTTGATGAACAATCCTGATTTTTTGGGTAAAAATCCGCACCCTGATCTAAAGACCTTATTTATGTGGCACGCAGTAGAGGAGACTGAACACAAAGCCGTTGCTTATGACCTTTATCAACAAGTCGTGGGGAACGACAAACTACGTAAAGCCGAAATGCGATTTATTCTTCCGGTATTTATGGGGCACATGTTTGAGTCAACGGCTCTATTGCTGATGCGTAACAAAAAGCTCTCCCACCGTGGGGGTTGGCTAAAAACCCGCAATGAATTGTTTGGCAAACACGGTGTATTTACTGCAATAAAGGCAGAACTAAATGAATACTATGATGACGAATTTCATCCATGGCAAACGGATAATTCTGCATTGGCTAACAATTGGCTACAGGAACTAGCGTTGTAGCGTTCACTTATCTTTCGCAATCGTTCCGAATAACCAATCCCAATGAGTGCCGATAAAACCGAAGTTATATCGGCCATACTCATGATGAGCCTGGTGGAAACCAAAGTACCGCTTCGCCATTCCCCAGCCTTTCACATTGGCGAAGGGGTTATAATTACTGTGTCCATTGGCCATTCCCACCATAAACCAAATATAAAACACCATCACCATCAAGCTGCTCACAGGAAATATCAACACAAACAATAGGTACGGAATTTGATTAAGGATGGTTTCTACTGGGTGAAGGCTAAGCGTAGACCAAGGCGTAACACGAATGGATTGATGATGGTGATTATGAAAACGTTTACATTTCTTAGTATGTAGCAAGCGATGGGTAAAGTAGTTAATAAAATCGAAGAACAAAAGAAACCCACCAATTTGAAGCGCCGCTTCCAAAAACGATGACGGAACGATCGCATCCGAAACGCGACAGCAAGCCACCATAAATAATGCGTATATCCCGCAATTCATCAAACTGCTGAGTATTTCACGCCGGCGTTGATTAGGTTTAAGTTTACGATCATCGATTAACGCACCAACACCCAGAACATTTCGCATCGAACCGTAGATTAATGACACCGCTCCTGCGATCACAAAATATATCAACAACTGAACAATGTAAGCCAAAAATAAACTATAAAAAATATTATCCGATAGTGTGATTTCCTGAAGAACTCCTTGCACAACAATCCCCTCCGTCGGTACGAATTTATTTTCTCATCCCGAGCCCTATGATAGGGTAAATTGACAAAGAGATCTATGTGCGGTTCGAATACATGACATCAGTTCTGATCACGTATTTTGTACCACTGATTACCGGAGAACCACGATGAATCTGATGGTGCCAGAATAAGAGGGCATCCCCCTTCTCCGGCGTTATGGAAAATTCGCCAAAGTCAGTTGTACCACCAATGTAATCATCATTAAGATAAAACATAAGTGTAAACTGCGACCTTTCTCCGTTGTCTCTTTCGTAATAACCATCGTGATGCCAATCAAACTGCTCTCCTTTATCATAACGATAAAAACGAAACCGCTCGTTTAATCCAATAGCAATACGCCCCTTAAACTCATCAAACATATAATCTCGACACAGTCTCCACATCTGATCAGCCATATCAGCGCGATCAATAATGACCCGAGTATTATTACGAATATCTTGTCGCATGACCGGCCCAGAAGACGTTGTTATCGGTGCATCGTCAAACCCAACAGCTTCAGATTCTCGAATAAGTGAATCGCAAACAATGTCTTCCAGCAATTTCTTTATAACTATCGTATTATCTGAATAATGAACTATTTCTTTCATCTGCAAACCAAAGATTAATTTTAATGCTAGTTTATTCGCTAACTTCCTATCATCAGGTGCGCAGCAATACCGGAAGCAAGCGGATAACGCGCCTCAACAGGAAGGTATTTCGAATAGTTCTTCCCTCCCTCTTTCTTCAATTTCCTCAGTTTGTGCACAAGAGGAGTGACATCCTCAATTTTAACGATCCATTCATCCACATACTCCCGAATGATATGTCGGCTCAATCCGACTTGAATACTAAAATAAGGCAACGCTGAGCCCCTTTGACTTCTTTCAGTGTCCCATTGTACATGTACAGAGGCGCTATCAAAATCTGCCTGCCATTCTTTTCCGGAACCATGGATTTTATTTTCAGGAGATGTCAGCACTCCCAAAGAAAGTGCCTTCTCCCAACCAGCTCGAGTAATATGTACTGCAAGTATTCGCTCCTGACTAGATTTTTGAGCCCAATTGCTGCGATGCATTAACCATAAAAATGACGGTTTTATCCAAGTCATTCGATTGAACGAAAATGGCTTCACAAAAGTCTGATGCTCCATTGCCAAATTGGCTAATTTCTCCGAATATGCCTGATACATAACAATCGTATCTCGATCATATTTCGCCCTTATTTCATATAAATTACCCATAAATTCCAATCACCCTATCCACGCACCCGCACTTAGTGGCTATACAACCCCAATGATAGTGTCTCAGAAACACTTGTTCAACTAAAAATATTTAGGCACCGAACTTATCGTACTCAATTGCAGGTGACATGCCTTTAAATTTGCGCTAAGCTGTTGACGTTTTTATCTACTAAATAGTGCAATGAAACCAAATCCTATACAAAAGCGTCAGGCTCTTAGCCTCAGTGTGCTGCTATTACTCGCCCAATTGTTGGCAGTAATACATTTGCCCGTGCACGCGCTTTCAGTTTCCGATTCTTCAGACCACCTTTCCACCGCAGTAGATCATCTTCATGAGTGTAGTATTTGCCTTGTCCTTGATAGTGTTGAGAATGGCCTATCATTCTCTGCTACACCTTTTCCTATAAGTGCCAATACACATTGTTCAATTTCGGTTTTCCCTAAGCACCCAATCGCGAGTCGCTTTACTCTATTCAGGTCAAGAGCCCCACCTTCTTTTTCATAATTTTCGATACCTTTCATACAGTTACAAAACAATACGGCAAGCTCGAGAATGGGCGCTGCCCGGCTTTTATTGACTTATTATTGAGAATACTATGAGAAAGAATCTTTTTCCTATCGCCGCATCTGCGTTATTAATGACAGGCATAGCTCACGCTGAATCTTCTAATGACACCTCTTTTAACCCCAAAATCAGCGTCATACTAGACGGCGCCTATTACAGCGACAATGTGGATGGTGACGGGATAGAGCGCTTGGACGAAATGGCCGGGATTTTAGGTGGACACGGACACGAAGAAGATGCACATGGTCATGGTGGTCTCAGCCGCGGGTTCAACTTAAGAGAAACAGAATTAACACTCTCAGGCACTGTTGACCCCTACCTCGATGCCTGGCTCAGCGTTGCGTTTGCAGACGGCGAAGCAGAAGTTGAAGAAGCGTATTTTGAAACTCGAGGCTTACCTGCTGGCTGGAAAATCAAAGGCGGAAAGTTTCTAAGCGGCGTGGGATATCATAATGCACAGCACCTACATAGTTGGGACTTTGCTGACCAAAACCTCGCATACCTTTCTCTATTTGGCGACCATGGATTAGTTGATTCAGGTGTCCAAGTCACCTATCAACCCGCAACCAGCATGTACACCTTGTTGGGTGCTGAAGTACTACAAGGCGACCAAGAGAAACTCGGCGCATCCTTAGACGGTGAAGGCCTTGAAGAAGAAGCAGGCCCTCATCTCACTACGTTTTTTGCAAAGGCTGCACCAGACCTAGGCGCCGATCATGCCCTACAATTTGGCTTATCTTATATCCACGTTGGAAACCACCAAGAGGACCACGGTGATGCAGACGAATCCCCAGCGGTCGTGGAATTGCTTGAGGGTGAGGCCAATGTTTTCGGTATTGATACCGTCTACAAAATGCTACCAACAGGGTCTTACGGTCAAGGAGGCCTAAAACTCCAAGCTGAGTACTTTTATCTCACCAAAGACCTCACAATAGAAGATGCCTCAGAGGCAGACGAAATTGGAGAAGAAGTCACCGGCGAACAGGATGGTTTTTATATACAAGCGGTGTATGGTTTTGCGCCACGCTGGTCCATAGGAGCACGTTATAGCGCCACAGGAATGACCAATGATCTTGAAGAAGAGGAAAAAGTTGATCTTGGTGAATCCTCTCGTACAACACTCGCACTTACCTGGTACCCGACTGAATTCTCCAAGTTCAGATTACAATTCGCTCGTGCAAATATCAGTGTGTTTGATGAAGAAGAAGAACAATCCAACGACGACACGTTTAATCAAATACTTTTGCAGTACAACATCAGCCTAGGTGCCCATGGCGCTCACCAATTCTAAGAGGAGATTATTCATGTTAACTCGTCATTTCATAGCACTACTATCCCTACTCTTAGTGACTGAAGTCGCCGTTGCAGAGTTACAGGTTTTTACTTGTGAGCCGGAGCTTGAGTCTCTTGCTCAAACCCTTGGTGGTGATCTAGTAGAAACCTATAGCGCAACCCACGCTAAGCAGGATGTACATCATATCCAAGCTCGACCTAGCCTGATCAATCGCGTACGTCGCGCCGATTTAGTGCTTTGCACAGGAGCCAGCCTAGAAATAGGCTGGCTCCCCGTACTTCTTCAAAAAGGTGCTAATCCCAAAGTGCAAAAAGAACCTGGGTTATTTTATGCTGCCGACTACGCTGAAAAACTTAATGCTGGACAAAAGGCAGACCGCTCACAAGGGGATATACACCCAGAAGGCAATCCTCATATCCTGCTGGACCCTCGCAATGTTCTCTTGGTGGCTGACCAACTTACGAAGCGATTTCAATTGCTTGACCCAAGTAATGCAACCACATACCAAAGGAATTTAGATGTTTTTACCCAACGCTGGCGAAGTGCCATAAGTCGATGGACCGCAGATGCAGCCTCCCTTAAGGGTAAGTCGGTCGTCGCTCATCATAAAAGTTGGTTGTATCTACTGAATTGGTTGGGCATGAACTTAGTCGCCACACTTGAACCGTTGCCCGGTATTCCGCCATCCACCAGGCATTTGAGCGGCCTCCTAAAACAGATGAATCAAGCGCCAGCTTATGCCATTATCCGATCACCTTCAGCAGACAAGAAAGGCAGTCAATGGCTCGCTAAAAAAACACAGATATGTGCGATTGAGCTTCCTTTTACCGTCGGGGGCAATAAAGCCGCAACTGACTTGTTTCATTTATTCGACTCTACAATTGAGTTGCTGATAAATGCGGATGACTGTAAATCAAGGTAATACATGTTTGACATAATCGACCTCTCAATCATAGGACCAGCCTTTGCGGCTGGCCTCTTAGTACTTTCAACCCACGTCCCTTTAGGTCGTAAAGTGTTAGAAAGAGGAATCATTTTCCTTGATCTTGCCATCGCCCAATGCGCTGCATTGGGCGTGGTATTAGCCGGGTTCTTTTTCGACGAAGAAAATCACCTTGCGATACAAGTAAGTGCAGGGTTAGCAGCGATTGTATCTGCTGTATTTCTTAACTGGACAGAGAATTATTGGATTAGATTTCAGGAAGCTATTATCGGATCCCTGTTTGTTCTTGCGGCAACAGGCAGCATCCTGGCCTTGGCTGGCAATCCTCACGGAGGAGAACACCTTAAAGCACTGCTAGTAGGTCAAATACTCTGGACCACCTGGGATCAGCTTCTTCCAATTGCTCTTGTGTATGCTGGTGTTTTAGGATGCATTACATGGTGTAAACATCCATTATTCCGTTTTTATTTTCCTTTTGCTATTTCTGTTACGCTATCAGTTCAACTTGTAGGCGTATATTTAGTATTTGCCAGTCTGATCATTCCTGCGTTAGCCTCCCAACGATTAAGCGAATATAAAGGCATTAGCAAAGGTCTTCTCATAGGTGCATTCGGCTATGGCACGGGGTTAGTGTTATCAAGCATTTTTGATTTCCCCAGTGGCGCTATTATTGTTTGGTGCTTAGCCGTAATTGCTTTGTTGAGCAACTCTGTATCTATTTTCCAACAGGTATTCAATAAAAATTCGATACAAGCGTAAACGCTTGTGTCGAAGAAAAAGTCACTCGAAAAATTTTATCGTTACAGCGTTATTACAACGTTATTACAACGCATCAATCTAGCGTATTCGCTAACCATTGACGGAACCATTGGTGCGCCACATCATTGTCCCTATTTTTATGCCATACCAATCGGATATTGGCATTGGGATACGCAAACGGTAACGGCAATACCTGTAGTTTATCGATAGAATGATAGTGCTCCACTAATCGTTTCGGTACCACGGCAATAAGATCTGAGTTCGCCACGACGTCCGGCACTACGACAAAACTTGACACAAACATCGCCAAGTTTCGCTGTGGAACGTCTTCTCCCATCAATTGTTCTATCGGAGTGCCTTTCCGCTTCGTTTTCCCCTCTGCTAAGGTTGAGCGTGGAATTATCGTTACCTGCGGCAATGTCTCGAACTGCTTCAAACTAACCTTTCCTTGAATTACGCCATGATCTCTTGAACAGATGACCGCAAGCCCCTCTTCAACCAACGCCTGGCTTCGAAATTCCAAGGGGTCATGCTCAACATAATCCAAGGCAAAGTCCAACGTACCTTGTTTTAGCTGGCGTAACATATCCTCCAGATGATCAGGATAGATCTTTAACTGCATGTATGGCGCATCTTTGCGTAATGCTGTAATTAGTGCAGGCGCTATTAGATATTCTGATGCGGCGTTCATCGCGACCTGTACGCACTGATCATTGGTCGTAGCATCAAACGTTTGATTCACACAACTATCTTTGATCGCAGCCAAGGCGGGCTGAAGACTATCGTGCAACTGAAACGCTCTAGGTGTTGGTGTTAGCCCCCGTGCAGTACGAATAAATAGCTCATCGTTAAACATCACACGCAATCGCTTTAGCGCGTTACTCACAGCTGGCTGGCTCATCGCTAAGCGCTCTGCTGCCCGCGATAAGTGTTGTTCACATACAAGCGCATCAAATACAGGCAGTAAATTTAGATCTAACGAACGCAGGTTAACACTCATTTTATTATTCACCCAAATGATAATATTCCTTTGTATTATCATTTGGGAAAAAAATCAAGTTCCCCCTCACCCAAGGAGACAACCACTTTATCTGATCGAAAAGGCTAGCTTTGAATTCCACCCAAAGTAAGCTTGGCAGGATCAAGCAAGCGCTCTAGCTCCTCTCGACTTAGATCAGTGTTATCGTTTGCAACATCAACAATCGGGCGACCTTCTTTGTACGCTAGCTTCGCTATCTCGGCAGCCTTCTGATAGCCAATAATAGGATTTAGCGCAGTAACCAGAATAGGATTGCGCGCGAGTGCTTCTTTGAGTCTATCTTCTCTTACCGTAAATGTAGCAATTGCCTTATCGGCCAATAATCGGCTTATATTTGATAATAGCTCTATGCTTTCTAGCAAATTTTTTGCAACTACTGGTAACATCACGTTGAGCTCAAAATTACCGGACTGACCCGCGACGGTAATCGTGCTGTCATTGCCGATCACCTGGGCAGCAACCATGGTCGCCGCCTCAGGGATAACCGGGTTCACTTTTCCAGGCATAATTGACGAGCCCGGCTGTAGCGCCTGTAGCTCTATTTCACCTAGCCCAGCCAAAGGCCCAGAGTTCATCCAACGCAAGTCGTTAGCAATTTTCATCATGGATACTGCAGTAGTCTTTAACTGACCAGATAAGGCTACGACAATATCCATAGAACCAATATGCGTAAAAAAGTTATTCGCGGGTGCAAATGCAATACCGGTTTTTGCCGTTAACGCAGTATTGAAGCGTTGAGCAAAGTCAGGGTGAGCATTGATTCCCGTACCCACAGCAGTACCACCTTGTGCCAGGCTTTGTATACTCGATTGCAGCTGCTTAATGTGTTGGATATTTTGTTCAATTTGATCAGCCCAAGCATAAAGGCTTTGGCTCATTCGCACAGGCATAGCATCCATCAAATGTGTACGACCGTTTTTAACATGCCCGTCTACGCTTACCGCTTTTTCACGAATTCCCTTCGCCAGGTATTCCAATGCCGGTAGCAGCTTGTTGTGCAACTCTAATGATGCGCTGATGTGAATGGCCGATGGAATAATATCGTTACTGCTTTGACCGTAGTTTATGTGATCGTTAGCACCCACATCATTGCCGTACACCTTGGTGGCCAGTGTTGCCAGCACTTCGTTAGCATTCATATTAGAGCTGGTACCTGATCCAGTTTGATATACATCAACCGGAAAATGCTGCATGTAATCGTTTGTTTCTAATAGCGAATCCACCGCCTGACAAATAACCTTGCCCATATCCGAAGGGATTTGTTCAAGTTCACTATTGGCTTCCGCAGCGGCATACTTGGCCAAAAGCAGCGCCCGAATAAACGCGGCTGGCATTTGCTGACCACTGACGGGAAAGTTGTTTACGGCACGCTGAGTTTGCGCAGCATATAAGGCGTTAGCTGGTACCTCCAGCTCCCCCATGCTGTCTTTTTCAATACGAGTTTCGGTCATGGTATTTCCTATAAGTTTGACTGAGAAGATGCTGTCAATTCGTTAGGCCGTGTTCAATATAGCGGCAGCTTACCGCTAATTCCTGCAATAACTTGCGAATTTTTTGCTCTGAATGTTCCCCATCCGATATCTTTTTGAGGGAACTCAGAGGTTGATAGATATGATCAAGACACAGCCTACGCCAATGGCCTGGCACCAGATCATCGACAACGACATCGAGCAATAGTTGAAATTGTGCAACATACATCTCACGCCGGGTGACGATAGAAAGGGATGATTCATTTTCCCCTTCATTTTCCATATTGAGCCAAAGCGCAATTAGCAGAGGATTTTCAGGCTCAGTACCTTCGCGGACTTTGCCACGCAGTACTTTAAGGCATGGATTAATCGTATGTGCGTTGGCCATCATATTCTATCCATTGCAGCGGCTATTTTGCGTGAATAGGCCATGTATGAAGAGCTCACTCTCCAAGCATAGCGAATCGATTAGTAATGATTCTCATTATCATTCAGTTTAGGTGGGTTTTGCAACATATTTATAACTAAGGGCTAACTCTAAGGACTTACTGATCGCGGTACTTACTAACAGCCACTTAACCGATTGACTAAAATGTTAGCTATATTCTCTTTTAGATATTTCGCTATATCACCGAAACCTTCAAGAGTTTGAGTGTATTGATAACTCTCTAATTCCAAGGCTAATAAATACGTTAATCAGCTCGAAAAAACTACCAATGCCAGCCGAACCGAAGTCGACCGAAAAGCTGCAATGACTTTCTGTGATCTCTGGAAAAGTTATTGAGTGTATGTAACCGCCCAATCCATTTTCGTCTTGCTTTTTATCATCTTCAGTATCAATCCATTTCAAGGCCCAATTAGCCAGCAACTCAGACTCGGGGTTGAAACATTCACTGTCAAACTCAATCGCATCCCATGAAATAGACGATAGCGTAACTGATAATTCTTTGTTTGCTACAAACTCTATTGGTTCAAAAGTAAGGTGCGTATCGTTATTAAAATCAGTCATGTTTGGTGATTCTACAGCACCGCTCATTAAATCTGTTCTATAAAGCCTATAAGGAAAAGGTTTATCTTCTCTACCGCCGACCTCTAGTAAAATCTCTGGACTTGCCGGCTTATGCCGCTTTTTATGATCATCAATAACTTCAATATAAGCAGATAAATAATGTGCTCTTACCTGTTCTAGTACTGAATCTATATCAGCCATATTCGATTACTTCCTTTGTAGCCTGACGCCCCCCCCGGAGGTTCATTTTCGGTACATAGCCTTGTTATGCCTAGTTTGCATGAACGGCTCTTTTTAAAATAACAGTCTTTTCTCTTTTCTCATCCTTCATCTCAAGAAACTCACCGTTTACCACTAGCTTTGCAGTCTCTTTGCCGTCATTACGAAGCAAGTCCATCCCTTCAGCAAACCCTGAGGAGCTTTGTGTTTTCACTACTCCATTTTCAGTCATAGTTACCATAATACTTGCTTCTCCATTTTCTTCAATTTCTAGAGTCATTCTAGATTGTCCTGAACTAAGCCTTTCGTCTCCGACAATTTCGATTGACTCCCATCTCCCAACCAACTCATTTGATTGGTTTAACGTAGCGCATGAAGTAAGCGCTAATAAGATAAAAATTGAACCAATTAACTGTTTCACATTCAATTTATCCATCTATTCGCATAACGTTTTCTGCCGGTGCCTTTACTTGTTAGCTGCATACGCATCGAGCCTAGTTATGGTGAAAGCTATGCTCTCACCCGTAATTGTGGTTTCGAATGGCGCAGCCAATTCACATAGACCAACATCGATCAATATTTCTTCTTCGATGCTAGTTACAACGCCATATGCTCGATATGACCAACCTCTTTGGCTCTCTAGTTTCTTCTCACCATCTAGATTGCTATCTAGCATTGAATTCTGCTCTTCATCTTCGTAAGCAAGCCCAACAGCCAACTCAATATTGACTATATCTCCAGGGCTTAGATCATTGCCGCCGAATTCATCCATGGCAATTATCTCTTGGCCATCGATTTCTAATGTGGCCTCCAGATAATCACCTTCTGTTTTCTTGAATATTGCTTCCATCTTCTTTTTCGCCAGTTAACGCTTTAAACAAAAACCGGTCAGGAAAAATGACGCGGACCGGTCAGGTTAATTCTCGCCTGATGCTTACCCAGAATAGATTCACAGAGCTTATATTTTACACATAATTTACAAAGTGGATACATATCAATTTGACGGACCATTCACACACAAACATAAACAAAACGACACAATAAGCGTGCATTTTACTGTGCAAGGAAGAATACCCAAGTTACAGTTTAAAGCAGCGGATATTTGTAAAGCCCATACTAGATTAAGTAAGTTAAAAGGTGTTCAATCCTAAGTTTCGCAAGCTGCCGCTTCCATTCTTTCTGCGCTCTGTAGTCAATTATTCCCCAAAATGGGACATTATTACTTTCTGCAACAGTCTAAGCCTATGGGTCGAATACTGACCGTTAGGGCGGATTGAATAGAGGTTTAATGGCATCGTTTCATACTCAGTCAATATTGCGACTACGCGGCCAGATTTCAGATCTTCATCAATGATAAACTGAGGGATCAACGTGATCCCTTGGCTATCCAATAACGCGTCACGGAGTAATTGACTGTTGTTAGATAAGTGCCTAGGTTCCAGATAGATATCCAATAGTTCATTATCTTCAATAAACTGCCATTTGATAGGGGTTCCTGGCAAGTTGTATATAAGGCAGTTGTGCCGATTAAGATCTTTAGGGTGAGCTGGCTCGCCATGAAGAGCTAAATATTCAGGTGTCGCGCAAACTATACGACGGTAGTCAGTAATCTTCTGGCAAAACAGTGAGCTATCCTCCAGCTTGCTAGCGAGGCGTAATACTAGGTCAAACTCGGAGCGCAATACATTGACATAACTGTCGCTCAAGTGGATGTCGAGCACGATATCCGGGTAGAGCTTGCTAAATTCAGTCAAAACAGCTCCAAACTGTGATAGCCCCCAGGATACTGGCAGGCTAATACGTATTTTTCCTCGAGTACTATTGTGTGATTGCGTTAAATCACTTTCGAGTTCCTGCCACTGATTAAGAAGAATGATAGCCTTTTCAAAACAATGCCTACCATTGTCGGTTATCTGCATATTGCGGGTATTACGGGTGAACAAAGTCGCGCCAAACTCTGATTCCAAGCGGGATATGCAAGACGACACCCATGCAGTTGATACGTTTAGTTGATTAGCCGCAGAGGTGAAATTTCCTTGCTCAACTACGGTTTTAAATACCCGCAGGCTTTCCAGTTGATTTATTTTTGTTCTGACGATGACCCTATCCTCCAATTATCAATAAATTGTTGATAGTTATTTTAGGAAAAGACTATATATCAGGGAGAAGCAGGGATGTCAAAATACGCACACTTTTGAAAAGGAGATATAGAGACATGTCAACGAAATATTCATTTCTATTTGAAACATCAGTGATCGGGAATTTGGAAATCCCTAATAGATTGGTTGTTGCACCTATGACCAGAGTGAGTGCAGAAAAGGATGGTACCGTAGGGCCCTTAATGAAGGATTATTACAAAGCCTTTGCAGCAGGCGGCTTTGGTTTAATTATTACTGAAGGACTATATACAGACCAATTATATTCTCAGGCCTATCTTGATCAACCAGGTATTGCTACACAAGAACAAGCGCTGAGTTGGGAGCCAGTGATTAAAGAAGTGCATGATAGAAACAGTGTCATTTTTGCCCAACTAATGCACGCTGGGGCACTATCACAATTCAATCGATTTGTTGGGATTACAAAGGGCCCATCAGCTGTACAGCCGCTAGGTGAACAAATGCCATTTTATCACGGTAGCGGCCCTTACCAAGTACCAAAGGCAATGACTCAACAAGATATTGATGCTGTAATCAAAGGTTTTTCTGAAGCCGCGGTACTAGCTAAAAACGCAGGATTTGATGGAGTGGAAATTCACGGTGCCAATGGTTATTTGCTTGACCAGTTTCTCACCGGCTACACGAACAAACGCGATGACCTGTACGGAGGAAGCATTGAAGGGCGTTTATGTATTTACAGAGAAGTTGCGAATGCTGTACGGGCGGCTGTTGGTGATGAATTTGTTATTGGTTTTCGTTTTTCTCAGAAGAAGGTAAATGATATCGAACACGTTTGGGAAGATGGCGAAGATGCCGCGAAACAGGCATTTTCATTAATGAGAGATTGTGCTGTTGATTATATTCATACAGCTGAGCCGAACATTAATGATGCAGCATTTTCCGGAAGTGCACCTTTGTCTGAATTAGCAAAAAAATACAGCGGATTACCTGTTATCGCAAATGGTGGAGTTTCTGCACCGGAAACAGCCAATGTTACGCTGAAAAATGAACAAGCTGATTTCGTGGCTTTGGGAAAAATCGCCCTAGCAAATCAGGATTGGCCGGCTGTAGTTAAGGCTGAAGGCATACTCAACACATTTGATTTCTCCATGCTTTCACCAATCGCTAATTTGTCATCTGCCAAGAATTATTTTTCGCTCAATTAATAAATATGAAAGTATGATTTTCGAAGGAAATCCGAAATCGACCCACCCGTGGGTCGTTTACTATCCCTTGTAGCGGCTCGATTCCCGCAACTTCCTTGTCTTTAGGTCCATAACTTTATCCTGATATTCTGTCAATCTACGTATGATAAAGCAACTGATCAAACAGAGCAGAAGTTAACCTGGCGAATGTCGCACCTTGTTAAGTGTGAACGTATAATGTTTATCATTATACAAGATAAACACCTTTTGCCACCCTTAAGAAATCTTCATCTTTCAGGGTTTTGTCTGCAATACAACAAAACTCCATCGCATTTATCAATCCATCCAACTGGTCATATTTATTTTCAGGGTAATAGAGACAGCATAGAACCACTCGTATCACGGACCTTAAAACCTCATCACTCTTCGAAATTCTATTATGAAATCCCCACAAGTCGGTTCGCGTAAGAAGAAGATGCTCTACAGGAGCAACCCCATTAATAAATTCCATCGCTACATTTAGAGATATTTTTCCTTCTCGTGGAATAATCGAATCTATTAATTCACAAAAACCGACACTACATTCCATCGACTTCATCCCCTGACCAGCACCTATACAACCATACTCAGTCAATTTATTCAGATATGATTCTAGAGTCATAGTAAACTTAACGTTTAGGTTCATACGATTGCACGTATTTTCGCAATTAGCCTTGAATTTAGTTCCGTTATCAATTAGTAACTTACTCATTTCACTATGATTACTTTTCCCAGCCGAGACATGTAGACACGAGCTCGTTACATTACTTAGAAATATATTCTAACGTGAATACTATCGAAGTAGTTTAATGTGATCATTTACCGCAGAAGCTAATCCACCTTGTCGCAACATTTCGTTATTTAAACAAACCTTATATGCTCTTAGCATTTGTTTAGCACACACGCTGGCGGACATTTTCCCTTCCCCGGTACCCAAACCTGGACACAATACCGTACCGATCACGCCGTTATTTTCTCGATTATACGCGAGAACAGATTGAATGATGCCTTTAAATGCCAAATAGGCGTTAACCGTTTCACTTATATCTGAGGGCACTCTCATCGTAGGTGCACTAACTAAATACTTTACTTCGGGTAGACCGGTAGGAACGACAATAGCCTGACCCACTGGTATTTCACCAAAATAATCAGATTCCAGCTTATTTCGAACTTTTTGTTCAAGATCCCAACCAAAATGCGTGCTGTACTTAAGATCTAACCCACCATCCATATAACCAAAGCTGTTAGCGGGGCTCACGATAGCATCGCCTTTTTCTTGTAGAATATCACCGTCAACGACCTCTACACCTTCGATGTTATCGAAACAGCTTTTCCATGAATAATATAGATCAAAATCGAATGCGACCAACTTGAATTTTATCAGTTTACCTCCCCCTCAATATCATAAAGTTAACGAAATATGTATTGCACCATTTATTGGAAATATATACGGAATGCGGTAACTCCGCTTACCTTATCTGAACCTACTTCTACAACATATTCTAAGAACATCCTATTCTATAGAAATCACCATCATTGAGCTCAACCTGATAATGCTTCTCAATAAACGATCCAATACTCTTAAACTCCTTATCTCCAAGGATATATATTTTCAGAACGCTCGAAGCTGGACGCCCAGAAACAAATGATTGATAGACTCGAACCATCGCAGAAAACGCCTCCTCTATCTCCAACCGCCATCCTCCAGATAAGATTCCAGAGCACACTGATCCAAGCCTTTTCGACGAAGCAAGTGCTAAGGTGGAATTTAAGGCTGTACTTATCACCTGTATTTTTTCTAAATCACTCAAGGTATCTATATGATTCAACGTAGATGCTACAACACAGTGACTAAATGGACACTCCAGCTCATGATCAATTGCATACATTCTCGCGACTCCCAACGACATAGGATATTCAATGTCATATTCTAGCTCCTCCCATGCATCAGGGTATTTACGAGAGAATGCTCTGGCTATATTCCCTTCCAAACCTTGTGATGCGCCATCGACAGTTAGCATTATTGCGCCCGATTGAGCATCGATCACACTTCCATGGACAACTTCTATATGCATTATGGTTACCCAGAATCAGTGATTAAATTCGTCGCGAACTTCCATTAAGATTCTCCCCAACATATTACGCCCTTTTCCATCACCACCATCCCCCCAATAACTGTCGTTATCAGTGCGCTCGATTAGAATAGAATCACCAGTAGAAAGAAGTAATTTCCGAAGGTCAACATGCTGTTTGAACTTAGCTGATACGGCTTCCCTCATTACGTTATTTTTCATCGACTCCCAATTATTTCGTAACTTCCGCTTTCTGCTTCTTCCTTTTCTGGCGGCTTCCAGTGGCGTTTTTGCCTTTCGGATTTCATTCTGATCTATCATGGCTTCGAATTTCATCGCCTGAAAAAAGTGCTCCGAGGTAGGCCAAGTTTTTTTCCTCAGCTTAATAGGATAATTCGCAAAATTAGAAAAATCGCCATATTCATCAGAGACGCTATAGAATTTAATTGATTTCAACACAATTAGCTTCCCGAGTTATTAGGTACAAGAAGTTATTCTCGCGTTTTTCCGTTGTTTTTTAGCCACTCATCAACGTAGGGCGAACATATACCCCAAGCGGACTCAATTTCTTTAGAGGCAATATCTAAACTAGATGCGCACTCTTGCAGATGGTTCGCTAGATTTCGTCTGCCTCTCCCTAAATCCGCTTCACTATCCTCTTTGATTTTTTCAGATAGAAGAGCTAACAACTCTGAAAGCGAATCGTAATATAGATCACCAATTCTTTCCGCTAGCTCTAGCTTTGACCCATTAAAACCCTTAATTTGATTAGTATGCTTCATTCTGAAATCACCTCATATACGGATAGGCATCTGCGAAAGGAGTGATATTTCAGCTCCAACACTTAGATAGTGGCTGTAAACAACCTATGATAGTGTCTGTTTGACACTATATCAACAAATAAGTCCATTTCAGTGAAAACCAATTCAATAACCACTCGTAATGCGAAACCAAGAAGAGCTACCCTCCCTTCCTCCCAACAATAAACACACCCTTATTCTTCCCCGGTTCCCACTCTTGCTCAATCTCGAACCCGGCGGCAGTCACGCTAGCCTTCATATCCTTCGCGGTGAAAACCTTAACAATAGGGAGCAGGCCAAAGAAGCGCCCGACTGGGGCGATATATTTTAAGAAACCTAATCCATCAGCTAAACACGCAGTGCTACTGACAAAGACACCACCCGGCTTGAGAAGCTGAAAAGATTTTTTCATCGCACTTTCTTTATCTTCTAGCAAATGGAGAACACTGAGTCCCAGCACAACATCAAAGGATTCATCTGGAGCTTCAAACTCATCAATGGTGGCATGTTGAAAGGTGATGTTATCTAACTTGAGGTCTTCTGCCTTTGATTGGGCTATATCCAACATCTTCGACGACATATCAATGGCTTGTAGATGGCTCACATGGGCGGCATGTACGACGGCAGTCGAACCGGTACCACAACCAAATTCTAAAACATTCATATCAGGCCGAAGATACTCTTGGGTTATCTTGAGCTTCTTCTGGTAGATCGCTTCATCAGGTACTGGTTGATTAGAATAACGTGTCGCGAGTCTATCCCAGAATTTTGCCGTCTTATCCATGACATCTCCATGCATCTTATGTTGTTTAAAGTGAATTTATCGATTTACGAATATTCTTAACACTTTGTAGGTATTCCTTGGTCGACACAAGATACCTTAGCCCTCTCAATATCCGTTTTCTTGAGGCGTCAGGGTCTTTAGAGTAACGCTTGAATTCAACACTCTGCTCTTCTAGGTTGGCCTTAAATTTCTGCATCATCGGTTTATCGAATTCTCGATATTCGATGCAACTATCATTTCCCCATGCGCTTTTCTTGAATACCTTAAGTTCGACATAGCAAGTAATGGCGACTTTACGAATATCTTCCGCTTGCCTTTCTAGGGTTTTCAGCTCGCTAACGACACCGCCAGCCATACTCTCAAAAGAAATAATCAATAACGAAACCAGCAATACTCTTTTTAACATAATCACTCCAATTTACTGCAACCGCAGCGCTAATTCAGTCACTCGCTGCCCCAAATATTGGGCCGACGCTAAATCTGTTTCATTTGCCACACCATCAGTAGACTGAGCCACAACACCAAGCTGACAACCTAATCGATTCACACCTTTGTCGTTGAACCCTATTGCCGAATCCAGCCCGACCCAGAACATACCATGCTGATTGCTGAGTGTGACTAAATACTGAAGTGTGCTGGTCTGATCGCCGTTGGCCGCACTGCCACAGGTAAAACCTGCAGCAACTTTCCCGGCCCAATGCTGATCACACCATAATTCACTGGTGGCATCGGCAAAGGCTTTAAATTGCGCAGCGACACCCCCCATATAGGTTGGAGAGCCAAAGACAATGGCATCACATGCTTGCAATGCCATAAGAACTTCAGGGTTGATATAACGCCCTTCGACAATATCGACACCGTTAATTTGGTGCTCTACGATATCAACATTGTCTCGCGTTAATGCCCCTTTGATGACAGATTTAGCCAACTGAGCGGTTACATCTGTCTTACTAAAATAAATCACACCGATCTTTACCAATGCCACTCTCCTTAGTGTTGTATAAAAGCTTATCCCCGGTTCTTAAACCATTTACCAGACTTAGCCGCATAATCATTAATTCGCCACTTATCTCCGACCTTCTTCGCTCGAACCATGAAGATACCGCCTTCTAGTTGTATCTGAACAGAGTCTTTATTGTTTCCATGCAATTTATAGCTGGCGAATGTTGTGCTTCCGACTTTGACACGATCAAAAAGATTATTCTTTAGCACTCTGCTGGCTGTACTTTTTTCAAGGGTAATGGCGCTAATTTTAGCCACGTCGCGCTTATCCACAGCAGAGGCAAATGATAACGCCAACTCACTGAATAGCTTTCTTTCTGCTTTACGCTGTTTCTTTCTGTCCGCTGCCATCTTGCTGCGCAGGCCATCGGCTTTTTTTACAAATTCAGCCTTATGCTTGCCATCAAAGAACTGACGTAGGTAGTAGTCATATGCGGCAATCAGCACATCATTTGGCTCACCCGCTTTTTCTGCCGCTATTGTTTCTTGGTACGTTGCCTCATCCAACTCATCACGCTGTCGCTTTAGCTCTTCTTTTCTTTTTTTCTGCTCAGCAACGTAGGCCGCTTGCTCTTCCAAAAGTCGTGCATTTTTGGGGAAGGTTTTGAGTAGATCTTTAACATCCGATATCTTTCGTGATGAATTCCCAACCTTGCCGCTAAGCACTGCGTCAACAAAGTAATCTTCTACGTTCACCGCCGCAGCCATATAGACAGTCTTGCTTAACAATGATGTCTTTTGCGTTAATACAAAAATAGGCAACTCATTTGTCATCACCTCAGCGCTAACAACATAACTATCCGCTTGATCCCGCGGTATCACTTTGGCATCCAATATCACGGTTCTTCTAGACACCATATCCATTTGTTGTAGCTGAACATTATCTGCCGAGAAGTCTTTCTGATAAATGTAAAAGCGTACCCGGTTGTCTTCAATAACAAGCTGTGTCGTGCGGGATGCCATTTCATCCGCATTTCTCTTACTAATGCCTTCTAGCGCCTGATGACCGTTCACGCCTTTTACAAACACGCCATAGTGTTCAAACTCGGGTTCACTCGAACAGCCCCATAACAATAGTGCCATCAAGAATACACTTATCGATTTCATATCTTCTCCTATAAATTTCCGTTTACGTGTCTATAACTGATTTAGCAAAGCTGGACGGTAATCGTCTACTGTAATTGACAAGCCCAAGCGCTGTATCGTTTGGTCTAAATCCACAATCTTCTGGTTTATCTCGTCCATCGTTAAAGTATTGTCATCCAATTCATATAACTGCTTGGAGCCTTTAAGGTTAAAATACGAGATAATCAGGGCCTCTTCCTTCTCCTGCTTAACCGCAACCTTGAGCTTTACTGATTGCCGATATATTCGATTTAACTCCTGCTTAAGCAACCAGACATACCACACTTCGTCCATATAGGAATGCTGGCGAAAATAGTACACAAGCGCACCACTCAGCCCCGCTCCTATGCCCACGCCAATCGCATTGAGAACAAGATGGGATTCACCCTCCGTACCAAACAGCGCAATCAATAATGTGGAAATACCCACTGCGCCGGCCAATAACACCACCACCATTGCCGCGGTGACTTTTCGTAAATGATCTCGGTATATCGCTTTGTCTATCTGCCGCAACTGCATGGGGAAACTACTTCTTCTGTAATGAACATGAGGAATTCTGCTGCAGATTATAGCGCGTCGAAGCGCTAGAAGAAGAGGCATTTGTCCACTTTCTCCCAATGTTTAACTCGATAGAAATTGATTGTTCCACTGGTGGCACGCAATTTCCTTGACCATTAACAAGCGAACCCTATAATAACTAACCAACCAGTTACTTTTATATGAATATTGAGAGATCCATGCCCTTACTCAACACTAACGACAGAGCGACCAAAGGCGAGCTCACTAAGCAACGCATTCTCGAAGCGGCCGCCCAGATGTTCTGGAAGAGCAGCTACCACAATGTTCGAGTGGACAAAATTGTCGAGCTTGCCGAAGTGAATAAGGCGTCGTTTTATCAATACTTCAAGAACAAAGAACACGCCGCGTTGGAATGTGTCGACTATATGTTCTCTCTCACGAGGGAACACATCTTCGAAGGTAGCTTTGCACAGGAACAAGATCCAATTAAGCGCCTTGAAGAGATTTATCATCGAATCTATATGGCCCATAAAGAACTGAAAGATAACGAAGAGCAGATACCCGGCTGCCCATTTATGAATATGGGTAGTGAGTTGGCGACCGATAGTGAAATCATTCGTCAGAAGGTAGAACAAGTTCTCGGTGAATTTTACGTCTACCAGCAACGCATTTACGAAGATGCAAAAGCCAAGGGGCTGACTACCATGGATTGGGAGCCAGAGCTTGTCGGCAGGCAACTGCAAGGTATCCTAAATGGAGCCATGTCCAGCGCAAAGATACGCAACAGACCAGAAGATATAACCGACGCATTAGTTACTGCAAAAACCATTATCGGCGTGCCGGGGTAGATAAGATTTACCCCAATCGCCAAAGTACATCCAGAATATAACTAACTAGTTATATTCTGGATGAATTAACAACCGCCCTTAAAAGGAAAATGACCATGATTGAATTTATGCTTATTACATCCGTAGCCAGCCTGCTCAATATCTATGGTGTTATCGCAATCACCGATACGGATATAGACATCCAACCCCCCAAGACAGGTATTGTCATTGTTGAAGATGTGGCTACGAGGCAGCGCTAAACCAGGGGTGCTTCTCCACCGCCAATTCCAATGCCCTCTGCTCTTGAGTTAAGGGACAGGTAAAGTGCAGTTGGTAAGCGCATAACTGTAGGTCTTGCCCAGAAGCAACCGTGTTTTCGATTCCGTGCAGCCGGTCTCCCACAATGGGAAAGCCTAACTCAGCGAGATGACGGCGAATCTGGTGTTTACGCCCAGTCTCAATGTCGACATCGACCAAGGATATATCCTGCTCTTGAAGATACCGCAACGGGGTAAAATGGCTGCAGGCGACGCGCTCATCAATAGAGCTATTAACGGTTTGACGATCCACTGCGAGCTCTCCTGGGAACCTACCATGGACCATTGCCTGGTAGCGCTTTTTAATCAAACGCGCTTCAAACATCTGGCTCAGCGCCTTTGTGGCTCGCTTACTGTGGGCCAATAAAATTAGGCCGCTGGTGGCACGGTCCAGCCGATGCACGACAAATGCGGGACGCTCTGGTGTCAGGTTCTGCTCGGACCAACGAGCCACGGTACAATGATCCCCCCACTTAGTACCTTGAGAATAGGTGCCATTGGGTTTATGCCAAACGCTATAACCCCCAAAGTCTGCGATAAGTTCACAGGGCAACGCCACGCTATCAAGAATCTCACGATCAAAATATAGGTGTATTTCCTCACCTACTTTGAGCATTTTCTTTGCCCGACGTACGCGCTGAGTCCGTTGGCTTTTCGCCCCGCTTTCAGCGCCCGCTGGCGTCACCCACACCGCACCCTTTTGCATGGCCAGTTTAAGCTGCTGTTTAGATAACACACAATGATCAGATAGCAGCGCTATTGCTAGAGTTGGTTCAGATACAGGAAGGTGTAATTCAAAATGAAGGTCTGTCATGGGGGCAATAATAACAGCTATACCCCCAGAGGTTTGCTAAATCTAATCGACTTTTACAATGGTAGTGATCTGGATAGGCGACTGTACCATAGATTCTTTACCCTTGATGATCGGATAAAATACGTAATACCCCTTCTCTGGCACACTGGTTACTTTGCCATTCTTAACGTGGTACACCTCACCGTGGCCCTGGATATAGACATCATAATCACCACCTAACATGGTATCCATTGAACGGCTCATGTTGTTGATTTTATCGCAGCCAGACAGTGACAGTAGCGCCACAAGCGCAATAAGTCCTTTGATCTTCATACTTTTATCCTTTCCCGAACCGCTGCAAAATCGATTGCATTTCGGCCACACTCATATCTACATGTTCTACAACTCGGCCATACAACATGCTTGTCGATACGTAGCTATCACCCATCTCACGCTGCATTTGTGCAAGACAGACCAATACCATACGCTCCTTGCTCGTCAAGCCATCACGAACGTCCAGTAAGTTATCACTATTGGGGATGTTAGTCATTCAGAAGGGGGACTTGCATCTCAGATACTACATCTCTGGGACAGTCGTCACGACACAGGTGCCATGGTTTTCAACATTCACCCGGAAGTTCTTCGCACCAAATGTCGTTGCGGCGGCAATTAACGATCGTGCAATACCATCAAGAACCTGCTCTGGCTCTAATTCCATATCGTCACATTGGTCTGCAATCGCATTGGCAAGTTCTTGCAGTTGTTCTTCACTAATACCTGACATAGCAGATAGTCCTTTTATTATGGTGCTTTTTCATAGCGCTTTATCATAGTGCATTGCTATAACTATAGCTGCTTTTGGAATAGGTAGGTAGCACTATACAAACGACCATATCATGGTCGTTTTGATCCCTCAACCAATGTAAGTGTCAGGATACTTTCCACTTTGTTATTGTACGGATTTTGGCATTTTCACAACGCCTTGAATTAGCGTGTCTTTATATTTTTGGCCCGAATCCTGCGTATTAGAATACGTGAAGAAGTGATTGTACCGGAGTGTAGTATGTCTAAGTATTTAGGAATAATAGACTATCTGGATGGAATAAGTATTGTCGTGATAATTATCACTCTCAGCCTGCTTACGGCCTCGAATGCTAACGCCGTACCACAGATATTTGACGGCAACGCATACGAGTTCGTTCAAGTCACCAACCCTTTTATTGGCAATAATAACCATTGGTCCACCGCTAGCAGCTCTGCCAGCGCGAGCACACACAATGGCGTGAATGGCCACCTCGCTACGGTGACATCACAGGCAGAAAACGACTTTTTACTCAGCCTTGTAACCCTATACAATGGGTTTAATGGTGCATGGTTAGGTGGCAATGCTACCGGCTGGCTTGAGGGCCCAGAGGCAGGAAATACCTTTGCTCAGGTGGGCGGTTATACCAATTGGAACCCGGTTGAACCCAACAACAATGGCTATATGTATATGAGCATTGGCACTAGCACACCGAATTCGGGTGGAATTGGCCACGGTAACTGGCTTGACGATTCAGGCGTGCAGGGCCTTCCACATGCTAATGCAGACCCTGTCATCGGTTTTTTTATTGAATACGAGAATAGCGCGATCTTTGTTTCCGAACCTCCTATTCCAGCCTTAATATTGCTTGGGCTATTAGGACTATGGAATAGAAGGCGGGCACACCACTAAAGCAGCATTATTCGTTCGCTATTGCTAATAATACCGATTCCACTTTTTTCTTAGCCGGAAAGCGCTTGTAAGTATTCTTACCGTTAGGTGTCAGGTAGAACTCCCGATCCATACGTGCCTTGTAAGTAACTTTACTACCATTACGATAAGGGAAAACCGCGATACTAATCGCAGCCTCAAACCCATCAATATTACGGCTTAAATAGCCATCCTTCTGAATGTCTTTTTCATTTGTCCCGTAGTGTAGCCGGCGTTTGAAATTGGCATACACAGAGTCATCAGGGTATTGGCTGGTAAATTCACCCGCTAGTGTTGTTTTCTTTAGATAACTGACATTATCAATTTTGATAGCGTTAAACGCGTACTCAAATGCCCCATCGATTTCATCCATTGCGAATAGCTGAGGTACCGCAGGCTGACTACCAATATTACCTTTACGGTGAGAATAGGTCGCTGGGTAATTGATGGTAAAATACACATAGCCATTTTTTGTAGAGCGTTTAATAGGAAATAACGCTTTTTGAATCGCTTCACCTTTTCGATCCCGGTGATATTCACCTGCGATAAAACTGATCTCTACGGCACCACCCTTTGGAGTGACCCGAACAGAACTCCGCTCACTGCGGGGATTATTCTGCTTCGCATTATCTAGTAGGAAATTGATAGTACTACTAAAGCCATCATGTTGTATTTTTGGCTTCGGCAACCCTCGCTTATCGTATGAACTCTCGACGGACTGTTTAACGCTCTTTAGAAAAGCTGCGTAAAGCACATCATTTTGCACATAGCCCTCTTTAAACCGTACCGTTTTTGATGAGACTTTGTTCGTCAGCTGTGCATTTTCAAAGGGATAGATGTTGTCCTTAAGTGAAAACACTCGCCCAGAATTGGTAGAACAACCTGATAAAAATAGATGGCTCAACAACACCAACAACGTTACGTACTTAATCATGATAAAGCTCCCTTTGTATATAGTTTTGGGTCAAATCCAATGGGGCCATACCATAATGCCCCCAAGCTGAACCCGCGCTGAATGCTAATCCATTAGCCCATAATTGTCATACTCCTAAGAGACTACTTAGCCAATGATGATAACCATACATCCAAGCCCTGAGCATTCAACATCGCATCCACTCGCAGTGCAGTCACGATGTCATCCTTGGATAATACGCAATCATGCATTGCCAGCTCTTCCAAAAAGAACGCCATAATGTCTTCCATAATGCCTTGTAAACGGTTGGGGTTATCAGCATTTTTCTGCGCAATTTCCACATATTTATCGACCCGTGATAACAGCACCTCCGACAATACTTCAGGTTGCTCCACCATACCGTAATGGGTTAGAAACACCCGTTGAGGGTTGTAGGAGATAATCCGTTTAATCGACTGCTTCAACGCCACAGGGTCGAATTGCACAGGCGTGGTAGTGGGTATAATAAAAGGCCCCTTCCTCGTGGTTAACTCTTGATAGGCCAAGCCAAACGTATCTCCGGTAAAAAAACCTTGGCTTTTATCATCGAAAATACAAAAGTGATGTCGTGCGTGCCCTGGCGTATCAATAAACGTCAGGCGGCGTCCACCAAGTGTCAGCACCTCTTCATCGACAGGAATCTTCATCACGTCCTTGTCGATAGGTACCAAGTCGCCATAGGTTCGATCAAATTCGACTTTGCCATACACCGCCGTCGCGCCCGCTTGTAATTTAGCAGGGTCAACCATATGCCGTGCACCTTTCTCATGCACGACAAATGTTGTATTGGGCAACTGCTGCATCAATAGACCTGCACCACCAGCGTGGTCCAAATGAACATGGGTGACAATGACATATTTTACTTGCTCTGGCGTAATGCCTTGCTGCTCGAAAAATTCAAACAAGCGCGGCACCGTATCTTTTGTGCCGGTCTCGATGATCGCAACCTCTCCAGCGTCCTCAACTACGTAACACGCAGCCATATTGTCACGCTGAAAACCGGTATCAACGACATGAATTCCCCAACCTACATCTTTGCTTGTCATACTTTCATTACCCTCATCTCTCATAACTGTATACAGGCCGCCGCCATATCCGCTAAGCCTTCTATTAACGCTTCGCGGTCAAACGGTGGCGCGGGGTCCGATAAATAGCGAATCAACGTCGCAATACCGCTGTTCATCACAATATATAACATGACCTGCATTTTTTCTGGCGCAACGTCTTCTGGATGTCGCATCACATACAGAGACGCCATTTGAGTCAGCTGCATTTCAATGACCCGAATATGCTCCAAGAGCTCAAAATGGCCAACGTACTGAAACACCTTGAGGTAGCGACCCTTGTCTTTTTCAAGAAAGTGGCTGAATTCATGCAAGATGGCAAGCACCCCACTTCTGAAATCTATCTGAACAATCTGCGGCGTAATGGCCAACAAGCTCTGCACGATCTCATCCCGCGCCTTTTCTATCATGGACTGATAGACCGCTTCCTTGTCATCAAAATATTGATATAACGTACCCACGCTAATGCCCGCTTCGTCAGCAATATGGCGGGTTGTAGTGCCTTCCAGGCCATTTTTGGCCACACACTGCAAACCTGCTTGAATGATGTCATCCACCATCCTTTTTGCCCGTATTTGTTTCGGTTTTCGGCGCATAAGTATCTGAATTGAATATGAACAATTGTTCATATAATTTAGTAAGAGCTGACCAATTAATCAATAGCTAATAGGAGAACTTTGCATGGCCTCCATTGATCTCGAAAAAATGCGTCATAAAATTAAGTCTACCCAATGGGCATTGGTGGACTTTGATTGGGACTCTCCAGGTGCAGACAGAATAACCCCCGAGCAATGGCCCAAACTCAAAGCCTTTATGGCAGACCTAATGTGGATTGAGCATGTGGGTGCCCGTGGTTTCGCGGCATTGGCAAAGAGCGCTCCAACAGAAACATTACGGGAAATTTACACCTATTTTCATGCCGAAGAGCAACGTCATGCCAATGCGGAAATGGCGCTGATGAAACGTTGGGGTATGCTAGAAGATGACGAATGCCCAGCGCCCAGTCCTAACTTACGCTTAGTCATCAATTGGTTGGATCGCTATGCTGATGATACTCCCTTTCGGATGCTTGCCACCCTCATCCCTATGCTAGAAGTCGCACTCGATGGTGCTCTCTGTAAGTTCCTATTAGAAATCGTAGAAGACCCACTCTGCCATGCTGTTTTTGCAAAAATAAACGATGATGAATCACGACACCTTGGGGTCGGATTCACTGTAATGGAAATACAGGGCAACAGCCCACGCTATATTGCGTCCATGCATATGTTAGCCAGCCTGCTAGATCCTCGTTTGATTGCAGGGGCCATCATCTACTTCCCCTTGCTAAATAGTATGCGGGACAACTTGAATGAATTGGGTCTATCAGAAGAGAAACTTTATCGGGCAATAGATAAATTTGAAAAAATTGGCGGCCGTACACAACAAGGGCGCAACAATCCATGGTATCGCGTTATCGCTTTTCATGGTTCACTTGTGGTCGACCGCAACAACCTTTTCTATCACCGCCCTGTCGACCTGTTAGTAACTATCTCAAGAATGATTCCTCAACGCCTCCTACCCAAACCCCCAAGCTGGGTTGGCGAGCTGACCTATCAACCCATCGCATAAAGCCTGGTCCACTATGAGTAACTCACTTATGAGCGACACCACTTCATATCCATTAGACGTTATTATTATTGGTGCAGGGTTTTCCGGTGTAGGTATGGCGATTCGGCTTCTGCAAGCAGGTATAAACCGATTCGCCATTTTGGAAAGAGACACACAAGTAGGTGGATGTTGGCGCGATAACCAATACCCCGGCGCAGCATGTGACATTCCATCCAACCTGTATTCTTTTTCCTTTGCACCTAATCCTAACTGGTCACGAGCTTATTCAAGCAGCCAGGAAATCCTCGCCCATATACAATCGATGGTGCACGACTTTCAGTTACAACGATTTATCCGAGTTAACACCAATGTGAATGGCATGAGTTTTGATGAAAACGCGGGGCTATGGACGGTAAATACCGAGAACCAAGAAAGTCTAACCGCTCGCGCCGTCGTCATGGCTGCAGGCCCCTTAGCGAATTTTAGCTTCCCTACCATACCGAACCTAGAGCAATACAAGGGACACAAAATTCATAGCGCTCGCTGGGATCATCACTATGATTTTTCTGACAAGAAAGTTGCCGTCATCGGTACCGGGGCCAGTGCCATACAAATAATTCCCGAGCTCGTCAAAAAATCCAAGCATCTTACGGTATTTCAACGTACACCAGCTTGGGTGCTTCCAAGAATTGATGGCAAAACCCCACATTGGCTCCGCGCATTATTTCGCAAGTTTCCCGCCACCCAAGCCCTCACACGCAAAGCACTCTTTGCACTGCATGAAGCCGGGGCCTTGGGGCTCATCTGGAACTCCCCACTTACCACCGCAATGCAGAAAATTGCAAAGCAACATTTGCAACAGCAAGTAAAAGATAGCTGGATGCAACGCCAACTCACACCCAACTTTCGTATCGGCTGTAAACGGGTATTAATGAGCAGCGATTATTACCCCGCCCTACAACAATCCAATTGCAAATTAATTACCTGGCCAATCGCCAGCCTATCAGAAAGGGGTATTCGCTGCGTTGAGGGTATAGAACACCAATTCGATTGTATTGTATTTGCCACTGGCTTTGATATTGGTATTCACGGTGCTCCGTTTACGGTGAAAGGGCTGGATGGCCGTGACTTAGCCAATGATTGGAAATCAGGAGCTCAAGCCTACAAGAGTGTTAACGTATCGGGTTACCCGAATCTGTTTCTTACCTTTGGTCCCAATTCTGGCCCAGGGCACAATTCCGCCCTCGTATATGTTGAGGCACAACTGGATTACGCCGTACGCAGTATTCAACGAATACTCGACAACAATCTATCCATATTGGATGTCAACGAGAAAGCGCAGGCTGACTATAACAAATCAATTCAACGACGATTGAGCAACACCAATTGGAATTCAGGCTGCAAAAGTTGGTATCTCACTGACGATGGATTTAACGCTACCATGTACCCTGGATTTGCCACTCAATACACTCATCAGATGCGGCAATTTAGGATAAGTGATTATCGTTGCGTAGCCGTAAACGAATAACTAAATCAACATATTACAGAAGGTCTTATCTTTCGATAATATGTTGATAGATTTCCACTAAAATGGAGATCGCTTTCTACGCCAGCTCAGTAGAAAACGCTTCTAACAACGCCGTTAGTCGTGCTCCTGCCAAACTAAGAGAAGGCTCACCGCCGTCAAATAATGACCCTGGATCAGCATCCACAAATTGCGTGTTAACTTGACTCGCGGGCAAACCACGCAGATGTGCGGAATAAGGTGATTCCAATACGATTTCTGATTCTCCCAAACTGTGATCACCCACGGCGATCACATGGAAATCCCCCTGATAGTCACTCTGTTTCTGATAGGTCAGCATGGCTTTCAGGCTAGCGGTATAGGTACGCATGCGCTTGCGCATCATATCAGATTCAACATTAGAACTGAGGTATCCGCCCTTCGCGATAAACGCTAACAGAAAATCAACACGCTTATCTTCCGATAGTTCTTTAACCTGATCAAAAGGAAAATGTAACTTCACGTTAAGCAAACGTTCGATAACATACACGTAGTCAATAAACGCCCGCATTTCCAACAGCTCTTCTTTCGGTAGTCCTTTCCAATCACGATCGAATAACGGCATCATATGCAATACCAAACCGAGTTCATCACCTGCTGCTTCCAACTGACCTGCGGCTTCAAACGTCGGTAATCCGCCCATACAATTCCCCATGACATGATAAGGGCCTTCAGGTTGAATTTTCTTCATCTCGCGAATAGCATGTGCAGCTATATCACTGACATTGGCATAAGGTACTTGTTCTCCATTAAGCCCTGGAGCCTGACAACCAAAAAGATTCCAACTATCTGGAAAGTACTTACTGTAAAAACGAAAATATCCAACACTACCGTCCGTTGCGGGGAACATAAACATATTTTGCCCGTCCGCATCACCTTTTTTTATCTGCACCAAATTCGATTGTGTCAGTTTTAAAAACTTCTCGGTACTAATGTCTTTGTTCTCTAGTAGGCCTCGTAATACCGCCTGCTTTGTCGGCGATAACTGCTGCGTACGCTCTTGTAATGCATCCATAGTATTTTCTTCTGTTATTGGTGTGATGGAATATTTCTTCCTGTACTACTAGCTTGTACTGCTGGCTTGTACGGCCCGCTTATATTACATTTTTGTATTACGTCAAAAGCTGGGCGGCTTCCTCTTCGCTCATCGATTCTAAGCGATCCAACAAATCTGCAATGGTCTCTTCTTCTGATGGATTTGCTTCATCAACAATAATTCGCGCAAGTGCTTTCACAGAGGAATCGCTCATCAATGTTTGCAGTGCAATATCCACGGAATGCGTGCAATAAATAGCGTTTCTGACTCTGGCAGCCAATAATGAGTGTCCACCGAGATCGAAGAAATCATCCTCTCGTCCCACCCGATCAACGTTCAACAACTGGCTATATAACGACGATACATACACCTCCATTTCTGTGCGGGGAGCAACGTATATATTATCGACATTACCAACACTCAATTGCCGCCCCATCATCTCTGCGCTCAATAGCCTTTTTCTGTCGACTTTGCCATTTGGCGTCATCGGAAGCTGTTCAACAAGGTAATATCGGTGAGGCAGCATATAACGTGGTAACACCTGTCGTACGTATTGCACGATATCCTCTTGGGATACCGCAGCACACACGTAGGCGAGTAACATACCCTCCTGGTCGATCACTGCTGCGTCAGTAACACCAGCAACCTCCCTCAACGCACATTCAATTTCTCCCGGCTCGATACGATAACCCCGAACCTTTAGTTGCCGGTCCTTACGTCCCAAATAAATAAGATTCCCATGTTCATCATACTTAACCAAATCACCGGTACGATAAGCCCGCTCATCAACCCCTAGCAGTGTTTTCAGATTCACAAAACTCTCTGTATTCGCAACATCCCGACGCCAGTAGCCCAATGAACAACCGTCGCCCGCGATATACAGCTCACCCGGCATTCCCACCGCCACAGGTTGCAGAGACTCATTAAGAACATAACAACGCGTGTTATCAATCGGCCTTCCCAGAAGAATTGGACCATTGATATTGACCTGACTTAGCAATGACCAGATCGTGGTTTCTGTCGGTCCATATACATTCCACAGTTCTTTACAGCGCTTATCCAATAACGCATCAGCCAAATCTCGCTGCAAGGCCTCGCCGCCACATAGTATCCGCAGCACAGGGGCGCCTTTCCAACCAGAATCCAATAATAACTTCCACGTTGCCGGTGTCGCCTGCATCAACGTCGCAGCACTGCTTTCAATCAACGATGCTAATTGTGTACCATCGGAAAGAACATTTTGTGTTGCGATAATGACACGAGCACCATTAAGTAGCGGCAATAGTAATTCCAATATTGAAATATCAAACGACAACGTAGTCACCGCTAACCACCGATCCTCAGACGATATACCCGGTACCTTGGCCATGGAGTCCAAGATATTTAATGCATTGCGATGAGAAACCACGACCCCTTTAGGCTTACCTGTTGAACCCGAGGTATAGATAAGGTACGCAGGATTTGCACTAGCGTCTGTTGAAATTTCCATGTTACCCACGGTCCCACGTGGCCTAACATCCAGATCATCTACACATAAAACCTGCACCGACGGAATAGTGATTTTATGCTGACAAGCAGTGTGTGACAAAATTGTTGTCAGCCCACTATTGTCAATCATATATGCGACCCGATCTTTTGGAAATTCCGGGTCAAGCGGTACAAAAGCCGCCCCTGCTTTTAGAATTGCCAACAGAGCAGCAACCATGTCAATAGAACGAGGAATCATGACACCAATAAACTGACCACTCACAGAACCCAGCAACCGAGTAATACGATCAACCTCGGCATTCAACGCGTGATAACTAATACATTGCTGCTCACATTCAATCGCAATATTCTCCGGTGTCTTCTGTACCTGTGCAAAAAACGCCTCGGCAATATAACGATTGTGATCAACAGGTTCTTTCTGAAGAGAATAGTCTTGGTTCCACTCGTACAGCAGCGTATTGCGCTCATCTGAGTTGACTAATGACATCTCGCGGATAGCCATATGCTTACGAGAACGCACGTGCTGTGCTAGATATTGAAAATGATTGGCGAACCGTGTCATAGAACCATCACTATACAAGTCACTGTTATAGATCAGTGTTCCCTCAAGACTATCGCCCTCTGTTCGTAGATGCAGTTCCAATTCAAACTGACCAATTTCCGGGTCAAAGGGATACCACCGGGTTGACACTTCAGGTAACGACAAACCGGACAACGCATTTTGAAATACAAACAACACCTGAAACAACGGATTTCGGCTTAAATCACGGTTATCCACCAGTTCACTGATCAATTTTTCAAAGGAATAATCTTGATGCTCGTAAGCCTCAAAGGCGGTTTTTGTGACGTCTTTTAACGCCTGAATAAAATCACTCTCTGGTGCTAATAGATTACGCATCACCAGAGTACTGATAAAACAACCCGCAATCGACTCAAAACGTTGGTCAAATCGATTGGCATGCGGTGTACCCACAGCGATATCGGTCTGTTGTGTATAGTGGTATAAAAGAATGGTAAATAGCGTTAAACAACTACAATGCAGGGTTGATCCATTCTCCTGAGCGACCTCACGCAGCTCATCCACCACGTGGGCCGGAATAGTAAAAAATACCCGCTTCGCGGTGTAGGTTCGAATGGTTGGTCTAGAAAAATCACTGCTAAAGTCTAACGGAGGACAGTTTCTTAATTGTTGTATCCAATAGTGAAGATTCTCCTCCCGCTGAATAAAACCAGGGTGGTCTTGATCCGCCTCTTGAACTCTCTCCCACTCAATGTAATGGCTGTAATCACATGGCGCGGCTTTTTCAACGCTGGGTTCACCACTAGAACACGCTAGTTTTTCTTTATAGATAGCGGAGATCTCATCAACGATGAGTCCAAACGTCCATCCATCAGCAATAATATGATGTAGGCATAACCCCCACACATAACTCTGTTCACCCGTTTTGTATAGGATAGAGCGCAGCAATAAATCACTATCGTAGATAAAGGGCTTAATCAGATCCTTTCGCATGAGTGCATCAAGTTTCGAGGCATCCTGCATCGATGCTCTACACCAGTCTTGAACATCCTTAACGACAGCCGTCACTGGCCTCGCGGGATTAATAAACTGCAAGGTTTCGCCATTGACCGTTTCAAACGTCGTTCTCAATCCCGGGTGTCGATGCACAACGGCTTCAAAGCTCTCAAAAAACAATGCCACATCAAGCTTTCCTTCAATGGCAAAGCTAAAACAGAACTCATACCCCACCGCACTCGAATCCAGCTGCGACAAAAACCACAGGCGCGCCTGTATATTCGATAATGCCAATACTCGACGATGGTTAAGAAAGGCCACAATGTCTGCTTTATGGGCTTTCAATAATTCACGATCCTTCTCTGTCAGCAAACCTTTCGCGGCCAGAAAGTGCAACGTATCCTTCTCAGCACTTAATTGCACACCTTTATTAACCAATCGTACAATTACATCTATCCCATCTTTCATATGATATTACTTCTGTAAACTGAGGCCACAATAATTAAATACTTCCGGATTCCATCTCATCAAAAATCGATTCAGCGTGAACGCCGCGACTATCCTTTGGCATATCCCTCATTTTATTGATGATATATTCAGAAATATTAACGATAGATTCCGCACCAAAGAATTCCTTGGTCGAAAGCATCACGTCTAAGTCAGAGGAAATTCTATTTTTCAATTCCATTACCATAAGAGAGTCAATTCCAAACGATAACAGTGATGCATCTCGATGCATGTAATCACGTGGCAACCCTAGCGTCTGACACGCCCTCAACATGACATACTCTTCAGCAACAGCAAGCTTATCACTGGTAGTATCAAGCCTTAGCTTGTCTACGAGCACGTCTATGGCCTTCACATTAGCCTTCGCACTCTGATCTTCAACTGTTTCAATTTCGCTCAGCGCCGACAAACCCGCTTGACGAGTAATATCGTTAGCGCTCGCTTCCCCCCCATTTACCCTAGGTTTTCTTGCCAACCAATAACGTTGCTTATGGTATGTTTGCATTGGAACATCCACGCTATTCCCCACGTTAGCGTATACTTTTTCCCAATCCAAATTAAATCCGGACGAGTATAATTCTGCTAACCCATCAGAAAAACACTGCTGTGCAGTCACATTTCTCTTCAGGGTTCCAATAACACAACCATCAACTGATACATTCTGCTCGCTCATTCCATGGCGAATGCTATAGCAGGCAATAGGATGGGGACTTATTTCGATAAAATGGGTATACCCTTCTCTTAACATCTGCTGTAACTGAGGGTAGAAAAGCACCTCATTGCGAATATTGTCAGCCCAATAATCGCTATTCATTTCAAGGCCCGACAGTTCCTTTCCTGTAACCGTGGAGTACATGGGAAGCGAACCAAGCTTTGGTTTTAACCCACGAAGTTCAGAGCGCAGTAGATCACTAACAACATCCATCTGAGGGCTATGGGAAGCATAATCCACATCAACCTTTGAGCAGAATACATCACGATCTTTCAGTGACTCTAAATAGCAATCAAGTACGGTGGCATCACCAGAAATAAGCGTGTTCTCAGGGCCGTTAATTGCTGCAACCACCAGATCCTGATTAAACATCTGTAGGTCCTGACAAATAATATGCGACGATAACTCCACAATCGCCATTGCACCGAAACCGGCATGACGTCGCACCTGCTGACTTCTACAGCAGATCACATCCATCGCCTCTTCCAGCGTAATAGCACCAATGAAACACGCAGCAGCCACCTCCCCTAAGCTATGGCCAATAACCCCGTCAGGATTAATTCCCTTTTCTTTCCAAAGGCAAGCTAACGCATATTGAATAGAAAACAAAGCCGGCTGAACGATATCCACACAACTTGGAAAAGCATCATCCTCAGTACTCATTAAAATATTCAGCAAAGACCAACTACACCGCTGTGAAATCAGCGCATCACAACGGGTTATTATACGCGCAAACAACGGTTCATGATGAATAAGGCTGACGCCCATACCCAACCATTGCGACCCTTGCCCAGAAAACACAAAAGCCAGTTTCGGCTGCTGGGTATTTCTTGTCACTCGATAATGATTGGTTGAGGACAACAATTCATCACTGGTAAGCTTTTTAGTCAGGTGCGCCATATTATCGACGCACAGCGCCAAGCGATGTTGATAATGATCACGCCTGCAAGCGGCGGTATAACACATGTCGTATAACGAAAGGTCATTTTCTCGATCAATCTGCTTCGCATACTCTTGTGCCAACTCCGTAAGCGCCGCAGGGTGATGTGCCGATAAGACAAGTAGATTTTTTGCTTCACTGTTCTTCTGATATATTTCTGTTGAAGCGTTAATATTATCCACTCGCTCCAATATCACATGGCAATTGGCACTAAAACCAAACGAACTCACCCCGACATACCGGGTACTACTTGGAAGCACTGAAATAGCCTGTGGGACCTTAAGTCGTAATCCCGAAAAATCAATATTAGGATTGGGACGAATAAAATGCAGATTCGGCGGGACAACACCGTACTGCGAAACTAGCACTGCTTTTATCAACCCTGCAATACCGGCAGCACCTTCAGCATGTCCGATATTCGATTTACATGAACCTATCATCAATGGCGGGGCATCAACGGATCGGGAAACACCCAATACGTTGCCCAACGCTTGTGCTTCTGTCGGATCACCCAGTGACGTTCCCGTTCCATGTGCCTCTACATACCCTACCTCCTCAGGTCGAATATTCGCAGAACGATAGGCTTTTTCTAACAACGCTTGTTGCGCTGGAGTACTGGTTGCCGTTAAACCATCCGTCGCACCATTACTATTTGTCGCGCTGCCTTTAATAATACCAAAGATCGGATCTCCGTCACGTTCCGCTGCATGCAGTGACTTCAGCAGAATCATTCCCGCACCTTCACTGCGCACATAACCATTACCCTCAGCATCAAAGGTCTTGCAACGACCATCCGGCGATAACGTGCCCGCGTTATTCATATCCATGGAAAACTGAGGGTCTAGTATAAGGTTCACACCACCAGCGAATGCGGCATCAGCATCACCACTGCGAATGGCCTGACAGGCTTGGTGCACAGCAACAAGAGAGGACGAACAAGCAGTGTTGATGGTCATATTAGGACCCACCAAATCAAATGCATATGAAATTCGCCCACTGACCAAGCCATGATGTCCGCCGGTGGCTGCATGAATGCTGGACGATAACTCAGTGGGAATCAAAGACGAATATTCACTTCGCATACAACCCACAAAGACACCAACGTTACTGCCTTTAATGCCCGTTCTTGTCAGCCCTGCCCTCTGCAAGGTTTCATAAGTAAGTTCCAATAACAAACGCTGCTGAGGATCCATTTGCAACGCTTCCCGTGGAGAGATCCCAAAAAGAATAGGGTCAAATTTTTCAATATCGTCTAAGAACCCACCCCACTGAAGTTCATCTCCAGATTCCCAGCGTTGTTCAGGAACAGATTGAATCGCGTCCCTTCCCTCCATCAAAGAATCCCAATACGCCTTGGGGGATGCAATATTTTCCTGAGTATTGCCACTCGGAAAACGACAAGCCATACCCACGATCGCAATTGACCCTAGTGTTTGTGTAGCCTCACTCATTAGAAAGAACCCTAATTATTTTTTTAATAGATGATCACTTATCAAACGAAGAGATGTATTCTTGTACAAAAGGAATACCAAAACCGTTAACAACAACCCGATAAGCAAATTGCATTTTTGTAGTTTTATTTTTAGGCGTATGACCAACAATACGGATCATTAAATTGGGGACACTATACCTGCTCAATTATGAACATTAATAGTCGACCACAGTAAAATACGTAACTATTTTTTATTGTGGTTTATTTTTATTCGAATCTTCAAAAACAAACTCATGAAGCAGCTTACGAAATATTCTATTTGCGTTTACATCATCCCGATGAACACGTTCGTTCCAATACCGAATAATTTCCCTGTTCACCTGATCTTCAATGCAATCACTGTTTAACAACCTATCCAGTGCGTCTTCAAGATCTTTGTCCACAAATATACCTACAGGTTATTATTTTTTGAATTCACAGGGTAACAAGGGTGGGTATACTATCAGGACTCGATCGCTAGCGCTCGATAATGATTACGACAATTTCATTGTGCTGTTTACAATAACCTCCACGTGTATTTCATAGAAGAAAAACTACACAACAATGGCTCGCTAGATGCAACAGGGGGGAAGCTATCCTTGCTTAACACTAATACAATAACCGAAGGCTATTCGACCGGCTCAATGATCCGACGACGCTTCTTAATGGTGACTTTGGTTTTACTCTTAACGGGCTCTGCTGCTTCACGTGCAAACTGAGGTTCATATTGAACCGTCGGCCTTGCCTGATTCGGATTAGCATTACGCTCCGACACTATACTCTGGTTACCAATCTTCTCGTAAATCTCCGATCGATGAACGGAAACCTCTGGTGGAGCATCAATGCCGATACGCACTTGATTGCCCTTCACCCCTATTACGGTAAGTTGTACGTCATCACCAATTCGAATGGTGTCACCGATGCTTCGGGTTAATATCAACATGTTCTAGAACTCTCTTTCGCCACATATTCGCATAAGGCTCCTGTTCATAAGGCCTCCCCAGCAATTACGTGTCTGATCTTCATTTAAATGGAGCCGTATACTACCAGGACTTTGTGTTCAACGCTGCCTAATAAGGACGACTATTGCGAATACTTGGTTTATTCCTCACGACGTATACCAGTGGCGCATGACAAGTTGATGAATCCCTCTCCTAATTGGCATCAATTTTTCCCTAATCCTATGTATAACCCGCAAATCGTAAAAAATACCATTTAATCAAAACCCGTTGACCACACGCCCATCCTCCTGCAATCATATTCGCTACTGAACACTATTCATTACTGATAATGAAATCATACATCACAAAGGAAATTGATATGACGTACATCGATGTCACCGAAAAGTTTTGCGAGAACCCAGAAAAGTTCATGGAACAGAACGTCGTTTTACAGTGGATACAAGACCCCGAAGCCAGCTTGGTAAACGTGGGCGTAAAAGCACATGTGGGTGCGAAAGTTGAGAATAAACCTGGTGCCATGGTCTGCCACATCTATAACAAGAGCAGCGCACCATCACTTCCCAGTTACTGGTGCCCCTACCAACAAAATGGTTTTAAAAGCACGATGCTCGGGAACGAGGCATTATTTGCGTTCACCTCTCCGGTCAACGGCTGTTCCGTAGGACTAGGCAGCGGCAAAGGTGGCGTGCAGATGATGGCACACGTAAATACCGCGCAAGTTGCTTTGGATTGGCGAGACACAGACACCTTTAGCATCCCACACGACGGTCCCGACCGGCAAACTACCGGTCAGGACGCCAAGCTCAAAAAAGCACTGGGGAAAGACAGCACGTTAGTGAGCCGCAGATCCTACGGTATGGATAAAATACTCACCGTCTTTGCGGTGCACGGTTTAGGGCTCGCGTGGCAGTTAAAAGCCCAAGCCTATAAAGAGGTGGGCAAGAATCGTTATCACCATTATGGGGTTACGGATTACGTGTAAACGTAAAAATTGCCCAACCTTATTTATCTGTCTGCTTATCATGCTCTCTTAGCAGTTCATCAAGAGTCAGCAAATAACTATCCGTAAAGGTCTGCATATAATAACCCACCGCCGGCATATCCAATGCTCGAATGGATTGTTCAATGGAGGTCTTTGCATCATCAAACTCTTTGTTGCCGGCATTACATTCAACTTGGCATTTAAGATAGGCACTGATTAAATCTGCGGCTTTAATTAACTGATTCACCTCTGGATCGATATGATCATGTAATAAATAAGGCCGTAGACTTGATTGCAGCGCAGGCGGTAGTAGACCCAGCAGTTCATGCTCTGCTTCTTTTTCTATCTCCTTGTAGGCATCCGTGATTTTTTTGGAATGGTATTTAATCGGCGTTGGCAAGTCGCCCGTAATAATCTCACTGGTATCGTGGTAAAGCGCCGTGGTAGCAACATCTGCAGGGTTAGTAGTGCCGTTAAACATCTCCTTATCGATTACCGCTAACATATGTGCAATCGTGGACACCTGCCACGAATGCTCCATCACATTCTCTTCAACCACATTTCGCATTAACCCCCAACGCTTAATCCAACGTAGACGTTCTAAGTAGGCGAAAAATCGGCTTTTGGCTTTTGTCATAAGGGTCGAACCTCCGAATACACATCATATAAGACACAGACTAGTGAGTCGTAATCATCAGGTCAACTTTCTATCGTAAGGTTTACACCTTAGCTGTCCACATCGGTAGTCCGTGTTAGCTAAACAGATGTGGAGGGGCGAAGATTCTACAAAGACATTAGCGACCTGCCAGAAGATGCGAACCTAGAGATCATCTACCAGCAAGCCAGCGTATTTCCGGTATAGGCTACAAACTACTCGCCTGACTGGTATGACATAAAGACAACAACACCGCACAATAATCATTGTCGAGCTCTGCCTCCTCACCGCAGGCGAACATTGGTACATTACTGATGACTTCGTTATCACCCAGTGAGTTGTTATGCTTTGTTTTTACTTTTTGCTTAACATTACCATCTGCTATTTTCATTTGATAATCATAGTACCGAAGTCCAGCGGCTTCTTTTCTGACCATGATCCAATGCACAGAGTCGACAAAGGGTAACTCTTGAACCGTCTCTCCGTGTACCAGCAGACACTCCGTGCCCAAAGACATTGTTGCTAACGTAACAAGCAGGTTTCTCGCAGATAACGGCTTAACCGCTGTCCCGTATTGAGAGACGATATAGCTCTTGCTCTTCATGTACTTAGTAATAGCCTGAATTTGAAGCGCTAAGTCATTACCGTTATTCTTCTTCTGATAGAAAGCATCGCCAGAGTCTTGCCGTACTTCATCAGAGGTTTTATTGATAATAGAACCCACAGAACAGTATGAACAATTCGTTAAGGCAGTTTCATAATCAGTGGCGGTATTTCTCGTGCGAAATGATGGCATAACGTGACTTCCTTTTAGCGATGAGAGACTAGGTATAACGTTAGCACTCAGGCGCAAAAACAGATGTAAAATTTATTGACGTTATTTTTGTGACTTATTTACATAACGGGCGTAATAGGCAATTCGCTAGCGCGTCACCGATCTGATTAAGATCACCGCGTACACCAATAACTTCCACGATACTCTCGTTCAACCCCGAAGCCTCCGATACCAATACTGCATCAGCATCACTCTGGTTAAGCATTACATCACCTCTATCGGTTTTCACCACCGCTTTACAACGGTCCGATGTGAATGAAGCCACCCACTGAATCAAGCGCTCATAGCAAAAGACCTTATCCGCCGAAAAAGTACAACTGTGGGTATTTGGGTTGTCGGTATCCTGGTGACTGTGACTCCTATTGTGAGTGTGGCTATGGTTGTCGCTATTGTTATCGCTGAGCTGATCTTGTGATTGCTCTACCGAAGAGCCATCCCCTTCTTCCAGCCACTCTAATCCAATCTTCCCCTGTTCAGTCACTCCAATATGGCGTTTCGAGTATGGCTGAGTAAAGTCCCAAAATCGGTTGATATCATCATCTACACAGAGATCCGCCTTATTTGCCAGCAAGATATCCGCAACCTCAATTTGTCCCATGAAATTCTCATGACTGAGATAGCGCTCATCCTGTAGCTTTCTTGGATCAAGCAAGGTGATCGTATTTTGCAAAGCAAGGAACTGCTGGTTCGTACGACTTTGTACAGAGCGAATAATCTCGCGCGGGTGGCCTAAACCCGTAGGTTCAATGATTAACCGGTCAGGCCGCGCAGAACGTACCAACTCCGCTAACCCCACTTGAAACGGAACACCTGCCGCACAACATAAACAGCCACCCGGCACTTCTTTTACCGTAACGCCTGTTACTCCAACACCGGCTTGCGCGATAATTTTACCATCAATACCAATTTCACCAAATTCATTCACCAACACCGCCCAACGTTCCTGCGCAGGTTTACGAACCAAGAGATCCAATATAGCGGTAGTTTTACCGGCACCTAGAAAACCAAAAATGATATTCGTGGGGATCTTATTCACAATAGGGGCTTCTCTAGACCCCGTTGCTTTCTCGCATCCGCGATTCCGCCGGCGTTCTCCACCGACGTATAACCCGCTGCCTCTAACGCTCTTTTTGCTTTACCTGCTCGACCACCACTGCGGCAGTACAAATGAATATCCGCATCTCTACTTGGGTGCAACACGGCTATCAATCTTCTTAGCATCATATGGCTCTTTTTAGATCACTTATAGTAATGACCAGCTTATCGTTCCTCCAAAAATAAACAAGCCCGCATACACCCGATTTTAGACCGATTATTTCATTGCCATCACCCTACACTCTACCCATCACAACACGCTAACCAAAGGAATAACAATGGGCAGAAAAATAATTGTGCGAAAATCAACGCCTAACGCAAAGGAAGATAGCAACAGTAACACCCCATCCACCTACCTGACCCTTGAATCCGTTGACGCTGAATTCTCTCAAAGTGAAATCGATACCTTGAACGATTTTTTTCATGATCTCACGTTGACCCCTTCTACTAATGAGCCTTTGGAAGAAAATATTCAGCAAGAAATTGAAAGGGCAACTCAATACGACATAGTAACCGTTGAAGGCCTAAAGGATTGGTTAACCATGGTCTCGGTATTTGGCTGGAACTTCATCAAACTAAAAGATTTCGAACCATTAGCCCTCCACCTTCTTGAGCCCAGTAGCATCACAAACGACATTAAACTCGGCATGTTTATCAGCCGTATGGTCAATTCTATGAAGGAGAGTAGATAATGAACCTTACCATTGATGAAACCATTGGTTTTCTAGAATATCTGGTTGATGCAAAAACCAAAAATCTAATAGAGGTAAAAAAATATCTTTCCGAGTATGTGCTGTTAGATGAAGACGCATTGAAAGAGATTGACAAACATATCCAAGAGACAATAACAGAGATAAAAAAGGTCAAAGACGACGAAAACAAATCTAAGAATATAGAGGCTGTGCTAGATAGTGGCAAGAAAGATATTATGGATCTGCTAGACGCACAATTTGAACACTGGTTTAAAGACCTATCATTACCGATTCCCGAAAACAGCAAAGAAAAAATCAAGGCACTATTAACAACAATCAATGAATCCTATGTTAAACAGCATTTGACAGAATCATCCGCAAATGACGTACCAATCAATATAGAAGACGAATCACCCTATCGTTATGCAGACGTTAACACCAAATTCAGAGACAGCATCATCTCCGATATATTATTAAAATTTACATTCGACCCCAAACAACTCTCAAAGGAAAAAATAGACCAATTCAGCACCGAACAACAGTTAACGAATCTTGCACTGCAAGAAGCCAAAGACAACCGAAGCTACTTAAGAATGTTTGGTGACAAGATTAGCGAATTTGCAGTAGGAACCAAAGAAGCCATTACTAATAATCCAAAAAAATCCGTGGCATTTACCACGGCTTTAGCCGGATTAACCGGTGGCGTGGGGGCGGGCGTAACCTATGGCATGGGATGGTTTATAACGGCAATGATCGCAACGGCATCAAGCACCGGCGGTGCATTACTCGGGTCGGGAATCACAGCCATGTTGGAAAAGCATGGTTTAGAAAACTGCCAAGGTTTACTCAACTTATATACACACTACAAGAAAATAAAACCCATCTTTCAAACTGATGACGACGAAGAGATCCTAAAGATACTCAAAAACAAAGGGTTCACGAAAAAACAACAACAAACGAACCAGTTTAAAATTGCACAGGCCAGCGTCATTCTCTCTGACCTCCCCCCCAATGAACTCATCAAGGCACTCAATGTTAAGCTCATGACACTTGAGCAACAGATTTGGCAGCTCATTGTGCAGCCCTGTGTGCACTGGGACAGCGAGCATAGAGAAGCACTGCAACAGTTAATGGGGTTGCTGTTAGTCATTGAACAAACCAACCGAGAGCTCGCCGTTGTCACACTAGAGGCCAGTGACAATTACCAAACTAACGACGCTTGGTGGAAGATATTCAGTGTCGCAGGATCACTACTACCTGGGCTTATGGTTAAGTTTACTGCATTGAATTATCTGAGCCATTGGTTTGGCAGTTCCAGTGCCATTGAAGCATCTGTCGGCGAAGGTATGATTAACATCATCGGCTACTTGCGCGGTGATAGCTCAACATCCCTTAGCGATATTAAAGATAACTCTCAGCTAATCAATATCAGTACCAACTCCTCTAATTCTCGTGAGAATTTCACATCAGCCATGCTCACCACTGGCCTCGCCATTGACACATTATCCATGGTGGTCGCTACACGTATCGCCTATCTCAACTATTCCTCCGCCACCGACGCTTATAAGAAGATGATTAGTGAGGCCGAGAGTACGGCAACCCACGTTATCGACCGGTGCAGTCGGCTAATCGGTGAACGTCTAAATCATATTGATCGGGCGATCCCCTTTCTTAAAGAACTCGAGTGGGACAAACCCAAGAGGAACTTTCTATTGGAACCGGATGACACTCTTGAAATTGAAGATAAAATTGATCCAAAAGAAGAAGAGTATAAACAGCAAAAAGCAGCCGCCAGCAAGCTCTACAAGGACACTATTCGCCCTGCGTTTTTGGCATATTTTCCCAAAAAAGAGAATAAGGATATTGAGGAAGACCTACCACAAGATTTAATGTTTGATGACAAAGATACCTTTGATGGCTACGCAGGCATCGGAACCGTCACGGTCTGTAAGGGAATCACAACGGAGCAGAACCCCACCATATTGACCTATGCAATATGTCATGAAACAAGCCACGCAATAACTAAAGCTGTATTCAGTAAAATCACAGATAAAAAGGACATACCACAACCAAAAGGCGACGGCGCAAAGAAACTAGAATATATCGCTGATCTCATCGCAACGGAAGTAATGAAGGAAAAAATGGGGTTACTCGAAGACCTTAAAAGCGCACTTACCGATATCGGGAAAAAACTTGGAGACGGTGATGCTACACACCCTTCGGGTAAACAACGTATCGAGAAAATGCTAGTGCTACTGAAAAAGGAAAAAGACCTAAAAACCTTGGTGAATGAGGTATTGGCCTAAGGGCTACCTGTTAAACCAGCCATATTGGATACACATCACATGCATTGTCCCTCACAGACTAACGATAGTTACAACGTATCGTTAGTCTGTGGCAGGCACGTTACCCGCTCTAACTGACAATATTGAACAACTCAATCCACATAATGAGAAGAACAGTTCCAGACAACGCAAAGGAGACCATCCGATGCCTAGAATTATTGTACGTCAAGTGAATCAACGAATGCACTATGCGTAATATCACAAATGTCCAAGCAAGCTCGACAAGTAGTGCACTTTTAACTTGTAGTACGATAATCAACAGCACAAGAAAGTAGAACAATATGGGGACTTCTAATAGGTTAGAAAAATTCCTACTAAACTTCTGAACGTATTCAGGCGCATCGTAACCAGACATCAGCCTGTAATACCGCGGATCAACATGCCCTTTCTTAATACTCAACAATCGAGAGGCCCCCACACTAAAACCTACGGCGAACGTGAGCAACACTAGAACAAATAGTGGGTAAATCATTTCCATGTTTATATTCTCTACTGTAGATATCGGGTATAAAAAAGATATCCTAAGCATAACTACCTTACAAACCACTAATTCTATACTATAGAAAACCATACCTTTGCTATAGGCGAGCTACGTGCAGTATAGAAAAACACCCCCGATCCAATTTATTCCCATTTTTGAAGCCGCTGCGAGACACCTTAGCTTCAAAAAAGCCGCACAGGAGCTATGTGTCACTGGACCTGCGGTGGGGCAACAGGTTAAGGCATTTGAGCAATGGCTTGGGAAGCCACTATTTTATCGACACGCTCGCCACCTCAGCCTCACACCTGAAGGTGAATATTATGCAGAGATTGCCAAGGATGTAGTGAAGGCCCATAGCCAAGGGTATACGGACTATAGCCGCCGTTTCGACACGTCATCGTTGCGCCTCAGCGCACCGCTGTTTGTTGCACAAGAGCTGATAATGCCCAACTACCTGGAATTCAAGAAGCACGTCGCAAATACAGAGCTACGTATTGAAGCGCGTATGTCCCATGTGGATTTTGATGCAGAACCGATTGATGCGGCTATTCGATTTGGAAGCGGCGACTGGCCACACCTTGATTGTCGCCTGTTGTGCAAAGCCTCTGTCGCCCCAGTATGCAGCCAATCTTACGCAGATAAGCATCCCTTTACTGACCTGGGAGAGCTTTATAAACACAGACTAATCTATGCCGAGCCTGCCATGATGGATTGGGGCAAGCACTTCTGGCATGAGGGCGCGACACAAGAATACGATAACATTATATGTGATTCTTATTTAGCGGCATTAAATGCCGCGTCTGATGGGCTAGGCGTTGCGCTTGGTATTTTTCCCACAGCCAACACATGGGTCAACAACGGGCGGCTACTATTACCTTTCCCCGTACATATTGGTATTGATATGAGCTACTGGATGGTGACCCCGAAGAGTGAAGAAAACAAACCGGAGATCGACGCACTCTATTCTTGGTTACAACAATTGTTCGATGATATTCCGACGATTGACCTTGCGGTGTCAGCGCTTGATATAGAAAACCGGGTACAGAGTCAGCAAAGTTAGTCATTGAGAGACTGACCTGACAGCCTGATCATGTTCACTATTTCGACATAAGGCGTGTATATATCGACGACATCGACCCATAAACGAAACGTGTCGATTTTCTATTGTTTTATCGACACAATAAGCCCGCCACCGTTAAAGAATCACTATTTATATACATGACCAATATACGGAAAGCCAATGAATACTGGCACTAAAGACCCGCATATAATGGACTTAACGTAGATACTCTCAAGGTTGTTTGATAATGAATAAGACCTATGCCCCCTTTTTACTTGGTGTGCTCGCAAACTGTGCCATTTCTAACCAGGCAATATCACAAGAAGACATACATACCTTTTCATTTAAGGGTGGAATCTCCGTCTCATTGAGTGAGATACAATACAGCCAATCCGATATTGCAGCATGCATTAATGACAAAACAGTGTGCCGTACCAATGGGGATATTGTCTTTGGATCAGATAACGAAAACCCAACGTCATACCTTAACGCAATGTCGATTAGCGTTGATGGAAAGACCTACAATCTAGACACTAGCAATATGTACAATGCATGGCAGGGCAAACCCAAAGAGATTGATGGCGTCATAAAGTATTTACACGCAAGTTGTTTTAACTCAAACAACTGTACTGTAAGAGGCCTTTTCTCTGATGCCGCCGGCTCCTATATTGCTGAATGGAAAGTTATCAATTCTCTTCCCTATAGAACAGTACTGACCTCATCGGGCGATTTAGTTAGAACATTTATTAAGAATATTCACCCGCCGATATACGAGTAGGGTTTATTACTGGACATTATGAACCAGATACAAAAAAGCCCCATGATGGGGCTTTAGCGGTAGCACTACGAAAAAATTAGGTGCTACTCAATCTTAGCGCCATGGTCATATGTACATACTTTCTTAACACCGGCTTTGATGCATACACCCTCACCATCAGGAAGGCCTAATCGACCATAAGGACCTTGATATGCTTCCCCACCAATAATGACAACCCCTTCACCCAATATCTTATTCTTCTTGTAGGTTCCAGCCTCGAGCGCATTAAACGGCGCTGGCGTATAAATCGCCCCTTCGCCACCTAGTTCACCATCAACCCATTCTCCGTACAACACCATACCTTCATTGGCGATTTTTACACCATTCCCATGAGGTACACCATTTTTGATCTCTCCTACATAATACCAACCCTTATCACTTTGAATGACCGCCTTTCCAACAAATTCACTCGCATCTTTTTCATCATAAAAGGTATACGCCGGTTCCGCAGAAATACCTATACTCAACAATAGAAAACCCAAAAAAATCACTAATCTCATTACACTTTCCCCATCATTGCTTTATAAGCCGCCTTTCTCACATTTGCCCAAAATTCTCTTTGGCCGCCGCCATCGTTCATGGTAAAACGCATTTCCTCAATATACGCCAAATCATGTATTTTTTTTAATCTAATTATGGCAATACCATTCATAGCCTTCGCAAACCCTAACCAATCTGCTGTTGCAACATTGAGTGGACCAGCCATACCTTTTTCTGCCCAACTAAAAAAATCAGCTATCGCGAGCAATATTGGCATATTACCCGCACTGTCAATTATTTCATTAATTTCACTCACGGCCTCTCGGCTTCGTGCATCCAGCTTTACCGTTGTGTCAGATAATAGTTCCGTAACAGTAGACATAATAATTCCTTTTATGAGTATCTAAGTATATAGACACTCCAACACTAAACTTTTCATCTATAAAGCCATCAATTCATATGACTAATTGGTCGAACCAAACTGCGGGGCAGCAATGCCATTAAGGAGCTTCAGCAATAGAGTCAAAGAATCAACCCATTACTCGGCTTTCACACCATTATTATAAGTACACTTGTTCTCCACACCGCCTTTAGTACATACACCTTTGCCATGAGGTAGGCCTAGAGCATTGAAAGGCCCCACATATGCGTCACCCGCAACAATCATGATACCCTCTCCATTTACCGACCCACCATTAACATTCCCGGCCATTAGGGATGGCACCGCACTTTGGGAGATCATTGCTCCAACCCCTGCAAAAGTCCCACTCTTCCATTCACCATAGGTCACGTCACCGTTCGATTGCACCATCACACCTTGACCATGGGGCTTTCCATCAACAACATCACCCACGTAATATGCGTTAGTACCTTGAACAACCGCTTTACCTGAATAGGGTTCTCCTTTTGCTCCCACCATAAAATGGTAAGGCGCTTCTGCTGATAGGCAGCCAGATAACACCAGTAAGATCGGAAACACCCATATTTTCATTAAACACCCCTTAGATTGCATTTGTTGCATTACGCCTTATTGCCTTTTCCTTTAGATGCAACCATGGGAATAGTGAACCGTATTCAACCACAAGGGCTGCCGAATCCTACACAGCCCATATCGCTTACTTCGACGCTCTATCAATATCATCCAAGGCTTGAAACACATTGAACGGCTTATTTATGCCTGGAGTACTCGCAAACAATTCAATAGTTTTAGCTGGCAGCTTTAGATAATTTTCCTTAGCCTTCCAAAGCCCCTTCTGTGAGGATAACACCACAGCGTCAAACGCTCCTAGCTTCTCATTTACATCACTATTCCCATACTCCTTGAGCGCCAGTGAAAGCACTAAGTATTCACCCACTTCATGCTTACTGCATTCATAATCAGCCAATGAGTACAAATAATTTAATGCCGTTTTTACATCTCCTCTTGGCACATTACTACTACCTATCTTTCCAACATCAATGGTCACTTTATCTTTTTTGCATGACTCAAGTTTAGCCGCTAACAATTCTACCTGGCTTGCGTAGGCATTAACCAGAGACTTCGGAGCACCATCGGCATATACGTTAAGAGAAAATAAAACTAAGGCTATTGTCATTATCGACTTCATCGCAAAGTACACCCATTTCATCAGTATCAAATCATCATTTAGTCATTAAAAAGAATTGGCCGATTAGTTACCCGAATCCTGTCTATGGCTCTCGACTAATCCACTGGCCAATAGATTCGCACCAACGGTATTAGTGCCCGACCCTCCAAGTCAAATTGCTCATAGTGATTCACTATTAGATCAGCTAAATCATCCAAGTCCACTAACGTTAATGGAAAAGTCGAACGCTCCGCCTCATATCGCGCCTCACGGGTAAAACCACCAGTACTGACAAACAACCCAGAATCTCCCTCCCTAAGGGCTCCGATAAAACCACGAACCACCGGTGCCCCCATGGTTTCTTTGCGATGCTTTACCTCAGATTTTATTCTCGGCTTCGTTAGGCCTAACCCATCTTTTGAGGCAATCACATCTACCCCTCTATCTGGACCTTTCGGTGATACCTTGGCCTTATACCCCATCGCACGCAAAATACTCGCGACCAGCTCTTCCATTTCTTCCGGTGATAACGCTGCTATTTTATCCTTAATAAACTCATGACTTTTTGCCACAGTTTCATCTTTGAGTTGTAAAATCTCATCAAGTTCTTCATCACCACTAGTCTCACCGACCACACCAGAGTTTTCCTGTCCACCCTCTAATACACTAATGAATTCATCAAGTACTGAAGATTTTATAGAAAATAAGGTCAACGTCGATCCCAAAGAATTGCGTGACTGCTGCGACAAAGCGTCTCGGCTTACCTTTCCTATCCAATGCACTTTACGCAAGTGAGGATAATCAACAATAACGTTGGGGTCAAAAAGATATTGCCCCGTATCTCGACCAATTTGATAATTTCTTGTCTCTGGATTGTAACTTACCACATAGTCATCGGCTGTTATTTTGTCACGAAATTTTACGATCATCGCAATAGCATTGGCCGCTGCCGAAGGCTTCTCATTGCCGTATATTTCAAGGTATTTCTCTCGAAGACTCTCAGGTGTATCGAACAATTTAAGATCACCTAACTGCGACCATCCGATTGCTACATATCCTTTCTCAAAATCTTCGCTATAAATTCCGCCACGTCCTGCACGCACCATCCAACATTGTGTCATAAATTACTCCTCATAAATCTGAAACACACAACCCGCTACAACAATGTCTAAAATATCTAACCGTAATCCAAACATCAAACATTCGCTACTAATCCATCATATCCACCAACTAATTACAAACGCCTGCCTTTCTAACATTTACCCTAAACACCCTACACCACAACCCTGTTTGGAAAAGGATCAGGCGCCAGCTCAGTATTAGCACAAGAGAAATTATCCAAACCTGCCCACAATGTCTTACACCCAACAATATACACCCGCTTCTTTGCTCTCGTCACTGCAACGTTAAGCAGATTCGGCTTACTTGCTGCCCACTTCTCCGCTCCTGCATTTTGCGACGAAACACCCAGCACGAATATGACAAAATCCTCCTCCTTACCTTGAAAGGTATGAACCGTCCCTACCCGTCCGGACAACCACTTATCAAAATCATTTTTCTTAACATCAGTGTGGCTAAACTCTCTACGCAAGAAGTGTAGCAACCCGCGCTTTACGTCACGAAATGGCGTAATGATGTAGCAATTCGGAAGTACTCCATTTTTATTGATATAAGCTTTAATCATACGCAGTACAAATACGGCTTGCGCTGGAACAAAATGCTTGCCTTCAACTTCACCCGGCCAATCATACCAACAGCTCAACCCCCAAACAAAATCGTCATTTTCTACAATATTATCAGAGCCATGTATCATGGTATCGTTGTAGGCGATTTTGTTTGCTATTGAAAACATCGGATCTTGGCAACGCCGATGTACACGAAGGGGGCTACCAAGCCATTGATGTTCGTTAATTCGATACGTACCATAGGGGTTCACTCTATCTGCCAAGACCTGAACAGACGTCACGGTGGGTGACCAACGAGACCAACCCTCCCCCAGCATCGCCTTACCAAAAAATTCAACAAATTCTGGCGGGGTCGTAAATACAGGTTCAACTTGTAACGGATCACCCACAACCACCGCACGCTTTGCCCTCATCAACGCACCAACTGCCTGTTGTGGTGTTGCCTGTCCAGCCTCATCGATAAATAACCAACCAATATCTCCAGCCCTCAATGCTGAAAATTGGTTTGCCACAGATGCAAAGGCCGACGATACAAGTGGCACCACCATAAAGAAACACTGCCACATCGCTTTCGCGTGCTCAGCATCTTTTACTTCACCATTGATGAGCGCCACAAATTTATTCACGTTTTTAGAGAAACACCCCCTATAACAAGCCACAAGCCAAGCCTGATGCAGTTCGAAAGCGGCTACGGTCAGCTCCGCACGCAGGCGATTAAGCTCCTTGCTATGTCCAAAAGCTGTACGCTGAATTTCCGCGCTGTTATGGTCTTCACCATGTCCACCAAACGTTACGCCTTTGTGAAGAATGGCGAGAGGCTCACACGCCTTTATCTCAGCATCTAGCGTCTTCTTCTCGTTCTCATACTTATTCTTTTTATATTCTAATTGAATTTCTCGAAGGGCAATCCGTCGATGGCAAGCTCTGACTAAAAAGTATCGGCAGATCCAAGGCCTCCATTGCCGTAGCGGTATTTTCTTTTCTATCCACGTCGCTGTATAGGACTTCATGCGCAGCAGCACATTCTTAACGCGTAACAGATCCTTCTCTTGTTGACGCAACGCTTTCTTGCGTAACATTATCTTTTCCAAGCGCGCCAAATCACTGAGCCCGCGCTCCACATCGGCTTCAGCCTGTTTATACTTTCTTTGAGACTCGGAAAAGCTTTTCTTGGGATTAGACCCCTCCTTAAATAGCGCATCGATGATGCCATTAATTGTCGGGGCAATGGTGTTATAACGCTCCGCAGGCTCTCCGACTGGCGTAAGGCCCGCCATATTCTTAAACTGTATTCGACTCCCAAACAGAGATCGGTTCGTCCCGTTACCCATCGCAGCAGCGATCAACCCCCAGCAATCATCATCCTTGCCCAAGGAGTCAACAAATGCAGTATCTCCCTTCTCATAATGATTGGCCGCGAGTTTCTGAGCAACCGGACGCAGATATTCGAGATGTACAAACTCCGAGCCAAGAGTTTTACATTGTGGAAGCTCTTTAGAAATATTCTCAACCGCAGTATTGTTGCTCGACACCACAACCATTTCAAATCCAGACAACTCCGGTATCAGCTGCTTTATACCCGACACCATCTCATCACCGATTTTGACTGTTAGCTCCTTAGCAAAGGCGTCACTGGCAAGTGACAATTCAGACAATATCTTTCCACGCTTTACCATATTATCGGCGATAAAATCACGCAACATGGTGGTCTTTCCGGTACCCGGAGGACCATTAACAGAATACAGGCCGCCTTCATCCAGCCTCTCTTTTGCGGTATTAATCGCAAACTGTTGCATCATACTCATAGTATGTTCACTACTTTCTGGCCAACGCCCCAAAGGGGTTTTCTCTAATGACAATTGCTTACGAATAAGCGCCTCACCACCTTCACTGAGTAGATCCGGCTGATACTGATACGATGACGACAAATACTGCATAAGCGGTGAATTATCAGGCAGCGCATTATTCTTCACCAACCTACGGGCACATTCAATATCACGCACGAAAAAGCTATTTAGAATAGACACTTCTGGCTCAGCACTATCTTCCAACGGCTCTCCAACCACATCGCCGTCATCTCGCTCTTCTTCCTCTAACGAGCACGCATCCTCATTCTCCCTATATTCAACGAGCTCATTCGATATATTGGCCAACCTTTGACTTGCGGGAGCCGGTAGATAAATAGCTTTCGGTGTCCCTTTAACCCGATCCAAGGGTTTTAACTTCACAATGAGTGCCGCTGTCGCTTTTTGGGGCTCAAACCCAGCCCAAGCCGATAGCTGCTTGAGAATTTCTATCAATTCAAATGTAGTGAATACTGAAGGAGCGCCCACCTCATGCTTTATATTCGCCGCTAGCTTCTCCATCGCCTGCCAGCTATGGATAAAGTCGCTAGACTCACGTTCAAAGTCATCAAACTCCACATTCCCCAAGCTATTCTTCAATACCTTCCCTAACGCCCAAGGTGCGGTGGAGAGTGACAAACTGGGGAGTTGAAGTATGCCGTCCTTGTTAACATTAACAGTGGCACAACACGTTAAGCCAGTATCATTACGCCTTTCATCCCACGCGCCATCGTCAGCGGAACCCAGTAATGTCGTCGCTTGATCAAAAAACTCGGACCGCTCAAACACGCCCAAATACAGCGTGTAGCTATAGTGCTTCTGAGGTGAATACCCCTTATCTGCCCAGCGGATCTTCTCTCTATCCAGCCAAGGTAAACAGCTAGGGTTTCTAGCGATCTCATCTCCTTGATAATAAATAACACCAGGCGTACTTCGCCCTACGTCCTTAAGATCAATGGAATCAAAAAATTCAGTTTGGTGCCAAAAAGACAACACATCCAGCGCATGTTGATTTACCTTGGTCATACGAAATTACTTTCCCTTAGCATTAGACTATTCTCTGACCTGCCCCATTCAGTGCATTTTTCAAGATATGAAATACCAGTATCCGTCAACAGACTAACCATCTTATGTTTTTCTGCTGAACTTCTATCGGGAGACTGCCTCTATCTATATTCTTTAAACGATTACTATTTGTTCCGCATAATAATCTAGGCCGTCACCCTAACATATTTTCATGTTATATGACTCATCCCTGCGCCGCTAAACCTCAACACCTTTTAGCAGGGAATTACCTGCAAGCACACTCACACCTACGCGACACGTTAGTCGTTGTACTATCCTTTCGGTATAGCTACCCAAAGACCATCTGAATTTTTCGTGAGGAATCTAGAAAATACCGGTGCTGACAACAAGCTGCCCACCCTAAGCGAACCGGCAGAAACCAAATTTTGGAGTGACCAATTCTATATTTACGCATAAAATCAATGATATTTTGGCGGCTTGAGGTCATTCCTTACATCTTCTAATTTATTATTTCCTAGGTAGTTACAACTATATACCTAGGAAATAATAAGCCAACACATCCACAGCATTTACCAATCAACTACCCTCTACCAAAAGTCTCTCTACCATTTCCCGTAGTGCAGATACCTTTACAGAACACCCCAATGTCGACTCAATGCACTCGGACAAATTAACAATGCTCGACAATACCGTCGTATCTGGCATTACAAAGCAGTATTTGCGCCCATGTCGATCAAGCCAAGCACCTAACTCAACGTAAAACTCTTCCTTGTGCGTTTGACCACCACTTACAATGGCCTGCAATATGAGACCCGCAGCAAACCAATAGTCTATTGTTGCTACGAGCTTTCGCAATACTCTCCCCTGAAGGCCCAGAAAATTATCCCGATGAAGATCAACAATTTCCGAAAGCGTAAACTCACCGCCTGACACAAGCGCCAGATGAGCGGCTTTAATTTCAGAAGGACAACCGCTCAGAAGCTTCGCCAGCAGCCAGTCACGTTGATCGCTAGCCAAACACACACTCGCAGAGACTACAGCAGCACGAACCCTTGGCCGATCATGGTGTTCATACGTTAACACCGCACTCCAGTCACTTTCTGTCCCTGTTTCTGACAACCCAAGGATCATGCCAGCCAAGAGATTGTTATCAACATCTAACAACTGCTTGCGATAATAGTTAGCAAAATCAAAATCCTCTTGCCGCGTCAAATAGAAACGGGCGAAACCTCGCATAATCGCACTCGGCGAACACAGACAATTAAGCAACGGTCCACGTGCAAACGAATAGTCTAGAGCGATCAAGGCGTAGATAGATCCCTTTCTCAACGACGCTAGCGTATCCGCACTTGAACCAACCAAATATTCAATCAATATTTCTCCAGATAGGCATTCCTGCGCAGCGTTAAGTGACCACGATCGTATGAGCGAATCAGTACTCCCAGCCCCCACAGCAACTAACGCTGGTTTATCATTCACGACTTTCAACGATAACTGAAATGCCGATCTCGCCAGCCGAAAGTCCACACTCCCGACAGCGTTGATCAACGCCTTCTGCCCATTCACTGAAGAAAAGCGTTTCTCAATATTGGAAATCAATAGGGCGTGATCATGCCTTCTACGGCTTCGTAGCTGATCGACAAGTCCAAGAAAGCTAACAATTAAACTCTCATCGAGAACATCGATATTTTTGGTTAATGTAGCGGTAGCGAAATCACGAATAGGCCTAACCCAATCATTCGCACGAATAGACAACATTCTAGTCGCCTGATACATATCAACCTCGATTAAACGCTTTAACGCTGCCTCTCGTATGTAGCCATTACCGTGACAACTAAGAACGCATAACACTGATGTGAGCTGTCCCCCAGCGGCGACAACACTATTGATCTTATCTACCGATACCGAAGCCCACTGCCGCTGCACACCCAGATCATATCCATATAAGTAACCCGCTCGAATACTCTCATCGAGCCAATGTAGATCGTTATCGGTAACGTGTAAAAACAGCTCATGCATCCGCTGCAAGGCGAACTCACTAACCTCATGATTCGAATGAAATATAAATGGAACGATATAACGTATACCACCGAGCGAATCAATCTCCCGCAGGCGTAGGACAAGCTCAGGTTCGATATCAGAGCGCCCAACATCCTGTATGCAAGAAGCATTTCCTCTCGCATTATTAATCGATTCAAGGATATCTCGATCTTCCATGTGCAAATTTCGTCGCATTGCTCTACCGCTCTCTAAATAAAAACCAGTAGATCAGGTTACGTTAATCAGAAAATTGATTCAAGAATTTTTTATGACGATACCACTATCTGGCTGCTACCGATTCGCCCTAACGATTAGTACCTATTTAAGACAAGAGGACTTTTCTCGCTTACCATAATGTAATGCCAAGTCCTTGGCTGCGAGCCATACAAAAAAAAGCCCCTTGAAAGGGCTTTAACGAAACGGTAAATTTAGAGACTACTCAACCTTAGCACCATGGTCATATGTACACTCTTTCTTGACACCAGCTTTAATACATACACCTTTTCCATGGGGTAGACCCATTCGGCCATAAGGGCCCTGATACGTTTCACCTTCCATGATAATCACGGCAGCATCTCCTACTATTTTGTCATCATCATAGTAACCTGCCTCAAGTGAATTAAATGGTGTAGGTACGTACACTGCACCATCTCCTTTGAACATACCATTCACCCATTCACCATATTGCAACATACCACCCTCTAGAACTTTAACCCCGTTTCCGTGTGGCTTACCGTCCTTTACGTTACCCACATAATGCCACTGACCCTCCCCTTGAATAACTACTTTCCCAGACACTCCTTTTGCATCCTTCTCCAAGTAAAATTCGTAAGGTGGTGGGTTAGCGCATGCAATACCCGAAAATAAACATGCCCATATCAATAAAAAAATTCTCATCTTCCTACCCTCATTTTTGCTTTATATGCTGCTCTAGAAACATTATCCCAAAATTCTTGTTGACCGCCACCGTCATTAAGGGCGAACCGCCTTGCCTGAAAGGTCGCGATACGCTCAATTGCATTGAGCCTCAATACTGCCATCCCGCTCATTGCACTTGCAAACCCTTCCCAGTCTTCTGTTGCCACATTTAGCGGCCCAGATATTCCTTTTTCTGCCCAGCTGAATAAATGAGAAATCGATAAAAATAACGGCACTTTCCCCGCACCTTCGACCATACCAAGGATATCTGCCACAGCTTGCCTGCTGCGATCATCTAGCTTTACAGTGATATCCGATAGTAGTTCAGTAACAGTAGTCATAATAATTCCTTTTATGAGTATCCAATTACTCTAGCAAATCGCCACAATACCATCCGATTGAGACTGTTGGTAAGCCTCTAAATAATCAGGAATCAGTGCTGAGCCCAATGGCCTAACGTCTTTCTCGATCTCTTGAGAGGTAAATTCATCAACCGCCTCTAGCCACCTCGCCAACCACTCTTTCTACTTCTCGACCAACAGTATATCCACATACTCCGATTCAATATCTAGATATTCTTTATGACAAAAATTAGCGCATATCAGAACGCTATACCCTATGCGTTACATCATCTGTATGGATCGATACATCAAGGGCATCTTTACTGACAGCCCGTAGAACTCCATTTTTCTGCAGAGTACTGCCCCTCTATCAGAGCAAGCAGCTCCTTACAAAATCAATACGTCAGCCGTTAAAGGTTACCGAGAAAATCGTCAAGAGCTTCGGCAATATCATTCTTCGTAAAAGTGACTATTTCTTCGGTCATATGAGCTTACCTCTTATTCAGTTTTGGCCTTTAGAAATACCTAAGTCGCCTATCTAGTGAATTATCTATAAATCATATCCCGCAGAATAGCGATAGCTTCACCTTCTTCCACATCAGCACAGGCATGACCATTCCCAGCACGCTTCTCAATTGGGATATTTTTAAACTTACCAAGACCAAGAGGTAGCGCTTCCTCTTGTTTTTTAGAAACTACGTCTTTTTGTCTCATTTCTCGGATATCAACATTCTGTTTGATTCGGTTATTGTGACGCTTCCTCAACTGGACCAAATCCCAATTCGCATCCATCGCCCTATATCTAGTTGCTGATATATCTTTGGCTGTTTTTTCAGATCTCACTCCATTGTTTACACCACAAAACTGAAAGTGAATATCCGGCACCAACCCATTTTTCACAAAATTCTCGCCCGTCACCCGAAAATATTCTGCTGCTGTTAACTTAAGATTACCTTTCTTAAGCCTCTGTAACACTTGAACACTGCCCATGCCATAAGTCGGGTATCCAACAAGCACACCACGGTTATAATCTTTTACTGCTGCTGCGACGATTTCCGCAGTGCCCGCCGTCAACTGATTAGTAAGGACAACCAATGGTTTCAAGTACAACGCTACCCCTTCATATCGAGACGAATCAATATATCCTGAAGATGACTTGAACTGAACAAAATTTCCACTACCAATGAATAAACCAGACACTTCGCTAGCCTGCTGTAAAGAACCTCCACCATTTCCACGCAGATCCAATATAACTCCAGCCACCTGTTTGGTCTCTAACAACCTGATAACCTTCGCGACATCATTACGGGTGGAGCGAGCATTACGATCTCCGCGTTGTATCGCTTGAAAATCAGAATAGAACGTAGGAACTTTAATCACAGCAATATTTCGCCTTCCAACGGGGGTATCTATTTCTTCAACATGATAACTCACCGCCCGATCCTGCAGCTTAACTTGCCCTCGAATAACATCTTGGTCAAAATAGGCACTGCCTCTCTTGATTTTCAAACGAACTAGACTATCTTCAGGCCCGCGTATTCTGCGCACTACATCATCAAGTGACATACCGGTGACAATTTTGAATTCACCGCTACCTTCTGCAATTTCCAGTATGATATCGTTCGCTTTAATCCCCGCCCTTTCCGCCGGACCACCTTTAACGGGCCGAACAATCTTTATATCCTCGTGCTCCCTCTGAAGAACCGCACCAATGCCTACCAATTTTAGCGACATACCGATATTAAAACCGTCATGAGGGGGGAAATACGCGATTCTCTCATCAATCACTTTCAGCAATGCAGTAATCAACACGGTCGCTCTATCTTTCACACGATGCTCGTCCAGTTTCTTCAGCTGATACTGATACATCGTTTTGAGTATACTTCTCGCTTTCGTCTCGGGTTCCCCTAGTGACACCCTGCGCACTAGGTCGGCGGTCACTTTACCCTTCATCGCTGCCATTCGGCTAGACTCTGTAAGAAATCGCTGCTCCGGAAAGCGAAAGAAACCCTCTCGATGAAGATCAATCTCTGTTGATAGATAAGTAATTAACTCAAGATAGGTCGATCGCTTCTTTTCAGTGAGTTGATCCAGCACAGCGTTTAACACTGAAAGCGGTAAATCGTTTTTAATATCGATGGTCCGATATTCATTGTAAATAGCATCAGCTTCACCCTGCGTGAACAGCCATTTTCGACCATCCATATCTTCAATCAGCTGCAAGATCCATTGTTCTGTTAACTCACGATTGAAGTCCACAGGGTGCACATGTTGCATTTCGATTTTTTCAACAATCTGCCCTAGTAACGCATCCATATGCCGCCAATTATCAATATCAAACTGATAAATCGAATCAACGACAAGCTTAGAGGACGCGCCTGCTGTATTGACATCACTATGGGTATTTAAAGGCATCTGCTGGCAGCCAGCGAGCAGTATGGTGCATACTGCAATCCGTAAATATGTGTTAATACACATAACTTCTCCTTAGAGGTAATCGTTTGGTATCACTAAACATTTGCAACAAGGTGCAAAACTGGCATCTAGAGAGGAGTAAAATCCCCTAACGCCCCAACACACCGGCCCAACACCACAATCCACCTTGACGATACCCATTAGGCAGTGCAAACTTACCAGCGGTTACGGTGTGCCCCTGCTACTTTCAAACCCAGCGGAGTCACACAATAACGCAACCTGATGCAATCGGTGAATGTTACACCGAGCGCAGAAAGGTGCCGTTGCGAGTGCGCCAACACTCCAACGGCGTGGCAGGGTCCCGACAAGAACGCGACCCCGCAGGCGGAACAATAACATATTCGGAGTCCCTGCTGGAAGCGTCGGGGCCTTGTCTTCCTCTTTTTATGAATAGGATACAAGGCTATGAAACGAACACATAGTGTACAGAAAAAGGATGACCAATCTGCACAGGTTTTGTGCAGTAACGATCAACAAACACAACAGCACCAACGGATCACATTACAACCGCGTATTACCTGCACATCGCCGCCGGCGTTGCCCTGTTGGCGTATCTATCGCATAGCGGTAGAGATGACGTGCCAAGAGGTAACCTCCCATGACTGATCCTAAGCCAACCCCTATTCCAACACTGCTCACCGCTGCCGACTTTACGGGGTCAGCGCTAACCCATAGTGAGGTGATAACCGCCATTCAGCAACGCTTGGATAAATTGTATTCATTAACCCAGGTAACAAGTCAGGCGGAATTAGGCGGCCATGGCCATGTGGTTCGGTGCCATTTATCGATTGTGTCTAACTCGTTGGTGGGTGAGTTACAGATATTGATGGATGAGCTGGGGGATTTATTAGCAGTGCATTGCTAGTACGTTCATTAAAAAAGGGGCATTGCTGCCCCTTTTCTTCATGCTTATTGATTATCTACTGAACGGTATATTGCACAACGTTCGACACCTGCTGATAAGCGCCACTGATAAATTGACGTAAGTACACTTGAATCGTACTGCCAGGGGTGTTGCTGAAATAGGTGTAGCTTAGTTCATTGGCTGCATTACGCTGTAAAACCACGCTACCATCTTTGATCACAACCCAGCCAACGCTATCTCCTAAGTTACCAGTGCGTGTCAGCTCGTAATTCGCCCCTAAGGTTAGTCCGTAGGCATAACTAGACGGTACATCATATTCCACGATGTTAGAGACCACTTGATAGCTTCCATCAATAAACATCTTTAACCATACGCGAAATGAAGAACCTGGGGTGTTGCTAAAGTAAGTGTATTCAAGTTCATTAGCTGCGTTACGCTCTAGTACAATATTGCTGTCTTTTTCGATTACCCATTGCACACTATCACCCAGTTGCCCATTCCTTGTAAGACCAAAAAGTCCATCCACCGTTAAGGTAAACGCATTTTGACCCACTTCGTATTCGATGGTGTTGGATACCACTTTATATTCCCCATCGATAAATTGTTGTAGCCATACTCTAAAGCTACTGCCTTCGGTATTGCTAAAGTAGGTATAGTCGAGCTCGTTGGCAGCGTTTCGCTGTAAGACAACAGTATCGTCTTTCTCGATAACCCATTGCACACTGTCACCTATTGAACCGCTGCGCTCAAGTAAATAGTCCTCGCCTAAGCCCAACTCATACAAGTCGGTTATGCCAGGGGTGTACTCAACAATATTAGATATACGTTGGTAACTGCCATCAATAAACTTTTGCAGCCAAATACGGTAATCACTACCCTGTGTATTGCTAAAATAAGAGTACTCAAGCTCACTGGCGGCATTACGCTGTAACACAACATTGCCGTCTTTTTCAACAATCCAGTTAACGCTTTCACCCAAGGCACCGTCACGCTGCACCATAAACTCTGGGCTTAGTGTTAGGTGGTGAGTGATTGGTGCTGCCGCGTCTTCAATAGAGACAGGTATATCTTCAGTTTCACCGTAGGTGTAATTACCGCAAGAGCCAGCATAACTGCCGTACTTCATGGTAATACGCAGTGTGGTATCGATACCGGCGGACGCTTCCGGTACCACAACATTCACCACGTGCTGTGCATTGCCACTGTGTTCAAAGAGTAATTCTGACGGGTCGAAAATTCCGTCGTTGTTGCTATCTAACCAGCCTCGCCAATTTTCCGTATAAATGCCACTGCCAAATCCTGGCGTGATAGTGATGGTATTATCACCGGTTTGCATGGTGGCTACCGGTGAGGTGTGTTCGATATAGCCATTGTTATCACCGGACGCATAGGTGGTCCCATTAACGTCTATGGATTCGACCCATTCGAAATTAGTGTTGTTGCCTTGTGATGCGCAATAGCCGTTATCGGCTAAGACGTGTTGTGATAATGGCAGTAAAAGAAGTGAAGGTAAGACGAGTGTTTTTATCAGTATTTTTTTCATATTGTTTCCCTTATGAAAATTTCCTTTTTTTGATCAATCACGCCGTTTGATGATGTTTTATTCGACGCCTGATAAGGGTAACAATGACAAGAATAATTTACTGTGCGCTTCCTAACTTTCCCGTGTTATTTCATACGTGATGCCTTTATACGTTCCATTTTTACCGCGCTGCGAACTAAAATATAATCGCGAATAATCCGGAGAAAATGCAGGCCCAGTAATTTCGGATGCGGATTGACCAACCACTTGCAGTAGCGGAGTCACTGCGTTATTGGCGAGCGTTACAATTTGCATATCACCGCCGTCTTCAGCAACGATCAATTCACCTTTGGCATTCAGCGCTACATTGTCAACGCCGGTTAATATGGGGTTACTGTGTGTGCTGGCATCGTAGACGATCGTTAACTGTTGAGTATTGGTATCATACGCCCATATGCGGTTATCACCTTTGGTGGCGAATGACACAATACCACTTCCATAGACAATGCCTTCACCGCCATTAAAACGAGCCGCTGTACTCACTTGGTAGCGAGCAGGTTCTCGTATTGCCCAAGGGTCTGGGACGGGTAACCAACTGACTGTTGACGATGACCGATTCATTATCGCCACTGCTAATGTGCCGGATGACAAATCTAATTTACCACCGCTCGATATGTGTTTTGGGGTAAACCGGTAAAGACAACTGTCTGGCCTGTCTTCTGTCATATAAAGTTGGTGGTGTTTCGTATCCACTGCGACCGCTTCATGGGCAAAGGTGCCTAATGCAGGTCGCACTATGGCGGGTGCTTTTCCAAAGGGGTCGCACTCCCACACTTGGCCTTTTTCATATTCTTCACAGGATAACCAGGTGTTCCATGGGGTCGCACCACCAGCGCAATTGGATGTTGTGCCTCGCAGAATTGAATAGGCATCAACAATGTCACCCGAGGCGTTAAAACGAATCGCCCCTACTCCGCCCGTACGTTTGGGCCTATAGGCTTCTGAGTTAGAAACGTACACCCAGCCGCCGTCTTCGGTAGCATAGGTTGCACCACCATCAGGGTCTTTATGCCATACGTAATCCGACTGTGGCGTTACTTGAGATCCGGTAATTGCAATAATGCGAGACCTGTAACCTGCTGGTAACCGAACCCCGTTAGCATCGGGTGGTAATAAAGCGCTTAGATTAGGCGCGTCATTACCTGCGCCTGTACCGATGCTGGACCTGGGGAGCACCAGGGCACCCAGCAATGATAATACTGAGGTGCGTAGAAAGGATCGTCGTGTGGGTGTCATTCTATGATTATCGCTCAACGTAAGGTAATCGCCACCTTACACGTCCTCATAGCCACAGAACAAGCAGCGATTAAAATCCCTGCATATTTTTGCATCACACTCTGGGCAATCTTTAGCCGGTGGCAATGCGGCTCGCGCGTTCAACTTTCCGTCTTCTTTGCCATCACGCAAATCCACCTCACTGATTTTTTTGGCGATATCATCTTCGGTAATGCCGGTTTTCTCGATAAGTAATTCCATTAACGCGACGTTGGTTAATAGCAACTTGTTCATCCGCTGATTAAGCTCCACGGTGACTTCTCTTGCTGCAGCCGTGGCATTCATTTTAGAACTTGTACTGATACCGTCGACACGATCTTGAATATGTCTTATCCGTCGGTCCTGCATAAGGTCTTGCAATAAATCGATCATAAACCCTCTCTCTTATTGTTATTCATTGGTTTCTACCATACCTTCTGCCCGGTGCTCTGGCTACCGCCAGCGTCACCCTTAGGCGGCGTTTGACGCCTATAAACTGTAGGAGACAGACCACTCACACGCTTAAAGGTTCGGCTAAAAACCTTTTGACTCGAAAACCCAAGCCTATCGGCAATCTGCTGGGTCCCTAAATCAGTATTTATCAAAAAGTGGCTCGCGCTTTGCTGGATAAGTGCGTCGACGATACTTTGAAAGCTGCAACCCTCCTTCAGCAATTTTCGGGTAAGCGTTCGGGTCGTTATATGTAGATCATCGGCTACCTCTTGTTTCGATACCGCTGCAATTCTAAAAATATTCTTCTGACAGTAGGCTTCTGTTTTCGCAAGCCAAGGCTTGCTTTTCAATTGACTCTGGTCTTGCAGCTTGAGTTGCTCAATAAGCAAATTCGCAGTATGCACATCACTTTGTTTCATGGGCCGTTGATAATCAGCCTCGTTAAATTTGACGGTCATCTGATTTTTGTCATTGCCAAACACCACTGGGCAAGAGAAATGCGTTTGATAATCTTCAAGCTTACTTGAACACTGATGGCTGAAGCTCACTTCCTCTATCGGGATCGCCGTTTGGCACTGTTCAAGAAAACTTTTTAGCACACACATGGAGACTTCAATTAGAACATTTTCGCCCCACCTCAATGCCACGTTGGGTTTCAAGTTTATCGTCATCTGGTTTTTTTCGAGGTGGGTGTCAATGACAACGGCAGGCATAACCAGGTGAATGTATTGCTTACCCAGTACAATGGCCTCTCCGATGCTCGCAGAGGCTAAAATGGCTAAACCTAGGATGCCGTGGATGGCGATATTAAATCGTTTACCAATAAACAAACTCAACGGATAGTCGTACTGATAACGTTCTGCTGATATCTGCAGTACCTTTTCGAATTGCAGCCCCGTTATTTTGGCATCAACTCCTATTACATCCGCATTGCTAATGCCGGCCAACAGCAGCACGCTGTCGAACTCAGCCGACGAGAGATAGCCTTCTAGTGGACTGATATAGCTGACGGGAAACAGCATATCACCAAGGCGTTTACCATCTGAAACAAGGCTATTGATTGGAGACCTCCGATTATGATGGGTAGCGTTATTGTTAACAGACACAAACTCCATACTAGCTTGTCTCAAATTGCGGTCAAGCAGTCTTTATTAGAGGTTCGTATTCAGCCGGTTAGTTCATACACTTTTAGCTCAGGCAAACACACTCACACTAGGTACATTGTTTGGGGCCCTGTTTTTCCTTGACCCTATTCTTACATGGAGAGCTATATGAACAGCATCACTCATCATAACCAGACACTAGAGCAATCAGAGGAATTTGAAAGCGCCAAAAAAGTCCCTAGCCACAAACACTGGCGCGGTTTGACACAAGACATCGACCGTGAGCACAGCTTTGAACCGCTGACAATAGAAGGAAAACTGCCCAACGACATTAACGGTACCCTGTATCAGAATGGCACCGGCTTATTCGCGTCTCATGACACCAAATACGGTCATATATTTGATGCAGATGGCTTAGTACGCGGCATTAGGATTCAAAACGGCAAGGCCTACGGTGCCGCTAAACTTGTACAAAGTGAAGGCCTACAAGCCGAAAACAACGCAGGTCGTATGTTGTTTAGCGGTATCGGTACGGATCTACAAGGTTGGAGGGCGAAGTTACGGCGGCTGAATTTAGTCCGTCAGCGTAAGGTTCCCCTTAAGAACACTGCCAACACTAGCGTATTAATGTGGCAAGAACGTTTATTCGCACTAATGGAAGCATCCCTGCCTACTGAGTTAGACCCCAACACATTAGACACCATCGGCGAAAGCACATTAAACAATGCCGTGTTGGGCGCATTTTCGGCGCACCCGCACTGGGTTAGCGAACGGGCTTGTGGCTATAGCTTCGGCATCAATCCTTCGGGCCAGAACACCTTTTTAGACATTTACGAGTTACCTAAAACTGGTCAATGTAAGAATATTGCCAGGGCAAAACTGAGCTGGCGCCCGTTTGGCTATGTTCACGATTTTATCGCTACACCCAAACACCTCATTTTCTTCATTCCTCCAATGCATTTACCGACAAAGAACCTGCTAAAATTTATGACCGGTTCAGCACTATACCCCCTTATGGATTGGAAAGCTGAATTGGGCACAGAAGTTATTATCGTGCCCATTGATCATCCAGAAAAAGTCACCCGTTTTATCACCGAACCTTTCTTCCCTATCCACTTTGCCAATGCTTATGAGCAAGGTGATGAGATCATTGTTGATTACACCCACTCACCAGACACATTTTTGTATGATCAACTTGGGTCATTACATTTGGGGTTTTCTGACAAGTACTATCGCGGAAAATTTGAGAACAGGAAAAAAGATACCGGGGTGTTAAGACGTGCGCGTATCGACATTAATAGCACCGCGATTGATTTCGACGTTGTGTGGCCAGAATACTGTGAATTTCCGAAAATAAACCCCAGCCTACAAGGCAGCAAGAACACCTTTGTTTATATGGTGCAATCGCCCAGTGACGCGCCAATCCGCGCCCCCATTTTCACACAAATTGTCAAGCTCAACCTTGAAACTGGGCAATCTTCCACGTTGCAGCTTGATGATGAACAGATACCTTCGGAAGCCCTCTTTATCCGTAAACAGAATGCAAAGGAAGAAGATGCAGGGTATTTATTATCAATGGTTTATGATGGCCACCAACACAAGAGTTATTTGGCTATAATAGATGCTCAAGATATTGAAGCCGGTCCAGTGGCTAAGTTGCATTTAGACCAAGCATTGCCGCTTTCATTTCACGGCATGTGGTGCCCCAGTAAGTAAGCTACAGTATTCAACACTGATACCATCAAAGTAGATAGGTATCAGTGTTAGATGCACAGTCACACGTGTTTTATAAGTACGTTCAGCTCCCACATGACTCATAGAGATTAAAAATTGAATAAAAACGACAGCCCAAATTGCCAATGTATGTGTGGGGCATCCCGACTTACACTTACCCAAACGCCAACAGCGAGGTTCTTTTGTCATTGTGAAATATGCCAAGAGGTTTACGGAAAACCCTACTCCGACGCCACGGTGGTTAATGCATCTACCGTTACTATTAGCCCAGATTCCCCAATCATCTATGAAAATTATTGGTCGGGTCTCCAACGAGGGATATGTTCAGAATGCCAACAGCCTGTCGTAGGATTGCTTGCCATCGCCCCCTTTATTAGAGCCGCGTTTATTCCGACGATAGTGCTAGGCGAGCGCTTTACCGCTCCCAAAGCAAGCGCTCATATTTTCTATCACCGCCACCTACGCCCTGTAGTCGATGATATTCCTAAAATTAACGGTTTTTTGAAAAGTGAGCTGCGAGCAGCCTCTATCGCCTTATCCGGTGTGTATGGGAAAACACCCAATAAGTAAGTAAACAATCATCACGCTACACTGAACCGACACCAAGCCCCCATAACTGCGCCATTCATTTCATATCCATATTATCGATATATTATAGTTATTTATCCCATTTTACCGATTAGGAACATTGACTTATTATCTGTCCGCTCAACGACTAACGTATTCATTGCATAACAGGAAGAGCAACACCATGGCTTACGTCGTAACGGATAATTGTATTCAATGTAAATATACTGACTGCGTGGAAGTATGCCCTGTGGATTGCTTCCACGAGGGGCCAAACTTTTTAGTTATCAGTGAAGACTGTGTGGATTGTGATATGTGTGTTGCGGAGTGCCCCGCTAATGCAATATTCTACGAAGATGACGTGCCTGAAAAACAGGAGAGTTTTATAGCGTTAAATCTAGAGCTATCCCAGGAATGGCCCAACATTACTGAAATGAAGAAACCGCTAGTGTACCCCAATATCTCGATCGGCGTCTGCTTAGCAGTAATGAACAAAATTCTCGCGGGTGAACTTTACCCGTGGAAAAAATACACCATCCTTTGCACGCTCACCCACACCTAATACCATGGACACTTCAGCATCTTTAGGTAGGTTTAATAGCTTTTTAATCCGCTTTTCATCCATGCCTTCCATCGGGCAAGAATCAAAGTTATGAGCTCTGAAGGCTAACATTAAGTTTTCAGCGGCTAATGCTGTGCTTTTAGCAGCCCACACGCGCATATCCGACTCGGAGAAAGGCCCACGATTAATGGGACGAGATAATCCTGTAACGGTCGCAAAGAGCTTTTTGGCATTACCGGCAATATTAAGTGGACCTTGCCAATAGGATACGGGTACACCACGTTTATAAAACGTTTTCCAATGCTGAGGCATTTCTGCTTGTGGCCATTGCTCTATATTTAATTTCGCCACGTCAGGCCATGACTTGGTACGAGATACAATAACAATTAATTCTGCTGCCGTTTTTGCTGCATGCTGACTCATGCACATTTCAACCAGTTGGGCCTTTTTCTCTGGTGCTTGCACCACGTAAAATTCCCATGGCTGTAAATTACAAGAACTAGGGGCCAACATGGCTAAGTCTAAACAGTCATCGATGACTTCTCGCGGTACTTTTTTATCAGTAAACTTTCTGACAGAACGACGGCTTTCAACGACCTTCTTGAACTCTTCAAAATCCACATGCTCTGGGGCGGGCTCGTGGTAGCGCTCTTTCGCTTTGTAATCGTAACCATCAATGGTTTTCATACGATTAAGAGAATCTTTTAGATCTCCGACAAAAGTACTTTCTTTCTCATGCTCTACGTTAAGATCATTCATATTTGTGCCGTCCCAGTCTGTTTGATAGCCAAATGATAGTTTGAAACTTATCGAACCATTAGGCGTATGTCAAATAGACAGATCGGAAGATAATGTTTCATATATAGAACGACACGACAACTTACTCAGCTTCCGCTCTACGTAGCTCCCCTTGTGTAAACGCAACATGACCAAGATAACCAAGGCCAACAATAAGACCAACAACACACCCAATATAACCGGCAATATAAGCAAAGCGCATCCGTAAGAAGGATACGGGGTCCAGTACCCCAGGGCGAACCCAATCGATATAATCGGACCAAGTAAAAATGTTCACATAACTATAACCAAATAGAATACCGAGCAAACCAGACATTTCCAAAATGAGTACGATCAACATACAGGTCTTCATTAGCTCCCTAAACATAATGCGCGCGGGAATAAAAAAAAGGCCAAACGTACCGGGGATGGCTCCTAGCAATAACGCAATCCACCACCCACTAAGCACACCAACGAAACTGACGGCCAGCCTTGGTGATTCCCCAGCCCAATCGACAGAGTATTCAATAAACTTGAATCGGTGAAAGTAATCCGGTGAAAATGTATAAATAATCTGATCATGAATGATGCTATATATTGCGCCAACAATCACTGACTTCAGTAACATCAGACAATACACAACGAACTTTTTCTCAACTAACATGCATACGTTCCCAACTGTACCCAGGTTCTTCCTAGGGTGGCAATCATACGCATTACTCTGAGTAACAAAAGTGACTATTTTAAGATTCGTAAAGCACGAATGTTCTATAATGTGTTGCATTTATCACAATTAATCCCTATCGAAAGGCATGACCGGCAAGTTAGGAAAAAATGTTTTTGTTAATATTCATATTCAACAACAACACGCGACTCTCTGACTTTATTGACAAATTTACCGATGCTTTTGTGGAACTCATCAGTTTCAAATTCTGCAAGCGCGTCTGCATTTTTAAAGCTACCCATAAAGACAATATCGTATGCCGCATTATGTTTCGATATATTAATACCGACTTCAATATCCGTTAACGATGGGACATTACCCTTCATGGTGAGTAGTACTGTTTTCATTTCTTCCGCGTCTTTTTTATCATGTAGCCGCCACATGGATATTCGTCGTATCATTGTTCTTCCCCTCTATTTTAACTGTAACATTGCCGTTACCGCTGATATTTTCTCCACTTTCCCGGTGTCATACCATAGTGCCGTTTGAACAGTCGGTTAAAATGTCCGGGGTCTTCATACCCTACAGCCCAAGCCACTTCCGAGACGTTCTTTGGGGTGTGCTTTAGCATATCTTTTCCTTGCTCCAACCGCAGCATCTGCAAGAATTGCATGGGGGTTTCGCCAGTAGCTTCTTTAAATCGTCGCTTAAATGTTCGCAAGCTCATATTGGCGCGCCCGGCCAGTTGCTCTAGACTTATTTGCGATGCGAAATGCATTTCCATCCATTGCTGTACCAATAGAATACTCTCATCATGATGGTAGGTTTGCCCACCTACCGCGATAAACTCTGACGAATATTCTCTACGAAAATCAATTAAGAACATTTCTTCGATGGCTTTAGCCACCTCTGGACAGGACAGGCGGCTGAGCAGATGTACGATAATTTCTAATCCGGCATTCATGCCTGCAGTACAATACAATTCACCGGTCGCAGTAATAAAGCGTTCTTTGCGAAACTCAACCTTAGGATAACGTTCTTCAAAGACTTTGTGTTGGTGCCAATGGGTCGTGCACATGCGCCCATCCAACAAACCCGCTTCCGCTAATAAAAATGATCCGGTGGTATTGGCAAGAATAGGAACGCCGCTTTCATGCCAATGCCGTAACACTGGCCATAAGGCGCTTTGTTGTGCAAGCACTTCGCTGGGGTCTCCCCATAGGGCATGTAAAATGACAAGATCCGTTTCTGGCGGGTTACTAATATCACCTTGGGCGGCAACTTCCATTCCACTGAATGATCGTAGGGGTTTGCCATCAATAGTCAGCAGCTCCATGGTGATCTCTTGACCTAGGGCTTTCTTTTGCTTCATTGAGGCGAAAGTCCACACGTCCTGGTTCATACCCAACCCTAAGCTAAGGGTTGGGTTACACCCGTAAAATGTGACGTGTTTTATCGGCATGGAGCCCCCTGATTTTTGACATTATCCACAATAACGGCCCTTTTCACCAGTTTTTAGACCCTGATAGCCCCTTTTATCTCATGCAATACGGCTATTATGGGTCTATCACTATTATTAAGGACCTAGCCATGATCTTCACCCCAGAGCACGACGCCCTTCGCAAAACCGTGAGTGACTTTGTCACCAATGAACTGGACCCCCATGTTACTGAATGGGAGAAAGCCGGCCGAGCACCGTTGCATGACGTGTTTAAAAAAATGGGGGACTTAGGGTTACTGGGCATATCCAAGCCTGAAGAATATGGCGGTATGGGGTTGGACTATAGCTACCAACTCGCGTTCGCTGAAGAACTGGGGCGCGCATTGGGCGGCTCCTTGCCGATGGCTATTGGTGTACAAACGGATATGTGTACACCTGCGCTAGCACGTTTTGGTAGTGACGAATTAAAACGTGAATTTCTTGCACCTTCGATTGCCGGTGACTTAGTGGGCTGTATAGGTGTAAGCGAGCCAGGCGCTGGAAGTGATGTGGCCGGGTTGAAAACTAACGCTAAAAGTGATGGCGACGATTACATTATTAACGGCAGTAAGATGTGGATTACTAATTCCATTCAAGGGGACTGGGTTTGTCTATTGGCAAACACCAGCGATGGACAAATGCATGCGAATAAGTCCCTCATCATTGTGCCACTCGACAGCAAGGGTATTGAAGTATCTGACCCGATCGACAAGATCGGTATGCGAGCCAGTGATACCGGGCAAATATTTTTTGATGATGTACGTGTGCCCAAGCGTAATCGTATCGGTGAAGAAAACAAAGGCTTCACAATGCAAATGATGCAATTTCAAGAGGAACGCATGTACGCCGCGGCGACGGCATTAAAAAGCATGGAAAGAATGATTGATCTCACCATTGAATATACCCGTGAGCGAAAGGTCTTTGGTCAACCGCTTATTAATAATCAGGCCATCTATTTTAAGATGGCAGAATTACATACTGAGGTTGAAGCGCTACGGGCATTGGTCTGGTCAGCTTGCCAAGAACATATTGAAGGCCGCGATGCGACTCGATTAGCTTCTATGGCAAAGTTAAAATCTGGGCGTTTATGGCGAGAGCTTACCGATAGTTGTTTGCAATATTGGGGTGGCATGGGGTTCACCTGGGACAACCCTGTCTCTCGCGCTTTCCGTGATACGCGCATCTTATCGATTGCCGGCGGTGCTGATGAAGTAATGTTAAATATTATCGCTAAATATATGGATATTTTTCCAAAGCGCTAATCAGTATCGGCTACAAACAAATGGCACTCGTCAGCGAGTGCCATTTGTTCAAAAATACTATAACGTATACGTGAGCGTCACTGAGTAGGCACTTTCATCTGCATCACCCGCCACACCAAATGTGGTGTTTACATCCACACTCCAGTTCGCATCCATATCAAACGCGAAATACAATCCAAATATTCCACCATTATCACCGGAGGTTCTTCCACCTCCTCCACCGCCATTGTTATTGCCTCCGCCACCACCACCGCCCCCTCCGGGACCTCCAGCCGGTGCCGGGCCTCCTGCATTATCATCCCCAGAGTCGCCGGATAACCGATCATACCAGTCTACGCTCGCACCCAGATATATACCGGCGTCATCAGCAATATAGAAATAGTAGTCCGTGCTCCACTTAATATTTGCATAATTGGCTTCAGTGGTATCCGACAATTCCATTTTCGGATCATCTAAGTCGGCTTCAATTTTCTTTTGATCACGCTGTACTCCCACTAATAATGTATGGGCCCACAACCCTATCTCCCACTGATAACTGACATCGACATGAGTGATATTTGATTCTATGTCCGCAGAGGTAAAGAATTCTTGATTCATACCATGAATGATCTCCATTTCATCTTCGATCACACTATAGGACGCGAAGAATTCCCAATTTCCCATCGCATACCCTACTCCCACATTTTTTAGCTCCGAAGTAATATCGGAACTGCCGGAGTCTTTGAGTGAGATATCATCAGTCCATCTGCCAACGCCCACTTGAAGAAATACAGATTCACTCAGATCTAGCTCACCCCCGATAGCAAGCCCCGCCAACCGATAATCCAATTTTATCTCACTGACTTCCGTAAGATATTCATACCTATCAGCGCCAATATACACACTATTGCCATAACACTGAGTCGATACGATTGCCGATGTAAACGCACCCAACGTTACCAAACGCATTTGTTTTTTCCGTGTTAGATTAGCCGCCATTGTCGACACCTCTTTTTATCCAATTAATAACGTAAATCTGTTTGTATATAATCATTCACTAACGCCGATTTCTACGTGGCCGATCGATTCGAGGCGTTGTTCTACGAGTTCTTGAACTGGGTCGCGAATTTCGAGAATCTGGGCGAACACCTTCTGGGGATTGTTTCTCCGCGCTGCCTATCTCGATATCATCCCCAGGCTCAACCAATGTCAATTGTTTACTATAGGTACGAATTTTATCCCTACCCATTTTCCCATCAAATAGGATAAGACAGGGTATCTCATTTACGATGAGACATTCACCACTCGCACGGTCAATGATTCCTGTAGTACCCGATTTCACCATGGAAGGTGCCGAGCAATAATTCGTGCGTACCTCCCCTTTATATACAGAGACTATTTGAGCGTCCTTGACGGCAGGTGTCCGGTATTTATGGCATTGTTTAAATTCCTTAGCAGTGACATTGCATTCATCACTTTCACAGTCTCGTACAACCCATTCCGCCCGACCGGCATTGACCACACCTGCGGGGGTTTTTAATCGAAATCGTTCTTGTGATTGAGATGCAATAGTACCTGAGGTTACCCTTGCCCCTCCTTTAATGAGTTCCATCTCAATATTCCCTGCGTTCATCGTGGCAGGAAATGCCTTAATATAAAATATTGCATTAGGGCGTAATATGATGCGCGTTAAATCATAGAAGTTGACAGTCACTCCACTTTGTTTGCCGGTTTGTAAACGATCGCCAGAATAAATCGCTTGTTGTATCTTCAATTTCCGGCCTTTTCCATTCTTACCTATTGCCGTCACATCACCAACCACACGCACAACTGACCCTACCGGCTTGTCTTTCGCATACACGGGATCAACCGAAAGACTGACGATTAAACACAGCAGAGCCGTTATCAGGGTAGATATATTCCCTATCCTGTTTGGTGGATGGCTAATCAGTAGATATTGAATCATCATGGTGATTCCGTAGTAAATTTGTCAGAGATTTGATCAATAGTTTGACCTTGTCTCTCTGCATGGTATTGATGACAGGTTAGACAGTTCGCCGGCGCACGTCCCTGCTGGTGACATTGCGTGCAGGTTTGACGTGTCATCGACAAAAAGCTCTGTTCTATTTTTGGTGTTTGATTCAGTGTATCGGCGAGCTCACTCTCAGCGCCTTCATTTAGGATATGGCAGCTTGCACAGCCGTCATCGGTCATCAAGCTGAAATGAGAGACATGGGAAAAACGGTTAAAATCGGTAGTAATATCTTCCGGTTCAAAGCTCTGCCAGTGCACTTGTTTACCCGCAGAGTGATCGCTCATATCCGCTAACGAGTGGCACTTCGTACACCCTCCCACCGACTGCTTATCCGTTAATGATTCAAATATTTCCTGATGAAGTTGATTATCCGCATAAGAGGAGACTGCTAACCAGGTGGTAAAAAACGGATCTGCATGATCGATCGGACGATATCGAATGCTGCTACCGTCCCGATACCAGCCGCCACTAGATGCCCAATCTTCGCTGTTCTGTGCGTTGAGGTCGACGTCATCACTAGCAACCGCCTTGTTGCCATTATCTTCTTCATCCGATAGGTCGTCGTCTGATAGATCATCATTTAAGATGTCGTCGTCAGCGTCATCGCCTCCTAGAATATCATCGTCCAGGTTGCCGCCATCTAAGCTGTCATCATCCAGAATATCACCTGACTCGTCGTCTATATCGATGAGACCGGTATCAATATCATTTGTACTTGTATCCGCCGCCACAATATTATCGGATTCGACATAGTTGCCCGGCGCAGTATTCTTATCGACTGTCGAAGGAGGTATCTCCCGCTTATTGCGGCGAAAGTTCATCACCTCTTCGGCAAGGTGCGGAAACCATTGTTTCTGGTTGTTGATTAACGTGTCCCGAGGTAAGGATGCAATCAATCGATTAAGGGTTGGCTGATCTAAGCGCTTTCCAAACGCATCATCAAGCCGCTCCAATAATGCACCAGTACCTCCACGTTGAATATCGTAGAATAACTCCTTAATGTCCCATGCCAAACGGGCCACGTTCTCGATATCTTGTTGACTCGCATCGGTTAGGTCGTAAAGCGTAATGGTGTCGACCGCGAGCGGATTCACATGCGCAGGGTTGTCTACATGACCGTGCAGCAGCATTTTCATAATGGGAGCCATTTCACCATCCGCCCACTTCGGCCAATCACCAATGGAAAAACCCGCCTTCTCGATGCCGGCGATATCCAATTCAGGAATCGTCAGTACTGCTAGGCCCTTTGCACTGCCCCTATTACCTCCAAGGATTTGATCCAGATGGCAACCGCTACAGGTGTCTTCAAAGCTATTCGACAGCATCCACTCCCCAGTTTGGTCAGTTTCATGGCATTGCTTACAGCCTTCGGGGGCCAGGTCAAAGTACTCGTCTTCGTAGAAGTAATTCTCCAAATGCGCACTGTGGTCAAAGTGAATCTGGGTGGGTTTATCGCTAGGGTAGTTACTGTATTCTGGGTGTGATTCTTCTATTGCATCGAATTTTTTCTGATGGCAGGTATGGCATCGCTGTGCATCAAAATTATTAATCGGATGAAATTTTCCTTTGTGTTCTCGATGACAGGATGAACAACTCGTAGACTCTTTGCTAGGCTTACGGAGCGTATTAAGCTTACCTGCCAATTCTATTTTCCAATCCGCACTCCCCCATTGTTGTTGCTGGGTAATTTTATCAAAATTAATCGATGAGAAATTTCCTTCATTGGTCGAATGGGCTTCAAATGCATTGCTTCCCAACGCATGGCATTCTAAACACTGCTGATCATCATTATTACTATTGAGGGTTAATGCCTTGTGTAACCAACCGGAAATGGGCTCACCTGCCGCATTATGACAGTCCTGACAGCCTGCCACTTCCGCGTGACTAATGCTTAAAGGGCCCGGCGATAACATTTCCAATAAATTACTGGTAGAGAAGAACAGTACCAGTATCCCCACAAATAACGATACCAACCATAAGGTGGCGACACGTTTACGGGATTTTACTGAGCGAACGGGGGTGCAAGGAGAATCAACGCAGGGGCAATTCCCTCTATTATCTGGCCCTTGACTACATTCATTACCGGTATTGCCGCAGACCCAGGGTTGATTGGGCCTAAGATAACGACTTTTTCGATGACCAAATTCTTGCAGGGGCGAATCACTCATGCTGCGCCCCGAAAGGCATATACCAACACGACATGCACAAACGTCACCAACACAAGAATCAGCGCCATTGGGAAATGTAACGTGCCCCAATACTTCAACACCCGTTGTAGGGCCAAGTGGGTATCCAACAGATTTTTCTTTTGCAACATGTTATTAAGATTGAGAGCGTATTCCGCCTCCTTCTTATTGAGATAGCGCATTTGCCTATCCAAGCCATCCTTAACGCGCAAGAATCCATAATTGGATCCCAATAAATGCGTAAAGAAAAATTGTGGCTTTTCAAAATAACCCGCTAGGTGTTGCAGGTAGTAGTCTGACAATGTGGTAGAGCCCGAATTTTCTACCGAATCAATGATTAAACCTTCAACATCATGTCTTAACTTTTTCAGATGAACCGGAATACGCTCATAAATAATGTCCTCTTCCAAATAGGACAAGCGTCGTGCAAACACTCGATTGATAAATACGCCACACACACCACTTATCATCACAATCAAATAGAATACTGTAATCGTCGATTCAACCAGTCCATCGGGAAATGAAAATTCAACATGCTTAAGATAGATAATAAAGAGAAATAGCCCAATATAATAATGCCACTGTGCCCAATTCCCGCCAGAGCCCATCCCCACTACGATCAATCGTTTCTTGACGTAGAATACCACCAGTATCGCCATCAGAAATATCATAAACCAGCCGGAATAATACTGCTGCACTTGAATAGATAGATCAATAATTTCAAAGGTAAAAACAGCGGCGATGCCAGCGGCGAGTACCCCAGCCGTATTTCGCGCACGCCGATAACCAAAATTCATCGATCGATCCATTGCGTAAGATTGGTAATATCTTTCAGATCGATTCGCTTGAGTGCATCATGAGAACAAGCCCGTTCACAGGCAGGCGTTGCAGACGTTTCTGCGCACAGGTCACATTTGCTGGCTTTGATAATGGGCTTTCCATTGGGCTCAGCAAACACATTGCCGCTGGCATCTCTAATCTCCACCATACGTATATTGTCGTAAGGACAATTATTCGCACAGGTTGAACAGCCGATGCAGGCAGAATCCGTAATCTTAACCACACCCTCTGGCGATCGATGAATCGCGCCGGTGGGACAGCCAATCATACATACGGGATCTTCACAGTGCATACAAGCGTTGGCTATCATATAGCGACCAAAGCTTTTCCCATGGCGGTTAAATCGGGGATTATTATCATGGGCACTAGCACAGGCAGACACACAGTCATCACAACGAACGCAGCGTTCCAAATCAATAACCATCGATGCGGTGCCGTTAATCAGACGATTTTCTACCAAAAATTCTGTGAGTTTTCGATCCACCGGTTTGGTGTTGGATTCCAACTGAGTCGGCCGACTTTCCATCAACGCTTGTTTCAATGCTACTTTTGTTGTCTCAGGCGCGTTCTCGCTGAACATATTGATCTCTAACCAATCGGTCGGAATTCTTATGACATCGGTATATCCCAGTGCTCTAAAGCTGCAGTGCAATGTCGTGGCTTTACCGTTTTTCCACGCATCATATAACTCTTCTAATCCAAACATGCCACCGTGACTAAGATAGCCCATAGTGTAGTGGCCAAAGTTAATATATCGACTTATGCGCCCAAAGCCATTTCTCACCAATAGCAGACCATCGGGGTAATCGCCCTCAAGCGCGATTACCGGTTCGGATTCAATAATGCGATTGTAGTCCTCCTCGGTTTTCGCTTGCTTTGATACTTTTTGAAAATCTTTTTGCCATTCGAATTCCCCATGCACTTCGAACAAGGCAACCGAGGCAAGCTCTCGGATTTTTTCTGTCGATAGGTTAGAAAACAGTGGAACACTCATCAGGTGGTAGTATAGACCTCGCTCTCTATAGAGATTATCAATGGTTTCTTTGAAGCCACTTTCACGTTTTCGAATATCCCTCAACCCTTGCCAACGAATCTCCAGCACTTCGACTTCACATAGTGCCACCACTGTATTGGTCATTTCGCTACGGCCAAGCACCGCAGACTCACCAAAGATATCACCATCAATCAGTCGTATCGTATCGGCGTCATTCTTACTCACGTCTTCTGACAGGTGCTCTATTAACCGATCACCCACAGAACTGCCCGCGCTAGGAATACCCGCGACAGAGTCTCTTACTTCGGGTAGTTTATTGCGACGCAGCCATTGTAATACAGAGGAAAATGTTGAAGGTCTCTCCTTGGATATACGTGCTAACGATTCAGAAGAAGTATCAGACGGTGGCAACATAGCCACCACTCCAGATAACACCAAAAATGCAGAATTTACGTATTCCCCCTCTCGTACAATAATTTGATTATGAACAAAACGCCGGATCTGACAGTCATTTCGAATAATACTGGCGAGCTTTAGGCTATTCGGAAAATTGCTCCGGGTCATATCACAAAAATGCGGCGCAGCCAGTATCCTCACCACGTCATCAGCGCTCATATCGCTACAAAACGGCTGATCCCAACGCTTAGGACGCTGCACTACGCTATCGACATCTTTCTTATTCACCAAACACGGTACCTCGGTATTTCTCCGGTGCAGGTAAGGCGCCATCCACACCTGAAAGTGTGCTGCCGTCATACTTGTCGGAGAACATCTTTGCCTGAGCGGAAATGCTATTGGCGGCCTTAGTTAGCACGGCTTCATTGTTAAGACTGACCTTGGCTTTCTTTGCGATTGCAATAATTTTTGTCAGCTCATTATTATCGACTGTTTTATCGATTTTCTTCAAAAACGCTAACGCTCGCTTTGCGCGCTTTGCCATGGCAACGGCGTACTGTGCTTTCTTGGTAGCCTTGGCAACACCTCGCAGTGCATATTCTAGATCCAGCATTTTCCCGATAACATACAGCATACGTCGACGGTTAAGATCCGCTTCTGTATTATCATCGCTGTACCAGAGGTTATGCCTCACTTCACCTTGAGACCAACGCACGAGCTCGAAATTACTGCCCGCTTCATGGCCACCGACATTCACCAGTTTTTCATTGGGTACCGTATGACAGGAGTAACAATTTTTCGCTAACGCGTAGAGGTTACCAGGTCGAATCATGCCCGCAGCTTCGGATTTTTTATAGCGTTCCACTTTATGGGCTGGTGTTTCATTTTCCGCTTTGACATCTTTGCCACCGAAGTCACTATGTATATCGATCCAGTCTTTTCCTGCACTATGACACGATTCGCACGAGATACCGGCAATGGGTTTTTCCTTGCCTTTCTCTTTAGCCACCGTGAAGTGACAAGTTAAGCAGTCACTTTCAGATTTTATGCGTTTGATGCCCATCTTATCGGCGATCTCTCGCGCCTCATCACTACGCGGCATGTCGGCAAACGTCGTAGAGTGATGGGTTTTCTTCCACGCTTTAACGGTTTCTTTGTGGCATTCACCACAAGCATCAATGCCTTTCACTTTTGCAGGATTTAACCGCAGTTCTGTAGCATTTGCCGTCGTCGATAAGCACATCAAAGCTGCCAACAAAATCAGCAAGCTTATCCGTACGTTGATCAACCACTCTCTTGTCTCTGTATTCGACATAAAATAGTCTCCCGTGCTATTTGATGTAATTTTATTTCTTAATGTTCTTTCGATTTTCTCTCAACATGTCGTTATGCATTTAGCCGTAATTTTGTTTTTGGAACCGCAATACAAGGCAGGCAAGAACCTTTCTCCACTGCACTGTCGGGGTCCTCGATGTAACCCACTTCACCTTCTAGCACAGCAGTCAAACATGTGCCGCAACTACCCGCTCGACACCCATTCTCAATGGATACTCCTGCCGCTTCCGCTGCCTCCAATAGCGTTCCCGATTCTTCACTCCAATCAATTTTTTTATCCGATACACCAAAGGTAACAGGAATAGAAGTACCACTTTTTGCCGGTAGCGCTTCTGTTTTCGTTACCCTTCTATTTAACGTCGCGGGCCCAAAGGATTCAAAATGTATCCTATCGGCATTCACGTCTGCATCATGTAAACCAGACACAATGGAATCCATCATCGGCCCAGGTCCACATACATAGAAATCTGCTGCCATAGGTGCGCCCAACTGTTCGATAGCATCACAGGTTATATGGCCATGATTGCTATCACCCTCCTCCCGTAAACCGTATATTCCTGGTTCGCTAAAAAAGCTATGCCAATGGACGTTGCTATTATTTTGCGTAATCTCTTGAAGGTACTCAGCCATGATTAACTGACGTACATTGGGGACACCATAGAATAGCCACACTTCGCGTTTGCTTTTCTTTTGAATCAAAGTATTTAGCATCGATAACATCGGTGTTATGCCGACACCACCGGCAATCAGCACGACAGGGGTTTTCTCTGTCATATCTAACCAGAACTTACCTGCAGGTGCCTTCGCGTCAAGAATATCGCCTTCTTCTATGGACCGATGAAAGTAGCTAGAGGACACACCATCAACGACGTCCTGTACCACGGTACCATCGGCAGCTAGAGGCGCTATTTGTAATTTTATAGACACCCGATAATAGTCAGTTTGTGCTCCGCTATCCGATAGCGAATAACAACGAATAACGGGTTTACTGATACCCGGTACTTTTAATTTAAACGTTAAATATTGCCCGGGAGAAAATATTGGCAACGGTTTTCCGTCATGGGGAACCAAATAAAATGATTTGATCACACTGTTTTCGCTAACGATCGACTGCACCCGAAATTTCCGCCAACCAGACCACGCCCACTCAATGCCATCGCCTTTAACGTTCTTGGCGACAATACCTTCTACCTGCTTTTCCAGTACCGCTTGCTCCAGGGCAAATACACGACTATTTCTCCGGATTCGTCGCATTTGCTCATATACAAACAATACAAGTTGAACACTCACAATGATAAGGATGCCTATTCCGAGATAGTACACAGTGGGCCCGTCCTATTAGAGTTTCACTTGTAGCTCGATTCGCGAGCCGTATTCAGTATCATCCAAATCTTCTACCCATGTGGTATACCCATCAATCTGGATAAACGCTCGACGACCGATGGCTTGCTGAATACGCAACGCAACGCCGTGCTCATCACGTAGTTCATCTCGATTTTCAAATCTTGCACCCGCCTCAATTACTATCTGAGTACGGGATTTAAAAAATTTCTGATAACCCAATGTTAGACCTGACGCTCGCTGTGCATTATTGCTCAATGGTGCTGGATAGGTTCCTATGCCCTGTGCGGCATACAAGATACCGGTACGCCCTAACACTCCACCGGTAAGTGGCCCCCTTGCCGCTGAGGTATAATCATCAATTGCAACAAATGCGTTGGCGTAAATATTGTCATGGGTACGGGACGGCACCCAGGAAAGCTCCGCAAACAGTATCATGCCATTATCAGACTGCTGTGTGACATCACCGATGGCTTTTGATGCTACGACTCTAAACGCTGAGTTTAGTTTTCCGAATCGTTGTATTGCTTCTCCCCCGATATTCAACAGGTCCCCAGCGTCTTCTCCAGTGACATACACCATATCCACGTTATAGGTACTACTGGACGTATCTAACTGATTGAACCAACCCACGAGCTTGCTATCATCAATATCATCGTTGGTATGGCGTTCGATCTCATCAATACCCACAAAAAGGCTACTGCGCCAATTCACCAAGTGTGGAAAGCCTTTCAGCCGAATATTATTTTTGCTTAGGCCAAACCCATCTATCGAATCATTTACCATGAAACCATCCATAAATAGTATTTGTTGTCGCCCAATACTGAAGCCAATATCGTTGGGTGTGCTATCAAAGTAATCGATATTCGGAAACAGTTCTGCGAAGTCACCCTCAAAGAAAAACGTATCGATTTCCGTATTGGTTTCATCGATGCTTTCTTTGAGAACATCGGGTTCGTAAATTTCTCCGGTGAATTGCCCATTGTCTCTATCGTGAAGCGGTGTCAGGCCCAACAAAATTCGCTCAGTACCGGTCAACTGCAGGTTAGCAAATAGATCTAAGCGATTGGCCCATTCCACCACCGCTTCGGCGTTTTCCTGTGCCCCTCTATAGGTTTGGTACGCGCTTCTAAACGTCCCATACACCCATAACGAGGGGCTCCATACCGCCCCGGTTGGCAAAGTGAATCCTGGCTCTATATTTCCTGTTCCCAAAAAGTCAGCACCCAATTCAATGATCGGTGCTGTGCGCTGGGGTAAATCATCATCTGATAGGTACTTTCCGGGTTCACGGGATAAAGTTGGATAATCATCAGAAAAACCCGGCACACTTAAGCAGAGAAGACATAGCCCCACAGTCCATACCAAACGCTTTTCTATAAAATCCGTTACCGGTTCCAATCTCACTACCTCATTCCTTCACGTTCGACATTAACGAATCTTGATAAATTCAACTTTTTCCCAGATCACCTGATGGCCATCCACTAGATTTTTCGCCACTTCATGGGCTGACATGCCGTAGTCAAACCCAACGCTGGATACTTCCTTTACTAAATTAACGGGCACTGCCGCTGATTTTAATTTGTAGGTCAGCACCAAATCTCGGTAACCCGCCAATTGCTTGCGTGTCACTTCATAGCGGGCAATGCGATTCGCGAGCGGCGGTATCGTTAGTCGATGCTTTCGAGCACCGCCAGGCTGCCCGGTCAACATCAGTGATCGTGTAAAGGGGCGAACAAAAGGTAATACGTCTATCGATTCGTTAACGGCCAATACCTGCTCCCTTTCCCCGCCTCGGTTGTTACGGGTCAAGAATTTTGACTGCAACGAAAATAGGTAAGTATCCAATTCGAAATTGGCATCATGAACAAAACTGGAATGACTATCACGTAAATCCCCATTGGGATCTAAATGCCCTGATTGAAACAGCATATCGCCATCTCGACTGGTAAGATTTACCTCTAGCCACACTAGACGTTCCGCATCAAAACCCGTCGGTACATTATGTCCATCCGTTCCATTTCTTACCTCGATATCAAATATCAACCCATTTTTACTTTGTTCAACCACCTCGACATTTTCCATTTTGTAGCCATTGCGCAAAACTTCTAGTCGTTTCGTCTCGGCCCAATCCAGCAATAGCTTCTGCTCTTCAATAATCGCGCGCGCATCATAGCGATCATCAATGGAGCGCCAACGATCAGGAAACTCTTTGTCTTCATCGACCAGCCCTTCAAAACCATCCGTGCCCCACCCTTCGTCGACATTAAAGTCCAGCCACTCTTGTAATGTTGCCATTTCCGCCGCTTTGGCATTATGCGGAAATATACCAGGATGAATCACCGAGTAATCTGGACCCGCGAAAAAGTGATTGGTGATTTTTCTACTTTTGGTTGGTACACCACCCACAATAGCGGCGGGCCCAGTCTTGTAACCGGATACCACTCCTTGCACCAACCCCATATGACAATCCTGGCAACTCTCACCACGTGCAGCGGCAGGAGAATTTTTGTATTCAGAAAAGGCTTCCTCTAAACGAAAGCCACTAAATAGATTCACATCATGACAGGAGCCGCAAAACTGTGATGTCTTCAATTGAGGGAAATGGCCAATCTCGGTATGTATTTTACGTCCCGACTCCTCAGCATCTGTCACCACACGGTATTTGTGGCGGTTATCCAATACTCGCTCCAGCTCTTCACCGCCAGATGGACCATACCCTTTCGTTAACAAGTCCCCCTCCACCAACGCAATGCGGCCTGATACTTTTCCGTAAGGTTGATTCACTCGATGACACACCACACACGTAATGCCTTCTCTGGAGGTGGGGTGACGCTCTAGATTAGAGGCATAGGTGGACTCGCCAAAATTCATGCCCACCTGGTTATGGCAACGAATACAAAAATCACCATTGGTACCGTTAGTTAATTCATTGATTTTATTCTGCATTGCCATATAGATTGGGCTCAATTGAGCATAGGCATGCTGAGAGACAGACCACTCTTTATAATGTTGTTCGTGACACACCTTGCAGGTATTGGCCGAGGGGTAGCGACTTTCTGCAAAAAGTGCCAGATGGGCTTTTCCTGCTTCTTCTTTTTTCTTTGCCGATGCACTTGCAGAAGGCCCGTCGTCGTCCGACACATCATCATCGGACAACTCTGTTAGATCATCGTCGGATAACTCCTCCGTTAAGCTATCCGACTCTTCCACCAGTTCATCATCCGATAGCTCACCATCCAATAACAGTGCGTCATCAGACACAAGCTCATCATCTGCATAACTGATCGTTACCGAACCGGAAAAAACCGCGAGCAACAAAAGTACACTGGAAACAAGGTAATATTTACGAAAGAAGATTGTAGTTTTTTGCATGCGAGTACCATCAATAATTCTATAGATCGACACCCCAATGGCTACTCGATTTAAAGCGACACGTTACGTTTAACTGTAATTTAAATCGCTGATAAATCAATCGAATGACCCCATTCTCCTCATTGTTTTCATAGTTTATAGAATTGTTAGAAATCGCCTTCTTAGTGTAAGGAGGACTATAGTCCTCCTTACACTTTTGAAACCTATGGCTTATTTCGGACTGCTGACATTAATGGCCGGTAACGTTCGTAAAGCGCTGGTAAAGTCTTCTGGCTCCCCTTCGTACCCGTTACTCAAATGAATATTCACCGTGAAACCAAAAAAACCACTGGGTGGCAAGGTATGCATAAGATATCCCGCTACAGGTAACTGGCCTGGGAAGCGCTCGGGGGGATCGAGAATATCCTTTTCATCGTTGTAGTAAAATGAGATTTCTTGCTCACGCTCGCTATTAAACGTAAAGAAAGCTGCAAAATCTAAGTTTCTCTGGGTGTCCGCCCAGATCCAGTTGTTGTCGATAGATATACCATGTTCAATATGCGCCTTTTCAATATCATCCATATGACCGTCCGTGATCGCAGGCTGCTTGGGTCCAGAGGCTGTTCGAATTTCTGTGCCAAATAACCGGTTCCCCTCTAGCGCCATTCGGATCTTAGGATCAACCAGCATCTTGCGGCGAGCGGCGGGCAAAATGGCTCTTGCATCATAAAGCAATGAGTTAGGATAATGGTGCAACTGCAAACTCACCTTAACAAACGGTAATTTTAGAAACCAAAAGATCAATTCCATTTGAGTGGTGGTGCGGATGGGGCCTATACGCTCACCCTTAGCCTGGGCAATCAAATCCTCATTATTGAGTTCCAACGTCACCATATTGGTCAGAACCCCGGTATTTAATCGGATTTTTAATGCGTCAAACGGGTTCTCATCACCATCATAATTGACGATGGAAAAATCATCCCAATTAAGATTATTCTCTTTGTTGTAAGTGATTGAATAGAAGTCAGTTTCTACTAACGCTTCGTCCGCGCTATACCTGACATACTGCTCATCAGAACGAAGTCGCGACCCTTCCACCAAGTAGGCGTAGCGCTGACTACCGTTTTTGTCGGTGAGGGTGATCTCATGAATGATTTTTCCGTCATAACGATGGCGTGAGCGATAACGCTCACCGGCGTCTTTATTGATAAACAGCAGTTTATCTTCTTCATCAAACACACCTTCGGTTCCTACCAAGGGTACGTCCCAGCCTTCAAAATAGACTGCACCGCCTTCATTATATTCATCTATCTGAAAGGGGATCGGCTCCATTTCATCATCAATCACTGCCGCTAAGGAATACTGCTTGATAGGATTGCCTAACACCTGGGGCAAATCCACACCATCGATCATGATTGCTTTGAATGCGTCCACTGCGCTTAATCGCGCGCTGCCTTCCGCGACCTGACTACTAAATACCACAAGGAAAAATAGACTCTTTTTCCAAGACGCCTTAACACTATCCATAGGTTTCCCTTCTCTTTTTTCTTATTCATCCATTGATAATAGCAGTATGTTACAAACATTCCTCCAAACTAACCCCTATAGCTACCGCTACCTGGCGACCATAATGTACATGCAAATAAAAAGGGCGAAGTCTTTCGACTCCGCCCTTTTCGTCAACCTACATGACACGTCATGTAAGTCGCGTTGTAATAACTAACCAAAGGTTAATTAAAGTACAACGATGTTCTCTGCTTGAGGTCCTTTCTGACCTTGAGTAACAGTGAACTCAACTTTCTGGCCTTCAACCAAAGTTTTGAAGCCAGAACCGCTGATAGCGCTGAAGTGTGCAAACACGTCAGGACCAGATTCTTGCTCGATAAAACCAAAACCTTTAGATTCGTTGAACCACTTAACTGTACCAGTTGTAGTAGACATTATGCATATCCTATTCTTTAAGAGTAATTTGTAGCCAATTTTTTATTTGGGCCGTTGTTGGCTGGAAGTGCTGCCATTACTTATTGAAAACAGAACGAGGACTATACATGACATCGAAACGGTAAACATAAATATAAGACGTACTTTCAAGCTCATTGAATTATAACTAGGTTTATCCGGTAGTCAACGTCAAATACAACTACTCACGTGACAATTTTAAAACACCCGAAAATGGCGCTATCCCACGGGTTTCGCGGCCTAAATAGGTTGTTTTTTCTCCAAGTGAAGCGAAGGTCAGCGATTTTTCATCAAATATATTGTCAACTCGGAGCAAAAGGATACACGAAGCCCACCCCGTATATCACTGCGTTACCATAATTAGAGCCTCATTTCCCCCATCCCCCTAAGCATTCTCGGGCTCACTGCCCCCGTTGTATAGCTCTTAGCCAAGTTATCCTGTAAGCTGCACGCCCTTCAATACCCCCGCGCCGACCTTTATTGCGCCCATACAGAGATAATCCCATGAGTTTCGAATCCTTAGGCCTGTCCGAGCCCATTTTGAAAGCAGTTGCCGAAAAAGGCTACGAAACCCCTTCTCCGATTCAGGCACAATCTATTCCTGCCGTACTTCAGGGTAAAGATGTGATGGCCGCCGCTCAAACGGGAACGGGTAAGACTGCAGGGTTCACGCTGCCTTTATTAGAAGGGCTTATCGACGGTGAGCGCGCGCAAGCAAACCAAGTACGGGTATTGATACTGACCCCGACTCGCGAACTTGCCGCTCAAGTCCATGAAAGCGTAGAGACCTATGGTCAACACCTGCCGCTGCGCTCCGCCGTAGTCTTCGGCGGCGTTAAAATTAACCCTCAAATGATGAAACTACGTAAGGGGGTTGACGTTCTCGTGGCAACACCCGGGCGACTACTGGATTTGTATAATCAAAAGGCAGTCCGATTCAAGCAACTAGAAGTCCTGGTATTAGATGAAGCCGATCGTATGCTCGATATGGGTTTTATCCACGATATCCGAAAAATCCTTGCCGCATTGCCTAAGCAACGCCAGAACCTGATGTTCTCTGCGACCTTTTCCCAGGATATTCGCAAGCTTGCCAAAACCATCGTTAACGATCCGGTTGAAATTTCAGTAACACCAAGAAACTCCACTGCAAAGTCAGTAAAGCAGTGGATTCACCCAGTCGACAAGAAACAGAAGTCGCCGTTGCTAACCAAATTGATTCTCGAACACAAATGGCAGCAAGTATTGGTCTTCTCCAAGACCAAACACGGGGCAAACAAACTGACACGTCAGTTGGAAGATGCAGGTATTAATGCTGCCGCTATCCACGGCAACAAGAGCCAGGGAGCACGTACCAAAGCGCTCGCGGCCTTTAAAGATGGCTCTGTGCGAGCTTTGGTCGCCACTGATATTGCTGCTCGCGGTATCGATATTGATCAACTTCCACAAGTGGTCAACTTTGATTTACCGAATGTTCCAGAGGATTACGTCCACCGCATCGGTCGTACCGGTCGCGCTGGATCCACCGGGCAGGCAGTATCTCTGGTATGTGCCGATGAATTTAAGCAACTCTCTGACATCGAAAGGCTAATTAATGCCGAGCTTACGCGAGAAATCGTGCCTGGGTTTGATCCAACTCACAGCCTGCCACCTTCTCGAGTGAATCAAAAAGCGAAGAAACCTAAGAAGCCTAAGAAACCTAAAGTTGGCCACCGGGACGGACAGCGCCCTGCGACAAAAGCCCAAGAACAGAAGCGAGCCAGCCGTAAATAGTGTAGATTGGCAGTTTTCACACCTATTCCCGTATTCTGCAACATCGCTGAAGCCCACTATTTACAAGGGCTTCAGTCTCCTCTACGATATACACCAAAACTATTAGAGCACACCTGTTCACTCAAGAGCAATGCGCTGCTACTATAGCGCTACTATTATAGCGCCCATCTATCAGTCGCATTTTGAGCACTCATAGTGAGCACCCGTCTGGAATAGTTCACCTGTAATATGCCACCGGTGTAAACCGAGAAATCTTAGGAGAGACCTCATGTCAGAGGAAAAGAAGAAGATTGCCGAGAAATTACTTGAGGCTCAAATTGAGTTTGTTATTGATCAGGCTACCAACGAAGACTTTGAGAATTTGCTCAAAGAGGAAATCAACCATTTTTACGATGAGATTGATAAGCTCACATTAAACGATGTCGTCACTCCAGGACAGATCAAAGAAGTTATCGCCAAGTATGCCAAGGAAATGGAAATTCACGGTGCCGTGCCAGAATTGATGGGTGAAATAGCCAAACATGTATACAACCACCCCGCGCATGATGAACACACCCTCAATGACATATTGTCAGATGAACAATTCAAAGAGGTGCTTGATAAGTCCCTCGAAATGGAAGAGTTCCGCGAGCGCTTGATCAAGCAAGCAATATCCAACCCAGTCTACGCGGCACTCGTATCAGAACTGTTGTATAACGGCATCAAAGATTACGCCACCGATAACGCTGTCACTAAGAATATTCCTGGCGCATCATCGATGATGAAGCTCGGCAAGAACATGATGAACAAAGCAGCCCCCAAGCTGGAAAAAGTCATCGAAGAAAATGTTAAAAAGTTCATTGAGAAAAACGCCAATTCTACGCTCAAGCAAAGCGAGAAGTTTCTTACCAAAGTCTTGGATAACGAAAAAATCAGCGAAATTTCTTTAGAAATTTGGGATAAAGCCAAGGTCAAAAAACTATCGTCATTCCGCAAAGTCGTATCCGCGGACGATATTGAGGATTTTCTTGTGCTTGGTTATGAGTTCTGGAAAAACTTCCGTGAAACCGCCTACTTCAATTCTCTGATTGAAAGTGGCGTAGACTTTTTCTTTACCAAATATGGCGAATCAACACTCACCTTAATATTAGAAGAGGTGAGTATCGAACGTTCAATGTTGGTCGATGATGCCATGCGTTTCGCGCCACCAATCATCGAGTTATTGAACGAAAAAGGCATTCTTGCAAAGGTATTACGACGTCGTTTAGAGCCGTTTTACTTTTCTGACACTACCTTAGCCATACTTTAACTTTAGTTTAGGCTCATAGGCTGGCCCATAAGAAGAAGATAATCCATGTTTGATAAGCGAGATCTACTCCAACTTGCACATATGAAGATGCCCTTTGGTAAATACCAAGGGCTCATCCTCATTGATTTGCCTGAGGAGTATTTATTATGGTTTGCGAACAAAGGATTCCCCCAGGGTAAACTGGGGTACCTTCTTCAGCTGGCGTTAGAGATTCGCATCAACGGTTTAGAAAAAATCATTGAGCCAATGAAAACGATGGATCCTCATGCTGCGGACTAGTATTTGCCAGCGATCGTCGATAAAAGATCAGGGCAAAAAAACCGAACCCTAGCACTAAGTTAAGATACCGAAGATAAAATAGCACCTCTGCTAGCATGCCATTCCAAAATGGTGTCGAGATATAAAAGAAGATACCCAGCGGAAGCTGAAGATAGAACAGGCAAAACCGAAACAACGACTCAAGTTTATCTTGTGGGCGAAGCACAAACGCGACCAAGAAGAACCCGAAATAGGCTAGATGCCATTTCAGCATGCTTGCTACCATCTGTTGTTTTATCTCTGTAATCTCCAAAGGAATACCCATTTCAGCAGCCGTCAACATCGTGAGAATATGATGATTTTCTAGATAATCCAGCACACCACCTGCTAACCCTGCCAATAATACGATGCCTAATACCAGCACATTATCTCGCGTACGCAATGCCAAGACAATAAACACCATCGTTGTACAGTAAAGTGCGATAAATATATTGTCTAACCCCAGTATCACTCGTAATGGCATCGCCGAATTTAACAATGCACGTGTATAGTCTGGCACTGGCTGAATTATCTCAAAAGTTTGCTGAGACACCCCCGAGCTAATACCAAACAACACCATGAGTAATAATAAACTGCCTGCTGCCAACGCTGTAACGTATAAGTAACGATTCACATTCATTTTTTGCCCCGCTAAGATAAGATTTGTCCAACCATTTCTTCTTACAATAGCGGCGGCAACGAAACAGGTCATTAACCTATGTTTATGGCCAACATATCCTGCTCCTGCTTACGTTTATACCAGCGAATCAATTTCTCTCTGGGCCAAATCATTAAATACCGCGTTGGTATATACGCTCCCTCGGCACACAGCCGTCGGCGTTTCTTATGCTTAAGCGCTGGATGGTTGGGGGCATGATCTTCTCCGAGCCGAAAAAAGGTCGCTCCACCTTGTTCAGGTATCGTTCGCAAATATCGCGTATTTTTGCTGATCTCGCCTACGGCAGGGTCCCAAAACCAACTTTGGGCAAAAACGCCGGGGACCTCTGGGTGCAGCAGCATTTCTTCGGCGAGATCGGAATATAGGCGCTCCCATCCACCTTCCATAAAGTACGGATTCGTCCTGCGATCTTCCATATGTAGTTCAAATAAATCCGTGTGCTTACCTTTAAGATCGAACATTAGGGTTTTTAATCCCAAACTCGCTTGAACTAACCCGCCGCTTAACAAAGTGGTGCGGGATATACCTGCCCGCTCAAAGTGACAAATACTTGAGGTAGGCCATAAACGAAGTGATGCTATCTGAATATCTTTCTTAAAATAGTCATGATTTGCATCAAAACAATACTCTCGATCCTCAACCCTGCTACAAATATCTCGATACCACGTATGAATAGCCTCTCGAATCGAGATAGATACATCCATGCTTTCGATTTTTTTCAATGAATCATTCATTAATTTTAGTAACGCCAACCGATGAATTTCCTGTAGAACCGCCTCCCCTTTATTGGCCACAATCGCATCGAACCAGTCACTCAAATAACCGGGGAAATTGGTGTATGGCCCTCGTGTACTATCACAATTAAAGAAGTGTAGATAATGCTCCACCGGGTATTGATCAAGTACATCAAGTCCTAATCGAGATCGAGTGATAAAAGCCAGGTTCGCTATGTGAGTCTTAATATTCATACTTGTCCCCCTCCCGCAATAGGCAGATTCACGCCATTCATGTAGTTTGCCCCTGCGGACAATAAGAATGCGACCGCCGGTGCAATATCATCAACGCGCGCAATACGCTTTTGTATATGTGCAGCGATATTGAGCTCGATCATTTTATCGGGCAAATTATTTAGAAATTGCGTATCAACCATGGACGGTGAAATCGCATTGATGGACAACCCCTTGTGTCCGTATTCAGCAGCTGCCGATCGCATTAGACCCAGTAGTGCATATTTTCCCGTCGTATAATTCGCCATCGAAGCCGGCGGCATTCCGATCGTAACGCTGCTAAGTACAAACACAACACGTCCAGAGCCTCGCTTGGCCATTTTGGGTAAGAAGTGTTTGAGCACATCAAACGTCCCCAATACCTGAGTATCAAAATGCTCTTGAAAACTCGCTCGGCTAAGATTTTTGAATCGCCCCAGCTTTAATGATGGCGCCTGCAATATAACAATCGAATCAGGTACCTCGCACGAGCCACTGACTTTAGCGATCAATTCATTGCTGCCCTCAACCGTACCCAGGTCCGCAGATATCGGATATACAGTACTATCGAGCTCCGCGTTTAGGTGATCCAATTTGGATTTACCGTGATAACAGTGGGCAAACACTTTGCGATCCCTAGCATCAGTGGCTCGAATAATCTCTCTACCTATGTCTGAACTAGCCCCAAGCACTAGTGTGGTTTCATTCTGCATATATACCTGCCTTTATCCGCGCCTTGGATACCTTTTGTCCGATTTGATTAGTAATCGATGCTTGCACTTCGATACGAGATAACCGGGTATTAATATCAATCACCCGACCATGGACCGTTAATTCATCGCCAATAAATACAGGCTTTCGAAAGGTAGTGTCGAGTTCCTGCAACAATGCATTGCGCCCAGGCAAAAAGACCCCGATCAACGTGGAGTAGAAAGACGCAGTTAGCATTCCGTACACAACTCGATCGTGAAACCCCTTTTCCATCGCAAACGTTTTACTCGTATGTAGCGGATTAATATCGCCACTGAGCTCAGTAAATGCATCAACCATCGCCGGATAGATTTTCACTTGAAAATCATGGGATTGATCTAACGCTATCGTTTCGATAGTGTAGTTTTCGATGGTGTGATTTTCTATGGCATAACGTTCCATCATTCTTCTCCTTAGCTCGTCATTCTATATCGAATTAAATCGATGGTTGCGCCTACATTTCCCGCTTTGTTCAATACATCAATATCTTTGATTGACAAATTGATATCGAATTCCTTCTCAATGGCATCAATAATCTGAATATTCGCCAGTGAATCCCAGTCCTCCGCATCCGAGGCTGATGTCCCCATGGTAATATCCAACTCTTCATCCAACACATCTCTAATAATTTCTGATACCTTCATCAAGATCGTCATATATACTCCGTACATTATTTACATTTCATTCGTAATCTCGATAGCAATGCTAGGAGCCGGAACGTCATCCAACAGGGAAAGACACCACACTGAGCTACCATCACCATTTTGTTTGATACAACTAAACCCGAGTATTTCGTAGTGCTTGGAGACCAATTTATTTTTTTTGGTTGGAATAAAATATCCAATTATTTCGTCACAGCCTCGTTTAATCGCGTCTTTTTTGAGAGCAAAGAACATCGCCCATTCGAAATCCCGCTTGATTACCCGGCAACTCATCAACCATAAATCCACATGAAGCGTTCGATTTTTTTGGTGGGCAAGCACTACCGATACCAGGCCATTATCACCATAGATATCCGCCAACCTGCCATACAATGTTGTGTACTCTGACGATTCAGAATAGAGCGTCAGTTCCTGTTCTGACATGCGCTTAGTCGTCAAGTTATATTGGTTCGTCTTGTTGGTAAGCTGCGATATTCGGGGTAAATACATTGCACTAAAGGGTGCTATCTCTGCTTTCATTTCTAAAGACACTAAGAATTCCGAATAATCACTGAATATCGACTGCTGCTCTTCTCGTTGTTTATTCTGCGAATACATTACCGAACGATTCTGATCATCGTTATTAAGTGATGTTATTTCAAAATATCCGGACTTATCAATTAGCTCAATATAACGAGAGGGGTCATCGCCAATGGTAGGCACGCAGACCTCTGGCTGATTATCAGCAACAAGCTTCCTCTCAACGGGGTTGTCATCCATAAACACCAATGCGTCTTTTCCTATATTTATCTCTTCTGCGACGGCGCCTATATTGCGATCTTTTGACTGCCAATTGGCTTTAAACGATGAAAAGTCAGTGGCATTAAGAACACTATCGGGGTGAGAAAATCCAGATTCCGCATGGTCTTTTTCATTCTTGCTGCATACCGCCAGTATGACGCCGCGTGCTTTGAGGTCTCTGACATATTCTTGAATCTCTCGATATGCTTCGGCTTCTGGAGTTTCGTTTCCAATGCGAATACCGTCAACCCCATCGTCACCTACAACACCACCCCAAAGCGTATTATCGAGATCACACACCAAACATTTCTTACTCTTACCGAGAACAGCTCTGATTTGAGCACTCACGCTCTCCCCTATTAGAGGGAACACATCGAGATTCATTGCGTACTTATAGGCGTACCATTGCTTTTTGTCATACCAGTGCTCCAACCCAAACCACGACGCCTGATAGTGTAAGTCATGTAAAATTAGACTTTCATCCTGACGAGCATAATCGGCAAACATAGCATTGAGTCGATTAACAAATTGTGTCCGCCCGGTAGCAATCGTGGCATCGTAATTTCCCAACGGCCGACTAAAAGGCGATTCGAAATTATTCTGTATGATCGTTGCATTATATTTATGTTTCAGTGACTTCCATACACTCTCGTATTTTTCGTAAGTACTCTCGACAAGAGCGCTGACTGCCTCTTCAGAATCGAAGGGATCAGGCCAGGAATGTATATTCACACTACTGGTATGGATATAGATAAACTGCGGATCAAAGCTATCCAACGCTTCGTTATCAAACATCGCATCCTCAAAGAAACGATTATATCCAGACTCATAGAACTCTGGATCAAAGCCATTGCTCAGCAAAAACACATCGATAAACTTAATGACTTCCGCTGTTGTTGAACCACCTAATACCGCTACCCGTATTGGCTCCAAGCCTGCTACGGTTCGAAGTTTACGACGCAACCCTCGGCTTTTACGTAATAACATACCGGTATCGAGCGGGTGATTGAGAATGGCCAAATCATCTTTCAACATTATGTTTCTCATCCCTTAGTTTGCTTTAAGTCGTCGAATAACATCCAGCACACCCGATAGCGTTAATTTAATATGGGTGAGCGAACGGTTATCCATGATTAGACTACGATTGAGTTTTAACGGATGATCACCGATAGCATTAAGTCCTTCATCAAGCGTTGTTGCGGTTTCAATGGACAGCGATTCCAAATGTGGAATTTGGGATGGATGCCACAACCCACTGGGATAACAGAAATCGTTAAGCTCACCCTTACAATCCAACATATCTTCCAGCAATTCTTTGTTTTTAATAATTTGTTTACGGATTGCGTTTTCGTCTTTTGGCAGGGAATGAATATGTGTATGTAATTGAAAATCAACCAACGGTGATTGAAATGCGTTACGAATATCCTCACGACTCGCGTTCTGGAATAGTTTTAATTCGATAACTTTTGTATCGATACCCAGAGCATTCGCAATATCGTAAATAATGCGTTCTTTCTGACTGTCGGTCCGATTTATCATGATACTTTCAACAGCATTCACCATATTCTGATGACTACCAGAAAATTCATAATCGGTGCCGTCAATGCAAAGCGAAAATGCAGTCACGTTGGATTTCCACAACATATATTGAAGAATGACATTCACCACCGCTATTTGGTGAGACACATAATACGTCGTCACATATAACGTACAGTGAAATCGATAACGCTCGAGTATGGGTAACATATCGACCACACTTCTATACCAACCATCATCAATCGTAATAACAACAGGGTATTCATAAAGCACCTCACCTCTAAGATGTTTTTTTGCCTCGGTGAGCGAAATAACCTGATAACGAGAGTCACGTAAATAGTCCAAGATTTCACAGAGCTTTTTCTTCGAAATAAATACACCGGGCCAAAAGCAATGCTCATCCTCCACCGACATGGAGTGAAAACACAATATCGATAACTTATGTCGATTGATGTAAGAACACACTCGCTGCAACCCCGATAGCTGTATGCCCTGATGAATCACATCATGTATTTTCGTCATGCTAGACACCCTGATTAATTTCAATACCAAGGAGGGAGCAGATTATGTGCCACTCTTAGAATTTAATATCGGAAAGGTCGACAGAATGTAGAGGGTGTGAAATCGCGTTGTGATTTCCCATATGCAACAGGCACTTATGATGCATAGAAGAACAAGCGTAGAAAAATGTGATGGCAGCACTGCTTACGAGCGAGTGCATATTTCGGAAGGCGGTCCTCAATTATTGTTAGACGTTGCAATCTGCGATGCGATTAGAAAATCACACAAGAATGACGCTATTTGCTCTGATGTTGTTTCTTCACTCGGCTCAAGGCTACCGGGGTTATACCTAGGTAACTGGCAATATGGTATTGCGCGACCTGCTCTTCTATTAAGGGAACCCTAGATAAAAGCATTTGATAACGTGCATAGGCATCCAACGTCATAAATTCATGCTCTCGGCGGGCCTTCAACATAAACAAGCGCTCTGCGTGCAAGCGCCCTAATCGCTGACAGCAGGGAAAGCGATCATATAATGCCGAAAAAGCCTGATAGTCGGCTACCAGTAGCTCTGTTTGGGTCAGCGCCTGAATAGACGCTATGGAGGGTTCTTGGGTCAACAGATCAAATAGCGAGCCTGTGATATCCCCATCTAGCACAAAAGCCTTGTTAAACTCTTTGCCCTCTTGGGTAATAAAGTACTCTCGCATGACCCCAGAGAGTATTAGCCCCACCGATGTCGCTTGCTCACCGGTGGTTACAAAATATTGCTCAGGTGCTAGCGTTATCGGCGAGAATAGATCCCTCATGGCTAACCACGCCTCATCCGTGATCGGACTAATACTCTCTACGATCTGTCGTAAATGAGGCGCAACGGTGTTCATTCTATCCCCGAATACGTCGAGCTCGGAAAGAACGGCCCTTCAGCTTCCCCCTGGAAATCTTGGTTAGGGCTTCGTTGGCAACATCTCGGTGAACCGCCACATAAGCCCAATTATCAAATATTTGAATCTTCCCTACTTGCTTGCCTTCAATGCCGTCTTGCCCGGTCAATGCACCCAGAATATCGCCAGGTCGAACCTTTTGCTTTTTACCGCCATCTATCTGCAATGTTGCCATTGACGGCTCATACGCATCTTCATACAGGTGTTTAGTATCCGGTAGCGGTTCAGGAGTAATTCGCTGCTTCATATAGTCTTCTAATCGAGTCACCTTCACATGCTCTTTATCACTGTACAAAGAACAGGCGATACCTTTACTTCCTGCACGTCCAGTTCTGCCAATCCGGTGTACATGAACCTCTGTCTCTCTCGCAATATGGTAGTTAATCACCGCATCTAACGATTCGATATCCAACCCTCGTGCCGCCACATCAGTGGCCACTAACACTGTGGCACTCTTATTGGCGAAACGCACCAACGCTTGATCTCGCGCCCTTTGTTCCAAATCCCCATGAAGTGCCAATGCGGTAAAACCGTGATTACGTAACTCATCTGCTACTTCTTCGGTTTCACGCTTGGTATTACAGAACACCACTGCTGATTCAGGTTTATATTTCATGAGCAATAGGAATACGGCTTCGGGCCGCTGCTCATTACTCTCTACCTTAAAGAAATGCTGTTTGATACTGCTATCATCATGGGTTGACTCAACCTTAACCATTTCTGGTTCCACCATCACCCGATCGGCGATGCTTTGGATCTTCTTTGGGAACGTCGCACTAAATAGCATGGTCTGGCGCTTTTTCGGCATAAATTCCATAATATCATCAAGGGCTTCCTGAAAACCCATGTCTAACATTCGATCAGCCTCATCCAACACAAACGTCGTTAAGTTATCCAGATTGAGGTAACCCTTGCGCAGATGTTCTTCCACTCGCCCTGGCGTACCCACTATAATATGTGCTCCATGCTCCAACGAGCCAATTTGAGGCCCAAACGGCATACCACCACACAGTGTGAGTACCTTGATATTATGGATCGCTCGGGCAATTCGACGAATTTCCTTAGCGACCTGGTCCGCCAGTTCCCGCGTAGGGCAAAGGACCAAGGTTTGTACACGGAACCGTTTTACATTAAGGCTTTCCAATAGACCGATGCCAAATGCAGCGGTTTTACCGGACCCTGTCTTGCCTTGAGCAATGACATCCTTACCCGCTAATAGCAATGGTAAGCTCTGTGCCTGAATAGGGGTCATTTCGTGATACCCTAATGATGTAAGGTTTTCTAATAGTGCGGGCGTTAAATTTAGGGTCGAAAAGGCTGATTCGCTCAACAGACTGGTCCTGTGAAATAATGAATTATGACAAGCGAGCAATAATAACAGATTATGACCCTGCCTTTATCGCTAGGTTGAAGGAAGTTGAGCAAAATTCGCCTGCATCTCATCAGATTATTGGCAAAATTCATGCTTTCCGTTATATTAAATCCAACATATCTTAGGAAGTAGCTAGTAGACCCATGACAATCTGTACCCTCAATTTTGCCCCTGATCCGCAGGCACCGCAGTTAGACTATTCCATCCGACGCTCAAGTAAGGTATAAGAGCGCTATGAAAATTCCAAAGCGCATATTGCCCCTAGTTGAAGACGGTTTAGTCGATGAAGTCCTCCGCCCACTTATGAGTGGAAAAGAGGCGTCTGTTTACGTAGTTCGCAGCGGATCGGATATTCGCTGCGCGAAAGTCTACAAAGAAGCCAATAAGCGTAGCTTTAAACAGGCCGTTCAGTACCAAGAAGGCCGTAAAGTCCGTAACAGTCGCCGACAACGGGCAATGGAAAAAGGCTCAAAATTTGGCCGTAAAGAGCAGGAAGACGCCTGGCACAACGCAGAAGTCGATGCCCTATACAAATTAGCCGATGCTGGCGTACGTGTTCCTCAGCCGTACGGCTGCTTTGACGGTGTCCTACTGATGGAACTGGTCACCGATGATGACGGCCAGGTCGCCCCCCGCCTCAATGACGTATCCATGTCAGCGGAGCAAGCGCGAGAAGACCACGCATTGGTAATGACCTATGTGATGCGTATGCTCTACGTCGGTTTGGTACATGGTGATCTCTCTGAATTTAATGTATTAGTGGACGATTACGGCCCAGTCATTATCGACCTACCTCAAGCGGTGGATGCCGCGGCAAACAATCACGCACAGTGGATGTTTGAACGTGATGTTAATAATATGACCACGTATTACGGGCAGTACGCACCGGATTTGCTTGAAACACGGTACGCCAAAGAAATTTGGGCGCTGTATGAGGATGCAGCACTGCATCCAGATTTAGAGCTCACAGGCCAATTTGAGGATACCGACGAGGAGGCTGATGTCGATTCAGTCCTGCTTGAGATCAAAGCCGCTATCGAAGAAGAGCGCGAGCGTATCGAGCGCATGCAGGATGCCGAAGAAACCAATTAGGCGTCAATAAGCTTTTGAACCCGCTTTGGCAAACGACTCAACGTGTATTGATAAGACCATCGAATAAGCTCAGTCAGATATCCCTCATCTACTGAGCTAACATTCACCACCGTGACCCAATAATAACGCCCCATATAACGTGCCGGCTTGATACCCGGCTGTTTCGCGCTCTTCAACCATACTCATCGATCGACAAAACGCTTTCACTTCAGACACATTCACAGAACTGTTCCTTTTCAACTGTCCATACTAACCAGACCATGCTAACCGGATTAGACAGCCCTAGCGGTAAAACGTACCTTAAAATTTTCGCTGACAAAAGGGACAGGCGTAAACTCCTTTTTCAGTTTGTCCAACGGAACCAATAGCTCCATATCCACATGGCGTAACATCACGATGGTATTTACTGTCAGTTGCAACTCCGCAAGTTTGTTAGCAACACAGGTATGTGGACCACGGCCAAAAGGCGCAAACGCGTGGCGGGTTTTATGCTCATTTCTTGGCTCCCGATAGCGTTCAATATCAAACACATCAGGTTTAGCAAAATACTCTTCTTTAAAGTGATTCGCGACACCAAACACAAGCATCTCATCGCCTTTGTTAATTTTGTATCCTGAAAATACAAAATCTTTCGCCGCCGTTCGGCTTAATGCATACCCGGCAGGATGCAGCCGTAACGTTTCGTAAATTAGTCCTTTAACATCCTCCATCGCATCCATGGCTTCAAAACTTGGAAAACCCTCGGAATAGTTAGCATCAATTTCCCGAGTTATTCGTTGCTTTAGTTCTGGATTTTTTAGTAATTCATACAATACAAAAGACATCGTACCACCGGCAGGGTCCACCCCCCCAACAAACGGCAGCATGGTGTGACCATGAACATCTCCATCGGTAAACCATTCAGGATGCTCGGCCCTACCCTCTTCCACTTTATCCATATAGGTAACAAAATTGTCTTGCTGCTTGTCACGAGCCTTATTAGACGCAATCAGTTGTTTGGAGAATCGTTTGGTCTTGATATCAGCAAAGATAAACTTAGGGTTTAACAGAAGTATGCGTGGCCACTTACCCAACATATAAATTTTCAGGTAAGTATTTTGCGCTAACATAAAAGCTTCAGATTGCTCAGTGCTCACGGCTGTGCGCTGTAATACCATGCCAATTTGTTTACAAATAAGGTTTCGCAGAAAAGGACCAATAACAACGTCTTCTGATTGAATCGCCTTCATTGTTGATTCGATCGGTTCGATTAACAGCGGCAATCGATCTTTAAAGGCCGCCTTGGAAAAATAGGGTTTCAGTAGTTTTCGCTGATAACTATGAGCCTCTCCGTCCGAGCCAATAAGCAGGTGGGGGCAATCGGTTTTATCAACAAAATCCCCCCAGGTTTCTTGGGAAGAAAAATTATCGCGCCCTTCACTGGACATAAATCGGTTCGCTTCTACACCCGCGATTACCGTATATTTTTTATGAAGTGCGGACACATGAAAAATATCACCGTGACGTTCATGCTGAGTACGTAAGAAATTTATCGGATCCCCCACCAAGTCCAACAGGTTGCCCAATAATGGCAGCCCTTTGGCCTTCGGTGGTTTGATAAGGTCCGTCTGTAATGTCTCCAAATTATCCATCGCCAGCACCATCAAAAATAAGTTAACACGTGTAAATATAACTAATCTTCGAATCTAGCACGATTAAAAATCGGAATCTATCTCTGGTAGCGAGAAAATAAATCCCATATCTGCCCGCTAAGCTTAACGTTATCGTTGTTTATATAGGTTAAGTGGCCACCGAGGAACTGCCCTTCACCGTCAATGGTACAAAATCCAACGTTTACCCCACCAGCGCACTCGGTACGCATTTCGCAGAATGACTTACCTTTTTCCAGATAAATTGCGGAATCATCCACACAACCATTGAGATCAGACCAGGCGTCATAAGATGCAGGAGCAGACAACCCAGCGTTAGGCAAACCATCATGATTACCATCGAAGCGCACCAAAATGTCCGTCGGCGCATGAAAGGATATCATTGGGATGGGCATATCTAATACACAGTCCTCCGCCGCCATCGGCAACTGAAAGGCAACACTGGATACTGCAGCAAAAATACTGGAAGCCTCACACGCGACGACTTGTGCCATCGCCCCGCCATTGGAAATACCCATCACATACACTCTAGAACTATCGATATTCACTGCGAGTTGTATTTCTTCAACAAGGGCCAATAGAAAACCGACATCATCAATATCACCTGGTTCCAGCTGGTCTGAGGAAACACTATTCCACGCATTCTCAATGCCTTGCGGCCAAACCACAATAACACCTTCGTCTTGCGCAACTTTATCCATACCCGATACTAATCGCTCTCCTGATAACCCAAATGCCACAGGAGATCCAAAACCATGAAGATCCAGTACTAACGGCATCGCGTCACCGGTATAGGTCTTCGGCACTCGCATTTGATAATAGCGATTATATTCTCCAACGATTAAGCCACATTGATGTAGCCCTGGCTCAAGAGGGCCAGTACATGCAGGGCGATCATCACCATCCAATGCGCCACACCCCACTAACAGCCCCCCTATGCTTATTACGATAAGTCTTTGAATTAATAGCGATATTACCCGAACTCCCTTCATTTTCTTCCCCTATATTTTCAGCGTCGAAACCACACCAAGCAGATGACGGCTTACTTGCCTACAGAAACGCTGTTGAGTTTATTTTTATTTTGCGGTAATTTTTATCGTACTAATAACAACAAAAAAACATAGGTCAGCTCCGGCCAAAGCAGCAATCCAAGCTGGCCAGAGCGTGATACTAGGATAAAAGCATGGGACAAATACAAGAGACTCACCCGCAACATAATGCGGCTCTCTCCACGGATTACGTCAACATTTTTGTCCAATTTGTTGCAGAGAAAGGCATTCTAGCCAAAGACATTTTAGTAAACACCGGCATCGACCCACTTTCCATTAATCACGCCCCCTATGTAAATTCTCGCCAACTAAACCAACTACTCTCCAATGCATCTGATCAACTTAATGACCTTAATTGGGGGTTAGAATTTGGTAAACGATTACACGTTGGCGCTCATGGATTATTGGGGCACGTATCCACGAGCGCAGCGAATTCCCTGCAGAGCTTACAAACCTACCAAAAATTCCTACAAATTAGGAATCAATTAGTCTCCATAGATTATGAATTGACGCCAAACTCTGTGATTATCATTTTTGAGGTTAATACCGAGACCTCCTTTCAAACCCGGCCGATTATTGATGGATGTGTGAGTGGGTTAATCACTGTAATGAAAACAAAACTAGCATTAAAATTATCGGATATAAATATCCAACTGAGCTATACAAAACCCAAAGACATCGAGCTGCTTAACGCAACACTGGGCAACAACATGACTTTTAGCAATGTACGAAACAGCGTAGAGATTCCCCTCGCCGCTTTAATGCAACACAACGCCTCCGCCAACAGCGGCGTGTTTCAATTAGTTCAACAACAAAGCGAAGCTGCTCTATCTGACCTCAAACAACAACATGATTTACCAAATACCATTAATCGCTACCTATCTGAAAATCCCGAAATGCTAATATCTCAAGAGTCGATGGCCAAGAAACTCAACATGACATCGAGGACGCTGCGCCGACACTTGCAGCAAGCAGGGTTTAACTATCAAGAAATTCAAAATTCAGTAAAAAAGAATGTGGCGATTCGGTATTTACAAAATACCAGCTGGTCCATCCAGGAGATATCTGAACGGCTGGGCTACAGCGAAGAGGTCAATTTTTCTCGGGCATTTAAACGATGGGTAGGAATGACCCCATCGTTATTTCGGAAGCAAAGCGTAAGCGGCATTTAGGTTACTCGCATCGTGTCTGCTTTATGCGCAAGCACGCCGTTGCATCATTCACCCCCACATACACAAGGTCACCGCCAGCACCGCGACTGAGTTCAGCGGCATTACCTTCGTCGGTATCGATATGCATCTCCAAGCGATAGCCAGGGTTAACACGTACCAACACATCGCCAAATATCAAATCCCGCGGACCACCCGTAATGGCAACTTCCACTTCATCCTTATCCTTAACCCCAAATGCATTTGCGTCATCAGGGTGCATATGGATATGACGGCGCGCACAGATAAGCCCTTCGGTTAATTGCACCTGACCGCAGGGCCCTTTAATCACGATGGGGGCAGAGTCTTCCACTTGACCGGAGTTACGCACGGGAGCATCCACCCCCAAAAAGTATTCGTCGGTACGTGAAATTTCCACTTGGTTTTTGGAACGCAATGGTCCCAATAAGCGAACACCATCAATACGATTTCGCGGACCAATAAGATTCACTTTTTCCTCGCAGGCATACTGACCCGGTTGCGACAGGTCTTTGTAGTAGGTAGGCTCTGCACCCTCACCGAATAATATCGCAAACGTCTTCTTATCCAAGTGCAAATGTCTGGCACTGACAGCGATAGGAATGGATTTTGTGGTTTCAACCGCAACCAATTTTTTCGCCACTTCTGCAGTTTGCTTAGCAATCATTAATTCTTCATTGGTCTTAACAGCTAACACCTGCACTCTGGAAGCATCACTGCTAATCCTTGCGACAGGCACCTCCGCAGATAGACACGTATCGTGATTACGATCTTCATCGAACAATAACCCAAGAAAACCTAAACGTTGCAATATTCTTCGGCGCATTGCCGCGCTGTTTTCACCAATACCCCCAGTGATTACCACTGCATCAACTCCGCCCATGACCGCAGCATAAGCACCAATATACTTTCGTATTCTATGCACAAAGACATTGATGCCCATTCGCGCCCGGTCATTGCCTTCACCCGCCTGGGTTTCAATATCTCGCAAATCATTACTAATACCGGTCAGACCTTTTAAGCCACTGTCTTTATTCAGCAAGGCATCCAAACGTTCACTGTCGTAGCCGTCTTGTCGTAATAAATGCAATAACACACCAGCGTCCACATCCCCGGCTCGAGTGCCCATCACCAAACCTTCTAGTGGTGTCATTCCCATACTAGTATCTGTCGAGTGGCCCAGCTCAATCGCACAGGCGCTGGCACCATTACCCAAATGCAGGGACACGATACGTAATTCATTCAACGGACGCTGTAGAAATTCCGCCGCTCGATTCGCCACATACTGATGTGAGGTACCATGAAATCCATAACGACGTATACGGTGCGCCTGTGCAACCTCATGGTCTAATCCATAGGTATAGGCCCGCCTTGGCATACGCGCATGGAATGCGGTATCAAATACCGCTACCTGGGGCACATCCGGCAAGGCCTCAGTTACGGCGTTAATGCCGGCAAGATTATGGGGGTTATGCAGCGGTGCTAACGGTATCCACTCTTCAATAGCTTGGATAACCGTATCATCAATCAAGGTAGCATCATGAAAGCTATCGCCACCATGCACAACGCGATGGCCAACAGCAGCAATATCAAAAGCGTTGGCTTCTTCTAGCACAATAGCGATGGCACTTTTATGGCCGCTCCCTGCTGCCAATTCCTCTTTGACCCCCGCCATTAGTACCTCGCCCGAGGCAGGATCTATCAACTGATATTTCACACTTGAGGAACCGCTATTTAACACCAATATATTCATGAACTTCCCTATCTTCCTACGGAACTGTTTATCCGATTACCTATTTACTGATGGCTGCTTTGCCAATCTGCTACCCGCGATAGTATCATCAACCCACACATAAAGATTCTATGGATACTTTGATGAAACGCCGACATTTTATCGTGAGTGCTTCTGCGGTTGGGGTAGCGACTGCACTGGGGCTTCGCCCCTCAGACAACGGTGCCCCTTATAATGCGTACTTTAGCGCACTCAATAAAGAATTTTCCCGGCATGGGCCCCATCGCCCAGCCATCATTGTTGACCTGGATCGTCTCGATCAGAATATTAATACGCTAATCTCACTGATTCGCCCCAGTGTGGGTTATCGTATCGTCGCGAAATCCTTGCCGAGCCCTTCGTTATTGCGCTATATCATGGATACCGCAAAGACTCATAAACTTATGCTGTTTCACCTGCCTTTTATCCAGCATGTTGCCCAGGAGTTCCCCCATAGCGACATTCTCTTGGGTAAACCGATGCCAGTGGCGGCAGTGGAACAGTTTTATATTCAGCACACACAGGTCACCTCAACATTTAAGCCCGCAATACAACTGCAATGGCTTGTCGACAACACCGAACGATTACAGCAATATCTATCCTTAGCGCAACAACGCCAGATCACGCTACGCATCAATATCGAAATCGACGTGGGCTTGCACCGCGGCGGCATTCAAAAGCCTGATCAACTGAAACAAATGCTGGCGCTTACCCTAGCCCACCCACAACATCTTACCTTTAGCGGTTTGATGGGATACGACCCCCATGTGGTTAAAATCCCTTCTATCCTGGACAGTGAGGCCGATGCTTTTAGGCAATCCCAAGCTATCTACCAACGTTTCATCGATGTCATCGTCAATGACTTTCCACAGATAGATCTGTCTTCATTGTGTTTAAATGGGGCCGGCAGCCCTACCGTTGCGCTACATCAACAGGGAAGTGTAGTAAACGAGGTTTCCGCAGGCTCCTGCTTAGTCAAACCCTCCGATTTTGATATTCCCTCTTTAGAAGGCTTTGTACCTGCATCCTATATCGCAACCCCGGTCCTTAAACAATCCCCAGGCATTAGGGTTCCATCGGTAGAATCGTTATCTCCCCTACTGAGTTGGTGGGATATAAATCAACAACAGACGTTTTTTATTTATGGCGGTGAATGGATGGCCCATTATGAGTCGCCCGCAGGCTTACAAAAAAACACTCTCTACGGGAAAAGCACCAATCAACAGATGGTGAATGGTTCCAATGCGGTGTCACTTCATGTCGATGACCACGTGTTCCTACGCCCTACACAAAGTGAGGCTGTGTTCTTACAGTTTGGTGATATCGTTACGCTCAGACAAGGTAGCATTCAAGATCACTGGTCGATTCTAGGCAACGACTAGATCTTAAAATTACACACTTGTTCCGCAAGCTCTTCAGCCAAGTGGTTAAGCTCTTTACAGGCTGTTGCGGTTTCATCTGATGCCTCTGCCGTACTCGACGTCGCATCATTAATTTTTTGGATATTCATATCGATATCATGAACCACCGTACTTTGTTGCTCGGTCGCAGTCGCCACTTGGATTGTAGTATCGGTAATCGCTTTGATCGCTTCAATGATGGTATTTAACGAGGTACTCGCGCTACTCACGGTATCGACGGTTTCATTGGTTTTTGCCAGTCCTGAATCCATCGCACTCACCGCGTGCTTTGAGCCCTCCTGTAATTTACCAATCATCGCGTTAATTTCTTCTGTGGATTCATGCGTACGCTGAGCTAACGTTCTGACTTCATCCGCGACAACTGCAAAACCTCGACCTTGCTCCCCCGCACGAGCAGCCTCTATCGCTGCGTTTAATGCAAGCAAGTTGGTTTGTTCTGATATTCCACGGATAACTGCTAAAATATTACCAATCGCTTCTGTATGCACCGCAAGGTCGCCAATCACATCACTGGCACGATTCACTTCAGTGGACAATCCATGTATGCCGTCAATTGTCTGATTTATCACAGCTTTGCTGGTCTCACTTTGTACTGTCGCGTTATTTGCTTCGCTAGCCGCGTGATTAGCGCTTCTCGCGATCTCTTGAATAGTCATGCCCATCTCGTGCATTGCCGTGGCAAGTAAGTGAATACGATCCCGTTGATCGACAACATCTTGGCTGGTTTTTAAGGCCAGATTGTCCACACTATTAATTGACGTCGCCAGTTGCTTTGAGGTAGAAGAAATACTCTTGACCAAGTTCTGCAGTTTTTCAACAAACTGATTGAATGCCGTCGCTAGCTGACCTACTTCATCGTTCGACTCAACGTGTAACCGTAACGTTAAATCTCCTTCCCCATGAGCAATGTCCTGTAACATCGATACAGTACGCTTGATGGGTAATACAATGGATTTTGCAATAAGGTAAATCACTCCCACAAACAACGCGGCTATCAAAACATTACTAATGATAATATTCCGCGTACCACTATTTAGCTCAGCGTAAATTTCCGCCTTCGGCACTTCTGCCACCAAAAACCAATCAAGGGATTCAATATAAGTAGAGGCGGTAATAATGGTTTCTCCGCTGCGCTCAAATTCAGCGTAATTGACCTGCTCAGTATTCAATAGATCAGCAGCAATGCCTTTCATTTGCTCAATATCAGCAATACTACCGCTCTCAACTTGCGCAATATCCCGATGTACTTTAATGACACCCGCATTATCCACTAAGTACACACCGCCGGATTCACCGATATGATAATTCTTAATTAACTCCGCCAACGAAGAAACATTAATACCCACTCCCGCAACGCCCAGAGGCTTCGATGACTTAACCAAATAGTTCACAAATAACGTGAGATCTCCGGATGCTTCATTAACATCAACATCCAAACTAAAGGTCTTACCTGAATCAATAAAACCGTAGAACCAACCATCTTTACTGTTGTTGGGGTCCAATGTTTTAAATACACCGTCATCGGTATAGTAGTTATTACTCTCAGATGAGACATAAAATGAGACATTCGCGTTATCGTTCGTTTTGACATCCGCTAGATAGGTTTTCACCTGATCCAACTCTTCTGCCGTTTCGCCTTGTGTAATCCAACGAATCAGGAAGCTATTCTCTGCCATATGCTTGGAGGCAAGCAACGGTACGGATATTTGTTTGTCGATATCGTTTCTAATAGAGGTCAGTATCGCAGGCAACTCTGAACTCTTTAAGCGCTCTTCAATCAGCGACCGGGCGTAATAGTTGTTCATGCCTGTGGCAATCGCTAACGACAGCACCAATGCACAACACATGATCCACGTTAACTTTTGCTGAATTCCAAAATTCCCCATCATGCCCCACACTCCGCAACCATCATTCGCAGTACCCACCATTCGTAAAAGCCTGATGGAAAAGTATAGTAAGGATTTGCAGAACGTCTTTAAAAACAGAGTGTTATTTGAACGATTCTGTTTTTCAGGCAAAAAAATGGCCTAAACCAGACTGCAACGCAGTTGATTCAGGCCATTCTCTATCGACTAGATGGGGCGTTTAGGTCTTTCGATTACTCACCTAAATTACGATCAACCGCATCCAAGAAGCCGTACATGTCCACAACCGATTCATTGCTTGGATCAGTGGTTTTACCCTTCAGATCACCCGTAATGCAACCCTGCTTTACTGTCTCTATCAATGCCGCTTTGAGGCGATCAGAGTATTCAACCAACGCTTGGTTTTCCTCTCTCTCACCTAACGTTTCTAACGCATTAGCCACCGCATACAATAGTGCCGATGAATTAAACAGCGCTGTCTTACCGTCCGACTCTTGGTACATCAAGTAAAGGTCGTGTGCAGTACCATGAGGTGCTTCATACAACATGGTGCCATCTTTACTTTCAATAATAGAACTCGCCGTTGCAAGGCTACCGCCTAGCGCAGCAGAGATATCAGAGAAGATATCGCCATCGAGGTTCAACGCCGGGTAGATACCCTTACGAGGCGGATCAGTAATCATCTTCTTAAGCTGAGCTGAAGGACGCATGATCATGAACGATGGTGGTCGAACATTATCATCCACAAGCTCCTGACGTATTTCATTGATTACGGTACTGAACACGTCGTCGTATTCCATGTATTCACGCTTAAGCCCAAAGTAAATCTCTTTGTCATTGCGCGCCGCATCACGGAAAACCTGATTGGCCCAATCCTTGATCGCATCACGGTCATTTGCCATAAAGATGATCGGGTCATTTTTCTTTACGTCACGAGCGTATTTCTCTTCACCATCTAAAGTGATCTTAATAATGCCATCTTCTTCAACCGGCATATTAAAGCTACCGTATTGATCACCGCCACCGGCACTCATACGTGAAATCGATACGCTGAATTTACGATCAGGAATACCGTACTTCTTAAGGGTATTCACTAACTTGAAGAGTTTACGGCCAGAGGTATTTTCTGGCACACCCCATAACGCACGTTCGGGCGGATTGGAAATAATACGCGCGGCTTGCGCATCAATCAGCTCATAGTGATAATTCAGCCCGATCTCTTCAAATTTAGCCTTGTAGTCCGCTTCAAAGATATCTTCTATGGTCTTGCGCATTACGCCATCGTAACCCGGAATAACCGTATCCTTTAGACCCAGATAGGCGTCTCGCTTCTCTGCTATCGCGCGAGTAAAAAACTTATTTGCCCAGTTCTTTACGCGTTCGATATCATTAGAGGCCAATAACCAAGGATCACCTTTCTTAATTTTACGGCGGTGTAGCTCAACAGGCTCACCGCTGGCTCCTACAAAGACGACCTTAATCACACCGGTGGATTTAGATAGCTCATTATGACTGTGCTTATTACCACCGGTAGACATTGTATATACATCAATGTCTCGACCAATCCACTCAGGAGTCAGTCGCTTTATATTTACAAACGGGATATCTTCACGGGTAATGTTGCCGTGGATGCCTTTACGGATAGCGCCATTGGGCGACTTAGTGGCAAGAGGGTGAAGCGAACCTTCATCGACAGATGAGTGCTTCACCAATAACTCGTTTAACTGATCGCGGTTTACGGTCATGCCCGCGTTCTTAATACCTACACCATGCTCTCTAAGCGCTTCAATAGACTCCAAGACAACCTGGCCATTGGTTAATAATCTATTTTCTGCTGAAAGATCAATTTCGACGAGATCAATATCAAGTCGCTTGGAAACAAATTGCTCAACTACTCGAGTGAACGCTATCTGCGCCATCTCGTCGCCGTGTAACAACACTAACGGCTTCTTTACCTTGATTTTATTTCCCATGGGTATTCCTACTTTCCTTCATCTATTCACATGTTTTATCGGGACGGATTCTACTCTTTTTTGGCAAGTTTCCCCATAGCTTAGTCAAGATTCTATGGATTTAAAAATGAACAAAATGTAAGCAATCGCGAAATAGTAGTTCAGATGACTGGAACAACCCCCAAACGCACTATCAACACCGCGTATCCTTTTTATATACAAGTGCTGACGAAGACAGTGCAAAGGCAAGGTTATTAACAGGAATGAGGGGAGCTGCTTTACAAAACAATCTCCCCTATAGGATGGTAACGTGCTAACTCGCGGCTCGTTTTGCCGCCAATGTATTAAATAACCCTGGGAAAAAACGCTTGATGGTCGGAGCCAAACCGCTTAGCCCCTTACCAATAACAACTTCATCTTTATTCTGCTCAATCGCCCGTAGGATTTGCTGGCAACACTCTTGAGCGGTCAACCCTTGCTCAATATTCGATTCATTGACGGCATTAGCGCTACCATCTGCACTCAGTGCATTCACCGCGATATCCGTTTGAATAAAACCAGGACACACCGTTAAACACTGAATACCGTATTCGCTAACTTCTGCGCGTAAACAGTCCATCATGCCAACCACCGCAAACTTTGAACCAGAATAGCCCGTACGTAATTTGGAGCCGACCTTACCTGCCACACTACTGATGGATACCACTGATCCTTGACGACGCGCGACCATGCTCGGCAATATCACCTTCGTTAGTGCGACCGTGCCTAGATAGTTGACATTCATTAGACGTTTGTATACGTCAAAATCAGTCTCCAAAAACATACCGCGCTGTGAGATTCCACCATTGTTCACTAGAATGTCTACCGATCCAATGTCGGCCAAAGCAGCAGTCGCACTCTCCATCAACTTATCGGCATCCTCCAGGTCTAAAGGCACTACCCAGTGCTTATTTTTTCCGCCTGTCAGTTCAGATCGCACAGCCTCTAATACCTCGGCGCGCCGTGCAGACAATACAACACGGGCCCCTAAGTCTGCACATTGTTTCGCCAGTTCCTTACCGATGCCTGAGGAGGCCCCTGTAATCCACACAACTTTGTTTTCTAGATTCACGTTACTACCCTTCGTTAAGCGACTCAGAATTGCGCCCATCATGACTCGAATCCCTAGGAAGAATCAATAGATAGCACAATAAGGCACTACATCCTGTCCCAAATATCCCCAATGCCAATGGCAGGGGCGGCCCTTCCAAAAACAGGGCAACGACCCACCCCGTGAGTGATGCGGCCCCCATTTGCAGAAAGCCCATCATTGCCGATGCGGTCGCGGCCATTTCAGGGAATGGTTTAAGTGCTTCGGCCGATGCTTTCGGAAGAATAATTCCCACCGCCATGGTAACGACCAGCATTGGCACCACAATCAACATCGGTTGATACCACTGCAATAGACAGAACAGCACCATCACCGTGGATGATAGACATGATAAGCTAATGGCAACACCAAACACTTTACGCGTACTCCAGCGATAAGCCACACGAGCAGTCAACATATTACCCGCAATATAACCCACCACTATCACCACAAAGTAAAATCCAAAATGCTCTGTTTTGACTCCCATAAAATCAATCAACACAAAGCTCGCGACAGATAAAAATGCAAAAATACTGGAATACAATGATGCCGATGTCAGCACATTCCCCATGTAGGCTCGACTACGCAGTAACGTACCGTAATTGCGCAGAATTCTTGCAGGGTGCAGTGATTGTTTAACCGGAAGTGACTCCGGTATGAAAAATATAACCAACAGAATGGCCAACACGCCATAAATCGCTAACGCCCAGAACGTTAACGACCAATCACCAAATATCACCAGCACACCACCTAAGCTAGGTGCAACAACGGGGGCCAGCGCCATCAAACTCGCCACATAAGCTAACGCTTTCACCGCATCTTTTGGTGGAAAGACATCACGAACGACAGCACGCCCCAATGTCGGAGCACAGCAAGCCCCCATGGCCTGGATAAACCGAAATAGAATTAACTCCTCCACTGTCTCCGCTAGCGCGCAAAATACACTCATGACGACGTACAGACTGAGTCCGGCAATTAGGATTGGTTTTCGACCAAATCGGTCTGACAACGGGCCACAGATTAAGTGGAAAATGGCAAAGCCGAACAAATAGGCAGACAACGTTAGCTGTACCTGTTCTATGTCCGTATCAAAGATCCGTACCATAGAAGGCATTGCGGGCAAATAAAGGTCAACGGAGATGGGGCCTAATGCTACCACCGCCGCCAAGATAGCAATAAGATTCGGCGTAGCTATGTTCGATGCAACGGCCGAATTAGAGGTAGATCCTACTTCTTGAGACATAACGACTACTCAACATGTCATAAATCGGACCATACCGCATATTCATTTCCATTGGGGTCCAAAAAGTGAAAACGTCGCCCGCCAGGAAAGGAGAAAATAGGTTTTTCTATTTTCCCGCCAGCAGTCTCAATCTTTGCCATTGTTTGCTCTAACTGCTGACTAAAAAACACAATCAAAGCACTACCTTTTGCAGTAGATACCGTAAGTTCAGACCGAAAAAAACCACCATCGAGTCCAGCACCAAAAAACGCACAATAGTCCGGACCATAATCTTCAAAACGCCATCCAAACACCCCGCTAAAGAAGGTTTTAGTGGCTGCGAGATCATTAGTTGGAAATTCGACGTAATTGATTTTTTCGTGCTTATCCATGGTATCTCTCCGTCCTTTTAAAAATTGCTCATAAAATCAGCTATATCTCGAGTATACCAAATACACAATGTAGCATTCCCCCTTAAACATAATTATTTTATACTTCTGCCAACATAACCGCCTATACGGATATACACGTGGTAAAACCGAGTCCACCATCCCAAGCCCCAACAGACAATATTCAGCAAGAATTATTGCGACTGTTGGCGCGCCAAGGTTGGATGGGGCCCATTCCGACATTTTTGTTATTTTCTGTTGTCGCCAGCTTTGCCGCATCTTATGTGCCGACAGCGCAATGGCTCGGGTGGATTGTTGGTGTCGGTTCTTTTTTGATTTTGCGTTCAGCTATTTTGATCAAACTGCCATCTCTGACTCAATTCTCTGATGCATCTCGAGTGCGCGTAGCCGTTTGTTTAAGTGCTGTTAACGGCGGTATTCACGCACTCTCCTTATTCTTTTTTCCATATTTCGACGATTACCAGCGTACCATCCATACCATGATCATCATGGGCATTGGTTCCATCAGCATCATGACGACCGCAGGTTATTTACCTATTTCTCTTGCGTATATGATCCCCACCATTATACCCACCTCTATTATGTGGGTCGTAATGACGGTTAACGGTAACGGTGAGTGGATCGGTTATATCGTTGCGATCATGTTGTGTGCGTCCGCCTCCATCATGTTACTTATGTCCAAAGAGAGCTTTGCGCTCATTAGAGGCTTCTTTGAGATACGGGACGAGCAACGAGAGCTTAACCGGAAATTACAGCAGGCATTACAAGAAGCAGAGAATGCAAGTCGCGCCAAAACCCGCTTTCTTGCCTCGGCTAGCCATGATTTACGCCAACCGATTCATGCACTGTCTCTGTTCAGCGGGGCACTTGCCAAAAAAACGCTGGATAGCGAAAGTCGAGAGATTGCCGAACATATGGATTTGGCATTGCAATCTCTCGTATCACACCTGGATTCCCTACTGGATATCTCGAAATTAGATGCGGGTATTGTGAACGTCAACAATACCCTATTTGATATACGTCTGATGGGCGAGCGTTTACAGGGTGAATTTATCCCTACCGCCACTGCGAAAGGGCTCAAGGTTTGGTTTGACTGTATCGACGATGCGCTAGTAGAAAGCGACGAGTTTCTATTGGATCGTATTATCCGCAATTTACTTTCCAATGCGATCAAATATACCAATAAAGGCAGCGTGGAACTTAGCATTGAAACCGACGCAGATGTACATCGCATTATTATTTCCGACACTGGACAAGGTATCCCCCAGGCAGAGCAGGACCGTATCTTTGAAGAGTTTTATCAGATTGACAATCCTGAGCGAGATAACGCCAAAGGCTTAGGGTTAGGCTTATCCATTGTTAAACGCTTGGTGGATTTATTGGATATTGACATCCATATGTCATCCACCGAAGGTGAGGGCACCTGCTTCACTCTTACCTTACCGCGATCGTACCAACAACCCACAGAGTTCTTAGCGGTTCAAAAGCCCAGCCTCAGCTGGCAAGATCTAAAGACACTCGTCATTGATGATGTCGAAGCCGTGGGTATCGGCATGAAAATATTATTAGAAGGTCTCGGCTGCCAGGTACTGCTAGCCGACAGTACCGAGTCGGCATTACAAGTCACAGAACATTCACGTCCCGATATTATACTGGCAGACTTTCGCCTTCGCGGTAAAGATAACGGCATTCTTTCTATACGCGCCATTCGCGCTATATACCCTGACCTACCGGCAATATTAATCAGTGGCGATACCGCACCAGAGCGTCTATTGGAAGCCAAGAATGCAGGCATACAAATGCTGCACAAACCGGTGTTGGTCGAAGATTTGGAACAAGCGATTGCCACGAGTTTTATTCAGCACAAAATTGCCCATACCTATATTGAAGACACCTGCCTCGAACCATAAGAGCATTGCATCATGACCACACGCACCACCCGGTGGATATCCCAAGGTTTTGAAGAACTGATTGCTCAAAAGAGTCAGCGATTAGACAACCTTCTCGATACTGCACTAGATTTCGATATTATTATCGTCGGTAGTGGCTATGGTGGCTCGATTGCTGCTGCAGAGCTTGCGGGGTTACAGCATGATGGCCAAGCATTACGGATCGCTGTATTAGAAAGGGGCAACGAATACCTATCGGGTATGTTCCCTTCTCGGCTCGCTGATCTACCAAAACACGTCAGGTTTAACACCTCCAAGAGCACTCATATTCAAGGGAAGAAAGATGCGTTGTTTGATTTTCGTATTGCTCCCAGTGTCAATGCGCTTATCTCAAACGGGCTCGGTGGTGGCTCGCTGATTAATGCGGGCGTCATGGTTGAAGCAAAACCCCATATCTTCGATCACCGCTGGCCCAAAGATTTACGTTACTCACTGAACAATGATGTATTTTCTACGTATTACCCTCAGGCTAGATCGATACTGGGCATTGCAGATGCAAAAGGCATCAACAGTATTGAACGCCACTCTGAACATTGCTTGAGTCCACTCAGTAAATTCACAGCACTCAAAAATTTGTCCGGCGATAAGCCTAGCACTGATGCATCTTGCTTTTCTGCAACCCCACTCACCATCGCTATGGAAGAAAAAACTAACACCGCTGGTGTCGCATTATCGCCTTGCAAGCTTTGTGGCGATTGCGCTGTGGGTTGTAACCACAATGCCAAAGACTCGTTGGATCTTAACCTCCTAGTAAAAGCCCATAAAAAAGGAGTATCCATTTATACCGGCGCCACGGTGCTTTCTCTTTCGGCCTTAACACAGACAGGTCAACAAGGCTGGGCCGTATCGGTTGCGCATACCCAAAGTTCACAACAACAAAGAGAAGGCTCACCAACGACGTTGACCTGTCAAAAGGTGATTCTCGCCGCTGGCACCTTTGGCTCGACAGAAATACTGTTACGGTCGCAGTCACCTACACTGGCCTTTTCGTCGCTGTTGGGGCAGCGTTTCTCCTCCAACGGCGATATGCTGGCCTCCCTGTTTGGGCAGGAAAACCAGGTGAACGGAACCGCCGATGAAGAGGTTCAACCTCACCAGCGACACGTTGGCCCATCAATTACCAGTATGATTGATTTGCGAGACAACCCCACAACACCCTATCTAATCCAGGAGATGGCTGTCCCAGGCCCGCTACGCCGTCTGTTCGAAGAAGTCGCAACCACTGCGGACAATATAGAGCAGCTCATCACCATGGATGATAAGGAGCACCTCAGCGGACACCCGGTTAACGACCCCTTTAGTGTTGATGAAAATACCATTTCTCATTCCGCCTGCTACGCCATTATGGGTAACGACGGCGCGCAAGGACGCTTAAGCCTCGCAAAAGAGTATACCGAAAATTCTGATGGCGCATTGCGAGTGCGTTGGCCTGAGCTGCCCACTCAGGCTGTCTTCGACCAACAAATTAGCACGCTTAATAATCTCGCAAAACAATCCGCGGTGGGTGGGCGCACACTGGCAAACCCTATGTGGAAGCTATTACCACAATCTCTCAATGAAGTGTTGAGCATTCCCAAAGGGCCACTACTTACTGTGCACCCGTTAGGTGGTTGTGGTATGGGAGACAATTACCAACAAGGTGCCGTTGATCATCGTGGCTGTGTATTTGATGCAAGCTCTACCGACACACACCGTATCCATGAAGGCTTGGTTGTTCTTGATGGCTCGATGATTCCTTGTGCACTGGAGGCCAATCCCGCACTCACCATCTCAGCGCTATCATTGCGGGCCATCAAATTACTCTCGCAACATTGGCAGTACAGTGACCAATCCACACGTCCCTCTGCCAACGTTACGACACCAATCCGCCGCCCTATTTACGCAGAGACAGGAACGGTTACCTCAGATAAACGGACCCGCTTAGAAATCACCGAACGCCTCACTGGGGCAGTAACACTGACTGACAACCATCAGCAACCCATCGACTGTGTTATTGATATCACCCTTCGTTTTCAGGATATTCCAGCCCTCGATTTTGTCCGAAAAGCCCCTAGAACACTCACAGTGAACTCCGTTGAGAAACCCGGAGAGCCCTCAAGCCAGATACGAATTTTCCATCAACATACTTGGAGCCAATTAACCCAACAAGGTGTTAAAGACAGCGACTTTGATCAGCACGCTTTGCTGATCAGCCAAGTATCCGGCACACTTGACGTGATGAGCCGAGAAGCCTCTTTTCCCTGGCAACGCATTCTTCGAACATTATGGCCTTGGTTGCTGAATCGGGGTATCCGGGATATCTGGCAGCGAGCAGAGTTATGGTTTAGCAAACCCACTCCGCGTGCGCCTTTAAAGCATGCAAACCAACGAAAAAAACGACCATTCTTGGTCTGGTCCCACCGAAAAATGCGAGAAATCACCGCATTGGGTTCCCGTGGTGGCGAAGTCAGATTGTTTGATTACACATTAGCACTACGACAACCTGCACAAGGTTGGCCAGTAGAACTTGCAGGCTTTGACAACCAAGAGCAATACACTACCGTCACTGGCTCTAAGCGTATCAGCTATACCCGCGCGAATAACCCACTACGACAAATGGAGGACATGTATCTTCAACGTTTCCCTGGGTTACAGCCGGATTCAGTACAACCGAAACAATTGCCAGCCAAACTGCGTTACGACGCACGCTTTCTCACCCACCATAATAAACCGCTGTTGCGTATTGTTGAGCAACAAGATCATGCCACTGCACTCGCCGACGTTGCAGCATTTTTGGGTTATTTCTTGAGAGGTATTCTTAATATTCATTTACGTAGCTTTCGAGAACCTGATACCACTGAGCGGCCGACACCAAACCGCCTACCTTTGCCCATTGAGGGCACCAGCGCACCCGAAATCACCGAACTTTTTATTGGCCATCGCTCAGTTGAAGAACATAGCAACATTCCGGTGTATGTTCGTCTTACACGCTATGCAAGAAAAAATAGCAACCTACCGCCATTGGTGCTTTTTCATGGTTACAGCGCCAGTGGTTCAACGTTCACACATCACTCACTTAAACCCAGCTTAGCCCAATATTTCTGGAAGCAGGGTCGTGATATATGGGTTGTTGATCTACGTACTAGCAGCGGATTAGCGACGGCTATTTATCCTTGGTCGTTTGAAGAAGTCGCGGTAGAAGACATACCCATCGCAATCGATCATATTTATCATCAATGCCAGCAACAGCCCGTCGATATTATTGCCCATTGCATGGGAGCGTCCATGCTAAGTATCGCAATACTCGCACCGAAAAATGAACCGTCTGAAACAGAAAATAAACGCAACCAGCTTCCCAACCGCATTCGTAAACTCGTATTGTCTCAGGTAGGTCCACGGGTCGTTTTCAGTCCCGAAAATGTCTTTAGAGCATTTTTTATGAACTACTTACAACGTGTTGTGCCTTCGACAAGTTATTCTTTTAGCCGATCGCACTTCCCCTCAACCGTTGAACAACAATTAGATCGTTTTCTGTCGGCGATGCCCTACCCCCGTGACGAGCTACTCATGGAGAACCCTGCAAGGCCCTGGGCAAAAACGCATTACACTGCCACTCGACATCGTATGGATAGCCTATACGGACGGACGTTTAAGCTAAGCAATATTTCCTCCGCAACACTAGACCACATTGATGATCTATTTGGACCACTCAATATAAAAACGCTATCGCAAGTCACACAATTTGCCACTCATGAAAAAATCACCAACCAATATGGCGAAAACGAATTTGTGACGACAGAACGGCTCATGCAGCGCTGGCACTTTCCCACATTGAGCGTACATGGAGATGAAAATGGTCTCGCGGATGTTTCCACATTGGAGCGAATGCAACAAACCATGCAAAGCGCTGGTTGTGAGTTTCACTCAGAGGTCTTACAGGGGTTTGGTCATCAAGATTCTATCATTGGAAAAAACGCCAAGATAAATTTTGAGAAAATCAACAACTTCCTCAAAACACCCTTGGATAATCACGAACCGCAACCCTGTCGCGACACCCAACTACAATTATGTCTACCCTATTCAGGCCCTGTGATCGGCGCTCCAGAACAACAAGGGACTCTGTGGAAACTACCTGTCAGTTTAGGCGTACATCCCAGTATGCTTCATCCTGAATTTGTTATTTTTGTACCCATCAAGCGTAACAACAATACGATAGAAATCACTGAAAACCACATTCTCGATAATATCGTCGTCAAGCTTGCCAGCCCTCGTCAACAGAACTGGATTAAATTAAGCGTTCCCCTTACCCCAGCGTTACAGCACGCCGACGGTATTATTCCGTTAATATTGGATGACCAACATATCCATCTAGACGACCTGAATATTCCCCTTGAATTGCCGGATAACCTGTTAGACCTCGCGACGGGAGAACCGCTGCCATTAACAGCATCGTCTGACAACGAACTCTCAGCCTATTTGCACCACACACTGCGTGGCCAGGTGTTTTCGAGCACCTTACGTAAAACCCTCAACAAACCTTGGGATAGTATCGAATCCTCAATCATTCAATACCCGAAGCACATCACGGCTAAACAGCCTTCAGCCCATTTCGTTATCGCAGCCTGTCAATATCCCGCAGGACTACTCGACAAACCTCTTGCCTACCAGTCTTACCAGCGCCTTGCGAACTACCTCGATAGTGCCAGTACCGAGAACGACGCCCACGAGCCATCCACGATCACACCACAATTTATTATTCTAATGGGTGACCAAGTTTATACCGATGCCAGTGCGGGACTGTTTGATCCTACAGACCAGTACGATCGCTATACCTTGCCATACCATAAATGGTTATCTCAACCCCATGTTAAATCCGTACTCAGGCGCCTACCCAGTTATATGATGCTTGATGACCATGAGATTATCGACAACTGGGATAGAGCAGAGCTCACTTTAGGAGACCCTTCATTATTAGAACAAGGCAAGCGCTCCTACTTACATTTTCAACGCAATAGCCACCAGACTCCTCGTCACCCTGCACCAAATCATAGCGATACACCTTTATGGTATACCTTCGTCCAGCAGGGGTTTGATTTCTTTATGATTGATTCTCGTACCGAACGTGAAGGACGTAGCGCTAACGAGCAACCCGATGATCCCAACACAGCCCCATTATATAAGGCGAAGATACTATCAGACGAACAACTCAACGCGCTGATCCAATGGCTGGACAAAACTAACAGTGATCGCCCTCGATTTATTGTGTCACCTTCCATGTTATTACCAAGACAATTACACGCTAAGAATGATGAAAACCCCGTTCATTACGCTGCACTACATTCTGATGCCTGGGATGGCTACCCCTACTCACTAAATCGCATTCTGGCACATATTGCCGACAACAACATTGAGCAATTGGTGTTTCTATCCGGTGATGAACACCTATCCAATATCACCGAGATTAATCTAGAGCACGCAACATCAAAGCAAACAACAACGCTGTATTCCATCCATAGTTCTGGGCTTTATTCGCCCTATCAGTTCGCTAATTCTCAAAAAGCCATGTTTGCTGAAGAAGAGACATTTGCTATTCATGGAAAGGATAATTATCAATGTCAGGTGAATACACAATTTTTCGAAGGAGATGGGTTTGCCCTAATTCGTGCTTATCAAACCCACCACGAATGGAAAATAGCCTGTCGTTTTAGCCGCTCTAACAACACGACAATAGAGGGTACGTTCTATGAGCGCACGTTAGAATTCCCTCTACGCCCCTCCCCAATCGCTTCCTCACAAAAAAACGATCAGTCTACTAACTCAATATCCAAACCTTCCAATAATCTTACCGCTTCATAACGGCAAAATTTAGCCCCCTTCAGATTGTTCTCGTAGATATCGATGGTGTAGTGTGTTGCTTCAGTAAAATCTACACCACTTAGGTTGGTCCTTCCAAATACGCTATTCGCCAAATCCGTACCAGAGAAGTTGCCTTCACTGACATCGGCCTCTCGAAAATCGGCATCATGGCATTTACATTCATCCAACACCAACTCACTTAGGCTTAAGCCATAGAAGGAAGAGTCATTCATAATGCAGCGGTTAAATCTGATCGGTGAGGGTAATGATAAATTTGGCCAATCACACTTAGTCCAATCCAAGCCGATGATCTTACACTCTTCAAATACCACATCGAGGAATTTGCTATGGGCTACATTGGCGTTGCTTAGATTACACTTAATAAAGTGACATTCAATAAAGCGGCAACGACTTAAGACCGCGTCACTCCAATCACACTCTGTAAAGGTGCAATCTTCAAATTCCAAATCAGAAATTTCTTCATAGCAAAGATCCAAACTAACAAACGATTCGGATAAATACTCGTCTTTATCATCACTTAATACTGACATTTACTATGACCTTACATCTGACCTTAATTGTTTACTTGACGTCATATTGAATGACGCCAACAATGACCCGACAGTCTACCAAAATAGTCATCACTCTAACATCATGAAATACGCCGACAGCCCCCATTTTCAACATATTGTTTCTTCTGCTCAACATTCTGTTGCGTCAACCGCCATTGTCGCCTCAAGAGCGACATGACACACTAGGTAAACTTCATCATGCCCACTGCTATTAAGCCTATCTACTGAGAAATAAACAGCATGTCGACAACTATCGATTCTCCTCTACAACTCCCCTGTGGCGTTACTCTGAATAATCGCGTACTCAAGTCAGCGATGACAGAGGGTATGGCAACCCCCGCAGGCGAAGCCACCCAGCAACTAACCAATTTATACCAACGCTGGGCGGAAGGTGCTACCGGCTTATTGATTACCGGTAATGTGATGGTAGACAACCGCTACCTAGAGCGACCGGGCAACGTGTGCTTAGAAGATGAAACTGGATTTTCAGCGCTACAGTCATGGGCAAATGCCGGGAATAGCTATAATAATCAGACCTGGATGCAGATAAGCCACCCTGGCCGCCAAGTTGCCAAAACTGTATCTCGTACTCCCGTCGCGCCATCACCTGTCCAGCTCAATATGGGCGGTTACTTCGGCAAACCCCGCTCGCTTACCGAGTCGGATATAGAAGACATTATCCAACGCTTTACCACCACAGCATCTATCGCAAAAAAAGCGGGGTTCGGTGGTGTGCAGATACACGCAGCTCATGGCTACCTGATCAGCGAATTTTTATCCCCCGTGGTAAACCAACGACAAGATCAATGGGGTGGTAGTTTAGAAAATCGTGCCCGGTTATTATTAGAAGTCGTACGTAACATACGCAGCGTCGTCGGTAAACATTACCCCATTTCCGTCAAGTTAAACTCCGCCGATTTTCAAAAAGGAGGGTTTACCTTAGAGGAATGTGTTCAAGTGGCTCAAATGCTAGAACTAGAGAAAATCGATCTCTTAGAAATTTCCGGTGGCAGCTACGAACAAACCACTATGTTCGGTGTATCAGGAGATCAAGCCACCTCCGATGCACCGCGACGAGAAAGTACCATTCAACGGGAAGCCTACTTCTTAGATTATGCGAAAACTATCCGCTCAGCCATTAAGACGCCGCTTGCTGTCACAGGCGGATTTCGATCCGCTGCAACAATGACCGAAGCACTGCTATCCGAAGAAGTGGACATAGTGGGACTCGCCCGCCCTTTCTGTTATGAGCCAGACCTAACCCAAAAATTAATTGATGGTGATATTGACCACCTACCCGCCTATGAAAACACATTGCAATTAGGCAACGGTAAACTAGGTGTAAACAGCCCCAGTAAAATGATGAAATTGCTCAACGTGCAAGCGCAAGTTGCTTGGTTCTCTGGACAACTCTACCGTATGTCCAATCATCAAGAGCCATTGTTAACGGCCGGCCTGAAGCGCAGCTACGCAAAACAAATGTGGAATGAAACACGGTTAGCGTTTCTACGAAAATTCGCCTAGTAACGCTACCCCCATTTGTCACCAAGCTCTTCCAATCCAGCAGTCCCCAGGTCTTCTGGCGTCATCGCAATACTAAATTTTCAAGTACCGCACTGAGCATCCTGCTCGGTGCGGTGCACTCTCTCTGATTTTAACTCTTCAAGAATCTGACGAGGATTGAGAGTTTATGCCATGCTTGTGGGCTACCTACTCAAATGTAGATTTCTCCGGTAGCTCAGAGTTTGTCGTGTACCAATTAGCTTTTTGTGAAACCCATATATGCTCTTTCTCTTGAGAAACAATATCACTGTCGAGTGAACCTAATCGAAGAATAATATGAGCGGTATCTCTGCGTTTGGCATAGATCTGAGATCCACAATCTGAACAGAAAAATCGGAACTTATCCGCTGACGATTCATAGGATTTCAAACTGCCTTTACTTAAGAGTGTAAAATCGGAATCCAGTACCGCAGCGACACTTGAAAATGCACTTCCATGGGCCTTCCTACACGTCCCACAATGGCAATGAACAATATCACCTACTTTTCCCGAAACCTCATATTGTATTGCGCCACACAAGCAGCTTCCATTGATCATTTAATGTCTCAGGTTAATTTCTCTGGTTAACTTCGTTGGGTAATCTCTTTGAATACTTATACATACTCTTTGAGCACGGTATTCATTCACCTTCAGGTGCTTTCAAAAAATGGGTTATTGCTTCGTAGTATGGTCCATAGAGCGAAATATCATTATGCTGTGCTTTATCAATAACGATAAAATTTGAATTTTCATTAACAAATGACTTAACTAGATTCTTAGTGTGCGATAACGCGATGATTTCATCATTTTCTGCCGCAAGAATCAGTACATCTGAGTGAATATCCTGTGCTCGCCCTAAGGAATCATACTTGTCCTTACAGAGTAACGACATCGGATAGACCGGGAATCGCTTTTGAGCAACGTTTTGCAAACTATCAAATGGCGTTACCAACACTAACTTATCTACACTGCGTTCTGACGCCACATAGGATGCCACGCCACTGCCTAAGCTTCTGCCAATAATTGAGACACTGTCATAAGATGTGAGTAAGTCGTCATAGATATACAGCGCATCAGAAAAAAGCCCCACCTCATCTGGCTTTCCCTCACTCCCTCCGTAGCCTCGATAATTGACCAAATAGACTGAATGAGATGGAAATTGTTCCTGAAACTCTGGTGCAGAAGAAGCAACACTTTCAGCATTACCGCCAAAGTAGAGAATCGCATGTTTCTTCCCACTATTCACCAAAACCGTTCTTATCTGAGTGCCTTTGTTATCAAACTCCGCCTCTTCGAAAGAATGCTGTACAGCTTCAGAGGGAAAATAAATAAAACTACGCTGTATCGAAAATAGCAATATGCCAATTCCCAAGTAGACTGCAAAGATAGATATTCCTGCCGTATACATTTTTCGCTCCATACATTTCACTTTATTGGATAATGATAAGATAGTGTATTCTGATTTAACCATGATGACAGTTTGATATTGTCAATTTAGCCATTGCAACGCATTATGTTGTATTCAGGCTTAAGCAGTCCAAAGCACTTAAGATCATGATATTCGCCCTTCCAAAACCCACTCTGTCGTCGCAAACCTTCCTCTCTAAAACCGATCCGTCTTAACACGGCTTCAGACGCGCTATTTCCCGGTACAGTATCAGCCTGAATTCTATGCAGAGCACCACATGAAAGTACACCAGAGAAGGCTGCCAGAATAATTTCATGCAGTGCCTCAGTAACATAACCATTTCCCCAATAGACAGGGGACAAATCATAACCAATCACCGCGTTATTCATTTTGCTACTCCAAGAATTAAACCCGCAAGTACCGATTAGCTCACCCGATTCCTTTAGCCGTATAGCCCAACGAATACCAGCATTATCAATATATCGAGAATTGAAAAAAGCAATGATAGCATTCGCTTGAGAAACCTCCGTAAACGCTACCAAATCATAGTATTTGATCACCGATTTATCAGAGAATAATTTGAAGATTGGTTCTGCATCCTCACCCTCCAGTTGGTTAAGCGTTAAACGTTGAGTGTCTAGCATAGGAAATCTCATCACTTTCATCCTTGGAATGATCTATCTAATTAACCTGTTCTTTGAAAATAACATTACTTTCAGCGCAGCAAGGATTCCCTATACGTCATAGAGAACCCCTCAACTTCCATGTCTGGCATCATACCATAGACTTACTTCATACATACCTCGAAAATATTCCTCTATCGTTAGGTAATGCCCGCATACATAAAAATTGTCATCAAGAATGATATCCCGGTAAGTACCGGCCAATATAATATTTTGGGTACAATATTATCGTTATAGGAAATCAATCTAAAGTCCACTCTCAGCGAAAACATGATGGCGTTAAGCACCACCAATAGCAGCATGACATAACTCACCAGAAAAAAGTACTCCATGTAAATCATACTACTGGTCTCCAATTGATTTCGCAGATGGACGTGCGATACAAGCGACACATAAAACAGTGCAGAGCAGGAAGATAACGCGGCCGCTGCACTGAACCCTAACTTTACTGCCTTCCCCTCTTTAGCAGACGTCATCGTGAGCACACCAAAAAGCATCAACAACACCACGATAACTGGGAATAGATAGGAGATAAACGGATCAAGAAAGTTTCGTCTTAGGGATATATTAAAATACAACTCTGGTTGATTGTTCTTACTAAAGTATTTTGGCATTCCAAAGTTGGTATTGTATTGATTCGTCCTAATATCATAAAAAGTCTTTTCCACTGTCCAACCGTTGATGACAAATTCCTTTTCTAGCCCTGGCAATGAACCCGGATTAAGATTTTCATATGACGATATCATTGGCGTAAGGACAACATTTTTTTGGAAGTCCATATGCCAAACCCTTATCCATACTAGCTGCTGATCAAAAGGATAATGACCATAATCGAATTTTTCCCGAAATGTACTTTCGAAATACCATCCTATCGTCACTTGATCGTTCTCTTCAAATCGATACGACTCCGTCAAGTCAGCGGTCTCCGCCTCAGGAAAAACGACTCCTTGACTGATTTCCACGTCAGCGTTTTTCTCATAGCGCTGCCATACATACCCCGTGATCTTGACATTATATGCGTTATTAAATTCGATGGATTGTACAAAAATACCAGTCGGAATAAATGTAGGGGGGGCTTTTTGCTCCTTAAGTGATCGAATACTGTATTCCGTTTCCACCTTGGTAATCGATGATTCACTATGCACTTTATCGCCTATAAAACCGCCCTCCAAATATTCTCCATATACACCAATCCAAATGAGCAACATGCCAAAAAGAAATAACAACGATACCAAAATGCTGAGTTTCCAGAGTTCATGTTTATGATACAGTCTCTTCTTCAGCACTAAATACACAAGCCACACAATCATACAGATGACGATCGCACTCGATAGCGGGATATATTCTTGCACTTCAACGGCAGTATTTCCTACTAATTCCTCATGTAATTCAGGAGTCCCTTTCTGTATCTTATTAATAACCGTGAGTAAAACCCAGCCGTTCTCTCCAATAACACTGACGTGATTCCAAGAATCGAAATAATCATTGTCTATTGTCAAGTCGCCAGTATTCGTCGAATCTTTGACATCAGATATATCAAATCGCGATTTTCCACCACCGTTGGGGTACCGACTGTTATACAGTACTTCACCCTCTCTATTCATTAGCACGAAATAGCTATCATCCCCCAAATAGTTTTTCCCTACGCTTCCCATAAGGCTCTTGAAATCAATGTCGATATAACTAACGCCACTAAATTTATCACCTTCTCCTAACGACTCGGTCCTTCTCAATACGGTATGATTACTCACTTCATCATAAAAAGGCCCCAACCACATAGGGCTCCCTTTCCTTGACTTTAAATACCAATCAACACCATAACTACCAAGCAATACTTCAGATGAATAGTCGTAGGTATAGTCAACGTTCGCATGCTTATACCCCTGATACGATCGGTAAATATAGGGCGAAAAAAGCCGAACAGAATCACCCAATGCATAGGGCTCATAGCTAACACCGATACCCAAAAAACCATCACTGACATGACTAAGGTCTCTAATTTTTTTTCTTATTGCCGCCTCTTCCAGCTCAGTTTTTTGCAAAGAGTGATTTAGTCGCGTCGAAAACCCCTCCGCGTCGGTAAGCATACTATCGATATACTCTGCCATGATGTTGTTCTTCGCTATCGAGAATCTTTCTATGACGCCATCAACTTTAACATTGTGAACAAGAAGGTTGACGGCATAAATTAGCGTTATCAGGCTTAACAACGAGGCGATAATAAAAAGTGGAATGTGCTTTATTCTATCTTTGGTATTTTTCATTATCGGTTACCACCATCAATATCAATAAACTGATTTTTTCTGTCGTATTGAAGCAACCATACTTTATGACTTGCCTGATGTTCTTCAGGTGTAAACATCATAGAATGCCCTAATCCAACATCAAATACCGCGCCGCTCTCCAAGGAATTCCGTAACCGAACACCATCCACTTCTCCTTTCATTTTTTCTAATGCGTTAACAAGTATTTTCGCCGCAACATAACCCTCTAGCGTAATGCTATTGTACATAGACGATTTATTTCGTTTTGCCAGTTGCTCTCTAAGCTCTTTGGTTGCAGTAATATCGCTACCGATAGAGGGAACCACCTGAGTGATAAATATTTTATTAGAATTAACATCAAGATTTTTGGATAACGTATGCGCCCCCACAAACGATAAGTTAAAGAACAACGTGTTAGGTAACAAAGTACTCGAGTAGTTGATGAACTTCGACGAGGGTCCGTAGGTACCCACCAATATGATCGCCAATGGTTTTATCTTCATTTTCAGCAATGCCTTCAATGCCTGACTAACATCATTGGTATTTCGTGAATACCTAAATACTTCGAGATCAGAAATATTATTAAAACCACGCTTAACGAGTGCATCATTGGCCGCCGCAAGACCTGCATTTCCATATGCATCATCTTGAATAAAAAAGCTCACCCGCCGAGGCTCCACGCCTTGTTCGAATATCCGGCCAATAATAACCTCCATCTCTTCAGAATAACTGGCTCGAAAATTAAAGGTGAATGGAGACACAGAATAATCTCGAAGCAAATTTGCACCGGAATAGGGTGCGAAGAATACAATTTTATGTTTATTTGAAAACGGTTCGGTCAGCTTCGCTGTAGGCGTTCCGACATTTCCGATCATTGCCACTACCCCTTGATCAAGCAATTTTTTTGCGTTCTTCAGCGCCGCATTGGCTTGATAACCGTCATCCATAATAATAAGTTCAATCTTTCGTTGATTCACACCCCCTGCCCGATTCACCCTATCAATGTATGTTTTAACACCCAGCGACATCGATTGACCCAAATCTCTAGACGGGCCACTCAGTGCAGTAGACATACCGAGCTTTATCGTTTCACCCGCTTCGGCCTTACCGATGATTGGTGATACGATAAATAGCAAAAATATAAACCCAAGCATTCTAATCTTTGACCTATTCATTCACTCCACACTCCTATTGTTACCCACCAGACAAATATTGCTATTCACGCAGGTTATTTTAGAATTACTGTTTTATTTTTTCGGGTAACGATGCGATCCTCAAGGTGATACATCAAGCCTCTAAGCAACACTTTTTTTTCAATGTCTTTGCCAACCCTAACCAAGTCCTGCGGTTTAAAGGTATGGTTTATTCGGCTAACATCTTGATGAATAATCGGACCTGCATCCAGTTCTGAGGTTACGTAATGACACGTCGCGCCTATCAACTTCACTCCCCGATCAAACGCTTTTTGATAAGGGGACTTACCCACAAAAGCGGGTAACAAACTATGATGTATATTGATAATATTACCGTGATAAAACTGACATAATACCTCTGGAATAATCTGCATATATCTCGCGAGGACCACGGTTTCTACGTCATAATCCACTAACAGATCTTTGATAACCCGATTCGCTTCAGTAACGTTATTACGAGCAACAGGGATATGATGAAAGGGCAAACCATGTGACTCCACAAGTAACCTGAGATCATCATGATTCGAAACAATACAGGCGATATCAGCGTTCAGCTCACCCTCTTCCTGCCGAGTAATAATATCGAGCAGGCAATGACTGGTCTTACTTACCAATACGGCAATACGCTTTTTTTGCGACGCATCGACCATTAACCATTGAAAATCATGGCATTTGGAAAACGATTCAAAATTGAACAGAAATCCTGCATACGATATTAGCGTCACATCAATAGAAATGACCCAACGTAGATATACCGTACGATTATCTCTATCAACGTAGTGATTTTCCTCCAATATATCACCATGATAATCGGCAATAAATCCACCGATCACCGAACCAATATGAACATCATTCTGACAAGAAACAACAATCCTAAGATAATTCTTCATAAGTAACCTTGCATATTTTAACGAATAGTAGGTAATACCATTTCCCAATGGAAAATGACCCTCACGATAAAATCATGCCGTATTCGATGAATATTTATCCCGACTTTCTTCTGATACTTGCGGTAGAAATGAGCAGACTAGATTCGATTACGATATTCGAATAGGAGAGTGTGGTGCAACGCCATTCTTAACGCTGCACCCGATAAGTAAAGATAACCATTGGAACGATACGCTTGGAGCTAACGGTATGGGACTAGAGATTTTCTGCAAATAGCCTCGTACAAACAGCCTCCACGACCCCTCGACAATCCTGCTGAAAATAAAAATGCGCTCCCTTGAATTCCATAACATCAACACTGAGGGATGAATACTGACTCCAATCCCTGACATTTTCAGTAGGGAACAGTGGATCATCTACACCATAAAGTGCGAGGATCGGAACCGGCAACGCAAACGCTCCCCTAATCGGAATACCTTCATACAAGCCGTAGTCCGCTCGAATTTTGTCCATATACATCTCAAGAAAATCGTGATCATCCGCAACTTCTGCTGGAATGCCATCCAGTTCTTTCAGATGAGCTCGCAATTGCTCATTCGTAGAGGTTGACCACGGTTTCTTTACCTTTATATTCGGTGGAACATTGCCTGATACCGCTAACAACAACGGACTAACAGCATGATTGTTAAGTAGCTTTTCCGCGACAAACAACGCAATGTGTGACCCCATGCTATGACCAAACAATACGATATTATCTAAAGACATCGCCACGATGTCATCCACTATACCTTTTACAACCACTGCATGATCGCGGGTAAAACCTTCTACAAATCGATTTTCTCGACCCGGTAATTGCACTGCCCATAAACGAATATTATCCGGAAGTTCTTTATCCCAAGGTCTATACACCGATGCTCCAGCACCACCAAAGGGAAAACAGATAATATTGATATTGGCGTTAGGTTTATCATTAAAACATGCCAGCCATTTATTGTTTGAAAACTTCACGATTCTAGCGTCCTTTTTATACAGGCTCGATGGGTCTTTTAATTGACCTTGCCTTTTTTAGTAGAGCGTTGTCTTATTGTTAGTAGAGCGTTGTCTTTACGCGTTCTGCAATTAGCGTTTCTGCTTTTTCTACATCCTCATCGGATACATCGCCTTTGATTTGTTCCATCAATATCCGACCAAAACTTGGCATTTCCGAACGATCGACATAAGATTCAGAATCCCATAAGTGGGATCGGGTAATAGCTTTAGCACAGTGAAAATAGACTTCCCTTACATTAACTACAATCACTGATGTAGGAAGTTTATTTCTATATTCAAAACGTTTGAGCAAGCCCGGGGTCACATCAATGTAGGCTTCGCCGTTAATACGTAAACATTCCTTAAACCCTGGTATTAGTGCCAACACACCAACTTCTGAGCATTCAACAATATTCGTCAAACTATCAAGACGATTATTTCCAGGACGATCAGGGATTGCAATACTCTGATTGCCAATACTTTGAATAAAACCGGGATGGTCACCTCTGGGGGAGCAATCAAGAAACCCCGATTGGCCCACGGTCGATAATGTAATAAAAGGGCATAGCTGTAAAAATTGTTTAGCGTATGTGTCCAAGGAGTCCTGTTGCTTTTTGACCGCCATGGGCATTGGTGCTGAATACAAAGCACGTAGCTGTTCTTTTGAGGTAATCTTTTGGCTGTTATCCATTATTTCCTTTTTCCTAGAGTCCTTAGACGATAACAAGGCCTCAGACTATCACGGATTTATTATCAATTCCTCGTCGACAACAAAATCCCGATGCTCACAAGTAATTGGGTCAATATACTGCAGTCGTTTTGCTAACAACTGCAATGGGCGAGTATAGTCATCAGAGGATTCCGGTTGCAGCACAGGGTAGAAACGATCGTGTAAGATAGGCCACCCCAAAGACATCATATGTAAACGTAGTTGATGTGTTTTACCGGAAATAGGCAGTAGCTCGAACAAACCTTGCCCTCCCCTTTCAGTAAGACACTTAATCGTCGAATGTGCGTTTGCCTCACCAGAAGTTATCTTCATAGTAAATCTTGGATCAGACTTAACGATACGATTACTGATCTTCCATTCCTTACCGATAATACCTGACACCTCGCCTACTTCGGCCACCGCTTGATAGGTTTTATGAATGGTGCGAGAAGCAAATAGGTCATGGTATTGCGGTCTTGTCTTTGGGTTTACTGAGAACAGCACAAGGCCCGCAGTTTCTCGATCCAGCCGATGCAATGCCTGCAACTCATCGACGCCAGTTCGACGCCGAAGTCGGTTTTGCAGACACTCCTCAACATACTTACCCCCAGGTGTAACCGGTAAAAAGTGGGGCTTAAAGACCAATAACACATGATCATCTTGAAACAGGATTCGCTCTTCAAAGGGGATCACAGGCTCTTGCTCGACCTCCCGGTAATAACATACGCAACCTTGCGGTCGATAGGGCGTCATCAGCGTTATAGGCTCATTATTCAACCAATGGACCTTGCTATCAACAATGCGCGCCCGCCAGATATCAGGAGATATTCCAGGAAACTTCTTAATGAGGTATTCAAGTACCGTCACACAGCCTGGGTTACTTTGAGGTAAATTGACTTTTGATGGATATTTAGAGAGGCCCATGCTGAATTCTCGTACTCATTAGCGATTGTAAGGTTATCGCAGCAAGAATAAACAAAGATGGGATAGAAAAAAAGAGGGCTTCGTCATTGACGAAGCCCAGCCTTATTAAATTTGATTAACTACGACATCAGGTAGTACGCGCAGCTGCTGGGTAAATAAGCGAGGATCACCGTCATATCCATTGCTAAAGAAGAAACTAAACACAAACCCGAAGAAACCTGACTCAGGAAAGTTATCAATACTGTACCCAACATTGGGCAATTGACCAGGGAATCGTTCTGGCAGATCCACTACGTCTTGATCATCTGCATAAACAAGACTCAGTGGTTCGTTGGTGCCGCCGAGATAGTCGAAGAACGTCAATATATCGAGGTTTCTTTTGGTGGATATCCAGATCCAACGCCCAGCTTTTTCAGTCACGCCAGCATCAACCATATTCTTTTCGATTTCATCGATGGAACCATCAACAAGGCCCGCTTCTAATGGCCCACTGGCCGTACGAACCGTTGCGCCTAACAAGTTATTCGCATCAATCGAAATTCCCACTGAGGAATCTTGCATCATCGAACGGCGGGTTTCTGGCATCATGATGCGCGCGTCGTAAATAACAGACTTAGGATAATGATGCACCTGCATACTGATCTGCATCATTGGCAATCCGAACATCCACACCGTAACATCCATCTGGGTAGTCGCACGAATGGGCCCAATTCGCTCACCCGCTGGCTGTGCGATAATATGCTCGTTATTCAAATTAATGGTGGTTAGGTTACCGACAACCCCGGTTTTCATACGAAACTTTAGTCCGTCAATCGGATTATCATCACCTTCATACCCACTGATAGATAGATCCTTCCAGTTAATATGATTGTCTAGATTATAGGAAAGTGAATAGAAATCCGTTTCTACCAATGCCTCTTCCGAGCTATATCGGACATACTGCTCATCTGAGCGTAGGCGAGAACTCTCCATTAAGTACACATAGCGAACTACACCATCTTTACCTTGGACCGAAAGTTCTGCGACCGGTTTTCCGTCAAAACGCTGAGCTTTGGTTTTACGAGAGCCTGCGTCTTTATAAAGAAAAAGTAATTTATCTTGAGGATCAAATATTTCCGCAGCCCCTAGCAATGGTACATCCCAGCCATCAAAATAGATGGCTCCACCCTCATTATACTCATCTATTTGAAAAGGAATTGGCTCCAGCTCCTCATCAACAACTGCGGCTAGCGACAACGTATGGATATTTTTCCCGAGCGCTTGCGTAATATCCTCACCATCAACCATGATGACCTTAAAAGCCTCTAACTCCTCCAACGGCTTCATGGCGAAACTACTATTGATCGGCAAGCATGCTACGAACAACGTTAACATTATAAGGTTTCGACACTTCCTCGAAAATATGGCGTAACTTTTCATTCTTTTTATCTACCCAAGTCATTCACAATTGTTAAAGTAATGAACGTGCTATTGATGAAATACGGCGACATCGGTTAATTCTGCTCTATCAACACGTACGGTATTAATTGGGCTATCGAGATCAGGATACCCGAACGACAACCCAAACAGTAATTTCAGTTCTTCACCTATACCCAGCATCTCTTTAATAATATCAGCATGAAACCCCAGCGAGGTTTGCGGGCAACTACCCAATCCATGGGCAGTCAATGTCAACATCAGCGATTGAGCATACATGCCGACATCCGCTGCTTCTCTAAGCCCGAAATGCTCAGGTAGGAATAGAAATACTGCATGGGGTGCACCAAAAAACCGATAGTTATCCATAAACACGTCTTGGCGACGGGCTTTGTCTTCTCGTTTGATGTCTAACGATGCATATAGCTTATTTGCCGCATCATACTGACGCTCTTGGAATACGCCTGGGTATTTGATGTTATAAGGAAAATCCAGGTGGGTATTACCGCTCATAGCCTGCTTAGGGAGTGCTTCGCGCAAAGCGGCTAAGGTTTCACCACTGGCAACGTGAACCGCCCAAGGTTGTGTATTACAATTTGACGGACTTCGCTGCGCCAACGTAAAGACCCGCTCCAATAATGATTGAGGCACAGGTTTATCCAAGAAACTCCGCACTGAACGACGCTCCATTAGAATCGTTTCAATGCTCTCGCTTAATATCGCGGTATCTTGCCCCTGCTGACTCATGCTTAACCTCGCTGATAAAGATACACGTTATCGTGTAATTTTCTTGTTACTTTTCCTTGCTCCATCAATCGATGTATATGAGCAAGACACTCGCCTACCGCAAGATAGTTTTGAAAGGAATCAAACTCCTTCTCAAACAACGCAGTGGTAATTGACTGCGCGTTTTCGGGTGTTTCACATATTTCCAACACCCTCTCTAAACGTTCATCATGATGTTCGATAACATCACGTAAGCGTTGATGTAAACCATAAAATGGCATTTCATGTGCAGGCAGTACCAACACTGAATCCGGTACTCGTTCCCCCACAATGTCATGCGCATCATACCAATCAGTCAACGGACTGGACTCTGGTGCAGAAGAAATCACACTCACATTGGAGGTTATTCTAGGTAACACTTGATCGCCAGAAATATACAGATCCAAGACCTTACAATACAGTGAAACATGTGCCTGAGCGTGACCACGGGTCAAAATGGGTTCCCATGTGTAGTCACCAATCTGTATCGATTTTCCATCTTTTAGTTCATGATAACTCGCAGGCAAAGCGTATACTGAATCATAGAAACTATTACTCTTAGCCAACCCTTCCAAGGTATGCGCGGACATAGCGCTACGCTCGAAAAATTGATCCACTTCCCAATAGTCATCCGCCTGACCATGATTCATATAGACCCGTGAACATAAGTATTCTTGTTCACTCATCAATAGTTTCGCACGATTGTTTTCGCACAACCAACCAGCTAACCCAACGTGATCTGGGTGTTGATGGGTCACAATTACTTTGGTAATCGGTGCACCCTGTAAATGACTCTCAATAATACCTAACCAGTGATCACGGGTAACTTTTACGTTCATCCCGGTATCAACAACACACCAACCGTCACCATCTTTTAATAGGTAGCAATTAATATGATCCAGCGATAGAGGGAGTGGAGAGCGAATCCATTTCACAACGGGCGTTATATTTATGACTTCATTGTGACCTGGAGCTTTATCAAAGGGAAATACTTTTTCGGGATAAAGGGTAACTGAATCTTTCTCGATCATATATATTCTCTCGTATATATTTGATAGATCTATTTAATGGGGTAAATACTCGCCACCATTAACATCTAAACATGAACCGGTAATTGCACTCGCGTAGTCAGATGCCAAAAAGAATACGGCTTTTGCACATTCCTCACTAGTAGGTATTTTCCCTAATGGAATATTCTTTTCCACTTCTGCTTTGAGTGATTCCATAGACACACCCTCTGACTTGCTTCGGCTAGAAAAGTAGTACTCTACTGGGGCTCCCCACATCCAGCCCATATAGGTCGAATTGACCCGAATATTGTATTTCCCCAATTCCAACGCTAGATAGGATGTTGCACTGCCTAGCGCGGCTTTTGACGCTGCATAACCCGCCTGGGTCGCCATTGGTTTTCGGGTAGCCATGGTATTTACGTTGACAATCGAACCACCACCCTGCTGCTTCATATATGGAATGGTTTCTAATATAAGATTCATGGTGCCAAACAAATTAACATCCATTGCTCCACGCCAAGCATCCAAATCGGCATTTTCAATGAGATCGAATCCACCGGGGTTATAAGCGCTGTTAATCAAGCAATCGACTCGACCGAAAGCCTCAATAGTACTATCAACCAGCTGTTTGCATTGTGTTTTATCCGCAATATCGGTAGGGACTTTAATAATATCAACGTCCACTATATTATTTTCTTTACAGCGTTCTATTACGGTGATTTCTGCACTGTCCAGCTTGCTTGCAGTACGAGCAGCAATAGCAATTTTAGCACCTTGTAATGCTGCACCAATCGCCAATTCCACACCCAGCCCTGGACCAATCCCTGATATTATCACCACTTTATTGGCTAATAACACTGTACCTTCTCCTGCATTTAACACGCTAGCGAGGGCACCAGCTCTCCTGACAGGAAAACTGGTGATCTATCGATAAATCACATACGTTTAGCAACTTCACCATACATGACTTCAGTTGCACCACCACCGATAGGTAAAACTCGCGCATCACGATACATACGTTCAATGGGGCTTTCGGACATAAAGCCCATGCCGCCATGTAACTGCAAACAGTCATACATTACTTCATTTGCAATATCACAGGCATTGGCTTTCAACATAGACACTTCTTTGATGCAGTCAGCGCCCTGTGCATCTAACCATGCGACATAGTGACAATAATTTTGTGCTAGAGACACTTTGGTTTGTGCTCTTGCTAATTTATCCCTAACCACATCTTTATCAAATAATGCACCACCAAATGCTTGTCGCTGCTTAACATTCTCTAGCGTGATGTCGATAGCTTTCTGCGCTTCACCGACACCCATGGCAGACAGCATGATACGTTCATGCTGGAAGTTTTTCATTACAGCATAAAAGCCTTTATTTTCTTCTCCTAACAAATTTTCCGCTGGCACACGAACATTGTCAAAAAATAATTCTGCCGTATCCGAACTTCTCCAACCGTGCTTTTTAAGAGAGCGGCCGATCTCGAATCCTGGTGTACCCTTCTCTACGATAAACATGGAAATCCCGCGTGACCCTTTTGCGGTGGGGTCGGTCTTCGCCGCAACAAAATAGATATCACCATGCACGCCATTGGTAATAAACATTTTACTACCATTAATAACCCATTCATCACCTTCACGTACCGCCCTGGCCTTGATTCCCGCCACATCGGAACCTGCAGCAGGCTCAGTTACACAGACTGCAGTAATTTTTTTACCCGCGATAATATCAGGTAAGTATTTCTGTTTTTGCTCATCCGTACCCGCTAAAGCTAAGTGGGGAGATGCCATATTGGTGTGTACCAAAGTAGTGATGGTCACACCCGCATAAGTCGATCGAGCGAGTTCTTCCGCTAGTACTGCCGCAGCCCTAACATCCAATTGGCTTCCACCATACTTTTCTTCATGAGTAAGTCCGAAGAAACCAAGCTCCCCCATCTTCAGCAATAGTTCACGAGGTACATAACCCTGCTCTTCCCACGCATCACCGTTAGGAACAATTTCTTTTTCGACAAACTTTCTTACCTGGTCACGTAACAGGTTATGCTCTTCTTCAAAATACGGATTTAACATTATTTTCTCCAAAGGTTTCTAATCAGGAAACCTACGACTTCATCTAGAATTAGCGCATTGCGCTGCTGTTATTCTTCAGGTTCGAACTCTATCAATAAGGCACCGTCTGCCACGCTGTCTCCAGCGGCACATAACACTTCCTTAACGACACCACTACAGGGAGCGGGCAAATTGTGTATCAACTTCATCGCTTCCATTACCAATGCTGTATCACCTTCCACAATTTTATCGCCCGCCTTCACCAGTACATCCGTCACGACACCAGGCATCACAGCCCGAATCGCAGCAGATGAGTCTTTTAATGCTGCCGCAGGCCCAAGTTGACTTTCTTCAAGAGAGATAAAATCGTAACTACGATTTAAGCGCGGTGAACTCAACGACACTTGGTTGTTACTAAATAGAATGTCCAAAGTGCAGCGGGTATTGTTAATTTCCACTTGCCAATACGACGACTCAAGCTTAGCTTGTGGTCGTGCGATCAACACGTGGAACGTTTCATTGTCGGTGTCATCCTCCTGCTTGATGGTCACCTCGTACTTTCCATGACAACCAGTCACCGCCAACTCAATCAGTTCGCCGGCATGTTCGATACAAAACCACGAACTCGCAGGAGTGCCAGAAGGCTCCGTTAAACGCCAGCTCCCCATTCGTTGCCATGGGTTACCCTGCTGAGGGCTAGCGGCATCAAATTGCCCCTCTTCCGCTTTAGCAGCAGCGGCAATGGCCATATGCATCACCTCACCCCATGGCTGCCAGCCTTCTGGGAATTGTTTGGCTATGTATTGCGTGGTGAGCTCTTGGTGAAATGCAGGACGTGTAATCAGACCAATGAGAAATTCTTGGTTCGTCTTGAAACCACCAATAGAGAAATTATTGAGTCCCGTAAGTAAACGACGTGTCGCCAAACCACGTGTTTCCCCAAAAGCAATAACCTTAGCGACCATTGAATCGTAGAAAGGACTAATTTCTGAACCTTGCGCAACCCCACTGTCAATACGTAACCCTTCGCCCGTCGGTTCTCGATAAAGTTCGATAACACCGGTTTCTGGCATATAGTTATTAGCAGGATCTTCCGCATTTAGTCGAGCTTCAATCGCGTGCCCCGACACCGTTAGCTGTTCCTGAGTAAAACTAAGCGCTTCCCCCTGTGCCACGCGAATTTGGCATTCCACCAAATCAACACCTGTCACTAATTCGGTCGTCGGATGCTCCACTTGTAGGCGAGTATTCATTTCCAAGAAATAGGCGTCTTGCGTATCAGCATCAACGATAAATTCAACGGTACCGGCGCCTAGATAGCTCAAGTGCTTACCCAGACGTACCGCACAATCGAATAGTTTCTGACGAAGATCCATGCCAAGGTGGCTTACTGGTGCCTCTTCGATAACTTTCTGGTAGTTGCGTTGAATAGAACATTCACGATCAAATAGGTGAACCACATTACCGTGACTATCGCCCAGTACCTGTACCTCTATATGCCGTGGTCGTACTAGGTATTTTTCTAGCAATACGCGATCATCACCAAATGCACTTAATGACTCTTGCTTTGCTAATGCCAGTGCTTCTGTGAATTCTGCGGCGGCGTTAACAATACGCATACCTTTCCCACCGCCACCGGCGCTGGCTTTAATCAGTAACGGATAACCGATTTTCTCAGATTCTGAAAATAGTACGTCACTATTTTGATCCGCACCGTTATACCCTGGAACCGTTGGTATTTCTAACGCCTGCGCAATCGCTTTCGCTTCAATCTTTGATCCCATATCGGCAATGCTTGCCACCGACGGTCCAACAAAAATAATATCATTTTGCTGACACAACGTAATCAACTCGGTGCTTTCTGACAGAAAACCATACCCCGGATGAATAGCATCCGCTTTAATTTTGCGTGCTGCATCAAGTATCGACTGTGCATTGAGATAACTTTCACTGGCGGCCGATGCGCCAATATAAACGGCAAGATCCGCTTTTCTAACATGCTGCGCGTTACGATCCGCATCAGAAAATACCGCGACAGATTCAATGCCTAAACGCTTACAGGATGCAATCACACGACATGCGATCTCCCCCCGATTCGCTATCAGTAATCGTCTAATAGTATTCATCGTTTTCTCCAGCTCGGGGTTTCTTTCGCGAAGAAACAACGAATCCCTTCCTGACCTTCTTCTGACTCCCAAGTATCGGCGAGCAAATTCGCGGTGTAATGCAAATTGGTGTCCGTATCATGGCTATCCACATAGAAAATCAATTTTTTAGTGGCAGCAATGGCTCCTGGGCCGCACTGTAAAACGTATTTCAATTCATGTTCCACCGCTGCATCAAGCTCTTCTGGCGACACAACTTCATCCACCAAACATACATCCTTTGCTTTGGCCGCAGTGAGTGGCAGCGCATTAAGGAAGGTACGTCGAGCATTCGCACGCCCCATCTTTTCTACCACAAACGTCGAGATATTCGCTGGGGTCAACCCCAAACGCACTTCAGTTAGTGCGAAATTTGCAGTATCTACTGCAATAGCTATATCGCAAACCGATATCATTCCTGTACCACCACCAAAGGCTTGGCCATTAATACGGCCAATAAGGGGCTTCGATAATTCATTTAAGGTGCGTAACATATTCGCAAGTTTTGCACTGTCGGCTACCCGCTCCGCACGTGACTGGTCAAATATTCCCTGCATCCATTTAAGATCACCACCAGCACAAAACGACTCTCCTGCGCCGGTTAATATCACCGCCCGCACTTCACAGTTTTGATCTAATTCAACCGCAGCTTCGGTCACTTCACGAATCAATTCATCGTTCATCGCATTGTGCTTTTCAGGGCGATTAAGTAGCAACGTCGCCACTCCCCGCTCATCAATCGTCACGTTAATTGTGTTGTAACTCATACCCTATACTCCAACAGTATTCTATTTAACTCTGTCGCCTTCTTAATCAATCTAATTCTTATTACATAGACAACAGGTTACATTCGATAAACGTAAGATCGGCCTTCTTCCGGCGGTTGAGTCGCCGCGACTGCCAAACATAATGCAATGACATCGCGAGTTTGTTCAGGCTCTATAATGCCGTCATCCCATATACGCGATGTCGCAAAATAGGGGTCGCTCTTCTCTGCATAAAGTTTACGCGTATCTTTTTCTAGCTGTTCCAACGCTTCAGGTGTTGCCTTTTTCGAGATACTGGTACGTGCCAACTCCATCACCACGTTGGTACCAATGTCTGGACTCATAGTGGCAACCACAGAATTGGGCCACGCAAACATCATATTGGGTCTAAATCCACGACCACACATACCGTAGTTACCCGCACCGTATGATCCACCCACAACAACCGTAAAACGAGGTACTTTTGCACAGGACATGGCATACACTAGCTTAGCACTGTGCTTGGCAATTCCGCCCTGCTCAGCCGCTTTACCAACCATAAACCCTGGTACGTTTTGCAAGAACAATAGCGGTATGTTGCGCTGCTCACACAACTCAATAAAATGCGCACCCTTAACGGAAGCATCTGAAAATAGCGGCCCATTGTTCCCCAAAATACCCACAGGATAACCTTGAATATGGGCTGTTCCACAAATAAGACTAGTGCCCCATTGCGGCTTAAATTCTTGAAAGTCACTGGTATCCACTAAGCGTGCAATGACTTCACGAATATCATAAGGCTGAGAAAAATCACTACTTACGATACCTTTGATCTCTTCCATGGCATACAACGGCTCTTGTGGTTCCTGAACTCGTTGATACGTAGTCTGTGGTCGATTCAAATTCGACACAATATCACGCATACGTGCGATGGCTTCTTGCTCCGTCTCAGCAAGATAATCCGACACACCGGAATGGGTTGTATGCATTTCTGCACCGCCCAACTCTTCAGCACCAATATCTTCATTAATGGCGACTTTAACAATTGATGGCCCACCTAGATGAACGGTCGCATTACCTCTCACCATGATCACTTCATCAGATAGGGCTGGAATATACGCTGCACCGGCAGTACTCACACCAAATACGGCAGCCAATTGCGGAAGCCCTTGGGAGGACATATTGCATTGACGGAAAAATATATTACCGAAATGATCACGATCGGGAAAAACACGGTCCCATTCGTGAAGATAGGCGCCACCACAATCAACAAGATAGATACAAGGTAGTTGATTCTGCTCGGCAATCTCTTGTGCACGAATATGCTTCTTTACCGTCTCAGGATAATAAGCACCGCCCTTAATAGTCGAGTCGTTTGCAACAATAACACAATGAACACCGTGGATAATGCCAATACCCGTAACAATACCCGCACTATGCACACGACCACCGTATTGATCATACGCCGCTAAGCTTGAGAACTCTAAAAATGGCGTGCAAGCATCAACCAATAGATCAATACGCTCGCGAGGCAACAACTTTCCACGCTTACGATGACGCTCGATCAAATGATCACGCCCGCCATGTACCGCTTCATGAATCCTACCCCGTAAGATGTCAACCAAACCATTATGAAACTCAACGTTTGTTTGGTAGCTCTCAGCATTTTTATTCACTTTCGAGACGATTTTACTCATACAACAACTCGACTTTATCCGATAAAACCGCGAGGAAAAAAGCAAACAGAGTATTACTGTTTGCTTTAATATCCCTCTACAGCAGGTTAACTATATATTTATTTACGACGACCTAAGCCTTCCCAATAAGGCTCACGAATCATCTTACGGCTCACTTTACCTACTGGCGTACGCGGTAATGGATTTAGACCGATTTCAACGTCCGAAGGTTTCTTATAGGAACCAAGCTCGGTCGCACACATATCAATAATGTCTTCTTTTTTCACTGCGCCAGCTTCTTTTTCCATAATCAGTGCGTAAGGTGATTCACCAAAGCGCTCATTTGGCACTCCGATAACAACTACTTCCTGAACACCAGGGTGTGTTGCAATAACATTTTCAAGTTCGGTTGGCCAAATGTTATAACCACCGGAAAGGATCATGTCGTCTTTACGGTCACACATGTAAAGGTAACCGTTTTGATCCACATAACCGATATCACCCGTGTGAACCCAACCATCGTAAACAGTCTTTTCGGTTGCGCTTTCATTTCTCCAATAGCCTGTGAGCTGACCATCGTTCTTAAAGCAAATCTCGCCTTCTTCACCCATTGGCATTAATGCATGGGTATCAGGGTCAGCAATTTTCACATCACAGAATGGATGAATACGTCCAACAGAACGCATTGGGGTAGACCCTGGTATATCGTCTCTTACCCACTCGTTTGCCATGGAGATAGTGACGGGAACCCCTTCCGATTGGCCATACAAGCTACATATCGAATCACCCCAAATGTCATAGGCCTTGCGTACATTGGCTTCGGTGATCGGTGCAGCACCAATTAACAACACTTTCATACTTGACCAGTCTTGCATCTCGACCCCAGGCACGTTCATTACGTCACCCACCATCGTCGGTGCCATAAATACATAGCTGACTTTTTCAGTAACCATTTGATCTACCACAGGCGCAGCAGCATATTTTTCTACCACGAGGTTACAACCACCGGAAAGCCATACAGGTACAAACTGATACCCTGATGCATGAGAGATAGGTGCGATATGCATACATACATCACCCTCTCCTACTGGCGGCATGGTATAAAACCAGTTACGGCCAATATCCAACCACGCTTTATGGGTAAAGGGCACGCCTTTAGGGTGTCCTGTAGTACCGCCAGTGTGACGGATCACATACAGTTCATTTTCGTCGATTTCAGGATTTGGATCTTCAGAGGAGAACCCTGCTAACCAATCTTCGTAACCGGCTGCACTGCGTACAATCACTTGGTCAAGGGTATCAATTTCGTTTTCCATGCCTTCGACTTGATCAGCATAGTGCTCTGCAACCACAATCGCCTTACAATCGGTATGGTCCAGCATCGACAGATGAGATGAACGCGCATTACGTGCATATAGCGGTACACGGATAACCCCTGCAATTGCACAGCCTAAAAAGAAATCCACCGCTTCAACAGTGTTATCTTCCAATGAGCCACAGGCATCACCCGGCTTTAGGCCTGCGTCCAGTAACGCGTTTGCCAATCGGGTACCACGCTCCCACGCTTCACCAAACGTTAAACGATAGTCACCGGCAATAATGGCTGGCTTATCACGGTTAAAACCTGCCGCTCGTCGCATTGCATCTCTTATATTCATGTCTTTTCCTCTTAATTTTTTAATGAGTCCTTCAAGGCATACGTCGTTGCTTTCAGCCTAACAACAAAGGAATCTACTCAATGTTTGTCATTGTTGTTTTTATTTCCAACAGGCATACCTCTCTATGCCCTACACCGCTAAACAGGTGTCGTTTCTTTTTCGGTATTTTGTTCTTTTTCGAGTGATTCAAAAGGTTGTCGCACCTTTGGCGGTTCGCCATCAACATACGCGGGATAGAGCGCCTGATAGTCTCCCTCCTCCCCTTTTACCACTAATTTTCTTGCTTGAATGTGCGGAGTCTCCACCGCCGACGACAAAGGCAACACTTCGTTGTAGCAACATTCCACAGAGCCAAATCGTGTATTACATTCGTCTAGCGTTAACCCACCAATGAACGCCGCCACTTCTTCTTGTAACGCGAGTTGTGGCAATGGATCATTCAAACGTCCAAGCCAATCCTCGCGACCTGCAGCAACACAAAATGCCTGCCAAAACTTAGGCTCAACAGCACCCAGTGCAATAGATTTCCCATCGGCCGTCACGTAAGTGCGATATCGTGCAGCCCCACCATTTAACAGATCCAGGCCTCTTGGCGTACCTTCTCCCTTAAGGCCTAAGTCCGCTAATGAAAATGCCATCAGTGGCATTACAGAATCCGCCAGTGCCACTTCAACATGGCACCCTTCGCCAGTACGAGTTCGTTCTAACAGCGCACCTAGAATAGTGGTAAGACCATATAATGATGCCGCACTGTCAGCGATCGGTGGCCAAGGTGCCACCGCTTGCTCAGCAGTACCGGTTCCCGATAGTAGGCCATTCATTGCTAAGTAATTAAGATCATGACCCACATCCTGACTCAGCGGGCTTTCAGTACCGTAACCATTTAACGAACAAATAATTAGCTGCGGTGCATGGTTTCTAAGATCATCAATCGACAATCCAAGCTTCGCCATCACACCGGGTCGAAATGATTCTATTAATACATCGGCATCGCTCAGTAGATCGAGCAATCTAAGCCGATCCGCGTCTTCTTTAAGATTCAGGTGAATGCCTTTTTTTCCGCCATTCACTGCATCAAAATAGGCGGAGCGCCCATGGGGCCCTTTCGGCCCAATAAAACGCATTTCCTCACCTTGCGGAGGCTCTACCTTAATAACCTCTGCCCCCATTTCCGCCATCGACAATGATGCCAACGGCCCCGGTAAGTGGCGACTTAGATCCACCACTTTGATTCCAGTAAGAAAACTATTTAATCGACTCATACTGCGCGGTCTCGTCTACGGGTTATGTGAAGTCAACATCAAGACCAAGCTCTTTCGCAATGATCATGGTTTGAATTTGACTAGACCCATCACCAATTCGCGTAATACGCGTATCACGAAGATAACGAGACACCGGGCAATCATTCATAAAGCCAAATCCACCGTGGACCTGAACGGCGAGATCTGCAACTTCTGAAGACGTCTCACAGCAATAGTATTTCGCCATCGCAAGCTCAAGAATACTTGCAGTACCGGCATCGGCTTTTACCGCGGCTTGACGCGCTAACAAACGTGACGTTTCCGTTTTAACCGCCATATCGGCGATCATTTTTTGAATCAACTGCAAACCACCTAAGGTCTTACCAAAGGCTTTACGGTCTTTTGCATAAGCAACAGAGTGATCAAGACACGCTTGCGACAAACCTAAGGCACAGGCAGATAAGAAGCAGCGCGCAAATTGATAGGTCTTGTGAACGATGTAACGCCCATCTCCTTCGTTACCCACGATCATCTCGTTGCCAACTTTTGCATTATCCATATAGATAGGGTGAGTATCAGACGAACGCCAGCCCAACTTGTCGTAAGACTTACCAATTTCAATCCCTTCGGTTCCATCTGGTACAAGGAATAAACTCATCTTCGTTTTTTCAGCATCTGCCGGGCTAGTGATCGCCCCCACTAAATTGTAAGACGTAATGTCCGTACCACTATTAGTGATAAAGGCTTTCTCACCGGACAGCGACCAAGTATCTCCACTGCGTGTTGCACGAGAAGTAAACCCAGCAGTCCATGAACCCGCTTGCGGCTCAGTACCCGCAATAGATCCTACTGCTTTACCCGCCACAATATCAGGAAGGTACTTTTCCTTATGCATGTCGCTACCAAATTTTTGTAGCGTCAACCCGGTTGCAACGGCAACCATGGTTGATAACGCAAAGGTTTGATCTGCGCGCGCAAGCTCTTCAATCGCTAGGGACATCTCAAGAATACCGAGACCCAATCCGCCATGCTCTTCCTTAAAAGGAATTGCCGCCACACCAATATCACGGTTCATTTTTAGATAAAGTTCAGTGGGGAATTTTGCTTCCGCATCCAACTGGTAGGCAAGCGGCGCTAGCTCTGCTTGAGCCCATTCACGTACGGCAATTTGTAGGTTCTTCTGATCTTGGGTTAATTCAACAGTCATATCGTATCTCTTATCTATTTTTATCATTGAGTTGCTGGAGATCACACGCAACACACACCGTGTATACCACCAGCACCTTTATTCTTGCCTTGATGCTCAGGCTTCGCCTGAATGTAGCAAAAGAATTGCCATCGGTTCAGGTCAATACGAGATAATCGGCACGCTTTTAGAGACGATCTGCGATAACTGCATACTTGCTACACAGCCCACAACACTCTCTCAAAGGGATAAGAAAAGCGGCAACATTCATTATGCTCCCCCGAAAAGCGACACCCATCGTCCAAGTGGACTAGGACAGGAAACGAGGATTGGGATAGCTTCGGATAGTAGAAAGACCCGTACACATTAGCCGGAAGTCACACCCACGTTATCTCACTGAGAACACCGATCATGACGAGCGTTACGACCCTTCAATACCTATCAAAACAAGGTAATCATGAACCTTCCGCCATGCATGCATGGGCCGTGGTGATCGCGCAAACCCTTGAACATGCAGGAATTAATAGCCAAGCGTTGTTTCGGTTAGCAGGTGTCGAATACAAACAAGCGGTGAATCCCTATATGCGGATCCCCACCGAGAAAATGAACCGACTATTTGAACTCAGTGTGGAGGCCACCGGCAACCCCAGCTTTGGTCTCAGTATGGTGGAATTTATTCACCCTACCACCTTTCATGCACTCGGCTATTCCCTTTTTGCCAGCTCTACTTTGGAAGACTTCTTTGAACGCTTGGTACGTTTCTTCCGCATTGCCAGCGATAACTGTCGGCACCACATTGAAGAAGATCAAACAACGTACAAATTACGCATTGAGTTACTCGTCCCAAACTTATCTTATGAAACCCAAGATGGCTGGACCGCAACATTGGTGAAGTTCACCCGAGCAATATATCGCCCAGGATTCAACCCGTTATATGTATCTTTGGCACGCCCTGCTCCATCGGTAGAAGATCAGCGGAAGTACCAACGTTATTTCCGCTGCCCAGTAGAGTTCAATGCGAAAGAATGGGCTGTGCATTACGATAAGAATGAGGTCAACGTACAACTACCGGGTGCCAACAGTGAGCTGGCACTGATCAACGATAAGGTTGTGATGGATTACTTGGCTCAATTAGAGAAATCTGATTTGGTCACATTGGTGCGCAGCCATATCATTAAGTTATTACCATCGGGGAATTGCAGTAAGGAATTTATCGCCGCTAAGCTGAATATGAGTCCGCGTAACTTGCAACGTAAGTTGGATCTTCAACAAACCAGCTATCAAGACCTATTGGATCAAACCCGTAAGGACTTAGCAAAAAAGTATATAGAATCAGAACATACTTCTATTAGTGAAATTACGTATTTGTTGGGGTTCTCTGATACCAGCAATTTCTCCCGTGCATTCAAGCGCTGGTTAAATTGCACTCCGACACAATATCGAAGCCAGATCCTACACTAAATATCTTACGCTCTATTAATAAGGTAGCTTTGGTTATTTATCACCCGCAAAGTGGTGAATAACCTCAGTAATTTTTTGTTCATAAAAACGTCACAATTAGCCCCTGACACTTATCGTTCCAACTTTGATGCCAAAACCCCTAATTCCGTGTAAGAGAAAGCTCACAATTGCGTAAGCAAGAATACCCATTTCGTACGTTTTCTCACACACTGATATACCGCGCAAACATAGTAAGCCCAGTTTACTATTACCCCTGATTTTAACGCCGTTTATTTTTGTTAAGTGGTTCTCGCTTAGGGGTTTATCAGTGGAATTATTTGTCGTTATCACTGTTAATTATTTCAACGGGCATTTTTTGTCCCCCCATTTAATTAGTGAGAATTAACTAGGTTCCATCCAAGATGCGAAATATTAGCGCAAGTAAAATTTACATATCCCACGTTGGATTAACGGAGCGTGATATCACCTTTATTCATAATCTGTTTCGGTTGGGAGCAAAACAGTTCAGAGATTATGAATTAGTTGATTACAGCGCATCCATTAATTCCCATGTAGTCATTATCAATGGCGATGATAATCATGCCCACCGCATTTGGCGAAAAATAAAAGATACTGTGACTACCATTTTTATTTCTCAAGAAAATCTCTCTCCTGCCGACCAAAATCATGTGGTAAGACCGTTGGTGTTTAGAAAGCTTATCGACGCCTTTACCCAAGCAGAAGCAGAAGACAAAACATTAAATGAAGAACGAACTCAGGTACTTGTGGTTGATGACAGCCTACCGATACGACGTTTTATGGAGCTTAAGTTGCCATCGATGACCGACATACCTATCGCCATTGACTACGCCGAAGACGGCGAATCCGCACAGGAAAAAACCCTCGGGAAAATATATGACATTATCTTTCTGGACGTCGTCTTACCCGGCATTGATGGTTACCAAGTATGCAAATCGATCAAGGAAGTATCAGATACCTTTGTGGTAATGCTGACAAGTAATAAATCTCCGTTTGATCGCGTGAGAGGTGGCATGTCCGGATGTGATGCCTACCTAACCAAGCCACCGAAAGATGAACAATTACGCAAGGTTTTTCAAAAAATGATCGACAAATCGCATAAACAACATGACTCACTCATCGCAAATAGCTCTCAGAGGTAACAACCATGAAGTACTGTAAGATTTTGATTGTAGATGATTCTGAAACCGATCTCGTTAATCTAAGAACCATGTTAGAAGGCTCAAATTTTGAAGTTTCTACCGCATCCTCCGGTGAAGAAGCTATCAGTAAAGCCGAAGCAGAAAGTCCTAATCTCATCCTGTTGGATATTGTCATGGAGGGGATCGGTGGCTATCACGCCTGTAGGGAAATCACGAAAAACCCAAAGACTGCACATATTCCCGTAATCTTTGTTAGCAGTAAGAAACAACGGGCCGACCTTATGTGGGCCATGAAACAAGGAGGTAAGAGCCTAGTTTCCAAGCCCTATACCAAAGACCAAATCATGGAACAAATAGAGACTTACTCCTAATCACCGGTTCTGCTCTCACCTAACCATACGTGACATCATCATGCGAACACTTATCTTGCCCAGCGAAGCGCTGGGCTCAATCTCTTTACTCAACGATGAAAGCGATAGAGAACGTAAGATCCAAGAAACAAGTAAGGATCAAAATTTTCACTGCTTTATGGTCGGAAAAATCGGTGCTCTTATCGACGAAACTCAATATTGCGAGATCATCGATGTTAACAATATCTGTCGCATCCCGCTCACTCCTCACTGGTTTAAAGGCATCGTTAACCTTAGAGGAAATAGCGTACCGATTATTAGTCTAGATAATTACTACGGCGATACTACCGCCACATCAAAAAAATCACACATTATTGCGATAGGTAAAGGTAAGAATATCTGTGGTATCAAAATTGATAATCTACCCCATAAAACCACGTTACATGAAGACGATATCATCAATCGCGCTATTAGTTTACCCACCCATATGAATCATCATATCGATTCCGTTTATGAAAAAGACGGATTATGGGTTCATCTAAATATCGAAAAATTATGTACACATGTCTTTTCACAGGTAAATCAACACACCAATTAATCACTATACACAGGCTTGGAGCTTTACTATGCATCATACCATCATGCATTCCAGTAGTAGGACACTTAAAAACAACGTTATTACTTTCTTTACAATGGCCCTACTCATTTTCAGCGCTAATTCCTCAGGGGCGGAGATAGGCATAACCGACAAGAGCATACGCATTGGCGGTGTCATGGATTTTGAAGGTCAGTCACGCGGCCTTGGACAGAATATGCGTAAAGGTATTATCGCAGCTATAAGCGGTAAGAAAGTAAAAGGTAGATCCATTGATTTCGTAACTCGTAATGATTCATATTCCCCCTCTCTGACGGTTGAAGCCACAGAAAAACTCATTGATGAAGGTATCTTTGTCATGCTTGGTAATGTGGGAACACCCACCGCCAAAGTATCTCTACCATTGCTAGCAGATAACGACGTACCTGCTGTAGGATTCTTTACCGGGGCCGGCCTTCTGCGCCCAGGAGTCGGTGATGTTATCAACTATCGTGCGAGCTACGTTCAAGAAACTGCGGCGGTAATTAGTTCAGCTCTTAGCTCTGGTGTAGCCGCAGAAGAAATATGCGCCTATGTCCAAAACGATGCGTATGGTATGGCCGGTGTTGCCGGTATAAAGAAAGCAATCGCCAGTAAACGCGGCGCTCGTAAGATAACCAAACTACTCGACCAAATATTGGAAATGGAAGGTAACAACCCTCTTCGGAACAACATTGGCCCCATCGGCGTCTATCAACGAAACACGTTAAATTCGAAATCAGGTTACGACTCGCTTAAACATTGGGAAGAGCAACAGGATGTTACCTGCAAGCTGGTCGTTTCCGTTGGCACCTACAACGCTATTGGACGATTCGCCGGCTACTCACGCTACAAAGGTGACAACTGGATCGTAAGCGCAGTATCGTTCACTGGCGCGGAGAATCTAAAAACTGTACTGAACGAATTCGGTGTGAATGGTGGCGTTGTAATGACCCAAGTAGTACCTAGTCTTGACTCAAACATCCCTATTCTTGAAGAAGCGCGAATGAAATTAGGTAATGATTATGGTTATGTATCACTTGAGGGATTTCTCGTTGGAAAGATGCTCATAAGTGCACTGAAAAAAATAGAGGGCGAGATTACACGGGACAAATTTTTGGCGGCCATACGTGGTGAGAAGTTCGACCTAGGCGGCGTAAAACTCAATTTCAGAAATGGAAATCAAGGTTCGAAGCTGGTCACCATGATCTATTACAACAATGGTGAATATAGAACGCTAAAAAAATCCGGTTGGAAACAAATCATCTAATTGACATACCAATACTCGACCCATTTATTCAAGGAAAAAAACGATGTTCTCATCATATTTTAGTAGTATTAATATAGGCAAACGGCTTTTCATTTTGATTGCCTCAATGACCGGCGTACTCGTCATCACCGGTATCCTTTTAGCCACAGGATTAAGCTCAGCCTCAATCACCACCAAGAAACTCAACAGCGATATCCAGCACAGTGTATCGTTGAGTAAGATCTACAACAAAATGAGTTTGGATTTTGTTGAGCCCATCAATAATTTGAGCCGTGGCACCTCCACCTGGGTCGACACCAACGAACGACTAAGCAAGAATTTGTTGGCATTCAATGATGAGTGGGATGTATTTCTCGATTCGTTTAGTAGCGAAAAAAGATCTGCCATTGAAAAGCAATACGCGGGCAGCCTAGATAATTTTTATAAAGCTATTGACGAAATTATTATTCTAGGTAAAAGTCAAAACAGAGCAAATCTATCCCTATTCATGCTCAACGATTTCGATTTAATGGTGGCTCCATTAGAACGAGAACTGCAAGGATCCATTGAAAATCTACAGATTCTCGCTGAAAGAAGCTATACCGAATTCGCGAGTTCTCAACAGATGTTTATCATACTCAGTGTTATATTTCTCGTAGCAGGTATCAGCGCATCAGTGCTCTTGGGTATATCCATTCGACAATCCATCACACACCCAGTATCTAAAATCGCTGACACAGTTGAGAGTATTACCAACGGTGATTATGACGCTAGAACACGGCTTGAAGGTAGAGATGAATTGGCGACACTTTCCTCCGCCCTCGATAAACTACTCGATGAAAAAGTAAAAACACTGGTTGAAGCGGAAAAAGAAAACGAAGAACTCAATAATTCAATCATTCGACTTCTTGAGGCAACCTCCCAACTGAGTGAAAAAGACCTTACCGTAACCGTTCCTGTGAGTGAAGATATTACAGGGCCTGTCGCGGATGCAATGAACCTTGTATCATCAGAAACCGCAAAAGTACTTGGTGATATTCATACCATCGCAGAAAAAGTAGAACAAAATGCGACAAGCGTAAAACTCCAAGGTGATAAAGTCACACTGGTAGCTGAAGCTGAACGCTCCATGGTACAAACTACGATTGATCGACTCGAAAATGCTTCCAAAACGATGAATGCGATCGCCAAACTGTGCATGAACTGCAACGATATGGCAGAAAATGCTTCAGAATCCACTAACCATGCATTCGATGCGGTATCGAGCACAGTGGTTGGTATGGACGAAATTAGAGAAACCATCAGTGAAACGGAAAAGCGGATCAAGCGCCTTGGCGAGCGATCCCAAGAAATCAGCGGTATCGTTGACCTAATCAACAACATTGCAGAACGAACTCATATCCTCGCACTTAACGCAAGTATGCACGCAGCGGCCGCAGGGGAAGCGGGTCGAGGTTTTGCGGTAGTTGCGGATGAGGTACAGCGACTTGCAGAAAGTTCACGTAACGCAACCTCTCAGATCGCTGCACTCGTAGGTAATATTCAAAACGAAACGTCTGAAACAATGGACACCATGAATAACACCATAAGTCAGGTGGTCGAGGGTTCCGATCGAGCAGAGCAAGCGGGCCTTAAGATGCGAGAAACACAACAGAAAACGTCGGATCTAGCAACTGCGGTTGCAAAAATCGCCGAACGCTCTCTACACCAAGCAAAAATAAACGAAAAGCTCAAATCAGAAGCTCACCTTATTCAAGAGAAAACACAGGAAACTAACGCTGAGCTATTGCAACAGAGCACAGATACTTCAAGCCTTGTGAATCTCTCGAATGATCTCCTTGACTCTGTAAACACGTTCACCCTACCCGACAATGTTGTTGCCTTAAACAGCGAAAAGAAAGCATCATAAGAGGAAAAGACAATGCCAAGCGCTGACCAATTAAAGGTATTTAATGACATAGCGTCCTCGGCGCTTGACGATTTGACCCTTTCGCTGCAAGGAAGCAGCGATCCGATTAATGTACAAAGTTGCCGAGATTCTTTTGAGGATCTTGCCATGGCAGCAGAAATCATCGAATTTGGTACACTGGGCGATATTTGTAAAACCTATAGCGATAGTTTTTTTGACAATGAAAATGAGGACATTCTATCACCCAAAAAATCCCAAGAACTTGCAGAATGGAGCCAAGATCTTATTTCTTTTATTAAGGACCCCCACAGCGTTGAGCTAGCAGAAAAAATAACGACGAGTTTCCCCGAACCCACTAAAAATCGATTTTTAACGTCACTCTTTTCCGAAGATCAATCCCAACAAGAGGATGTTCTATCTGATAATGCCCCTACTTTATCCGATAGCGCCGAAGCACCTAGCGACATTACTCTTGAAGAAGAGGTACAACATGTTATTGACGTAGCATTAACAGCGGCACCCAATGACACCATGGTGTTATTTATTACTGAACTCACTGAAATGGAAAGTAAGCTCGATGATTCTCTATCAGCCTTCCTCACCTGCCCAGAAGAGGAATGCATTGATAATCTCGATAGATACCTGCGTTATATTGAAATGATTAGTGGAACGGCAAATATATTGGGCATGGCGGGGATTGAAGTTATCTGTCAATTTGTCATCGACAATATACCTGCACTTGATCTTTTTGATGAAGAAAAGAAGCCGGACTACTTCGAATTGCTCTCCCCCATTCCTAGAAAAATCATTACGCTGCTTTCTAATATTGGTGACACCCAGAACATTCTCGATATCGTTACGCATTTTGAGAAGCCACTATGGCCAAACCCTAATCAAGAGGCGGATTCCCACGAACTTGTTGTCTTACTTAGCGCCACCGATTTCGAGATAGAAGATAAAGAATTTGAGGACCCTGAAAAATCCATTGCAACCGCCGAGGACGTATCACTTACAATATCCCCAGAAATCCACCCAGAGCTCATTTCTGCCTTTCTACACGACGCGCCAGGGCAGGCATCGGCGCTAAGCCATTGTATATCTTGCTTAGCGACAGACGATGACATAATCGACCATTTAGAGAATGCACAACGACTTACTCATTCACTCAAGGGCTCAGCTAATATTGTAGAAATCTATGGGGTTGCCAATCTCGCTCACTATGTAGAAGAAATACTAGAGGATCTCCGTCATTACCCAGATAGATTAAGCAGCTCTCTATTATCGTTACTGGAAGAATCCTCCGATTGCATCGAAGTAATGATCGATTTTTTGATGGGAAAAGATCAATACCCTGAAGAATCTCAATACTTATTGCAACAGCTACTGGATCAAAAAAATGGATCGCTCGCTATTTCTAGCGTTGAAGGTGAGACACAGGATGATGCAAGTCAATCCATGATTACCTACCTTACTGTCGCGAAACCCGACGAGTATATTTCTGATGAAAGTACTTCGACAGATCAATATGACCTCTCCTCAACGGAGATCACCTCAAATCCCGGCATTCAGAATCCAAGCGGCACAGACCCAAGCACTACGGCCCCAGTAATAGCAGAAGAACAATCCGTACCAAAAACACAACCCCAACCACAAGATACCGTTATTCAAGTTTCCTCAAAAACAATTGAATCCTTGTTTGAAATGGTCGAAGAGATGACGGTGTCATTGATTCAAACCCGAGAACAAGTAAAGAAGATGCTCACTAACGCAAAAACCCAAACCTCCCAGGATGAAAAAATACAAGAGCATCGATTCGAGCTGGAGAAAATAATTGATATTAAGGCACTTTCTTCTTCTAAGAAACGCATCTCAAATCAAGAAGGTGATGAAAATAGCTTTGATTCCTTAGAGCTTGATCAATACAGTGAGATTCACGGTACGGTACATAGCTTTATCGAAACGGTAATCGACAGCAGAGAGCTCAATCTGGACATGCAGGAACAGCTATTGCATTTGGACTCTCTGTTTATCAAGCATATGCGGCTAAACAAAGACCTTCAGTTTCTTACAAAATCCACAAAAATGGTTGCTGTCACCTCTATTAGCTCTCGTCTGCAGCGCTGTGTAAGACATGCGGTAAGGGTGACCGGAAAACAAGTTGAACTCTCCATTATCGATAACAACCTATCCGTTGATGAGGAGGTGTTATCCGAGCTCACCGATCCACTCATGCATATACTGCGTAACGCAATCGATCACGGCATTGAAGATAGCAGCATCCGTCGCGAACTAGGCAAGAACGACGATGGGCATATTTCCATTACCTTTAGTCAATCGGGAAATCATATATCGATAAAATGCCATGACGATGGACAGGGAATACGCCCTCATATAATTTTTGACGCTGCCGTAAAGAAAGGCTTAATAAAGCCAGATGCAAAAATGGACGATCAACAATGCGTAGATCTGCTACTTTCTTCTGGCTTTACCACTAAAGAAAGCGCAAATCAGTTATCAGGGCGCGGTGTTGGCCTAGATGCTGTCAACACCAGTATCAAAAAACTCAGTGGAAAAATTGAAATAACAACAGAAGAGAGTCAAGGTACAACTATTTGCGTCACGGTACCGCTATCTCATCTATCCACTCACGCGATCGTTATTTCACTAAATTATGAACGCTATGCAATACCAAGCCACTCTTTATCTCAGCTTCTTCCACCTCATTCTGGCGAAGTGGTCAATTATGGTTTAAAAGAAGGATATCGTTACAATGACTCCGTATATCCACTTGTCACCATCGGCGATCTACTGCTTGGCAATCAAAGCGGTAACAAACAGCATATAACGATTGATAACCTACCGATACTTTTGGTTGAGGTAAACCACACGACCTATGCACTTGCCGTTGATAGCATTCAAAGCAATCAAGATATCATTATCAAGCCCATGGGGAATTACGTAAATAGGACACACGGTGTCAATGGCGTCGCCATTATCGCCGACGGCACGTTGATTCCAGTACTGGATATCCCAGAACTCATTAGAGACACCAAAGATAGTCCGATCATTAATTACATAGAACAGCAACAACATACTGCGCCTCTTTCACATCAGACATCGGTTATGATTATTGATGACTCCCTTAGCGTTCGTCGATCTTTGGATCAATTAATGACGGATATGGGTTACGACACTATCCTTGCACAAGACGGCGTGCAGGCAGTGGAATTACTCAAGCATCAAATCCCAGATGTCATACTAACGGATATGGAAATGCCACGAATGAATGGCTTGGAATTAACGTCGTATATCAAAAAATCAGAAACACTCAGGCACCTTCCCGTGGTTATGATTACGTCCCGCTCCACACAAAAACACCGACAATTGGCAGAAAGCAGCGGCGTAGATCATTATCTAACAAAACCTTATACAGAATCTCAGTTACTTGATTTGGTTGAAAACATAAAACCCGATCAAGCTAACCCCCGTCAACTTCACTAAGGATACTGTAGATGAAACTTTCAGACCAAAGTAGTCTAGCCCGAATTGATATTGGATCACTGTCGTTAATTTTGCCTCATCGCAATATTTCTACCGTGGAGTTGGTTTCCTCTATCAAGTATGGGTCGTTATCCAATGCCCCAACTCTCACCGTGCTAGGCGCACGATGGCCTGTCATCAGTTTTTCCCCACAATTAGCACTGGAAAAAATAATTCCAACAACACAACGTTTTATCGCCTGCGTTAATCCATCAAATACAACATGGCGATTTGCGATTTCCTGTGAAAAAGTTGATTCGATTCAATATACGCCAGAGGAGCTAAAGCAACTACCACCATTAATGTCTAGCCCTGATACTCCGATACTGGGTGTGCTTTATAAGGACAAAGTACTCCATTGCGTCACCAATGCCGATCATCTAGCCAATTTCTTAAATGACGAATTCCGACTCTTTGAAACGACAGAGGTATCAATATGTTAACGGCCCCTCTCTCCGCTATAGAACAAGAATCTTGCCCACAGCCCTCTCCGTCAATCAACTGCTGGTTACTTCACCTTACCAGCGGGCACGTTATTGCTATTTCTATACATCAGGTCACTGAGTTATTAAGAGATATCGTTCGACTCCCTGTACCACGAGCGCCTGAACACTGTAACAATCTCATTGCTTGGCGAGAACGATTGATACCTCTAGTCGATTACCAACATCCCAATCGCAGCAAAACATCATTATCACACTCGCAAGTCATGGTAATCCGTTTCGCCAATGATGAGCACGGCATTGATTATTTAGGCTTTTCAATTAAGCACATTGAAAAAGCCACTATTCACGATTCAGATTTTCTAATTCCAGATGATTGGCAAGATCTGCCATTTACCGAGAGTATCCTCTCCAGTTGTGAAGTCAATGATCAGTGTATTTACATATTGGATATGAAGACGCTGTACAATCAGCACTAGACAATCACTACTAGACATCCACGACCCCGCCAGTTATCTTACATTCAAAGTATTGGTTGCACCGCCGAAAACAACTGTATATGATTACAGTTGTTTTGGCTGACCCCATTCACCAATATAACTATCATAAGGAACACACCCATGGCCGTGATTACCCGCTATATTGTTGAGCGTAACGGAGAAGAGAAAATGACATTCGTTAGCAAAAAAGAAGCAGATGCCTACGATAAAGAGCTCGACATCGCAGAGAACTTGCAAGTTTTATTAGAAAAGTCCGATATCGAGATGGACGATTCACTACTAGAGAATATTTCTTTGTATTTGGCCCGCCACCGAGAGCCAATTGGACTCATCTTGAAAGGCAGCAAGCCTAAAGCTGAAAAGCCTAAGAAGAAAGATGCGACTAAACTTCAAGCAGTAGAAGATTCTACGGAAGATACTGCAGGCGAAGACGAAAAAGTCGCCTAGCCCAACGCTTTGACTTGGGCATATGATAGGCACTCCTCAGCACTGACGCACACGCCTATCTATACCCTGGTCAAACTGTTTGCCCCTCGTATAAAATCAATTATTTATATGAGGGACATTCCTTGAACCAATTCCACCCACAAATCGAACAGTCCTTGTCCGAATTTGGCAGCTTCACACCTGAAGCATTAATTGATCTTTCAGCCTTACTTCAATTCAGACGCTTTGACGAAAACGAATACCTACTAGAAAAAGGCCAACAAGCTACGTTGATTGCTTTTATGTTATCGGGTGCAATGCGAGAATTTTATTGCACTGAAGATGGCAATGAATTTAACAAAGCCTTCGTGTTTACTGGGTTCGTCACTGGCTCGTTATATGATTTGATGTCAAATAAACCATCCACAGCAACGATCCAGTGTTTAAAAGCCTCCGAATGCTTGGTTTGCAATTACAACGACTACATCACACTATCAAAAAAACCCCCCTGCCTAGAAAAGATACACACGCAAATTATTACTCGCCTATTTTGCTTAAAGGTGGAAAGAGTTCACGACCTTCTCACGCTAGATTCTTATCAACGCTACCAGCGGCTGCTTGAAATGTATCCTCAAATCGAGGATGAAATCCAGCAATACCAAATCGCTAGCTTTCTCGGCATCACTTCAGTAAGCCTTAGCCGCTTTAGACGGAAAAATCGTGAACAAGGAAAGCCATCATCACCTAAGGAGCGCAGCTTTAACAAATGTTAATGCGCCGATACTCCTGCCCCAGATAGTATCCAGACATGTTGGTAACGCAGCCAACATGCCTACTTATGAATAAGGAAATTGAGATGATATTATCGAAGAATAAACTCGCTCTCACCCTCTCTCTCGCCAGCACCTTTTGCATTAGCAATACGGCGTTCTCTGCACCTGCCGCATCTTATGAGGGTAACTACGATGTCAGTTGTAAAGGTGCGGACAACAACGGCCCAGACGGAGCCACACACTCTTATTATCAATTTAGTGCCTTCACGTTGACGGGCACTAACATCACTCCAGGACAACCTGGTACAGACGATAATAACAACCCAATTCCGGGTGATGGCTATCAGTTCGTCACAACCACTTATATTGATTTGCCTGAATCACAGATACCCAATACACGCTTCTACCTTCAGTGTAATGAAGACAGTGGCCTTCTAGAAGCATCGCAAGCGTCCTTATCCAACTTCTCGACAGGCATCTCTTTTTGGTGCTCAACGCTAACCGGTGCATCTATAGATATCCTCAATCAAATTGGCTTGATTGACTATCAAGAAAATGAAACGACAAGAGACCAGGTTTGCGCTAACTTTTCCGAAAATCTGGCGGTACAACTCGAAGATGAAATCAACCTAAGGACACAATATTTACACAAACCAATCGATTCATACGATGTCACTTGGACACCTAATTCTTGGTTTACCGCCCGAGGCTGGCATGACAACACCCACCAAGATGGCTCTCTATCTAGGGAATATCGTGCGCTAAATACGGCTTGGGGTAATGGAAATACTGTTTACAACATTCAAAACATTGAGAGCGCTGGGTTTATGATTCCTGGTTTATTAGGCGCAGGATGCATCGGAAATACTTATGGTCGTGATGATCGAGCATACACTTTAGGCAGCTCCGCAAACTACGTAGAGGGCAAGCTTAAAAAAGGGTATGCGCTCACTTGTGCAACCTATTATGAGCTTTCCCCTCAAGTACACACATTGAACTACAATTTGGAACTCGTTCATCACTACGATGCAGTCGCAAGTAAATAAGCTTAGCTAATTTAACACAAAAAAAAGCCCCTTCGAAAAGGGGCTTTTTTAGCGACATACTACTGTGTTAATTAGATACCGTATATTAACGGTCCAAAAGCAACCAATATAAGCGTTGTCCCCATTACCATCAACGGTAACAAATACTTCTCATGTCGATAGTAGAAGTTATGCCCTTCTTGAGAGGCTAATAGACACTCTTCTTCACCCACGACTTGTCGCGTAAAGATATGGCTTAGCGCAACAGGCGGGCTAAGGTAACCCAACTCCAGTGCCACCAAACACGTCATCCAGAAGTGAATAGGATTGATCCCTTGCTGATAGGCAATCGGCGCAATCATCAACGATACCATACCCACCGCAGCCATTGACTCAACAAACATACCAATCAAGACAAACATGACGACTAGTGCACCCATCGTTGCCCACGTCGTATCAAACTCAGCCAAGAATGTCGGTGATACGGTTTTTCCACCCATTCCAGTCACGATCATGAAGGTCGACATCAACATTAATAACGCACCAATATGGATAGACGCGTCACTCATCGACTTGGTCAACGAAGACCGCACAGAACCCATTCGCTCAGGGTCATCATAAATGGGCTCAGCCTTGCTAACCCAGCGCTCATAAACAATCACCGCCATCACCAATACCGGCAACATGATCGGCGCAGAGAACTGGTCCATATAAGCGTCGAGTGCAAAGGCATACAGAAGAATCATCACAACAAAAACCGCCACATAGGGCAACAACGATTTAAGGTTTTGCAATGAAGGAGACAATGCATCACTAACGCGCGCCACTTTTAACGGCTCTTGCTTAGTCAGCAACGCGTAAAAGAAGAAGACAAGGGCAGTAAGCATAAACACTCGAACACCCCAGTAGAATAGATCATCCGTCACAACTTCCTTATTAAGGATAGAAATGATAACCACAAGTAAACAGGGGCGTAACACAATACCCGAGCTACCACTCATAGCGGTTGTTGCTAACGCTAACTGGCGACGCGTACCCACTTTACGAAGCTCTCGGTATACCACGGCTCCCATAGCTAAGATGATAATAGACGATGCGCCGGTATAGGCCGTCGGCACTGCCATCACAACAACCGCAACAAAGGCTAATAGTTCTGGTGGTAATTTCCAAGGAGTGAACAAGCTAAAGACTCGTTCACCTAGCTGAGTCTGCTTCAGCAACATACCGCTCCAAAGGTAGAGCGCCACATCAAGGTAAGTTCCAGCACTTTCAAAAAACGAACTAAAATAAATAGCGAGACCAGGTAAATGTCCTTTCACTAGATAGGTAACGAACGCAAAACCTAGCATAGCAATGGTATATAACGGCACGGATAATAACGCGCGTGTTACACCCCCACCTGGTGTGAGATCCTTCGGCGGATTAATCACCTGATACAACGACACCAGCGCCATCGCTGTCGAACCCAACGCAAGCCCATTGAGTAGCTCAGGGTTACTTACCTCAATTGCAGAACTAAACGAGGCATCTCTAAACACCCAGGCTGACACCGCCAATGATGTATTCGCCACCAACTGTAACGACGTAGAAATACGATGGTCAAGCTTAGAGACGATTGGACGAAACGCAATATGGTGATACTTTTGTGTTGTCACTGCTCCCGCAACAAATAGCAAAATAACCAAGAAGAATTGCTGTTGTGCAGTTGCAAATAAGCTTGCCTGAGCAAATTGATGTTCAATATAACGAAACGCTTTAACTCCAGGAGTCACTTTCGTTTGAAGGTATTCAGCACGAGCATAAGAAGCTACACACTCAGTTTTTTGCTTTTCTAACGACTGACGAGCGGCATTTCGATCAAAGCCTTCATCGAATAAATCAAAATCATCTGCAGAAGCAGCTGCCTCTGACTCCAACTGATTCAAGCGAAGATCAATATTAGGATTTTTATTACAGGAAGGGGTTGGGATATCCGCTCGTAATGAGAAGTAATCCTCCCATAGGTTTTCACCTACTTTAGTTAACTGCCCATGAAGACTTTCACCCGTACGGGCAAAGATCAAAAAGATCAATAAAAGCAAGATCACGGCGATTGGCGCACGATCGGTTATTAACCCGACGAAAGGGGATTTAGATTCTACAGCGAGTTCACTCACAACAATACACCTAGCTGGCAAAGCTTAACAAAAATAAGGATGACTACCTGTCAACAGAGTCCCAAAATAAAACAGCCCAACTCACAAGATGGGTCAGGCTGTTTTAGGATTATTCTGCGTTTTTAGCGGTACACTCAGGACGAGAAGGTTCTTGCTTACAACGGATTTTACGTAACAAAGTAAGCATCTTTGGATCGTATACTCCAGCATCACGGAACGCTAAGCGCACTCGTTTGGTCTGTGCGTGTAACTCTCCTTCTTTACCGTCTGGAATAGGAATCCACCATTTTTCAGGAATATTCTTTTCTGCAGATTCAATAAACTTCATACTCGCTTCAAAGTTTGAAGCAAAATACTCACGAGATTTTTGTCCAAATCCTTCAGGCAGATTCTTCGCACGCCCAACAAATTGAAGATTAGATTGCACTAAAGGTGCCGCTAAAATACCACCGTTAGGCTCCAACCCTTTATACAGCTCCATCATGTCATATACGATGGCAGGGCCACCGGTAACATCGATAACACCATTGTTAAACTTCTGAAAAATGTTCGTCACAGTAGAAGATACTGGAGTCATCCCCATATCAGCAACCATCTGACGCATTTCAGGCATGCTTTCTAATACGCCCATTTTTTTGCCGGCAAGATCCGACATGCTTTGGATCTTGCGGTCATTGGTAAATAAGAAGATTGCACCACCCGATTGGATACCAACAACTTCGTAGTCTCCCTCTTTCATATACTTGGCTGCTTTAGGCTGTGCCAATGTATCAAGAACCACTTTCAGGTGATCATAAGTGGGGATCGCACCAGGAGAATCTAATGTTCCGGTGAACTTATTAAAGCTACGTGCTTGCATGCCTGTCATGTTGGCAACATCACATACACCTGCTTTTAATTCTTCAGTTACGATTTTTTCATTCATGTAAGGCTTAAGCTCGAGCTTAACGCCCCAGTTTAATGCCGCCGCCTGATAATCTAACAGCATTTGATGCTCTGGACCGCCTTCACCCATCATCATAAAGGCACACATGGTTAGCGGTTTAAGGTTTGCAGCTTGTGCTCCACTTGCGAGGACCATACCGGCAGCTAGGCCAGCAAAGGCTTTCTTGGCTCTTGACATTATTTTCATTGTTTTCTTCCTATTATTATTTATGTTGCATCTGTAGTACGTGGGCTAATTAGTCCTTCAAATAACACCATTGTCACTTACAGCAAATCATCAATATCGAGCGCACTATCTAGTGCAACTTTATCATCCCAAAAGGTCCCTAATTTACCGTAAGGTGTGCGCTGCCCTGTGGCCTGCGTCCATAACTTATCGGAAATTAGTTTTATCGTTCGCGTGGACATTTCATCCATCAACTTAAATTGAGCACTTGGAGGTACTTCTTTTTTACTGGCTACATGGTCTCTAATCACTTGTTTAGTAAGCGCTTGGTTACCCTGCATTGAGTACAGCGCAGCTTGCAAAGCCTGAACCATACGAACTCCTTCTCGCTCCCCAACATCAGAAGCACGATCTAATTTGGCATAGCCGATCTCTAAGGCAACGGTATCACCGCCAGCACCTGCTAGCATGATATCTGTCATCGACAGTACCGCTGCAGGCAATCCCCAGAAATCATCACTTTCTAAACAGGTCATTCCTGCCATCACTTTGGCAACAGTATCAGTCGGCACCATTGAGCCGCCTAAGGCAAAATCGGACTGAAACGACTGAACGCCGAGCAGTAGTCCCATCAAGTAACTCATCTGATCATTTCTGTCACCTAATTCAGGACAAGCTGCACCAGGCTCGCCCCAGGCACGAACTCCGGCTAGATAACCAAAATACTGTCGCTTAGCGGCTAATGCCAACCAGCGCTTTTGCATAGTACGAGCGTCTTGGGCCGTTTCTGTATCGTTACGGCGCATTGCTCGGATATAGCGTAACTCTTGCTCTTTACTTCTTTCATCTGCACAGGTTCCGGCAGCAAGGCTCAACATAGGAATCAATGCATCGGCATTCGGACCCATGGGGTATGTCATCGCTGAAAGGCCTTCACCCATACCGCACATTACGTCGGTATCTTCCGATGCAAGGAACCAAGGACTCGCATAATCGTTGCTGAACCCTACCATGCCAGAAGCGGCTACATCTCGCATCACGTGCTGAGCACAACCGCTGAGCACCAGTGAGAATATGACTGCCGCAAGCGGCTTAACGTATTTTTGAATCCCCATAAGATTTCCTATCCATTATTCTTATTTATCGCTTTTTTATCACTGATTCACAGAATTGTCATCTTTACATCAGCACTTTGTGTGTTTCCCAGCCGGCTCAAATAGCGTCTAACTACCTGAAAAATATACATTTATACTATAAAAAACCCACTTCCTTATAAGTTTTATAGGGCTAACTATTTATTGTAATAACATTCAAATCGTAAATAAACAACAATTTTGCAATTTTATTGCAAAATTGTTTGAGAAAAATATAATGGCTGAGCGTGTGCATTTACGAGGCACCTATTATCGGGTTGCCCAATACAAATAACAAGAGGTAGCACCATGCAAAATGAGGTACTTCTGACAGAACAAGAAGGAGCCGTAATTTGGCTCACAATGAACCGCCCTAAAGCCATGAATTCATTGGGCTTTGACCTAGTCGAAGCTATGCTAACCAAACTAGCTGAGATTGAAAAAGACAATTCCGTTCGTGTTGTCGTCATTGGCGGTATCAATGGTGCTTTTTGCGCCGGCGCCGACCTAAAAACCATGCTCAACGACTACGCTCCTGGTGAACCCGATATACTGGATCGCATCGTCGAATTGCTTACTGTCGTTCGCCTCTTCCCTAAACCCGTCATTGCGGCGGTTAATGGCCTTGCACTGGCAGGCGGCATGGAATTGATGATGTGCTGTGATCTAATTTACGCCACCGATACCGCAAAGATAGGCGATGCTCATGCTAATTACGGCATTGTTCCCGGCGGCGGTGGCGCAGCCATTATGCCCCGAATTCTACCTCTCCCTATTGCGAAGTACTTGATGTTCACTGGTGAGTTTGTCCCAGCATCCATGCTAGCTCAATACGGTTTACTCAATGACGTTGTCAGCGAAGACGAGCTACGCCCCACCATCATGCGCGTTGCCAATGTCATTGCCGAGAAAAGCCCAATTGGTATAGCGCGCACCAAGCGCGTCGCCAACGAATCGCTTGATAAAACAGTTGCAGACTCTTTACGTGATGAGCGCCTCGCCTCCCGTGATCAATTCCGGTCCTATGATTACGATGAAGGTATTCATGCCTTCCTTGAAAAACGCAAACCTGAATTCAAGGGTTATTAAATGAGCACAACAGAAGGGTTCACCTTTCTATTGTCAGGAGTATAAGAATGTCAGCTCTCTATGTTATTGGCGTTGGAATGACAACGTTTGGACGACACATTGATACCTCTATTAAGCAGCTTGTCGCACAAGCAATAGATCTTGCGCTTTCAGATGCCAATATTGAACGACAGCATATAGAAGAAGCCTATTACGGTAACTGCGTACAAGGCTATATGGAAGGTCAGCATATGATTCGTGGCCATTCCATTTTATTGGAACAAGGTTTTCAGGGCATTCCAATATTTAACCTAGAAAGCGGATGTGCCAGTGGCAGCATGGGGTTTAATCTTGCCACCCGTAGTTTGCTATCAGGCCAAGCCGATATCGCACTTGCCATTGGCGCAGAGAAAATGGTGAGCACAGATAAGGACAAAATGTTTAATGCCTTTTCCAGCGCATGGGATACCACCCGAACTGAATGGCAAATGGGTGTTATCAAGGAGATGTGGGAAGGGTTTGAAGCGCCTGAAGGTAGCACCTCAACCAAACCCTACAGCCCCTTTATGGATGTTTATAAAGGCGAGTTCTTTAATCATGTAAAAGAATTTGGCGTTACCCAAGCACAAGTCGCCGCCATTTGTGCTAAGAACCATCAACATTCAGTGCACAATCCCAATGCACAATTTCAAGTGCCTTATAGTGTTGATCAAGTTATGTCTGCACCACCGATCACCTACCCTCTGACCCTTCCCATGTGCGCTCCCATTAGCGACGGTGCAGCAGCCACTATTCTCTGCACTGAAGCTGCATTGGATAAGTACGGCATTGATAAATCCCGTGCGATTCGTATCGCAGGTAGCGTTTCTGGATCTGGTGTAGAAAGAGCAGTGGATGATTTTGATAACCACATCGTCACACGTTTATCTCGCAAACTGTATGAAAAAGCGGGGATCGGTGCACAGGATGTTGACGTAGTGGAATTACATGACGCCACAGCAGTGGGCGAATTAATCGAAGTCGAATGCTTAGGATTATGCCCCCTCGGCGAAGGTGGCATTTTTGCTGAGCAAGGCGAAACCTCCATCGGTGGTAAAGTACCCGTTAATACATCTGGCGGATTAGAATCCCGCGGCCACCCTATCGCGGCAACAGGATTAGCACAAATTCACGACCTAATTCAGCAGCTACGCGGGGAAGCTGGCGCTCGGCAGGTTGAAGGCGCAAAAGTTGCCCTGCAATGTAATGTTGGCGGTTTTTGGGGTGTAGAAGAAGCCTCAGCGCACGTCGCCCTATTCACTCGTTAATCACGAGACGATTTAAAAGAGCACGCATTATTATGAAGATTCAAGATAAAGTCATCGCAATTACTGGCGGTGGCAAAGGTATTGGCCGAGCAACCGCATTGCGCTTGGCTCAGCAAGGCGCAAAAATAGCACTGATTGACCTCGATCAACAAGTCATGGAAGAAACCATTCAACTGGTTGCCGATACGGGCAGTATAGCCCGCGCTTATCGCTGCAACGTTGCTGACGAAGAAACGGTAGAAAACACATTCACCTCCATTGTTGAAGACTTCGGTAGTATCCACGGGTTAGTAAATAATGCAGGCATCCTTCGAGACGGCATGTTAATTAAAGTGAAAGATGGCAAAGTCATCAAAAAAATGTCGGCTGATCAATATAGCATTGTCGTTGATGTTCACATGAAAGGCGCCTTTCTCTGCACCCGTGAAGCCGCCGCACATATGGTAGAACAAAAAGTGGAGGAAGGTTGCATCATCAGTATGTCTTCTGGCGCATTCCATGGCAATTTCGGTCAAACAAATTATTCCGCCGCGAAAGCAGGTATCGTCGCAATGAGCCGAGTATGGTCTAAGGAACTGGCTAAATTTAACATTCGTTCGATGGCAATCGCGCCAGGCACCATAGAAACCGATATGTTACGCTCTATGCCCGATGAAGCACTGGATAATTTAGCTAAGATGGTTCCCTTAGGGCGCATTGGTGATGCCGATAATATCGCACAAACCATTCAATTTATTTTAGAAAATGATTACATGTCCGGTGACGTCATCGAAGTCAATGGTGGCATGTTCTTTTAAATAAACCGAAAGTATTCGAGATCACAGCTGAAATGCTGAAGTAAACGAGGATTATTGCATGAGGCCGTACAATGGATGATATTTGGTTGTATTTATCGATGCCATTAATTTGCGCTGTCGTAGGTTATGGTACCAATTGGGTGTGCATCAAGATGATGTGTTATCCCATTAAATTTGTGGGCATTAAGCCGCCCTACTTAGGTTGGCAAGGAGTAGTACCTCGGCGAGCCCCCCATATCGCTGGCATTCAAGTGGATTTAATGACCAAACACTTGATTAAAGTAGAAGATATTTTTGACCAAATAGACCCAACAAGAATCACCGAAGAATTAGAACCAGTGATGCTTGGTATGATTCGGGAGCTCACCGATGAATTGATGGAAGAGCAGGCACCTCGAGTGTGGGAAGCACTTCCCGTCAAGATAAAAGATCGCATCTACAAACGAGCCAGCAATGACGCACCAGAGGTTGTTGCTGCAATGATGTCTGATATTCAAAACAACATTAACGATGTATTCGATCTGAAAGCCATGGTAATGGATGCCTTCGTTAAAGATCGCAGCATGCTGGTTAAGATGTTTGAAGAGATCGGTTATAAAGAATTTAAGTTCGTACAGAATTCTGGCCTCTGGTTTGGTTTCTTATTCGGCTGCGTACAAATGGTACTGTGGGTGTTTTACCAAGAAGCCTGGATACTTCCCGCTATTGGCATTTTGGTCGGAGCGGCCACCAATTGGCTTGCGATTAATATGATATTTTCGCCAAAGCATCCCATTAAAATAGGTCCCATTACGCTTCATGGTTTATTCATAAAACGTCAAGATGAAGTGGCTGTCGATTTTGGATTACTAATCGCAAGAGAAATCCTTAACCCCGAAAATATCGTCAACGGCATTCTTAAAGGCCCATCATCCGACAAACTCTTTGATTTAATTCAACGTAATGTGAAGCGCACCATGGATGAATACGCTGGATATACCAAACCTTTTATTACCATGGCAATTGGTACCAAGCGTTACATTGAAATCAAGAACATGGCTGTAGAACGCATAATGCAACAACTACCAGGCACAATGCATCTCGTGCATGATTACACAGAAGAAGCCATGGACATTAACGCTACTCTGCGTTCAAAGATGACACAATTAACACCGGAACAGTTTGAAGGTATGTTACGACCCGCCTTTGAAGAAGACGAGTGGCAATTGGTTGCACTAGGTGCTGTGATTGGATTCTTTGTCGGCTGGGCTCAGCTAGTATTTATGTTTGGTGGTACGTTGTAATCATCATTCAAATTTACTCATTAAAAAGGGGAGCTAAATTGCTCCCCTTTTTAATGAGTAAATCTTATTATATTAGTGCATACGCCATCACAAACAATGCGCAAAAAGCCACTAGCCACACACCTGAGCGAAGCATTGGCACCGCTCTTATATAAAGAGGTACGTAGATCACCCTGGCAACAAAAAATGCAATCGCGGCACTTAGAGCCAACGTCGTTTCTTTTTCCATAACAATGGCAAGAACCGCTAAGGAAAGAAAGATAGGTAAGCTTTCTTTCAAATTATTTAACGCCCGTTGCGCCCGTTGTCCACGATTGGTTAATTCTGGCGTATCATCCCTTGACCCCCAACCCACGGCCATCATCTCTTTGTCGCTTAATCCGGACTCTCCAAAGCACAAGATCGACACAGAATAAATTTGTACAATATATAAGGCTAACACCAATAAAATCCACGTTAACATACCTACTCCCCCTTTTAGTTTTTATTTAATACTTTCTGTTCTAACTCCGCCAACGCTTCGCCTGTGTACACAGCCAAACGCTGAAGACTCGGTGTCGCGGCGCGACATCCGACAAATCCCATCGCCACTTTATCCGAATAACCCACAATAGTGACATTAAGGGCATAACCATCAAACAATAATGAGATTGGATACAGCGCTTCAAGCTCTGCGCCTTTTAAATACAATTTCTTTTGCGGCGCCACAACATTTGATACCACCAAATTAAACAAGGGTGGAATCATTTTCCCAACACCAGACATTTGGCTCAACATCAGTGGCGCAACCCCCATGTAAGAAAATTGGTTTAATGCTTTTAGAGACATCCCTTGCAACTGATTCTTAGTACGTGAAGTAACCGCGTTAATGGTTCTAACACGCTCTTCAAGATCCGCTTTATCGGTTTCCAATGGGCATACAAAACCGGCAACTGCATTACCTGGCTTACCATCGGGTCTCGGTAATGCAATAGGAATCGAGGCCACCAGTGGGTTTTCCGGTAGCGCGTCTAGCTCCATCAAATATCGCCGCGTCGCCGCGCCTATTACCGATAACGCCACATCATTAATGGTGGCCCCTGTCGCCTTGCTCAGTGCCTTAAAGCGTGCCACATCATAAAGCTGGGTAGCCACCCGACGCTGGGGGGTGATTTTCACATTAAACCGGGTTTTTGGCGTATTCATCGCAGAAGATATGCCACCTTCTGGATTTTCACTCGGTTTGCTCATATGGTAAACCGCTTTGGAAAGCTCAGCCGTTGCATTCAACTGTTCACGGGCCGCTTCAATGGCTCGAGTTAACGCATTCTTACCTGGGCCTTTCTTCGAGGCTTTTTCTTTATAGCCTGACGTGGTGGCCCAAGGTGCATACCCGTTCTCTGCCTTCGAGTCTTCCGACAACCAACGAGTAATCATCCCCATTGCACCCATACCGTCAATCGCACTGTGATGCGTCTTGGAATATAGGGCAAAGCGATTGTTTTCTAACCCTTCAATGAGGTGAAACTCCCAGGGCGGACGACTAAGGTCGATAGGATGAGAATGTAAGCGGGCCACCAATACACCAAGCTCCTTCTCTCCACCAGGATAGGGTAACGCTGAGTGCCGAACATGATAATCAATATCGATATCCTCATCCTGCTCCCAGGATGCTCCTAAGCCCAAGACGGAGCCTTCTTTTAACTTACAATTAAACGGGTAGAGATTAACATCGGAGGTACGAATCGCTTCAAATAAATCCCCCAGGTAGGTAGGTCCCGCATCCTCGGGAAGTTGAAACACCATTAAACCGGCTACATGCATCGGAGTCCTCTCCGATTCCATCTGCAGAAATGAAGAATCAAGCGGATTTAAATATCCCATCGTAAGCGTCCTTAGTATTTAGGCTATATCGTTTACGCACAAATAGTCATGCGTAAGCTTTCAATCCATATTATAAGACAATCTAATTGTCGAACCTATGTCAGAAAGGACGTTTTGTTGGGCTTATCAAGACAGCTTTTTGAGCATGACATAGCGTTAGGGTAAAAACCGCTTAGATTGCACCAAGAAGAAGCACTCTTACTTGGGTGGAGATTAACGTTTCGCCATATCTATCACGGTTACATTTGCCCCTGGGGTTTTATCAGACCGCCATGTCCTTGATGCCGGCACTCCATATTCAAACATCCGCAACATATTCGGCGTCGCTTCAAGAAATTCTACGAATACATCGTCTCCCAATGACGCAATCTGCGTGTACACATACCGCCCGCCATCCGGCATATTGATATCACACACAACATGATGACCTAACGCCTCAGCATCATTAATAGATCTATTAATGTCATCACAAAGATATGCAGTATGATGCAAACCGAATTGTTTTTGGTGAACGTACTTTCGATAGGGTGAAGGCGCGTCATTGGTTTGCTGAATCAATTCAATTTGCATATCACCACGATAGCTAAGGGCGATATCCAACATAGGTGCACTCTCCTCTCCCATGTAGGTACAACGCAGTGGTACATTCTTAATGATTGTCCAGGGACCCACTTGTAAATGCCTCATCCATGAATCCACCGCCGACGCCACATCTTCTACCAAATATCCCAATTGGCGAATATCACCAAAATTAGATTGCTTGCTCACTACACCCTCCAAGAAACGATTGTAAATACCTAGAATAGATACCTACAGTCTATCGGGTGCGCATGCCGTTTCCTAGAGCAACCTAGGTGCACAAAACGAGACGGCGTATTCCATACAGCAAACCAATCAGGATTCATTACTAGGCTACTGCTGAGTAAAAAAACGATGCAACATTGAAGCACATCGCCTTGGGCGTTCTAACATCGGTAGGTGGCCAACGTCGTCCAATATCGCTGTTTTCGCATGGGGTATTTCAGCTGCAAAGACTTGAGAACAACTTGGATCAAGTACTTTATCGTGAGCCCCCCACATGATCAACGTTGGTACATCCACATCTTTGAGGCTAAGCAAAACCTCACCCGCAGAATCGATAAGCTGATTAAATAAATGATGATTAACCAAATACCGATGACGCATTTCATTGGTCATGAAAAACGTCAGCATCGTTTTGAATGAAAAACTCATCTCATGAGTGGTACTATCAAAGAGCTGTTTCACCTCGCGTAAACTATTGGGAATTAATACGTTCTCTCCATCAAGCAGCTTATTCTCAAATGGGCTACTATTTTCTCCCGCCACACCTGCCGCATTCATTAACGTAAGGCTTTTTACTCGACTCACATCATTGTGTTTATGAGTAGCCGCCATTAATGCGGCAATACCTCCCCCCATGGAATTACCCACAAGGTGGTAATGTCGAACACCAATCTGATCTAACCATTCATTCAACCTATCCGCTTGCTTCGGTAAGGAATAATCTGCGTCAGAATAGAAGTAGCTACGACCAAACCCTGGTACATCGGGAATTAATATTCGATATTTCGTTTGTAACCAAGGAAAGAGAAACGCCCAATTTTCTTTATTGGCACCAAACCCATGCAATAATACCAAAGGCTCTTTGTCCCTAGAGCCAATATCCCAGAAAGATAATTTATGCGAATCGACGATAACATGTCGCTCTCGAACATTAGAAAGCGACATAAGAGAAGTCTGAGCCATTCTCACTAGCGACATATAAGGACGCCAATGTGCAAGATCTTGTGGCTTCAATGTGACCCGACTGTTTCTTCTATAATTACTGGCGACATCATTGATTGTTTCTAGAGCTAGGCTCATCTCTTGGCTCCTTAGGCTTCAATTGGCGTTAAATTAAGTACAAACGACTCTAACGCTTCTGCGCTCTTTAGGTATTCACGGTTATCGTGATCCCAAGGGTGAAATCCAGGTTTAAAATAATCTAGCCAGTCAGGAATCACTTTACGAATCGCACCAGGTCTCCCCCAAAGGTACTGAAAAGCCTTTCCCCAACCTTTCATATTCGTAAGCTGTTTATCGCGGCGAATAATATCCAGATAAAACGGCGTCAGCAGCGACACAAAAATAACGTTTGCTAGTACAAATGTTGTTGTACGAAGAAGGTAAGAATACACCCCTGATCCAACCACTTGCTTATAGACATCAAAGGCAACCGCTTTATGCTCGGTTTCTTCCAACGCATGCCACTGCCAAATCAGTGAGAAATTTTCGTCGGAGTTTTCAAGCAGCTCAGGGTGCTTTAATAAAGTGTTGGCCAAAATTGCGGTCAAATGTTCTAGAGCAACCGTCACACCAAGCTGTGCATCCTTCCGGGTATATTTCTTTACCGTCTCCAATAAGTTAGTCACGATCCCCTCATAACGATCAACAGGAAACCCCGCCTCTTGAAGTGCCTCGTTATATTCTTCGTGTTCTCGACCATGAAATGCTTCTTGCGCAATAAACCCTCGAACATCCTCTTGTAACTTTTTATCTGTCACCTGATCGCGGTAGTTACGTACACTTTGAATAAAGAAGCGCTCCCCTTCAGGAAAGAACACCGACAGTGCATTCAAAAACTGCGTGAAATGGGGACCGCCACCATTCCACCGTGAAATACGCTCCTTGGGTAAATGAAAATTAAGATTACGGCGTACTGGGCTCACATGAATCGTCATTCTATTTCCTCTCGTGTAGTCGTGCTTCTCTATATGACACTTTCAAATGTAACATCAAGGTATGAGGAAAAACAATAACCATTACATTTTAAAATGATACCTTTGACAAAAACACAACAAACAAAGATAACTCATTGTTCAATAAGGAATATTTATGTGACCAACGAGTACTTTACAAGCGTTAAGGTAACTTTTGACGCCAAACAGAGGAATTTAAGAGAGAAAAAACTTAAGAAATCAGGAGGAGCCAAACCCAAAACATTCCTTGAAGCCAACTTGCTACACGGCAGGGTCGTGTTAATACCTCCCCACAAATAGGGGGTAAACCTGTCTCTCGGTGCTGCTTTTTGTTAACCTTACGCATTATTTTTAGTGATCCCAATATTAAGGCTAACGCGACACGGTTATGAAATTCCCGAAACAGATAATCAATGTAATAGAACATTATTTACCGGCCAATTTTCAACCACAAAAACCCAAGCACGAACTCGAGCCCGGCAAGGAATACACTATTGATGAATTATCCCGCGAAGCTGGCGTCACCGTGCGTAACATTCGAGCCTACCAAGACAAAGGCATCCTGCCTTCGCCCAAAATCCGTGGCCGAACCGGCATCTATAGCAACGATCACCTCTCCCGGCTGCGCACAATAATTAGCCTACTAGAGCGCGGCTACACCGCATCCAGTATACGAGAGCTATTAAGTGGCCTAGAAACTGGCGTGGGAATACGAGAATTGATTGGTGTAGAGAATGCAGTCGTTAGCCCTTGGAGCGACGAAGAACCCGTTATCGTATCCATGGCGGAGCTCACGTTAATGTTCGGCACCTCCCTCACTCAAGAAGCTATTCTAAAAGCCGTAGAGTTAGGTTTGTTTCAGATGGAGGGTACACAAATTCGCATTACGAGCATGAGTACGATGAAAGCCGGTGCGGAATTGACCAAGCTGGGTATCCCTCTGCAAGAAATGCTTGGCATCGTGAGTAAAATGCGTAGCAATGTAGAAAGCGTCGCAAATGAGATGGTTAAACTGGTGTCCGACCATGTACTAGCGCCATTTGACAACGATGAGATGCCACCGAAGGAAGAGCTTCCACGCATCGCTGAATTAGTATGGCGCCTGCGACCTCTGGCAGAAATTGCAGTGAAAGCCGAACTCGCGAGAGCCATGGAAAAAGCCGCATCACAATTCTTAGCGGACAAATTAGAAATGATTATGGCTTCTATCAACACTGAATCAAAAACCTCGGACGATGATAAAGAACAAAAATCAGACGACTAGGCTGCTAGCCAGCAGAGACTTCCAACGCCATTGTCGATACCGATATAAACACTGAGCATAGCCCCACACCAAAGGTGTCACTATTCCTGCTCGAATATCGACCTCATCAACATAACGACTAATACCCTCGGCGTCGGCTACTACTCGAATCTGATGGTTCCACACAGATACCAATCCTCCTCCTTCATTGGTGGAGAGTATTCTCTGATCATCATCAATTTTTACAAAGGTAATCTGGTGCCTCCAACCAGGTAACCATCCGAAAAAGCGTAACGAGCTATCCACGGTATGACCCTGCTGCCATTGCTCCGGAAAGGTCGACGAGCCTGTAAAAGCTAACACCCCCTTCGTCACATAAACCAAGGTAGCGCTTTTTTTGACCAACGTCCAAATCAGTTCGGCAGGCGCTTGAAATGCTGATGACACTATCACTTTCATAACGAAGGGATTCCTATCTATCTTATTAACCGAAAACCTGATGATAAACCCTCTACCTAAGTAGAGGGTCAACCTACAAAAAGCTTTGACAGGAAAATGAAAATAACAAATAGATAGATGATACGAACCAAGATCGTTCTAATACTAATTAAAAAGAGAATTAATTGGGCCCTAATATACCAACAAAATAACTACATGGCTGACTAGGGATGAGTACTGCACCAACAACAATAAAATACAGCGCCACACATTTGATAAAGGAAAAATCGATATGTTTCATGAGCACCCCATGAACACGAGAGGTTCGACAAGGACGTCGACAGGTATTCTCTCGCAGTGGGGTAATTATACCAGGCACTGTATTTATGTACAGTTAAAAAGGGATGTTTGCGCTATTTCATGTCGCTTTAGTACAACAGTCCCTTTCCTGTATTTTCACTGACTCACCTAGCCAGAGCCCTATAGGAAGCCAAAAGTAGATCCATATATGGGAGGGACGTCGAAAAATATCTTCAAGATCTGATAAAGACAGAATTAAGCAATAGATAAGCACTGCGGCAATAAACTGCACCGAGCGCTCTTTCCTATTTATGTAAAGCTGCCTAAACAAAACGAATAGCATCACAAAGAGTAGTAATAACCCAATAGCTCCCCCACGATAATACGTCGCCATGTAAATACTATGAGAATGAGAGCCTAAAGGTTTGAGTAGATCCCATAACTTATGGCCATCGACCCCAACACCAAACACCCATCTCCCTTGCATATCAGCCAGCATACGCTCCCATATATCAAACCTAGCCTGAATAGAGCTTACCCGTAGATCACGCAAGTCTAAATTCATGTATGCGATTAAGCATACAGCAGCGCCAAGCACCCCGGTTAGAATAAGAGCCTGCCTTCCATATCGTTTACACAATAGCGCCACTAATACAAAGAACAGAGCAATAACCCCGCCTCTAGATTGAGTCAGAAGTGCAGAACAAGTAAGAATACACGTACCAATACCCAATATTACTCTCAAAGATAGCGGCTTTATATCATCAAAAAGTAAGAAAACACCGCAGAGTACTCCTAATGCAAACCCGTAAACAAGCAGGGCTGCATTCCCTATATTTCCGTAACTAAACAAGCGGCTGGACCATGTATGCTCAGGGTAAAAAATATATATACTCACAACCGAAAGCACGATACAAGAAGCGAAAAACACAACCTGAAATGAACGAATAAGACCAATCTTATATTGCAAATAAGCAATACCACTTAGGTACACAACAAGGAATAGAAGATGCTTAAGCTGGCTTCCAAAGACATCGAGACCGCTTGGCCGCCAAAAAGCACTGAATGCGATATATAGACCAAAAAGTAACGTTAGCCTAAGTACCCATTGCTGAGAGAGCTTAGTAACGAATCCATTTCTAAAAATAGAGAATAATGATATTAGTGCAAAAGCTATAACGGACTTACGATATTCATTAGAATTATTACCCAACACATAAATTGAAAGGGAAATAAGAAAGCTTCCAAGCATCCACTTGGAAGCCCACCCTTTAAAAAATTCAGTATTCGGCCTATCAAAAAACCAATTTACAACTTTCATTATATACACGTATCTCACCTAAACTAACTTCATACATTGGCCATAAGGTCGCAGAAAAGCCACTGCTCCTTATAGAAAGTAGTGTAAATATGAAATAGGGTCGATTGTACACACACCAATTCCCGCTGTCCAAAGATAGATCAACAAACAACCTAAACACACTCATTAGAATCAAATTCTAGTGAAACCAGGCACCAAGTAAGCTCAGAATAATTCTTGCTTTTGATAAAATACAATCACCTATATAATTGTCGAGCTCGACGCACAGCATAAAGATATAGCTGACAACCCTTTTGACTCACCTCCAGAAACTCTTGAGTCATTTCAGTGGAAGTACCTAACGCTGAACGTTGGTTTCCCGCTAATCTCACTATAAGAACAGAGATATATAGATGCTACAAGATAAGTCAATCGTCATCATCCAGCCCTATTTTGGAACTTGGCCTGAATGGATGCCCTTTTACATAGAATCCTGTCGTTGGAACCCAAGCATTGACTGGCTGGTCTACACCGACTGTCCTAAGCCTGCAAACTACCCTTCGAATATGACATTCATTGACATATCATTCGAAGATTATAAGAAGATGGCTTCGGAAAAGCTCGGTACTCCCTTTAACCCAACGTCTGCTTATAAACTATGCGATATTAAACCAACCTACGGCCTGCTACATGAGGATGAAATATCACAATATGATTATTTTGCCTTCGGTGACCTTGACCTTGTGTACGGAGATATCCGAAAACACATAGCACACTTAAAAGAATATGACCTTATTTCCACACACGACACACGTGTATCGGGGCACCTTTGTTTCCATAAAAACACAAAAAAGATGCGGGAAGCATTTAAGCAAAGTCCAGTGTGGGAAAGCTCAATCAGCTCTGAGAAGCATGTGGCCTTTGACGAAAAAGCGTATTCAAAAATTTTCTTGCGAAGAAAAAACTGGCCACAATCAATCAATAATATTGTTGCACAATGCTTTCCCTATCAAAGAAACTGCCTTTTCTCTGAAACATTCAGCACGCCAAATTGCAGGATACCGTGGGTAGATGGCAGCTTTGACTTCCCCGAAGAATGGATTTGGGAGAACGGTATCATTACCACGAACAATACTGACAGAGACTTTATGTACTTTCATTTTTTCTACTGGAAAGAGCATGCTTGGCCCAAAAATTACATTTCCTCTGCGCTGGAATCACAGCTATCTGACACAAAACAGCCGCTCACATCGTGGAAAATCACATCCCAAGGCTTCTTTGATCGAGGAGAATAATGCCTAAGACCACTAGCGCAAAGTAGGAATACGCAACATTTGTTGGTACAGTAAGATTTAGCCATCGGAGTATTATTCCAGATGGCCTACTCACACAAATATTGCAGGTACAATAATTAAAATAATATTAACAAACCATCAAGAAAAGACCTGTAACTAGCGACAAGAACACACCCAATGAAAAAAAAGTTATTCGTACACAAACATTGCTTTCACCTACTCATTCTTTTTTCTTTGTACTTCATCACAAGCTCTATCACGACACACTTATATCTTGAAAAATTTGGTAAGGATATAAGTATCAGTACAACCGAAATAATGCACAATGAAGCTAACCGGCCTTTTGCCTATCGAATACTGATACCCCATACTTTAGAGTATCTAGAGGGGAAAATACCAGAAAGAGCAAAACAAAAAATAGTCTACAAAAGTAATGGCGAAAAACGCGACATCGACTCAATTGAGCGCTACAACTGGCAAGAACACTCCACCATTCTATTCGTCGTTTGCTATCTATTCATCGTGGCATGTCTAGTTATTTTACAGTTTTTATGGCGATACCTGTTACAAAAAACCATTCAATTAAACAATGCTTCCTATGACAGTGCTCCCGCCATTGCCATACTATTGCTCCCTATGACATTCGTCAAAGGGGCCTATATTTACGATTTCCCCGAATTAATATTTGCAACCCTGTGTCTAATATTCTTCTTAAAGAAACAGTGGATAGGCTATTACATCACTTTCTTTTGTGCCTGTATAAATAAGGAAACTGGCGTCTTACTAGGAGCTTGGTTTCTTCCTCTACTATTTAACAAGGAATTTACACTATTCTTTAAGCACGCGTTCTTTCACTGCCTGCTTGGCCTACCAACCATATTGCTAATCCGGTACCAAATGAACCATCTACCTGGTGACATAGTACAATTTAACTTTTATAAGAATATAGAGTTTTGGACTAGCGCTAAACCATGGATCCACTTTGAGGACGTATATGCATTCAATCTACCCACCCCAAGGGTATTCAATATAATTAACCTCGCCCTCCTTGTATATCCACTATCCCTATATTGGAACACCCTGAATAAAAATATTAAGCAAACATTCGCCTATAGTGCAATCAGTATGTTTCCTCTATACATGCTGTTTGGATTGGAGGACGAAATTCGGGTTTTCATGATAGTTTTCCCTAGCTTGTTCATTCTGTATACGCAATCACTCTCGTTATATTACTCCAGTTTGAAAAGCGAGTAACTTTCGAGAAAGTTAAAGCTACTCATCAAACTGTCCTTCATATAATTTCTTATACACTCCTCCTTGTTGAAGAAGGCTTTCGTGAGAGCCTTCTTCAACAATTCGACCATCTTCCATGACAAGTATTCTGTCGGCTTTTTCTACTGTTGACAGACGATGTGCTATTACCAACGTGGTTCTTTCTTGCATGATAGATTCAAGCGCATCTTGTATATACTGCTCAGATTCAGTGTCTAGAGCCGATGTAGCTTCATCCAGAATAAGTATCGGAGCATCCTTTAACATCGCCCGAGCAATAGACAATCGCTGACGCTGGCCGCCGGATAAACGCCCGCCGCCTTCACCTACGAGAGTTTTCGCTCCATTTTCCATATTTTCAATAAACTCTTTCGCATGTGCTGAGACCATAGCCGCTTCAACCTCATCCGCTGTAGATTCTCTTAACATGCCATAGGCAACATTATTCTCAACCGTATCATTAAATAAAGTCACCTTCTGATTAACTAACGCAATGCTTGAACGAAGACTATTCAACGTATAATCTTTTATGTCCACTCCATCCAGTTGAATAGACCCTTTTACGGAATCATAGAATCGAGGCAACAGACTTACCAATGTAGATTTTCCGCTGCCAGACTTACCTACCAAAGCAATCATTTCACCCGGCTTAATCGACAAAGAAATATCCTTCAATACCAATTCATCTTGCCCCGGATAAGAAAAGTCTACGTTCTTGATTTCGATGGCACCCAAAACATCGCTGGATACGTATTTTCCCAAGTCAACTTCGTCATTCAAATCGATAACATCAAATACACTTTCAGCTGCTGCAACCCCTCGCTGAATTGATGCGTTAACTTCACTCAGCTGTCGAATTGACTTAGGTAGCATTGCCGCAGCGGTGACATAAGCAATCAATTCTCCGGCTGAATATTCGCCTAGCATGCTCATTGCCATAAACATCATTCCGGCCATTGCAAGCGCTATGATGAACTGCAACGAAGCCGTATAGAGTTCACTCATCCGAATGAGCTTTACGTTTTGAGTCTTGTTTTTATCACTAGAATCAAAAAAGCGTTGGCGCTCATAATTTTCAGCACCAAAGCTCTTAACAACTTGGTAACCACCGATCATTTCATTCGCTACATGTGTTACATCACCAATAGAGGCCTGTATTTTTTTGGTATAACGTTTGAAATGCTTCGATGCAAATTTAACCAAAACGCCGATCAAAGGCCCAATTACAAAAAACAATACCGTTAGCTTCCAGTTCGTATATAACAAATAGGCCATTAACGCGATAACTGTTGCGCCTTCTCTAAGAATTATCTTCGAGGCTCTTGTAGCCGCGGCACGTACTTGATCTACGTTGTAGGTGATTTTAGCTAATATCCTACCCGTATCGCTACTATCGAAATAGCTACTAGGCAACACAAGGTGCTTATTAAATAATTCAACCCTAAGGTCATGAATCATCGAAAAAGAGGCCCTTGCCAATAAGTAATTCCCAAAGTAAGAACCAATGCTACGAACAATGTATATAGCCACAATAAGAACCGGCACAAGATAAGCAACTTCAAGTTCCTTGGCCGCGTCATACCAATGGGCCCTGTCTGACGCCAACAAATATTGACCAAGCGTGCCATCTCTAGACGGCAACCAGTTTTCAAGGTTTATTCGTTGCCCACCTAACCCATCAACAAATAGCTGCATCATATCTGCCAACATAGGCTGAGTCGCGGCATATAGAAAAAATCCAAGGATACTAACAATAAAAATCCCAAGATAGGGCCTCAAATATTGTAATAACCGCCAATACGTCGCAAAACTGGATGCTTCACTACTATCTTTTCTAGTGCTCATAACATTTTCGTGCTTATAAATCGTTGATATCTGGTCAAAATGGGCGTTAGATTCGTCTAATAACCCTAAACCAGATGGGGAATATAGAAAGATAAAGAGAGAATAAACGCCCTGTATGGTAAAAGCCAGTTTCTTAGCTCAGATCCTTAGCTACCTTATTTATCGATACCTCTCTTCGAATCACCTAATAAAATTGATTGACTATTATTAGCCGAATATCCGCCATACTCCCTCTATTACGCTCGATCCTAATAAACAAAAGTGATCTAATAGCATTTTGAATGGATACGCTACCTCAAGGAACGGTCATGGCCACACAATACCCCGAAATTTCTGACAAACTACAATCCTTTATCGAAGATCAAAAAATCTTCTTCGTTGGCACCGCTACTGCGGATAGCCGAGTCAATATTTCACCTAAAGGTATGGATTCCTTTCGTATTCTCGGCAAAAATCGCATCGCTTGGCTTAATATTACCGGCAGCGGCAACGAGACCGCTGCCCATGTGCAAGAGAATGACCGCATGACCATCATGTTTGCCGCATTTGAGGGGAAACCAATGATTCTTCGTCTTTATGGGCATGCCAAAGCCATTCACCGGAATGACGCCGAGTGGGAAGAACTCTATGCAAATTTCCCTGACATGGTAAGCGCGCGACAGATATTTGATCTATCGGTGGATTTGGTGCAGGTCTCCTGCGGCATGGCAGTGCCTTTCTTCGACTTTTCAGAGGATAGAAACCAGCTACGGGATTGGGCTGACAAGCAAGGCGAAGATGGCATCAAACAGTACTGGGAAAAGAAAAATCAAACCAGTATCGATGGTATTCCCACGCATATTATTGAGAAGAACATTGAAGAGCGCAGCCTAGAAGACGAATAGCGCTCTCCATAGTTTACTGCCCAGCCCCCCGCCTAAGCCATCGCCTCCAACATCTTATCAGCGATATAGGTAGATAGCGCATACACGGTGATTTGTGGGTTCACAATCACCGAGGTGGGAAACAAGCTCGCGTCCGCCACATACAAGCCACGGATATCATGGCTTTGACCCTGCCCATCCACCACCGATTTGCTCTTATCCGGCCCCATCCGCATAGTGCCCTGCGGATGATAAGAGATCATACGCATCGTATGAGGTTCATTTTCAAGCAGGTCTATTTGCTGATCAAGCTCCTCTAATGAACGCACTTCCGTTTTCTTGATGGTAGGCAACAATACGCGCTTGGCACCTGCAGCCAAAAAGACCTTCGCAGCCTCTTTTATCACCCGTTGCATAGTCGGGAAGTCTTCATCCGAAATATCGTAATCAATCACTTTCTTATCGCCGTCATAGTAAATATGCCCGACGTTATGATCATGAAATAGCGTCACCATCGAACACATATTCTTGGCGTTAGACATAAACGACACATAATCCTTTCCCGTGCCAGGTTCTCCCGCCATAGCAATCTCAACCGGGCCAGAACCGCCGCCTTCAAGAATAAAACCGCCCTTATCCGGATGTTCAAATTCATCCACATAACTGCCTAAGGCGGCACCCCGCCAAGCATGCACCTCTTCATCAAATTCAGCCAACATAAGGGTGGAGGGATGACAGGCAAAGTTCTTTCCCACTTGGCCGCTGGAATTGCCAAGCTTACTGCGCAAAAAGAGTAACGGACTTTGCACCGCGCCAGCAGAAGAGACGACCGTGTTTGCACGCACAATGACATCGGCGATTTTTTTACCCGTTGCAGGGTCACGGGTTTCTGCGGTCACCCCCACTGCCTTGCCATCGACATGATCTATTGTCATCGCTCGAGTATCAGCAAATAATTTCGCTCCGTGACTGATGGCCCAAGGTAAATAGGTGACTAAGCTCGACTGCTTGCGGTCCGATGCACAACCCGACAAACAATGCCCAGTGAGCCCACAATTCTTAGTATTACGCTTTAGCGGTTTGTGAGAATAACCCAACGCCTTAGCACCACGGTTAAGAATTTGGCTATGCTTAGCAATTTCATGAGGTTGATTCTCATGAACAGAAAGGTTCTTTTCTACCCTGTCAAAATACGGCGTTAGGGCTTCTTTGGTTAACGCAGTCAGACCATATTCGCTATTCCATTTTTCTAAGATGACATCCGGTGTTCTAAAGGTAACCGCCCCGTTCACCACTGTTGAACCACCCACACAACGTCCCTGCAAAATACCCAAGTCCCCTGTGCTATTCAGCTGCGCCCCTTGATCTTCGTATAGCCACTCCAGCATATCGGGGAATTTTTCGGTAAAATCCTTGGAAGGCACATAGGGCCCCGCTTCAAGAATAATCACACTCTTACCTGCCGCCGCCATTTCATAGGCGATAACGGCACCGCCTGCACCAGAGCCTACAACCACGACATCAGCAGTCAATTCAATCGTTGACTCTTTTATATCGGATGCTTGGGTTACCGGTAGTCCTTGCTCGCGGGCCAATTTAACAGTTTTCATGGTAATGGTTTCTCATTATATTTTTTATGTCTGCAGTTACGCAGTGGGAAGTGGCGCATTACCTAATGACGGTAAATTCCATTTTTTAGACACCGGACCATCAAACTCAATAGGCTTCCAGGTTTGTTCATCCCGCCAGTAGCCAATATAAATAAACTTCTTCATCGCCGTCACTACAGCACGCTGAATAAATAAGCCCGAGCTTTGACACGCTTCTATATGCTCCCACGCATCGTCATTATCTAATTGAGAAAACCGAGTCAACTCAGCAGAAAATATTGAGCTGTATTCAAACAAATCAAACAGTACCAATACATCCTCGCGCGTGGAGGCATTCATCACCCCCAGCATCGCATCAATATTCGCGATCACAGGTACCGCATCAGGAGGGGTTAAAATAGAGCCTTCGACAGGCAATAACACAGAGATTAACTTATCGAACAACGGTATATGCTTGGCTGACAAATAGTGAATTCCGTCAGGTAATGTCCCCACAGGCGCTGAACATCCCCCCAAGGACAATCCCGTGGATATTCCCGCCCCCAGAACCAAACCCGCCTTAAGAAATGAGCGGCGGTTTAATGCGTGAACCGCAGACCCTACGCTAGCGGACACATCAGACCCACATTGCGCCTGAAACTCTGCCGCTACCCTCTGTGACAACGTCATTGTACTCTCCCCTTTTCGAGAATGAATCACATGCAAGTTTTCAGGCTACCCAAAATTAGCGTAGCCACACATGACCAAATAGTACAAAACGCCTGTCACTTATCGTCAACGCTACTCCGAATCAGGGGATGCTACCAAACCTAAAAACTTAATGAGATCAAGTTTGCTGCCTTCAATATCAATCTCACCAGAAGCAAATGCCACGAGTGGATTCGTCGTTTTGGCGGCCATCTCTTTCCACAGCGTCGATGGCAATGTCACCGTGATATCGGCATTCGGCTGTAAGTACGGCTCCACCTCCAACACACCAACGCGCAATGATAAGGAATACTGTTGATCCACATCGGGAAAGGTAAAATTAATCACCCGCTGTAAATCACCCGCAGCTTCTATATTCAAGTTCACCGACATCGACTGAAAGATACCGTCTAACGGCAAACCATGTACCATGGATTTTTTAGTCGGAATCGTTAACCCCGCCTCAAATCCCTCTGCCAATTCATTGGCTTGGGTTAGATAATAATGTCGCGCATTAGGGTTTGATTCCGCCTCACCCAAAGCCGACAAAGACTGCTGACGAATAGAATCTACCGCCACCGACTGTACTGCCAATACACGAAGGTAATCCGTTAGCTCCAGCGCCCATTGATATTGCTGCTGCTCATAAGCCTTCAAAGCCTGTTGATACAACCCCTTCTCACCCCCAGCCAACTCCGCCATATGCCTCGCCTTCTGCACCGGCGGCAGCGGATTCAGCGAACTAGGATTACCGTCAAACCACCCAAGGTACCCGCTAAACACAGACCGCACCGACCAATTCACTTGCCCATAAAACTCATCCAAAAAGGGCGATGCCAATAGATGCTCCGGCAGCTTCACCTTTTCGACAATCTCATCCGGGGTTAATCCTCGGTTCATCCAATACACCGTTTGATCATGCACAAACTGAATGGCGTCACGATAATCCGTCAACGTTCGATCAATCAGCGCTTCACCGATAACAGGTCGAGTATGAGAAGGCACTAAGAATGCCGGACGCAACTTACGCATTTTATCGATGCTTTTCGCCCACGCGATAACATCCCGATAGGAAGTGCCTCGAATGGTATAAAGATTGGGAAACGCCTTATACACATTATCGCCGGGCATCAGCACTTTCTGTTTTGGTAACCACACAAATAGCTGATCATTGGTCTCACCTGGGGCATGGACCAGCTCCACATCAATACCGGCAATAGTGACCGCCATTGACGATGAAAAAGTTTTGGTGGGGCGCAACACATCTAAGGTAGACCCAGGGCCAATGCCCAAGTGAGGCCCTATGCCTGCATTTTCCAGCGCCTCCCCCTCTAAGTGAGAACCAAACATGCGGGCACTACGCACCCGTATAATGGGCCGGATCACATTCACCACACGATCAATATAATAAGACGTGGTTTCGTGGGCATACACATCCACATCCTCCGATTCAGCAAAGCCTTTCGCCCCAAAGATATGGTCCGCATGATTATGGGTATAGATGATAGCCACAATGGGTTTTTGAGATATCTGGCGGAACGCCTGCTTAACGGCCTCCGCCTCCTCGATGGTTTCCATGGTATCGATGATCACCAAGCCATCGTCACCTTCCAACATAATGGAGTTTGCCAATCCGTAACCCACCGCGACCCATACACCGTCGGTGACCTTAATCACTTCTTTAGTAAACTCCTTGGTATGCTCCGCTAAATCACGGGGGGCACGCACATCCCCCGTAGATTGAGATGAGCTAGGGGCATCACAGCCCGTAATCACCAACGACAACAACAGTGCGAACACCATCAACACCCGTATTCTCTGGCTTACACACTTTACTGCACTCGACATCACACCGGACATAACATCTCCACCACACGATTAAGTTATCTCTATACGCTATACTCGGGGATAACATTCTTCAAATTGATATTTACTATATAAAACATTCATGAAACTTAATTTACGTGCTATCGACTTGAATTTATTGACAGTTTTTGACGCCCTGATGGCAGAAGGAAAACTGTCCTTAGCGGCTGAAAAGCTCAATATGACGCAACCCGCCGCCAGTAATGCATTGCAACGACTGCGGGTGACCCTCAACGATGAGCTGTTTATCCGCACCCGCAACGGCATGATCCCCACGCACCGGGCAAAAGAGTTGCACCTTCCGATTGCCGAGGCATTAACTCTAATTGCTAGTAGTTTAGGCGAAGAACCCAGTTTTGACGTGGCAACCAGCCACCGCACCTTTACCATTGCCGCCACGGATTACGGGGAAACCGTGTTACTGAACCGGCTTATGGCGCAAACCCAACATAACCGAGGTATTTCCTTTATCTTGTCCGGCAACCCAGGGGAGCACCACAACAACCGACTGGCCCAAGGTGAGCTGGATCTGATAATCGACTACACCATTGAGGGCGACCGTAATCTTGAGTACGAACAACTCACCTCAGAAGAAGTGGTGCTGATAGCCAATCAACACCACCCTCGCATTCAAGGACAATGCAGCAAAGAACAGTATTTTCACGAATACCATGTGGTACTACCGCAACGGGGCAAAAACGCTCGCCCATTGGAAACCCTTATCGACGACACCCTTAAAAAACGCAATATCGCCGCCCAAGTCACCCAGTTCAGTGCCATGCCACCGTTGGTGGGCGATAGTGATTTGATCGCCGTCATGCCCCGTAGACAGGCAGAAATCTTTAAGGACGCCTTTGGCTTAGCGCTCCTACCACTACCTTTTGATTTACCCGCTATACCGCTATTTCAAAGCTGGCACCATACCCGCAATAACGACCCCGCATTACTGTGGTTACGCCAAGCCCTCATCCACTCATTACGCGTCGGGTAAATCCATATGACCCCAGCACTGCCCATTCAATCTACCGCCGAAAAACTCATACGACAGCATAAGAAACATGCTTTAGCCAATAACCCTCCCTTAATGGTGGGTACTTCTGGCATCGATGGCTCCGGCAAAGGCTATATCACCCACCAGCTACACACCGCATTAACAGCACAGGGCCTGCGTTGCCACACCATTGGCTGCGATGGCTGGTTAGCCCTACCCAATAAACGCTTTGCCAACAGCCAAAGTCCACTGGATGCGGGTGAACACTTCTACCGCCATGGTTTTCGGTACGCAGAGATGCGCACCTTACTACTGGAACCCCTACGTCAATTCGGCCAGATCGATTACACTGCGCAACATGCTACACCCGATAATAGCCCGCACTTCCAGCCTTATCATTACCAGATTCCACCAGTAGACATCCTTCTGGTGGAAGGTATATTCCTGTTTCAACCTGCCTTTAAATTCGACTACAAAATCTGGATCGAATGCTCCTTTGACAGCGCATTACAGCGGGCAATAACCCGTAATCAAGAAGGCCTAACCGAAGAACAATTGATTCTTGACTACAAGACCATATACTTCCCCGCTCAGCGGGTGCATTTCAAACACGACAACCCAACACAGCAGGCCGATTGTATCCTCAATAACGAAACCATTTAGCCGCTAGAAGTAAACATAGAGAACATTATGACAAAGCATAACGTGAGCATTGGCCTTAGTAATCCCAAAAGCGCAGAGAATGTCGGCTCCGTACTGCGAGCATCCGGTTGCTTTGGGGTCGATGATATTTACTTCACCGGTGAACGTTATGCTCGCGCCGCCAAATACAATACCGATACCAAAAACGCCAATCAAAAGATTGCCGTCACCCGCGTTGAGCACCTTCTAGAACTGCTGGATAGCGACTGCAAAGTGGTCTGTGTAGAGCTGGTTGAAGGCGCAATCGCACTACCCCACTTCGAGCACCCTGAAAAAGCCTGTTATATCTTTGGCCCTGAAGACGGCACACTGAAACAAGAGATCGTCGATAAAGCCGATGCCGTCGTTTACATCCCGACCGTGGGCTGCCTTAACCTCGCCGCCACCGTTAATGTGGTGCTTTACGACCGTGTCGCCAAGTCAGATTTATCCTTTGCTAACGATGCGCTTATTCGCACCAGTCGCGACCAAAATAACCATGTAAAAGTGAACAGCAAAGGCTAGCAGCTTGTTTCGCTAGTCCAATATCTTACTATCCTGTGCCATATCCCCCCTAATTCCTTACGCCCCCCTTGTCTATATAGCTGAATTTCCACCGTAAATGCCCCTTCGGGCACAAGGACGATGTACCGCTATGACCAAGAAACTCGCTGACGCAGTGTTTGCAATGAACAAGGTAAACATCCGTGTACTCGACCTTACTGTGCCCCCTGGTTATTTCCCCATACTGCCCCTGCGTTATAGCACCGTCGACAAAATAGACACGCTATTAGCAAGCCGCGATGCATTCCACGATAATCCTGATAATGCAGACGAAACCCAACAGATCAACTCGCTTATCAGCCGACTAGAAAATAGGGAGTTTACCCAGCAGCTACTACGACCGGGCTGGTTGTACGTCTACAGAGATGGGCATCTCTTTAAGGAATACCAGGTTAAGCCAGAGCAAGACAGCTGTGACAAGCCAGACGTTGAAGCCTCAGTTATGCTACTACAGGAAGTTGAGCTACAAGACGAACAGGGCAAAGACGAGCGAGAAGCCAACGGCGACACTAATATCTTTGTTATGGTGCCCGAAACTGGTCACTATGAAATCGCCTATTCCGAATTCCAATGGCCCTGGCTGCGTATCAACTCCTTTGGTGGCATCGCCAAGACCCCTGAGGATGACGACAGCGTCAAGCGCCCCTTCCTGATGAAAGGCACGCCATCCCCAGAAAGCGATGAAGGCCTGGTAAACGGAGACAAAAAAACCACCCAATCCCTACGACAAGCCCGTATGCGCGTGGTTGACCCCGCGGAGCGCTCCAACGATATCGTCACCACCAAACACGAAGGTGGCACCGACGATTTCCTCACTCTGCTTACCGAAAATATCACGAACATTCTCCCAGACCTTACAAAGCACAACAAGAAACAAAAAGAACGCATGGAGCAAACCGTTGTATGTACCCTATACGACAATACCGATATCTCTAACGAATTAACCAAGCGTCTCGATATCGCCTGGCAATACCTTGAAAGCGTTGTCGCTGACGTACAAAACCCAGAGCATGTAAAAGACTCACCCTTAGATAAAAAATACCCCATGGCAAAATGGCACAGCACCGCCATGCTAAGCCAAGCGTTAATCTATCAACGCCCCAAAGACATTGACGGTAGCACCCTGTGGCAACGGGACAAAGGCTATAAAGAAGTCAAAGACCGGTTAGACCATAACGAAATTCGCAACACACTACAGATTGATAAACTCAATGCGCTAAACAATCTGATCAACCACACCAAAAACGACATTGCCGACTGGTTTGAAGATACCTACTACAGCGACTGCCGCTGCTTTACCCTCATAGAGCAGCTTCACGCTGAGTTGATGGATTATGAATCCCTGCCACAAATTGAAGACGACCCTTCTGCAGACATTGATACTCCTGAAGAACCCTTATCCATTCTACCCGGCGAGCCACAATATCAGTGTTACCTTTACCATAAAATCACCAAGCTCTTCTATCGCCTAGGCGATAGGCCCAAAAGCCTAGATTTGGTATTAAAAGGTGATGCGAGCAGCACCGCAAAGCTAGAACGCGAAAATAACGACGACCGTGGTAAGAAGTTGGTTTTCCAACTATTTGCCCACGAGAGTGACTTCTTTTTACATAAATTGTTGTTTAAAACCGACGACCCCGTGTTCACCTATGAAAAAGCCTTTGGTGAAGAATTACGTGCAGCCGATGAGCGTTACCAACAATCCCTAACGTTAGCCCAAGAAAAAAGCGACACGATGGCAGCAGCCGATCAAGCAATACGATCGGACGATCCAGAACTCATAGAAAATCAACAAGCCTTAGTGCAACACCGTGCAGAACTAGACGAAGTAGAACGCAGAATTACCGAAGCGACACAAGCGCAACAAGACGCCAACAGCCCTAACCCAGATGAGCCAGAAAATGCCGCATCGCTGGCATCTCTATCAGAAATAACAGCATTCAAAGATGACATGTTTGCTGATACCGCCTTTCTACAAAACAATGAATCCATCTGGCAATCATTACACAAACGCGCAATAGACGACCAAGCGGAACGCCAAGAACAACTCTCGTACTATCAGACGTTACTCATTGCCGTCACCGGTGACGAAAAAGAAGAAGCCGAAGCACAAGGTCAGATCGATGTACTCGAAACCAGCATTGATGACCTCGACACACAAATACTCAACTTCAAACAACAAAAATCGCGGGCCAGCAAACTTGCCCAGCTAAGCCTAAAGCAGCTTGAACTGGCGGAACTGCAATTATCCCTAGTGAAACTAGAATCACAATCAGCCCAGTACAACAACTATCATGCAGTCGAGTCCCTAGAGGAAGAAAAGCAGATTGCTCAAGCTAAGGTCACGATGACCCAAGAGCGTCAAAAACTTCTAGAGGGCATTCATGCACGAGAGAATGAAATAGCGCGACAAGCAGAATTTACTAAAATATCTGAAGAGTTTGCGCAACGCGAAGACTCTGAAAGCAATGAGCCACTGGATATTCAAGTTCCTCGACGTATGTTGCTATTTGTCATGACCCTTATCGGCATAGCAGATGAATTGATAAAACTGAATAATGAAAAAGCCCATAAACAGCAGATCATAAACACAGAAATCAGCATACGTCGAATTACCATCGTTCTTGGTTTTTCTTACAGCCCGCTAACAGTACAACAGATGCAAGACGCTGCATCACTCAACCCTGCGATACTACCGAATGACAGCCAATCCCCCTCGCATCTGAGAAACGCCAATCTATTAGATCAAACCGCAGACAACTGGCGTCAAGAAAAATTGGCAGCGCAATACAAAGCCAATGTTGATAGTCTCGATGACGTACTAGACAATGCACGTGATCGACTCACAAACTTAGATTCCATTCAGAAAAAAGAAATATCCACACTACAAAATAATAAAAAGGCTGCACTAGAACGATTCGACGAGCGCTATAGTAATAGACGGTCACTATACAATGATCAAATCACATCTGCGAAACAAAGAATAGCCAAACTAAAAAGCGAGATCAGCACCCACAAGGCAGACATCGCCAATCTAAACAAAACCTTAGGTGGGCTACCACAAGCAGGTGAAATCACCCGCACGCTAAACGCCCTGCGCCAGTCAGAAATAAACACAAGCAAAATTCATAATAGAATCAAAAATGCGCCGCTCCAAAGAGAAATACTCAAAAATACCAGCGCCAGCATTCGGAACAAGTTAGCAAGCTTCACCGACAATCCAAAATTTAGCAGCAGTATTAAAAATAGAAGTATTGATCGCCACAAAAAGTCAGCAGATCACATGATTCAAGTGATGGAGCAAGACAGAACACGCACAGAGAAAGCGCTCTATAGTGACATTAATGCGTGGGAACAACACGTCTCCAACAATCAAACCACCATTCAAGACCTGAGCGACAATGTCGTTGCCACATCCGAACAACGCTTACAGGCAATGGATGATAACCAACAATCCAGAAAGTCTGCATTAGAAAATCGTCATGCAGACATGCAAGCCGCCCTAGAGCACAAACACAGCCAAGATAAAGCAGACCTTAACAAGAATATCGCCAGCCTTGAGCAACAGAAGAGCAGTAAAAAAACCCGCTTTGAGAGCGAGCAGAATAAAATAAATAGTGGTAATAAAGTTGCCCCAAGCACCATCGCAGCAAACAATCCACACTATGACACCCACATAAAACACCTTAAGAATACCTCCAGCAATACACCGCCAAAGCCCTATGCCTATGTTCAATCCATAATCGTAGAGGATGTGCATATGACAGCTGTCAAAATTCCTGACAGCACACTAAGTACCCCGTCAAAGATTGGTGGGAGGTTTACCAAATCAGTCACTGTGGGTATGGGTGTATTTGAAAGCATTAACCTTCTACAATCTGGTTCAGCCATCGTGGAAGCTTTTAAGAAAGATACCGTCGACACCGTGACTATACTCAGGTTCAGCAGTGCTATTCTTGATGCCGTCGATACTGCCATCGCTATAGTGAGTACCGCAAAATTACAAACCCAGATTAGCTCAGCGCCCTGGCTTTTCGCGCATGCACTAAAATTTTCCCTGGCAGCCAACGCACTGAGTGCCGCGCTATCGGTTCACGATGGGCTCGCCAGTATGAAAAAAGGCGATGATGCCTATGTATCCCATTTCGTCATGGCAGCAGGGTTCTCTCTCAGTGGCACCGCCTCGATCATAGCTATCGCCACAGCAGGAATAACATTGACATCAGCGGCGTCACTACTACTGTTGATTGTGGGGGTACTTGGCGTCGGCCTTGTATTAGCGGGTGTTTTACTTCTGATCTATGTCTGGACGGAGGACAAAGACTTTTGGCAAATGTGGCTAAATAGCGGTCCCTTTAGTCTGTCTGACAATAGGCGATTGATCACATTACGAGAAGTAAAAGCGCTAAAATACCCCAAGAAACTACAACACGTTCCGACAGGCGCATCCGAAATCGATGCTCCCCAAACCGCGCAGCACGACAGCGATGACAATGAAAGCGCCCTGCTCGAGCACAAAGAACTCCGCCACAACATTCAATTCAGTCACGACTCCAGTGTTGTCAGTGTCAACGAAGTGCACACATTACGCGCCACCTTGCAGCACCTGTTAGCACCACAATCCACGGGGATACTCCCCAGCAGCGTACACATTGACGTGATCGGGCATTCCAATAAGATAGGCTCTATCGAACACAATCAAATATTGTCAGCAGAACGCGCTAACGCGGTGCAAAACACGCTACTACAGCTTGGCTTTCACGAAAACGTAAGTACTACAGCGTTAGGTGAACTCGACCCTACACGCCCCTGTGACACAGAAGATGATTTGATTCTTAATCGACGGGTAGAAGTCATTGTTAGCTACACCCAAGAAGTACAAGAAGCCCCTGTTGACGACGACAGCCAAACAACAACAAACATTTACTATTATAAGGATAGTGAATTCGCCCCCTCCTATACAGCGGCTCCGCCCTATGGAGCCGCTCCCATAACCATGGGTATTCGTTACCTGGGAGCCAACCCTGCGTCATTTACAACAGAAAAGAATACTTGGCTTGCTGTACATGTGAGATGGCTTAACTTATATATTATATTTGATAAAAACTACAACCTTCTCGGCATCAAAAAAGAATACGTAGAAAATAGTAATTGGTTATCTGAGCTACTTTTCGAAAAAGAGGCCGATGGTTATTCTGACAACGAAGCCGATAATACCGTCGCCTATAACGGGCATACCATCAATACTACCAGTAAGCTATTAACCCTAATCCTGCCAAAGGGAGAAAAACTCCCACTTGGAACTCTTGGTACCAAAATACCCAACTGTGAAAGCGCCAGTCAGATAGAGGGCTACTTTCAGGCCCTATCGGTTAAACACGACGACCGATCTAAAGAAATCGTCGAGTCCTACAAAGAAAACAGGGTGCATAACCAATGGCTAGAGGAAAATGCAAATTCTGACGAAGAGAAATTTATATTGGCTTGGAAGGACTACCCGCAATCCAATCACGAGGCAATATTGAATGGCATGTTTCCATTAAAAGCAGATTTGGAGTTAACCTACAGGAAAACCGAGACAGAGTTTTTACCCTCCTATGGTATGGCCATGCCAGCAGCAATTACTACCCGGTGGGGTAACCAAGCAAAGATCACGCTTGATGTGCCGTATTTTATTGAAGGGAAGAGTAAACTGTGGATAGAACTTCGATTGAAGCGAAATGAGTATCACGAAGAACATGTAGACCGAAAACAATCTGCCCCAGTATATCTGCCTAACTCCAAATTATTCTCGCCTAGCACTGCAACGCTAACCAGGGATAGACTAGAAATAACATCAATAAGTAATTTGGACAAAACTACACCCTCTGATAGCAGAGACTCACATCCAACAATATCAAAAATTGTAGACGGCAATAAGTCGAGGATTATATCGATAAACATTCCATTTCAACCACAAGTTAACTTCCCTCTCCTAAAACCAAGGCGTAAGGTAGAAATAGAAATGTGGGTACGATTAAGTATAGATGGTAACGATGACAGCTCCGACATAACTAGTGAAAATGGATACTGGCAACCGTATCGCTGGAAGGACACAGATGATGACAAATACAAAAACCCTGATCACCGATGGATTACTATAAATAGGAATTGTTATATTGCCGACTATGATTAACTTGTAACCTAGAGGCATAGCTTTCAAATCAATTCAGTATTCGAAAGCTACATTCTATACATGAGCTAATCAAATATACGTTCGAACCCCCTTTTCAAATAGTATTGATACCTTTTCCAAGACCTCAAATAACTTCGTGAATCCCGTGAAAAAGCAATTAGATCACTAGAAATAACTGGATATATAAAAGAAGCGTAAATTTCTACTGGTATGCTATTTCCAATACTTATATTGAAGTACTCTTTACCGTTTCTTTCCACTGGTTCTGAACAATAGATCACACTTCCATTAGGAGTATACGCTCGATGATCTTCGTATTTCACCATTACAAACCCATCTCCAACAAGAATTTCATCACTGTTCATTCCATTACTAGCAGCAATATTAACCCCCCTAAGTAAACGGAGAGTTACTTTATGATAATCATAAATTGGTATCTCAGTAATTGGAATATTACTTAAATCTGGTTTTAGCACAGGTATTCGCACATAACATGCGTCTTTATATGGGCGCCTATCACTCGTTGAATTATTCCTATCCAGCTCTAATTCAACCAGACTCTCATCTGCAAAAATTTCATAACCGGTAGCACTACGTAAACCGGAGGGAACAGACATATTCAAAACTGCCCGCCCCACACCGCTATATTCAATCATGGAATTCAGCGGCTTATCTAAATTCAGAAAGCCAGACAACTCCAATGTTATCGTTCCCTCTCCGTCACTAAGTTTATCCTCATCATATGAGATGGGCCCCATAGTCATATGTTCAAATTCACTGATAAGAGGTTTACTTATTTTCTTAGCTGTCACTATAAGGTTCGTTGCCTCTCCAGAAAAGGTGGACAAAATCCACCAAGTCATCACCAATATAACTGGAATCAACACACCCTGGTAAACATAAGACAACCCAATTAAATTCCCTCGCTTTGGATCATCATCCTCAAGTCTATCCGCCTCAACCAATAGACGACTAAAAAAAGCACAATAAAACAAGAATATGCCATATAGAAAAAACACCGCATAGGTGAATTTTTCCATGAAACCACCGAGAGCCCCCGCAAATGAGAACGCGACAATACACACCCCAAGAATACCGATAGCAGCATGAATTGGCGTAGCCATGCCTTTGTAGAGATTTGATACCCACTGCATCCTATGAAGCCCTTTCTTTTATATTACGAATTTGGATCGAATGATATCACAACAGTGGAATTTGGAGGTAATTTGAAAGATATGGGATGCGCATTTCAGACAAAATTCTTGCCTAATCTAGCTGAAGCCAAAAAGTACCTTAACATAATTTTATTTTCAGAATAGTATAAAAGCCAATCATCAGAGAAACGTAAATCTAAGTTTCTATTTAGCCGATAATCCTTAGCAGAGCTGTCGCATATTCTTGCATTTCGCCACTAGCTCCCGAAACTACTGCTCAACTAAACGTTCAAAGCTCCTTTTTAGATAATATTGATACCTTTTCCAAGGCCTAAGATACGACCGTTTTTCACGCCTATATCCAATAAGATCTTTAGATACAGTCGGATAAATAAAGTTCGCATTAACCTGCACAGGTATACCATTATCCAAACCTACACTAAGATACTCTTTGCCACCCCTTTCTAGCGGCCCCGAACAATATGCTAGACTTCCTGAGGGTTTATATGCGAGATGATCTCTATATTTAATCATCACAAAACCATCCCCTACCAATAAGTCCTCGCTATGAATTCCACTATCCGTTTTTAACTTTACTCCCTTAAGCAACCTAAGAGTAACGTCGTGATTTGCATAAATTGATATTTCACTAACAGGAACACTACTCAAATCCGGTTTCAATACTGGGATTCGTATATAGCAAGCATCTCGATAGGGGCGTTCATCACTCGTCGCTCCACTGGAGTCTAACTCCAAATCTACAGAGTTTTTCCCTTCGAATATTTCATAGCCAGGAAGCCCACTCAGATTGGAAGGGATAGACATTGAAATAGTAGCTCCTCCCTTCCCTTTATACTCAATCATTGATTTCAGAGGTTTATCCCCCCTCAAAGAATCATATAATTTCAAAGTTATCGACTGCATCCCTTCATCAAGATTATCCGCATCATACTCTATGGGCCCCCTAGTCATATGCTCAAATTCACGAATGAGAGTTTCATTTACGTTGTTCGCTGTAATAACTAGATTATTTGCCTTCCCAATAAAAGTAGACAAAATCCACCACGTCATCACCAAGATAATCGGAATCAACACACTCTGGTAAACATAAGACAACCCTATCAACTTCCCGCGCTTCGGATCATCATCTTCGAGTCTGTTCGCTTCAACCAATAGTCGGCTAAAAAAAGCACAATAAAACAAGAATATGCCATATAGAAAAAACACCGCATAGGTGAATTTTTCCATAAACCCACCTAGAGCTCCTGCGAATGAGAACGCGACAATACACACCCCAAGAATACCGATAGCAGCATGAATTGGCGTAGCCATGCTCTTGTAGAGATTTGATACCCACTGCACTCTAAGGAGTCCTTTCTTTTACGTTAATAATTTTGACTGAATAATATCACAGCAGCAGATTCTGCTGGTAATGCGAAAGCCAAATAGGGAGTTGCTTCCAAACTCCAACCCACAGACATAACTGCCGACCACTCTCAATATCAATGGTTCTGTCGAGGGAACTGATATAAGTGAAGAGAAAGGCTATTGGCCCCCTACCGTTGGACTTATATCGAAAATGACAATCATCGCTGACTAACTATGTACGAAACAACCTACGTAGCGGGCTATGATTAAGTACAGCTTCCAATATTGTAGGCACCGACCCAGAGAGACTTATTAGACTTCAATGAAAAAGACCCTCGAACCCTGACCTAAGATAACTCTGAAATCTCTTCCAACTTCGGAGATAGTGCCTCTTTCCAGCCGAATAACTGATGACTTTAGTCGATATATTGGGGTATATAAATCTAGAAACAATTTCGTCAGATAGATACTGATAGACAGCCATATCAAAATAGTTTTTACCCTTGTTTTCAATTGATGTCCTACAGTAACCAACTCTTCCATTAGCGTAATAAGTGTTATGGTCTTTATACTTCAGCATTAAACTACCTTCCCCCAACAACAACTCCTCCTTAGATACTACGCCACTACTATGCAACTCAACTCCCCGGTGTAACATCAGTGTTTTTTCATGGTAAGAAGAAATTACAATCTTGGTTTGAGGTATATCACCTAATTCAGGGGACAAAACAGGAATATGTATATAACATGAATCAAGATATGGTCTATCATCATTAACCGATCGATTAACATCGAGCTTAAGTTCAATGGGATTATTGTCTATAAAAATCTCGTACCCCGGTAGATTAACAAGATCACTAGATACCGACATTTCAATCCTTACCGGCTCTTTCCCAGGGTAATCGACCATTCTTTCTAATACATCATCATTTTGCAGAAACCCTGAAAGCTTCAACGTCAAAGTCACCTCTCCCTTTTCATTCAAACCCTCGTCATATTCAATAGACCCCATTGTCATATGTTCAAACTCACGAATTAAAGGTTCACTAATACTTTTTGCAGTAATAACGAGATTATTCGCTTTTCCGATCGCTGTAGACAAAATCCACCACATCATCACCAAGATAACCGGAATCAAAATACTCTGGTAAACATAAGACAACCCTATCAACTTCCCGCGCTTTGGATCATCATCTTCAAGTCGATTCGCCTCAACCAATAGCCGGCTGAAAAAAGCACAATAGAACAGAAATATGCCATATAGAAAAAATACCGCATAGGTGAACTTTTCCATGAAACCACCGAGGGCACCTGCGAATGAGAATGCAACAACACATACTCCAAGAATACCCGTCATGGCATGAACTGGAGTGGCAGCACCTGTGTATAACATTGAAATCCATTTCATTCCGTAAACTCCTGTCGAAAACACTCGTAAATTTAAATCTATAGAAACAATATTAAATAGAAATAAGGGACATCACCGAAGTTCAATAAAAAAATCATGTCGTTACCCCTAGTGGTATAGAATTAACCATCAAATAAAAATACCTTCAAAACCTGATCTAAGATAATATTGAAATCTTCCCCATGACCGAATCCTTTTTCTTGTCGTAACTTCATAACCCATCAAATATTTTGCTAAGCTGGGGAAAACAAACTTAGCGAACATATCACCACTGTAGTATCTATAGTGCTGAGCAGTAAAATATTTTCGATCTTTTCTTACTATTGGCCTTTGACAATAATTTGTTCCACCATCCACACTATAAGTATCGCTGGAAAATGACCTCATCATTAGATCTCCCCCCTCAATAAAGGCCGCCTCCCTCATAGAAACCCCATCAATGTCAACGGTAGTCCAAAACTGACCCACTTTACGTCATAAACGGTAATTGAAAACTGACCCACCCATGATTATTTAGCGATCGCTTGTGGCGGCGCGA
>MABD01000005.1:0-29935 GCA_002162955.1 Gammaproteobacteria bacterium 45_16_T64
CGACCCTCGCCTTGTAAGGGCGATGCTCTCCCAACTGAGCTAACCACCCGAGAAGAGATGCGTATATTACGGATTTTTTACGCAGTGTCAAACACTTAAGTGAATTAATTTACTTTGTTTTCATTAGCGTATCTATTTTGGCTTTTGCCTCTTCAAGAGAGTATGCACCAGGTTCAGTGGAACCATCAGGACGAGAGACAAGATAGTGCTTAACAATAAAGCCATAGGTTGCCGGGTCAATCTCACCCTCCTCTAATATGACATAACCTGTACCGCCATATGAAAAACCATTCGCTATCATCTAACACCCCAAATTCATCAAAAACTGAAGCTGCTTAGTATATTTCTTTCACCTCCCAAGTTCAAAACCCACAAAAAAGCCGCTCACATTACGTGAGCGGCTTTTTTGTGGGGATTCCCTCCCGTACAACCTTAAGCGGACATAGCCGGCTCCAGCGTTGATTGAGCGTTACTGACTATAGCCGCGCTAATCACCTCAACAACCGCATCGCTATGAGTCAATATTTGCTCAGGAGTCTCTGGGTCCACTTGGTAGAGCGCCTTCATTAGCGGAGCCAATGAAAAGAACTGAGATGCAGAAGCAGTAATAAGCATCATCAATTGAGGGAACGGCATATCCTTAAGCCAACCTTCTTGTACTCCCTCCTGAAAAACCTCTTTGAACTGGCCCAGCAACGGCGTCATCCACTCAGTCACCAACCAATCTAAACGTTCAGATTCTTGCGCACCCTCACGCATCACAAACTGCCCAAATTCTGGATACTTCGCTGAAAAAGCTACGTAATGACGGATTACTTCCATTAAATACCGTTTTTTATCATTGCGCGGGATCGCGCCAATAGCCACAGCATACTCAGAATTGAAACGACCAAATAAACGAGTCACCGTGGCCTTCCACAATGCCTCTTTATTTTTAAAGTGGTAATGGATCAATGGTTGGGTAATACCGGCTACCTTGGCGATTTGAGTCGTCGAAACGCCTTCAAAACCACGCATAGCAAACAAGGATAAAGCCGCAGACAGGATTCTATCGCGAGCATCAGGTCCCTTCTCAGGGGTTATAGAAGGTGTTGCAGGATCAAGTGCATTCATTTTAAGCCACCCTAAATTCTTATTGTTGTTTAGGGGTAGATTGAACAAACTTACATATTACGCTTCAGCAAACTTTCAAGACTATAGTACCAATTGAAATGCCCAGTAGGCACCAATAAATACAGATCTTCTCCCCATTTGACCGACTCGCTCATTCATACGCAAGCTTTCTTATTTTTTCAAAATACCCAAGTTAAATCACGAACACTGTACCCACTTACGCCCTTGATCACCGTGTAATGTCTTTGCATTGTTTTTTGGTGATAAAGAAGCCAAGCCCAAAAAGTGGATACTTTCTGCTCACTGACCTAATCCTGACATTTTATAGACATATACACAAGGCCTAGTCTTGTATTAAACGTTCATTATTTTTCGCAATTTGAACTCAATATAGTACTTGCGCCTAATTTCACCCGATCTTCAGTGTTCCATTCGGTACAAAAAACCGAGCAAATGGCACAAAATGCCATTTGGTTTACCCAAATAGGTTCGTTTTAGCACATTGGCTTCAAAACCAAGGCCAGTGACTTCTCCGCCAACCCTTCCAGATCAAGGGTTCCGTCTGACTTATACCAGAAGTTCGACCAACCCAACGCGCCAGTGACAAACCGACGCAGAATAAACGTATCAACATCCGGACCTATTAGACCTTCTGCTTTTGCCTCTTCGAACACATCTAGCCACATTTGCTCATATACCTGTCGCAAGCCCAATATTTCATGTTGGCTCTCAGGCTTGAGGCTTCGCCATTCATAAATCAATACCGTCATCGCTTCACCGGTATCACCATTGATTGAAAGCAATTCTGAATGCATTAAGGCCAGAACCCGCTCTCTGGCATTACTTGCTTTCGCCAATTCTAGTTCCATCCTTTCCGTATTGAACCGAATCACCTCAATCATGACGTTGCGCAGTATTTCTTCCTTTGTCTTAAAGTGGTGAAAAATACTGCCTGATTGAATACCCACTGCTTGCGCCAAATCCCTTACTGTCGCCCGCTCAAAGCCTTTCTTTTGAAACAAATGTGCTGCGGCCGCTAGAATCCTGCCTCTTGGCGTATCCTCCATACCACCCAATACCCAACTTTTCTTCGCTGTCATAATCTATCTAACCAACCTGCTATCAACTGTATTTCTGACTTACGGATGTAAAAAATGCCGCCAGTTTATCAGATGACACCTAATAAACTTTTAAAAAATATTAAACAGCACTTTACAAACCAAGCGCTTGCTTGGTAGCTTAATACAAACAAAGTCGACGGGCTAGTCATATTTCGAAGATCTGTATACCTTCAATTGGCGCGCCGACTTATAGTCAACTATATCTAGGTATCGTAGTCCCTAGGGAGCTTCAACAAATGAATCAAACTTCCCAAGTAAACAAGTCAATCAAGATTGGCTGCGCCTCTGCATTCTGGGGGGACACCCAAACTGCAGCACACCAACTGGTGAAACAATCCGACATTGATTACCTAGTATTTGATTATCTTGCAGAAGTCACCATGTCAATCATGGCTGGTGCCAAAATGAAAAACCCTGAGGCAGGATATGCCACCGATTTCGTGTCAAATGCCATGGCCCCACTACTCTCTGACATCGCAAACAAGGGCATCAAAGTTATTAGCAACGCAGGAGGGATTAACCCTTCCGCATGCGCCTCTGCGATTCAAAAGCTTATTGACGACGCAGGACTCAATCTCACCGTTGCTACCGTCATGGGGGATAATTTAACTCACCAGCAAGGATCATTGCAGGAACAGAATATCTCTGAGATGTTCAGCAACGAATCGCTTCCACCGATGCTGATAAGCATGAATGCATACTTGGGTGCACCGGGTATTCTTACCGCTCTTCAAAGTAATGCCGACATCATTATCACTGGTAGGGTCGTCGATAGTGCCGTTGTACTCGCCCCACTTATGCATGAATTCGGTTGGAGTTTTGAAGATTACGACAAGTTAGCTCAAGGCAGCTTGGCAGGCCACATCATTGAATGCGGAACTCAATGTACCGGCGGCAACTTTACCGACTGGGAAACAGTGCCCGACTTTCACAATATGGGGTTTCCTGTTATCGAGTGCTTTGAAGATGGCAGTTTTATAACCACAAAGCCCGATAATACCGGCGGCATTGTCACCACAGCCACCGTCGCGGAGCAGTTAGTCTATGAAATAGGAGACCCACGAGCCTATTACCTACCTGATGTAGTGTGTGATTTCACGGATGTTCATATCGAGCAATTAGCTAAAGATAGAGTTCACGTATCTGGCGCAAAGGGACACCCACCCACTGACACCTATAAAGTATCAAGCACTTACCCTGACGGCTTTCGAATAACCGCCAGCTTTATGATGGGAGGCATCAATGCGCAGAAAAAAGCTGACGTTGTCAGCACCGCATTATTGAAAAAAGTAGGCCTCTTATTCGCAGAAAAAGGATTGGCTGATTTTACCCAAACCTCCGTAGAAATATTAGGTACGGAAGCGACTTACGGCAAAAACAGTATCGTTCACAACGCTCGTGAAGTCGTAGTAAAAATAGCAGCAACCCATGTCGACAAGAAAGCACTGGGGCTTTTTTCTCGAGAAATTGCACAGGCCAGCACCGCCATGGCACCAGGGTTAACCGGACTCGTTGGTGGACGCCCAAAAGTATCCCCGGTTATTCGGCTATTTTCTTTCTTGTACCCAAAAAAGAATCTTGATGTAAGTGTTGTAATTAACGGCGAACGCTCCGGTGTAACGGTTAACGAAGAGAATAAATTCGCTTCAGTGTCTATCGATCCGCAACCAAAACCTCACACAATAGCAACACATGACATCGTAGACACAGTCCCCCTCTACAAACTTGCATACGCAAGAAGTGGAGACAAAGGAAACCATAGCAACATCGGCGTCATCGCTCGACAAGCAGAATTTCTTCCAGCGATTCAATCGGCACTAACAGAGTCTACTGTGTCTGAATTTATGGCGCATGTACACGACAATGCCGATAGCCACGTTTCACGCTGGCAGATGCCCGGTATCAACGGCATGAACTTTATGCTTGAGAACAGCCTCGGTGGCGGCGGTATCGCCAGTCTTCGTATCGACGCGCAAGGCAAAGCCTATGCACAACAGCTGCTAGAGTTTCCAATACCTATAACTCAATCCATCGCTGACCAATTAAAATAGGAAGTATTCCATGGGATATTCATCAGTATTACGAGCTGACATCTTTAGCGACAACACTATGCTTGTCACTGGCGGTGGCAGCGGCATTGGTCGGTGCGTCGCTCACGAATTGGCAGCACTCGGTGCGCACGTAGTTATAATTGGACGTAAATTAGAAAAACTAGAAAATGTTGCCACTGAAATTATTGAAGATGGTGGCTCTGTTAGTTATTACACATGCGATATTAGAGATGAAGATAAAGTAAAAGACGTCATCTCCACCGTCATAAAGGAACACGGTGAAATTCATGGATTGGTCAACAATGCAGGGGGGCAATTCCCCTCTCCCTTGGCCGCAATCAATAAAAAAGGGTGGGATGCAGTCATTAGCACGAACCTTACGGGAGGGTTTCTTGTCGCCCGCGAGGTATTCACGCAATGCATGAATACAAGGGGTGGCTCTATTGTCAATATTGTTGCCGACATGTGGGGCGGCATGCCAGGCATGGGGCATTCCGGCGCAGCTCGCGCGGGAATGGTGAACTTCACGCAAACCGCCGCTGTTGAATGGGGCCCATGCGGCGTTAGAGTCAACGCCGTTGCTCCCGGCTGGATCATGTCCAGTGGTCTTGATACCTACGATGACTTCACGAAACAAACGATAAAGAAACTAAAACACCACGTCCCGTTACAACGCTTAGCCACTGAAGCTGAAGTAAGCTCCGTCATTAGCTTTCTGCTTTGCGACGGCTCAGCATTTATTAATGGCGACACCATAAAAATTGATGGTGGTGCTCCACTGGGTGGCGCAATGTTCCCGCTACCCCAAACTAAACCATCGAAGATGTATAACGGTTTTCATCGCTACGAAATACCCGACGTACTTAAAGACGACTTCGAATAAAAACAATACCGATGACATACGCTTTCAGCACTAGACGGAAATACCTATGCCAATTATAGAATCCACTATTGATACAAATTCTGAGCAATTCCACGACAGCCAGAATTATATGCTAGGCCTTATCGAAGAGTTCAGAGGATTAGAACAAAAGGTTATCGACAAGGCTGAAAAGGCCCTACCGAAATTCGAAAAAAGGGGGCAAATTCTCCCTCGCAAACGCATCGAAGCGCTATTGGATCCTGGCTCGCCATTTTTAGAGCTACTACCTTTGGCCGGTTATCAAATGCATGATGACAAAGATGGCAGTGAGGCTGGCGGCGGTGTTATTTCTGGTATTGGCTACGTTCAGGGTATTCGTTGCATGGTCAACGCTAACAATAGTGCGATCAAAGGTGGCACCATATCCCCTGCGGGACTGAAAAAAAGCCTACGATTGCAGGAAATTGCACTCACAAATAAGTTGCCAATTATCACTCTCTCAGAAAGTGGAGGGGCCAATCTCAATCACGCTGGAGAAATCTTCGTTGAAGGCGCCCGCAGCTTTGCTAATCAAGCACGGATGTCTGCAGCCGGCATTCCGCAAATAACGGTCGTGCATGGCAATGCCACCGCAGGGGGCGCTTATCAGCCTGGGCTGTCTGATTACATTATTGTTGTACGCAATAAAACAAAAATGTTTCTTGCTGGCCCTCCCCTACTGAAAGCAGCCACCGGCGAAATAGCTACCGATGAGGAGCTTGGCGGTGCAGAACTGCACGCACAAGAAGCAGGTACAGCGGAGTATCTTGCAGAAAACGATAACGATGCGATTCGTATTGCAAGAGAAATCATGGCAAAGATCCCGTGGAACGATCGTATGCCAGCCCAGCAAGGCAAAGACTATTCCGAACCGAGATATAGCTCAGAGCAACTGTTAGGGGTTATTCCTGTTGACCTAAAAACGCCTTACGACTGCAGAGAGATCATCGCTAGAATCGCAGATGATTCCGACTTTCTCGATTTCAAAGAGAATTATGACAGCGGTACCGTGTGTGGTTGGTTAAAAATAGAAGGGTACTCGGCCGGGTTTATTGGAAACAACGGGCCTATTACTACTTCTGGCGCGACTAAAGCTGCTCAATTTATTCAGCTCTGCGACCAAAGCCAAACACCGCTATTTTTCTTTCACAATACCACCGGCTTTCTAGTCGGGACGGAACCGGAAAAGAACGGCATCATCAAACACGGATCCAAAATGATACAGGCCGTTGCTAATGCGCGGGTTCCCAAATTCACGGTTGTTGTTGGCGGATCCTACGGTGCAGGTAATTACGCAATGTGTGGACGGGGGTTAGATCCACGCTTCATATTTGCGTGGCCTAATAACAAGACGGCAGTCATGGGGGGGGCACAGGCAGGTAAAGTACTTCGTATTGTTGCCGAACAAAAACAACGTGGCATGGGTATGGAACCCGACGAAAAAGTTCTCGACATGCTAGAACAAAGTACCGCCATCAATCTAGACAAGCAGTCCACCGCATTATATGGCACTGCGCACCTGTGGGACGATGGCATTATCGACCCACGAGATACGCGAAAAATCTTGGCTTATTTAATGAGTACTACCCGTGAGGCGGAACAACGACAACTACAACCCAACGCCTTCGGTGTAGCACGTTTCTAATGTTAAGACTAACAGGACAATACAATGATTTTCACTCCAGAGCATGAAGAATTACGCCGTACCGTACGCAATTTTGTTAGCAATGAAATTAACCCTTTTGTTCCTGAATGGGAAAAAAATGGTCCCTTCCCTGCCCACACATTATTTAAGAAAATGGGAGACCTTGGGCTACTAGGCGTGACCAAGCCAGAACAATACGGTGGTATGGCCCTTGATTATTCTTATGGATTAGTCGTCGCTGAAGAGTTAGGAAATGCGGCGTGCGGCGGAGTCCCTCTCGCCATTGGCGTGCAGACAGACATGGCCACGCCCGCACTTGCACGATTTGGTAGCGAAGCATTATGTAAGGAGTTTCTAACCCCAGCCATCGCAGGTGACATGGTTGCCGCAATAGCCGTCAGCGAACCTGGCGCAGGGTCAGACGTTGCAGCAATAAAAACCAAAGCTGAAAAAGATGGCAGCGACTATGTTATCAATGGCACCAAGATGTGGATAACCAACTCCACTCAGGCTGATTTCTTTTGCCTATTAGCAAATACAGGAGATGGCCCAAAGCACTCCAACAAGTCATTAATTGTTGTTCCTGCTAACAGCAAAGGTATCGAAGTATCTAAGCCTCTCGATAAAATCGGCATGCGGTCCTCCGATACCGCTCAAGTATTCTTCGATAACGTTCGTGTTCCGCAAACGAATCTTATCGGTGCTGAAGGTCAAGGTTTCATGATTCAAATGATGCAATTCCAAGAAGAGCGTATGTGGGGCGCAGCCAATGCTGTCGGCGGAATGAATTTAGCCATAGAAAAAACCATTGAATACTGCCGCGAAAGAGAAACCTTTGGACAGCCGCTAATTAACAACCAGTCCATCCACTTTCGACTAGCAGAGCTTCAAACAGAAGTCGAAGCACTAAAATCATTGGTGTATCGCACCTGTGAAATGTATATCGCCAATGAAAACCCACAAAAAACCCTTGAACTTGCCTCCATGTGTAAACTCAAGGGAGGCAGACTCATACGAGAAGTGGCGGATTCCTGCTTGCAATATTGGGGTGGCATGGGCTATATGATGGACAACCCAGTCAGTCAAATGTATCGAGATGGACGCCTCGCTTCAGTCGGTGGTGGTGCAGATGAAATCATGCTCGGTATCATCTGCAAGACAATGGATATCCTACCGCGAAAATCAAAGGGGTAATGACCATGTCAGACGCAACATTCGAATTACCTCACACTGAAACACTGTCTCTTGAATTAAGAGAACACGCTCTGCATGTCACTCTCAACAGACCAAGATGTCGAAACGCGATGAGTTTGGCAATGGTTAACGAGCTTATGGCAGTGTTTGACAGTGTAAAAAACCAAATAGACATTCGTGCAATTGTGCTGCGTGGTGCCGACAATAACTTTTGTGCTGGCGGCGACATTAAGGATATGGCTGGAGCAAGGGGCGAAATCCAGACAGCCATAGAGGAAGGTAAGCCCAACCCCTTCGCAGAACTCAATCGTCAATTCGGACGCATGATCACGCAAGCCAACCAAGCGCCGCAAGTTGTGATCGCTATTCTTGAAGGTGCAGTGCTTGGCGGTGGTTTTGGCTTAGCCTGCGTTTCTGATGTAGCAATTGCCGCTCACAACGCTCAATTTGGTTTACCCGAAACTGGGCTCGGTATTCTACCAGCTCAAATCGCACCCTTTGTTGTTACCCGCGTGGGAATAACCCACGCGAGAAGACTTACCCTTTTAGGCTCTCGCTTCAATGGAGAAGAGGCGCTTCGCTTAGGCGTTGCTCACTATGTTTGCAGCGATAACGAAGCGCTTGAGCAACAACTTGATGAGGTGCTAGCCCAGGTGAAACGCTGCGCACCCGCTGCCAATCGTGCAACCAAAGAGCTCATCATGAAGGTTGGCCACATAGACATGGACAGCCTTCTGGATCAAGCCGCTATCGATTTTGCAGAGGCAGTTCAAAGCCCAGAAGGCACTGAGGGCACCATGGCGTTTGTGCAAAAGCGCCTCCCCTCCTGGGCAAGCTAAGCCCTTTAATACGGCTAAACATACAACACTTAATATAACGACAAAACGCTCTTAACAGATGCGATTGCGAATAATTTATCGGAGAAGAAAATGGCAACATTTTCAAAAATACTCATTGCTAACCGTGGTGAAATTGCAGTTAGGGTAATGACAACAGCTCAACGCTTAGGGTATAGAACGGTCGCTGTATATAGTGACGCCGATGCCAACGCAAGGCATGTTCACGTTGCAGATGAAGCTGTCCACATAGGCCCATCGTCAGCCGCCGAATCTTACCTGTCGGTCGAAAAAATACTACATGCTGCAAAGATCACTGGAGCTGATGCCATTCACCCAGGTTATGGTTTTCTCTCAGAGAATGCCGATTTCGCCAGCGCTTGCAAGAAAGCCAATATCGTTTTCATTGGTCCGTCAAGTGAAGCCATTACGCTTATGGGATCTAAGCGTCAATCAAAAATTGAAATGCAAGCTGTCGGGGTTCCCTGTGTTCCAGGCTATCAAGGGGATGATCAATCCATCGATTTTCTAGTAGGCCAAGCAAAAGAAATTGGCACTCCGCTTATGGTAAAGGCGTCAGCGGGTGGTGGCGGTCGCGGCATGCGCTTTGTCAACGACTTTACAGAACTAGAACAGACCATTAAATCTGCAAGAAGTGAAGCAGAAAATGCCTTCGGCAGCGGCGAGTTAATTCTTGAGCGTGCGGTAATGAACCCTAGGCATGTAGAAATCCAAGTGTTTGGCGACACTCATGGTAATATCATTTATCTAGGGGAAAGAGATTGCTCTGTACAGAGGCGCCATCAAAAAGTTATTGAAGAGGCCCCTTCATCCGCAGTAAATGCAGATTTACGTGAACGCATGGGGAAGTCTGCTGTATTGGCAGCTAAGTCTTGTAATTATGTCGGCGCAGGTACCGTTGAGTTCTTGTTAGCGGACAACGGTGAATTTTATTTCTTAGAAATGAATACTCGCTTACAGGTAGAGCATCCTGTCACTGAACTGATCACCAATGTCGACCTCGTCGAATGGCAACTTCTCGTGGCTTCTGGGCAACCTCTCCCCTTATCTCAAGATGAAGTCCAATTATCCGGCCATGCAATGGAGGTTCGTTTATATGCAGAAGATCCAGCCAATCAATTCATGCCTCAAACAGGCCCCGTAATACGCTGGATCACACCTCAAGATAGAGACACCCACACCGATGCTCGCATCGATCACGGCGTCAAAGAAGGCACCGATGTTTCGCCCTTTTATGACCCGATGCTAGCGAAAATAATTGTTTGGGGCAAAGATAGACAAGAGGCAATTCGAAAATTAACACGGGCAATTCAAGATACCTCCCTACTTGGTGTAAAAACGAATAAGTGGTTTCTACAAAATCTCGTTGCCCACCCTCATTTTACTGCAGGTTTGGCCACTACCGCTTTTATTCAAGACCAATTTTCCGATGATGAGAGTCTCAGTATTTATCAACCGTCGCACCAAGAGCTCGGCTTGGCTTCAGCCCTTTACCATTCCCAACACTCCGGCAAGTTCGTTGGTTGGCACAGTTCAAATAACTTGTTACGCCCCATCAAATTAGTCTGTGAAGGTAATACCCATGAGTTACAGTTAGCCCCGAATAAAAATAATGCAGGCTACTCAGTCACAGTTGGTAACCAATCTGAGACAGCATCAGAACAACCCGTACAGCATGAAATAAACATCATCAGCGTCACTGATAGCACCATAAGCTACCTCTACGACGGAATCCGTTATTCCGCCTGCGGGGTTATTGAAGGTGACTCAATTTACATTGATACCGGAAAACACTGCCTTTCTCTGCAAGAAATAACTCATGCAGCACCGGCCAGTGCAGACGGCGTAGGGTCTGGCAGAATTCTTGCTCCCATGGATGGTGCCGTCATTGATTTACTTTGTACTGAGGGAGAAGTCGTTAGCAAGGGGCAAACTCTCGCGGTAGTGGAAGCCATGAAAATGGAGCATCAAATTAAAGCCGATTGCAGTGGCTCCGTATCAGGGATATCCACATCCATAGGAGATCAAGTGAAAATCCGCCAAGTATTAGTCAGCATTGAACCCGCGGAAGAATCATAATGATCGGACGCTAAAACAAATACCGCGGCCATTAATCTAGCTCATGACGAGGGCCTAGCAACGTCGGGGCCTGCGACACAAACGCTCAAGATTTTGTTTACCGATATGCATCCAATATGGTGCATATCGGTCAAACTACGATCTACGCCTATAGATATCGACATGATGTATTATCGATTCCCTAATAGGGTGGGGTTCTCTTGGGTAATCGCTTGCATGGTAGGCCACATATGGGTATGTTACACCTTGTAAATATTGGATATAGACGCAAAGAACTAGCTTAGAAAAACAACCGAGCCAAGACAGCCACGGATTACCCAATGCGATTGGAGTTTTACGCGCGGGGTTGTTGCTTTCTTTAATATAGCGTTTCATTCTTCTTCAACAATCAATGCTTTGCGTTTGCAACTATATTGCTCGTGGCATTGATTTTATTTTAACCTGATTAAATTAGGATAGCCTTGGGGGTTCCATGAGTAGCAGTAACACTGACATGATCACGTGGGGTATGATGATGAAAAAAGTTCCTTCCATTGTGAAGGGGCTTCCACGCATCGTAAAAGGTCTTAAAATTTCCAACGTCTCCGATCCTACACAGGCATGCGGACTGGGTTGGACTTTTGAGCAGGCAGCGCAGCGTAACCCTCGCGGTCCAGCTCTACTCTATGAAAATGTTCGTTTTACCTACGATGAAGTCAACCAATGGGCTAACCGAATATCCCATTACTTAATCAGCCAAGGGATTAAAAAGGGCGATGTAATAGGCGTCTTTATTGAAAATCGTCCAGAACTGCTTGTCACCGTATTGGCGGCAGCCAAAATCGGCGCAATCTGCGCGATGATCAACACCTCGCAAGCAAACAAAGTGTTGATCCACAGTTTCAACCTGGTTAAACCCAAGGCCGTTATTGTTGGTGAAGAGCTCACCGCAATCTATAACGAAGTGCGTCCTGATATCGATATCGATGACGACCAGACCTATTTTGTCGCAGACACCGACACAACGAAAGATCCAGGCACTGCTCCAGAAGGCTTCCTAAACCTTTCTACGGAATCTGCCAGCAGCCCGACCCATAACCCCGATACAACCAACCAAATATATTTCAACGACCCCTGCTTCTATATCTACACCTCTGGTACAACAGGATTACCTAAGGCTGGCATATTCAAGCATGGTCGCTGGATGAAGTCTTACGGTGGCTTTGGCATCGTGTCGTTGAAGATGGGACCTAAGGACGTCATGTATTCAACCCTGCCGTTGTACCATGCAACAGGGTTATGTGTTTGCTGGGGCTCCGCAATCGCAGGTGCTTCAGGTTTTGCGATTCGCCGTAAATTCTCCGCCAGTAATTTCTGGAAGGATACGCGCAAATTTAATGCCACCACTATCGGCTATGTCGGCGAATTGTGCCGCTATCTAATGGATCAACCAGAAAAGTCTGATGACGCTAACAACCCCGTTGTTAAAATGGTCGGTAACGGATTGCGCCCAGGTGTTTGGATGCCATTTAAACGTCGCTTTAATGTTGGCCACGTTTGTGAGTTGTACGCTGCCAGTGATGGCAACATTGGATTCACCAACATTTTTAACTTTGACAATACCGTTGGCTTCTCCCCTATTCCATGGTCATTAGTACAATATGATAAGGAAAAAGACGAACCGGTTCGCAGCGCTGACGGGTTCATGGTTAAAGCGCCAAAAGGTGGACAAGGCCTATTGTTAGCAAAAATCGATGATAAATCACCGCTCGATGGCTACACCGACCCAGAGAAAACCAAAAAAGTTATCTTTGAAGATGTATTCGAAAAAGGTGATCGATACTTCAATACCGGCGACATGCTAAGAGACATTGGTTTCGGCCACGTTCAATTTGTTGACCGCCTGGGGGATACCTATCGTTGGAAAGGTGAAAACGTATCTACGACAGAAGTCGAAAATATCATGACACGTCACCCTCAAATATCTGAGGCAGTTGCCTACGGTGTTGAGATTCCAAATACCAATGGACGTGCAGGAATGGCCTCTATTACGCCTTCTGTACCGGTTGATGCTGTTGATTTCAAAGACTTACTAACCTTTGCCAAGAGCCAAATGCCTATCTATGCCGTGCCCTTGTTCTTGCGTGTGAAAGAGCAAATGGAAACCACAGGCACCTTTAAGTATCAAAAAACCAAGCTTAAAGATGAAGCCTTTGATCCAAGCAAAACTAGCGGCGAAGCGGTTTACGCGTGGTTACCTGGAAGTGATGCATTCACCCCAGTGACTGATGAAGTACTCGCTAATATCAATGAGGGCCAATACCGCTACTAATTGCTCCTTTTGGTACTGTTCAGATCCATTCTTTAGGATCAAAAAGGCCGATAGAATTGATTTTCTATCGGCCTTTTTATTGCTGTGCTAGTGTGAAGGTATGATCACACCTAAAAGCAGCAAAGGGTTGCCTGATGGACAAGCAAGAAATCACCGCTAGAAGAGGCATTGCCGAACTTGCCCTTAAAGGATTCTTTGATATCGCTCAGCGGTGGAACCTTAATCGTAAAGAAGCGATGACACTTTTAGGCCTTACTGCAACCTCCACCTATGCCAACTGGAAGAACAATAAAACAGGCACACTACCAAGAGACACGTTAGAAAGAATATCCTACCTACTCAATATTGATGATATTGTTCGTCACACCTCTTTCGGCATGGACAATATACTGCGTACTCCCCTTGCGGACTTAAGCCAGCTGTCCCCGCTAGAAAGAATGCTCCAAGGAGACGTCGTGGATATCTATATCGTCCGCGAAACAGTATCTTCTCTCGACACATATGACATCTCCACCCTTACTGTCACTTCCAACCGGTTACCGAACTTAACTAACCATTCACCCTAGAGAACCCTCGCGGCGATAGCCACGTTATTTCCTGTAGTCTTCGTTCTGAGACAACACAACGACGATCTACTAGCGACTAAATCACCAACAATCGCTTCACGGAGAAATAACATGTTAAAAACGTCAATTACCGAACTGCTTAATATCGAGCACCCTGTCGTCCAAGGCGGCATGCAGTGGGTTGGCAGAGCAGAACTTGCATCAGCGGTCTCTAATGCAGGAGGTCTTGGGATCCTCACCGCGTTAACTCAACCGACACCGGAAGAATTAACGAAGGAAATTGCGCGTTGTCGAGACCTTACCGACAAACCTTTCGGCGTGAATCTCACCATACTCCCCACCATAAAACCGGTACCCTATGCCGAATACGCCCAAGCAGCAGTGGAAGCTGGCATCAAAGTGATCGAAACTGCAGGCAGAAGCCCAGAGCAATTTATGCCCGCTTTCAAATCTGCTGGGGTAAAGGTTATTCACAAATGTACTTCTGTACGCCATGCGATAAAAGCCGAGCAGGTAGGTTGCGATGCAATCAGCATTGATGGATTTGAATGCGCAGGGCACCCAGGAGAGGATGATATTCCAGGATTGATACTCATCCCTGCCGCACGACAAGCCATTAAAATTCCAATGCTTGCGTCTGGCGGTATAGGTACAGGCTCCGGGTTAGCCGCAGCATTAGCATTAGGTGCTGATGGCATCAATATGGGCACCCGTTTCTTAGCAACGCAAGAAGCCCCCATACATCAGAATGTTAAAGATCGCTTGGTAGAAGCGACCGAACGTGATACTGCCCTGGTATTCAGAACACTTAAAAACACCGCGCGGATCTACAAAAATAGCGTCGCTGAAAAAGTGGTTGATATTGAATCTCAACCTGGTCAAACAGACTTTGCCGACCTTGCCGACCTTGTTGCCGGTGTAAAAGGTAGAGAAGTATTAGAAAAAGGCAATCTAGAACATGGCGTATGGACTGCAGGTATGATCGCAGGCCTAATCCACGACATCCCCGACTGCAAGACACTGATTACTCGAATTGTAGCTGACGCGGAAGAAATCATCTCTGCCCAACTCAGTAACATGGTCGTGTAATCCATACACCTTGTTCGTTAGATCTCACGAACAAGGTGTGACCCTGCCCGCTTATTGAGCGGGACCATCAACAATAATAGATTCTGCAAAATCAAAAAACGCCAACAATTCCTCATCATTCATCGTCTTGGTAACTTTCTTAATAACTGATTTTGCGCCACCTTTTACGGACTCATTCGCTAGTCGCGCAATTTTCTCCGATAAATAACCTAAACTCATCATTTCCATCGGGCGTTCAAAATAACAATCGATCGACACATCAACCAATGCACACATCCCAATAGAAAATTCTTTTGCAACAGATTTTGGCTGACCATTACGCCCCTCCTCTACTGCTCCCATGATTCGCGCATGAAGCTCATCAGGTAATTCAACACCGATATATGTTGGTAAGTCGCTACCTTCCGCGGGTTTTAGTAGTAGTGATTCGATATAATCCGCTAAGGGCCTTATCTCATCGTTAGACATTTTCCCCAACACTTTCTTGAGTGCTACCTTTATGGTCTTCTTGATCGCAGAAACCCCACCCTGCACTACTTTTTTACCCATAGGATTAAGGTCAATCATGCCCATAGGACCAAGAAAGTATGCATCCATACATTCATCGGTGAACAACTCTAGCAACTGAATAAGAGTGGGTGTCAAAGGCCGAGTAGGCGACTCTGCAATCTCCGTTACAAAAGACTCGTTTAAGCTCTGAAGAGACGATGAAGCAGCAAACGCGGTGTAATATGTCACAGTTATTCCTTCCTAACGGCACAATAAATGATGAATCAAAGTTGATCATTAAAACACTATATTTGAAAAACCGCTATGACCGGTATGACCGGCCATTCCGTTTAAAAAACCAACAAACTAATCCCCTACGTTTTTTTTGTGTCAATTTCATGTCAAAAATACGTTTCACTGCTATATAACTATGTATGTACAACAAAACTAAGGAAAAAAACCATGTTGCAGGGTTATGTACATCCGGATTTTGGCAAAATTGCACAGCTACTTAGTAAGCAAATCCCACGCAACAGGCCTGGCGGTGCAGCGCTCACGGTGTACCACCGAGGCCAATGTGTCGTCGATATTTGGGGAGGAACCCGAAACAGAGATGGTGACCCCTGGCAATCAGATACGCTTGCTATGTCTTTTTCCACAACCAAAGGGGTTGCTTCGACATTACTGCATATTTTGGTTGATGAGGGCCTTCTAAATTACGATGACCCCATTTCAAAGCACTGGCCAGAATTTGGCCAACAAGGTAAGCAAGAGATTACCGTTCGTCATTTACTTTGCCATGAAGCCGGCCTTTTTCATATTCGTGAAATGATCAGCGATGCAGAGCAAATGCTTGATTGGAACTTTATGGTAAAAACGCTGGAACAGGCTCGACCGGTTCATACCGCAGGTCAACATAATGGTTATCACGCATTCACTTATGGTTGGTTAGTTGGAGAACTTATTCATCGAGTCACAAACCGCCCTTTCGAAGAAGTACTCAAGCAAAAACTGACAAAGCCTTTAGGTCTTGATGGCTTATTCGTCGGGATGCCTTTAGATCAAAATAAACGCAAGGCAGATCTCGTCAATACAGTTGCCAACGAACACGCAGGAAAACAATTAGAGCGTGTTTTACAACGCAATTTACTCAAGGCGTTAACCCAAGGTCTTAAACTTGCCAATATAGACTTGGACCAAACTATCTCTGCACTCATTCCTAAGGGTATGCTGTACCTCGATCTAAACCATCCTGACGTCGCTAACGCTTGCATCCCTGCAATGAATGGCGTTTTTACTTCACGTTCGCTTGCCAAGCTCTATGCCATGCTGGCCAACGGAGGGGAAATTGATGGCACGCGTATACTTTCTAGAGCCGCTGTCCATAATATGATGGAAATACAAAACAGAGACGCCGGTAAAGTCATCCCCTTACCCATGCACTGGCGCCTCGGTTATCATCGAGTGTTTGCCTTCGGGGCAAATACAAACTGCTTTGGTCACTTCGGCTTCGGCGGATCTGGAGCCTGGGCTGATCCCGTTCGGGATATCTCAGTGGGCCTTACATTGAATAGCGGTGTAGGATCACCCTTTGGCGACTCACGCATTGTGAATTTATCATCTGCTATTTTACGCTGCGCGGACCAACGTTATCGCGTCGCTAATGTCGAAGAAATAAAAGGAGTAGGTCCTTTTTTCCCCAAAGAAAAACTAACTGGTTACAACGCAGCCAAGAAATTAGTGAATGGTGTACTGCCAAGACGAAGACGGAACGACTATGCCATACAATAATTCAAAAATGATATTTTGATGACCTTTTTTAGGGTTCTTATTCTAATTTTTACCCGTACTATTTTGCGCAGTAAAGCATGTGTTGTCCGCCTGTTTTTATGGTGATAAAACACACAAAAGAAGTAGTACGTTGCAGTCTGGTTTGTTTGCTACTTTCCAAACAGCCATCTACGTGTAGTAGTGTGTAAAAGATGTACGCTATATTGGCGAGACTGTCTTTACTGAGTGTTTTTATTCTAAACTTTAATAATCAGTATCGAGGGAAATTATGATGACGGAAATCCAAGATCGCGTAAAAGAGCAGCTTGAGCAATTTAACACCACACTAGATCAAGTTGTAAACGCTTCGCGAGGCCTTTATCTACTGATTAAGGAAGAAAGCAACAAGCAGTTCAGTGAACTTGTTGAAGCTGGTGAAGCTCAAAAGGCTGCAGAAGCTGATGGAGCAGATAGCTTGATCTCGCAACTTACCAAAGATGTATCTGGCCAATTTGACGATGTTAAGGGTTCATTTAGCAACCTTCGTAACGCTTCACTTGGCTTTATAGCCAAAGCACTAGAATCTAGCGAGCAGACATTTAATGAGCTTGTAGAGAAAGGTCAACCTGAAGAAGCAGCAGAGGCCCCGGCAGCTGAATAAACCGCCGAAGTAACACTTTATTTGAGGAGACACCGCTGGTGCCTCCTTTTTTTTGCGTTGTCTAAAATGTATACCTGTCACCCCAATTCCTGTAAAATCGCCCGATAAACAGTTGTTCACTCTTCCTAAGAATATAAGTTGTTGATTTTAAAGGATATTGCGATGTCTCCATCAGACAACACAGATGCACCCCGCATTTGGGTTACCACTTTGCTATTCAGTATAACCTTCATAATCAGTGTGATTGGCGTACCTCTATACGCCAGCACCTATGGGTTTGATGTCTACCAGTACTTAATGCTGGCTATCGTAATCGTATTATGTGGTATATCCATCACCGCCGGATATCACCGCCTATGGTCTCATAATGCCTACACAGCACACGTAATCCCACGGCTTTTCTTCGCATTTTGGGGCACCCACGCATTACAAAACAGTATACTCGTCTGGGCTTCAGGGCACCGCCGCCACCACCGTTATATAGATAACAATGAAAAAGACCCTTATTCTATCAAACGCGGCTTTTGGTTTGCCCACATCGGTTGGATGCTACGAGCTCATGAAAGTGGAAAAGAAGACTTCTCTAATGCGAAAGACTTGTTGAAGGACCCAATTGTGGTGTTTCAACATAAGTACTACTTACCTCTAACAGCAGCATCAAACATATTACTCCCGATATTGCTGGGTGTTCTCCATGGCGACATCATTGGCACAGCGCTACTCGTCGGTGTCGCAAGAATAGTGATTACGCATCACACCACATTCTTTATCAATAGCCTTGCACACATGTGGGGTAAGCAGCCATACACCAATAGCAATACAGCCAAAGACAGTACGCTACTTGCCTTTTTCACCTACGGTGAGGGCTACCACAACTTCCACCACTACTTTCAAACCGATTATCGAAATGGTGTCCGTTGGTGGCAATTCGATCCGACAAAATGGCTTATAAACGCCTTGCGATGGACTGGGCTCGCGACCAATCTCAAAAGGGTCCCCACCTTTAAGATTCGCGAAGCACAGATAAAGATGCAGTTTGAAAAGGCCAGTAGCCAATTACAATCGAGCCATGCACCCAACCTGGACGCTTGGAAGTCATCCTTAGAAAAGGAATACCAAGAGTTTTCAAATACCTTAGCTGAGTGGACGACCCTGCGTACGGAATGGTATCAAACGAAACGAGAAGCCTTACATGACGCCCTACTGGAGAAAAAAGAAGCCCTCCAGACAAAATGGGAGTCTGCTGCGGTAATGACACGCTTTAAGGAAATGGAATACACTCTCAAGATGCAACAGAAGCGCCTTAAGCTATACAACATCAATTTCGAAGCAGCCATGGCGTAAGTCTTTCATTACGCCACTTTAACTCTGTTTCGTCCATCATGTTTAGCCTGATATAGAGCGGCATCCGCAACGGCAATTAGCTGGGAAGGTGTCGCATCCTCATCTATTTTACTCCACCCTGCAACACCAATACTCAGTGTTATCTTGAGTTCTTTAGTTTCAAACAGTAGGCCTTCGACTTTCTTCCGTATCTTTTCTGCAGATTTCTGGGCGGCTAATACTGGGGTATTTGGCAACAATACTGCGAATTCTTCCCCTCCATATCGACAAACAGCATCAATCGGCCAAGTCACTATCTCCTGTATAGCTTCTGCTACCGCTCGCAAACATTCGTCCCCCGTTAAATGGCCATATTCGTCATTCAGTAATTTAAAGCTATCAATATCCAACATAAGTAGCGCGATCGGATTGGCATTCTCCCGTGTTTTACCAATTTCCCGCTCAATCATCTCATTAAAATACCGCCGATTTCGAACCCCAGTCAAACCATCAATTATGGACATAGACTTAAGCTTCGCATTCGCCTGAGACAACTGCCCCATTGCACCATTCAGCTCCTTTGTCCTCTCATTGACCTTCTCAGTAAGTACCATCTCAGCACGTTCATGCGCCACCACTATATCCTTTTGCGCTGCGACAACTCGGCGTTGAAATGTCAGCGCCAATTCCTTCGCTTCTATTTTATCGATCCTTACGCGATTTATTCGATCTGTCAGACCAAACGATAACAATGCAACTTCAAGAGAAAGCGCAAATTGAACGAAGTATTCTGTTAAGAAATTTCGTGGGGCTATACCTGTTTTATTGAGTGCCCAGGCAATTATCGCCGCCAATACTATCAACCACGCAACCGCATAATATCGCGCTTCACCGCCATTTTTCTGAGCTAGAAAAACACCGGTCACAAAAAAGTAGCCGGCACCTAGAACTGCCAGCGCGATAGCCATAAGAATACTGTATTGGTAATCGATAAACGGTACTAACGCTGCACCGAACAGAGTCGCGTATGTAACGCCATACATTCCTTTCGACAAAAAACCATCATACTTCTTTATATGTAAAAAACCTTCGGAGAATAGTGCGGCAAAGAATATCGAGATTATTATGAAAAAGGATATACATTTGGCCTGAAAACCAACACTGTCAGGCCAAATATACTGAAAACCAATACCTTGAATACTCGACACCGTAATTGAAAAAGACACCACATAAGCAACAAAATATAGATAGCTGTTATCTCTAACACCAACATAAACACATAGATTGTATGCCGCCATTATCAACATAATCCCGTAAAACACGCCCTGCCCGATCATCCAATCAAAATCACCCACCAGATAGTCTCTTTCCAAACCTAAATACAGCGGAAACTGCATGGCACTGGTTGTTTCTACGCGAAATAGATATATAGACTTATTACTTGAGGGTTGCTCTATGGGTATCAAAAAATTACGATGGTGTATTAATCGCTTAGAAAATGGCCGCGTATCACCCAACTCTGCCACCGGCCACGGTCTCTCCTCTCCAACTATTTGGTAAACCTGAATATCATCAAGCAATGGATATTCAATCCCAAAAACGCCCACGAAGCGGTTAGCTGAATCATTATCAATATCCACCCGAAACCAATAGGCTGATTGCGTAAACCCAGCATTAAATTCATCAGCTCTATTGTCGATCCAGCGCAGAGTATTTAAGGACTTATAGACCTGATCAATCGACATAGTTGCATCGGGGTCTTCAATGTAAGACATGTGTCCCGCAAGATTTGCCTTACCTGTAAACTGACTCAACGAGAGTTCAGCTCGAGTCCCTAAACTCAAGAAAACTAACACCGCAAAAGACAAAATCCGCATTATGCTATTCAATCGGCTTACCCCACACACACTTGATTTCTACCGCCGCCTTTGGCGCGATATAATGCCTCATCGGCGACTGCTAACAATTGATCAGGGGAGTCTTTATCCGCAACCCTATCCAAAGATGCGATACCAATACTTATTGTCGCACTTAGCTTCTGCCCTCCAATATCCCACACTTTAGATTCTACCCGCGCTCTAATCTTCTCTGCCAACAATTTTGCTCCCTCCATTTGAGTCTCGGGTAGTAGCACTACAAACTCCTCCCCACCATAACGAGCAACGCCATCTGCTGGCCATTTCACCGTTTCATTTATTACCGACGCTATCGCGCGCAAACATTCGTCTCCGCACAAATGTCCATACTCATCATTCAGGCTCTTGAAGTGATCTATATCTAACATCATCAGTGTTAACGCCGAGCCACTTTCACGGCATTTTTGAAACTCTTTCAGCACCATTAGATCGAAATAACGCCTATTGCGAACCCCCGTCAGGCCGTCGATTGTCGATATTTCTTTAAGTTTACTATTTGCGATGGACAAATCTTCTAAAGCCGACTCAAGCTCTACTGTCCGAACTTTGACCTTTTCTGACAATTCCTCTTCCGATTGCCTATGAGCATCAACCGACTTTTGTTGAGAAACCCTCGCTTCCCGCTCTTGGTGCAGAGCCTCATCTTGGGCAAGTAACGTCTCGTTTCGCTCTCGATTAATTCTGTCTGCTAACGCCAGCGAAAGAAGTGTCACTTCTATTGCAGCGCCCACTTGACCCATATTCTCAGTCCATATATTCCGAGGTACAAAGCCCAATTTATTAAGCGCAAGTACCACGATAGCCACGATTAATACGCTCCATGCCACCGTATAATATTTTGCTTCCTTAAAACCTTTTGAACTAATAAGGAGACCAGCCCCCATACAATACAGACCACATAATAGTACCAGTACAACCGCGATTCGAATGGACAAGGCATAAGGTAACAATGCCGCTAGCACTCCCGCTGCTGCAATCGACATCGCTAGTAAAGAGCCAGTTTTGTGCAACCGACTAGATCGGACGTCCAAACTTAAAAAGCGATCGGTAAACACAAGCACAGCCAGTATGGAAAATAACATACTATAAACCGTCACTCGATCTTGTAACATCAAACTATCCGACCATACGTATTGAAAACCCAGCCCTTGAATAGCTGACATAACACAAGCAAAACCCACCACGTAACATACGTAAAAGAAGTAACTAATATCCCGTATGGCCACAAACACGAACAAATTGTAAAGTGCCATAATCAGCATTACGCCGTAAAACATTCCTTGAATCATTAACCAGTCGGCATCTGCCTTATAGAATGCCTGATCTTCCCATATGACGATAGGAAGCTGAGTCGCACTCCCTGTTTCAACTCTGATATAAGCATAGAGAGAATCATGGGCATCCATCACTAACGGAATTAAAAAATTACGATGAGGAATAATTCGACGGCTAAATGGTTTGGAATCTCCTAATAGATAATCCGGCATCGCCTTTTTTTCATTGGAAGCGGACAAAAGATAAACATCAACAAAATCCAGTAGAGGGTAACCAAGTTCAAGCAACCCGTTAAAACGGTAGTTGCCACCGTTCGTCACTTTAAAGCGAAACCAAAATGCGGACGATGAAAAACCAAAATTGGGCACGTTTTTAACGCTCTTAATCCAGCGGTTAGCTAGACCCTTTTCTCTTACGTCATCTAACGAATAACTTCCGGTTTCATCTTCAAAATACTCCACTGAGGTGCCAATACTCATTGACGTTGTATCATCGTCTAATACAACATCAAATTGAATATTAGCAGCCAACACCGCACCAGAATTAATACAAAACCCGACAATCCCACATAGAAATAAAACCACACGCATATGATATGGCACACAACGTTTGTTTAATTTAACTGCTAATTTCACCCGGAAAAGCCCTAACCTGTATAGGTGGTTATTTAAACCATTGATGTATAAGGAAATAATATGCTTAATAAGTCGCTAAGAAAAAAAACTATACCTATTTAAAGTAGACGAAGTTCAAATTTTGGTCAAAGTTGTTAGCGCATTTGACAATTTTCTTTTTGCAATAAATCCTCGATATGTGGCACACTGAAAAAGGCTCCAAAAAACAACAAAAAGCGAGGGCAACCTTTTGAAAACACTTATATTATCCTTGTTCCTCGGGTTATTTTTGGCCAGCTGTACGTTGCCACAGCACTCGCCTTTTGACCCTTCAGATACTGTCTATAAAAAATCCAGCCCAAGTTCCAGCAAAGCCAGAGTGACGTTTGTCAGAAACCAAAACAACTCACAAATCCCTATTATTACCGCTGTCTCCATTGATAACTGGATCGTCGCGACGCTCGCGCCTGGTGAGAAGACCACGCTGGAGGTCGACCCAGGGCTTCGAGAAGTCGGCGTTAAGGGTAAAAGCACCTCATTTACACTCAAACCTTCAAGGGAGTACTTTTTTTATATCGAATTGAACAAAGAAGGGACTCAGTATGAATTACACTCAGTTCTAGAATCCGAGTCCGACCGTATTCATAAGTCTTAAAGCACGCCAAGTACAGCTTATGCAAGATTGTATTGCCCACTCAAACTCTGTAATATCCTTCGCTATCGGATTTAACAAGTTTATACATTAAGCAATATCAAGGATTTATCATGAGTAATACTGTGAAAGAAGACCTCGAATTTATTAAGAAAGGTCTATTCAAAATGGGCAGAAATCGCGTTGCAGCCCTTCCGGTCCACACGACGTGGGAATTAACTGACGAAATGGAAGACCGCATAGCACGTGTAATCAAAGAACTAGAATCCTCAGAAAAGTAGTAGCTTAGGCTATTACTTTTCAACCCTCTACCACCTCCCCTCCACCCCGTTACGCTTATCCTCATTCAAAGTCGCTCAGATTTGGTTGCTAGACTACACTAATTAGACAACCTCATTCATCTTCAGCTCGCGGCTCAAAGCATGGTCTACTTGTGGAATAATCGGCTGTTTGCACTTAGCGCCGAACAATACTGGCTGGGTACTACCCAATGGCAACAGCCTCTTCCAGGCTCGCCTCTGGTATAGCGCTATGGCTGACACTCTGCTCAAAAATAAGCAAATGGTTGTGAATACCATCCCGATATCGAGGGCTATTAGCTTTATCCTTATCAGTGTATTTGTTGCTTTTGGTGTTGCCGTATCCTTATTCCTATATACCGCTCTAGAAAATGATTTCGGGAAAATACAACAACAGGATTTTGACCGCCAAATCAACTCATACGGGGCATTAGTTGCTCAACATATTGAATCCCATATTCAATTTGTTCGAGATATATCCAGCCACCCCTACTTCACTGATGCCCTCAACGATCCAAAAAGTAATCACGAGAACCTTCAATCCTATATGGATGGTATTCGCCCACATGAAAAGGGGGTAGACATAATTCTACTACAACCAGGTGGGACGATCGTATATACAACCGGTACCCAGCAAAATAGGCTCTATCAAGAACAAACCTGGGTGGACAATCTGATTAGCAACGGTGACGATAACTATTTCAATGTGTATCAAAAAAACAAAAAATACTATTTCACATTCGCTACTGCCATAAAACAGGGAGCCGCTAAAACCGGTATTCTCTTAACGGAAACGCCTGTCGAAGCCCTTTCACGTAGTCCATATTGGCCTACTGATGAAAATCACGAAAAGATAGCGCTCTATCACAAAGATCAGTTGATTCTCTCGATAGGATTAGAGCCACCGTTATCGACAAGGAGTCAATATGACATCGAAAAATACAACATCCTTATTGTCGGACAGCTCAACAATCTTACGCTACTTACCACAAGAGACAAAATACTTACCCGATTTATGGTAACTCTCTTCTTGCTATCACTCTGCGCGGTACTGGTGATATTCAAGATAAACAAAACTCTTGTGATCGAGCCTTTATGGAATTTAAGAGAAATAACAAACCAAATATCCAATGGTAAATTTAGACGGGAAAAAACCTTCCGCCGAGAAGCCGATATAAAGGCAAAAAGATATCAACTACAAGAAATCAACAATCTCAGCAACGACATCATGTCAATGGCGGGAACGCTAAACACCCGGGAGCAGTCCCTACAGGAATCAAACAATACACTAGAGCAACGAGTTTTGGAAAGAACCCAGGAATTACAAATAACACACGATTTAGCACTCAGTGCAAACCGTGCAAAATCCGGATTCCTGGCCACAATGAGTCACGAAATAAGAACACCCATGAATGCAGTATTGGGTATTCTAGGCCTACTAAGAAAAACCAATTTAACGCCTCGACAAAATAGATTGGTACAGACAGGCAGAGATTCGGGAGAACTATTACTCACCATTATTAACGATATCTTAGATTTTTCTAAAATGGAGGCTGATAGGCTTCAATTAGAACATACAGGATTTAATCTAAAGCACTTACTGGAATCAACCATTCGTTTACTAAAATCTCAAGCTGATAGTAAAAAAATTACTCTTGAGCTTATCATTCACCCTGATACACCTACCTTTGTTAAGGGAGATCCCGATCGCCTTCGACAGGTACTGATCAATCTCATCAACAATGCCATAAAATTCACGTCCTGTGGGAGTATCAAAGTTGTTGTATCAACCACTATCGCTGCTGAAGGTGAGAAGTTTAATTTACTATGCGCCGTTAAAGATACCGGTGTAGGCATACCCGATGAAGTAAAAGAGTCCTTATTTGATGAATTTACGATGGCCGACCAAACGCATTCCCGACGCTACGAAGGCACAGGACTTGGGCTAGCGATATGTAAACGACTCGTGTCACTAATGGGGGGAGAGATAAGTTTATCTAGCGAAGTCGGCAATGGTAGTACCTTTACTTTTACCGCTAGCCTAGAGTCTGCGGCGAATCTAGAAGAAGAAATTTCTCGAAAAGAAAATGAAGCTAAGCTTATGCCTGCACCTGGAACTCGAGTACTTTTGGCAGAAGACAATCCAGCAAATCAGATGCTTGTAAAAGACATATTGGAAGAGATGGAGCTTCATGTCGATACAGCTGGAAACGGGTTAGAAGCCGTTCAAGCGATTCGCGACAGACCCTATGACGTAGTCCTTATGGATATTTCCATGCCCGAAATGGATGGCATGACCGCCACCCATGAAATTAGAAAATTACCGAGAGATGTATCGAAAACCCCCATCATTGCGCTCACCGCTCATGTATTGGCCGGTGACAGAGAGCGTTTTATCGAAGCAGGCATGGATGACTATCTCACAAAACCCATTGATAGAGCAGAAACACTGCACTGCATCGCAGTATGGACAGGTGCCACAGAATTACAGCCGGACGAAGAAGATTATAGTGAAGCAAAAACTATGGAATCAAATGACAAAAAAAGTAACGAGCCTAGAATCGCGTTCCAACAGAACGACAAAAAAGCTGACGTTGTCGATGAGCCACAAAATGAAAATACGGAGCTGGTCTCAGAAGGCACCTTGTTACAACTCGCCAAGGATACGTCTCCAAATATTCTTCCCAAGCTACTGACACTCTATATGAAAGATGCCAAGGAAAGAATGCAACGGATACAACAAGCGATAAGTGACGAAGACATGAGCACATTGGAATTCGAGGTGCACACGGTAGGCAGTAGTGCCGGGGCACATAGTAATATAGCGTTACTTAAGCTTGCTCGAAAAGTAGAACAACTTTGTCAGGAAAAGAATTTTGAAGAGGCTGTGGATCAAGCAAGTTCACTTAATGCACTGGCGAAGGAGTCTTTTGACTTGTTAGAAAGACGTGTCGCTAAAGGTTTCGAATAACGCCATACATATCAGGAACATTAATGAAAGATAAACCCAATGTACTACTCGTTGAAGACTCCGCACCTCTGGCAGCACTCTATCAAGAGTATCTTAGTGACGAGCCTATCAATTTGGATATTGCAGGCACTGGCAAAGAGGCAATGGAAAAGATAGAAATCTGCCCTCCCGAACTAATGATACTTGATCTTATGTTACCCGATATGAACGGTGAAGAGATTTTAACCTGGATTCAAAAACAGGGATTCCCGACCTCTACAATCGTCGCTACCGGCCATGGATCTGTTGATATTGCGGTTAGTGTCATGCGAGGTGGCGCAGAAGATTTCCTTGAAAAACCCATTGATGCCAATCGCCTAAAAACTACGGTCAGAAACCTTCTTGAAAGAGCGCGATTACGACGCATTGTTGATGAATTCCAAGAGTCATTCGGTCGTGATAAATATCACGGGTTTATCGGTTCTAGTTTGCCAATGCAAACCGTTTACAAAATTATCGATGCAGCAGCACCCAGTACCGCCACAGTCTTTATCACAGGAGAGAGTGGTACCGGTAAGGAAGTAGCCGCTGAAGCCATACACAAACAAGGCAACAGGGCAGACAAACCATTCGTACCACTGAACTGTGGAGCAATCCCCCACGACCTGATGGAAAGTGAAATATTTGGACATATTAAAGGGGCATTCACTGGCGCAGTTAATGACCGTAAAGGCGCAGCGTCGATGGCCGACGGGGGCACCCTGTTCTTGGATGAAATCGGAGAAATGGACATGGAGCTGCAAACAAAATTGTTACGCTTTGTCCAAACAGGCAGTTTTCAGAAAGTTGGCTCGTCGAAAACGGAAAAAGTCGATGTCCGTTTTATTTGTGCCACAAACAGAGATCCGCTACAAGCGGTTGCCGATGGCATATTTAGGGAAGATCTCTACTACCGATTACACGTAGTTCCCATACATCTCCCTCCTCTCAGAGATCGTGGGGATGATATCATAGCGATTGCCACACATTTTTTGCATACCTACGCTAAAGAAGAAAATAAGAGTTTTTCTGCGTTCTCTCAAGAAGTTAACGTAATCTTCAGAAAATACAATTGGCCCGGTAACGTTAGGCAACTGCAAAACGTCATTCGAAATATCATGGTGTTGCATAATGACCAGACTGTTGCATTAGATCATTTGCCACCGCCCATCAATACCTTTCTACATAAAGATGAAATCATTCAGCTTGAACGCTCCGCAACGCTAGAAACATCCAACTCAAGCGAAAGTAACTTCAGTCTGAACGAGGACACAACAATCCGCCCACTGGCTTTAGTCGAAAGAGAAACGATTGAGCAAGCGATCAATCTATGTGACGGTAACGTACCAAAAGCTGCCGCTCTTCTAGAGGTAAGTCCGTCAACGATCTATCGAAAAAAGCAAACGTGGGAAGCCTAACTATGCGCTAATACGACCCTCAAGGTCCATCTCTCCTTCCATCAATGACCGAAGTCCTCGTACCAAGGGCTGCTTTGCAGCCAATCCTAGGGAAGCAGTCGCATATCGTGGGTCCCCTACCGACACTCTGATATCCCCACGACGGGCTTGCTGATATTCAATAGGCATCTGCACAGAACTAATCGTCATCATCATTTTCGCCAACGATTCAATCGTTACAGGTCTCCCGGTGCACACATTATAAATGGAAGGTGAGCGCTTCATACGTTCCAATGCCGCACGCATAAAGAGAACAACATCCTTCACATAGATAAAATCTCTCATCTGCTTTCCATCACCGTAAATTGTCAATGGCTTATTTTTTAACACGCGGTCAATGAACGTCGAGATCACACCGGAATAATGAGAGGTTTCTAATTGTTTTTCGCCATAAACATTGAAAAAACGCATACCCGCGGTAGGAACACCGTGTTCTAATGTAGCAACACGAGCATGTAATTCAGTTCCCAGTTTATCAGCTCCATAACCAGTTAATGGACTAACGGTTGAATTTTCTGTTAATGGCATTTCTGCATTATCACCATAAACGGCTGCAGAAGATGCGTATATTACGGGGATCCTATCGACTTTAGCTGCATCCAATACGTGTAGACTTCCTGTCATATTTACCTCGTGCGTAGGCAACCATTGTTCATTAGACTTTTGCACGGATGCGATAGCCGCCAAATGAAAGCACGCATCTATATTCCACATACAGGAACGTACCGTATATTTATCCGCGACACTTCCGATCACTAAATCAACCGACTGCGGGATGTTACCCACTTTACCCGTAGAAAGGTCATCGAGGACCCTAACATTGTGTCCATCATTAACTAAGCTCTCGACTAAGTGTGAACCGATAAATCCACAACCACCGGTGACTAGATAGTTTGCCATTGCTAATTTCTCTCTGCGTTACGTTTTGGTTATTGTTGGGATTGCAATCACTGTGCCATAGCCTACGCGCCGCTGAATACGTGGTTTCTCACGTAGCGGGTAGGCATTTCAGGCAATATGCAACGCATGATGCACTCATCGCCCTCCTTTTCATCGCAATTTGCTCGCCCAATCCCATTTTATACGGTTCAAAAAGACGGCATCAAAATTGCTCCTGTATAAACACCATTAAGACGATGAGGCATTAGAAATGCTCAACAAAAAAGAAATTTGGTTGCTACTTGATACTCGATCAACGGGTGGGATAGAAACCCATGTATATCAGTTAGCCATGGGGCTCACTCGAATAGGTATCAGCACTAAAGTAATATTCCTTACTAATTACGGTCAACACCCACTAAAAGAACAACTGGAAAGCAACACCATTCCCTATGAAGTGCTCGATGGAAAAATAAGTACGCTATATAAGCGAGTAAAAGAAAATCGCGAAATAGTTCTACATACTCATGGGTACAAATCAAATATATACGGAAGATTTGTATCCACGTTACTTAACATCGCCAGCGTTTCTACCCACCACGCTGGCGATGTGGGAACAGGAAAGCTCTACATTTATGGCATGATCGATCGATATACCGCCATGTTATCAAACAAAAATTATTC
>MABD01000005.1:29948-71126 GCA_002162955.1 Gammaproteobacteria bacterium 45_16_T64
GAGATCGATGCAAGGATACCCGCCGCTACCGAAATACTGGACAACTTTATTAACACCGAAGGACTGGCTCCCTCGAATGGGAAGAATATAGCGTTTGTCGGTCGCCTAAGTAAAGAAAAGGGCCCCGATCTATTTGTTGACCTAGCAAGAAGAATGCCCCAGGCCACCTTTTATATCTATGGCGATGGTCCAGAGCGCCAAAACCTTCAAGAAGAGAAAACAGATAATGTTGTATTCTGCGGGGGGAAAAAGTCCATGGATCCCTACTGGTCTGAAATAGACATTCTGATTATGCCATCCAGGCAAGAAGGTCTTCCACTATCTGCATTAGAAGCAATGGCTAGAGGTATTCCTGTATTAGCGACCAATGTAGGCCAACTAGGCAATCTAATCAATCACGGGGCTGATGGTTGGTTAATACCACCCAATAGCACACAGCATCTAGTTGACGTACTACAGCAATGGTTTGAGATGGACAGCATAGAAAAAGCAGACATCAAAAGATCGGCACAGGAAAAAATTGAAAATCGCTATAGCGCCAATATTGTTATCCCACAAATATTCGATTCCTATAATGAAATTGCAAAATGGTAATTTTTCGCAATTTCGCTATTTTTAGCTTTGGGTGAAAACCACAAAAAACGTTTGGATACTAGAAATATAGATGAAATACAATAAGATATCGCAACTTCGTACTTTGGCTCAATGATTGCAATCTCCTCCTTCAGCTTGACCACAGAGATAAATCAATCATATCGATACGGAGATTCCTATGATCTTGTTCGAAGCGATCATAGGAACGGAGAAAAAAATGAGTCGAAAAATTGCAATTCTGTCCGCAATAATAATTTCCTTTCAAATCAATATTTCACATGCGATAACCTGGGAGTGGGTCGGAGCAGATCAAACAGCCGTCAGCACTCCTCTCAATAATTATTCAGCGGGATCTGGCACACCTCTCACCTTAACCAATATTAACCATCTATTAGATGTGAATATGCTCGATAACTTCTATGGAATGGTTCCTGAGGGGCAGGAAGTTAGTAGCAATTTACTGAATAGCACATTCAATACTATATCAATCAAAGATGATCTAGCTGAAGGCGAGTTCGCAACCATTAAGGTCACCTTTCTAAATGAAGGTGCCGGTTACCGCAATGCGCTAGGGTATTTTATTTACGACACCGACACACCCCCTTCTTCCATTGCTGAAGTTGATCATATACTGGTATTCCCAAACAGCTCTAAGCTTGGTTCAGGAGGCGGGCTAATTCAAGGTGATCAGGTTGACCTTCAAATAGAGTTAGTTGGCGGGAAAAGCATTGGTTTCTTCGTAAATTCAAACGGCTGGAACTGGAGTTACGGTTATCAAAAAAGTAGCTTTCTCTATGATCAGCCCTTTTATACACTCCCAAGTTTGAACCCTAGTGTTGGTTTGGGTCAACGGTACCATGTCGTACTAAACGATGACCAAAGCGCTAGCGGCGATATTGGTTACTTTGTTTATGGCTTTGAAGATATTAGAACGAATGGTGGAGACAGAGACTATAACGATCTGATTTTTAACGTGGAAGTCAGCCCAGTCTCAGCGGTCGAAGGCGTTGAAGAAGCTATCGTTATCGAATCGGTAATCGACAAAGTAACGACTAAAGCAGGTACTCTTGCCTTTGAAGATAATTGGCCCTTAGCAGGAGATTATGATTTTAATGATGCAGTATTGGCCTATAACATTACCCAAACTGACAACGGCGAAAGTACCAATGATTATGTCAAGAGTATCGTATTGGCATATGAGATCAATGCCATTGGAGCAACCTTTCACAACGGTATAGCCCTTACTATACCCGGGCTCACCGCAGGAATGATTGATAGTGCTGTATTAGAAAAAACAAAAGATGGCGTCACCACAACTATCACTGAAGAGACCCAAGTGACTACCCATATAACATCAGCGGGATCAAGTGTAGAGCGCAGCTACCCATACCCGTTAATAAAGGACTCTGAGCTCGGAAACAGCAGTGTAACCTTTACTTTGTCAGAGAACCTTTTCGAGGAATTGAGCTCCTTTAATAGTAGCGCTTTGGTTTATGAAACCAACAGCTGTCTATATAAAACAATACCTTCCGGTGGGTGCTCAGGTTCAACCACCGCCGCCTCGCTCACACTCACTATAACCTTAGTGGTAGATGCCTTTCCCGTTGAGAATATCGGAAGTATGCCCTTTGACACCTATATGTTCGGTAGTCATAAGGGCGATATCTACCGGTTCGCACGAGGCTCCGGATCCAGCAACGACTGGTTTACGCCCTGGTCAAACTTCTTCTCTGAAAGAGATAGCGCCAACGGCCCTGGCCCCGGAAACTTTCTAGAAATCCACCTAAAGCAGTTCATTGGCAGTAACGCTTTTGAAGAAGATTACAGTAGCGATTCTCATACTAACGCCAAAACAGTTGACGCCCAAAATGCATCTAACGGTGGAAACCGTTTTATTTCTCGACAGTTAACCCACCTTGGTGTCGAAACGGGTAATTTACCCTGGGTATTAGATTTGCCTGAGGACTGGAAGCACCCCAAAGAACGGGTGGATATAAACAAGGCCTACCCAAACTTTATCAATTGGGTAGAAGACAATAGCACACACCAAGACTGGTATGAATCTGATGTACGTACAAACAAACTTTATAACAATTAAATCAAATGCTTCTGGAGCAAAATATGAGTAATTTATTCGAAAAATCAATCTTCATTATTCTGCCGATCATGATCACCGCCTGTGGGGGCGGTGGTGGTGGAGGCGGAAGCGATGAGAGTTCAGCTGTCACGCCTAGCGAGCCTACAGTGGTAGAGGCTGAGGCCGCCACCAAGGATTCATTAGCAAGCCCTGATGCGACCTTCAATACAAGCAAAGACATGCGCTACACCGCATACAATACCAGCAATTACGATGTTACTCTCTTTGTCTATAACGATAGAAATACACTTATGAGCAGAGTCCACATTCCTTCGAATACACAGAAGAGCATGGAATATGAGGTCGCCATGGCTGACTCGTCTGTAACTCATACATGGCGGTATAGAGAACTAGTACATTCTGAGGATACGAACACTTCTGATTTAGCCTCAGTAGAATTTTCGACGTTTTAAGCTAAGCCCCCTACCATGGTCAACCCATTAATGGGTTGACCATGGCCCTCCTCCACTTCAATTTCATTGCGCTTCGCAATCTGCAACAGAACCTACTCCGACTACCCCCTCTTTCTTTTTGTCCTTTACCCATACCTAAAATAACCCGATTTATCAAGGGTTTATATTTTCACATTGCCTATTTATTAAACTGGCCTATCAATTGCACCTACCCCACTAAATACAACGTCACGGCAAAGGATCAACATGTGGAATAGAAGTCTACCCACCATTTTATTTACACACTATGGCGACAACTGGATAAGGGGAAGCGAACGATGCCTTCTAGATTTGATGAACAACATCAACCGAAAGAAATACAACATTGTTCTTTGGTGCAATAGTGAAATATTGTCCGAGGCAGCAACAAAACTCAAGATTGACGTCATTCTCACAAACTTTTCTGTTCTATTTTCAAGTGAATGTAGTATGCCCCTACCCGACTACACAAGGATCATTCAAATAGGAAATCACCTTGTCGAAAAGTACAAGGTCAATATTATTCACTCAAATAGTGGTGCTCCAAATATTTGGCTAAACCCTATATCACGATATCAACGACTTCCCCTTATCGTTCATCTTCATGCACATTACAGCTTACGGGATCGTGTAACACTGGGGCTGCATCATGTACCTATGACCGTTGGCGTTAGCCCAGCGGTACTTGCTGAGTTTCATCAGGACGGATCATCCCCACAACAATTGAGAATAATTCCCAACGGGCTAGACGTTCAGGAACTCAACAAACAACCAACATGCGACTTGCGCAATACCCTGGGATTAAATGACCAAACAATTCTTATTTCAACAACCGGCTCCCTTATTCATCGAAAAGGAATTGATATTGCCATTTCATCGGTAGTAAATCTTCATAAACAGGGTTTACCGGTACATCTCGTTATCTTTGGTGAAGGCCCTCAAAGGATAACATTACAACGTCAAATACACGCAGCTTGCGCACAAAAGTACATCCACTTATATGGCGAATCAGAGGAGATCGTTGGCTTATTAAAAAGTGGTGTTGATATATTTATATCGACAGCAAGAAAGGAGGCCTTTGGATTAGCGATAGCGGAAGCAAGCTTATCTGGCATTCCTGTTATCGCGCCAAGAAGTGGAGAGTTCCCCAACATCATCATCGAAGGAAAAACAGGATTATTATTCGATCCGAAAGACCCGTCAACGCTAGAAACTGAAATAAGAAAAATAATTTCAGACAAAAAAATTGCGATGCTAATGGGAGAAAATGGAAAAAAGCACGTAGAGCAGAACTACGGATTATCCAACTACATTGCACAATTCGAAGAGCTATATGACTCAATGTTGAAAGACAAGAACATGAGGATGAACTGGCTATCACATTGGAAAATAGTCGCAATTATAAAACTAAGCATTCGTAGAATATTCAAGCTACGCAAAGCAATAGACGTAAACGGGCTTACACAATGAAAAAGACACGCATACTCATCATAGACCCCATTACGTTCAGGGGGGGATCTAAGGTCGCAACGGAAAGCATCGTAAACCTATTGGATCCCAAAAAATACGAAATCATAGTGGTATCTTCGGACTCGCATTCCTGGAAAGAAGATTCATTCAAGAAATTCAGCCTGCTGGAGTTACAATACCTAAAGAATAAGGAACAAGGTATCTACTATTTTCTAAAGCACATATTTATCGCCATTAATATTGTATTCGCCCGATTACGGGTTGGGAAAATCGATATCGCGATCGGCGCATCAGGACCAGGCGTTGACCTATCGATCTATCTGCTGAAACGCGCGTTACGATACAAATTGGTACAATTCATACACGGCCCCGTTGCAAAATCCAAGACTATCGGAAAATGCTTGTACCGAGCTGATGAAATTTTTCATTTAGAAACAGCGATTAACTCGATAAAAGATGCACTTTCCACACAACCATGCCAAACGAAAGATCTATATGAGAAACCGAGATTTAATATATTACACAATGGATTGAGCAAATCGAAATGGCCCAGTCAATGCCAGCAAGCGAAACCAAGAGTATTCTGGGCTTCATCTACGCTAAAATGGAAGGGACTGGACATTCTTTTAGATGCGTTAAAAAGCCTGGAAGAATGTTCGAAACCTGACACTCATATTTGCTATATCACTCCAAAAGACACTCCTCTTGCCACATCTGACACGAATATCGCGATAACTAATGTTCAATGGCACAACGAACCCAAAAATTTGGATACGCTTCGTGCCGAAAGTAACATCTTTGTGTCGACAAGTACGCAAGAACCGTTTGGCCTTTCCATTCTAGAAGCCATGGCCGCAGGTCACTGCATAATCATTCCATCTGATGGTGCTTATTGGGACAAAAAATTGGTGAATGGTGTTAATTGTTTGAAATACCAGCCGGGTGATGCTTTGGATCTAGCAAAAACGATCTCGTTAGCGGTATCACAGACGGAAATACGACAGAGCACGGGAAGGTTAGCCAAAAAGATTTCGGAAGGATACCAAGCAGAAGCCCTTTACCTCCCCGTAATTTTAGCCTTTGAGATAGATAGTGCTCAACCTTCCCAGTGTCCAAACGAGGACTATTAGCCATGACCGCGATACGGCTTAGCTTATTTAAATTACCAAAAGCCATGCGACATACCATAATTTACGGTTTTAGCATTGCTTTTATGAAAGGGATTTCCCTAATAATGTTGCCTTTTATCGCAAACCATATGCCGGCAGCTGAATTTGGTCGACTAGAATTATTAAGCAGTATCGCGCTAATCGGAAGTGTCGTTATTGGAATGGGTCTTGAACAAACATTATTTCGTTTTGCAGGAACAACTAATGACCCCATATTAAGAAAAGAGCTAGCAGCAAGTATTTTCGGTATAACCCTGCTTATCGGATGTTGTTCCATCATAATATCCATCCTATCATACGAGAAAATTGCACAGCTACTCGCAGGTGATATCGAGAGCTACGATGTATTATTAATTTTATCCGTTCTTTCATTAGAAGGATGTATCGCAATTCCACTAGGTTGGATGAGAATGAATGACAAAGTAATGCCATTCTTCTGTGCAACAACCGGGCGCGCCTTACTCCATGCGATATTCACGATTATTTTCATACTATCTGGACGAGGAATATCTGGAATTTTAGAAGCAGGTCTAATCGCAGCCGTTATTCAATCGGTATTTCTATTTTATCACCATATAAAGACAGCAGGACTATCTCTTAATCTCCGCACAACGAAAAAAACCTTGATTTATAGTATCCCCATCGTGGGAAGTGGCCTCGTAGCATTTGCTCTGAACGGCTTCGACCGTTGGGTGCTCGCCGATAACGTGTCGTTAGCCGATATAGCGCAATATGGAGTGGCAGCAAAATTCTCACTTGCCGTAGTACTGTTACTTCAACCCTTTACCATGTGGTGGAATCCAAAGCGATTCCAAGTGTTATCTCAACCTAATGGTAAAGATAACATCGCAAAGTATGTTTCGATCGGGACAACGCTACTGCTGATCATCACCTCGTTGATTTGTATAACCTCCCCGCTGATAATCGAACTATGGTTACCACAAGCCTATTGGAACGCAACATCCTATTTATTGGGCATAGCGCTGGCCATGTTCTTCAAAGAAATGTGCGAACTTTACAATATCGGATGTTTCGCTTCAAATAATACCCATGCACAGCTTGTTATTAATATCATTGGATCTGTAACGGGTATTGTTATGATGCTAAGTCTATCTACTATACATTTTGTATGGGGCATTATCTACGCCCTAATAATCGCTCATGCGATTCGATTTGTTTTGTTTTATCTGGTTAGTCAAAGGATAACACTCATACAATATCCACACGTCAAACTGATGATATTCTCCATTTTTTGTATCACAACCGTAGCCTTTGGCTTAGACATTGAAGGCACTCTTAATCGTTTGACCTATATCACGTTTACAATGCTAGCGCAGATATATGCGGCGACACGAATTGGGATCATTCCTCTTATAACAAAAGAAAAAGAGGAAAAAACAACATGCGTATAATCACCCAACACCAAATATCCAATGCCATCCTCACTTCAGTATTCTGTTGTTTTATCTCGATTTGTTGGTTTCTCATTCCAAATCCGGCCATTGCATTAGTCATCAGCATTCTTCCTGTCGCAATACTCTTTGTGCTATGGAAACCGTTCCTCATGGTTCTGCTGTTTGTTGCATTTTCATTTTTTAGACTACACGAGGTTTTTCCCGCGATATATAATTTCAAAATCCCGTTGCTTCTATCCTTAGCATCGCTATTAGCCCTAACGTGGCATGTAGGAATCAGTAGAAAAATCGAAATCTATTTTTCGAAAGAACTTATCGCCATTTCTGTATTTTTTGCCCTTGTTACCTTCGGAGTCCTTATGGCCAGCAATAGACCGGTCGCAATTGAGTACTTCAAAGGCATTTATTGGAAAATTGCGTTGATGACCTATGCCATTGCTTTCCTCACGAGGCAAGCTAGCGACTTCGCACTCGCCGCGAAGGTTATTACATTTTCCGGCGTTCTTGTCGGTCTAGTCGCACTATCCAACAAGATGAACTCTATAGGTTTAGTCGAAGGTACCAGAGTCACTATTGGACGACACATTGGCTCGGTCCTTGGTGACCCAAATGATCTAGCATTAGTGTTAATGTTCCCAGCCTCATTTGCCGTCAGTCTTGCCATAACCAAAGGGCTTTCTCGCGGATCTCGCTGTTTAGGACTTATTAGTATTGTCGTGCTTTTCTCAGCCATTATCGCTACACAAAGCCGGGGCGGTTTACTCGGTGTTCTCGCGGTATTTGGAATCTATGGCTATAGAAAAATACAGTCAAAAGCACTATTTTTATCGATCGCAATTATCGGTGCAGGTTTACTCTATGGCGTTGCAGGAATATCCGATAGATCAAGCGGAGGCGCTGCGGAGGACGGCATTGATGCCTCCGCAATGGGTCGATTGTACGCCTGGGAAGCAGCGTTTGGCATGGCGACACACAATCCATTAACCGGTGTTGGTATCGATAATTTCTACTCGAATTACTACTACTACAGCCCCCATTGGGACGGGCTAAATCACGCCGTACATAGTACCTGGTTCGGCGTTCTGGCCGAAACAGGGTTTCTGGGATTATTCGTATTTGTGTTTAATATAATTTTACTGCTAAAGACTTCCTATCGATCCCTTACATTGATGGAAATACACCAAGATACTATCGATCCAGCAGTCATTGCCGCGGCTCAAGCAGTATTCGCAGGACTTATCGGAACGGTAATTTCTGGGACATTTCTAACCCAGGGTTTTACTTGGCCCATTTATATTTTAGCAGCACTTGTCGTCGCCACATCGCGCTGGACTCAAAACGTACTCCCCAGTGTAATAGATTCAAGTAATAGAGGAGAGAAATCATGCAATACGCCCAACATCCAGCTTCAGAGTACGAATGCGTCTCTCCATTGTCGATATTGATAGTAGACGATTCAGAAAGCGAGCGAGCACTTATACGTTATACATTGGAAAATTTGAATCACAACATAATTGAAGTTTCCAATGGTCAAGACGCATTGAAAATAATTGCAAAGAGCAAAGGAAGCATCGACCTTATCCTTCTTGATGTTCTAATGCCGATTCAGGATGGTTATAAAATCGCAACTAAAATCCGATGTCACGAAGAAAAATGCAACGATGAATGGTGCCCCATTATCTTTCTTAGCGGAAAAAACAATCCCGCTGATATTGCCCGAGGCATTTATTCCGGCGGTGATGATTATCTCGTCAAACCCGTCAATTCTGTCATTCTGAAAGCTAAGATTATCGCGATGCAACGTATCGCCATGATGAGGAGAAGACTGATTGAAACCAGAGAACAACTTAGAATCCTTGCGCATACCGATGAACTTACAAGAATTCCAAACCGAAGAAAAATAAATGAAATCATCGACTCTGAGATTGCAAGATCCAATCGAAACCTAATTCCATTCACCGTCGCGATTCTTGATCTTGACCATTTCAAAAACATCAACGATACCTATGGACATAAAGCAGGAGACCTTGTTCTTCAATCTATTTGCCTTGTTCTTAAAAAAACGCTACGCGCAGAAGACAGCATAGGAAGAATAGGAGGTGAAGAGTTTTGTATCTGCTTACCAAGTTCCTGTAACGAACCACTCAAAGATCCGTTTGAACGCTTTCGTCAAGCCATTGAAAATTCTCATGTCCTATTTGACGGTAAGAGGCTATCTATAACGGCAAGCTTTGGCATCACCTTATTTCAACCAAAGAATGACACTCCCGCGAGCGTCCTAGAGCGCGCAGATAAGGCCCTTTACATTGCTAAGAACCAAGGAAGAAATCGAGTTGAAATATTGTAATCAACGTGCAGATATATATGCATATTGCGAATAGACCAACCCATAATTTAAGCCTCAACTAGCAATAAACCATAACCATTTGATTTCATACCATTTTATCTATTAGTCGTTCTGGTCTAAAAACTGCAATACAGGTTATACAACCAATAAACCGTGGGAAAATCATGAATACGCTAACACTCAATGGAACGAAACAATGGATCAAAACCAGCAATCATCCGATAGCCAAATTTCTATTCGTAACAATAAAATCTCTACTCAATTTCGACATACCACTGCCAAAATTTTTTCTGAAGTTACTCTACCACTGCCACTGTTTCTTTCGAACATTATTCGCGTCACTTGCACGCGTATTCATATGGACACCATTACTGAAGGGTAGGCTTGATGGTGTTGGTAAAAGGCTCTATCTCTACGGTGGACTCCCCTTTATAAGTGGCGCAACCCAAATACATATCGGCAATGACTGTAGGATTTCTGGGCACACAACTATTAGTGGACGCGTCGTTTCTGATCCAGCCCCGGTTCTGATGGTTGGAGATAACGTTGATATTGGTTGGCTAACCACAATTGCGGTCGGCAGTAGAATCGAAATCGGCAATAACGTGAGAATTGCCGGCAGGGCATTTTTCGCCGGTTACCCAGGCCATCCCATTGATCCTATCGACCGCGCAAAAGGGCTACCCGACACCGATAACCAAGTGGGCGATATAATCCTTGAAGATGATGTTTGGCTGGCAACTGGCGTCTCTGTAATGGCAGGTGTACATATTGGTCATGGCACAATAGTAGCTGCAGACAGCGTCGTGACACATGACCTCCCATCCATGGTATTGGCCGCAGGGTCTCCCGCAAAAGTAATACGCTCGCTTTCCCCCTCCAGTAAAAAATTCAAGGACGACCTATGAGAGTTTTGACGGTTATATTACTCGTGACAATGTGTTCCATACTCTTTGTCGTGCCAGCTATTTCTAGTAATAACATAGAAATCAACAGTGTAAATATATACTTCAACACACTGAATATTATGATAGTTCTGTCTGCGCTTTTACTAACAGGCTGGACCGGTAAGCTGGCAAAGGCAATGCTACTGGCCTCTGCTTGTGTCTGCATTTTGTCGATACTAATTACAGGCGGCATGTTGAGTAGCGGCGCATTCCATTCTATATTAGCGACCAATATCGATGAAATTTACGGTTACTTCATGTTGATAGATTGGCTGCCAGTAATCGTATTTTCACTTATCTTCCTGTGCGCTTCCATTCTCATTTTCAGATGTCAATTATACTTGCCTAAACCGGTAAGAGTGATGGTGTTCGGATTAACCGTCGCTTTGCTATTCGGTTACCCTGGATTTAGATTCTCAGTAGATACCGCGTACTCAAAAGACGTTAGGGAAGATCCATTCTCTGCTCTCTATATATTCCCAGACATGCCTTCCTACAACCTGTACTTAGTCGCAAGCTTAGCGATGCACGAACGCAGTTTAAGTACCAGCCCCTATGGTACAAGTCTACCTGACCATGTTCACACGCTGCCTGTTGCCGAAGATAATAGTGGCGACCTTATACTTATTCTAGGTGAGTCCTCCCGCAGGCACTCTTATTCCATTTATGGGGAACCCATAAACACAACTCCCAACCTTAAGAAACGAGCGCTACATTCACCTAATTTCACAAAGATTGAGGACGTATTCTCTCCTGCACCAAATACCCGAGAATCGGTTGCCCGCTCCCTTTCATTCGCAACCAGCGATACCTACCTTCATGAGGGATTGCCATTCAAAACATTACTTGGCGCATTATCAGAAGCCGATTACCATACCGTGTGGATAACCACTCAAGACCTGTACACCCGCTGGGACACTTTCAGCGCCAAAGTAGCCAACAGTGCAGATGAAGTTATCCATAAGAATCCTAATAACGGTCCCTGGACTGACGAGATAGCCGCTAGCTACGCAGTTGAAGAGCTACGCAAGCCACGGAAATCATTTGTCATTCTGCACCTCTGGGGAGAACACAGCGACTATGGTATCAGAAATGGCCAACCTATCCCTGATACCAGTATCCAGGCTATTAAGGAGCATGACGATGCAAAAGAACGCTCTAAAGAAGAAATTGAATATCTCGCCTCCATTCATCATACCGATGAGATTATCGAATCCATATTCTCACATATAGACACCTCGGAAAGATCTGACCTCGCCATCTATTTCCCTGATCATGGCGAAGTTATTGGCAAAGGACACGGATTAGTGCCCATTGATATTGATTCTGAATTGTCGATCCCGATGGTTGCGCAAGGGAAACAAAGCCGAGAACTTATTGCAGAAATTGATCGCTTTAGAGACTCCGAATATGGGATTTTCAATACATCCTACTTTCCTGAAGTCATGATCAATCTTCTCGGTGGAGAGGCGTCACCACCACTGGATAGTTTAACTCTGTCATTCTATTCGATTCAAGGTCACCCTTCACACGTGGGTAATCAATACTATGAATAACACCATTAAATATTCAATTCTCGCAAGTGTACTATCTCTACTTGCCACTGTTATTGTAACGGTTATCGCGTTACATCATATCAATAAACTCAGGCCCATTAAGGTGTTTGTTGAATACTATACGTGCCGTATTGTAGATTATGTACAGCCTTCCGAAGACAAGTGTAAAACACTACCTACCGTATCGATTAATCTGCCCCAAAAGGTTAATGCGCAACAACTGGGTGCGCCTGATCCTCAGGCGTTACAGGTATTTTTTAAATCAAATAGCATGGAAAAGCATATTTATGCACATCGCACTAACTCACCAGAGCGAGTGCTGCTCTATCGAAAGTATTATTCTGCTTTTGAGTTCGATGCCATTTGGGATGGCCAATCAGGCTCTATTGATATATTCCACTGGCCAGAGAGAGAATCGATGGACTTTCACCTATCAGACTTCCTCACTTTAGCACCCGACAAAAGCCGTTACTGGATGGACCTAAAAAATCTAGACATGAATAATGTCAGGGAATTTTCCAACTACATGAATTTACTCGTGAATAAGAATAACCAGTTATCAAAAGACAATATCATTATTGAATCCAAAAATGTTCAGGCGGTATCTTTTCTCGAAAATCAGGGGTTTAGAACGTCTTACTATTTGCCCACTAACGTAGACAAGGATAATTGTGATAACAATCGCATGTTAACGGATAGGATCATTGGGAACATCCAGGACTACCCTACCCGTTATATTTCATTTCCCTACGCACAACAAAATTATGTCGATAACTGTTTACTTCCTATAACAGGCGAAATCGCGCAAATATCATGGGGGGGCTTACCATTTGCGATTCCCGAAGGGGCGTCACAACGCTATCACGCTTACATCGTAGATCATTCACTTGAATATAGTGAGCTGTAGACAATTTTTGTGATCACACCTTCGTTACTTAGTTGGCCTATCTTTCATAGGCCTTTGCAATCCGCGAAGTCAAATGCAAAAAAGTCATACCCACCCCCTTCCCTCCACCTCAAAAAACCTATAACTCATTGTTTTAATTGTAGATTATAAACTGGCCCGATCCCTGCAAAGGTTCCTTTATATTCACTTGAAGGAACTCCACAATGAGCACAACAACAACTAGGGATCTCATCGTATTCGGTGAAGATTGGGGCGCACTACCTAGCAGCACTCAACATCTGATACAACACTTAAGAAAAGATAGAAAAGTGCTGTGGGTTAATTCCATCGGTCTTCGACAACCGTCACTGAATATCAAAGACATCCGACGGGTTGTAAGCAAACTCTTTGCAAAATCTCAACCGGTACCACCAGCGCCGCAGCTAGGAAGCAATCACTTCCAGATCCTTCACCCAAAAACACTACCGGCCCCAAGAAGCATATTCGCGCGCTGGATTTCTCGCCTTCTCTTGTTGGCCCAGCTTAAACCGGTAATATCTAACATGGGATTAAAATCTCCCGTTTTATGGACGTCTCTACCTACTGCTGTAGATCTTTCCGGTTACTTAGATGAACACGCACTTGTGTACTATTGCGGGGATGACTTCGGCTCACTGGCTGGGGTCGATCACGAAACGGTTTCCTCTCGAGAAGAAGAACTCATCTCCAAAGCGGACCTCATCTTTTCCGTAAGTCAGAAGCTTAACGCTCGATTCCCAAAAACTACGTCTCACTTGCTACCCCATGGAGTGGACTACCCGTTGTTTTCTACACCTACGAGTAGAGCGCCCGACTTCCCCGACAATGGAAAACCAACAGCAGGATTCTACGGTAGCATTTCAGATTGGATGGATATTCCGCTACTTGAAAAAACAATAAAGCAACTACCTGATTGGAATTTCGTATTTATAGGGAAGTCGAATATTGATGTCGGTTGTCTTGAAGAATTAGACAATACCTTTTTCCTCGGCGAGAAGAAACACGCAGACCTCCCCTCTTATAGCCAGCATTGGACTGCATCACTATTACCTTTCAAACGCAATCAGCAAATCGACTCGTGCAATCCATTAAAATTACGGGAGTACTTAGCAGTAGGAAAACCCATTATTAGCACAGCGTTCCCTTCCGCAAGCGAGTATCAAGCGTATATCCATATTATCGACAATGCCAGCTCGATGGTTGAAGCGCTTAAAGATTCCGTTACAGACCGAGATTGCTATTTTAGAAAGCAATCTGTTTCCAATCAGACATGGGAAATGCGAGCATCCAGTGTTTCAAGATGGTTAAACGCATTATGAAAAGTCTTAGCTATCGTTTTCACCTTATTTTTTCCGGTATCTGGAGGCGGAGATACGTTATTGTAATTCCCATTTTCACACTACCCTTCATGGGCCTTTTGGTGGGAATATCATCCCCTAAACAATATGCATCACATACCAGCATGCTTATTCAGGAAACGGCAAAAATGAATCCATTCCTGGAGGATTTCGCCGTTTCCTCCATGTTAAAAGAAAGAATGGAGGCACTTAACACGCTACTACATAGCCGCCATATACTCGGGGCTGTCGCTGAGGAGATGAAACTCACTAAGGATTCAAATAGCCCCGCTGAAAATGATCAAATCATTAGTAAACTATCAAACTCTTTAACCGTCGTTTTGAAGGGAAAAGATCTTATTAGAATCGACTACAAAACCGATTCCCCTTTGAAAATGAAAGAAACCCTAGAATCTATTAGTAATCAATTTATCGAACAGCTACTAGCACCAGAACGTTCATCAATGACGGATTCAAGTAACTTTTTGAGAGAGCACCTGGAACATCGTCGAGCGGAACTCGATGCATCAGAACAGTCTCTAGCCGATTTTAAAAACAAGAATGCCACCGAACTTCCAGAATTACATGTTGGAAACATCGCTCGCCTTACAAAACTAAAACAACGTCTCTCTGAACGAACATCCGAATTAGCAGGAGCAAAAAAGAGTCTAGGTGGGCTTGACCAGCAGCTATCAAAAACCAACCCAGTAGTAGGAATAATAGAGGACAACATCGTCCAGATTAGGAGTTCACTTGCTCTACTTCGGGCAAGATATACCGACGGGCATAGCAAGATCAAAGGTGCACTGCGAAACCTAAAGAGACTCGAAGAAGAAAGACAACATATATTGAGCTTGTCCGAAAAAACCATCGACACCAATAAATTGTGGGACATAGCCAGTGTAGTGTCTATCCACAACGATAAAAACCAACCCTTACTCGTATCGCAGCTCGAAAATCTACAAAGTGCACGAGGCAAGGTTATTGGGCTACAAGAAGAAGTAAAAAGCTTATCGAGTATAATTGAAGGCCTTGAAATAAAAGCGAAATTATATGGAGAACAAGAAAAGAATCTATCGCAATTACAGCGTGATCTTAAAGTTAAGCGAGATCTTTATGACGAGCTTTTGCATCGCTACGAAATGGCTAGGGTAACAGGGTCCCTTGGGGTATTTGAACAAGAGAAACGTATCAAAATCATTGATCGTCCCTACACACCTGGATACCCATCAAACTTCCCATTATTCATCTTTGTTATCAGCGGAGTATTTGCTGGAGTAATACTTGGATTTGGCCTTGCGCTGCTTTTCGAGCTCACTGACACGACCTTAAGAACCCGATTTCAAATTGAAGAACTCCTCAACATACCCGTTCTCAGTAGAATCCCCCCGTTACCGGAAAAAAATGGTAGTCCCCTATGAAAACGATAGTTCAAGTAGTACAACACTTAAATCCAGGAGGAATAGAGACAATGGCACTCGATTTACTCCTGCATTCCGATAAGAATGAAAAATCCTATATTATTAGCCTTGAAGGTACCCTCGATGAAGCTATCGCCAATTGGCCAGTATTGCTTCCCTTTAAAGAAAGTCTTGTTTTTCTCGATAAGAAAGAAGGCATTAGTCCACGTACTTTTCTCAAATTACTATCCATTTTCAGGAAAATACATCCCGATAGCGTTCACACCCATCATATAGGCCCACTCTTCTACGCGGGGATCGCCTCTCGTATCATGGGTATCAAAAACTTACTACACACTGAACACGACGCTTGGCATCTAGAGGATCCCAAACGAAAAAAACTCCAAAAATTTGTCGTTAACGTTGCAAACCCTATTATTATTGCTGATGCCGTCACGGTAGCAAACAATCTTAGAAAACACCTGAATAAAGACAACATTTCCGTCATTCATAACGGCATAAATACCGAACGATTTATCCCCGGTAATATGTATGAAGCAAGAAAATCCATGGGCCTATCTACCCGTTCGAAGATAGTAGGATGCGGTGGGCGACTCGAACCTATTAAAGGGCAGAGTTTTCTAGTAGAAGCCCTAAGTATTCTTCCCGACAATATCCACCTCGCGATTGCTGGTGATGGTTCGGAACGGGGTAATCTGCAAGATCAAGTAGAAAATCTGGGTATTAAACATCGAGTACACTTTCTTGGCCGCATCGACAACATGGAGACCTTCTATCAATCTTTGGACGTATTTTGTTTGCCTTCCCTGAACGAGGGTTTTCCTCTTTCACCCCTAGAAGCCCAATCTTGTGGTATTCGTACATTGGTAACACATGTCGGTGGAGCCCATGAAACTATTTGTCCAAAAACCGGAATGTTGGTTGAAGAAGCAAATCCAGAAGCTTTGGCACTGTCTTTGCAACACATGTTAAAACAACCAAAAAGTCTATCTCCAAGAAACTATGTGAAACAACACGGCAACGTACAATTAATGGCATCAGCCTACCGTGAATTGAGAAACACACCCCGATCCAACAAATTCATCATTAACTAGCGGAGCAATCATGACTGACTCTATTGTTATTTTTATCACTGTTATTAGCTGTTTTCTTGTGGTCTATCACCATATTGGATATCCATTACTGCTCCGTCTAGTCAATAAACCGAAGACAAAAGAAACACTTAACAAACACAAGAGAAATTACACCGATAGTGCTGCAGATATCATACTCCCTTCTGTCACGATCATTATCCCTGCATATAACGAAGAGAAATGGATTGCGGAAAAGATACGAAACCTCGCAGCCCTTGACTACCCATCAGGTCTTCTTGATATCAAAGTAGGTTGTGATGGCTGCACTGATAATAGTTACGAAATTGCATTGCAAACTGCAGAGGAGGAGGAATGTAAGCACCTGAGAATTAGCGTTCTTGATTTCGAACGTAATCGTGGGAAAGTGTCTGTCATAAACGAATTAATCGCAGGATCTCACACCGAACTGGTGGCACTTAGTGACGTTTCTGCATTAATTTCAATAGACGCCCTCTTGATCGCTGCTGAGCGCTTTCAAGATAGTACTATAGGCGTTCTCAATAGCCATTATCGTTTACTTAATCCAGGGTCTGACGGCGAACGAACATATTGGGAATATCAATGTGACATTAAATCTAAAGAAGCCTTACTGGGATCAACGCTAGGTGCCCATGGGGCGCTGTACCTATTTCGCAGAGAATTGTTCACTCAACTGGCTCCCGATACCATTAATGACGACTTCGTTCTTCCAATGAATATCGTCGCCAATGGGTTTAGGGCTGAATATGACGAAGGTATCAATGCCGTTGAGCTTGAAAAAAGCAACGATACAATGGATAGCCAGCGAAGAAAAAGAATTGCTGCTGGTAACCTTCAGCAACTATGGCGACTCAAGCGCCTGCTGTCCCCTTCTTATGGGGGCGTAGCATTCACCTTCTTCTCCGGTAAAGCACTTAGGGTGGTCATGCCATTCCTCATGTTAACGACGTATTTTGGCTCGTTATTTCTATCAACCCATTACTTGGCGATGGCCAGTCTATTCGCCCTTCAATCCATCGCTTATGCTATCGCAATATTGTACATCTATGCTCCACTAAAAAAGCCCAATAAAATCGGAACGGCTCTCGCCTACTTGGTTAAGGGTCATGCTGCCAATCTTGTTGGTGTCGTACGATATATTTTTCAGCTCGACAAGGGGCACTGGCAGAGCGTGAAAGAATCAAACCCCAATGAGTCTCTTGGTGACAACGTACAAGAAGCCAATACTTGCCAGAACACTATGACAATGTCACAGTTCACTCATCGATCCAAACGCTGCTTTGATGTGATGGTATCCTCCATCAGTCTTATACTTTGCTTGCCTATCTTCCCAATTATAATGTTGCTCATAAAATTGGATTCACCCGGTCCTATTTTCTTCAAACAAATGCGAATCGGGCGCGCAATGCCGGATCATACGGCTCTATTCCAAATGATAAAATTCAGAACTATGGTCTCGGACGCAGAGAAAAAAACAGGGGCAACCTGGGCCAAAAAAAATGACCCGCGTATCACGCCTTTTGGCCGGTTCATGCGGAAAACCAGGATCGATGAATTGCCTCAATTTATTAATGTTCTGATAGGCGATATGTCAATCATAGGCCCCCGCCCCGAACGGCCCGGATTCTATCAAAAGCTAGAAGATGCCATTCCATTTTTCGCCGAACGGACTTATGGTGTGAGCCCTGGAATCACAGGATTAGCACAGGTCAATCAAGGCTACGACACCTGTATCGATGATGTAAGGACCAAAGTAGGCTATGACCATAGTTATGCTCTTGCGCTTAGCTCTACCGCATCTTGGATAAAAATGGATCTGACGATAGTACTTCGAACGATCGCCGTTATGGTGTTAGGAAGAGGCCAGTAGGATCATACCCACTTCCTCGAAATGTATTATCTGAACCAACGGTTCCAGATAATACATTTCCTATCAGTTCGCCCCTTCCCCTCCCTACAACGGTATCTCATTTCCCTAGAACCTCCACGAGTATCACCATTGTACTTTTGCATTCGGTTTCACTTGCAAACTCAAATGCAATTTGCAAAACACAATTCCTCCCTAGTTTGAGTAGCCTGCAATACATTGTTTTCACTCAAGATTATTAAACACCATGATTGGCACATTCGATGCAGCTGTACCATTGACACATTCACTAGACAGGTATCAAACAATGGAATATCAGAGCAGTTACTCAATGAACGGCGATCTTTTACTAGAACTCTACGGTGAAATGGACGCACCAGGATGCACGCAACTACGACCGCTACTTGAAAAGCTAGTTAGCGCGAAGGAGTCATACAATGTTCTGCTCGACCTGAGTGAGGTCAACTTTATCGACTCCTCTGGTATTGGCGCCATTGTTTTCCTCTTTAAGCGTTTAAAAGCACAAGGACAATCATTGGTCATACGGGGTGTTCATGGGCAACCTCGCGAATTGATGGAACTACTTCACGTAGGTAGCGCAATTCCCGTAAGCGTTGGAACTGACGCAAACTATGGATCAGGGGACGTGCAATGCAGCGTTTAGTTGGCACTGCACTCCTGATAGGCTCTTTAGGCCTGACAGGTTGCACTAGCTGGCCTCAGCTTGGTAGAGGCGGAATGGCAGAACATCATCGTGAAGATATCACTCCCGTAATGGCTGACCAACCGTTAGGTCCTGAGCACGGATTACGTTTTGATTTGGAACTAACAAGCCGGCATCTAGATATACTGGTACTTGAAGGCGCACAACTGTGCTTTCCAGCGTCAGTACTACAGGCGAAAAGACGGCAACATCGCATTGAGAGAGAGCTCATCGGAGATCTAGCTTTTGACGCTGCTAACGATTTGATAATTCAACGGGGGCTACTCGCTCGTCTTGAAAGACAACTCGATTACGTAAGAAACGAAGGTCTTTGTACCCTAACCTCACAATTTTCAACGGAATCGTTGAATGACGATATTGAGCACCTTGTAGACTTACTAAATAGCGACAATCAATTTGCCTTCGATTCACACGAATTGAACCCCAAATATGTTGTACGACTAGCAAAAGCATCACTTATTTTGAACAAATATAGACATTATCAGTTAAAAATAACGGGGCATTCTGATGCAAAAGGTAACGAAAACCATAATGCATCACTTTCGATAAAACGTGCTCAACAAGTGGGTCGCTATTTGCAAATATTAGGAATCAACAATTCTCGATTGTCATTTGACGCGGTAGGGTCGAAAGAACCATTTTTCGATGGAGACGAAGCACACGAAAGACTCGTCAATAGGCGCGTCACTATTGAAGTGGTAGAAGCCACTCACTACGCTAACGAAGAAAGGAATAAGTAGGATATCATGAATAAGATACTTGCAAGAATCAAAATAGGTTTGGCGTTTGTCAAAAAGGCCGCGTTTCAAATAACACTCTACCTTGCCTTTAGCTTCTTTTGTTCCTTCGCTATCGCTGATGACTATGTCGTTCAAGTGGGCGACCAAATAAAAATATCACTGCCCGGCGAAGATACCTTGGATCAACCCTTTGATGTTGATCGTTCAGGAAAAATTATTCTTCCTGAAGTTGATTCTATCGTCGTAGCAGGGCTAGACGAAGGGGAATTAGAATCAGTAGTCGCTGAAAAATTAAGTACCATGTTCAAAGACCTCAATAATCTACACGTTTATGTCTATAAAAAACGAATTCTTATTACTGTACAAGGTTATGTTAAAAACCCTGGTGAATTCACCTTATCTTCTAATAGTTCAATTCAATTAGCCCTACACGCCGCAGGGGGTCTAAGAGCTGGCGCTCAATTGGATAAAATACAGCTCATCAGAAACGACAAGCCAACTACATTCAATTACAAACAATACCTTGATACAGGCAACCCTTCTATTTTACCCAACCTTCAATCGTTAGACACACTGTTTGTTCCCGCGTCACCGGTAACTGGAAACGTGGAAGTAGAATTTGACCCGCTAAAGGTCGCTGATTCTGGCGATGCGGCTGAAGATAGGAACGCTATCAAGGTCTTTGGGGAGGTAAATAGCCCAGGTAGTTTCTCCCACAGAGAATCTATAAATCTAGTGGACCTTCTTATGAGAGCTGGTGGTGTTACCCGCTTCGCTGGCGTTGAACAAATTCGGGTTATCACTAAGGGTCAACCCTCTCTGTTTAACTTAAAAAAATACCTCGATACTGGCGACGAAAAACTACTACCGCCAATCACTGAAGGTGCCACGATTTTTATTCCTAAACAGCAAGAGGAGATAAAAAGCGGTGCCAATATGGTGTATGTCATGGGTGAAGTACAGAGCCCCGGGGCATATGAGGGAAAAAAGGGTGCGACGTTTATGGACATACTTGCTAACGCTGGGGGGCCAACCCGGTTCGCCGAATCACGTCAAATTCGTATTATCAAAGCCGATGGTAGGGTTACACCCTTTGATCTAGCAGGGTACACAGAAGGAACAGTACCCAGCTCTCCACCAACAATCGATCCAGGCGACGCAATTTTTGTACCCGAAAAAACCGATATGAATGAGAAGTCCTGGCTTAAAGTTGCACCTAATCGCGCCGTTAGAGTCATAGGGGCAGTAGTAAGACCAGGACGAATAGAATGGTCAGATGAAATGAACCTTCTCGATCTACTCGCGCACGTAGGTGGACCGAGCTCCCGCGCAGATACCACAAATGTCGAAATTGTATCAAAAAACAGAGATAACGTCCTAGAGCACTCGGTGTTTGACTTGGATAAATTTATCAAAGAAGGAAAAAATGATTCTGAATTACCCCACATACAGGCTGGAGCAACCGTTCGTATACATGACTTACCACAAGACCCAAGCGATAACAAAGCGCAGTGGGTCCGCCAAGCGTCAGAAAAATCCATCTATATTTTTGGTCAAGTAGGAGCGCCTGGACGGTATATGTTTACCGACGCAATGAATTTCCTGGATATAGTTTCTGCCGCAGATGGCCCGACTAGAAATGCAGATTTACATAATATTAGAGTCAGTCATCGTAACGAGGGGCATGCACGAGTATCTAAAACTAACCTAGCATTATATTTTGAAACAGGTGATGAGTCGCTACTACCCGATGTAGAACCCGGCGACACGATTTACATCCCAGAAAAAGACAGAATCTGGTTAGATCAAAGCAAAGAAAGTACTGTTCGTGTATTAGGTGCGATTAATAAACCGGGACGATATCGTTTTGACGATAGTATGACAATACTTGATCTACTGGCACAAGCTGGAGGCACTGATGAAAATGCCTATAGAGAAAAGATTAGTATTGTCAATTTATCATGCTGCAAGGATCAGGCAAGAACATTTAATCTCACCAAGTTTAGTAGAACCGCCGCATTTGGTGACCTTCCCGCACTGCGTGCAGGAGATACAATTTATATACCAAACAAGAGTGAAAGTGCAGTGGAGAAATTCAGAGTCACCTTGAATGATGTTTTTCAACTTGTCTCTCTAAGCACACTGCTAGGAGTTCTATAATGATTATTCCTCCGCACAATATGGAAATCGAGAACATTTACTCTCAGCTGTGTAGTGGACCACAGTGCGCGATATCATTAACGTCGGCCAATGCAAACGAGGGTGTATCGTCAATCGCCTTTGCCCTCGCGCAACGGAATCTTTTGGCAGGAAAGTCAACTTTACTGGTGGATCTAAATTTACACCACCCCTCCCTTAACACCCAACTCTGTATAGATTATGAAGAAAGAACTCATAGCATGTTACTTGCCCCTCCCCAGTTGGTAAGTCCAGGTACAAGAGATACAACCATTACCGGTATTACCGCCCCCACCTCGCGGGAAGCTATCATAAAACTGCGTAGACCTGGAGTACTTGAAGGCTGCATATCACAATGGCAAGAACACTTCGATTATATCATTATCGATAGCTCACCAATAAACAGAGTAAATTCAAATAACATCCCAGCTGAACGCGTGGCTGCGGCCTGTGATGGTTGTATTCTCGTTGTATTAGCAAGCCAGACAACAGAAACAATGGTTATGGAAGCCGCACACAAACTAAATACTGCAAAAGCATCAGTACTCGGGTGTGTATACAACGACAGGGACAACCCCCCTATTAACCAAGAATTACTCAGAGAAATTGATCGATTACCCAACTTTCTGCGCGGCATCGCGGATAAACTACGCTTGTGGGTGCTGCAAAATAGATTACTGTCGCTTAATGTCTAAGCGCCGACTCAACGGAAACCCCTCCTATGGACCGAGTTCTACTTGATATTACAATTCCGACAATTCTGGAAAAAACCGCTCAGCTCAGGAAGAGCCTAACTGAAATGTTGTCGGTATGCGCTATAAAATCACCGCTAAAAGGCGACGTACAACTATGCTTCTCAGAAGCGATAAATAATATTATCAAACATAACCCTGTTGCTCGAAAAATCAGACTTCGATTCGGGCGCAATAGCAAACACTATTGGCTTGAGCTTCAAGATGATGGTCAACCTTGGAATCCATCATCTTATGACTCTCCCCCTCTTGCGAGCATTTCATGGGATGCAGAATATGGGCGCGGGCTCCCCCTTATTCATAAGCTCTGTGAAAAACTAAACTATACGGATGGGATTGATCGAGAAGACGAATTCAACAATACTTTCGTTATGCAATGGATTATACCTGAACGACGAATGTTGCCCACACTGCTTATAATCGACGATGATGAAAGTGCCGTAAGATTATATACCTCCTATCTTGAAGATTCATATAACGTCACAGCAACCCACAATGCTAAAGAAGCAATAGAGCACTTAGAAGAAAACACTGTACATGTCATTGTATCTGATATCAGAATGCCCGGTATGGATGGCCTATCATTTCGAGAATATATCGGAAGAAGTAGCGCAAACACGGCACCTTTCATTTTTTTGACGTCTGTATGCGACAAAGAAACAATAACTAAGGCGAACAACCTTGGAATAGATGATTTTCTATTAAAGCCTATCACCAAAGAACAATTAGTCCGCGCAATTGAAAGAATTAGCCATCGATCTACGCAAATAACATCCCTACTTTCGTCACGCTTAAATCACAACATATGCAACCTTTTACAACCGACTTTACCGCAAGAGTCCCATGGTTGGAAACTGCGCTTTGCACATAGGAATACTGGGCATGGTGGTGGTGATCTCGTATTTTTTCAACAATCGATGGATACAATAAACATAACGCTTGTTGACATCATGGGTCATGATGAAGCAGCCAAATTCTTTGCATACGCATATGGAGGCTATGTTCGAGGACTAATGCAATCTTATACACCCCCGCTCGAACCAGGTACACTTCTAGAAAAGTTATCCGCCGTTGCACTTCAAGATGAATTATTGTCAAAAGTCATTCTAACATGTTGCACCTTATCACTACATAGAGATGGCAACATTACCATTGCCTGCGCTGGACATCCCGCACCATTAATCATCCATGACAGTGGGGTCGATGAGGTTGATGTAGGGGGAGAACTTCCGGGGCTTTCGCAATATACAAAATATGAAAACACTCAATTTAAGTTAACAGACGGAAATCGGTTAGCGCTTTACACCGACGGATTATTCGAATCCGCTTCAAACAACAGTGCACGCCTCTACCTAGAAAACCAGCTTTGTGGTCGTATGCGTAGTAGTTTATCTTCAGATATCGACGCTTCCCTTCAAACCATCATGAGAGTATTCGACCGTTTAGCCGGAACACCACCCAATGATGATAGCTTACTTATACTAATTGAACGGGATCTTTCAAGGCATGATTCATGAGAACACTACCTAAACGCTGTTTAAGTAAACTTCCCACAAATGGTTTCTGTAGAAAGTCACTCGCCCCAGAATTAAATGCTTCCTCTACAACATTAGGAACATATGCACCAGAAATAACAACTACAGGAATATCTAACGTCGCCGCATGATGGGTAACAAAATCGCAGCCATGAACACCATTACCATCCGGAAGATTTACGTCCAATAACACTAAATCAAAATCGGGACGCGAAAATGCATCATGAGATGAATATTTTAATTTTCTCAGGCCATCAACCAGAGTCGATGCAAACGAAACCGAACTAACGCCAAATTTTTTTAGCATTTCTGATGTCAACATCTGAAACGGTTCTGAGTCATCAATGAGTAGGACTTTTGCATACTCCAAATAGCTTGCTGCGGTATCAGTTTCTATCATAATAAAGCCTCGTCATAACGTATGATAACTACAAGAATGTGGCATTAACGCTGCAAGATTACCGCCAACCACCGGTATTTTTAAAATTTCTATATTTTTTAGTTACTTAGCGATAGTCACATAGATACCGATGCAAAAAGACTATCTCGAATTGCACATTGCAACGCTAAATGAGAATCCCACCCCACTCTCCCTCGCAAGAACTCTCCGCATATTTTGTCACGAAATTATAACCTATTGAAATACCGATAAATAACCCCCCTCTTGCCTGCGATGGCTCAATAATTGCTTCTATTAAAGTATTCTGGATCAATAGAGGTCTAACCATGTTTTTTAAATCAAGCAAAAAGAGAGTCCTTGTTATTGACGATGACGAGTGCATGTTGCGACAAGTGCTTTTCCGACTGGAGCGGCATGAAAACGTAAAGGTTATCAAAGCCAAAAACGGTAAAAAGGGAATTCTATCGGCTGAAAAAAAGGAACCTGACCTCATCATTCTTGACTGGATGTTACCGGATCTCCGTGGGCCAGCTGTACTCAAGAGACTTAAAAAGGATGCCAAAACCAAGGACATCCCAGTGCTAATGCTCACGGGACGAAATAAGGTGGGCGATATCGAGGATGCATTTAGATTAGGGGCTGAGGGATATTTAACGAAACCAGTAATGCTACAGAGACTCGGCGAAAAAGTTGCACAAATGCTAGCCCAAATCGGCGATGACACTAGCCACTAATTTAGTATAAGGAGGCCAATATTATGGGTAAGAATTTCGCGATAATTTCATTACTATTGCTTTCTCTACCAGTATCAGCTGAGAAGACCATCAACTTTGGTGTTTACACATCAGACAAACCCACAACTATGGTTACCATGTTTAGACCGATCCTTAATTACCTTGAAAAAAACGTATCGGCAATGCTAGAGGAAAAAATATCAATCAACCTGCAGGTTTCAAGTACCTATCAAGCGGGTATTGACGCCCTAATCACTGGAGAAGTAGATTTCGCTCGCATGGGACCGGCCTCCTATATCCTCAGTAAAAACATTGAGCCAAACATCAAGCTCATAGCCATGGAAAACAAGAAAGGAAAACGATTTTTCTATGGAATAATCTGCGTGCCCAAAGACAGTAGAATACAGAACATCGAACAACTGAAAGGGACTCGCTTTGCTTTTGGCAATGAAAACTCGACCATTGGCCGGTACCTATCCCAACACCATCTCTATCAGCAGGGTGTGTTATCACACAATCTACAATCATTTTCTTACCTCCAGCGGCATGACAAAGTCGCTAGTTCAGTTGGGCTTGGCCACTACGATGCTGGCGCCCTAAAAGAAAGCACATTCAACAAAATGAATAAAAAGGGATTTGATTTACGAGAGATTTCACGCTTTAAAAACACAACGAAACCCTGGATAGCAAGCAAAAAAATAGACGATGATATTTTTTATGCCATTAAGACATCTCTGCTTAAATTACATGATCCATCTATTCTTAAATCCATAAAGAAGGATGGTTTTTTTGAGGCCTCAGACAGTGACTATAAAACCATAAGGGAGTCTATAAATAAAAACCCTTTATTTTTCTCTAACATTGAAGAGCTTTAACATGAAAACTACAAAGAACCTACCGTTCACTAATTTCTTCCCAAAGCGACTACCACTATGGTTACAGATTCCTATATCTCTTGCGATCTGCTTGCTGTGTATTAACATGCTGACGTCTCTTGTCATAAAAGACCTCGGTAGCGGTTTCTTGTTCCGTCAAATTGACCAACAAAATCAACATGTCCTTTCCTTCCTGGCAGCTACGGCCATGGACGCCGTGATATCGGAAGATAGACCCATTCTAAGCACCGTTGTATCGCAATCCATGAATAAGTCCCCCAACATGTTGGAATTAACTATCGTTGACGAAAAAGGAACCACATTGGTTCAGAAAAAAAGAACACCGCCAACAAACGTTTCCGAAGTAAGACATTACAATATCCCAATAGTTTTCGAAGCGGAAACGTTCGGAAGCATCACAGCAGTTTGGAACCTTGACCCTGTGCATGCGGAAATCGAGAGGCAGGTTTCCATTGTCAGACTGTTTACTTCGACAACCCTCATGTTATTAGCAGGCCTTATGATAATTTTTTTCTACCTGTTAGCCATAAGCCCGATCAACATAATAAGTCGATATTTAACCTCCCTTTCTAAAGGCGATAGATCGCCATTAAGGCTGTCAATATTTGCCAGTAAAGAATTAGAACTTCTAGCCAAAGCCGCAAACGACCTATATGCCACAATAAAGCTCAAGGAACAAAAGGAATCCGAGTTACTTAAGACACGAGAAGAACTACAAGTCGCTCATGATGAAGCGCTTGGCGCTACTCGGGCAAAATCGGGTTTTCTAGCCACGATGAGTCATGAAATACGAACGCCAATGAATGCTGTATTGGGAATTCTGGGGCTGCTCAGAGATACCGAACTTACCCCTAAGCAGCGGTTATTAGTACAAACAGGAAGAGATTCCGGCGAACATCTACTTACCATTATCAACGACATACTGGATTTTTCAAAAATGGAGGCCGATAGATTAAGCCTAGAAAACACCGACTTTAATTTGAAAGAACTACTTGACCAAACAATTAAACTGTTAACACCCCAAGCTAAAAGAAAATCCCTTGATCTTGGACTATCCCTTTCTCCAACGTCACCCACTTTCGTCAAAGGTGACCCCGACAGATTACGCCAAATCCTATTAAACCTTATAAACAACGCGATCAAATTCACCCCTACGGGATCAGTTACCCTCAGCTGTTTTACGGCAACTAACAACACCAACACACATATCGTTCATTTTGCAATAGAAGACACCGGCATTGGTATCCCCACTCATCTACAACAAGATCTATTCGACGAATTTACGATGGTGGACCATACACATTCAAGACACCATGAGGGCACAGGCCTGGGTTTAGCAATCTGCAAACGACTAGTCTCTCTGATGAAGGGTGAGATATCATTTACAAGCCAAGAAAATATTGGGAGTATATTTACTTTTACTGCATCGCTAGAGGCAACACAAGGCAATAGAGTCCAATCAAGACCCCATGTACAAACATCATATTCGCCTAAAAGTGGCACTCGAACACTGCTGGTAGAAGACAACCCAGCGAATCAATTCGTCATTAAAAACATACTAAATTATGCAGGTCTAAAAGTAGACATAGCGGCAAACGGCCAAGAAGCACTTGAGGCAATCATAGATCGACCGTACGACATTATTCTTATGGATATATCCATGCCGGTGATGGATGGAATATCGGCTACAAAAGCCATTCGAGAGTTATCCTCCGAACGCTCGCAAGTTCCCATTATCGCTCTCACCGCTCACGCGTTGTCCGGAGATAAGCAACGCTATCTGGATGCAGGCATGGATGATTATTTGGAAAAACCCATCAATAGAGAAGCCACGTTAGAATGTATTGGCCGATGGTCACGGAATACCACGCCAAAAAGAGTGCCAACAATCCAACAGCCCCCGGTCCAGGAGCAAGTTCAACATCCCAATCAAGACAATCTACTCACAGTAGATCAATACTCAAATATAGACACCAGCATCCCAGAGCAACTTATTGAACGCACTTCTTCTTTACATGCTACTGAACTTATCGAACTATTTATCTCTGATTGTAACCGAAGAATAAATCGTATGCTCACTGCATGTAATGAAAGCGGGCATACTTTACTAATATCTGAGGCAAAGACCGTCAGCGGTACAGCCCATACCTACGGATTTCATTCACTTTATACAAAAGCAGATAATATCGTGTCCCTATGTAATAACGACCGGTATAAAGAAGCCTATCAAGAAGCATCAACATTATCATCGATCAAAGACCAATCACTTTCTGAACTTAAGGATTGGACAGACCAGAACAACAGCACATTCCAAACCACAGATACAAAACGTCACAGCATTGGATAAGGATCTTGATGGACAATAACGTCCAATTCGGGGTAAACCTTTAACAGGTTTGCTTCAACTTTTTCCACCACATCATGTGCTTTCCAAAGAGGCAGATCTCTATCAACCTCAACATGAAATTGAACAATTTTATTCCGACCAGACTGTCGTGTTCGAAGATCGTGAACTCCTTTTATCTCCTTATGAGATTTCACTACCGCGAGAATTTTTTGTTGTATATCTTCGGATAATTCATGATCCAACAAATCGTTAGCGGCTTCCCGCACAATTTCCCAAGCGCTATATAAAACATACAACGCAATCAATATCGCTAAAATTGGATCAACTCCTGACCAACCGAATTGAGCTAACAATAATGCTACGACAATTCCAACATTGGTAATAAGATCCGCCAAATAATGAAGTGAATCCGCTTTAATAGCCACCGACTGAGTTCGTCGAATAGTATAGCGTTGAAACAAAATGAGCGCTGCAGTCGCAAATATAGAAAATATCATCACGGCAAGTGCAACATCAACCTGTACAATCTCTCTTGGGTTCAAGATTCGATCAACGCTATGAAACAAGAGGAAAACAGCTGACCCCGTAATAAACATAGCCTGTCCTAATCCCGCCAAGGACTCCGCTTTCCCATGGCCAAACCGATGATCTTCATCGGCGGGAATAAGCGCGTAACGAACGGCTATAAGACTAATAATTGACGCAGCAGTATCCATAATTGAATCAATAAGCGATGCCAACACACTTAATGAACCTGAGCTACCCCAGGCAAAAACCTTTGCCGCGATCAATATGACAGCCGTTAATACTGAGGCATATGTTGTGAGCTTCAGTAATTGATCATCATTCCGTATAAATGTAGTTTCTTGAGCTTTATCCATTTTCTTATCATATCGTATTTTTAGTGTCGGCGAAGTATAAAGTGTTCCAAATTCACTGCCAACTCTCACCGCATAAAATTAACCAACGATTATGGCGGTTAATGCGCGGTTTTTCTCCAGTAAACAATAACGAGAATCTGAATCAATATCAGTGGCAAGCAGATTATCAATAGCATCGACCAACCTATGCTCAATAGCAACCAACCCGACAACAATGACACCACTGCTTGGGCAACATATATACTCAAATCATTTATGGCCTGCATTTTAAACCGTTCACTATTGGTATAACTTTTAGGCAAAAGCGAAGTTCCACCAATAAACAAAAAATTCCATCCAATTCCCAATAACACCAACGCAAACCAATAGTGCATTATGTGCTGATCCCAAACCCCTATTACAATGGTGACGACATAAGCAGTAAGCCCCAACAACATCATTCCAACTACCCCAACTCTACGAAAAATCCAAGCTGTTAATAGAGAAGGTAAAAACATTGCAGCAATATGACTCTGTATTACCCACTTGGTGTCGGCTAGGTTAAATCCATTTATTACATGCATACTGATCGGTGTGGCTGTCATGATTAAGCTCATCACCGCGAAAGCGATCACTCCTGCAAACATGGCAGCCCATAGAATGGGTTGACGTAAAATCTCCTTCATTGGTCTTGGTGTCTCTGCATCCTGCTCTACTGTCTGTGGAACTTCACGGTAACCCACAAGCAATAGAAAGAATGCAATAAGAAGCATCGCAGCCAAGGCATAAAATGATCCGCTATATTCCACGCCGCCCCCATCTTTAAAATACAGCGCAAGTTCTGGCCCTAAAAATGCGGCAATAACCCCTCCCAACAAAACCCGTGATGCTGCTTGAGTAATTAACTCTGGTTTAACACTCTCCATGGCGGCAAAGCGAAATTGCTGCACAACCGCATTTGTCATACCCAGCAAAAAAACCGACACACAGTAGCCCCAAAACCACTGACGACTGATACATTGCGCCGCAAAAATGGCCGCAATCATAGCTGCCGCAGCCCCCAGCAAGAAAATAGGCTTACGGCCAACGCGCTGCATCAACAAAGCAGTCGGTATTGCAGATGTTGCAGCACCCACCACAAATAGCGCCACTGGCAATGTTGCCAAAGATTTATCTGGTGCCAACAGCCCACCGACAATACTGCCCACAAATACAATAATAGGAGCACTACAGTTGGCGAATGCCAATACCCCCGCCAATACCCATACATTTTTGGCTAATGATTGCTCCACAGAGACTACTCCTTCTGTCTTAACCACCATAAAAAGCCAACCTAACAAACTTCAGGACAAACCTAAAATGATTCAGGGTTAAATCTGGCAAAAGGGTTCCAAATTGGCCAATTATCCGGTAGATTAACAATTAATGGAACGATAGTACGGCAAACAACGATATGGGCATTTACCAAACAATAATAACAACCCAAATGGCAGCGCTATGTTTACAGACAAATTACATGAGTCGAAGCACAACCTAAACGATGTTAACTTACTCGTAAATCTCCTAGATGAATTCAATATTTCAGCAGAACGAGCGCTCGATGGTACTGGTATCGAGCGCCACCAGCTGTCAGACCCCAGCGCGCTCGTATCCCACCAGCAAGAGTTAACGCTGTTCAATAACGTCCGAGCTCTAGCGCCGATAAAGGAAATTGGAATACTCGCTGCTCGCCGCTCAGATATTGCTTCGTTCGGAATCCTAGGGTATGCAATGCTAAGCTGTAGCTGCTTAAAAGAGGCTATCGACCTAGGTATGCGTTATATCGATGTTGCAGGCCCAAAGCTTCATCATCAATTCATCCAGATGAACGGGAAAAGCACCTACCGCGTCACTGACCAGTATGGTGTTGGTGAACTCCTACCCTTTTGCGTAGAAGTGTCGCTAGGACCCATTTTTCTACTCACACAAGAGTTGTTAGAGATCGATGATGTCGCCGAAGAAATACATTTCACCTTCCCCGAGCCCAGTTATATTTCCCATTATCGAGAACTCTTCAATACTCGACTGATATTCAACAGTCAGTACAATCAACTCATTTTAAGGGATGGCTTACTCGAACAACCCTTGCCCAAAGCAAACCCCCTTTCAGCGAAACTATTAGAGAAGCTATGCGCCGAGGCAACCCAACAACATAGTTACCCACTAAATCATGCAGTTGAAGTCAGGAACATCCTACTGGCAAAGCCAGGCTACTTCCCCAAAATTGATAAGGTGGCCGAGATCATGGATGTCGCACCACGCACTCTACGTCGAAAGCTACAGATGGCTGACACCAGTTTTCAGCGTATTCTCGACGACGTCCGGCGCCAACTTTCTATCAACTACCTATCCAATACCAAGTTTTGCGTCGACGAAATAGCTAGCCTTGTTGGGTTCAGTGATGCGGCCAATTTTCGCCAAGCATTCAAACGCTGGACAGGAAAAACACCCAGCGAGGTCCGCCTAGATGCCAATCGACTTGAACCTCAGGATAATGCAGTAGCCTAAAACCCGAACGTTACTCTCATTCGTCTATCCATAATATTATGGTAGAATCGTCGCCCGATTTTGACGATTCTACCCTATGACAACGACACAACTTGATCTTGATACCGTAAAAAACATCGATGCATTTGTGCACTCATTTTATCAAAAACTACTTGATGATGAGGTTATGTCGCCACTATTTCTAAAGCATGCAGCGATTGATGTTACTGAACATCTTCCAACTATCAGTTTGTATTGGCAAAAAATGCTCTGGGGGGACACCCAATATAACAATCACATGATGTCAATGCATAGAAAGATCGATGCAAAGCACACATTCAATGAACAGCACTACCAACGCTGGCTCGATTATTTCAAACAAACTGCCAGTGAATCTTATGATGGGTTCTACACGAACAAAGCCCTGAGGATTGCTGAAAAAGTTGTCGCCAATATGATGAAGCACATCTCATCGCTCCCCTGCTAACCCATGAGATGCGCCCGTAGACCAATATCTATTTACGTACTTTAGGCACCCAAGCCCATATCATTTCACAGGATATATGTTCATTACCGGTTTCATCGGTCACGGTAATATCGACTGAGACCTCACCCTTTTCAGTTGTGGTAATTTGCTCGATTTGCTCTTTCGTCAGTCGCGCAACAGCCTTAATATCCCCTTTACACCGCTTTTCATAATCGACGTGTAATGTCTTGATCACTGGCACCGCGTTGTCTGGCACATTCATACCAACCAAAAGGCCTGTCGCAGATTCTGCAAGTAACCCCATTGCTGCAGCATGAATCGAACCAATATGATTCTGGACTTTCTTCTTATTCTTAAGGCGCATGATAGATTCGGTCGTTGTTAGCTTTTCTATGTAGATATTACTGGTACCGGCATACCTCACTGTACGGCCAATCACGGCCGATATAGCATGACCTCGAACTGATTCAGGTAATGCGTTCAATTTCGATATAATACGATTTAGTACATTTTTTTCAGCCATTACTACTACCTTCGCCTTCTTACTACTGGATTAAATAATGCCGGCAACTGTATCAGTTTCAGGCCAAAGGTCTATGGCCTAGATGCCCTAACTGGCTGCCCCAGGTAACAATTTTGTATTCGAACCAAACAAACGCCCCACGCACATTATCAACACAGCTTCTTCACCAAAATTGACCATACGGCCACGGCACTGAATCAATCGCGCCAATGCATTACCTCGCCTACAATCAGAGACTAATAGCGTCAATTAACAAACAATAAGGATGATCGCAATGAGCAGAGATCCAATGGGTATCGCTTTAGCTGCATTAAACAGCATCGCCTCTTCACCGGTCTTAGATAAGTTAGGATTACGTGAAACCCTTGAAAAAACCCTCTATCAAGGCACTAAATCGGGGTTCCAGGCAATCGGAGCCACATCCAGGCAGTTTAAGAATGTTGTAAAATTAGTGTCACCGGCCCGCCCAGCTGCTCCAGAGTCCACTACCGCAAAGAACTTGTTCGACTTAAGCCTCAGTGAAGAGCAGCAAATGATGCAGGAAAGCGTACAGCGGTTTGCCAGCGACGCTATTCGCCCAGCGGCAATGGACGCCGACGCGAACGCCTTCACTCCTGACGCTTTATCAGCAGAAATCGCCGAATTAGGCCTAACCTATTTTGCTGTCCCTGAAGAGCTTGGTGGGGCTGGCACAGAACGCTCTCCCATCACAAACATGATTGTCGCGGAGGAGCTCGCTTATGGAGACATGGGGATTGCGGTAGCGACACTCGCGCCTATCGGCGTCGCCAATGCCCTCACCCATTGGGGCACTGCAGATCAGCAATCAAGATACTTGCCCGCTTTTTTAGATGAAAAGCCACTACTAGCATCCATCGCTGTCGCGGAAAAAACCCCTCTGTTCGACCCGAATCAATTAAAAACATCGGCTAAATCCGTGGGCAACGGCTACATTTTGCACGGAGAGAAAGCGCTCGTGCCCTTAGCCGAAAACGCTGAACTATTCTTGGTTGCTGCCAACTTAGAAAACAAAGGCCCCCGTATATTTATTGTAGAAAGTAGCACAGAAGGTGTTACCGTTGCTGCTGACCCATCGATGGGGCTAAAAGCGGCTCAGCTAGGCAAAATAAGTTTTAATAATGTCAAAATAGAAAGTGACAATCTATTGGGTAACGATGATTTTGACTATCAAACATTTATTAATTTTTCTCGATTAAGCTGGTGCTCTCTTGCGCTAGGCACTGCCAGAGCGGTACTGGATTACACGGTGACTTACTGTAACGAACGAGAAGCATTCGGCGAGCCCATAAGTCATCGCCAATCGGTCGCGTTCATGATCGCAAACATTGGCATTGAACTTGACAGCATGAAGGTCCTTACACAACGAGCTGTTGCGAAAGCAGAAAAAGGGCTGGATTTCACCCAAGAATCTTATCTTGCACGCGTGCTGTGTGGTGATAAATCCATGGAAATTGGCACCAATGGCGTTCAGTTATTAGGTGGGCATGGTTTCACAAAGGAACACCCTGTTGAGCGTTGGTACAGAGACCTTCGATCCATTGCGTTATTTGAAGGTGGTCTTCATCTGTAATTCATTCTCCCCAACAGCGTAGAGGAAAAAAACATGTTATTAGAACTTCCAAAGAAATTACAAAATTTACAAGGTATGGCTTATCAGGTCGCCAACGAAATGTTGCGCCCAATATCTAGAAAGTATGATTTAGCAGAGCATGAGTACCCAAAAGAACTCGATATGGTTGCATCCATATTGGATGGCATGAATGCTGGAGATGATGACGGAGTTGGCGCAACAGAAGCGAGCAAAAAGAAAAAGAAAAAAGGCAGCGGCATAAGTAATGGCAGTAACATGGCTGCTGTTGTTGGGATCCAAGAATTCTGCTGGGGAGATACCGGTTTATTATTAACCCTACCCCGCCAAGGATTAGGCAACTCCGCCATTGCTGCTGTTGCTAATGAAGAACAACTCAAACGCTTCAAAGGCAAATGGGCGGCCATGGCAATCACTGAACCTAACACTGGATCAGATTCCGCTTCTATTCGCACTACCGCTAAAAAAGACGGCGATCATTACGTACTCAATGGTGAAAAAATATTTATCACTTCAGGCTCAAGAGCCGACATCATTGTAGTCTGGGCAACACTCGATAAAGACTTAGGCCGCTCTGCAATTAAGTCATTTGCGGTAGAACGAGGCACTCCCGGCATGGAGCTACTCCGACTAGAGCACAAACTTGGCATAAAGGCATCGGACACCGCAGCAGTAATATTTGAAGATTGTCGCGTTCACAAAGACAACCTGCTAGGCGATGAAGAAATTGATGTAAAAAAAGGTTTCGCTGGTGTCATGGAGACGTTTGATAATACGCGTCCATTGGTTGCCGCTATGGCGGTAGGGCTTGCCAAAGCGTCTCTCGATCTTACACGGCAGACACTTAAATCCCATGTAAAACAAGATTACTCAACACCGATCAATAGCGTCAGTGCCGCGGAAGCAGAACTTTACAGAATGGAAGCAGACTGGGAGGCAGCTCGCTTGCTTACTCTAAAAGCCGCATGGATGGCAGATAATTCAACGCCAAATTCAAAAGAAGCCTCTATCGCTAAGGCGAAAGCTGGGCGCGTATGTAATCACATCACGCTAAAATGTGTCGAGCTCTGTGCAAGCGCGGGTTACAGCGAAGACGACCTATTAGAGAAATGGGCGAGAGATTCCAAGATTCTCGACATATTTGAAGGCACTCAGCAGATCCAGCAACTTATTGTGGCACGCAGATTGTTAGGCAAGAGTTCATCAGAACTTAAATAAAGGGAAAACCGCCTTGTCTCTACGACCTAGAGCCAAGGCGAAACCTCACTACTTCGGTGTATCCCGAAAAGATTTCCATTTGATCATTGCACCAATTGAATTTATGGCCGTTAACCCACTAATTTTCCACTGATCAAATAAACCTAAGCCAGGCCCCTCCATATGCCTGCGAGGATACCCCGCCAACTCGCTTACGTCATTGACACAGAAATCCCACGGGCAATACTCTCCGCTCTCATCGAGCAATGTAAGCTTTTGAGCCCCATGGGGAGGGTTAAACGTGTAATCATAGGTGTAAGTATATTGTGGTGAATGCCAGTCAACGTCACCAGATTCACTTTTATCCAACGACAACTCCGCTATCGTACCTAACTGCTGCCAGAAAAAGGGGGTGTATGACGTGAAATTCCCCAACGAATAATAAACCATCGACTTTCGAGGCTTACCATCAGGGGTGTTCATAAGGCACTGGTATTCATTACCAGAGACCGTAAGCTGAGGAAATAATTTTTCATACCCATTAAAGAAACAGACTTCCGCCGGCTGTGGCACATGGGTGTGAGCACCAACGACCACATCCGCTCCAAGACGCATCAACTCCCTCGCTATTTGCATCTGCTTAGGCTGTGGATACATATCATGCTCTACCCCCCAGTGAATACTGATGATTTTAAAATCAATACCATTTTTATCCATCTGCGCCAGCGCATTCTTTATCGGTGAATAATCTAAACTGCAAGGTTCCTGCCACTGCAAATAGGGCACCATCGCGAGCCCCTCTAAGATTGGATTAATCGGCCTTGCGCTTTTCTCTAATGCCCCGACATCATTCACAAAAGTGGTTACCGCATAATAACCAACACTCACCCCTTCGACTTCCACAACAGTGTAAGGAGTTGAAGCCCCCTCAATTACCACTCCATTGTGCTGAATACCCAACTTTTCCAGCAAATCAACGGTGTCATCAATTGCATCATCGGGATAATCGTAAATATGGTTATTCGCCAGTGATAATGCGCTGAAGATATTGCTCCCATCCTCGCGCCGAAAAGCGCTAAGCAGCGTTGGATCAGAGTTCATCATAAACAGACTTTCAGGAGGAAGCTCATAGCTTGGGGAGATTAATGTCTCTAAATTTCCCAACACAATATCTATCGCGCCCAAGTGGCGATTCACTTTTTCATCCACAAAGAAAGGCTGCTCTGTGGGCATTCGCATAATATCCCCTACCGAAGCCAGCGAGACGTTATGCATTGGTGTCGACACAGTAGAAATATCCGCAAGCGAAGCCAGTAGTTTCTTTTGATTGGTAAAATGCTGATTCATTGAATCAGATACCGACCATCCCTTAGTCGCAATCTGATAGGGAACCGCGTTAAAAAGCCGAGGAATTGCCACGTCAGGTACATCATCAGGCACGCACCCATCCCCCATCGCCATTGCATTACCCGTAACCATACATGACATAACACACCAAACTAGAACATTAAGGTGCGAAATAATTGCCACTCGTCTTTTTCTTGATCTTATTATCACTTCATATCTCCTCGTGAAGAGAATTTATGCAATAACAATGCAGGCATCGCTAACAAAATCATCATTACCCAATTAACCCAATTTAACGGACTTAATAAATCGCCAACCGCACCATAGCCTCGAACCATGAGCGTTCCAGCCATTGCCACAAAAACAAAAGCAAACACACTGAAAAAACACAGGTAACTTAACCATAGCAACACTCTACTGAACAAAGACCTTGCCTGTTTCGACGGTTTCTTTGCTCCTTCATTACAACCCCTAATTGACCGATAAATTGATAGAGTCGCATAGATAGTAGGGGCCAAACTAAAGTAGTAAACCTGATCAAAACCACCCAGCTGACCATCAAAAAACAGATAAAGCATCCATGCGCCAGACATCGGTGTAAGCACAACCCCTAACCATAATGGCCACGAAAGTTTGGCACTCCTCTTCAACGAAGCATCGAAAAAGACCTTCCACAAACAAAGAAAGCTATAGGACGCAACCACAAGCATCGCTATCCCCCCCACTTCGCCCCCCACCAACGTCAATACAATTGACAGTGAAAACATTAGCGTAGGCGGTAACAACAACAATAGAGACACAATGATATACACTGTTTGAATCCTTATATTAAGTCCATTCCAGAAAAATCAGATAATTCCATATAAACGAAAGATTACGGAAGAGTATACCAAGCAGGGCGAATTTGTGAACTCCTAAAACCGTACCCATGTTACTTTTTGTATTTATATATCAATAAGTTAGACTGAGTAAGTATAATCATTAATAGCGAAATAAACGGGCTCCTGCTGATATATAATGGGCATTCAAGCCGGCCAAATTTGATTAGTTTGTCGACAACCATTAAAACTAAGGGATTTTCTTACACTCACTACACTTGACCGTTGCCGAATCCCATAATATTATTGGTTGTAAGCCGAGATCATGTATTGAGATCTTGGCAATGTAGTAGCAGGTCGGTAGCAGACAGATTGTTCAAACTGCAGAGTAAGATCTTCCCATCAAACACGGAAGTCACGCAGAAGTTCTATTAAGTACTAAATTTTGACAGGTTAGATTACACTTGTTTTTTTTTAAGTAGTGCTGAAACAATGAAGTTTTAATGTTTAATACGACCGGTATTTGGACAATGCTATTCCGTTAATTCTATCAAAATCGAAAACGTAGACTGTAAGTTTTATGACCAGAAGTGTACAGCAAGACGATAAACTCTTTTCCGAAAAACCGATTGATAAAGACACATTTTCGCGAGGTGTGTTAACCGGGTTGGGGCGTGATTTACAACTGCCTCAGTCTGTTGCATTAACTCAACTCCGAAAACACACGGATGAGATATTCCAGATGTGGTCTGATGGTTTTTCTGTCGTGGCCGCCACCAAGCATTTATGTGAAATTGTTCGCAAAGATGCCAAAGACGACCCGGAACTCAGCTGGCTGATTAAAGAAGAGGAAAGTAAACCTATCCTCTCTATCAAGCGGACCATTAAGAAGGAAAAGGCAGCACCAGCCCCTTCTAAAAAGGCGACCTCAACAGCCCCGGCTCGCTCCCCATCGGAACCAACCATTATTGATGGCTGGAATATATCGATGATTGATGGCACGGCCAAGCATGACAATGGCCTTGTACTTAATTTTGCGGGCAACCCAAACACAGACGATTTTTCAGTCAAACCAAGCAATCAGCCTAAAGATATTAACGCGATAGAATCCGTAGCGTTTATCCGAGAAGGCGTGAACGCATATACAGAAGCGTTCAATAATACCACTAAGCGCAGCTTATCCAATGAACCTGCCATTCAATATGAATTGGAAGAAGGCGAGACTCAAGGCACCGTAAAGTGGTTTTCTGACAAAAAAGGCTTTGGCTTTATTTGCGCGGAACCATTTGAAGGCGACATATTTGTCCACCATAAAGATATTGTTGGTAAAGGCTTTCGAAAACTTCTTGTTGGACAGCAGGTTTCTTTTGTTGCTGTTGAGGGTGACCGAGGAATTCAAGCTTCAGAAGTCAAAGTACTCTCTTAGCTGAAGCTCTTGAGCACAAAAAAGCCGGCAAATGCCGGCTTTTTTGATGTGTATTTTCTAATTAGACTGGTAAACATCCGCGCTATTGTGATTCCCCATTTGGGCAACCGTCGCTGCGTCATTGCTTCCATACTGACAAATAATCGAGTTGTTCATATTTCCAGCTTGTGATGCCAACGCATCATTGTTCATGCCTCCCTGAAGCATCACACTGCTGTTAAAGTTACCATTTTGAATGGTCAGCGCATCATTAGAATAACCGGTTTGAGAGACGTAGTTACGGTTATTGTTTCCAGACTGACGCAAATCAGCTTCGTGATTTGAGCCTTCCTGAGCAATAGTACTCACATTTCTATCGCCCTGCTGAACCATAGTTACCCCATTTGACGACCCGGTCTGCCTAACATACGAATCATTCCCATTACCAGATTGATAACTTCTAATATCATTACCCGTACCGTGCTGCAACGTGGTTGATCGATTCCCTTCTCCTCTCTGAGCCGTACTCATTGAATTATTGTAGCCACGCTGCTCCTGGGTTGACACATTACGATCACCCGTCTGGCTTACCATCGCCGTATTATTCGACCCATTTTGATTGCTTGATGAGGCGTTGTATGATCCTTGTTGAGACGTATATTGACGATTGCTGTAGCCTATTTGACCGCTTCGAGATGAGTTAAAGTCGCCTGCCTGGCGGGTATCTTGATCATTATTAGAGCCAACCTGATAGACCGAACCTCTATTCGCATTCCCCGTTTGCCTTACATCTGCATCATTATTGGCAGCAAAAACACTTGCCGACAATGTTGCAAAAGAAAAAACAGAAGCGATAGCAGCTAGTTTAACGTTATTCATAATGACACCCACTTTTAGTACAGGAAAATTACATTAATAACCGAGTAATAATGAGTGACCTAAAGCACAAATCTATACTCGACCAAGTCACATTTTATTTTGCAGCAGATATGCCAACCCACTCACCAAACGATAAAAGTGGTGATATTCCCATTGCTTGGTTTGTTTTCTGATAAAAAGAGTTCGCGTTAGGTGAATCCCTACAAGGACAATAACTACTAGACCTATAAGCCTAAGATGCATATTCCATTGCTGTAACGGGTCGTGCATAGCACCCAAGAGCGAGACAAAAATGGGCAGCGCTATGATTGACAGATTGCGTCACTTTCTCCCTTTAAGAAGCCCATCACATTTCAACAGAGAATTAGCAGACATAAAAAAAGCGCCTTACGGCACTGCTGTCCCACAGTGAGTGACTAAATAAGAAAGCCTGAATCTAAATAGATATAATGTGAGTGCGAACAAACGTTATAGCTATAAGGATTCAGGCTTT
>MABD01000043.1 GCA_002162955.1 Gammaproteobacteria bacterium 45_16_T64
GAAGAATTGGTACAAAAAGGTAAAATGAGACTTTTACCTCCTTATAATTGGTCATTAAGGCAAGTCGCGGATGAAGTAGGTTGTTCCCCCGGCACAGTTTTTAAATGGAGAAAGCAGTTGGAAGAGCAAGGGACATTGGTGCCTGAAAAACCTAACACTACTGATTGGACGACAGAACAAAAGTTTGCATTTGTTCTTGAATCAGCTTGTTTTAATGAACTTGAGCTAGGCGAATACTGTCGAGAACAAGGCCTTTATCCTGAGCTACTTCAAGAGTGGAAACTAAACTGTATCCAGGCTAATACAGCGGCAGCAGTATGTCGAGTGGATTAATGAGGCCTTAAATACTGGCGCAAGAAAAACGCAAGCATGCCGTGTAGCAGGGCTTCCTATACGAACATTACAACGCTGGAACCAAGGTAATGATGTGACAGAAGATAGACGACCGAACGCCTCCCGGCCTGAGCCTAAAAACAAACTTACCGAATGGGAGCGCAAGAAAGTTTTAGCAACCTGTAATCAGAAGGAGTATTCCAATTTACCACCTAGTCAAATTGTCCCAATACTCGCTGATCAAGGCATATATTTAGCATCAGAATCGAGTTTTTATCGTATCCTCACTGAGGCAGATCAGCTTAAGCACCGAGGCCGAGATAAAAAGAAAGGTACATACACTAAGCCCACCAGTTACACCGCCAGGAAAGCCAACGAAGTGTGGAGCTGGGATATCACGTATTTACCGGGCAGCATAAAAGGTGAACATTACTATCTCTACATGATTGAAGATATCTATAGCCGTAAAATAGTTGGATGGGAAGCTCACACGTCAGAAACAGGTAAGCAAGCAGCCGAATTACTACAAAAAAGCGTATGGTCTGAGAAATGTATAGGGCAGCCTCTTGTTCTTCACTCGGACAATGGCAGCCCGATGAAAAGCTTTACGATGCAAGCAAAAATGTATGATTTGGGTATCACTGGATCACGAAGTCGACCCAGAGTAAGCAACGACAATCCATTCTCAGAATCACTTTTTAGAACACTAAAATATCGTTGTGATTGGCCAAAATCTGGATTTAAAGATTTGAATGCAGCACGGGGATGGGTTAGTGAGTTTGTTCGGTGGTACAACAATGATCATCGCCATAGCGGCATTAAATTTGTAACACCTCAGAAGCGCCACTCAGGAATTGATATCAACATGCTTGAAAAAAGAGACGCGCTCTATGTCGCCGCAAGAAACTTAAACCCTTCAAGGTGGGCGTCAAACACTCGGAACTGGAGCCCAGTGGGCAATGTTGAATTAAACCCGGAGAACACAAAGAAAGCCGCATAAAAATCACACAAAAACGACAACTACCTTGAAAAACGCCGGGAATAGGTGATCATCATGCTCCGGAATATGCAAGAACCACGTGAAAAATCAAACTTATGGATTTTCGCGTGATTATAGCCGTTGAATCGAATGGCCGCTTTTGAGACGATTTCCTGTTCTCTTCCATTATCCAACTTAGACCGCTTGGTGGAAGAAGTGAGCAAACGCCAGTGGCGGCTAAAAGGCAAGTCGTGGCCAAAAAACTGCCAAATGAGGGTATGCCTATATTTGTTAAAATTCCGCAATAGCTACGTCTATCTAGATGATATTTGAATAGGAAGGATGCAAGCGATAAAGTACAGCTATTATGCAATCGGAACGAATTTGACCTCTAAAATGGGCTGCAACAAGGATGTCTGAGTTCATTAATCATCCCGATTGTAGGGGATCCTAAGGCGAATCAATACTCATTCAACAACTTTACTCTACGGGAACTGGTAATGAATTCTATTAATGGAGCGAGCTAAGATGCAAAAAGAGGACACTACAGATATCGACGAGAACCTACCCTTATTTAGGCGGGTTCTCGATGTGATTGCTAGGATTACTGGTGTGCTACTGCTTTGCATAGGGGTAGCTGGTTATTTGTGCGACTTGAAGATTCCTACTCTATTGTTACTTACCGGCCTATTCCTACTGCCCTCAATTCGGACTCGAATAAAAAATGCAGTAAATATTGATATTCATCCAGCTGCAGCCTTTATGATTGTGTTTTTGTTTTGGAACATAATGTCAGTAACTGACAACGATTCAGAAAGATCATTTGAGATCGTTGACGGGCAGATAATCGATAAGAATGACTATGAAGGCTTAGCTACAGAAAATGATTTAACTGAGTTTGCATATAATTTTCGAACACAACATGTTAAAAAGGATAGCTCTAAGAACGAGGTGGCAAAGAAACTCCAAGCTGGTGAGATATTTCAGGATAGTATATCGGACACACTGATGGGACCAAGAATGGTGGTGATGTCGGTAGGTCGCTTTGAAATGGGAAGTGTCAAGGGAATGCTTTTTACCAAAACTGTTCATTTGATCGTCATAGATGAGCCCTTTGCACTCGGGCAGACTGAAGTGACCGTAAAGGAATTTTCCGAGTTCGTACAGGCAACTGGATACAAAACGGACGCAGAGTTAGATTCAGGTGGCCAGCAAGGCTGTTCCTCCGAGGAAAGAGGAGTTGATTGGCGAAACCCAGGCTTCTCACAGAATGAAATGGAACCTGTAGTATGTGTAAGTTGGAACGATGCAAAACACTATATCGCTTGGTTAAATGCAATGACGGATGAAAGGTATCGCTTGCCCAGCGAGTCAGAGTGGGAATATGGAGCAAGGGCTGGAAGCACTGCGGACTATAGTTATGGGGACGACCCCAAGATGTTGTGTGAACATGGAAATGGTGAAGATTTTGAATCAGAATCAAAAGACTATCGAGGGCGACCTGCTAACAGTTGCATTGATGGAGCAAAATTTACTTCGAAAGTTGGAAGCTATAGAAAGAATGATTTTGGCCTCTATGACATGCATGGAAATGTAGCGGAATGGATGGAAGACTGTGGTTACTATAAATATGACATCAATGTTAACGACACCAAGCCAGTAAAGTGCACTATCGCCCAATGCAATGGTGGCGGCTGCTTTAATCGTTCTACTCGTGGGGGCTCCTGGTATAATATGCCTCAAACTTTAATTTCCTGGAAACGAGGAAGTAAAGCTGCTTGGGAGAGGACCTTTGTACATGGATTTCGACTAGCACGAGACCTCCAATAAGTGGGCAAGCCGCAGTAGTCTCCGGTAAATGAGACCTGCGTTGGCTACAATTACCAAGTTATAATTTTGTCCGCTTGTGGAACGAACCACCGTATTTAAAGGGCTGGAGACTTTGTTATCCTCTGGTTTACTCTAACAATATATTTTGAAAACGATGCAAAATACATGCGTCTCAAAAAAGTGTTATGAGTCATTGATATGAGATGCATCGATGTAGAGTGGATACGTGACCTTGAGGATGAGCCGTTTCGTTTAGTATCTGCAATTGGTGATGATCATTTTGAAACTCGACAAATTGAGCTATTTCGAAATGGTAAGATTGGTTTTACGTCAGAAGAGTCTCACACTGAAAATGCGAGGCTTGGCATCGTAGAAGTTCCATCACGAGAAGAGATAAACTCTGATAAGAAATTTCAGGGAAAGAGTACCTCTAAACAAGAATTTTAGTTGCTATGGTAAAAATATGTGCCAGTCAGCTCATAACAAGAAAAGCCATGAGAGATAGAAAACTCGTTTTAATATCGGTATCTGGATATAGCCCTGACCATGATAAATTCCTCGCTAGCCTTCTTGATGAAAGCTACGAGTTGTTCTGCGTTGTTGGTAAGGACTGCGAGTTGTGGGAAGAGATTATGGATGAAATCGCTGTCGGCGACGGCTCTAATAGCCGTTATATTTCAACAACTAGCCACGTAGGCGAGAGTGCCGAAGAAGTAATAGAGTTCGCTAAAAATTGGACAACAGAAACACCTTCAAGCATCAAAATTGTCAATATTTAGCAACGCGACTTGAATAAGTCGATAAAGAGCAGCGCTTCTCAGAGAAGCGTAACCGGTTCTGAATGACCGCCTTACCGTATTTTGACGTTATCTCCGAAACCCTGGGAACGACGGCAAAGTGAAAGGAGTAAACGTTTACAGCATTTTCGCGAGTGACCGCTCTGTAGGATAACCACCCCTTCATTTTATGACTAAAATTCAGGGCGTTTTCTTCGAAACCCATTAATTAGAGGCAGCACTTTCTACTAGATCAGAAGCTCGATACCTAAGTGCTCCGATAATAAATGAAGCGTATTTGATGCGTCGTCATACTCCTGATTTTCAACTTGTTCTTTGAGGGTCATCATAAGTGATGATAGATCTGCTTGGTGGGGGAGGGATGTCCTTAATGGGCCAAGAAGTTTTTTTGACTCAGGATTTTCATTCTTAATCATGTCAGCGATCTTGATCATAATGCCTGGGCACGATGTAGGGTCTGGTGTTTTATTCTTACTACTATTTTTTAAGGCATCGACAGTGAGGTTTTGGGTGAAATTCTCAACTTTGGTGAATCCAAGTGATAGCTCTGTGGTAAGTTTGTCGATATTGGTAGCGGTTGCTTTATCGAAGGTCTTAGGTCGTTTCTCGATTCTGCTGATATGGTTTTCTAATTTTATGGCAATATCGTTAATTGCAGGGAGGGAAAGGTTAGCAATAACCCCTCTGAAGGCGTGTATTGTTGCTAATGCTTCACTGAAGTCTCTGTGGGACACTGATAAGCCTATTTTGAGCGCTATATCGGAGTGTTGATGTAGGCTTTTTATCTGCTCGAAATACACTTCTGCATTTCCTTTCCAGCGTTTCAACCCTTCTTCAATGTTAATTGTTGCAAGTTCGCTATTTGTTGATGTTGCCCAGCGGTTGAGTACATTTATTAGTTCTTCAGCAACATAAGGTTTGCTGGCAAAATCGTTCATGCCTGCGTTCTTGCATTCTGCGCGATCTATATCCATTGCTTTTGCAGACAGTGCAATAATGGGCAGCTCCTTATCTGTGTGGGTTTCTCTAATGATTTTAGTTGCTTCTATTCCGCCCATTACCGGCATCTGGAGATCCATAAGGACTAGGTCAAAACGGTTGTCTTGTAACGCTCGTACGGCGCGCTCACCATTGCCACAGATGGTCGATTCTACGCCGAGGTCATCTAGTATCATTTTTACGAGTAGCTGATTGGGTTCCTGGTCTTCTGCAACCAAAACCTGTAGGCCGCGAAGAGAATCTTTTGTTGACGATTGAGATGAGTCGTTTGATTTGGTTTGACTGGATGACATAATCGATGTGCCATCCAGTGCAGAGGTAATGAGTTTGTTTAGTTCTGCCTGCAAAATTGGTTTTTCTAAAATAGAAGCAACTGGCAGGCTGGATCGGTTCCCCTCAATAAAGAAATTGCTGACCTCTTGTGAAGTTAATAAAATGATTGGGGTGGCAGTTCCAAAAGCTGCTTTTATCTTGTCGATTGCTTTTGGCGGGTTAAAGGAAATGGTGCTTTCATCGATAATGATGAGTTCCCCGGTCTCTTTGTTGGGGATATCTAAAAGTTGTGCCAGTGAATTAGTACATTCAGGGGAGAATCCCTCTCGTTGTACGCTGGTAGCTAGACCATTCCGGAGCATGGTGCTTCCAACAAGAAAATAAAGTGTACCCCTTTGTGCTGGGCTTTCTAGGTTTCTGGCGCTAACTTCCGCGTTGATGGTAAAGGTAAATGTGCTGCCCTGGTCTTCTTCACTTGAGAGTGTGATTTTGCCTCCCATTAGTTCGACTAGTTTGTGACAAATGGCTAGTCCAAGCCCTGTGCCACCATAGTTACGAGTGACGGAGGCGTCCACCTGCGTGAAGGAGTGGAATAATTTGTCTTGATGTTGTTTGGGTATGCCCACGCCTGTATCTCGAATGGAAAACTGCAACATCATGTGTGTGCCTGTCGTGCTAAGCGCTTGTACCCGAATCTCAATTTCGCCCCAGGGAGTGAACTTTACTGCATTTCCTACTAGGTTTGTGAGCACTTGCCCTATACGTTGAGAATCGGCTTTGATGAGGCGGGGGACACTGGGGTCAATGTTGTAATTGAGTTCTATATTTTTTTGGCAAACGGTGGCGCCAAACAGGTGAAGTTGTCTGTCCAGAAGTTCAATGAGATCAAAAGGAGCCGTGAGTATTTCTAGTTTTCCGGCTTCCATTTTTGAGAAGTCGAGTAAGTCATTCAATATGTTGAGAAGTCCTTTTGACGCATTGTAGATTCTTTTTGCAAATTTCTGGTGATCTTCTATCGATACCGTTGTTCGAGTTAGAATTTCACTGAACCCTAAGATAGCATTCATTGGTGTTCTTATTTCATGACTCATGTTGGCTAGAAAATCTGATTTGGCTTTAGACGCCTCTTCTGCTTGGTGGGTTAGTTTTTTACTGTTGGCCAATAAGCTAATGAGTGTTTTGGACATACTTTTAACCGATAGCGCTAGGTCACCGGAAGCGTCATTGCTAGTAAAGGGGATCTCTTTGTGATACTCGCCATTCTCTATTGATTTGGCATAATTTTTTAAAGCTGTAAGTCGTATGGTAATCACCTTGGATAAAATGATTTGGGTGGCGACCATAAGCAGAAAAATTACTGCGAAAATGACGAGGAGTGTTTTTCCCATTGTTTGTAACGTGACGTCTAATGCAATCACATTGGATTCCGTTTCCTCTGTAGAATGCGCGCTCTCCATTGTTGCGCGTAGCATAATGGAATTAAGTTGTTGCTTTACAGCCTCTATACTTGTAAGAACCTCAGCTATAAATTCACTGCTGTCTTCCGCAAGTGTTTTGCGTTCCAATAACGTGCTGTCTGTTTCTATATCTTCGCCAAGTTCTAAAATAGTGAGAATATTGATGGATATATTTTCTTTGAGCGTTGACTGCATTTGGGGAGGCCATATGGATTCTAGCCGCTCTTCGTAGGCCTCCAAATTAACTAAGCTTGCTTCTACTTTTTCAATATTCTTGTTGGTATTGATAGAGATCTCTTCCAGTTCTCTTTTGTAGATATTAATTTCACTGTCTAGTTGGTAGATATAGATTGATAGCGGGTAATAGCTGAGAGAGAAGTCTTGAGAGAATGTGGCAGAGGTTTTTGCAAAATGTAGGTTGCTGGTGTTCTCGTTCCGAGCATCGTTGATAGACAAATAGAACCAGCTTGCAAAGATGGAGAGCAGCAAGCCGTTCAATACGAGTACAGTATAGATCAGCGAAGAAATCGGGCGGCTAGTGGGCTTCAAAGTATTTCCTGGCGTTACATTAGGCAGTGTTTTCCATTGTAATTAAATAAAGTCTAGACCAGCAAGGGATTCTTAGCACGCCACTGGAGTTAGAGCTACATATCCCTTAATACTATAGCAGGACTGTTTTTTAGAACCCTACGGCCGCTTAGGCCGCCAAAAACACTTATGCTGGCTGCACCGATAAGAATAAGGACAATCGTGAGCACTGGGTTAAAGGAATATTCGAGGCCGAATATATGGGTGTAAGCCACGTACATGATCGATTCAGCACCAAAACTCGCTATCAACCCAGCAAGGGCACCCATAAGGGAGTATTCCACCCATTGGTTGGCTCGGATCTGACGTCTATTGGCTCCGAGGGTGCGCATCAGGGCTCCTTCTAAAAGGCGTTGAGACATGGAGGAGCGTAACGCCGCGAACGTCACGGAAAAACCTGCTAACAAAACAAAAGACAATACAAGCTCTACAGCGAGTGTCACCTGAGTTAGCGTTGTTTTTATTTGTGTGAGGATCGCTTCTACTTCTAGTAGTGTGATTGCTGGAAATTGCCGAAGTAGATTGTTAAGTACCGTTCGTTGTTCGGTGGGTAAATAGAAGCTGGTTAGGAGAGTTTGAGGAAACCCTGACAGGCTGTCGGGTTCAAATATTATGTAAAAATTGGGTCTAAAAGAATCCCATTTGACACTGCGAATACTGGTGACGGTGACCTCTAACGTACGGGAGCCAATAAAGAACGTGAGATTGTCATTAAGATTAATATTAAGTCGTTTTGCCAATCTTGATTCAATTGATACGCGAGGGCTGGAGCTTTCGTCGGCAGTGTCCCACCATTCACCTTCCACTATTTTGTTTTCAGGTTGCATGTGACTTGCTTCGGTGAGATTCAGCTCGCGGTTTAATGCTTCATTGTTTTCTTCCTCTTTGGTGACGGCCTGTTTGACGGCGCTACCATTGATGTGTGTCAGTCGCCCTCTAGAAACGGGGTATAGAGTACTGGGGGTAATATTGTGTTCGGTAAGGAATTGTTGAAATGGCTGAGTATCCGTTGGAAGAATGTTCATCACAAAGTGATTCGGGGTGTTGGCTGGGATTTGTGATTGCCATTGCTCTATCAGATCTGTACGAATCATTAATACCAGCGCCATGGCCATTAACGTGATGCCGAACGCTAATGTTTGCCAGCGTGTTTCTAGTTCACGCCGAACAAGATTTCTAATGCCTGGTTTGAGTAGCAGGGGTAAACGAGGTGTTATTGAATTAAGGCCTGAAAATAGCAGGCTGATTAGCAGAAAGCCGACAAGGCCGATAACGCTACCGCCAACGATTGCTGACGCTGTGAGTCTTGCATCTTGGGTGTAGCTATAGATAAGCACAGCCACGAGTGCAAAAGTCATTGTGTAGATAAGCCTGCCGGATAGAGAAAGCGGCTCTAGGTGGTTTCTCAACACGCGAAGAGGGGAAACTTTTCTGAGTCTTAGTAGTGTGGGTAGTGAAAAGCCGAACAGTACCACGAAACTCATGAATATCGCTGACCACAATGTTGATAGTGATGGCGGCGGGAAGGAGTCAGGAAGTAAATCCCTAACGATGAAGGTTACCCCTTCTTGTGTTAACCATCCTATAGCTGTCCCTAGCAGTGCTGCAAGAAGTGCGATCAACGAGAGTTGGATTGTAAAAATCGTAAAGACATCATTTTGCTGTGCCCCCATGCAGCGGAGTAATGCGCTTGTATCGTAGTGGGTTTCTGCGTATTGGCGAGCGCTCATTGCGATTGCCACTGACGCGAGCAATATAGCGAGCAAGCTTGCTAGGTTCATATAACTTTCGGCCCGGCGTAAGGAGTTGCTGACAGCTGGGCTTTCTGAATAGATATCCAGTACTTTCAAGTTGGGCGTGAGTTTAGGCGCTAACCATTCTTTATATTGGGTAATGGATTGATGGGTACCCACAAAGAGGTAACGATGGTCAACCCGGCTACCGGGCTGAATAACGTTGGTTGATGGAATATCGTTGGTGTTCATCATGATACGAGGCGCAAAAGCGTAAAAGGCACCGCCTCGGTCAGGCTCAAACGTTAGCGCTCTTGAGATGGTAAATTGAGCGTCCCCAATTTCGATAGTATCATTGATGTTAACGTTAAGGGCTGATAGCACCCTAAATTCAACCCACACTGAGCCTCGCGCTGGAGCTTCTTGAGTGATGACATCCGTCTTTTCTACATCAGATGTTGTTCTTAAGAATCCTTTAATGGGGTAATTGTCGCTTACTGCTTTTACTGAGGTCAGCTTTAGCGACTCGCCTGCAATGGCGACGGTTGAGAACTCTATAGTATGAGCGTTAATTAAATCCAATGATTGAGACTTAGTAAAGTAATCGGGAGATAGCGCTTTGGGTGACTTGATGACCAGATCGCCGCCGAGCAAGTGTGTCGCTTTTGCTTCCATTGCTTTACCGAGGCGCTCGGTAAAGAAACCAATGGTACTGTGGCTGATGACTGCAATGAGCAGCGAAACTAACATGATGGTGAGAGACCCAGCGCGCCACTCTCGCATAAGCAGTTTAAGGGAGAGTCGAGTGATTGTTGTTATATTCATTACAGCAATGTTCCGGCTTCAATTTGTACGATCCGATCACAGCGTTTAGCCAGCCGCTGATCGTGGGTAACGAGAATAAGCGTGGTGTTCAGTTCATGATTCAGCTCAAATAACAGATCTGCAATGTTGTCACCAGTATGTGTGTCTAAATTGCCGGTCGGCTCATCGGCGAAGAGTATTTCGGGTTTTGCAACAAAGGCCCTTGCGAGTGCTACGCGCTGTTGCTCGCCTCCCGAGAGTTGTCTGGGGTAATGCGTAAGCCGGTGAGAAAGCCCAACTCTATCTAGCATACTGATTGCCTGAGCCTCTGGGTTTGATCTGTTGAGCACTTCTAGAGGCAGAACTACATTTTCTGTGGCGGTTAGGTTGGGTAGTAGCTGGAAGGATTGAAAAACAAATCCAACATATTTAGCCCTAAGGGCGGCACGCTCATCTTCAGACATACCTGAGAGAGAGCTATCCATCAACGTTATCTCTCCAGCTGATACGTCATCTAGCCCAGCTAGAAGCCCCAGTAGCGTAGATTTCCCCGATCCCGATGAACCTACGATGGCAAGGGATTCCCCTTTTTTCACATCAAGGTCTATTGCGTTGAGAATATTCAAAGATTGGTGGTCTAAGGTGACAGATTTAGCAAGGGAACGGGCGGTAATGGCAAATTGGGTCACTGTGGCTTTTAATCCTTTGTATGATAAGGTCGAGGTCTATCGTAACAAATCAATTTATGTGGAGTGAATAGCAAAAGTGCTTGTTTTTGATAAAGTTAACCTTAAACACTGTGTTTCAATAATGAAACAATTGCTTGTACTGCTGTGCCTTGGTCATAGCGTTGGGATAGGGGCAGCACAGGAGCGTTGGGTTGTCGTGGGAGATAGTATCAGCGCAGGGTATGGTATTCCTCTTGAGCAGGGATGGGTGAGCTTGGTTCAGGCGAAAATAAAACAAAAGGGCAGTGTTGTTGAAGTTACCAATGAGAGCATTAGTGGGGATACCAGTGCCGGTGGCTTGGCGAGACTACCTGAAATTTTGGATAGATTAAGGCCAACAAAAGTTATTCTTGAGCTAGGCGGGAATGATGGTTTGCGTGGTTTGTCGCCGGTAGCAATGAAACGCAATTTTTCTGCGATGATTGAGTTGTGTCAATTACGGGGGGTTGACGTCGTACTTTTTGGAATGAAAATCCCACCTAATTATGGTGCGAAATACACCGCAATGTTTGAGCAGGTTTATATGGATGTTGCGAAACAATATAACGTAATGCTATTGCCATTCTTTCTTGAGGGTATCGGTGGTTACGATACGTTAATGCAGGAAGATAGGATTCATCCCAACGCGAGCGCTCAAAAAATTCTGGCAAATAATGCATGGAAAGTTCTAGAGAAAGCAATCTAGTCTGGTGACTCGTCAACAGACTAGATTGCTATAGCGCACGAGCAACAATTTTTTCTGGTAGTAAGGTAATTAGCTTGGTAACCACTGACCAAGGTAAGTTGGGAACAATAACGCTACTTTTTTTCTTTTCTATGGCACTTAGCATTTGCCCTGCAGCTTTCTTCGCGCTGATGACAAAGGGCTTGCTCCCCATATTCTCAGCGATGTCAGTATCAATAAACCCAGGATGAATAGTGGTTACTTGTATGTTCTTTTTTCTCAGTTCGCCTCTAACGGCTTGGAGGTAGGTAGTGAAGCCTGCTTTGGAGCTAGAGTATGCACTGCTGCCGGGTATGCCTACCCAGGCAGTGACAGACGAAATACCGACAATATGCCCCTTTTTTTGTTTCCTAAATAGTGCGGCCGCAGCGTCAACGGTAGCCATTGCACCGATTAGATTGATTTGAATTACGTTTCTATCGACTGAAAAATTCCCTGTTCCAGTTCTGTTCACTGCCGTAATGCCTGCGTTGGCAACGATGATGTCTGTGCCCCCCAGTGTGTTAGAGAGTTTTTCCAGTACTGGGAGAATAGTGTGATCTTCTGCGACATCGAGAGTTTCGATTTCAATGTTAATGTTATTCGAGCACTGCTGTTTTATGTCGGTACGAACTTGTTCGAGCGCCTCGAGTCGTCTCGAAACAAGGCCTAAGTTGTAGCCTTTCTGGGCCATTTCAAATGCAAGAGCCTTTCCGATACCGCTGGAGGCCCCTGTAATGATTGCTGTCTTTTGCAGTTTGTCGGCATTCATGGTGTGTTCATTCCATTCTTAGTTAGCTCAAAATGGAGTCTACCTTATTTGCTGAACAGAGGGCTACTTTTTCATCGCCCGCTCCGATATCAGTAACATGACATTATCAGCGGTTTTTTTGTAGGGAGGCCAGAACATCTTTACTGAGAAAAAATTTGGGTTCGCATCGATCAGGGGGTTTTTATCCACAAGTGAAGAGGCGGCAACCATCCCTAGTCCGCCTACAACTCGGTCCTGTACTTTTTTGCCTATAAAGTAGTTGGCAAAAATCTCGGCGGCTTCTAGTTTTCTTCCGGTTACGCTCTTGTGAAAGTTTATCGTGTCCAGCCAAGCAGTATTGCCTTCTTTAAAGTTAACCAGGCTCCAATTGCCACCTTCTCTATTGATGGCAGAGGCAGCAATACCGTACGATGCGACCAAGAGGGTGTTGGGGTCTTTGAAGTTCGGGCCTGCAGTCCAAAATTGACTAACTTGACTATAGAGCGAATTCACTTTTTGTTGTAATGCACCTTTCTGGTCGGATTCTTCCGAGAGTGTGGTTCGATCAGCTGCCATATCATTTAGGTAAAAGGGTTCTTTTCCCATAGCTAATGCAGCAAGAGCGATATTCGGTTGAACTTGGCCGCTAGAAAGCGCTAACTTCCCTTTCCATTTCTTGTCCCAAAGATCCTGTACTGAGGTGGGTAGATCCTTTTTCGTAAGCTTATCCATATTGGCCCAGATACCATAGGCGCCGCCTCCCCAGGGTAGATATAGTGGTTTGTCGTCACTCATTGCCATAGGGATTGCTGTAAGAGCGGGAGATAATTTTGAGAAGTTTGTTAATCTAGGGGAGTTAGTGTTTATGGGCTGTAGAAGCTTTGCGATTTTGTCATTTTGCATTTTGATATAGTTAAGGGTTAAGAACGAAATATCCGCTTTGCCTGCCCTTAGTATGGTAAACATGTGCTCAGGCCCTTCAGCCCAGGGGGAGATAACCTCAACGGTAAAGTCATCATAGCCTTTTTGTTTTAGGATGGTGTTTACCGCATCCACTTCATAGGGTTCTACATAGCCTTCCCAGGTAAAAACACGTAGAGCTTCGGAATGGAGGGGGCTGGATAGAATCAAAATAAATAAGGAGATTAGGGCTCGCAGTGTATGTTTCATGATTGTTCCTGCCTGAATATTGATCGCTGTAATGCGTATAATAGAAGAAAACAGGACATTCGCTAGCCAGTGGGAGTAATTATGTGCCTATAGGACTGTTGTCGATAGGTGAAATTGATATTCAAAAAAGATATGAGTTTATAACTAAAAAATTGGCCGTTGGCTTCTAGGCAGAGTACGATTCAAGCGTGTGATGCTTTTTTATCTTGGGGTAAGCCTGTTTCACTGTATAGGGTTCCCTGCCTCCACGTGATCAATTTGAGTTGTCCATCAAGGTGTTCAATGAGTGCGGTACTGTTCTCTACCCAGTCACCATCATTGCAATAGAGAATGCCTTCTTCTTCGGTAATTTCTGGATGGTGTATGTGTCCGCATACAACACCATCCAGACCATTTCTTTGAGCTTCATAGGTTAGGGCTCTGCGGAAGTTGGCTATGTAATGAATTGCATTTTCCATTTTGTTTTTTAAAAATGTGGCTAGCGACCAATGGTTAAACCCGAATTTACTTCTTGCGGCATTAAAATAATGGTTTAGATCGATAATGCGATCGTACAAGTGGCTTCCAATGAGCCCGATGGCTTTGTTTGATTGTATGACCGAGTCAAAAGCGTCTCCATGGAGAACGAGCAATCTAATGCCTTGTGCTGTGACATGAACATCTTTCTGCCTAAGCGAAATGTTCCCTATCGATAGGCCTGTGTATTGTCGAAGTACTTCATCGTGGTTGCCTGGGATATAAATTATATCCACTCCGTCGATCGACATTCTAACGAGTTTTTCCAGTATTTTGATGTGGCTTGGAGGCCAATGGATACTTTTCTTCATCTGCCAAATATCAATTATGTCGCCGACTAAGTAGACCTTTCGGGCATCGACAGATTCTAGAAAGTTAAGCAGGGCGTCAGCTTGGCAACCTTTGAATCCTAGGTGTATATCAGAAATAAAAATTGTGTTGACGCAAAGTGGGCTGGAGGGGGCGTACTGTTGCATGTCTATTGCCTTTATGTCGCAAAGGGGCGGTCAATAATTTATTGATCACTATTGCGAATTTATATGACAGTAGAATTAATGATGGGCATTAAAAAGGCGGCCTAGGAACTTCCTAAGGCCGCCTGTTGGTTTTGTCCTGGTTTATTGAACGGCAGTTTCAAATGTTACCGATGGACAATCTTGCTCTTGTTTCATGATTACCGTACGAGAACATACCTGAATCGTATGAGTTCCGCCTAGTAATCGACTTACATTTAGGCTTGTGCGTGGCTTCCAAATAGACCAAGCACCATTGTCAATGCGGAAGCGAGATTCTAGTGCTTCTGTGCTTGGGTTTACACCAGAAATACCGATACTAACTTCTCCGTTGTTAACGGTTAGTTCAGTGGTTGCGGAAGTTGTAGTGTCGCTCTTGCTCGCTTTTGCTGACGCGTCAGCGAATGCTAGAATTGTGGTGGGAGCAGGTGCTGCTTCTGTTGTCGTGATTTTTACCAAGCTACCTGCGAGTGCAAGGTTGTTATTGCCTGATCCAGTAATCCAAAAGTCCTCAGGGTGAATACTGTACCCTGCAATTCTTGGAAGAGGGATAGCTTTCAATTTAGCAGCAACTTCCGGCATGATGACAGGCATGAAATAATCCAGAACCTTGTTCATAAATGCTGGTGATAGTTGTACTAATCCTGCATTCGTCGATTCCAGTACTTCAATGTTTGGCAATTGTTCAACACCAATCTGAAGGAATCCATCGTCGGTAGCACCCAATTCAAACGCAACATCCAGATTAAACGTGATGTGGAATACATTCTGGTAATCTTCCCAGCCAATTCGCTTCATATCAAATTCTAACGTTAGATCGTGCCATCCTAAAACGCCTTTTGCTGATCCCGTATCAATCAATTTGATGAAAGGGGCGCTAGCAGGAAGTATGCTCATTCCGATTCGGTCTGCGGTTTGGATGTCGTCGTCTTCTGATTGAATGACAGAAACACCTTCTGGGTCTGTGCCTGGCGTGTTTTCAGGGCGCAGTTGCATTGTTGTTATTCCAGCTTCATGGGCTGCAAATAGAGCTTGGTTAATGACATTAGATGAAATTGCCGCTCCTATGTCGAATGCTTCACCTTCAGGTGTTGTGTTACCGATAGTTGGTGTTTCACCTGCTACGTAGAGAGAGCCTAGAGTTGGTGTTGCATCAACTGAAGGCGTTGGTGCAGATATGGCAGTGCCTAGGTCAATGGTGAGTCCGTTGTCAAAAGTGTCCAGGAATGAAGGCAAAGCCTTAATGTGAAGTGTTTCATCTTCTGCGGTGGTGATATCCAGCTCGATTGGGATTTCGCCGATAAACTCAGATGCTACTGGAAGAATGGCGCCTTCGATCAAGTCAACGAACAAAGGTAATAGCAGGTTAGTTACACCGCCAACAATTGCGCTAATAATATCTTCAATGTAGAGGATGTTAGGGATGTGGTCGAAGTCAATTTTAAAGCCATCAAGGTGAACGTCAGTGTTTTTCATATCCAACGCGAGGTCTTTGTCGACGATATCAAGAGCTAGTTGTGAATCAAAGGCAACATTGTCTATGTAGATCGTACCACCAAGATTAAATGGAATGATTAACGCTCTACCAGAGACTTCAATGCCGATGGAAAAGTTAGGAATATCAACATCGGTGTCTAGACGTTCATTCTCAAGTACTGCCAAGTCGATAGTGGGTTGGTCGAACCCAAAGTTTTTCAGGCTAGTCGATGCAGTGAACAGGCCGAAAATATTGAAATCAAGAAGTGGATTGATTTGATCAATCGCAGCTTGGTAGTCAATGCTACCTAATGCCAACGCTAATGCTTCACCTAGGAATACTATACCGCCATGGTTCAACCTGGCCGACATGCCTGGTACGAACTCTTGGTCTTTTCTTGCGTAGGCAGTGCTGGATTGATGTTCGAATCCATCGACGGCCAAAAATTCATTGGAAGTTAAGTCACTGAAATTAGTAGAGAAATGGTTGTTTTCATCGAGGGTTACGGCAACGCCATCAAGTGCTAGCGATTGAACTCCACCCACATCTGCAACATACCCGGAGACAATGCCTGTTTCGTGGCTAGCATTGAGTATATGAATCACTGGGCCTTCAGTATCGTAATGGAAAATGACCTGGGTAGACGTACCGCCTGCAGAGGCCTTAAATATATTCTTTCCAGAGAATATATGTTGGGCTAGGTCTGCTCCTAATGCTGTTGCACCTTCTTCGGTGGTTGTGAAAAGAGAGGTTACATCGGCAGTGTTGAGTTGCAAGACGAGGTCGGAGGGGGTTCCTTTAGTAAATGATACTTGGAAGGTCTCTGGTTGACTGTCGTCAACGAAATCCTTGGTTGGCAGTTCAATGCGTACTTCTGAGCATGCCGAAACCAGAATGACTAAGATAAGTAGCGAGATACGATTAAAGATCGACCGCATAGTTATTTCCCTTTTTTTGTTGTTAGTTCAAAACGGGCACTTATCGTGTGCCTGACAGGATTTAACCATAATTGATAGTGCGATAAAAGCAGGCTAACCGATCAATAAGTATCGTGTTATCACATGTTTACGGTCTGTGACTGGAAAATGATCGGTTTGTACAACTGTGGAGTCAAAAGCGACACCAATAACGTTCTTTCGCGTCAATTTAGCCGATATAGTGGAATCTTAGTTTTGTAGTTATTTGTTACATTGGGCTGGTTGTGAGCGTTTTAACGCCCTTATAACCCATTGTAGCTTCTGTGTTTGGTTGCCCTGGAACCTTTGGTGGTCACTGGGAGTCGAATGTATATAGCTTTTGAGGGTATAGAATTTGAGGTCTTTCCTTTCGCTGAGCCGGAACGCAGACTATTGTAAGGAAACGTATTTCTGAAAAGAGGGGTGCTTTGATGGATACTGAAAGACGTATAAAACTGTTGCAGGGAATTCCCGTATTTGGAGGGATCAAAGCTGAAGTCATTCGAGTGCTGCTAGAGCAGTCGTCTTCAACTCAGCTAAAAGCCGGTAGCTTTGTGTTTAGGGAGGGCGATCATTCCTCTTCAATGTATATTATTGAAGAAGGATCGATTGCGATTATCAAGTGTGATGATGACCATCAGTATCTTCTAAGAAGAATGCAAGAAGGAGATTGTATCGGTGAGATGGCGTTATTTGATTTTATGCCCAGAAGCGCTTCAGCATACGTTACTGAAGATGCCCTGATGATAACACTGACTTCGGCGGATCTTATGGATATTTATAAGCTGGATATGGAACAATTTGCGCTCCTTCAAATGAATATGGGACGAGAGGTGACGCGACGTTTACGCGTTGCAGACGAGAGGTGCTTTAGGCATCGTGTAGAGGCAGAAATAACAGACGGTAGTATTGAGTTTTTCGAAATAGATGGCGAACCAAAGGTTGTTTACAACGAGTAGTTCGCCTTTTCGAGTTTAATGCATTATTTCATAGCAAGGGTTGTATGTGCTTGTGCCTATTTTCATCCTTCCTTCTTTGACAAATGTTCTGAGTAGCTTGTCTAATGGTTTGAGAATGTTTGGGTCACCATGAATTTCATACACCCCGTGCTCTTTAATGGCACGTAGCCCTTGTTCCTTTACATTGCCAGCAACAATGCCAGAAAATGCTTGGCGCAACGATGCTGCAAGTTCATGTGGTGGTAGCTGGGGGGAAAGGTTAAGTTTACTCATGTTTTGGTGAGTAGGCTCAAAGGGAATTTGCAGTTCAATGTTCAATTGAAGCATCCAATTAAAATAGAAAGCATCCTTATGTTGTTTACGATATTTGAAGACGGCATCTGTTCCTTGTTTTATCGTATGGGCCACTCTAGCCGGGTCATTTGATATTATCTCATATTTAGATTGCGCTTCTTTTCCCAGCGTTAGGCCAATAAATTCATCAATTTGTTGGAAGTAGCTTTCGCTCTCTTTGGAGCACGCAAAAATGAGAGGGAAGGGTATATCCTTATTTGCAGGGTGAAGTAATATCCCAAGAATATAGAGGATTTCTTCTGCGGTACCCGCACCGCCAGGAAACACGATAATACCGTGGCCGGTTCTTACGAATGCTTCTAATCGTTTTTCAATGTCGGGTAAAATAACTAACTCATTGACAATCGGGTTTGGTGATTCCGCTGCGATTATACCTGGCTCTGTAATCCCTATATAGCGTCCATTCCGGTTATGTTGTTTGGCATGTCCAATGGCTGCACCTTTCATTGGGCCTTTCATAGCGCCAGGGCCGCAGCCAGTGATAATGTTTATTTCTCGCAAGCCTAGCTGATACCCAACTTCTTTTGTGAAGTCATATTCTTTTCTGCTTATAGAGTGCCCGCCCCAGCATACTACTATTGGCGTTTGACTATTTGAGTGGAGAAGGTTTGCATTTCTGAGGATATGAAAGACTATATTTGTGATACCTTCACTGCTATCAAGATCAAATCGAGATGATTGCATTATTTCGTTCAATACATATAGAACATCCCTAAGTACGGAAAATAACTGGGTACGAATACCCCGGATCATCCTGCCATCGACGAAGGCTGACGTAGGCGCATTTGAGAGAAGTAATTTGATGCCGCGGGATTGCCGTATAAACTTGATATCGAAGCTAGAATAAAGTTGTAGAACTTGATTGGTATCATCGATGGTGCTGCCTGTATTGAGAACGGCTAGGGCACATCGTCTAAAAAGCGAATGAGCTTCTGTTCCAGACAGGGCAACTAACTGATCAACTTCAGTGGCAGATAATATCTCCATTGTGGATTCAGGAGAAACGGTAATCCAGAGGGTGTTGGTTGTGGATGATGAGGGGGCTAGCGGTTCGCTGTTTGTCATTGTCATCCTTTGGCCTGTTTAATGTAGCACAAGCACATTTGAGTGAATGGACAAAGCATATAGTCGAGATGTTACGGTTGCGCGATTTCGCAGGTAAATTCCCTTAATGCCTTAAAAACTCAGTGACTTAACCTACAATCAAATATAGCATATGGCGCCACGATGCACGTGGAGAAAAGCCCGTTTTGAACAGAGAGCCTGTAAAGATAATGATGAAAATTGTAAAAACCGCACCTTTTCAAGACCAAAAGCCGGGCACCTCTGGTTTACGCAAGAAAATTGTCCATGCTACGCAAGAAAATTATTTAGAGAACTTCGTCCAGTCGATGATGGATCTCCTCGCGGAGAAGGAGAAATCCTTATTAGTTTTGGGTGGAGATGGGCGTTACTACAATGATCAAGCGATTCAATTGATCATCAAAATTGCAGCCGCTAATGGAGTGGAGCGCTTATTAATTGGCCAGCGTGGCATTTTATCTACACCAGCAGCATCACATCTAATTAGGCACTACTCAGCGGGGGGAGGTATTGTGTTGTCCGCAAGCCATAATCCTGGTGGTAAAGATGGTGACTTTGGCATCAAGTTTAATAATGCAAGTGGCAGCCCAGCCCCGGAATCATTCACGAGCGAATTATTTGAGCTCACTAAAAAGATAAGTGAATATCGAATACTAGAAAGTGATGATATCGATCTTAGTAAGCTGGGACGTAGTGTTGTTGGTGATATGCAAATTGACGTGCTTGATGCCGTTGCGGACTATCAAGACATGCTGGCCAAGTCCTTTGATATGACTTGGCTTAAAGAAGAGTTTAGTCGAGGCAAGTTATCTTTAGCGTTTGACGCGATGCATGCAGTGACAGGCCCTTACGCAAAGGTGATTTTTGGTCAGACATTAGGTGAAAAACCAGACAATATTGTAAACGCAGTTCCCTTGGAAGATTTTGGTGGCGGGCATCCTGACCCGAACCTTGTTCATGCAAAAGATCTTGTAGCCAAAATGTATAGCAAGAATTCACCGTTGCTGGGTGCGGCATCGGATGGCGATGGTGATCGTAACCTGATTCTAGGGGCAAGTACCTTTGTTAGCCCTAGCGATAGTCTTGCGGTTATTGCGGAGCACGCGCATTTAATTCCACAGTTTTCTGGCGGGCTACGTGGCGTAGCGCGATCAATGCCAACAAGCACTGCACTTGATCGGGTAGCAATAGATAAAGGCATACCTTGTTACGAAACACCAACCGGTTGGAAATTCTTTGGGAACCTTCTAGACGCTGGAATGATTAATCTTTGCGGGGAAGAGAGCTTTGGTACTAGTGGCGACCACATAAGAGAAAAAGATGGTTTATGGGCTGTCCTATGTTGGCTAACTATTTGTGGTAAAACGAATAAGGCTCCGCATGAGCTTTTGCGTGATTTGTGGCAAAAATATGGGCGCAGTTATTATTGCCGATATGATTATGAAGGCGTGCCTCAGGCTCTTGCAGATCAGGTAATGAAGGAATTGAAAGACAAGCTCACAGATCTGAAGGGTGTAACATTCGGTGGTTTCGAGGTGTTAGATGCGGATAGTTTCTCTTATGTGGATCCTGTAGATAATTCATCTACTCATAATCAGGGGTTTCGAATCTTTTTAAGGGGAGGGCATCGAGTGATTTATCGATTGTCGGGTACCGGCACAGATAATGCGACAATTCGTGTTTATCTAGAGCTTTTGGAGAAGGATACGGCAAAAATCGACGGTGATGTATTTGAGACCTTGAAAGGCCTTGGTAACGTTGCAAATGAACTGGCTAATGTAACTTCAATTACGGGCTTTGTGGAACCATCGGTGGTCACTTAAGTGACTATTGGTGTATTTGGGGTTGACTGAAAATTGGCTTTGAACAAGAATGCCCTAACTTTCAACATCAAAAATAAACTATTTGAGAACTAAGAGTAGAGCAGTGATGAATGTAGCAACACTAGAAGGCAAGCAACTTGATTACTGGATGTATCAGCACGCCTGTGGAGTGCTTGAGACAAAGGTTTCCCAGGCTGAATTCGAATCAGGTTATGCCGCAGGTAAATTTCAATTTACTGAAGATAAGGCTTTACTGGTGGATTTGATGGAGAACTATACGATAAATGTACAGAGATTGGCCGGTGAATGGTTGGCTTCAACTTCTGGCCACAGTTATTATGCAGATACTCCTCTCGTAGCTTGCATTCGTCTTGTTGTGGCACTCACCTTTGGGAATACTGTCAAAGAGGATTAATGCTCGTTTTATAAATTACTAGTAAAATCACATGCTTAAATGCGACAGTTGCTATTTATTCCACAGATATTAGCTGCCAATTATACTAAAAAGGTTCTATTGTTATAGAACCTTTTTTTATGCCTGTTTAACTACTAGGAGTTTATAAGTGAATAAGTCACTGCAATTTACACTGGTCGATAAAGATATCGCCCTGTTGACTCTCAATAGGCCTGAGGTCCTAAATGCGATCGATGAGGATATTATCGACGGTATAGAGCTAGCGGTCGAAAAAATCAACACTGAAGAAAATATCAAAGTCTTAGTGCTGACGGGAGCGGGAAAGGCCTTCTGCTCTGGAGGCAACGTAAAGGATATGAAGGAAAAGGGCGGGATATTCGCAGGTAGCGCACAGGAGCTTAGGAAGAACTATCAGAAGCATATTCAGCGTATTCCAATGGCTATGTCAAAGTTGCAGGTTCCCGCAATTGCTGCGGTTAATGGAGCGGCTTATGGGGCGGGTTGTGACCTTTCGTTGATGTGTGATATGAGGATTGCCAGCGAAAGCGCAATGTTTGCCGAGAGCTTTATCAAGCTTGGGTTAATTCCTGGTGATGGTGGGGCTTGGTTGTTGCCCCGAGCTATCGGTCCTGCTAGAGCTGCAGAGATGACCTATACAGGTAAGCCGATAAATGCCGAAAAGGCGCTTTCATGGGGAATGGTTAATAAAGTAGTTGAAGAAGACCTGGTTGTAGACGAGGCGATACGGATGGCGCGCCAAGTATCTGCGAACCCCTCCCACGCAATAAGAATGTCAAAGCAGCTACTCAAAGAAAGTGAAAGGTCGGAACTATCCACTCTGTTGCAATTATCGGCATCTTTTCAAGCCTTGGCTCATCACACTTTTGATCATGATGAGGCGGTGAACGCGTTTCTGGAAAAAAGAGAACCGAAGTTCCAAGGAGAGTAGCACCTAATTAGCTTAGTTAATCTAAATTGAAGAAGTCACAATCTAGCCCATAATTAAAATAGCCTAGGCAATCATTATCTAGAAGGAGTTCTGGTGAGCAACCCAATATTGCGCATTCAGTTATTACGAAAACTGTGGGTGCACCTCACGCCGAGAGAGATGTACGGTATATCTCCTCCTGACAAAATACAACGAAGCGGTAGAGCGCTGGGCGATGTTCGTAGGAATGAGCTCACCCACTTACTCAATATTGAAAAGCAGCTGCATGAAAAGCGGCGAGATCTTGGAGTACAAAATAAAGAGGGGGTTGCTTTCAACGAAAGCAAAGAGAATACCAAAGATGTGGCTTTCTCTCAGTTTATTGATTTTCAAGATGTGGATTCTGAAAAGTCGATGCAGCTCCCAGAGATAGAGCGGATGCTCGTGAATGCAGAGGAATTATCCCGTTATGAGGCGCTTGAGCGTTTATTGAGGCTGCAAAAGCTCTACTTGTTGACGGAAAGAATCATATTGGGCATTGATCTGAATGAAATTGATAAAGGTCCATTAGATAGGCGTTGGTTCAATCGATGGAAGTTGAATGCTTGTGAAATCTCTAACGGTGCATTGCAACAATTGTGGGCGCGTATTCTTGTGAGGGAACTTAGAAATTCAGGCAGTAGTAGCTTAAGGGCACTGGAATTCTTATCTGCCTTTTCCTTGGAAGATGCGGAAAGTCTAAATCGGTTAGCCTCTTGGACGATTGGAGATTTCGTTTACAGAAGTGCTTTGCAAGCGTTAGCTGGTCATTATGACTCTGAGATGTTTGAGAAATTAGAAGAGCAAGGTGTAGTGAGGGGGGTGTTTGGTAAAGTGCTTTCTAAGACTCTGCGCTCTGATTCTGATCATGGTTTCCATGCGGATTTGACGGTCGCTGACAAGAGTTTACGTATAACGTCGGTTCAACCTAGAAATGAATTACACGTACCCGCTTATATGCTGACGAGCGTGGGTCGAGAGCTGATGGCGCTGGTGGCCCCAAGTGTAGATCAAGATTATTTGAATTTGGTTATTCAAGATTTGCATGCTCGGGGTATGGCGGTGGAAGTTAGTGAGAATGATGCTGATCCGTCAGCACTACAGGTGTGTTAGTCAGTTAATATTGAAATGATGAGATACTCATAGGAAGATATAAGGTGCAAAACCAGCAGAATAAACGAAAGTACGAGCGATTAGGTACCGAGTTAGATGCGGTGTTTTCCATAAACGGAGGGGCAGCACACACCTGTTGTTTAAGGGACTTTAGCCGTGGCGGGCTCTACCTAGTTTATACAGATCAGTCGCAATATTTTTCGATTCGCAGTCACGGGCTAAGAATGAAAGATCCTATCCGGATAATCATTTCTGTGGACGGGGAAGATACCGAAATAACAGCGAAGATTGCTCATTATAGCGAGGCGGGGATTGGAGCTCGCTTTGATTTTAATCACCACGTCAATTACCAGGCATTAGAAGGCGCCACAATGGCTCTGCAGGGTAATCAGGCGCAGGCTCGTGATAACGTTGTAGGTAAGATGTCATCTGAAGTTTCTGTGGCTGCTCAGAAACGGATTCTGGAAAAATGTAATCAGAGTTTTTGTGGCTTTTTAGATGAGTCGCTTAATGACTATCTAATAGTTCTGGATGAATTGCTGCTTAAAACTGCAGATCGACAAAAAAATGATGGTGACCAGCATCCGTTCTTTGATGCGATAGCGTTGTTTAATCGCAAGCGTAAAGAGATCGTGAGCTCTTGCGTGGAGAACATATCGTTGTCTGCTTCTGAAATGTCTATTGGTAAGGTCATGCCTGTTGCTAGTGGGTCAACAATAGATTTACAGGTAAACCAGCTTTCGCTGGTAGATAAAGATGACTTTGAGGATTGGCTAATAGTAAGGGTTTTGATTTCTAGAGCCGAATTACAATTTAAGGAGCAGTTACTTGAGCTGCAGCTTCGGTTGGAGTCTGTTTATCCGTCACCTGCCGATAGCCCCTTAGAGAACCCATATTCCCCTTCAGTTCTGTGTAAGGCATTCCATAAATCTGTACATGGTTTTAAGTTCAACCAGGCGATTGAGAAGGTAGTATTTAACGCGTTTCAAGAATCGTTGATTGATCACTTAGGTAAGGCTTATAAACAGTTAAACAAGATTATGATTGACGAAAATGTGCTGCCGGATGTAGACGTCAACCATTATTTGGCAACGCTAGCGTCAAAGAGCCGAGGGGATTCTGGGTCATCCACGCAAGTCAATAAGGTTGAGTCACTTGATGGCGGTGTGAATTCTCAGCAATCCAGTGAGAGTTCTGAGCATGTGGGAGATAACGGTGGGGGGTCGTATTCGGACTTTCAAGAGGGTATGCGAGCTGCACGAAATGCATATTCTACTGCATTGAATTTACGCCGACTTCACTCAAATATTGGTCAAAGCATGGCTGGCGAAAGAGCGGGTCAGGGGGAAGGGAGGACGCAGCCAATTGGTGATGCGGAGCAATCCTTAGGGCAGCAAGAATTGGGGGTGCAAGGGGGGGCTGCTCAGCCGCAAGAAATCATCCAATCTAACGAACTTATGCAGGTTGTTAATGAAGTTCAAGGGATGCTGCAGGGGAACTCTGGGGTTGAGTATGCTGGAGATGGCGCACTAATTCAGCATATTGAAAGACAAATTGAAGGTCAAAAAGGCACCGGAGTTGGGATAGCTCCAGTGGAACGAGAAAAAATAGACATGATCGATTCCTTGTTTCAATCGATAATGACAAACAGATCATTGGCTAGTGACCTGCAACCTCAGTTTAGAAAGTTGGAAGTGCCGATGCTGAAAGTGCTTATGACGGACTCCGATGTTTTAAGCGAAAAAAACCACCCCGCAAGGCAGGTTGTTAATTCGATCGCTGTGTTGTCGGATAAAGACAGCCTCAATGTAAATAAGAACAAAGCGAAAATTGAAGAAGTCGTCGATTCAATACTTCAACATGAGGGTGACGGAAATGAGGTTTATACCCAAGCATTGGGTGAGCTTGCACCAATGGTTGAAAAGGAACAGTTCATAGCAAAGCGAAACGTGGCGAGAGTGACTGAGGCGTTAGATGGTCAGCAGCGAATGCTTAATGCTACGAGAGCGGTAGAAAACATAATTGATAAGCGTCTCGTTAAAAAGACAATCCCATTAATTTTCGTCAACTTGTTAGATGCGGGGTGGCGGGAGTTAATGCGCCTCTGTTATATCAGGGAAGGTGTAGAGAGCAAGGCTTGGATAACTTCGATAACTGTCGTAGAGCAATTGTTGTTGCGGTTAGGGCGTGACTGCTATGACGAAGAGAGAATTTCATTCACTGCGGCAGAATTGTTTAAATTGGTTGATAAAGGTATCTCAAAAATTCCTACCGGGAAATATAATCAGCGAGAGTTATTGGACGAACTGGAGCTTATCCTAAATTCAGGTGAGGTAGACCCTGCCTCTTATGTTGAATTCAAGCGTAGTGATAAGGGGGATACTGTTTCTGTTCTACAGAGGATGGTGGATCTTGGAGCAAGCGGAACGAGAAATCAGTTGATTCGTTGGATTAAACGGGCAAAGCAGCTTAAACAGGGGCAATGGATTGAACTTGAAGCATCGTTGGATACTCCGCGGCTTTGCCAGTTGGCATGGGTGAGCGATGATGCAAGTCGATTTGTGTTTGTGAATGCTCATGGAGTCAAAACGGCAGATTTAGCGCTAGAAAGTGTTGCTTTATCGTTAAAGGAAAGAGAAATAAAGATTCTAAGCGATGAGCGCCTGCCCGCTGTAGAGCAGGGTTTGGATACGCTTGTACAAAAAATCTACGAACAGCTTTCCTTTGAAACGGCGCATGACCAGCTGACGGGGCTGGCGACACGTAAGGAATTTGAACGCTGCTTGGCACAAAGTGTTGCTAGAGCGAAAAAAAGTATGCGTGCTTACATGTTGTGTTACCTGGATTTAAAGCAATTCAAAGTTATTAATAACACCTGCGGTTACGAAGGTGGTGATAGTTTATTGCGCATGATCTCGCAAGAAATGTTAGCAGCAAGCGGTAAGGACGATATAGTCGGTCGGCTGGGAAGTAATGAGTTTGCTTTGCTGAGCCCGGTACCGGATGAAAATGAGGCGTTTCAGGTTGCAACGAAGGTGAAAGAGCGAGTGGAAAGCCTTAAGTTTGTTTGGGGGGGGCAACACTATACGGTTTCTCTATCCTGTTCTATGGTGGTATTTGATCATACGGGTGATCATGTGCTGGAGCTGTTGAGGGGAGTGGAATCTGCCGCAAGTTTTGCAAAAGAAAATGGTTATACTGAAGTTCAGATTTACCATCCAGGGGATCAGCGACTGGAGGAGCGGGATAGCATTATGTCTTGGGTGGCGAGAATTAACAACGCTCTAGATAATGATCAGCTCAAGCTGCGGTGTCAAAAAATATCGCCGATAGATGATTGTGGTGGATTGAGAAAGCCACACTTCGAAGTGCTGTTGACTGTTCTTGATGAAAAGGGCGAGCATTTGCCTCCTGCAGATTTTATTAAGGCAGCGGAAGAGTACAGTAGGATGGCGGCTGTGGATAGATGGATTATCACTAAAGTGTTGACATGGATGAGTGATAATTCAGAATACGTTGAAACTATTGGTGGTTTTGCTATAAATCTCTCAGGTCATTCGCTAAATGACGACAGTTTTCTCGATTTTATATTCGAAAAACTGGTGGAATTTGATGTTCCTCGTAATAAACTCGTTTTTGAAGTCACGGAAACTACTGCTGTTGCAAATTTAGACGATGCAGCAGACTTTATAGCCGAGATGAAAGAGATAGGCTGTCGGTTTTCTTTGGATGATTTTGGGGCGGGTCAATCTTCTTACGCCTATTTGAAAATGTTACCAGTAGACTTTATCAAAATAGACGGAGCGTTTGTCAAAGGTATCGCAAATGATGATGTGGATTATGCGATGGTTAAATCCATCACCGATATGGGACACTTTCTTGAGAAGTTAATTGTCGCAGAGTACGTGACGGATCAAGATGTGTTGGATACGGTCGCAGATATTGGTGTTGATTATATTCAGGGGTTTCATTTGGGTAAGCCTTGCTTTATAGAGGAATTAGTCGCTGGATAAAGTTCGGTGGTGAGTATGGGGAAAGCTAGGTATGATACTGGTTCGATTTGTATCTTCATACCACTTCCTCAATAGGTCTCGTGTTTTGGGCGTTATTTCATTTAATTTAAAGAATATAAAAGAAAGCCAGCAAGGTTTGTTTTTAGCGCTAGATTTTCTGATGCTTGCGCTGGTGATTGTCAATTTGACGTGGTTGGTTTTTGATACCCTCTTCAGCAGTCAGTACTTTCAGGATGGACTTATTTGGCTTGCACCTGGCTTTTCGTTGTTTTACAAGGCCAATGTTCATCCAAATTTTGTGGCCTACGACCTTATATTTGTAACGATATTTTTAAGTGAGTTGTTGCTTCGTTGGGCTGTAGCTATTTATCAAAAGACTTACCATAAGTGGTTTTTTTATCCATTTGTGCATTGGTATGACGTGCTTGGCTGCATACCTGTCGGTTCATTTAGATGGCTAAGGTTGTTGAGGGTGATCTCTATTCTTTATCGATTGCAGAAACACAATATTATTGATCTGTCGAAGAGTTTTCCTTACCGATTTGTTAAGAAATATGCGGACATTATTGTTGAGGAGGTTTCAGATCGCGTAGTGGTTAATGTGTTAAATGGTGTTCAGGATGAAGTTAGGTCTGGTAGCCCAGTTGTGTCACGAGTTCTTTCTGAAGTGTTGGTGCCACATAAACAAGTGATAGTTGAATGGTTGGTTGAGAGGCTTAATGGAATTAGCACCGTCGTTTATCCAACAAAGAGGCGGGAGTTGGAGGAATATATTGACCGGGTAGTTTCTGAAGCAATAGCGCAAGATGCTAAGGTGGCGGCGCTAGAAAAAATACCCGTGGTAGGAGCAGCGTTAACGGATGTTATTGAGAATACTGTGGGTGATATTGTGTTCAATGTCATTGATAGATTGGTCGCTGATTTGGGCCACCAAGATACAGATAGGCTCATTACGGAGTTGTTCGATGGGGTGTTGGATAGTTTTATGGAGCCCTCGGAGACGTTGAATGCCGCAAGCCAATCAATTTTATTAAGCGCTATCGATGTGGTCAAAGAAGAAGTAAAGGTCCAGCAATGGAAAGTTAACGAGCAGGACCTGTAGTGTTCTGAGTTTTTGGTAGGTCGATTGTGGAAAGTATCGCAGAGGTGAATGACTGGTTAAGTCGTTTTTATGGTGGGGTTGCAGTGGGGAGTATGGATATTCCAAAATGCGGTGGGCTTTCACTGTATTTAATCGAGGAGACTTACAAGTCGCTGGATCTTAATAGCGCAGTTGTATCGAAATTTATGGATGACCCTCCCTATTGGATTTTTTGTTGGGCTAGCGGAGTTGTATTGGCGCAGCAAATCATGGCAGGACAGCTGCAGGTCAAAGGGAAAGTGGTGGTAGACTTTGGTGCAGGAAGCGGTGTAGTTGGTGTTGCAGCGGCATTAAGCGGAGCTAAGCGGGTGTATTGCTGTGAGATAGACCCTTTGGCGAGACAGATGGTCGGATTTAATGCACGATTAAATGGAGTGAGTGTGTCGGTAGTTTCGAGTATGGTTGATGTAGATCAAAAGGTGGATCAAATACTAGTGGCTGATGTTCTTTATGATCGTACTAACATTCCGCTGCTAGATGAGATCAAGACTTATGCTTCAGAAGTTATATTGGCCGATTCCCGCATAAAGGATTTAGTTGTGCCTGGTTTTGAGTTGTATTCTGAAGTTTCTAGTTGTTCTTATCCCGACTTTGCCGAGTCACAGGAATTTAATGCTGTGAGGTTGTATCAGTTCAAAAAGTAGTACTTAAACTTAGGCGAGTCTCTGGATATTGTTGGGTGATTGGACTTTTCGCCCTAGCCAGTCATCAATTGCTTTGTACAGTTTGTATCGATCAATCGGTTTGGTTAGGTATTCATTCATGCCGGCGTTAATACACTTTTCTCTGTCTTCAGACAGGGCATTTGCTGTGACTGCGATAATAGGGGGGTAGCCGTAAGTTGCGTGGCGCTCCCGTATTATCCTCGTTGTTTCAAATCCATCCATCACAGGCATTTGGCAATCCATTAGGATAAGGTCTACGGGGTTACTTGTGAGGACTCTTAATGCTTCTTCACCATTAGAGGCCGTGAGCGTAGAAAAATCTCGTTTGGTTAGAATGGCTTTTAATAACGTTTGATTTACTTTGTTGTCTTCAACGATAAGTATGGTGCTTTTTTGTTTACGCTCAGATTTTAGTTTTTCTTGGTTTCGAAGCATAGGGTGGTGAAAAAGCGTTTCCTCGGCCTGTGTAAAAGTAAGTGACAAGCTGAAATTACTTCCTTTTGGGTGGCTTTCTCTAAATTGAATGTTGCCACCCATAAGTTCAGCGAGTTCGGAGGATAGTGCTAGCCCTATTCCCAGTCCACCGTGTCGCCTTGAATGGCTGCTGTCGGCTTGGCAGAACGGCTGGAATAATCTTTCCTTGGCTGAAGCTGTTATGCCGGGTCCGGTGTCGCTGATATCGAACCTAAGGCCTAATTGATCTGCGTCATGTTGTTTGTCAACACTGACGCAAAATTCAACGTATCCAGCTTCGGTAAATTTTGTGGCGTTATCCAGGAGGTTGTTTAAGATCGCTCTTAGTTGGGAGGGGTCACCATAGACTGCATTGGGGAGGTGCTCTCCCTTTCTAAAGTGGAATTCCAGGAATTTCTGACTACACAGCCTTTCGTAAGTGTCGGCAAGCTCATCAAGCATTGGCATCAACTGAAAAGGAGTGCTCTTGATGCTTAGCCTCTTAGATTGCGCTTCGGAAAAACAAAGTAAAACATTTATATGACTAAGCATTTCATGAGTGGATATGTTTGCGTACTTTACATATTCCTGTTGCTTTGTACTGAGGGGGGTGGATTTTATAAGATCCAACATTCCCTGTATGCCGTTCATAGGCGTTCTAAGTTCGTGGCTGATCGTGGCTAAGAACTCATCCTTTACTTTATTGGACGCTTTTAAGTCGGTGTTTGACTGTTCAAGTGCTTGTGCAGCGAGCAATTGAGCTTCTCGCTTATCTCTTTGCATTCGATTGATGCGGTCCGCTAGCGCAAAAGATAGCAGTACAGTTTCTAATGCCGTGCCAAATTGAGCTGAATACAGAGTAAATGAATTAACTTCTAACTGCCCTGTGGCGGTTAACGCTCTAATTAGTATGCCGGCAGTAAACGTGAGCCAAGCGATCATAAAATATTTAGCATTTGGTAAATTTTGTAGGTACCCGATAATAGCGGTAGAAAGCATCATGACTGCAAATGACACTGCTATACCAACGCCACCAGTTGCCGCTATTTCATATGGATAAGTAAGGGAGCAGGGGATAACTAACGCTGCAGCAATTTGGTGTATGAGCAGTAATTTATCCAGTAGCGGAGTGTAAAGCCTAGTATTGAGAAAGACTCTTGCGAACTGGGTGCCTGCTAGTGCAACAGCTCCACTGAAGAACACAGCAGACCTATTGCTCCACCATGTCGACTCTGGCCATAATATTTGATATGAGAGGCCGTCAAAACTCATTTGTGCAGGAATGAGGCAGCCTAGGTAGATGCAGTAAAACAAGTAGGATTTTTCTCGTAGCGTAGAGAAAATAAAAAGGTTATAGAGAAGCATCACTAGCATGATGCCGTAGTAGCTTCCCACTAGAGCGGTATTTGTAAAAGTTTTATCGATTAACGCTAGGCTAGATAGAAATGAAAGGGACAGTTGCAAAGGGTCCCCAGAGGCGACGCGAAGGTAAATGGTGTCGGTGGTCTTCGGTTTTCCTTCTAGCCTGAAAATAGGTGATCGGCCTTTAATTTCCCTCTTCGATTGTGGAACAAGTTGCCCGGCTTGTTTGACTACAATCGTACCGTTTGGCTTAACTACGTATACATCGGCATGGTCGAGTAGTGGGTCTGCTATGGTGAGAAACCAGTCTCTGGTTTCCTTGACGTCGTAGGTAACCTTCCAGCGAAGCCAGTAGGCAGATTTAGTGTAGCCAAAATTTAAGCTAGCCTGGGTACTTTGGCTGAAGTGGTAAGGGGTACTGTTTGCGAGTAAATGAGTGATTGTAATATTTTTGTTATGGTCTTCTAAGTATTCAATTTTGCTTGTGAGATCTATATTGCTCGATCCTGAGTTGATGACTATATCTGCTGCCGATGAATTTATAGTCAATAATCCCAGGATGAATAGGAATGTAGATGCAAGCGAGGCTTTTCTTGAGTTTGCTGTGAGAAAGCACCTCGGTCGCCTAAATTTAGTGAGCAGTTGTGTCTTCATTCTTATTGTCACACATTTTTATTTTGACCCAGAAAGGGAGTCGGCAGCGAAGCGCAGCAGTTTACTGCGCTTCCTTTGGGTTAGAATTGTAGTGATATTCCGATATGTGCGCCATTATCAATGTCGGCTCTCTCCCCGTCCTTGATATCAACTTCTTGCTTGCGGTAGCCAACGTAAATGGAGCCTTGTTCAAGAGCTCTATATTTTAGGCTAATCGATGTGTCGAGAAAGCGCTCTACATCATCGTAAGCCAGTACTTTGGGAGCATAGTAGGCTTCTGCATGTATGCTTAGCTTTTCTACAGAAGGGATCTTGAAACTGAGTTCGCCTCCGAGACCAACCCCATGTCCATCTGGGCCATCAGCATCTAGATAGTATAGTTTGGCACCCAGGGCTCCATGTAAATCGTTTCTATTGTTTATTGGGCTTTGTACAAATGCACCTATGCTGTAAACATCGCCGTCATCTTCATGGTGAAGGAAGGATGCACTGAAATTGAGATCTTTTCGCGATGGCTCTGTGGATACTTCGATGTGGGCAGTTTCGTCGCTGATATCTACTGCCACTTGGTTCGCAAAAGAGTGGCTGGACATAAATACGGGAGACATTATCGCTATGGCGAAAAGTCTGTTTTTCATAGAAAACTCCAATAATAAACAGGGTGTAGGTGCTAAATGCGATTAGTTTACCTTTGCGTCGAGTTATTGTCTTTAGATTAGAGCGAAGATAGGCGTGATTATTGATGTGGTTTGGGTAAAAGGCCTCTAAATCAATAAAAAATAAAGAAAATTACATATTTTGGACTATCCTACTAGTATACTGATCTCCACAAGGATGATCCCTACTTTAGGGTACCTAATCAGGTTGGTGATTGGGTCAAACGTAAATCTGGTCGCTTATCGCAGTAGTAGTTGATAGACATGATACATGATTTTGCCACGGTACCGAGGCACTCACAGCCTGTTGTGTACCCTACATCAGCGGAAGCAGAAAAAAACAAACCCCTTCAATTGAGGTGGTTTATGCTTGTTTTTTTGATTGTTGTCTGCGGTTCGCTATTTTACGCGGCTAAAGAAAACCCGTTGCCGGAGAGTGTGCCTGGACTTGCTGCGTCCTTGGAATACCAGCTAGAGGCTGAGCAAGATGCTGTTGTTGTTGACCGAGAAGTTATTATGTCGGATAAGCATTACGCTGAGCCCATTGATAAAGTTCCTGCTACTGCTGGCGAGAGAAAGCCCCGGGATGTTGTCGTCAACGTAGAGAAAGAAACGCGCGCAGCGGTGAAGTCGTTGATTGACCAGACTGCTACGCCGACATATGGGTTTTATGATCAGTTAAAGTCCAGTCAGTGGTCTGCTCCAACTCAGAATGGAGCCTATGTTGATGGCAATGCCTCTAGAAGAGCAAAAGCAAAATACAAGTTGCAAGCGGCTTCTTTCAGGCATCGTGAAGATGCTAACAGGCTGGCTAACAAGTTGGCTAAGTATCGATTATTGGCTAAAGTAAATTCCTCTATATCGACAAATGGACTCGAGTGGCACCAGGTCAGCGTAGGTCCATTTAGTAATGTGTCCAAACTCAATAAGGCGCAGGATATATTGGTTTCTCTGAACATGATGCCTTTAAAGAAAAAAATATAACCTTCCGCGTTCGCGGGGGGATTCCTTTCGGCTAAGACAATTAGTCACATTTCCTTTGACATAATATGTCCTGCTCCGCTATAGTTTCCTTAGACATATTATGTCACGGCACTGGAGAGGTAATGAATACACAAGATTTGGCAATAAGATTTTCCGAAAGTACGGGGCACCAGGGTTTTACATTTGACTGCCAGTTAATCCCCGGTGATACAGATGTCATACAGATTGTGGTCAGTGATTTTGAAGAGATCCCTGTCTACATTTCTATCACTGAAACCCAAATTTTGTGCATTTCATATTTGTGGTCTGAGGCTGAAGTGTTAGAGGAAACCCGAGCTGAAATGCTGGAGTTGATGCTGGAGATTAACATTCCCATGCCCTTGTCTTCTTTCTCCAAGATCTCTGATAAGTATGTGATATTCGGTGCGCTTATGGCCGATTCGAGTTTTGATGATGTTGTTCATGAGGTTATTACATTGGCGGAGAACTCTGTCGAAGCGATTACCGCATTGTCTGATTATCTTAAGTAACACAGGAATTATTGTAGAGGTTGTTGATATGAGTATTCTAAATAAGATCTTAACGGCAGTCCGTGGCGGTGCTCGGGAAGTAGGAGAGGCTATCATGGACGCGAATGGAACCCGCATCTTTGAGCAAGAAATACATGATAGCAAGGAGCATTTGAAAAGAGCTAAGTGTGATCTTACTGATGTTATGGCAAAGCAAATGCAAAGCGCTAGAGAGATTGCTGTTGTCAAGAGTGCTATTGTAGATCATGAGGGCTATGCCCTTGAGGCTTTGGCCAAGGAAAATGAGACGCTCGCGATAGAGATCGCAGAAAAGGTAGCTCGCAAGGAGGATGAACTCGAAGAGCTTGAAGGTTTAGAAAAAGTTTATGGAGCACATGTCGTAAGACTGAAGGAGCTTGTGCGTAAAACTGAACGCCAAATAAAGGACTACGAGAGGCAGCTCTCGATGGTAAAGACGACTGAAAGCGTTCAAAAAGCAACGGCTGCTATTACTGATAATTTCGTTGTAAGTAACGCGAAGTTGTTGGGAGCTAAAGAATCTTTAGAGCGGATACAGAAAAAGCAGCTTGATTTTGACGATAAGCTAAAAGCGGCAGAATTAATACAGCAAGAAGAGGTAGAGAAAACGCTAGAAGATAAAATGGAGGCTGAAGGTATTGGTAAGGTAAAGTCCACTGGCGTTGGCGTGTTAGAGCGGATAAAGGCTCAGCGGGGTGGTTGAGGTAACAATAGAATGAAACTCCTTTTTCTCGTTGTAGGGTAGGTATGTCGAATGTCGCGGACTTCAAGTAGGATTCCGGAAAAATGGAAGCAAGAAGAAAAGGCCGCCAAAGCAGTTCAGGTTGCGTTTGATGTAGGGTTTGAGGTTCAAACAGTGATACGAAAAGAGGCCTTGGATTGTATGCTAAGCCCCTCTGATAGAGTCAGGCAGATACTTGGCCTGGACGTGACGAGTCGACCTAAAAGACCCAGGTTGTCTATATCACTCACTCAGGCCGACTTTCTTGTTCTTGGTGGTTTGTATGGGGTTGATCCTGCAAATCGGGTTGAGATCAAGCAGCGGGCGGCTGAAAATTTGATTAAGTATGTAGACGAGCAGAAAGGCGCTTGTTGAAAACAGGGAGGTTCGTTTGTCTTTATTATTGCGCTTAAAGATATTGATTGGTTGTTTGTCTTTGTTATGGGTTGTTGGGCTAGTTAATTATTTACTTAATTATTCCCTGAATGAGTATGGGATAGTTCCTAGAGAATTCGTTGGTTTAAGGGGGGTGGTATTGTCTCCCTTGTTGCACGGTAGTGTTCAGCACTTGGCGGTAAACTCTGTCTCTTTTGTTCTTTTTGGTGGGTTGTTAATAGCGCGCGGGGTCAAATTTTTCGTATTTACAATTCTATTTGTAGGAGTGGTTGGTGGGTTAGGTGTATGGATGATTGCTGATGCAGGTTCTGTTCATGTTGGGGCTAGCGGGGTGGTGTTTGGAATGTTCGGCTTCCTGATGTTCAGGGGTTTTTTTGCCAAGAAGCCTTTAGATCTGCTAATTTCTTTTGCTGTTATTTTTTTGTATGGAGGGGTTATTTGGGGTGTGCTTCCTGGAGAGGCTGGTGTCTCATGGGAAAGTCATTTGTGTGGATTCTTGGCCGGCGCGTTGTTCGCTTATTGTTGTCGGATTAAAGATTAACGTCGGGAAAATTTGTTTTCTGGCGGCGTTTTAAGTAGTTCGTGAGTAAGGGGCGTGTTTAAGCCAATTGCTGCTTCGATACTGCAGATATACGCCACGCGATTGATAGTGTTTCTTGCCTCCAGAAGTTTGAATATATTATTGATGTTGTAATAGAGGCGCCAAGTAACTGCGTGGTCGCCGTTGTCGACTATAGTGATTCTAGGTCTAACATCGTTATTTATGGCCTTTTCTAATTCACATGAATCTTCCCAAATCTTAGTTAAGAATTCTTCTACTTTGCTTAAGTCTAGCCCATAGCTAAGATTGAAATCCACATAATCAGAGAGTCCAGATTTGGGGCTGTTGCTTAACAGCTCTATTGTAGTGTTGCGTATGGTAGTGTTGGGTGTAAGGATCTCGTGCCGTTGGATCAAGTCTCGAATAACCGTTTGGGTTAAGCTAACTTGGAGTACGACGCCTAGAATATCTTTCTCTTTGATTCTTATGATTGTTCCTGGTTGTAGCTGGTCGTTGTAGAGGATGATCAGCCCTGAGATCATGTCGCCGATCCAATATTCTTTAGTGAAAAATATCATTACTAGGATGCCACCGAGTACGCTAGTGGTTTGAAGCCAGCTTTCTAGTCCCCAAATATTAAGAGTGGTTAATACACAGATCATTAGAAGGATAAAGCTGCCAACAAGGCTTACCGTTTCTGATGTGTAGGTATCGGAATGTATCTCTTTGTCCTCAATCTGCTTGAGTCGTCCGTGCTTTTTAAGCGCCCAATAGCTGATAAGTTGATTTGCTACATAGGACAAGAGAAGGAGTAGGCCTGTTTGGCTGATTTCGGGGACAACGCTGAGTTGAAACAGGACTGCACAGATATAGGACACAAATAGAATGAGATTAAGTGTTCTGAGCAGCCATAATCGTTGCCCGGTTGTTTGGTGTGGGCGACCAGTGATGAACAGGTTTGCAACGTATTTCGATAGCATGAATACAGCTGCATTCATGCTGATAATAAAGTAATCAAAAGAATTGAACGGTAGTTGTTCTACCCAAATTTGCAACAGGTCCATTGGTTAACTGATCCTATCGCTGTTGTTGGGCATTGGTCAAAGTCTTCCGTCGGTGTCTTTTTTGTCTAGTAGGTATTTGACATCGTAGAGGACGTGATTCTCTTTGCCTAGTTCATTGATTCTTGCTGGGCCCATATCTTTAAACTGTTGATGGTTAACGCATAATATGACGGCGTCGTACCTGTTTGGTAATGGCTCGTCAATCATAGTTATGCCGTAGGCTTTGTGAGCTTCATCGGCATCAATCCATGGGTCATAGACTTCGATAATTGGGTGGTAGTGATTGAGCTCTTCGATTACATCTATGATTCTTGTATTGCGTAGGTCTGGGCAGTCCTCTTTGAAAGATAGGCCCATTATCAATATCTTGGCGTCGACGATGTGGATTCTTCTTTTCATCATTAATTTGATCACTGAATCCGCAACGTAACTTCCCATTTTGTCATTGATGCGTCTACCGCTTAATATTACTTCGGGGTGGTAGCCTATCTCTTGTGCTTTATGGGTTAAATAGTAAGGGTCGACGCTTATGCAGTGGCCTCCGACTAGCCCCGGTCTAAATGGCAAGAAGTTCCATTTGGATCCCGCTGCTTCAAGCACTTCTTCGGTATCAATATCTAGTTTGGCAAAAATGAGGGCAAGTTCATTTACAAGTGCGATATTGACATCTCTTTGAGTGTTCTCAATAACCTTGGCGGCTTCTGCAATTTTTATACTAGAGGTTGGGTGGGTTCCTGCTGTGACAATGCTCTTATAAAGATTGTCGATAAACTGGCAGGCTTCGGGGGTTGATCCTGAAGTTACTTTGACGATGTTGGTAAGTCTGCGAGTCTTATCTCCAGGGTTGATTCTCTCGGGGCTATAACCTGCAAAAAAATCTTCATTATAGGTTAGGCCAGAAATCTGCTCTATTATAGGAACGCATACTTCCTCTGTGCACCCAGGGTAAACTGTAGATTCGTAGATTACTATATTTTGCGATGCGATGACTTCGCCAATTAGGCCGCTGGCTCTTTTTAGCGGTGTCAAATCTGGGCTGTTAAATTCATCTATAGGCGTAGGGACAGTTACAATATACACGTTGGCCGATCTAAGGGCTTCTAGTTCAGACGTTAACGTAAGGAAGCTTGAACGTTTAAAGTCCTCGGCATCTACTTCAAGGGTGCTATCCACGCCGCTTTGTAGTTCGGATATTCTGTTCTCATTGATGTCGAAGCCAATGGTTTTGGTTTTTTTGCCAAATTCAATGGCAAGGGGTAGCCCAACATAACCAAGCCCGATGATAGCTATCGAAGTTTGTTCCATTTGAAACATAGAGCGTGCCTTAAAGGTATTTAGAGTGCTATTTGCTGTTGCACCCTGGAGTTTAGCAGTTCTTCCTACTATTGTTACATTATTACTAAATTTAACAATATGTTACGCGGCGCTTCTGTGTGGCAATAGTAAATATTCACTGTCAGATCCTTAAGTCATATTCGGCATAAGTGTGCTAATATACGCCGCTTACTTGATCTGGAACCCCAACTGCTGCTGTTTGATTAAAAAATCAGCAAGTTCAGTGCTGGACGGACATAAATCGTTAGAAGGAAAGTTAAGTGAGTTATATTCGCTTATTTAACCATTATATACATACACCTTACTTGATACTTGGGTGTGTTGAATTGATAGTGTTGATGTTATCTGTACATATCGGAGCTCTTATCTGTTTTCCGGAGATTACCGAGTTGGTAATCGAGGTTAGTAGCCCGCTTTTTGTTCAATCCTTAGTGTTTGGCTTGGCGTTGATGGCCTGCACCCTGGCGATTGGGGTGTACCAGTCCAAGCTGACGGAGGGGCATATCGGTGTTTTGATACGAACAATCGTTAGTTACTGCCTTTTGGGGGCGAGTTTCCTTACGGTTTTCTATTACCTAATACCGTCGCTTTTTTTGGGTCGGGGAGTGCTTTCAGTTAGCATATTGGTAGCTTATGTGTTGGTTTTCCCAGTCAGGGTATTGTTCTTTTGGCTTGTGGATGTGGATGCACTGAAGCGCAGGGTGTTGGTGTTAGGCACCGGTAAAAGTGCTGAGAAATTAGCCTCGATGATTCAGGCCGAAGGTGATGTGGCAAGCTTTTCGATTATGGGTTACGTTAAAGCGGGAGATGAATCCCCCTCTATTCCCGATGAGCATATTCTGGCGGACTGTGGAGATCTTGCGCAGTGCGCGAAGGACCATCGAGTTAATGAAATCGTTGTTGCACTTGATGAGCGTCGAAAAACAGAGGGTGGCAGGTTCCCTGTTGACAGTTTGCTTGATGCCAAGCTTGAGGGTGTTGAAATCACAGAGTCGATAGCTTTTTTTGAAAGGGAGACGGGTAAAATTGAACTGTCGATGGTTAACCCTAGTTGGTTCGTGTTTTCGAAGGGGTTCTCCTTTAGTCAGTCCAGGGACATGCTTAAACGTGCTTTTGATTTGACAGTATGTATGGTTCTCTTGATTTTTGCATTACCTTTTATGTTGTTAACGGCGTTGTTGGTGTTTGCTGAAGATGGGGCTCCTGTGTTGTTTAAGCAGACTCGAGTGGGGATTAATGGTAAGAAATTTACTCTCTATAAGTTTCGTAGTATGCGTAAAGACGCAGAAAAAGATGGTGCTGTTTGGGCGAAACAAAACGATGACAGAATAACCCGTATCGGTAATTTTATTCGAAATACTCGCCTCGATGAGCTTCCTCAAATCTATAATGTGGTCAAGGGAGATATGAGTTTCGTAGGGCCCAGGCCAGAAAGGCCAGAGTTTGTTGATGGTGTTTGCCAAGGGATCCCCTTTTATAACGAGCGTCATCGGGTGAAGCCAGGCCTGATGGGCTGGGCTCAACTGAAATACCCTTATGGTGCTTCGGTTGAAGATGCGGAAAATAAATTAAAATATGACCTCTATTATACAAAAAACCATAGTTTTATGCTGGACCTGTTAATCGTTGTGCAGACGGTAGAAGTGGTTTTACTTGGGAAAGGGGTTAGGTAACGTGAGTGCATTCATCACAATGGAGGATGGTTTGATGGTTAAATTAAGCGTTTTGGTAATGTTTTTGTTAGCTCTTGGTGGCTGTGATAGAGCGAGGGTTGCGCCAGCAGAACTGATATCTGAGGATCAGATTCCGGTAAAAGAATATCAGATAGGTGTGGGGGATACTTTAGCTGTAAAGGTGTGGCGAAACGCGGAACTCTCGGTGAGCGTTCCCGTTAGACCAGATGGAAATATCTCTGTTCCTCTCGTCGGTGATATCAAAGCTGAGGGGGTGAGCGCTGAAGATCTGGCTGCTGGGATTACCTCTCAGTTAGAGAGCTTTATTCGTTCTCCTCAGGTTACAGTGATTGTTACTGATCCCAGTAGTGCGACATTTTTGCAGCGTGTGAGATTGACGGGTGCTGTGGCGAGCCCGACCTCTGTAGAGTACCAAAAAGGCATGACGGTGATGGATCTTGTATTGCTGGTAGGTGGGGTGACACCTTTTGCAGATGGCAACAGCACTCGCTTGTACAGGAAGACTGCCGGTGGTAGCAAAATCTATCCGATATATTTAGACGATATTTTGGAAAAAGGCGATCTTCAGACAAATTATGATCTGCGTCCTAGCGATATTATCACCGTGCCAGAGCGGCTTTTCTAGGTTCAATAAAGATGAATGCATCGGTTAATCAGACAACATTTGTACTAGAGTTTACACGAATCCTTTGGCGGGAGGCGTTGCTTAATAAAAGTAAGATTGTTCTCGTGTATGCAATAGTTAGCCTGCTTGTAGTGTCGGTTGGGTTGGTGTTCCCAAAGCGCTTTGAGACGTCAACCACTCTGTATGCGGATCAGCAAAACATCATCAAGCCTTTGCTTGCGGGGAAGGCGGCAATTACGCGAGTACAAGATCAGGCAAAAGTAGTTCGTGAGGTTATCTATTCCCCGCGAATATTAGGTCAAGTGGTGATTGACGCGAACTTGCTGGTGGGGAACGAGACGCCAGCCGAGATCGAGAGGATTTCTAATAGGTTGCGGTCTGGAATCAAAGTGAAGAATATTGGGTCGAACTTTATTCGATTGCAATATAATTCAGCAACTCCAGATCAGACTTATGATGTACTCACATCGGTGTCTGATCGTTTTATTCGAGATACTTCCGAAAGAAAGCGAAAAGAAAGTCGTGAGGCTTTTCAATTTATCGCGAGTCAGGTCAAGAGCTATAAAAATCAACTTCAACAAGCTGAAAAGAGCCTAAAAGAGTTCAAATCAAATAACGTTGATGGTACTGAAGCAAGTGCCCGAGGTCGAATTTCGTCCTTGCAGGCAAATATCGAAGAAATGAATCTTGATATTGCTGATACTCAAATACGGGTGCGGTCTCTCGATAAAGAGTTGAAAGCCGAGAATCAGTTTATCAATAAGCGTTATCGAGCTGAGGTTTTTCTTGATCAAATAAGAGAAAAGTCACGAGTTCTTGAAACATTGCGTTTGAGCTATACAGAAACATACCCAGATGTTGTAGCGGTTAAATTGCAGATTGAAGACTTACAGATGTCACTGCAGGAGGCAAGACAAACAACGAGCGGAGATGATGAGCCCTCGCAAAATGACAGTAATGTAAACCCTTTGTATGAGGAGCTTAGGAGTAAGTTGTCGGCTGCAAAAGTTGAATTGGCGACGAAGTTGCGCAGAAAAGATGGTACTAAAAAGTTGCTTGAAAATGAGCAGATTAAGCTAAAGAGGATTGTCGGCAAGCAGGCGGATTTATCTGAACTCACTCGTGATTATCAAGTCACAAAATCGATATATGAAAGCATGCTGGAGAGAAAGGAAACGGCAAGGCTTTCAATGACGTTAGACATCGAAGGGCAGGGTGTGAAGTATAAGATTCAAGAGCCAGCGGCCTACCCTTTGACACCCAAAGGGTTACGTTTTTTTCATTTTGCTATTGCAGGCCCTATTATCGGTTTTTTGATCCCCTTTGCGTTGCTAATAGTGTTTATTATGGTTGACCCTAGGGTTCGGTTCACTGACAAAGTAGTGTCTGCGGTTTCGGTACCAGTTATCGGCGTTGTTCCACACATACAAACAGTGTTATCTAAGCGAATACTAAAAGCCGACATACTCTTGCTAGGCCTGTTTATGGTGGCTGTGGGGGCCGTGTATGTCGGTATTGTGCTGGCTAGACATAACGGAATTATATGATGATAGAAGGTGATAACCCCAGGGTTTCGCGGAAAGTTCAAGCGAATGGTCAGATTAAACAAATGGCTGAGATCGCCTCGTTGTCTCCGGCAGAGTTGGATGAGCTAAAGATAGTCTATCCAGGCATGACAAATACTTCGGTGTTGAATACCTTTCGCGAGATAAGAACAAAGCTTGTTAGCGGAGCCAATAAAAATAACTTTGTTTTGATGATTAGCTCTATCTGTCATGAGGGTGGAGGCAGCTTTACCGCGCTGAATATGGCTGCGGTATTTGCTCTTGATAAAACTAAAACTGCACTGTTGATTGATTGTAATCTTTATCAGCCTACTGCGGATAAATTGTTGGGTGTAGAGCCCGACTTTGGTTTGACGGATTATTTGGTAAACCCTGATTTAGATGTGGATGATATTATCTACGCTTCAGGGATTGATAGGCTGAGAGTTATTCCCGTCGGAAGTCACATCGAGGGCGGTGCAGAGTACTTTACTTCAGAAAGAATGTGCCAGTTTGTTTTATCCGTCAAAGAGCGTTACCCAGATCGGTATATTATAATAGATGCGCCACCTGTGGGGTTATCTGCTGAAGGTAAGATTTTAGCTGAGCTTAGTGATTATTTGGTTCTTGTTGTTCCCTATGGGAAAGTAACCGAGCAGCAAATACAGGCCGGTGTTAGCGCAGCGGGTGAGGATAAAGTCAGCGGAATAATCTTTAACAATTAGGTATTAACTATGCGTAATTTGCAAAGGTACATACTGGTTGCCAGCCTATGGTTCTGTGGAGGTGGGGCGGCTATCGCTACTGAGTGGAAGGCATCTGTTACTCAGGGTGTAGAATACGATAACAATGCTCATGGGGTGGAAAACGATGCCGCGTCTGAAGTGGCGTTGAGCACCTCTTTTACCGCTGAGTTAGAGCATAGCTCGGCATCGATCGAAGCTGAGCTAGGATATGACCTCTCCTATGTTGGGTATCGCGAGAATGAATTTAGCGATACGCATTCTGTTGATGGTGCGGGGAAGGTTTCTTGGATAATTTTGCCAGAACGGTTTAGATGGTTTGTTTCCGACGAACAAGGCTATTCAGTCGTAAACTCACAAGAATCCGATACTCCTGAAAATAGAGCGCAAAAGCGAAGTCGGGCAACGGGTCCTGTCATTAGTGTTCCAATCTCTCCCGTAGATACTGCTGAATTTGAAGCGGAATACATGGTTTCTACTGTTGATGCCGACAATAAAACCGAAAGTGAGATACGTACTGCGACGGTTACATGGGAGCACCTTTTATCCACAACTAAGGATCTAAATGTTTCTTATTCTAGGTCAAACACTGAGTTTGGGGAAAGCTCGGACGGGTTTGAGTCTAGCAATTTAAGCGTGGCGCTAAATACGGTTCAAGCTGCCGGCTCAATTGATTTAAGTGTGGGCGTCGATAGGCTAGATATGGATAGCGGAGAAAATAGTACTTCGACAAGTTATGATTTGGCGTTAACTCGCATTTTCTCGCGTGCAGAAGTTGAAGTTTCAGCGGTTCGCTTGTTGACTGACTCTGTAAGTTCGGGTGGCAATACAGATACAGATCAAAATTACGATGTCGAAGAAGCTTTGATACGGACAGTTTATTCTTTTGAGTTGCAGTCCTCTCATATTGGGCCTCGAACTAATGTTGTTACGGGCGTGTCTTGGCAGCTCGATGATTTTCAAACTGCAGGTACTACGCAGTTATCTAAGAACTTTGATGTGGAACTATCCCATAGTTTGACCAGCCAGCTGTCGCTTTCTTCGGCCTATGCGTATCAGTGGCTTGAGTTTGATGAAGGGCAAAAGAGAGTTGATATTGAGCATATCCTCTCGTTTTCTCTTGATTACCAGTTGCGGCAGGACCTAGAGATAGGTGCTGGTGCGGAAACCAGTATTCGGCGTTATGGAAGAGATGATAGCTCTGGAGCTTCAAGTTACGATATTAGAAAAAGTACATTAGAGCTCACAGCAACCTACACATTTCGGTAGTTTCTAAATTTTTGGGTACAGTGAAGATGACGAGCGCCAACATACAATTCAGCCTTCACCCTGTGCAATCGAAAGAGTCAAATGCAGGTGGTGAGACTTACGAATCGTTAAAGAAGCTTTGGTGCGATTTGGAGTCTGAATCCAATAATACTTTTTTTGTGTCATGGAGCTGGGTTGCCTGCTGGATATCTGTGATAAAACCTGATTTATTTCTAATTAAAGGTCTCGCGGACAAGCGCCTAGTTTCATTGGGTTTGCTTGTTCAGAACAATGAGCGGCGACATTTTGTGCAAATGGTGAAGCAATGCCGGTTACAATCAACTGGCGTCGAGGCTGAAGATCAGATTTGGCCAGAATACAATGGAATGTTGGTGGCAAAGGGCTGTGAATCTTTAGTGTATAGCAGGCTAGTAGCCTATTTAGAGTCTCAGGGAGTGTTAGACTGGGATGAGTTTGTTGTCGGTCCAATAGAAGAAAGCGCTACAGACTTAATGTCGAACTCCAATACGTTGCCGTTCGAGTTTTGTTGTGCCCCTATGTATCAAGTCGATCTTGTCAATTTGCGTGCTGCAGGAAAAGGCTATTTGGAGTCGTTGTCGAAAAATACAAGGCAGCAATTACGTCGCTCAATTAAGCACTATGAGAAAAAGGCCGAGTTAACGTTTTGTCGGGCTCAATCGAGAGATGAAGCACTGTCGTTTATGGATGAAATAGTAGAGCTCCATAAAACTCGGTGGGTTCGCGAAAGTGGCTTCCATAATGATCTATTTACAGATTTTCATAGGATGCTTGTGTCGGAGAAGTTTGATTCTGGCATGGTAGAAATTGTGGCTCTTCGTTGCGGTGATGAAGTGTTGGGTTATTTGTATAACTTTCTATACAAAGGTGTCGTGTATTTTTATCTCAGTGGTATTGAGCAGAGCTTAGATAATAAATTAAAGCCAGGCTTGGTGCTTCATTCCATGTGTATACAGAATCACCTTGACGCAGGGATGATTCGATATGATTTCTTGGCAGGAGATTCGCAATATAAAAGAAGCTTAGGCAGTGCCTCGGGGCAACAAAAAATAGTGATGTTTCAGAAGCAAAGTTTGGCGAATCGATTAGAGCGATTGGGTCGGCGTCTCAAAGATTTCGCGGGTACTGCGGTGGCAGGGAAATGAATCGTATGTTCAGTAGATTTGGTTTGGCGGTAAATGTAAATAAACCGGCACTTATAATTCTCTTATGGTGTGCCGTTTGGGCGGGGGTATATTATGAGGGTATTGCTTCGGCTGTTAGTGTCTGGGTAACTCATGATGCGTTTAATCACTGTTTGTTTGTTTTGCCTATCGCTCTGTATTTTGCGTACGAGCGAAGATACTCTGTGATGATGGTCGAGCCCAAGTTTACCCCAGTCTTTTTGATCCCGATGTTTGCGCTGCAAGGCTTGTGGTTGGTCGGGTTTGCTGCCGATATTTCTTTATTTCAGCACGCGGCTATATTTATTATGATTCCATGTGCTATTTCTATGTGTTTCGGGTGGAAGGTAGTTCGAGTGCTTTGGTTTTCGCTTTGTTTTGTGGTTTTTGCGATCCCCGTCGGTGAGCAGTTGGTGCCAGCGTTTCAAGTGATTACTGCGGATCTGTCCGTATTGTTTCTGCGTTGGTCTGGTGTGCCCGTGTATCATGATGGATTGTTTATTACTATACCCGAAGGTGTATTTGAGGTCGCTGAGGCCTGCTCTGGCATTCGTTTTTTCATTGCCTGTGTTGTAATGGGAAGCATTATCGCTTACGTGAATTATCAGAGTGCTTACAAGAGAATTGCTTTTTTACTCTTTTCAATATTTCTTCCGATAATTGCTAATGGTTTGAGAGCATACGGTACGATATTGGTAGGCCATTTAATTGATCTTAAATACGCATCAGCAGCCGATCATCTGATTTATGGGTGGGGTTTTTTTGCTTTTATTATAATGTTGCTGGTGTTGTTTTCTCGTATTGGCGCTGAACCGGTCAGTCCTTTGTCGAAACCTGTGCACGATAAGACACACCCAGCTTGGCTAAATATGAAAGTGGTACCAATAGTTAGTATCATGTGTCTGCCTGTCATCTTGGCATTTGTTGTATCGCTGGGTGCTGCAAGGGGGGCGTTGCCAGTATCTTTGAAGGCAGATGTAACAGTGGGGGCCGAGGTTGAATTGGTAAGCTTTAATGGAAGCTGGAGGCCATCATTCATTTCACCTGAGCAAGAGTACTTTGCCCATGGTTCAAAAGAAGAAGATTATTATGTGGCGGTTTATGATGGCGGTTTAGATACGGAGATGGTATCTGATGAGAATCGTTTGTACGACATTAAAAAGTGGCGATATATTGGGCAGGACACAAGAGAGGTTGCTTATGGCCAGGAAAGTGTCGTTGTTGCTTTGTTAAAGCTCGGAGCCAGTAACGGAGCAAAACGTTTGGTGATGTATTGGTATTATGTTCCCAATTTGTCTTCGAGTAATGTGGTTAGTATTAAGTTAATGCAGGCATTGAATGTGTTGCAAGGCAAGGGTGGGGTTGGTGCGGTTATCGCAATCTCTAAACCTTATATGTTGGATTCGAGTGAAGTAGAGCCTGAGCTTTTGGCGCTAGTTTCTGAAAAAGCAGGTAGATTGGAAGGCATGGTTGATTTCTCGACTGGCCAGTAGGGTGTGTTTTAGTAACGTGATGAATAAAATGAAAAATGCAATGACCATCGATGTGGAAGATTACTTTCAAGTATCCGCATTTGAGAACAAATTTAATTCTAGTGACTGGGATGATATAGCCCCAAGAGTTGAAGCAAACACGAATCGATTGCTTGATTTATTTGCAGAGAAGGATGCCAAGGCAACATTTTTTACCTTGGGCTGGGTCGCACAACGATTCCCCGATCTGATAAAAAGAATTGCTCGAGAAGGGCATGAGGTGGCCAGTCACGGGACTATGCACAAGAGGGCAACGGATCAATCGCGTTCCGAATTCAAGGCTGATGTGGGGGATGCGAAAAGGTTGCTAGAAGATATTGTCGGGGAGCCAGTTGTAGGTTATCGAGCGCCTAGTTTTTCTTTTACCAAGGATAATCAATGGGTGTACGAGGTGTTGAGTGAAGAGGGCTATAAGTATAGTTCGAGTATTTATCCTGTCGTACACGATCATTATGGGATACCTGATGCCCCCAGGTTTCGTTACGAAACAGAGTCGGGTGTTGACGAAATCCCTCTGAGTACACTGACTGTGCTCGGCAAAAACATTCCGATCTCCGGTGGCGGGTACTTTCGGCTATATCCATATATGTTCTCTCGGTATGCAATTCAGCTTTTTAAAGCAAAGGATCAAGAGCCCTACATTTTTTACTTGCATCCTTGGGAAGTGGACGCCAAGCAGCCGCGTGTTGAGGGGGTGTCTGCGAAAACTCGTTTTCGACATTATATCAATTTAAAGCGTGTAGAAAGCCGATTAAGTCAGTTGCTTACGGATTTTGAATGGTCGAGCATGGCGGATATCTATGGGTATGAGGGTTAGTATGCTAGTGCAAATACAGAATTTTGGGGAGTGCTTGTAAATGGAGCCCATTCTATTTTTAACGCACAGAATACCTTTTCCGCCAAATAAAGGGGATAAGATTCGCTCCTTTAATATCCTCAAGTGGTTGTCGAAACACTATGAGGTACATTTAGGTTGTTTTGTTGATGACGTCGATGATCGTAAATATGTTTCGGAGTTAGGCAAGTATTGTAAATCTTATAAAGCGGTTAATCTTAATCCTATGTTGAGTAAGGTTAAGTCTCTAAAGGCGCTGTTTTTTGGGAAACCCTTGACTCTCCCATATTATGAATCTGAGGAGTTGCGGCGGTGGGTTGAGAGCACTATAGGTGAGCACGATATAGAGTTATCCTTGATGTTTTCTTCATCGATGGCTCAGTATTTAGAATCCCAATGCTACGGCGTGAATCAACGCGTCTTGGACATGATTGATGTGGATTCAGATAAATGGAAGCAGTATTCTGAGAAGGCCTCCTTTCCGATGTCTTGGGTATATAGCCGTGAGTTTCGTACGCTAGCGGAGTATGAGAAGAAGATTGTGTCCAAGTTTGATGCAGTTGCATTGGTTTCGCACGAAGAAGCGGAGTTACTTCGTTCAATGGTGGGGGGGGATCTCAAAAGAAAAGTTCACGATGTTTGTAATGGTGTGGACTCGGAATTCTTCGACCCACAAAACGAATATGAAAAACTAGGGTTACCGAAGAAAATGGTTTCTTTTACAGGGGTCATGGATTATTGGGCGAACGTAGAGTCGGTGGTATGGTTTTGTCGATATGTCTGGCCAGAGGTTGTTAAGAAGCATCCAGATGCGTGTTTCTATATTGTGGGGACTAGTCCCAGTTCAGATGTGTTGGCATTGAATGATGGGGTAAATGTAGTTGTAACCGGTAGGGTTAGCGACGTGCGTCCTTATATAGAATCTTCAAGTGTGGTTGTTGCCCCCCTTCGTATTGCAAGGGGGGTTCAAAACAAGGTGCTGGAAGCACTTTCTATGGAGAAGGCGGTGTTTGGCACTTCAATGGCGTTTGAGGGTATTGATTATACTGGGCATGAATTGGATATCTTGATCGAAGATAACGAGGCTAACTTTTCGGAAGCGCTAATTAGTCAGTTTGACCTCGACAAGCAAAATACGAAGGCTTCTGTTAGTAAGAGGAATAGAGATTTTGTTATCGGTAATTATAATTGGAATGCAAAACTCAACGCATTGCAGCCTCTGCTTCAGCGCGACATTAAACTTGGTTATGTAGGAGGGGATGCTAAATGATTTTGCCCGTAATTATGGCTGGCGGATCGGGAAGTCGGCTATGGCCAATGTCTCGATCGCTTTATCCTAAGCAATTTTTACCTTTGGGTGGGGGAGCTGAAAGCAACTCGTCTATGCTACAGGTTACGCTAGAGCGCTTATCAGGGTTGTCTGTTGATGCCCCGATTACTATATGCAATGAAGAGCATCGATTTATCGTTGCAGAGCAATTAAGAAGGGCTGGGTGTTCAGGTAATATAATATTGGAGCCGGTTGGGAGAAATACAGCACCGGCGATTGCGCTTGCTGCAGGGGTGGCCTCTTCCAGCGAGAACGATCCATTGCTACTGGTGCTGGCAGCTGATCATATGATTCAAGACCAGGAGGCATTTACGGCTTCTATTAATAAAGCGATACCGATTGCAGAAGAGGGCAAGTTGGTGACATTTGGTATCGTGCCTACGGAACCTCATTGTGGGTACGGTTACATACGTCGAGGTGGTGCAGTAGGGGACGGTTTTGTGGTCTCTGAGTTTGTCGAAAAGCCTAGCCTAGAGACAGCTAAAAAATATGTTAATTCCCAAGATTATTATTGGAATAGTGGGATGTTCTTATTTAGAGCAAGTCGATTTCTCGATGAGCTTGGTACGCACAGGCCGGACATAGCGCTCGCTTGTGAAAGAGCGCTTGGGAAAACATCCAAAGATCTGGATTTTATTAGGGTCGATAAGGATGAATTTATGGGGTGTCCAGATGAATCTGTCGACTATGCCGTAATGGAAAAAACTCAAGATGCGGTGGTAGTGCCAATGGATGCCGGATGGAATGATATTGGTTCTTGGTCGGCGTTATGGGATGTGGCAGAAAAAGACAGTGATGGCAATGCTGTTGAGGGCGATACAATATTACATGACAGCAAGGGCTGTTATGTAAATAGTAAAGAGCGATTGGTTGCAGTTGTAGGATTGGAAGATGTTGTCGTCGTTGATACTAAAGATGCAGTGCTTGTGGCCGCTAAAGATCGCGTTCAAGACGTCAAAAAAATAGTGGAAGAGCTCAAGTCCGCTGGTCGGGATGAGTGTCGTTTGCATAGAGAAGTGTACAGGCCGTGGGGTAAGTATGATTCTATTAATAGCGGCGAACGGTATCAGGTAAAAAGAATTACAGTAAACCCTGGTGCTAAATTGAGTGTTCAGATGCATCATCATCGTGCTGAGCATTGGGTTGTGGTTTCCGGTACCGCAAAAGTGACCAACGGAAAAAAAACCTTCTTGGTGACTGAAAATGAATCTACTTATATTCCCGTTGGCGTTGTTCACGCGTTAGAGAATCCGGGGAAAGTGCCGCTAGAGCTGATTGAAGTGCAATCAGGGTCGTATCTAGGTGAGGATGATATAGTTAGATTCGAAGATAAGTATGGTCGGGCGTAATATGAAAAATCTAAAGTGTTTTAAGGCATATGATATTCGCGGGCAGCTGGAAACGGAATTGAACGAAGATGTGGCTTATCGAATTGGTAGATCGTTTGGTGAGTATCTATCGCCCAAAGAAGTTGTAGTTGGTGGTGATGTTCGCGCTACATCAGAAGCGTTGAAAGCAGCCTTGTCGGATGGGTTGCGAGATTCAGGGGTTGATGTTGTCGATATTGGGATGGTGGGTACAGAAGAGATTTATTTCGCAACATCGTACCTAAATGTGGATGGAGGTGTTGAGGTAACTGCTTCGCACAATCCGATCGATTATAACGGCATGAAGCTCGTTAGAGAGTCAAGTAAGCCTATATCAGGAGATACCGGCCTAAAGGATATTCAGCGCCTTGCTGAGAATAATGAATTTGCTGCTGTAGACCCTGGTGCTCGAGGTGGCTATAGAGAGGTTTCAATACTGGAAGCCTACGTGGATCATTTACTTAGTTATATCGATGTCTCGAAATTGACACCACTTAAATTGGTAGTGAATTCTGGGAATGGGGCCGCCGGACATGTTGTTGATGAGCTTGAACGAAAGTTCAAAGAGCTGGAAGTGCCGATAGAATTTGTCAAGGTAAACCATGAGCCCAATGCGACGTTTCCGAACGGAATTCCTAACCCGTTGCTGCCAGAGAATAGGGATAGCACTGCGTCAGTAGTTAAAAGTAGTGGTGCCGATATGGGTATCGCTTGGGATGGAGATTTCGATCGTTGTTTTTTGTTTGATGAGAATGGCGAATTTATTGAGGGCTATTATATTGTCGGGTTGCTAGCGGACGCATTCCTTAAGAAGCAGGCCGGCGCTAAGATTATTCACGATCCAAGGTTAACTTGGAATACTGAGGATATTGCCTTGTCTGGAGGTGGGGTGCCTGTGATGTCTAAGACTGGACATGCATTTATCAAAGAAAGAATGCGGAAAGAAGATGCAGTGTACGGTGGTGAAATGAGTGCGCATCATTACTTTCGGGATTTTTTCTATTGTGATAGTGGCATGATTCCTTGGATGCTGGTGGCGGGTCTTATTTGTGAAAATAGGGCGGCATTATCCTCTATGGTTAAGGAGAGGATAGCGTTGTTTCCATCATCAGGGGAAATTAATTCCAGGCTAGACGATCCAGAAGCGTCTATTGCGCGAGTTCGTGCTCACTATAGTGGTCACGCGGTAGCGTTTGACGCCACCGATGGGGTTAGTATGTCATTTGATGATCAAGACGGCGAGTGGCGTTTTAACTTAAGGAGTTCTAATACCGAGCCTGTTGTGCGTTTAAACGTGGAATCAAAAGGTAATATATTTTTGATGAAGTCTAGGACTCAAGAGGTGTTAGCGTTGTTGAGAGCTTAGATTTTCGCTGAGAAGGGTGCTGCCTAGTGCGGCGCCCTTGTTTTTACTATTTTTCCCGGGTTTCCTGTGACGATCGAAAAGTCGGGTATATCATCAGTCACTACCGCTCCTGCTCCGATGACGCACTTCTTGCCTATATTCGCCATAACTAGGGCTCCATTACCTATCCAGGTATCCTCACCAATAGTGACGCTTTCGAATTTTCCTCCTTGATCCTTGATGGGGGTTGTTGGATCACTGAAGTCGTGCTGTTTTTTTCCACTCATTATGTGGACATTGCTTCCTAGAAGGCAGTTTTGTTCGATGATGCATTTGCCTATATTACAATTTGGCCCTAAATACACGCCGCTATGAATTTCGGTTTTTTCCTGTGAAAAGAGAACCCCGAAACTGATTAAACTGTCCTTATCGCAATGTGCGATAAGGAAGTTGAGGGTCGTTTTTCGAAGGTAATTTCCTATTTGGCCCGGAAAGAGGCTGAGGAATTGGGAATAGCTTGTGACGAGTGAATCTTTTGCGCTTACGAGGGAAAGAGCCCAATAAGATAATGCGATGGGTAAACTAAGCAAGCAGAAAAAATAGTAAATAGTGTTTTTGATTAGAGCTTTAATGTTTGACATGGGATGTCTTGTTGCACCATTTGAGTAGTGTGATTGTATCTACGGGTTAGTTTAAACCTAGGCTTGTTAATAATTTTCGGGTGAGGTCGGATTGATATGGCGACCACTCGCAGCAATGGGGTATATACCAGCCTACACCGTAAAGAACCAGAAACGCAATTCCTGCAAGTGTGCCCAAAAATATAAGCGCGACAGGTTTTTCTAGTAGGCCCTCTATTCCCAATGTGATATTGAGGTCTTTGGGGGATTGCTCTAAGGCTAGGCATACTATGAACAAAGACAGCAAGTTTAGATACAAAAATCGCCCCCAATCTATAGCGACGGCAGAAAGGGCGATGCTACTGAGTATGCTTAGAAAAATAAGCAGTGCGGGTAATTTGTAGCTTAGTACTTGCGCAACGCGATGTCGAAATGGAATAAACGCAATTAATGCCAATGAGGAATACCAAAAGTATCTAGGCAAATAAGAGTGGTTTTGAATGGCGTTGATAACTTGGTTTGTGCCAAAGTGAGTGTCATGCCCAATCCAGTCAATCGCCCCTTTCTTTATAGGTGCTTGGCTCCCGAGCGAGGACTTAATGGCAGAAACAAATTCTGGACCTCCTTGGTACAGATAAGCGAAAACAAATGCGATTACCGACGGTAAAACCAGTAGCTTAGCTTGAATGATGCGCGCTTTGTCGACTCCATGATAGATAAAATACAGTGCCATTATATAAGGTAGGAAAAAAGCGAGCATTTCGTGCGATAGAATCATCAGGGGGTATAGGGCGGCAACAATGATGAACGCTTTGCTATTTCTATCTGATCCTTGAAGAGAGGAGCGAACCGTAAAGCTGATGTATGAGAGGGCGGCCAAATAAATTATTTCTTTTCTAAACCCACCGAGTGTAGCGTGAATTTGAAAGGTAAAAATAAAAGGCGATATAAGAAGCAATAGAGTCGAGAATAGATTCTGTTCTTTTAGTAGCAGCCTGGTACTGAAGAAGAAAAAGATAGAGTAGAAAAACCAGTGAGAACACATTGCAAAAAATGCGGGTGTATAGCCCGTCAGTTTGGATGCCTCTAGAATAAATTGCCCGTATAAGCCCCTTCGCGCAAAGCCGCCTTCGTAGTTTATGAGCCAATCCCCAATTGTCCATTCATCATTCGCCATGTATTGACGATACGACACGTAAAGGGTCATAAGGAAGAAGGTCCCCATCATAGGGATAACGGAATAGCGCAAAAGTTTGTTTATATTTTCTAAGGTCAAAAGAGCAATCCTTGATGTTTTTTTGGACTTACGGAAATGGCTAAATCTCAGTCATCATACGGCCGCAATTGCATCCATATTTTTTGCACGATGATACATGAGCTAAGTGTTTTTATGAATGAGATGTCAAAATTTGGCACAAAAAGAAACGTATTGTTTCAATGTCAACGGGAAAAAGTCACATACCTAATGATGTAAATGAATAAGTTGGGAGGGTAAGTTCGTGTGATCATTTGCTCGCCGTCGAATAACATTTTTTAGGCTAACTGAGTTAGTTGGTGGGAGTCGAGAAAATTTACAGAAATGCTCTATTCAATGGCATAACCCCCCGAATCTAGGGGGGTTGGGTGGTTGGCGCAATTATTGCATCTATTGCTGCAACTTTGATAGCTCGATAACAAGCAGAGATTGGGGAGTTTAGATAAATGTCGGTTTTTTCGAACACAGGTTGGAAGGTAATTGTAGTTGCTATATTGCTTATGCAATACGCGACTCGTGTGAGTGCTGATGGAACAGTAGATGGTTTACCAATAGTAATGTGTGTGAACGCTGGTGGATCTGCATATTTGGATGGTAATTCAGTCCAATTTGCAGCAGACGACTACTTCACTGGTGGTAATACTGCTTCTGCAGGTTACGATATTGAATCAACCACGGATGATTATCTTTATCAGACTGATCGCTGGGGGAATTTTTCCTACTCTTTTCCAGTGCCTTCTAGTGGCGACTATTCTATCCAGCTTTACTTTGCTGAAGTCTACTACGGGGCAACCGTAGCGGGTGGCGCGGGTTCTCGGGTATTCGATATATCAGTTGAAGGTCAGCTTAAAGAAGATAACTACGATATTAGTGTAGAAGTACCAGCGCTTACGCCGATAAAGAAGGTATATACAACTAATGTATCCGATGGTCAGCTAAACCTCGATTTTGGGGTTGTTGCGGACTTCCCTAAGCTGTCTGCTGCATGTGTTTATAGTGGTATCAATGCTTTAGACTCGGACAGTGATGGCACGCCTGATAGCCAAGATGCATTCCCTAATGACCCTACAGAAACACTCGATACGGATGGTGATGGAGTCGGTGATAATGGTGATGCGTTCCCTAACGATCCCACTGAGTCTTCTGATATTGATAGTGATGGATTAGGAGATAATACCGACCCCGATCGTGATAATGATAACGTTAATAATGACCTTGATGCGTTTCCTAATGATCCTACAGAGACAACCGATACAGATAGCGATGGTGTAGGCGATAATAGCGATCCGAATCCGTTGCTCCCTGACTCCACATTAATTTCTTGTATTAACGCGGGTGGTGAAGAGTTTACACATTCGGATGGTCGCGTGTTCGGTGCAGACCAGCAATATAGTGGCGGTAACGCTGGCGTAACTAGTCATCAAATCGATGGTACTGAAGAAGATATACTGTTTGCGACAGAGCGTTGGAGAGACTTCTCTTACGCAATTCCTGCTGGAGCGACTGGTAAATATACAGTAGAGCTGTTTTTTGCAGAGATTTACTACAATGCAACGATTCAGTCGGGAGGCCCCGGATCTCGCGTTTTCGATATTCTCGTTGAGGGAGGAGTGGTCAGTGATAATTTCGATATCCTGTCTGAGGTTGCATCAAAGACTCCGCTAGAAAAACTGTATCCGGTTGATATCACTGATGGTGTTGCAGACATATCTTTTGGGGTGGAGACGGATTGGCCAAAGTTATCTGGCGTTTGTCTTTATTCCGGTCTTAAAGTTTCTGATACTGATGGAGACGGCACGCCGGACAGTCAAGATGCATTCCCTACTGACCCTGCGGAGTCCGCAGACACTGATAACGATGGCGTTGGTGATAACGCTGATGCATTTCCTAATGATCCAGCTGAGACAGTAGATAGTGATGGTGATGGTGTTGGTGATAATGCCGATGTGTTCCCTAATGACGCTGCGGAATCTGCAGATACTGATAGCGATGGTGTTGGTGACAATGCTGATGCCTTCCCAAATGATCCTACTGAAATTACGGACTTAGATAATGACGGCATTGGTGATAACGCTGACCTTGACCGAGATAATGATACCGTTAATAACGACCTAGACGCGTTCCCCAATGACCCTTCAGAGACAACGGACACCGATAATGACGGTGTAGGCGATAACAGTGATCCGAACCCGTTGCTTCCTGACTCTACGTTAATTTCTTGTATTAATGCGGGTGGTAACGAATACATACATTCCGATGGACGTATTTTTAGCGCTGATCAATTGTTTACTGGTGGCAGTGCCGGTGTTACCAGTCATCAAATTGATGGAACCGAAAATGATGAGTTGTTTGCTAGTGAGCGTTGGAAGGACTTTTCTTATTCTATTCCGGCGGGAGCGGCTGGAAAGTACACTGTAGAATTACTATTTGCTGAGGTTTATTATCAGGCGACAACCGATTTGGGCGGCCCTGGTTCTCGTGTATTTGATATTCTTATTGAGGGTAATGTAGTTGCTGATAATTTTGATATCCTAGCGGAAGTAGCGTCAAAGACGGCATTAGAAAAGCTCTATCCTTTAGATGTTGCTGATGGTGTTGTGGATATTGCCTTTGGGGTTGAAGCTGATTGGCCAAAATTATCTGCAGTTTGTCTCTACTCGGGTCTTAAAGTGCCTGATGCAGATAATGATGGTGTCCCAGATTCAACTGATGCGTTCCCAAATGATCCAGCGGAGTCTGTGGATAGTGATAATGATGGCGTAGGTGATAATGCCGATGTGTTTCCTAATGACCCCGCGGAAACAAAAGATCTCGATAGTGATGGCACGGGTGATAACGCAGATTTAGACGTTGATGGCGATGGAGTTAATAATGATATTGATGCTATGCCTTTCGATGCTACTGAGTCAGCAGATACCGACGGTGACGGCTGGGGAGATAACTCAGATATCGATCCAAACTATCCGAATTACGAGCTTGTTTCTTGTGTGAATGCAGGTGGCTCAGCATATTCAGCAAGTGGTGGTATTGCGTATGCTGCCGATGTTAATTTTAGCGGCGGTAACACTGCGACTGAGGCATTCGACATTAGTAACACGTTGGATGACGTTTTGTATCAATCTGAGCGTTGGGGTGACTTCTCCTACAGTATTCCTGTAACAGATGTCCATACATACACTCTGGAGCTTCAATTCGCAGAGATATTCCACGGCACCTCAAGTGCCTCAGGCGGCCCAGGCTCACGAGTATTTGATGTCGTAGTGGAAGGCCAGACTGTGCGAAGCGCTTTTGATATTCTTCAAAACAATGCTGCGCAAGAAGCGGTCGTTGAGCAGGTGGTGCTAGATATCACGGATGGCGACATTGATGTGTCATTTAACATGGCGATTGATTGGCCCAAACTGTCCGCTTATTGTGTTTATAAGGGGTTAAAGCTCCCAGATCAGGATAATGACGGCACTCCTGACTCGTTTGACGCATTTCCTAATGATCCGACAGAGCAACAGGATAGTGATAGTGATGGTGTTGGCGATAACGCAGATGCGTTCCCCAATGATCCTACTGAAAGTGCTGACCTAGATAATGACGGAACCGGTGACAACACTGACACTGATAGGGATGGGGATGGTGTTGATAATGATGTCGACTTGTTCCCTTATGATCCTACTGAATCAGCAGATACAGATGGCGACGGTTTTGGGGACAATAGCGATCCTCAGCCAACGGTACCTAATTTTGACCTAGTATCTTGCGTAAACGTAGGTGGGGCTGAATACACAGCGAGTAATGGTGCGGTATATTTAGCGGACCAGTTCTTTGCAGGCGGTACCGCGGGAACCACGACGTTAGACATTACTGGCACTGTTGACGGCGCTATTTATCAATCTGAGCGCTGGGGAGAGTTTAGTTACGCTATTCCAGTCGCAGGTAACGACAACAAACCTTATACGGTTGAACTTAAATTTGCGGAGACTTATTATCAGGCGACTGTTGGCACTGGCGGTGTCGGGTCACGTATATTTGATGTGTCGCTTGAGGGGCAGTTGGTCGCCAATAACCTTGACATATACAGCAAAGTAGGTTCAAGCGCGGCGTACAATAAGACGTACTTCACTAACACAAGTGATGGTGCAATTGATATTGTTCTTCAGAAAGAACAGGATTGGGCCACGTTGTCAGGTGTGTGTGTATACCTAGGTATAAAGCCGATTGATACTGATGATGATGGTGTTTCCGATAATCTAGATGCATTCCCAGAAGACCCCAATGAGTCTGCAGACTCAGATTTGGATGGCGTGGGTGATAACGCCGATTTATTCCCGAATGATCCTAGTGAAACAACAGATCTAGATGGCGACGGAATTGGTGATAATTCTGACGATGACAGAGATGGTGATAGCTATCTAAATGACGGCGACGCTTTCCCGAATGATCCTACCGAATGGGTAGACACTGATGGGGACTCAATTGGTGATAATTCTGATCCTGATCCTTTAGTGGCTGCACCTATTGTCTTGACGTGTATTAATGTGGGTGGCCCAGAATTTGTGTCGGGCTCCGGTCGTGTATATATTGGCGATCAGTATGGTATTGGTGGAACTACCAGTACTAATACGTTGAATATTACAGATTCTGCAGATCCCGCGATCCATACGAGTCAGCGCTGGGGGGATTTTGTATATAACATTCCTGTTCAAAATAATGGAATTTATACCATTGATCTTTATTTTGCTGAACCTTATTGGGGAGTAGAAACTGCAGGTGGGGCTGGGTCTAGGTTGTTTAATGTTCGCCTTGAGGACCGCCTGATTTTGGCTAATTATGATCAATCAGCGTTGTCTATTGGTGGAGAGGCTCACGAAACGTATGTGGTATCGGTTGTCGATGGCTTAATAAATCTCGAGTTCGATGGCATTAGGGATAATCCAAACCTATCTGCGGTTTGTGTTTCGGTAGGAAGTGGTGGTACTGACACTGATGGCGATGGGCTGCCAGATGATTATGATCAAATGCCGTTTGATGCATCTGAGCTAAACGATAGCGATTATGATGGCATTGGTGATAACGCAGACCCATTCCCTAATAATGCTGAGGAAACTCAGGATAGTGATGGCGATGGAGTTGGTGACAATGGTGATGTATTCCCACTTGATCCGGCTGAAACATCGGATCTAGATAATGATGGAATAGGAGATAACGCCGATACAGATCGTGATGGTGATGGCGTCCCAAATGGAGCTGATGCTTTCCCTGATGATTCGAGAGTGCACACAGATACTGATTCAGATGGAACAGGCGATGCGCGAGATGCGGAGCCAAATAATCCGTTAGTATCACTTTATTCTGAGCAATTTTCTGTGAAGTTTGTGCAATCTGGAGCGCAAGTTAATAGCTTGGTTGCTGCTGAGCAGGTTATCGCTGACGCAGCTAATTTGGTGTCTCAAGATGTGCAGTCGGATGTCATAAATTATAAGGATGGTGGCTCATTAGAAGGCAAATACCCTGGTAGCGTTGAGTTTCCACTTCTATCTCCTGTGGTAATTGAAATTACTCGACAGTTTTATGTGTCAGAGTCAGATACGTATTCTTTCTTGCTACGTTCAGATGGTGGTATTAGTCTGACCGTTAATGGCCAAACTATAATACAAAAGACGGTTGCCCAAACCCAAGACGACTTGTACGGCATCATCAGTTTGACCCCAGGGTTGCACGATCTCAGGGTGGTGTATTATGAGACTGCGGCAGACTCAACGATTGAATTGATGGCTGCAAGAGGTGATGCGACAGCGTTATATTCTCATCCTAATCATTTTGAATTGTTAACGGATAGAGTTGAGGTCGAGCTTCAGCCTTGGCCTACATTGCCTGCCCATATTGGTGGGGCGTGGGGTAATCCTATTCAATGGCCAGAGATTCCAGCGTCAGCTATTCAAATGCCGGACGGAAAGCTCCTTACCATGAGCGGGGGGGAAGACGACTGGTACATTGGGGATGGGACCATTGCTAGCGTATATGATCCAGCAACAGGAACCTTCGTTTCTCGTAACCACCTTGACCATAATATGTTCTGCTCCGGTATTTCTCAGCTAGAAAATGGCAATTTATTTATGACAGGTGGTAATAATATTGTCGCTCAATCATCTGAGTTCGATATTAACAGCTTGGAGTGGATCACCCGCCCTGAGATGTTTTTCCCGCGTTGGTATCCTACGCAAATGACTATGCCAGATAACCGAGTGTTTACTACCTTCGCAAATGGCTCTGGAAATACATCTGAGGTGTACTCACCTGTAACAGACGAGTGGGTGCATACAACGGGTGCCAATATGCAAGGGATGCTAAATGATCATTCGATTATCAACACTTACCCACTGGGTAATGGCAGCACCGATATGCAATGGTATGGATTTATGCACGTTGCACCTAACGGAAAAGTGTTCCAATCTGGACCTACGCAAACGATGCACTGGTTTACAGCTGACGGCCTTGGTACGACTGAAGTGCTGGGGCCTCGTCTGGGCGGTGATCAAGCGAGAATGTTTGGCTCTGCGGTAATGTACGATATAGGTAAGATTCTTGTGACAGGGGGTAATGATCACACCCTGGTCATTCCGTCGTCTGATACATCCATCACTGTTGAGTTAAATGGTGCAGTGCCTGTGGTTAAGGAAGGTAAGTCGATGCACTATCGTCGAACCTTCCAGAATTCGGTTGTTCTACCTGATGGCAAGGTAATGGTTATCGGTGGTTCAACTGATGGTATATTGTTCAGCGATGACGGTACCGTAATGCAACCGGAAATGTGGGATCCCGCGACAGGTGATTGGTCACTAATGAGTAGCCATTCGATACCACGTAATTACCATTCAACCGCGATTCTCATGAAGGATGCGACTGTGTTTTCTGGTGGTGGTGGTGCCTGTAATGGATGTGATGCTGATCACTCCGACGCACAATTCTATACGCCAGCATATTTGTTTAATATGGATGGAAGCTTAGCTCAAAGACCGGTGATTTCATCTGGGCCGGCTTTGGCACAGGCAGGTGATGTATTAACTTTTGCTGCATCTGCTGGGGTATCAAAATTCAACATGATTCGATTGCAGGGAACTACGCACTCAATCAATACGGATCAACGCTTCGTACCTGTTGCATTTGAGGAGGTAGCTGGGGATTATCAGTTAACAATAAATTCAAATACGAACGTCATGATTCCAGGTTACTATTGGGTGTTTGCGCTGGACGCAAACGGTGTGCCTTCAGTTGGTCATACATTGCAAATTGTCCGTGACCCTTCTGGTATCGATACGGACGGTGATGGGATCCCAGATAACGAAGACCTATTCCCATTAGATCCTGCTGAAGGTACAGATCAGGATGGTGACGGCGTTGGCGATAACGGTGATGCTTTCCCTACTGATCCAAATGAGACTCAGGATTCTGATTTGGATGGCGTGGGCGATAATGCCGATGTGTTCCCTAATGACTCTGCGGAAACTGTTGATAGTGATGGTGATGGCTTTGGGGATAACCGCGATGTTTATCCAAATGATTCCACCCGCTTTACTAATGCAGCAACCGTTGTGCGTCATTCCATGCCAATCATCGTTGTCGAGGGTGGTGTAGAGGACTCAGTCTGGAACGTTAACCCTGACAATAATACAGTGGCTCGTTCGAATGCAGGCCTTACTACGGTGGCTGAGATTGCAGTAGGTAATCACCCCGCGACTTTAGTTATGTCTCCCGCTTCTTCTGAGGTGTTTGTTACTAATAAAGCAGATGCCACGATATCTGTTATCGATATGACCTCGAATACAGTGACCAGAATGATTGCATTGCCAACGGCATCAAAGCCTCATGGTATTGTTGTTTCCTCTAATGGGTTGGTGTTGTACGTAGCTCTAGAGGCTGTAGGGCAGGTCGTGAGAATAGAAGCAACAACGGGTGTTGTTACTCATTCCGTTAGCCTAGGTGGAAATCTGCGTCATTTGGCGCTAACCGATGATGACTCTACTGTTTATGTGACTAACTTCGTTACTCCTATGCTCAATGGTGAATCAACAGCAAATATTGATGTGGCTTCGGGTGGTGGTGAATTATACGCACTTAATGCTGCTACGTTGGCTATGGATAACAAGATTGAGCTGGGGTACTCCAACAGAGGCGTGACAGACGTTGCAGGGCCTGGTTTACCTAACTATCTTAATGCACCTGTGCTAACCCCAAATGGTCAGACTGCCTATGTGCCGTCCAAACAGGATAATATCTTGGCGGGGGGATTGCGTGGTGGTACTGGCATGAACTTCGATCAGACAGTGCGCGCAGTAACATCGATAGTGAATCTTCAGGCAAATACAGAGAATCCTGGAGCCAGAATTCATCACGACAACTCGAGTCTAGCTTCTGGCGCGGTATTTAGTGGTAATGGTCGGTACTTGTTTGTTGCCCTTGAGACTAGCCGTGAAGTGGCTGCATATGACATTCAAAGTGGCTTTGAGCTAACTCGAATTGATGTAGGTATGGCCCCGCAGGGTGTTGCAACATCAACTGACGGAACGAGGCTTTATGTATACAACTTTATGGACAGAAGTGTACAGCAATTCGATTTAAGCCAATTGTTGTATGCGGCTTCTACTTCGGTGCCATTGCTATCTAGTGCATCGGTTGTCTCTTCAGAGCTTCTCAGTGCTGAGGTTAAGCTAGGCAAGCAGTTATTCTATGATGCTGCTGATGATCGCTTGGCTCTAGATAATTATATGAGTTGCGCGTCTTGCCACAATGAAGGCGGTGCTGATGGTCGAGTGTGGGATCTTACTGGTATGGGTGAGGGGTTGCGAAATACGATCAGTCTAGTCGGTAAAGGTCAAAATAACGGCATACTGCACTGGTCAGGCAACTTCGATGAAGTTCAAGATTTCGAGAACCAAATACGAAGCTTGGCGGGTGGAACAGGGTTGATGACCGATGTTGATTTTGCTGCAGCGGAGTCAACGCTAGGAACACCTAAAGCGGGTTTAAGTACAGACCTTGATGCAATGGCTGCATATTTAGCATCGCTAAGCACCATTGAAGCATCACCTGAGCGAAATGGCGCTTTGTCTACTCTGGCGACAGAGGGGCAGGCATTGTTCACAGCTGAAGGTTGTTCTACCTGTCATGCTGGTACGAGCTTGACGGATTCAGCGCTGGGTGCGAGGCATGATGTTGGCACTATTACTGCGGCATCTGGAAGCCGTCTTGCAGGAACGCTTGATGGGTTTGATACTCCTTCTCTGTATATGTTATGGGCTACGGCGCCATACCTACACGACGCGTCTGCGAGCACCGTATCTGATGCGATTAATGCACATACAACGTTCACTTTGGATGCTTCGAAGGTTACTGCGCTGGAGCAGTTCTTGAAGGAGCTGCAACCCGGGGACTTGTAAACCTTTTGGCGGCGGCACTCGCCGCATAAAAAAATAGAAAAGGCTAATATGTGTATGTACACTATTAGCCTTTTTTGTTCCTGCGTAGGTTTTGTTAAGGGGGTTCCAATGATCGTATTACCTATGCCTCTCGTCGTTATGAGGCCATATTTGACTGTTGTAATGGTGTTCGTGTGCTGGCTTCAAGGGGCGGGGGTGGTGAGTGCAGCAGGGGATTTAGGAGTCAGTTGGTCAGGAATGTCGAAGAGCGGAAAATATTTAGCGGTTTTACATTCTGATTCCAATCCGGTAGCTATTGGGTCATTTTTGAGGTGGAAGGTATCAATCGAAGACACCCAAGGGAACAAAGTGAATGGCTTGTCTATCCGTGTTGTTGGTGGAATGCCTGGGCATAGACACGGAATGCCTTCATCGCCGAAAGTAACGCCTGGTGAGGGCACTGGTGAGTATTTGATCAAAGGGCTTAAATTCAGTATGGCGGGGGAGTGGGTTGTGGTTGTTCATTTTGAAAGTACTGAAATTAAAGATCAGGTTACGTTACCTATTATCTTAGAATACTAAAGGAATAGAGTATGATTCTTTGTTGTCGTGTATTGATAGTGATTGCACTAGCGGTTGCCGTGAGTTTGGCAATGCCTTTGGGTAAGCATGCTGCTGCGGAGCCAGTAGTATTCGATCAATATCAAATTTCGATCCTTCGTTCCCTGTCTAGTGAGGTGTTAGCGGAGATTGATGATCCTTCAAATAAATATATGACGGACCCATCGGCGATTGAACTTGGTAAGCACATTTTTAGAGATACCAGTCTTAGCAAGAATGGCAAGGTTTCTTGTGCGAAGTGCCACCAGGAAAGAAGGGCTTTTACTGACGGTCTGCCCAAGGCGTTCGGATTAGGGCTAACGGGTAGAAATACACCTTCGTTGAATGGTGTAGCTTATCAAGATTGGTTTTATTGGGATGGGCGTAGGGATTCATTGTGGTCTCAAGCGTTGGTGCCTTTTGAGGCTGACATTGAAATGGGAGTTGACCGAACTTTTGTGGTGCGGAAAGTGCTGCATAACAGCACATATCTTGGGCTTTACAAGCAAGCCTTTGGCGATGATTTCATTGGTAAGGGCGACTTTTGGCCAGCAAACGCGAGTCCATTCGGTAGTGACCTTACCAAAGCCAGCTGGAATGGGTTGAGCGAGCAACAGCGACAGAATATAAATCATGTTTTTTCTAACGTAGGTAAGTCGATCGCTGCGTATGAAGGCACTATAGGCTTTGTCCCTAGTCGGTTTGATACGTTTATATCTAGCCTTGAACAAGGCCAAATTAACACAAGCATTTTGTCAAAAAAGGAGTTGAAAGGCCTGAAGTTGTATATTGATGATAAGAGAACGGCCTGCTTGCGATGCCATAATGGACCGAGGTTAAGTAACGGCGGTTTTCATAATATAGGGACAGGTACGTTTGCTGGCCCTGGTATTGATCTAGGGCGTAGTTTGGGGCTACAGGCAGTGCTTGTTGATGAGTTTAATTGCCTTGGTCGATATAGTGATGCGGCTCCCGATGATTGTGATGAGCTAAATTATTTGCAAAAAGACCCTCATAATATGAACTACGGAGCATATAAAGTCCCTTCGCTTAGAAATGTCGTAAACACCGGTCCGTATTATCACGATGGACGTTTCGCTACACTAGATGAGGTGATTGAGTATTATCTGAATCCACCGCAATTGCCTTATGGAAAAACCCATGAGCTTACTCCTTTGTCGTTGTCGAAAGATGAGGTGGGGCAGCTGTTAGCTTTCCTGCGCACCCTTTAACTCAGCTTCCTTGTCTTTTTTCTCAATTGCGTTCTTTTGGGTGCTATAGGCGCAGCTAGCGATGATAAAGCAGACCCAAGTAACATCATTAAGGGCAACAGCGTAGAAGCTACCAGCAAATAAGAATGCGACTTGTGAACAAAGAAGGCTGTTCGAAAGCGAGAAATAGAAATTACTTAATTTCGGATCTGGCATGCCGATTAGCGCTTTCTTCCTAATGATCCACAGTTTGGAAAAGCTCACAATGTGCAGCATTACCCATAGAAACAGACCAAGGTAGCCGGTCTCCGATAGGATTTGGAAGTGGCTACTATGAACTGATCGGTTTTCACCCCATTGACCTCCGGTGTCATCAAATTCGTTGTAGTAGCTGTTGTAACAGAATAAACCTACGCCAAGAGGGTTTTCCTCGACCATTCTTGAGGCTGTTCGCCAAAAGTGCGGCCTTGATGCAGCGGAGTCTTCCATTTCGCCTTCATCAGATTCAAATGCGCTAGCAATTCTGTCTTCGTAGCCTTCAGGGATGGGGATAAATGGCATTGCGATAAAAGCGACAATGAAAGCAACGATGCTCTTTTTGAATTTGTTTTTTTGTAGCAGGAACAGCAAGAATAGGCCGAGGAACATTGCGATGGCTGATCCACGAGAAAACATGGATATAACTAAAAAGATAGAGCTGACAATCATAATAAAAAAGACGACCTGGCTGCCGAGTAGGGCCAAGCGCGAGCTTGCAATTTTAGGTATGTAAATCAGGTCTCTGTGGGTAGATAGTTGGAAGGTGAATATGAGTAAGAAAATGGTAATGCTAGTTCCCATAGCAAAAGCATTGCCGCCACTGAAGGAGCCTCCAATGCCGCCTGTTCCATATAGACTGGCCCCTCCAGCCGTTAGTGCGGTAAAGCCTGCGGTAGAGCTGTGAAACCCTAAGGATAGGGCGGTAGTAGCGATAATCCAAAATAATCGAGTTTCGGTGTTTACGATTCTGTCAGTAATTAGAAGTGCTACGATTACAGTGATCATTTGAGTTGTCATTGCGGAACCTATTTCACCGCAGCCGGATGACAGGTTTCCTACAATGGCGCAGAGTAGCCAAAGTGCAATCAATTGGTTGGTGGTGTTCTTGAGGTTTGGGTAGTTGCCTTGGGCGATACTCGGTACTACAAAGATAAGGGCAGCTAGTAAAGGCAAGCGCAAGCTGGTTAGGTCCCACCACATCCAATCCTGTGGCCTGAAAATGGAAAACCACCAGTAGAGTAAGACCCCCGCAAATCTATTGCCGACGGCACGATAACCGAAATATAGTATGACAATTAAAACGAATATGGATCTCATACCAAAAGGGGGTCTCTGTGGGTGGTCTTCAAAGAAGTGAGGTAGGTGTTTTATTTGGTCGTAGCGCGGAAAAGTATTCTATTTTTAAACTATGGATAAAGAAAGAACATATTGCTAGATATCTGTTTGAAAACAGTGTGTTTGGATATGTTTAGTGTGTTTTTTGATCATTTTTGGGCGAGTATAAAGGGCTGAGGCCGGCTGGCCATGGTATTAAATCAAAAAATTTTCTAAGACTAACGCGATCATAACACTTAATTTGGTAGAATAGATTTGAACTGGCCGGATAATGGTGACTTACGTCATATACATAATGGGCGCAAGTTAACAGAATGTAATTGTTCTTCAATGCGGTTTGGATTTTGATCGATGCTATGCGTAGTATTAAGTGACGTGTATTATTTTTGAAAAGGCAGTGTATCATGGGTATTAAGCGAAATAGCAGTATTTGCGGATTGTCGTTAGGTTTGGCAATGTTTAGCGCGGGGGTCTGTGCTGCCGAGCCATCTGAGTTGCCAAGAATCTCGATTGACTCGCTGTTAGGAAATTATCAAGGGGCATTCAGGCTTAGCCATAGTGATGGTGTATCCAAAACGGGAGGGGCTGAAGGGCGAATTGCTTATAATGCCCAAAACCACTCTATTTTTGTAGATTCTTATATTAGCCAGGATGCCATCGCTGAGTTTGCAGTGCCTTCTACTTTCAGTAAGTCTCAGGATGTCAGTGTATTAGGGAAGGCCCAAGTACTTCAAGGGTTTCAGCGAGTGCTAACTCGAAGCAAAACCGGTAATAATCAGTCAATTGATACTATCGGTGGTCTGGCAATGGTAAATGGTGAGCTGGTCATCCAAACCTATGAATATTACGATGCGCCTGCTGATAACACTTACACAAGCCTGGTCGTGCGGGACCCTGATAATTTGGCGGGGTCTGAGATTGCTGGTTTCTTTGAAATGGAAGGTGCTGGCCACACTGTTAACTATGTGTCACCGATCCCGCCCGAGTGGCAGCAAGTTTTGGGTGGTAAATATTTGGCCGGTAATGGTGATGGTGTATCGATTAATTCTAGGGCTAGTATGGGCCCTAGCCTTTTTGTGATTGATGATGCTGATCTGCAGAATAACTCCGGAGTTGTTGGTTCAACTGCTCTGATGGATTACCCGTTAAATCACGCGTTGTCTACTGAGGTATACCCCTATAGCAGCTATGATTATGGGTTGTGGGATATCTATAATAATACGGGGCTAAATAGCAACTTTGCAGAAACCAATGATCTTTGGGTAGGAATAAGTGCAGGCCGTTACGCGTTCATCGTCCCAGGCACAAGGACTTTTGCTGTAATTGGGCAATCAGGTATGGCTGAGTCTGGTGGTGGCTATAAGATCACACAGGACAACGGTAACCTATGTGGTGGCCCTTGCGCCTATAGCAGTAGTGATAGTTATCCTTATTACTGGCTTTATGATCTTAATGAAATAATGTCCGCCAGCAAATTATATTTGCCGTTACCGTATGAATACGGCAAGTTCGACAATTTTTTCCCTTGGGGCAAGCCATCGGCTGCATCTTATGACCCTGAAACGGGAGCATTGTATGTCTTAAATAAAGCTGCCACTAAGGACGATTCTACAGGAGACCCGGTAATTACCGTTTATAAAATAGGTGAAGGGGACCTTGTTGATGTTACACCTGAGACACCTGAGACACCTGAGACACCTGAGACACCTGAGACACCTGAGACACCTGAGACAGAAGGGCCTGAAGTGGTTCTTGAAGCAGCAGGGCGGTGTTTGGGCGCTCCCGAGTTAGCGCTAAGCGATAGTAATGTCGTTGTTGTTTCTGACGTAGCGGAATTAGAGAATGCAGTTTCCAATATAAGCGACGGAATGACTATATTGATAGAGGCTGGTGAGTATTACCTCGAAAATACTTTAAACCTCCGAAGAGACAATGTCACTCTTAGTGGAGTAGGCGCAAACTGCGGTGAAGTGGTTATTATTGGTAAAGGAATGGAAAACAGTAATTACGGCGGCGTGCCTCACATAGTATATGTAAGCAAGTCTAATACTGTCATCGCAAACTTGACCTTAAGAGATGTGTATTTCCACCCAATAATGGTGAGTGAAACTGCAGAGTCTCCCCACTTTTATAATCTTAATTTACTAAATGCAGGACAGCAATTTATTAAAGTTAGCCCTGTCAGTTTTGGTGATGGAGTTGATAACGGTAAGGTTGAATATGTCAATATGGAATATTCAGGTCAGCCCCCCAATATAAGTGGTGAAGCGGGTACCGGTTATACCAATGGCGTTGATGTGCATGCAGGGGCTAACTGGGAGATAAGAAACAGTCGGTTTGCTAATTTCCATACTCCAGATTCGGCTGATTACCTGTGGAACCCTGCGATCTTGATGTGGAATGGTGCCAGTAACACATTAGTCGAGAATAACGTGTTTATTGACGTGGATAGGGCGGTAGCGTTTGGTCTTGCCGAGCGCGCAAATGATCACTCCGGTGGTATTATACGAAATAATATGGTGAGCTATTCTAGCGGGTTATATAGTTCGTATCGAAAGTCTGAATCAGATGCTGCCATCGTTGTTTGGCACTCCCCAGATACTCAAGTGGTTCATAATACTGTAATGACAAATGGCAATCTTAACAATGCTATTCAATTTCGTTGGGATACTGATGGAGGTTTTGTCGGAAATAACCTAATCGATGATTCAATTCATGCGAGAGGTGGTGCTCAGTTCAGTCAAGGCAGTAATGTCCAATTTACCGGCAGCAGCATATTTGTTGATTCTAGCGAAGGGAATCTGCACTTGCAGTCTACAGCGACAAGTGCGTTGGACGCCGTTGATCTTTTAGAGGGTGCGGGCGTTGATATTGACGGGAACTCGCGCCCGACAGGTAGTGGGCTGACAGATGCCGGTGCTGATGAGGCGGGTGTTAGGCCAAACCCAATGCAGCCAGATAATCTAATAGAGGTGAATTAGCCTTAATAAAAAATTTGATATAAATAAAAAGGCAACCAGTATGATTGGTTGCCTTTTTTTATGTCGAAATATCGAGCCGTACTTTTTGCTTTTTTTGTGTCGGCAGAGCGATCTGTTGGGTGGTGATGTGTGGAGTAGACGATTAAAATCTACCAAAATCCGGCTAAAATTGGTAGTATGCAGCGTTAGGTCGGCGTCTCGATCATGGTCATTTAAGCCAGTAATGAGATTGCTGTATTTGTAAAAAGTGAAACACAAGGGAATCGAGATTCAGAATGAAGCAAAAAGTAATTCTCATAGAATTTAATGAGTTAACTCATGAGTTAATGGAAAAGTTCATTAGTGAAGGCCACTTACCGAACTTCAAGCGCTTTTATGAGCAATCTCAAGTCCATACTACTGATGCAAATGCTAGTGGTGAGGACCTAAACCCTTGGGTTCAGTGGGTTAGCTTGCATTCAGGTCTTGATCCTGACGAGCATGGTGTTCGTCGTTTGAATGATGCTGCTGGGTTTAAGGGAGAGTTTGTTTGGGACAAGCTCTCAAAAGCAGGCCTTAAATCATGGATTTGTGGGAGCATGAACACCAACTTCCTCGATGGTTTTAACGGGATGTTGATCCCTGACCCGTGGTCAGCGGGTACAGCGCCTTATCCCCCGGGCAAGTTTGATGTGTATGTGGACTTTATCCAGCAATCTGTCCAGGGTCATGATTCAAAAAGCTCTGTATCGAGTAAGGACTTTGTCCGGTTCATGCTAAAAAATGGATTGTCGCTATCAACGATAATTGCTATTGCTAAGCAGCTTGTAAGTGAGAAAAGAAGCAGTGGTAACTTCTGGAAGCGTGCAAGTATTATGGATCTGATTCAGTTCGATTTGTTTAAGTATCATTTTGCTAAAGAGTCGCCTGATTTATCGTCGTTTTTCCTGAATAGCGTAGCTCATTATCAGCATCACTATTGGGCTGACATGGATCCGGAGCGGTTTGGGCAATCGGGTGAATCTGCTAGAGCTGATACTAAGGAAGCGATCCTTTTTGGCTACAAGTCTCTAGATCGGATTCTTGGGAAATTTATGCAACTAGCAGATAGCGATACGGTATTGGTTTTTTGTACTGCGTTAAGCCAGCAACCCTATGTGACGTCGTCACCGGAAGAAGAGAGGCATTATTTCCATATTATTGATGACAAATCTTTCGCCCAGTCGTTAGGCATTACGCAGGAGCATGAATATATTCCCGTTATGGCTGAGCAGTTTCACCTGCAGTGCGAATCTAATGCGGCGGCCAGCAAGCTTTGCGATTATCTCAACGAGTTTGATATGGATAGTAACGATTACTTCCATGTGGGTAGCGACCAGGTGTTTCTAGCAACCTGTGACGATAATACTGTGCATGTCCAATGTCGCTGTACGAAACAAGTTAAGAGTGATGCTAAGATAATTCATCGAATATCTAAGAGTGAACTTGCGTTTTATGACATTTTTTACCATATGGAAGATGTTAAAGCGGGAGTGCATAATCCTAAAGGTATGTTGTGGGTGCTGGACCCCAACAAGAAACCAGAAGTGCATAAAGAAGATATTGCATTAGAAGTGGTCTCTCCTATGGTCCAAAATTACTTCAGCTAGTATCCAATCTGTTTACTCCTTTTGATGCTATTTATCATATCTCACTGGTAGTGTTAAAGGGGGTGCCGGTTTTTGTCTGGCTCCTATTCATAATTTCATAAGATTAATCTGTATGATTCTCGACGCAAAGCTGTTTGAAAGTGGCCACGAAATTACGTGTGATGTTTGTATCTTGGGGGGAGGAGTTGCAGGCATTACTCTTGCGAACGAGCTCCGGTCGCAATATAACGATATTGTATTATTAGAAAGTGGTGGCAATGGTTATGATCAGTCACGACAAGATTTGTATCAGGCTGAATATGTCACCCCCCCATTCTGGAACCCTCATCATTCTCGTATGCGCTTTTTGGGGGGGTCAAGTAATCATTGGGAAAATAACACCTCTCTGTTCGATAGGATAGACTTTGAAAAAAGGGCCTGGGTCGATGGTAGTGGCTGGGAAATAGCTAGGTCTGACTTATCGCCATATTATGATTCGGCGGCAAGATATTGTGGAACAAAAACAGATAATTACTCGGCTGATAAGTGGGCTGAGATACTAGATAAGCCTCTGCACACGGTAATCGGCGGGGATGTTAAAACAAGTATCAGCAAGTTCTCTTCTCCTCCTGTTCGCTTTTTCGATGCATATGGCGCAGAGCTGAAAGACAGTCAAAGTGTTCGGGTTGTCGTGAACGCGAATGTGATGGATGCAGTCTACTCCCAAGAGTCAGGTGTTGTTGATCGTGTTCTGTTTGAATCCGTACCGGGTCGCCCTGCAAGTGTTAAGGCAAAGCTGTTTGTAATGTGTTTTGGCGGAATTGAAAATGCGAGGATGTTGTTGCATTTCAATCGACATAATAATCAGTTAGGGAATAGTGGAGATAGCGTGGGCCGCTATTTCATGGATCACCCAATAGCGGAAGCAGCGTATTTTTTTCCAAACGAGAAAAAGGACCTTTCGTTGTATGGGTTCAATAAGCAGCCAGGGTTCAATGTGGCTTCTTATTTCGACTTTTCAGAGCGCTTTCTTAAGGAAAAGCAATTGAATAATCTTAGAATGCCTTTGATTCCAGGTACTAACTATTTGACATCCAGCGCCATTTCCTCCTTTCATACTGTGAACAAAGCAATATCTCAAGGAGAAATACCGGATCAGTTCGGAAAGCACTTGAGTAATATGCTGGGTGATTTAGACATGCTCACCGAAGCAATTTCTAGAAAAGCGCTCGATAAGAGAATATTTGACCATGCAGATCAGCCTGCTGGGTATCGAATCCAGGCGATGCTTGAGCAAACGCCACAACGTAGCAATAGAATCTCGCTAGGCACCGAAGTGGATGCATTTGGCATCCCCAAAATCCGTATTGATTGGGCATTGAGCCAGTCTGACAAGGATCATGTTTGGAGAGGTCTAGATTATTTTGCAAATTTCGTCGGCGCTAATGATCTTGGCAGAGTTAGGGTAAATCAAGAGAGTGAAGGGCGAATATTTGGTGACCAGATGGCATTTGGCAATCATCACATGGGGACAACGAGGATGAGCCGGTCTCCTCATGATGGCGTTGTAGATAAGAATTTGCTGGTGCATGGTGCCAAGAATTTTTATATCGGAGGGAGCTCAGTGTTCCCCACGGGCAGTCATGTCCCGCCGACACTAACTATTACCGCGATGACGTTAAGGTTGGCGGATCACATAAAGTCACTGGGTGTGTAAATGATTAAGCGAAGAGAATTTTTTACGATAGCAGGTGGTGTTACAACGTTAGCGTTGAGTGCGGGAGTCTCGGCGATGCCTGAGGATGTGGCTTCCTCTGTGCTGTCTGGAGAAGAGCAGTCAGAGCTGAAAGTGTTAAGGCAGAGCTGGTTCTTGAAGGGGGGCGGTGATCCTGCTACTTACCTTTCGCAGCGCCTTGGGGGTTATCACGGGGCTCCTTCTATGGATGTTGCTCTTAAAGAGTTAAGCGTTATGGACTTTGAACAGGGTCGGGTGTTATCTGTCAAAGGATTGGTGTTGAGTGAGATCGATGCTGCCACGTTGTTGTTGGTGACTGAGAGCTGAAAGCTCGTTAAGACATGTTAACAGTCCTTTTTATCGGGCTGTGAACATGTCGGCTCATTAGATGGCTTCTTGGTATATTTTTGTCATTGCTTTATTTCTTGCTTCAAAACCGAATTTATTTCTTGCGGTTTGTAGTGCGCTTTGCCCCATTGAACGTCGAAGCTCTTCACTTTCAATTAGTGATGTTAAATGCTTATACATTTGTTCTTGCATGTAATCGTTAAAATCTTCGGGGATATGTTCAATTGTGTAGCCTTTGAAATTCTTGATAAAGTCAAACTGCTCTGTGTCGATAAGCAAGCCGCTGGCATTGTGTTCGATAATTTCAGGAATGGCGAAATGGTTGGTGGATATGACTGGGATTCCGTAGGCCATGGCCTCCAGTAGCGCAAAACCAAACGTTTCTTGGTAGGTTGGCGAGGCGAAGATGTCGGTTTGAGGAAGTATCTCGTTCATAAGTACTTTTCGATCGACAAACCCTAGCGAGATATTGTTGTTTTCCTCAATCTTTTTCTGATATTTTTTTCGGAGCTGTTCATTTGATGTTTGCAAATCGGGTCGAGTGCATATCCGCAGATGTATGTTGTCGTGTTTCTTTTGTGCTTGTTCAAATGCATCAACTAGGTTGGCGCCACCTTTCCTAAAAAAGTCACCGCTAAATAAAATGTTTATTTTGTTGGTGTTATATTGAATGAGGGAGTCGTCTACGTTGCCAATGGCGGGGTATACGACCTCTACTTTTTTCATTATCTCTGGGTGTTGCAATATAGGGTATTGGTTCAGCGTCCCAAGGCCCGCCTGGCTTTTGAAGATAAGCTTTTTAAAGTTATCTTTCATGAATACATGTTTCATGAAAAGTGCACGAGGTAATCGTGGCATTGGCAAATTGAATAGGCTGAAAGTTAGGCATGCCGAAGATTCTGCGGGGGTGTAGATCCAATTGTTATTGGTTAAAATAGGGAATAATGGCGCTTCAATAACGTCATGTTTATCGGATTCAAAATAGTCGAGGACCCCTTTTGCGGGGCTAGTGATTAGTTTGTTGGTCCAGTGAGCGGAAGGGTCTACCGATGAGTAGTGAACGTCTTCCGCTGGATGCTGGATGCACTCTTGTGCTATTCCGTGAAGTTCTGTAATGCCTACGCGAATCATAATGCCTGCCAGTAATCGTTAGTTAGTGATCTCTTGTTTGCCAATCATTGATTTGATTTTCTCTCTCTCTTTGGTCGAGAGAGAAAATACGTAGCAAAGTAGGAGATAAATAGTCGCACAAATGGCTGCTAAAGGGATTAATACCAAAAAGCTTTCAGGTTGTATTTGTAGGCTCACATACGTGCAGCAGGCTGCGAGGGCAGCGGAAGGAACAGCCACTTTGATAAAGGTCGTACTAATATATCTCAAACTAGAGACCCCCATGATCTTGTTCGCGTGGATAGGCACGAAAAATACGTAAAATATGAACTGAGGAATCGCTGCCCCCATTGCCACTCCAATCAGTCCATATTGTTGAACCAATACCAGGCTGCATATCAAATTTGCGACCGCCAAAACCATTGACGCTCGAGAATACGTTTTATGCATTGAAAGGCCTTGAAGCATTGAGTAGCTGATAAGTTGGGGGGCCGAGAAGAGTTGTATGGAGAAGAAAATATAAATCAGCCATTGGCATTTTTCTCGGTACTCAGGCCCGAGCCAGATACTGATGAAGTCCCCACCCAGGCATAGAAAACCAATACAAAAAAGGTTTGAGAAAATGAGCATGTACCGGGTACCGTCAAGATAGAGTGTTTTTATTTCTTCAGGTCTATCTCCGGCTTCATGGCTGCTGAATACGGGTACAAAAGCTCGGCTGACGGCCAGGAATAGTTGCTTGCTGTATTCGGATAAACTCCAGGGGATAGTATAATAAGTCACCGCGGCAGCACCTAGGAAATACGCTACGATAAAGGTGTCGCTGTAATAGATTATTTGATTCGAGATCATACCTACAAACGTGTATTTTCCATAAGTGTAGATACTCTTGGTGGTGGTTTTTGATATGTGGGATGGCCCAATAGATATGAACGGGTATAGCTTTTTCAGTAACACAAAAAACAAAAATGCAGACAAAAGATTGGTGGCAAGAGAGGAAAAGCCCATCCCAACTAATCCATAATCGAGTTTTAGAACGGTTACAAATGCGATGGCTTTAAAAAGAGCAGATGTCATGTAGATGTAAGTAGCAATGTCGTAGCGTTGAAACCCTGCTAGCGCTCCGCGTAAAACTCCTCCCAAGATGAAAATAGCCATATCAAAGGAGATGACAATTATCAAAGTAGCTATAATTGGAAGCAGCTTTGGGTCGATCTCAACGAAGTGTACGACACCTTTCGCTATAATTGGGCTGATGGTAACAAGTAGCGTGCTGATAACAACAAATAGCGCTAACGCAGAGCTAATTGTTGAGTTGATTTTTTTTATGTCTGAATTTTCATGGTGCTTTGACACAAATCGGGTGACGGCTGAGGCAATGCCAAAATCTAATAGGCTCATGTAGCCACTGAGTCCGGCGGCGATGGTCCATATACCATATTTAACGTCACCAAGTGTCGTGACTAGAAATGGTGTTAACACTAGTGCTATGACAACTTGCGCAACGGTGCCGAGATTGTTGATCAGTGTGTTAGACAGTAAACGGTTTTTTTTTGATGAATTCATAGTTCTATTTGTGTATAAGCATGAATGATGTACAGGTTGTGATCAAAAGAACGAATCATACAGTTTTTGATATTGATTCGCCATTGCTCCTATGGAGAAGCGTTCCCGGTATGTTTTGCGAGCAGTCGCTCCATATTGCTCCCTTAGGGCGGAAGAGTTCGTCAGTTGATTGATGGCGTCGACAAGCCCTGCTTCGTCTTCATTTTCTGTCAGTAGACCAGTTTCGGCATGGGATAAAATTTCAGGTGTACCTCCAACAGCAGTGGCGATAGAGGGCTTAGAAAAGCTCATTGCTTCTAGCAATGTCATTGATGTTCCCTCGCTCAACGAAGGAAGCAAGAAAATATCCATGATGGCTAAGTATGCCTGAGGATTCGGTTGGAAGCCTGTGTAGATCACTGAATCGGATAAGCCTAGTGTTTCTGTTAGTGCTTTCAATTCGTCTTTTTGTGGTCCGTCCCCAACGATGAGGAGTGTTAGGTTGGAGGTGTTGGTCAAGCACTTTTTAAATGACTTTAGCATCATTGTTTGGTTTTTAATGGGGTCCAATCTGGAAACAGTACCTAAAACAATGTTGTTTGAGGGGATCCCGAGTGTAGATTTTAGCTCGTCGCTACGTGGCTGGGGGTTGTCTGCAATTCCGTTATAGATGATGCTAATTCTGGAAGCGCTAAAGTTTTCAAATTCCTCCAGAGCTTTTCCTGTTGCCGCTGAGATGGCGGTGATTGCATGTGTGCCGAGTTGAAGCAGTGGGTTAAGGGCCATTCGCTTTGGGCTGCTTACGTCTGGGTAGAATCTGCCGTGCTCGGTAAAGACAACACGGGCCGCTGTCAGTGCCGAACCGAACAGGCCGTAGATATAGGGCGTGTATTGGTGGCAATGGACGATATCTATGGCCTCGTCTTTGATGAGTTTTCTTATTCTTAGGATAAGGGCGAAGTCAAAGCCGGGTTTTCTAGTAAGGCAGAAATGCCTAAACCCCTTTGCTTCGAGCTCCTTGCCCCATGGCCCAACGGCACCATCAATACACAGTATCGAGGAGCAGAAGCGTTCTTGATCTAAGCCCTCCACAAGGTTGCGTATGACCTGCTCTGTACCGCCGATGTTCATGTCGTAAGTTACATGTAAGATGCGCTTTGTGCTCATGTCGTGGATACCAGAGTGATAAAGTAATGATGCTTGGGTATGTTTGCGTCGTTGCTAGTTGGCATAGCGATTAAACCACAACTGGAACATAAGCATGCTCCAAAGTTCTGTTGAATAATCAGATTGGTTGCTCTGGTGTTCGTCCCAAATTTTGCGAACTTCGTCCATTTTAAAATACAGTGACAGGCCTGGGTTGGTTGAAAATAGGGTGTCCTCGGCTTGTTGTTTTATTTCATTGCGTAACCATTGGGCAAGGGGTACTGAGAACCCCATTTTTTTCCTGTACAACGTGTCATGAGTAAGGAGTTTACTGAAGGCTTTCTTTAGAATATGTTTCTTGTCGCCTTTCTTGAATTTCAGCGAAGAGGGGACTGTTGCCGCATACTCTATAACTTTGTAATCTAGCAAGGGAGCCCTAACTTCTAGGGAGTTTGCCATGCTCATTCTGTCGACTTTAACGAGAATGTCTCCAGGTAGGTAGGTTTTGATATCGGTATACAATATCTTATCCAAATGGTCGTCGGTGTCCGCATTGTTATAGTGTTTGGTAGTCAGTGAGGAGGGGTGGTAGTCGCCTAGTACCTCCCTAAATTCATCATTGATTAGCCTATTCCAAAGTCGGTCTGAGAAAAAGGAGTTGGTCAAAAAGAAACCGTATGCTGGGTCGATGCTTAGTGTGTAAAGCAAGGTGTGTGCTTTTCGACCAAGAACCGATTTGCTACCTTCGAAAAATTTGGCAATAGAAGGGAATAAAGTTTTGCGCAGAGCTTTGGGGAAAAGGTTGCGTAACCGGTTTTCTAGGTCGTCAGTTGCGTACTTGCTGTATCCAGCAAACCCTTCGTCGCCACCATCGCCTGCTAGTGCTACTGTGACTTTTTGTCTTGCCAGTTCTGATACAAAAAAAGTAGGAACAAGAGAGGGGTCTGCAAAGGGTTCGTCAAAGAATGATGCTATTTTTGACAGTTGATCTTCAACTGTGTTTTTGACGGTAAATTCATGATGGTCAGTAGCAAACTGCTCAGCAACACGTTTGGCAAATTCCACTTCGTCATATTTTTTTGAGTCGAACCCAATAGAGCAGGTTGTTACTGGTTTGTCGCTATTCTTCGCCATGAGGCCGACGACACCACTTGAGTCAACCCCACCACTAAGGAATGCCCCTAAAGGCACATCGCTAACCATGCGCTCTTTAACGCTTTGTTCTACTAAATCTAGCAGTTCTTGCGATATTTCGTCTGCAGAGCCTTGATGGCTCTTGGCAAAGCTGAGGTCCCAATACTGCTTCTTCTGTAAGCCTTTGCCGTTGATCGTGAGTGTATGCCCAGGTTCAAGTTTAAAAATTTTATCGAAGATGGTTTTTGGATCAGGAATGTATTGGTATGTGAAAAAATCGTAGATTGCATCTGGGCGTAGCTGTTTTGGTGTTGCCGATACTTGCTGCAGAGCTTTCAGCTCGGAGCCAAATACGAAGTAATCATCGTCATGAAAGAAATACAGTGGCTTTTTGCCTAAGCGGTCTCTTGCAATAAATAAGGTTTGTTGCTTTTTGTCCCATATGGCAAATGCAAACATTCCATTGATTTTCTCTACCAGTGCCTCACCTTCTTTTTTGTAGAGTGCGAGCAAGACTTCTGTATCGGTATGGGTATTGAACTGAACGCCTTCTTCTATCAGTTCGTCACGAATTTCTTGGAAGTTATATATTTCGCCATTAAAAACCATCACAAAATCATCGCAATGGCTGTGCATTGGTTGATTGCCGGCATCGGAGAGATCAAGAATGCTAAGCCGCCGATGGCAGAGGCCAACGTGTTCATCAAGATACTCTCCACCTGCATCAGGGCCTCTGTGGAAAATGGCGTTCCCCATGTTACGTAAGGTCTCAATGTCCCCGGTGGGCCGATGAAATCGTGTAAAACCGGCAATTCCGCACATGCTTAATAATCCCTGATGTTGAAAAGTTAGATTTGATTGAGGTTTGCTGACGATTACAAGCTGATGTAGCGTCTAAAAATTGGCCCTAGGATATTCGTTATAAATGCTGGAAGCCTAGACCAGGTTGTTGCAACTAAGTCTCGGTATCTATTCGGTGGGCTTTGACTTCCAACTACCTCACCATTTGCATCGTAATCTTTCCAGTCCAGTGGCAATGGAGTGGCGCCCCATTGCTTTTTGAACTTGAAAGTACCTTCGCCGATTGAGGAGCGGCCGAAGTCAAAGTACCCATGTTTACTATCAGCGGCATAAGAAAGTAGCCCCCAATAGAGGCCCATATTAGGCGATAGTCGGTTGTATTCGGCTAGCGTAGAGGCCCAGGGCACGGTGACAGTATCCCCGCTCATTAAGATGATTGCAGCCCCAACTACTTTGCCTTCAAATGAAACCAATCCAATCTGCGCTTTTTCACCATAGTGATTGACGATAGCTGCGAACCATTGCTTGGAGTGCACGGGGGAGCCAAGCATCCTCATGTTGGATTGCATCACAGAGTAGAACGAATCGAGGGCTTTGCTATCGTTGTGTTGAGAATAGGTGATGCCATTCTTGGTAGATTTTTTTATTTGGCTTCTTAATTTGGATTTAAAGCCGCTTAGAAGAGTGTCGGCATTGTCAGGAAGGGCTAAGAGCATTCTGACTTTCTGTCCCTCTTGAAGGGCAGGTTCTTCACTGTTGGTGATATTCTTGCTTTGACGTAGGTGAAGGTTTCCTGCGGCGTATTGACCTGACAACTCTTGAGCAAACTCTATGAGAGGTGTTATAGCTTCGTCATTGCTAGTAAGTATTCCGCCCAGGTCGCAAAAAGGTAATGAACAAAGCGAGCCTGAGAGTAGCGGAGGCTTGATGTGAACAATAGGTAGCACGCCTATGATAGCGTTATTTGTTTCTGCGATTAGGTAGTAGCATCGATGTTTGTATGCCTCTTCGACAGCACTTTTCCACGCACTAAGGTGATAGGGGGATGAGTTGGGGTGAGTCTCGACAAAGGAGTCCCAAGCAGAATAGTCAGTTTTGTTTGCAAGTCTTACGGTGATAGTGCGATTAGGTGAATCTGTCATTGCTTGGCCTTCTTTTTACTATGCTATTGCTTTGGCGGAACGTAGTTATTAAAGCCAGCTTGTAATTTTCTGCTCGCTTCGGAAATTGTGCAGAAGGATACATCATAGTGCTCTATCAAGTGATCTAAAACTTGTTCGATACTGTAATAAAGTGCTTGTTTGTCTTTTTCGTTCCGCGTGAATTGATTTTTACCTGGCAGTAAGGTCGAGCTATGAATGAACATGTGGATTACTGGGTGGTGTGATTTCAGCGATGCTTCTACCAATGAGATCATGTCAGCGGTATTTGAAAGTTCGGGGCTGAGATAGATCTTGCGAAGTATCTTAAGTTTCCAGGCGATGCCAATTGGATGGAATAGTTCGAATTGAGGTTTTGCCAAGAATTGGTGTATTTTCGACCAGAATGGGGCGTTGCTACGATTAAACCCAGCGGTTACCGGAAGTTCAAATATATCCTGCTGTGCGCCAGCTCTGTTGGGGTTGAGAGGGTCGGGCCAGTAGGGCTTGTCAAGTGCACTTTGGCAAGAAAAATAATCATTGGAGTAGTAGGGGTAGACGCTTGAATCTACCTTGTAGCCCTGGTCAATTAGACTTTTTAGTGTCGTTGAATTAATGCCCCATCGCCCAGTCCGGAAGCATCGGGGCCTTACGCCAATATTATCATTAATTAGTTGTGTAAGATGGGTGAGCTTTTGGTGGACTATGTCTTTTGGGAGATTGACAACATGAGACTCGACTTCACCATTTAGGGCTTGAAGCGGGGGGGTGCACCAAGGGTGAAGGTGGGCTCCTATTTCTGCATTCCTAGTGGAGGCAATGTCTCTTAGAATTGCCGCGGATACTGGGTTTTGGGCCACGGCATAATCGACAAGGTAGGTTGGGCGAATATCAAGAGTGCTACAAAAAGCATGAAACTCAGGGAGTTGTTCAATATTGTCAGTTTGACAGGCAGTTTGAGGAAAGTCGCCGTCCCAATCAAACTCTTCTTCTGTATCAACCGATAGCACAAACATCACCGGCTGTTTGCGTGGTGATGTTTGTAAGCTGCTTGAGGGTTGTTTAGGTAAGCCGGTTTGCATAGGCAGCGTTAAGCAAGGATTTCCTTGAATAATTGTGTGTACTCTCTAGCCATTCGTCGACCGGAGAAGTTATCCAGTACATACGCCCGCGCATGCTCTGATAGGTTGGATGCAACGTTGCTATCAAAGAGTATAGCTTCCCAATGAGCCTTTAGGCCTTGTTTATCACCAAGAGGAGCGAGCAACCCTGCTTCCTTACTGGTTATCAGTTGATCTATGCCTGCGATATCATAGGCGGCAACAGGGATGCCCATTGCCATTGTTTCCATGAGGCAGCGGGGGATGCCTTCTAGGGTTGAGGTCATCACAAAGATGTCGAAGCTTTGCAGCCACTCTAACCGATCATCCCTAAATCCAAGGAACTGGATGTTTTCTTTGGAAGGTAGGGTTTTGGTGTATTCTTCCAGCTCTGCCCTTTGCTCCCCGTCGCCTAGAAGTACAAGCTCGACATCGTCGTGCTCGCGGGAGAGCTCATCAAAAATGTCTAGGAGGTCAAAAATGTTCTTCCTGCTGATCATTTGCCCAAGAAAGCCAACACGCTTCTTGGTCTTTTTTGCGATAATAGGGTTGTCTGTGCGTAGTCTCTGTTGGTCGACTTCGTCAAGGTCTACACCATTTTGTATGTAAGTAACCTTCTTGTCGGCAACGCCAATTTGTTGGAGGTCTTTGCAAAGTTGTTTGGAGAGGGGGGCGAGTGAATCAAACCAGCGTAAGAATTGATTTCCGATACCGATATAGGTGCGAAGTTTCCAATCTTCAGCATTTTCAAAGCCATGTGGGGTCGCTAGAGCCTTGATGCCTGTGAGCCGTGCGGCGATGAGCCCCAAAATGTCAGATTTGTATCCATGAGTATGGATGATGTCTATATTTTTTTCTCGAATCAGCTTGCAGAGCTTTGATATCACGCTCAGATCGAAGCGGCCTGACATGGGTATTTCATAGACGTTTTTATCGAGTTTTTTATAGTGTTTGCTGATTTCCAGGTCATTGTTGCCTGGCTCTACTGTGACGGCCAAATCACAATTAATATGCTCGCTGTCTAGATTTTTAGCTAATGCCAAAATCCAGCGTTCGGCCCCATAAAAACCAGTGGGGCAAATAAACTGTAGGATGTTTGTGCGTTGTGTGCTCATAATCGTAAGAGTGCTTATTTAGATGTTGATGACTTTGAATAGCCCTGCAATGGTCCCAATAATTCTAGCTGGGAAATACAGCAAATAGAATTGTATGACCTTATTAAAGCTAACGCTTCCATCAGCTATGCGGTATAGCCGTATGGCGTAAAGAAAGACAGGTAGAAGGGTGAGCAATAGATTGATCGAGGCGATGCCAAAATTCAATGTTAGAACTGACAAAATGGTGGAAAGGCTGAACAGCAAAACCCACACAGGGACCAAAAAGCTGGGCAATTCACTGAGTGGGATGGGCCTTCCTTTAATTGATTGAAGGTTGGACTGGCCTCTCCATATTTCCTTGTCAAACATTTCTTTGTATTGCTTATCTTCGCCGAGGTGTACATAGGTGGCTTTCGATGAATAGTATAGTGACCCAAGTTCGTGAACTTTATCTGTAAAATAGTAGTCTTCACACGTCACTAAGTGTTCAGGGAAGCCCCCTGCGGCGTCAAACGTTTCTCTTGCTAATAGTAAATTCCGACCAGGCAGAAAGCGTACGTCGCTATCTGTGGTTGCGTTGCTGAGTGCGGTTCTTATTTTCTCCAGAGGAGGTGCGCTAGATTCGCAACGTTGAACGGCGCTTACTAGTACTCTAGATGTGTTAGCGTTTAACTCAGCTCGCATTGCTGATATCCAGTTTTCTGATAGCGCCACATCGGCATCGAGAAATGCGAAGTAGTCTGCGCTTGATTTCTTTGCTCCAACATTGCGTAGTGCAGATATTGTGTCTGACTCAGGGCGAACTTCGATAGATATCTTAAGTCTGTTGTTTGACAAAAGAGATTCTGAGGTGAGTTCTTTATTTTGAGTGACTATAATTACTTCAACCTCAGATAGATCAGTGTTCTGGTTGGCAATGGAGGCCACTGTCTCTGTGAGTAATTCTTCTCTGCCTTTGTGAGGGATTATGAATGAAATTAACATGTAGGCTGTGATTCCATATCAGTTGTGGTGATGAGAACGTAAATCATCGATCTATGAATTTGTGAAGTTTAGCAAAAAGGCTGTGACGGTGCCTTAGCCAGCCTAGCTCTTTCTTAACAGAAAACCCTGCTAGTGCAGTTAATAATTCCCGGAACGTCGACAGTATCAATGCTAACTTGCCGATGGGTGCTGAGTGTATGGTATGGCTATCGGCAACCTCTTGACTTGTTGCTTTGTTGCCCGTGCAAAACGCTTGGGGACCGTGGTTTTGCATTAGAATCGCCTGGATTCTCGAAAAGTGTTTGGTTTCGCTTCTTCCAAGGTGGTCAGTGACGTAGTCGTAGAAAAACTGTGCTCGCGTCTCATAGTCTACGCGTTCTTCTGGCGGGCAAATGGTGCTGACGTAGGAGAGTATATGGGCCTTTCTTATTTCTTGAGCCACCCATGTGTCGTTAGGATAATCTAGCTTGTCTTGCTGGCTAAGGTAAGTGGTCTCATTGTCCTTCATCCATTTTGCGTAATGAACGAGGGTGGTTTGGATGTACTGGAATTCTGGGGTCTGGTTTTCTGAAAGCTCTTCCTTTACGGTGAGGTAGCGAATAACAGCTTGGAGGAATATGGTGTAAAACCAAGTCTCTTCAGGGTTGCCCAAGTCTCTATGGTCTATTTCGTCTTGAGGGTGAACAGTGTTTTGAATTACTCGCTCAGCTTGCTGGAGGTATTGTGTTTTACTCGTAATTGCAAAGCTGTCCAATAGTGCGCAGATATAGTTTCCGACTCCGCGATCAAGTGGGTATCGGTGAAAAGAGCGACTGTCTTGAGTGCTGGTTAGGACGTTGGGTAGCACTCGTTGCTTGATGGCAAGTAGTTGTTCGGTGATCGTGCCTGTTCCCTCATAGAAAAAGGTAATCCATCGGGTAAGTTTTAGAACTGTTTCGCGGGACTGCTGGTTGCCTGTCAGGTAGTGATGCATCAGCAAACCGTGGGTGTAGCAGTGTTCTGCGCCAGGGCCACCACCTTGCGTTGGATCACCTTCAATGACCTGGTGGTGAGAGTAAGTGCGGTGCGAAGCGGTAAATGCGTCGACGTAATGGTCTGTGTGCCAAAATAATCCGCCGTTATATTCTTCGCGGTCATACTCTGTGTCATATATATCTATGTCGGATATATGTTGAGCCAGCGGCTCCGCAAGCCGCAGCCATTGGATGTTTCCAGTGTACAAGTATTGACGAATGAAGCCGTACAGGGGGTCATATTGATTGTTGTAGTGCGATACATACTGCTGGCCATCATCAAGGTAGAGGCTCTCGTGATCCGCGTAGATGTCGCCATAGTTTCTCCAGCCATACTCGTCTATGATCTCACGCTTCTTGCTGAAGGTATGGTTGCCTTTGATGCCTTCTAGGATTATGTCGTTAAGGCCTTCTGGTGCCGCGGAGAAATGTATGAATGCACCTGTCGCGGCTATGTGTTTTGGGTCTAGCGTAACGGTCACAGGTTTCGCTGCATGATCGATTGCTAGTTTGTCATCGCCATAATCAATCGTGAAATGATGGGTTTTTTTCTCCCCACCCTGAAGTTCATGGCTTGTGCCGGTGTCAGGGAATAGCGATAGTGTGATTGTTCTAGTGTCATGAGTTAATTGTTTTGGGAAGTTCTCCCAGAAATCCCGCAAAAATAGGGAAGGGCCGTTGTTAGTGTGCAGGCAAGGAGTGGCGCGGTCGCCTGCAATAGGGTTGTTGTTAATCGAACCTGCGAAGCCTTTTATTGTAAATGGTACAACGCCTTCTTTATTCTGATGGTTTCTGTTGTTCCATTGATTGCCACCACTTGATTCTTGCAGAAGATCTAGGCCACCAGCACATGACTGCCATTGGTCGTTGTTTGATAGTCTGACCTGGGCATCGCTCATTTTGGGGGCTGCGATAGAGATATCAAGTTTTCTGAAATATGCTGAACCTTCGTCACCTAGATCCCATAGCCCGCCATGGTGGAGTGCCGCTGATGGGTTGTGGAGACTAAAGCTCCAGTTGACCTTGCTGCTATTGGCCTGGAATGTTTGTGACGATCGAAACGAAAGAATCTCGTGGTTGCCTAACGAAAATGTGCCTAATTGCACCACTTCACACGCTGTATTGTATGGTTTGGGGCTAAATTCGGTCGAGTGAATGCGGGTGCTGCATACTGCCCCGTCAGAGGTATATAGAAAACACTTCGCGACGCTGTTTTCAGTAGTGAGATGAAGGTTTTCTTTATCTAATAGAGCTTCCAGTCGACCTGTATTTATCGTGAAACTAGTTCCAGAATCATCAATGCTAATTGCTTCAGTTGGATGCGATTGCTCGGTAGAGGTCTCTTGTTTTTCTAGGGAATATTGAGTGGTTACGTTGGCGGATAGGGGGGTGCAAAATGAAATCAATACCCACTTTACGCTACCATCAGGCCATGAAGCATTTACTTGTGTGTCACAGCGGACTCTGTTCTTCTGGCTGTCCAGTAAGGCCAAATGGTCTGTGTGGTGAATTGCCCCTCTTTGTATGGGTATTCCAATAGAAACCATTTCAGATTGACGAGAGAGTCCGTGGTGTTCCGAAACAGATATCGTTATAGGTTTCATGTAGATACGCGTCAATTGGTTTTATGGCTGAGGCAGGCTATACAGAGTGTGCATGGTCTGTTGCGTGGATTTCGCTAAGCCTAATGATTTGGATATGCCAAAGCAATGCTTTTGCCGAAAAATATCGAGTGCAAGTGAATATGCACAAATTAGGAAAGATAGCAGTAAGGTTCTCTTATTTGGTTGAAACAAAAAAGGGCTTCTTTAAAAGAAGCCCTTTTTGTGCGCTAGGAAAGCTTAGCTCTTGGCTTGGCGTCTTCTTGCCATACCCAATCCCGCTAGGCCTAGGCCAAATAAAGCGATAGAAGCCGGTTCTGGCACAGAGATTTCAAATTGCTGATGTACCATGCCGCCATTTTCTACAACAAGGACATTGGTGCTGCTGTATTGAGAGCCGATAAATATACCGAAGCTATCAACGCCTGCGTCAGTTGTAGTGGTGTCTAGGTTTTCAAAAAGACTAGAGCCTAGGCTGATCTGCATGAGTTCGGCGTTCTCGGTGACGTAGAAATCGATACCGTCAATTCCGCCAGTATTGTTTGTGTAAGATGTGCTCCAAGTGAAAGCATCACCACCACCGATAAAAGGGTTGTCGTAAGTGGTGTAAAGACTGTCGCTATAGATGCCACTGGCTTCATATTGAAATGTATTTACGCTGCCAAGGTTGCTATCGCGGAAAATAATGCTGCCGCCCCAATCAACTACGCTATCGCTTGCGCCCGGAGCACTCCATCGAAGGTGCCAAGCGCGAGGGTCTGTTTCGTCGTTCCACAAATAATAGCCAGCGTCGCCAGTCCATGGGTTACTTAGCTCGTCGCCATAGGTGTTGCCAGTATACTGTGGGGTAGCTTCTGCTACCGATGCTGTAACTGCTAAAGTGGCTGCGAGTGCTAATGCTTTAAAATCCATAAATATTTCCCGTTTAACTGTCTGGGCGGAGCCAGATCCTAGTGAGTGCCGTAAGCCCCTGGCATGTACGCAGGGGCAAAATTTATAAGTCACTATGTACTAAGCAAAATGGGTGCCAAGTAAGGGAATGCGTTGTATATCAGGCTGTTGGAGTGTTTCTTGGTGAAAAAGAATGCAGTTGGTGTAAAAATAACCGACATTAATTGATTTAGGTTGAATTTGTGTGTGGGGTGCGGTGGAAGAGTTTAGCTAACCATGTTAGGCGGTGGTGTGGCCTAACATGGCTCTTTTTGTATTATTGGGACTTTGCTTGTGCGAGGTGTTCTTGGATCTCCTTGTTGTTGGGGGCAAGCGTACTTGCTAGTTCAAGCTTCTTTATTCCGAGCTTAAGCTGTCCGTCTTGTACGAGTATCCAGCCATAGGTGTCGGCGATCCCCCCATTTTTTGGCGCTAGGCTATGGGCTTTTGCTGCTGTCTCAAGTGAGCGCGGGTCTTTGGTTTCTTGGTAAAGCCAGGCCAGATTGTTTAGCGTGACAGGGTCGTTAGGTGAGATCGCAAGTGCCTTTTCTAGAGTTTGGATGGCAGATTTGTACTCGCCCATGCCGAGAAGGCTGGAGCCTTTGATTTTGAGTGGCTCTGCGGAGCCTTCAATTGCGGATATCCAAATGTCTAGAAACTGAATGGCTGTGGGTGGATCGCTTTGTTTTAGCATGTTGTATCGTTTTCTTGCGACGATGGGGGATTTGGATTTTCCCCAGGCGATATCAGAAAACTTTAGAGCGTCTTCTAGCGCGCCTTCCTTGAAAGCGATGTCAGAAGCGAGACTGTTGGTGATGGCTCCTTCTGGGTTGGTTTGTTTTATTTGGCCAAGGATCTTTTTTGCTTCAATGATTCGGTTGTCCGCAATTTCTACGCCAATGAGTTCCGCTAAAAATAGCGTGTTGTTCGGCTCAATTTGTAGCGCTTGCATGAGCTCCTCGCGGGCTGCTGTGTAGTCGGATTCACTGATGGCTTTTTGGGTTCTGTAGTTGTGGATCTTTAGTGATTGCCCAATGGCAGATCTGGCTTTGGGGTTTTTACTGTGTGCTGCTTTGGCATGTGTTAGTGCTTTGTCTAGGTCGCGTTGTTTTAGATAGTATTCGCTCAGCACTTCATCTGGGCCGGTACTTGCGGGGTGTTGGTCCGCTAATTTTAGCATGGTTGGTATTAGATCGGATTCATTGCCCTGTCGAAGAATAGCGTCTGCGAGCCCCTTGTAAGCGCGAGAGTTGTCGGGTACCAGGGTGATGCCTGCACTAAATAGCTCTTGGGCTTCGGGAAGTCGCTTTTCGACCAGGTTAAGTAGCGCGAGTGCGAAAGTTGCATCTATGCTTTTGGGGTCTAACTTTATGGCTCTAGCGAAGTGCTCGCGTGCTTTTTGGGGTTGTCCGCTCTTGTGTTCCAGGGAGCCTACAAGAAAGTTTAGCTGGGGGTCGTTAGTGTTAGCGTTGTATGCAGAGTAAAACTTGGGTTCTGTTGTGTAGGGGTGTGTTAAGTAGTGTTTGAGAAGTCTTTTTTGGATGCTGGCGGAAGAGGGGGCCTTAGCGTAGGCTTCTTCGAGGTGTTTTAGGGCGAGCTTGGGCTTGTTGTTGGCTGAGTAATAGTCGGCCATTGCAATTCTTAGCCTGTGCTTCTCGGGTGAAATGGCTATCGCTTTTGTAAGGGCTGTTATCCCCTCTTTCTCGTTCCCTTCAGCAAGCGACGCTAGGCCATATAGGGCGAGGATTTCTGAGTTATTTTCGCGTGCTTTGACTTCTTCCTTTAGCATGGCAATTACTTTGCTGGGTTGCCTGAGTCCAAGTCTGGTCCTGGCGAGTAGGGATAGCGATTGATTGTTTGCTATTTCAGGGTCAAAGCCTTCGGAAAGTAGGCTCTCTGCTTCATCTAGGTTGCCCTTTTTTAAGCTGAGCAAGCCAAGGAGCTGCTTGCTTTTGGAGTTTGGTGCTACATTGTTTACTTCTAGCAAGAGCTTTTCAGCTTCGTCGTATGATCCTGATCTGTATAACTCTAGGGCTTCGTTGAGTTTGGATCGTTGCTCGCTAGCTCCTGGGTTGTTTTGGGCGAGTAATCTTGTGTAGATCAGAGCTTCACTTGACCTGCCTCGTGCCGTTAATACATCGATTAAGGCCTGTAGTACTTTGGTTTTTTGTGGGAGCAGGACGTCGGTTTCCGTGAGGGATAGGAGTGCGTCACTAAGAAGTGTTTCGCTTTTTTCGAGGTCCTGGTTGCGAAAAGCAATGGCGGCGCTAATAAGTAGGGAATCTGTATGACTTGGTTTGGCGATAAGTGCTTTTTCGGCTTCTTCTTGGGCTTCGGAAAGTTTGTTTTGTTTAAATAGCAGGGTTGAATATGAATAATGGTAATTTGCTTTGCTATCGGCGTCTGTTATGCGGCTTTTAAGTGTAGCTAGATTGGACGCGGCGTCGGAATAGTTGTTTGAAAGTAGGTTGGCCCTGAATAGCAGTGTGGTTTTTGTGTCGTTTTCCTCTGTAGTGGTGGTGGTTGTGTTGTCCAGGTACTCTAGGGCTGACCTTTTTTTGCCACGCATCAAGTAGGCTTTTGCAAGTAGGAGTCTAAGTGTGGTGTCGGGGTTGCTTTTGAGGGGTTCTAATAAGTCGAGTGCGCTTTTGGGCTGACCGAGATCTATGTTTATCCTTGAGGCGAGCATGATTGCGTCAATGGAGTTTGGTGCCATTCGAAGTGCGTTGCGTGCTTCTATAACGGCTGCTTTGTACTGGCCTTGGTCGGCGTATGCTTCAGCGCGTTTGAGCGTGGAGGCTAGGAGCTTTGTATCGTCTTCGGGGGTCGGGGAGCATCCTGCAATCAATAGTGCTGAAAGTAGGGTAAGTATGCAATAAACAATTGATTGGTTTACTCGATGCATGTAGGCGGTACTCTTGAGGTTACTTGGCTGAATTAGCTGTAACCTTACAAATTTGCCTGTTTACATGCAACTAGTAAACCGATTTAAGAGAGTTGAACTAATCAATCTGTTTAGTTAGTACGCTATAGTGGCTTTTTAGCCCTTCGGTATCAACGGTGGCAACTTGGAATCTCCAGAGGCCAGGTGTGAGGTCGTTGATAGTGACCGTTACATCTGCAACCATTTGGGTTTCGGTTTCATTGGTGTTGGTGTTGGTTGCAATAACCTCGTAGCCGTCTATTTCACTACTAGATATGCTCTCAAAATTTTCTCGTTGACCGGGTGAGCCCCACTGGAGTGTGATTGATGGTAGAGCCTCTGGAGTAGTCTCAACAGGGGTTGTTTCCTCTGGAGTGGTCTCTTCAGGAGTGGTTTCCTCTGGAGTGGTCTCTTCAGGAGTGGTTTCCTCTGGAGTGGTCTCTTCAGGAGTGGTCTCTTCAGGAGTGGTTTCCTCTGGAGTGGTCTCAACAGGGGTAGTTTCTTCTGGAGTGGTCTCTTCAGGAGTGGTTTCTGTTGTTTCACCAGGGTCAATTGGCTCGCCTGAATCGCCAGGCTCACTTGTATTGCCTGGGTCAGTTTGATCAATCGGGCCATTGGCTGCGATGTTCGAATCAGATCCGCTCTCAGAGGCTCCGCAACCCGCTAAAAGGGTGGACAAGCACAATATGATTAAAACATTCTTAAGTAACGCCATGAGCTGCTCCAGCACAAATTCTTTTCTTAAGCCAATCCTAGAAAGGTGAGCAGCTTAACTCAAGCGGAAATGCTAGTAAATGGTTGATATGTGAGGGGCTTCACAGCAGTTGGATGCATTGTGTCCACTTAATAATGTGCGGTTTATAACACTACCTTACTAAGGTGGAGGTAAGGGGTTATCTAGTTGTGTAAAAATACCATGCTATTTATTCGCGTTTGATAATATTCAGTAATATAATGCGCCCACTTAAGTTCGATTGTGTCTGTCAAAACGCTAGGAAGAGGATTTGGTTTCGTGAAAGTATCAATTTATGGTTCGGGTTATGTTGGTTTGGTAACGGGGGCCTGTTTTTCCGAAATGGGACATGATGTGCTATGTGCGGATGTGGATAAAGGCAAAGTAAGTAAGTTGCTTAATGGCGAGATACCTATTTATGAGCCTGGGTTGTCAGAAATGGTAGTAAAAAGCGTTGCTGCGGGAACGCTGAACTTTACCACTGACTTAGAGCTTGCGGCTAAACATGGGGAGTGTGTGTTTATTGCGGTAGGCACCCCACCTGATGAAGATGGCTCGGCAGATTTGCGTTATGTGCTGTCCGTGGCTGATACTATAGGTAAGTATATTGAGGATTATACGGTTGTTGTTGATAAGTCGACCGTTCCGGTGGGCACGGCCCAAAAAGTGGAGGCAGCTATCCAGTCTGCGCTGGCACTTCGGGGTGCCGAGGTACCTTACGATGTTGTATCCAATCCAGAGTTTCTAAAAGAAGGTGCGGCTGTATCTGATTTTATGAAGCCAGATAGAATTGTCATTGGTTCTGGGAGTGAGCGGGCTACTGCAGTATTAAAAGAGCTCTATAGTCCTTTCAATCGTAATCACGACAGAATGCTCATAATGGACACTATCTCGGCAGAGTTAACTAAATATGCCGCTAATTCTATGTTGGCTGCCAAAATCTCATTTATGAATGAGATGTCAAATATTGCGGATGCCGTAGGTGCCGATATTGAAAGTGTGCGATTGGGTATAGGGTCGGATCCAAGAATTGGTTTCCAGTTTATCTATCCAGGAGCCGGGTACGGCGGGAGCTGTTTCCCTAAGGATATTACTGCGTTGCATAGAACAGCTGGTGAGTTTGGCTACGAGGCTCAGATGTTGCAAGCAGTTGACGATATCAATAATGCACAAAAGGAAGTGATTTTTGCCAAAATCAAAAAACACTACGGAGGCGACCTGAAAGGAAAGCGTTTTGCGCTTTGGGGTCTTTCTTTTAAGCCGAACACAGATGACATGCGGGAGGCACCGAGTCGGGTGTTGATGGAAGCCTTGTGGGAGGCTGGCGCGCAGGTATCTGCTTACGACCCAAAGGCTATGGAGGAGACTTCGCGTATATACCCTTCGAAAGCTGAGTTGTCGTTGGTTGATAGCAAAGAAGAGGCGCTTGAAGGCGCGGATGCTTTGGTTATCATGACAGAGTGGAATGCGTTTAGAGCGTTGAATTTTGAGACTCTAAGGGGAGCTGTGAAGGATAAGGTTATTTTTGATGGTCGTAATATTTTTGACCCTGAGCGAGTAGAAGAGCAGGGCTTTGCGTATTACGGTATTGGAAGAGGCCGGCGCTAAGTTAGGTGCGAAGGAAAAACCCCCAGCAAATTTATTTGCTGGGGGTTTTTTGTGGGCTATTCTCCGGCGTTTATATCGTACTTCTTGATTAGGTCGTAGAGCGTAGGTCTTGTGACGCCGAGATATTTTGCGGCAGAGGATATCTGTCCGCCAGTGAGGTTGATGGCTTTGAGGATTGCCGATTTTTCGGCTTCTTGGCGGACCTGGCGTAAGTTTATGGAGAGGTCCTCGTGTAGAGGAAGCGCTAAGTCGCTGACAGATATTGTTTTTTCGTCTGCCATAATAACTGAGCGTTTTATCTTGTTCTCTAGCTCCCTCACGTTGCCGGGCCATTCATAGCTCTCAATGGCGGCGGCGGCTTCTGCAGTAAAGCCTTTAATGGTTCTGTTGTGTAGCTCTGAATATTTTGAAAGTATGTGTCGTGCGAGTAAAATCTTGTCGCCTTCTCGTTCCCTTAGTGGGGGTAGGGTTACTACGATCTCGCTAATTCGGTAATACAGGTCTTCTCTAAAAGTTTTCTCAGCCACCATTTCTTCAAGGTTCTTGTTGGTGGCGCAAACAACTCGAACGTCAACTTCAATTTCATCGCGCCCGCCTAGGCGTTCGATGGTTCTCTCTTGTAAGAAACGGAGTAGTTTGGCTTGAAGTGCTAGCGGCATGTCGCCAATCTCATCGAGGAATAGAGTGCCCCCATTGGCAACTTCAACTTTGCCTAGTGTTCGTTTTGTTGCGCCTGTGAATGCCCCTTTTTCGTACCCAAATAGTTCGCTTTCCATTAGGTTTTCGGGGACGGCTGCGCAGTTGATTGCGACAAAGCGCTTTTCTGCTCTTGGGCTTAGATTGTGGATTGCCTTGGCTATGACTTCTTTGCCTGTGCCGGATTCGCCTAGCACTAAGCAGGTTACATCGACAGGGGATACCTTCTCTACGGTTCTGCAAACCTTGAGCATATTGGCATCGGAAGCGATAATGCCATTAAGTGGGGATTGGGCTTTGGCTTGAAGTCTTCGGTTTTCCTCTTCGAGAGAGGCCATTTGATAAGCTCGACTTACAATAAGATCCAGAGTATCGGTGTTGACGGGTTTTTGGTAGAAATCATAGGCGCCTAATGCTACAGCACGTAGTGCGTTGTTGTAGTCATGATAGCCAGTTACGACAATGATTTTAGTGTTGGGGGCAAGTTTTAAGGTTTCTTGTATAGTCATGAAACCCTCTTCAACACCTTCTTCATCAGGTGGTAGCCCTAGGTCTTGCAGGACAACGGCGGGTTCGTCTTTTCTAATCGCGGCGATTGCGTTTGTTCTGTCGCCAGCGACAATCACGTCGTATTGGTCAAAGTGCCAGCGCAGTTGGCTTTGTAAGCCTGGGTCGTCTTCTACAATGAGTAATTTTGGTTTTTCGTTTTGTTGGTTCATACTGTTTCGCTTGTAGATAGTAAAGGTGGGCGATATTTATTTCATTGGTATGATCATAGTAAATAGAGTGCCTTCACCAAGAGTGCTCTCTACTGAAAAGTCGCCACCTAAGGATTTGACGAATTCTCTCGTTTGGTAAACGCCTATCCCCATGCCTTTTCCGGATTTGGTTGTGTCAAAAGGTTTGAAGAGGCGCTCCTGAATAAATTGTTTGGACATGCCTTCACCGTTGTCTTCTACGGTTATCGTCAGTGTATCGTTTTCTGTCAGAAGAGTGATATCGATAAAACCATTTTTGTCAGTGGCTTCTTGTGCGTTCTTAATGAGGTGGACCATTACCATTTCAAAGTGGTCCCGGTCTACTGAGATCTTGGGCGAGAATTCAGCGAGGCGAAGTGATGGGATAGGGTACTGATCGTGACATTTTTTGCATGCATCGACTAAGATCTTGTTGAGGTCGCTCTTTCCGACCGTTTGTGTGTGTCCTTGCTCTTTTTGCTGAAGCTTTTGTAGTAGATTGCTCATGCGCTTTACGGAATTATCTATCGTGCTAATGGCATCCTCAATGAAAGCTGGGTTTTCTTTGTGTTTTGCTGCGTTTTCTACCACTAGTGCTTGTTGTGCTATGAGATTTTTTAGATCGTGCATTACGAAGGCGGTTAGCTTGTTATAAGCATCAAATTGTTTCGATTCTACCAGCTGTTCTGCTGATTCGTGTCGAGCGATGTAGTTTGATACTTGTTTCCCAACTGTTTTGAGTAGATCTAAGTCTTCCCAGGTGAGTTGAGTTTCGAGCGGGGGATTGGCGAGGCCCATGAAGCCTATTAGTTCGTCATCGTTAAGCAATGGCAGGATGATCCAAAGATTTGGAATTTTATATACCCAGGCGGGCAGCATTTCGTTCATGTTGCTGGTCTGGTTGCTGCTGTCAGCGCTGGGGGAGAAGACCCATTCTTGCTCGATTAGTGCTTTGCAAAAGTCGGTGTTTTTGGGCTCAGTAATATCCATGTTAGGGAGGTCTAAATTATGGGTGGCAACAGGCCAGTAACCTCCATTGTTATTGTCAACCCATACGCACCCGCCGGGGCTTTTGAATGTAGAGGCTACTGCTTTTATGGCGCGTTTGTGAAAGTCACCCTCGTCGCTGGGCAATGACAGGTAGTGAATCAACCTCAGCCACTCGGTGCGGTAATCGTATTTGTGGTTAAAGAAGTTCTTGTCGATAATTACGCTGAGTCGAGTTCGAATCGTCCTGGATACGAAGATGACAACGATGCCTACGCAGGCTGAAAATATCAGCACCATTTGAAGGATGATACCCCAGGTCCCACCGTATAGTTTTATGTAATACCCGCCAGCAGCCATCAAGGATAGAAAGAAGCCTGCTGTGGTTAAGCTGGTAGTGTAGAAAACAATAGGGCGGGATATTGAAAGGCTTGTGCGTTGTTCAGGGCTGTTGAGGAATGTAATAAGCCCAACAGTTAATAGCAAAGCGCTAGTACCACCAATGGCACCCCTGGCATACCACAAATCGTAATCGATTTGCTTAAATACAAGGCCGTGCGCAAAAAGGTAGAGGTCGTATAGGAAAATGGACCCCGCAGATATACAGAGCAGCTTGACGTGTCGCTCTTGGTCTGTGTTGCGATATAGCTGTTCGACGGCAACAAGGCCTAGAATGGCAAGTAGTAGGCCGTTCCAAATGTAAATAGGGTTTATTGATAGGTCGAGGTTTTTAGCGGATGAAAAAACTAATAAGTTGAACCCCAGTAACGTAAGCCATAGTCCGTGAATTAGCCCGTAGAATCTCTTGGGGGTTGGTGTGCTCGAGTTACTGTTGAGCGAGCCTAGTATGGCAGTGAACCAAGCACCATTTTTTAATATTTCTAAGATAGGTAAATAAACCAGGTATTCGGTGCTGCTATAGGCTTCGCTAACAACGAAGTTAAATGCTGCGCTGGCTAGGACCGCTACACTCAATAAGGCATGGGTTTGTTTTTTGAATAGTGTGTATAGTGAGACCAAAAACAGCACACTAAACAGTATGCCGCCACCACTATAGCTTAGGCTGCTAATATTTTCAGAGAACACTATGAAAAAGCTTCCGTCTCAATTGGGCATTAGGGTGTGGGTCAGGTTGCGTCTGTTCTTCGTAGTGTTGAGGAAATGCGGTGCATTGCCCTGTCAAAAAGGAGGCCTGATTCTAAAATGATAAGTTGACCTTTTTGAATGGACATCGCTATTTCCTTCTTGGTCTTGTCAAGCACCTTTATGCCAAAGCGGTTGACGAAGACGTAGGTGTCAGTTTCCGGGAATTTTGCGCTTAACTTACAGCGAACGCTACGCTTGTTAGGCTCTTTGAATATAGCCCAATGGTTTAATGGCAATGACTCTGCTTTTTGGAGTGACTCGTAACGTAATGCCTGAGCTTTGGCTTGTTGCCTTTCAAGTGCTGTCATGTCTTGCCAAGGCTTCTCTTGGCTGTCCACGATACCTAAGCTCTCTAGATGTTTTTGCGATAGTGCAGGCCGGGCCAGGGGCTGTGTTTCGCCGGGTTCTTCTCCGGAGGTTTCTATTGCCCGAAAGAGCTCTTTGCTTAGTACACTCCATTCTTCATTTGAACCATTGCAGCTATCGATGCCGGATTGAATCCTTGCTATCAAATTTGGACCAAGCCTATGCGCTCGCTGAATCGATTTGGGGTCGCTGTGACGATTCATGACCCAGTGAAGGTCATCTATGACTTGGACCGCGTCGAGCCATTCTTGGGATTGCTCGCCTTTTCTAAGGTAGTTACTTAGAAGTACTCGATTCCAATGCTGAACCAAGAAGTCTGTAGTGCAGCTAGGGAGGTTACTGTCCTTGATGCGAGCGCTGATGGTGTTGTTGACTACTTTTCTGGCTTTTTCTGTTTTTGCCTGACCTGCCGCCGCTTCACTTGTACGCTTTTCAATAATCCTTGTTCTTTTTGTTTCTGTTTCTAGCTGGGATTCTAATAATGCGAGCTGCTGATTAAAAATAGAGATGTCGCCATCATACTTGTCGTGTATTTCCTGCACAATTAGCTGGATAAGGGAGAATAGAACGTCTTGCTGTTCTTTGTCTTCAGATGCGATGCCTACACTAGATTCAGCAAGCCTGTTGATCAGTAGTCTTGCAGGGTGCTCTCGTACCTCAAAGAAGCTTTTGTCTCGCAGGGCAACCTTCAAAATGGGAATCTGAAGCCGGCCTATAAGCGCTTGTACCGCAATTGGCAAATTATCATCGTCGAGTACAAAATCAAAAAACATCGCCACTAGGTTGATAACATTTTCATCGGGCTCTTCGAGAGAGTTACCTTTCTCTTTGCTCTTTGCGGGCAGTAAAATTTGATGAATAATACTGCGCAAATAGTTTTTGCCATCCGAAAGTTCAAAAGGCTGGGCTTTTTGTGCGTGGCTCAGGTTTTGAATTAGCTGATCTTGTTGGATGGGTGGTCCGTCGAATTGAAATCTAGATATTGTCCCAGGCGGTGTGTGACCGCCATCCTGATAGGCGGACAGTAGTTGTGTTAGTTCTGTAAAACCGGGTGTTGCTCTACTCTCCAGAGAGGGCGGGGCAGAGTTGGGCGCTGCATGGTGGGGGTCGTTATCGCGGCCTTGGTCTGTGGGTTCTTGGTTTTGTTGATTTTGCGGAGATCTAGATTGCTGAATTTTGGATTGAGGTTTGATCTCAGGCAATATTCCAGCATTAATAAACAGCTCGTTCGCTAAGTTAATGATTTTGTTGAGCTGTCTGGCGACGACCCTGTCAAATTGTTTATAGAGAATAATCCTATTTTGCAAAGTGAGCTCGATATGATCGGTTGCCTTGCTGAACGCTTCGCATATCTGAGCTGGATCGAGCGGATTGTTTGTCTCGTTTACGTCAATATCAGGAAGTAGGTAATCAAATCGTAAAACTATGTGGTAGAGGCTTTCTTGGCAATCAGTTCTAGCTTTTGAAATGGTGCTTGATAAAGCAACATTTTTTTCCATAACATCGTTGTCAACTAACCCGAGTCCATCGAAGGAGGTTTTAGGTGTTGATGTGGAGTGTTCGCGCTTGGGTTGTGTAAGCTGGTTAAATAGACAATCAAATTCTTGTTTGAAATTTGCTAGAGCGCTTTTTTTATTTAGCCTAACTTCTCGCATAGTGTCAAAGAAATCGTTTTGCTCTTTGTTGGTGCCAGCTTTTCCTGCGAGGTCAAAGAACAAGTCGTCACAAGAAATAAAAAACTCAGACAGTTGGTTGTTTAGTATGCTGAAGCTGTTGTCTTTAACCTGCTTTACTATTGGCGGGAGTGCACGCGTGACGCCAGATAAGGTCTTGGTGGTGGGGCGAATTGTAGATGGTTTGCCTATATCAGTACTCATGACGCTCTCTAGAATCAGATTTGCAGCATGGGAAAATTCGATGTCTAGACCCCTCCCTGCCTAATTACCCTATTTTTCCACAATTACCAATGTTAGCCAAACAAAATCATGCTTATAGTATAGTTAATATACAGTTAATTGTCTTTTTGGTCCAAAAAAAGGCGATCTATGATTTCAGTGGCTGCTTGTAAAGGCGTTTTACTCCCCTCGCTAACCTGTTGACTTACTAGATTTTTGTGTGAGTTTGATGCGCTAGATCTAGTCAGTTTTAGCTCCAATAGTTCGTGTATTAACGATTGCATCCATTCTAAGTTCTGATGCTTTCTTTTGGATGCTCTATGCTTGGATAGTTGGGGGGCCTCGAAATAGCTGGAGATCATTTCCCAAATGGTATCAATATTGGCATTTTCCAGTGCCGAACAAGTGAGAACTTTGGGTTGCCAATGCCCATTTTGTGCCACAAAGTGAAGGGCATTTTCGTAATGTGCTTTGGCTTGCCTAGCGAGAGATTGGCTAACGCCATCAGCTTTATTCACTATGATCGCATCGGCTAATTCTAGAATGCCTTTTTTGATTCCTTGAAGTTCATCCCCAGCATTAGGTAGCATCAGGAGGAGGAAGAAGTCGACCATGCCTGCGACCTGGTACTCAGATTGCCCAACACCTACGGTCTCTATGATGATGACATCATATCCAGCAGCTTCGCAGAGTAGCATGGCTTCTCGCGTCTTTTGTGCCACACCGCCAAGGGATCCAGAAGACGGAGAGGGGCGAATAAATGCATTCTGCTGCTGAGAAAGTACCTCCATGCGAGTTTTGTCGCCCAAAATGCTACCACCTGTGACGGGGGAGCTGGGGTCAACAGCTAAAACCGCGACTTTTTTCCCTAGCGCGGTCAAATGAAGCCCGAAGGCCTCAATAAATGTTGATTTCCCCACGCCGGGGACTCCTGTGATGCCTATGCGCACGCTGGAGCCTGTATGGCTTAACACTGAGTTAAGCAGCGCTTGAGACTGTTCCCGATGGGAGTCAAGGCTACTTTCTGTAAGTGTAATGGCTTTTGCAAGGGACCTTCTGTTGCCTTGCAAAAGTTTTGCTGGATCGACGATTTTCATTGTCTAGAAGGTCCTTGTCGAGACGATATTATTTCTGAGCGTCGTTAATGGCTACAAGCACGTCACGTGCGGCTGGAGGTATCTTTGTGCCGGGCCCAAAAATCCCTTTTACGCCTGCTTCATAAAGATAATCATAGTCTTGTCTTGGAATGACGCCGCCTGCGACAACGATGATATCACTCGCACCTTCTTCTTTTAGTGCTTCAATGAGATCTGGGATCAATGTTTTGTGGCCTGCGGCTTGGGACGAGACGCCGATCACGTGAACGTCGTTCTCAATGGCTTGTTTGGCGACTTCTTTGGGGGTAGAAAATAGTGGGGAGAGGTCAATGTCAAACCCAACATCAGCAAATGCGGTGGCTATTACTTTCGCGCCGCGGTCATGTCCATCCTGTCCCATCTTGGCAACAAGCATTCTGGGTCGTCGACCGTATTGCTTCTCGAAAGCTTCAATGTCGGAGGAAATCTCATTCCAGTCGTCATCGTTGGCGTAGGAGCTTCCATAAACACCAGAAACAGTGCGGGAGTTTGCTTTGTATCGCCCCCATACTTTTTCGAGCGCGTAACTAATCTCACCAACACTTGCTCGAGCTCTTGCAGCCTTAATCGCTAAATCTAAGCTGTTACCTTCTCCAGTTTTTGCGTAGTTCTCTAAGTCAGCAAGGGCTTTATCGACAGCGGCTTGGTCTCGTGCTGCTTTCATGCTCTCTAGGCGAGCGATTTGAGAATCTCTAACGGCAGAGTTGTCAATTTCTAGCACTTCGATGTCGTCTTCTTCTGCTAGTTGGTATTTGTTGACGCCTACAATGACATCTTCGCCGCGGTCGATCCGTGCCTGCTTCTTTGCTGCAGACTCTTCGATTTTAAGCTTGGGCTCTCCTGTTTCGATAGCCTTTGCCATGCCGCCTAGGGATTTGATGTTTTCAATAATGCCCCAGGCCTTGTCTGCAATATCCTGTGTCAGCGATTCCATCATGTAGGAGCCTCCCCATGGATCGACAACGTTTGTGATTCCTGTTTCGTCTTGCACAATGATCTGTGTGTTTCGTGCAATTCTTGCAGAAAATTCCGTTGGCAGTGCAATGGCTTCATCAAACGCATTCGTGTGGAGCGATTGGGTGCCGCCAAATACAGCTGCCATCGCTTCAATCGTAGTTCGAACAACGTTGTTGTATGGGTCTTGCTCTGTGAGGGACCAGCCCGAGGTTTGGCAATGGGTTCTTAGCATGCTGGAGCGGGGGTCTTTGGGGTCATACTCACTTACAATCCTTTCCCATAGGAGGCGCGCAGCTCTTAGTTTGGCAATTTCCATATAGAAATTCATGCCTATGCCAAAGAAAAACGATAACCTTGGGGCGAAAGCATCGATCTTGAGGCCTGAGGATAGTGCCGAGTCTATGTACTCTTTACCATCGGCAAGTGTGTAGGCCAATTCTAGTGCTGCGTCGGCTCCAGCCTCTTGTATATGGTACCCCGAGATGGATATTGAATTATACTTAGGCATGTTCTCGGAGGTGTAGGAGATGATGTCCGCTATGATACCCATTGAATTTTTTGGTGGGTAAATGTAGGTGTTGCGCACCATAAACTCTTTAAGAATGTCGTTCTGAATGGTGCCAGACAGCTTGTCTTGGCTTACGCCTTGTTCTTCAGCGGCAACAATGTAGTTGGCAAGCACAGGCAATACTGCGCCATTCATTGTCATTGAAACAGACACCTTGTCTAATGGGATCTCATTAAAGAGGATTTTCATGTCTTCGACAGAGTCAATTGCAACACCGGCTTTACCAACATCGCCTGTGACACGCTCATGATCTGAGTCGTACCCGCGGTGAGTAGCAAGGTCAAATGCAACCGATGCCCCTTGTTGGCCTGCCGCTAGGTTTTTTCTGTAGAAGGCGTTGGATTCTTCTGCAGTTGAAAAGCCTGCATACTGCCTGATTGTCCAAGGCCGGCCTGCGTACATGGTCGCTTTAGGACCGCGAACATAAGGCGCAAAGCCTGGCAGGGTGTCTGCATGTTTGAGGTCAGCGACGTCGCCAGCTGTATAAAGAGGTTTAATATCAATACCTTCAGGGGTATTGGTAATTAGCTCCTCAGGTGGGCGACCCTTACGTTCTTTTGTCGCTAAAGTATGCCAATCTGCCAAACTGGGTTTGTTGGAAGAGTCTGTCATATTGCTACCTCGAATAAAGCATGCGCTGTGGCCTGAAAGTATCAGGCGGATGAATAACCAGAATGGGGCTAAGATACCAGAACTTCAGGGGACAGCGCACGCGAATTTATAGGAGCTTTGTAACATTATCTATATATATCATTGATTTGGACTAGGAAATTAATATGCAGTGAATTCTCAGCTTGGTCTGCCGCAGTGGGCCCGCCCCCTATGAACTGTAAATAGTGCAGCTTTCTATCGAAGGCAAAACCCATTAGAATACAGCACGGTAAAAAGCAGCCACGACAAAGGGTGGGTGCAGATGATGAGTATAACGAGGGGGAAATATGATAATCGGTTTGGATCATGTCGCAATAGCAGTGCCGGATCTTGAAAAGGCAATCAAACGTTTTGCCGAAGATTTTGGGATTGAATACAAAGGGTGTGAGTCGGTAGTGGATGCCAAGACGCAAACTGCATTTTTCCCAATTAGCGGAACCCAGATAGAGTTGGTTCACCCACTTAATGGAGAGGGGCCAGTTCAAGGTTACTTGGATAAAAAAGGTGGCGGTCTGCATCATATCTGTTTTCAGACGGATGACGTTGAAGCTGATATGAAGCGTCTGACTGAAAAGGGGTATATATTTTTGTCAGATGCTCCTAAGCCCGGCGCTCATAACACCAGAGTGGCTTTTATTCATCCAAAATGTACAGATGGCGTGTTGATTGAGATTGCGCAGCACCCTGATGAACAGCATTAATACAGTCGATAGCTCGCAAAATTGCGTAAAGAATCACCTTAAATATGGAAGTGTAGATCAATGATAACTAAATGCTTGTTTCCCGTTGCTGGTTATGGGACGCGGTTTTTGCCCGCGACAAAATCACAGCCAAAAGAGATGCTGCCTATTGTTAACAAGCCATTGGTTCAATATGGCGTAGAAGAGGCTCTTCAAGCTGGCCTTTCTGATATAGGGTTTGTAACGGGGCGTGGTAAGCGCGCAATTGCAGACCACTTTGATATTAACTATGAGCTAGAGCACCAAATACAGGGCACAGGTAAAGAAGTGTACCTAGAGTCAATTCGAAAGGCGATTGACGAATGTACTTTTACCTATACAAGACAGTCAGAGATGAAGGGGCTTGGTCACGCTATCTTAACGGGTAAAACCATGATCGGCGACCAGCCATTTGGTGTTATATTGGCGGACGATTTGTGTTGTGACGATGAAGATGGCGTTATGGGGCAAATGGTTAAGCTGTATAACCAGTTTCGCTGTAGTATAGTTGCAATAGAAGAAGTTCCTATGGAAGAGACGTCCAAATACGGAATTGTTGAAGGTGAGAATATTAAGGAAGGCCTATATCGGGTTACTAATATGGTTGAAAAGCCAAAGCCTGAAGAGGCGCCTTCGAATTTAGCCGTTATTGGGCGCTATATATTGACCCCGGATATTTTCGAAATTCTAGAAAGAACACCGCCAGGAGCTAACGGAGAAATTCAAATAACGGACGCATTGCTCGAGCAAGCTAAGAATGGTTGTGTTATGGCATATAAGTTCCGGGGCAAGCGGTTTGATTGCGGGAGCATTGATGGGTATATCGACGCGACTAATTTTTGTTATGAGAATTATTATAAATAGCGCCGTATTCAGTGTGTAAAAAAGGCCTATAGAGCGTTGCTCTATAGGCCTTTTTTTATGTTGCTTGAATGTTGTTTCTGTAGTGGTTAATAAGGCCGGCTGTAGATGAGTCACAGCTGAGCGGGTCTCCTTGTTCAATTAATGCGGATTTAATAGAGTTGCTCAATTGCTTTCCGAGCTCTACACCCCATTGATCGAAGGCGTTAATGTTCCATAGGGCGCTTAATACAAACACTTTCTGTTCGTATAGCGCGACGAGTTGGCCTAGCACAAAAGGCGTAAGTTTCTTGTAGACGAAAAGGTTGCTTGGCCGGTTTCCTGGGATGGTTTTGTGCGGTGCAAGTTTTGCGGCATCTGATGCCTGCATCCCTTGTTGTAGTAACTCAGCGGTGGCTTCATCCTTTGTTTTTCCAGCCATGAGTGCTTGGCTTTGTGCGAGACAATTGGCAAACAAGAAGGCTTGCTGGTCTTCGATGGGATTCAAGCTGTTGACGCCAACAATGAAGTCGAGTGGGACCATGCGAGACCCCTGATGAAATAATTGATGGTAGGAGTGTTGTGTGTCGCTCCCGGTGCCTCCCCAGAGTGGAATGGCGGTTTGCCATTCGCAGGCCTGCCCGTTGTTTTGTACGCCTTTGCCGTTACTCTCCATGTCCATTTGTTGTAAGTATGAAACAAATCGGTGTAGATATTGTTCGTAGCATACGACTGCGTTGGAGTCTGCGCCCATGAAATTGCTATTCCAGGCGCTAATTAGGGCCATCAACACGGGGATGTTCTGTTCAAGCGGCTGTGTTCTTAGGTGGTTATCGACGCTGTGCCCGCCTGCGAGGAATTGGGTGAATTCATCTGTGCCTATGGCTATTTCTAGTGCTAGTCCAATGGCGGACCAGAGAGAATATCTGCCACCAACCCAATCCCACATAGGTAAGATGTTGGCGGTCGGTATGCCAAAAGTGTTTACTGCAGGGACGTTCGCAGAAATGCCAATGAAATGCTTGCCCAGCGCTTCAGATTTTCCGAGGTGATCGATTAGCCATTGTTTGGCAGCTTTCGCGTTACTTAGGGTTTCTAGTGTAGAAAACGATTTAGACGATATAATGAAAAGAGTTGTTTCTGGGTCGCATTTGGCAAGAGTTTCACATATATGGGTGGGATCAATGTTGGATACAAAATAAAAGCTGAGATCCTGTTGGGCGTAATGAGAAAGTGCTTCAACTGCCATCGCCGGCCCTAAGTCTGATCCGCCGATGCCTATGTTGACAATGTGTAGAAGTGGCTTTCCCGTGGAGCCTAACCATTCTTTGTTGCGAATCTTGGCGCTGAAAGCGCTGACTGATTTTTTTGCTTCAGTGATTTTGTGCACTAGCTCTGCTGGTATTTGCTCTGTGGGCGCGCGCAAGGCAGTGTGGAGCACGGCTCTATCTTCCGTGATGTTGATTTTTTCCCCAGAGAACATTGCTTCTATTGCGCTCTGTATATTCGCCTTTTTTGCCCCTTCGATAAGGGTATCTAAGATTTCCTTGTCGAGATGGTTTTTCGAATAGTCAAAGAGCAGGCCGTCAAGATCAAGTGAGTAGCGATCAAATCGAGATGCGTCGTCGTTGAAGCGGTCCACGAGTTTGGTTTTGTGCGCTATCTCAGCTAAACATTTAAGCTTGTCTTGCAGGTTTTCTTGTTTGAAAAACGGTGTAGCCTCAGTGTCCATAGTGTCTATTCTGTATGTCATAGTTCGTTTGGGCGTATGTAGATGCCGGTATAAATGTAGCCGCCATCAATGCAAAAGCGACCCGCCATTTCGGTGATGTTGTACGCAGGTTTTGCTTTGGGGTTGATAATGTGAGCAAGAAAAGTTTGCTCCTCCAAATTAATGGTCAGCTCGGCGTCGAGAAAGTCTAGCATGTGATCGTTAAGAGGCGAGTAGGCCTTGTGGATGCTCTCTTTTGCACTGAATATCAATGTGGACAATGGAAGCTCGGTATGTTGATGGCGAGCCAAGAAGTCCCTTTCATTTTGCGTGCAGATCATATTGTACACATTGGTGTCGAGGGGCCTTGCTTGTTCGATATCGTGTCCTAAGGACAATATGTTTTGGGAAAGAGCGACCGCAGCAGAGCAATGCTCTCCTGAGTGGGATATGCTACCTACAACTCCAGAGGGCCAGCAGGGCCCGCGTGATTTTCCGATTCTGATTGCACGTTGCGATTCCGGAGCATCACCCAGTAGCTGCGTAAGCGCTTGGTGCGCACAGTGTCTACCCGCACGGAATTCACGTTTTCGCTTTTCGACCGCTTTAGAAATATTCGTTTCTTCTCCGGGGAGTGCAGGAGTGGTCCACATCCACGGAGAGGAAGAGCATGTTTCGATGTCATTTGGGAAAAGGGTGCTTAACAAGATATCTATTCACTAGGTGGTAAAGTTAGTAGGTGTTTTTCCCAGTTTAGCGCCGAGGTTACGATGGCCTCTAAGTTGTCGTGTTCGGGAACCCATCCTAGGAATTCTTTGATTTTATCGGCTTTTGCGGTTAATGCTGGCGGGTCGCCTGCTCTCCGGTCAACTTCTTCGATGGTGAATCTAGCGCCATTTACTTTCATTACCATTTCAAGCACTTCGCGGACACTGTAGCCATGCCCATATCCAGCGTTTACGGTGAGTGACGACTGTTCTTTGTTTAGATAATCAAGTGCTTTGATGTGCGCGCTGGCAAGGTCCTCGACATGAATGTAATCCCTGATGCCAGTGCCGTCAGGCGTGTCAAAGTCGGTCCCAAAAATCAAAACTTTGTCTCTTTTACCTACCGCTGCCTCAACAGCGACTTTCGTGAGGAGGGTGGCATTCTTAGTTTTTTGGCCGATGCGGCCGTGGGGTTCGCAGCCAGCAACGTTAAAATAGCGCAGTATTACGTGATTGAGCTCAGAAGACGCGCTTAGATCTCGAATCATATGCTCGCTCATTAACTTGGACATGCCGTAAGGGTTAATGGGTTGGGTCGGTGTTGTTTCTGATACGCATGACTCTTCCGGCTCTCCGTAGACTGCAGCCGTTGAAGAGAAAATGAAGTTCTTTACACCACCATTCTTGCAGCATTCCAAAAGGGTGCGGGTGTTGGCTGTATTGTTTTTGTAGTACTTCAACGGGTTTTCCACTGATTCGGGCACAATGGTGTGTGCCGCGAAGTGTATAACTGTCTCGATATTGTGGGTTTTGATAAGTTGACTGACGAGTGCTTCGTCGCCCGTATCACCGATAACGAGCTCACCATAGAGCACGGACTCTTCGAATCCCGTGGACAAGTTGTCGAGTACAATTACCTTTTCTTTACGTTCGCCAAGTTGACGTACTAAGTGGCTTCCAATGTAGCCCGCGCCGCCGGTAACCAAGATAGATCCAGTCATTTATATAAATTCCGTGTCGAAACAAGTGCAGTGTTTTAGTAGAGCGGATTATAACGGGTTATTCGTGAGAATCACTGTCTAGAACGGAAATTAGGAAAAATTCACATCGGAAGAGGGCGTTTTTTGAACAGGCGCAATAAATATGAATAAAATTAGCCGTTTAATGGATAATCTCTGGGTAGAATTGGTCATAGTCATCAGAACAGGTTAGTCTTATACGGTCTATATATAGGTAGGTGTTAACGTCATCATGGAACTAGAAGAAGAACAAAAAACCGCAGAGGTCTCAGGGGTGGGGTTACGTCTTCCATTCACCTTTGCGAAGCGTAATGGTGTTGTGATTGAAGGTGTCAGTAATGCTGAAGCTAAGGTTTGTTATAGACACGGTGTTTCCGTGGGGGTTGTGGCTGAAGTCCGGCGTTTCCTTGGGGTTCCCATCCGCTTCACCGAAGTTGATGATACGGAGTTTAATCGTCGGTTAACACTCGCCTATGAGAACGATTCTAGTGAAGCGATGCAAATGGTTGAAGGCTTAGGTGACGAGCTGGATCTAGCAAGCCTTGCTGATTCTGTGCCAGAAACTGAAGACCTGATGGAGCAGGAAGACGACGCTCCCATTATCCGCCTAATAAACGCCTTGTTGACCGAAGCAGTTAAGTTAAACGCTTCGGATATCCATATAGAAACATTTGAAAAACGACTTGTTGTTCGGTTTCGGGTCGACGGTGTGTTGAGAGAAATTGTACAGCCCAAGAGGGCGTTGGCGCCCCTGCTGGTCTCTCGAATCAAAGTTATGGCTCGATTGGATATTGCGGAAAAACGCGTGCCTCAAGACGGTCGTATATCATTACGAGTTGCGGGTCGAGAGATTGATGTTCGTGTATCTACAATGCCAAGTAGTAATGGCGAAAGGATCGTGTTGCGTCTTCTAGACAAACAGGCTGGGCGGTTGAATTTATCGCACCTTGGTATGGCAGATAACGATTTGGGCAGGATGGCGGGAGTCATTGAAAAGCCCCACGGTATTATTTTGGTGACCGGGCCTACTGGGTCTGGTAAGACAACGACACTTTATGCTGCGCTCTCGCAGTTAAATGACAAATCTAGAAATATTTTGACCGTGGAAGACCCGATCGAATATCAGCTTGAGGGGATTGGGCAGACCCAGGTTAATAACAAGGTTCAAATGACATTCTCTAAGGGGCTCAGAGCGATCTTACGTCAAGATCCTGATGTGGTGATGATAGGCGAGATTCGAGATCTGGAAACCGCTGAAATTGCAGTTCAGTCTAGTTTGACGGGGCACTTAGTTTTATCCACGCTACATACCAATAGTGCGGTGGGTTCTATTACTCGGCTCCATGACATGGGGATAGAGCCATTTTTGTTGTCATCAAGTCTGCTAGGTTTGCTTGCCCAGCGGTTGGTACGGGTTTTATGTAGTGAGTGTAAGGAAACCTATGTTCCTGATGAGAGCGAGTGTTTGCTGTTAAACTGTGATACTAAAGCGCCGCCCACCCTATGTCGTGCCAAGGGGTGTGAGGAGTGCAATCATTTAGGTTACCACGGCCGAACCGGTATCTACGAATTGATCACGTTTGATGATGAGCTTCGTACAATGGTGCATAACGGTGCCAGTGAGCAAGAATTGGCGGCGTATGCTCGTCAGTCTGGCGCGAGTATCCGGGATGATGGCATTAGAAAAGTCTTGGAGGGCATTACCACCGTCGAAGAAGTGCTGAGAGTGACCAGGGAGGAGTAAGTGTGGCAGCATTTGATTACGTCGCTCTTGATACCAGCGGCAAACAAAAAAAAGGTGTGCTTGAAGGCGATAGCCCGAGGCAGGTGCGTCAGCAGTTAAAAGAAAAAGGCTTTGTGCCTTTGTCTGTGGAAGCTACAGTACAAAAGATACAAAGCAAAGGTGAAAAAACATTTAATAAGGCAGGTATTAGTGCGTCTGATTTAGCGCTTTTGACGCGCCAAATGGCAACATTGTTACAAGCGGGAATTCCATTGGAGGAAACGCTAAAAGCAGTGTCAAAGCAAAGTGAGAAACCTAAAGTCACCAGCATGATGTTGGCTATACGTTCGAAAGTGGTTGAAGGGCATTCGTTAGCCCAGGCCCTTACTGAGTTCCCTCGGGCATTTCCTGAGTTATATCGAGCAACGGTGGCAGCCGGTGAGCACTCAGGCCATCTCGATTTGGTTTTGGAGCAGCTGGCAGATTATACAGAGAGTCGATATCAAACGAGAAAGAAGATACAAGGGGCTTTGATCTATCCTGTTGTTCTGGTCATTTTCTCAGTTCTTATTGTTGTTGGTATGCTCACGTTTGTCGTGCCAAAGATCGTCGGTATATTTGAGAGTTCAGGTAAAGAGTTGCCTATGCTCACAGAAGTGATGATAGCGTCCAGTGAGTTTTTACAAAGTTGGTGGTGGTTGCTGCTTTTACTTATTTTCGGCGCGATTATGGGGTTTCAGCGAGCCCTTCAAAATGAGGCATTTAAGTACAAGGTGCATGCCAATATCTTACGGACGCCGCTAATTGGCAAAATAAACCGAGGGTTTAATGCTGCTAGAGTCATCAGTACGTTGAGTATTTTGTCTAAAAGTGGTGTCCCATTGGTAGAGGCCCTAAGAATATCGGGTCAGGTTTCCGGTAACCTTTGTATTCGAGAGGCAGTGATTGAAGGGGCAGACAAACTCAAAGAGGGTGCTTCCTTGTTTAATTCGCTTGATCAAAGCGGGTACTTTCCTCCAATGATGATGCAGATGGTCGCGAGTGGTGAGACGAGCGGGGAGCTGGATAGCATGCTCGGCCGGGCAGCTCATAATCAGGAGCGAGAATTGGAAGATTTGGTGAGTACTATCGTGAGTTTATTTGAACCTCTCATGTTAGTTGTGATGGGTGGGGTTGTAATGATAATTGTTCTGTCTATCATGCTTCCGGTAATCAATATGAATAGTTCAATTGGGTAATGCAAAGAGGGTTTATAGGCAATGAATAAGCAACGTTTTCGAAGGATGCCGACACAAAAGGCTGCTGGTTTCACCTTGATAGAAATCATGGTTGTAGTTGTGATTTTGGGGGTGCTTGCGGGATTAGTGGCAGTTAATGTGTTTGGTAATGTTGATAAGGCTAACGCTCAAGCTGCTAGAGTAGATATTTCAGCGATATCTCAGGCGTTGGATTTGTATAAGCTAGATAATTTCACTTACCCGACAACGGACTTGGGTTTAGACGCACTGACGAATAAGCCCGATAGCGCCCGTGGATGGCCGAGTGGCGGGTATTTGAAGAAAAACCCTGTGGATCCGTGGGAGAGACCGTATGGTTATATCAGCCCTGGAACCAATGGTGAGCCTTATGAGTTATATTCTCTAGGCGCTGATGGCAATGAAGGTGGTGAAGGCCCCGCCAAAGATATAACACTAGCAGATTTGTAAGTATGAATAGGCCATCATCATATTTTTCCTCTACACGTGGCTTCACGCTAATAGAGATCATGGTGGTGGTCGTTATCATTGGCATTATGGCTGCAATGGTAACGTTAAATGTAGTGAACGATGACCCTTCACGAAAGTTGATGTCTGAGGCTAAACGTTTTGTAGCGGTTGTTTCGCATGCGTCGGACGAAGCTTCATTTATGCAGCAAGAGCTGGGTATTGTCAGCACCGAGGATGGCTACAAATTTGTCAGATATGAGAAGGTGGACCCACCCGCTACGGTGGGGTCAGGCCAACCTTCAGCAAGTACTACAACAAATACCACCGTAACTAGCACCAACAGTTCTGGTTCGACCTCATCAAATACCACACCGACCATAGATCCAAAGTGGGTACTTATCGAAAATAGCCGGACCTTGGGAGAGTACGAACTCATTGAAGAGATTCGATTGGTGTTGGAATTGGAGGAAAGTGATTTTGTCAAAATCGGTGAGCAAGAGACAGTAAATGGAGAGACAGAGTTCACTAAGACCAATTTGAATCTTGATGATATTGGTCCAAAAATTGACGAAGACGTAGAATATGAACCTTCCGTGTACATCCTGTCTAGCGGGGAAATGACCCCTTTTGTGGCAGAGTTCTTTTTGGTGCGGGACAGTGAGATTAGCGTGATAGTCAGGGGTGATGACTTTGGGCGAGTTAAAATCGACTTTGGTGACGACCTTGAATAATAGAGATAAGGGTTTCACTATTATCGAGGTGTTAATTGCTATGGCTATATTCGCGGTTTCCGTTACGGCATTAACCGGATCATTTCAAGGCAATATAAATAACGCCACTCACCTCAAAAACAAAACCTTAGCGACCTGGATAGCGCAGAATAAGCTGGTGGAAATGAAATACGCTGATGCACCGCCGACTACAGCCAAAAAGAGTGAAAAAGTACAGTTTGCCAGTAGGAGTTGGATTGTCGAAACATGGGGTAAGAAAACGGCTCAAGGTAGATTAATTAATGTCATTATTGATGTGAAAGAAGATACTGATGATGCGGATGCTGGTGTGTTGGCAACACTTGAAACATTTTCAGTGGCGCAATAGCAATGAGTAAACGACTGAATTACAGTGGCGCTTCGATGCGTGGTTTTACCTTGGTTGAGCTCTTGGTAGCCATGGTCATTTTCTCTATCATGGCTGGAGGCATGTACCTTGTATTCAATAATTTTATTCGAGTAAAAGAAGTTACTGATCGTGACTCAGCGCGTTTAGCAGCGATGCAGAGAGCCTTTACCTTTATTCAGCGCGATATCAGCTTTGTTGTACCAAGACCTGTGAGAGATGAATACGGAAGTGTCGATCGAAGTGATGCGATGATTTCCAATGGCGATGAAATCGAATTCACACGTGGGGGATGGAATAGCCCACCATTCTTAGAAAGAAAGCGCAGTGAGTTACAGCGGGTGGGTTACAAACTTGAAGAAGGTAAGCTGATCCGGGAATACTGGTATGTATTGGATCGCGCGCAAGATAGTACTAGTCGGAAGCTTGAGCTTTTAGAGGGTGTGGAGGAGCTGTCTTTTTTGTTTTATTTCAAAAATAGCACAGGGAATAGTGTTGAGGAAACTGTTTGGCCGCCTACAACATCGATTACCCTATCAAACGTGGGGGGGTGTGGTATTGATGCTACTGGCAATGACATTCGCTTGCCGGATGTTGTCCAGATGACCGTCAAATTGGTTGATTATGGAGAGATAGTTCGCAAATATTCGGTGTTGTCTCATTATGCGGCGATGCTAGACGAGGAGGGCTGCTAATGATGGCGAACTTCTCTAGCTCTCGACATCAGCGAGGAACTGTGATTATTACGGTGTTGATGCTTGTGGCTGTGGCAACGTTCCTCGCCGTGGAAATAACCTATCGTCAACGCATTGATATTGTACGCACGTCGACACTGTTAGCCCTGGATCAGTCAGAAGAGTATGCTAAAAGTGCAGAGGCCTTTGCGTTGTATGCGCTTAAAGAAGACTTATTCAAGGATATCAAAAATACAGATTTTCGAGATATTGGCGATGAGGAGTGGTCAACCCCGTTAACTGCGCCAATTGGGCGGGGAGTGGTCAGTGGTAATCTTGTGGATCTACAAGGCCGTTTTAACCTGAATCGTTTCATGCTGACGGGTGCAGATGATGTGTCGATGACAAGGCGCGTTTTTTTGCAGTTATTGGCTGATCTAAATATTCCATCAGGTAAGTCCAATATAACCGCAAGTATCATTACAGAAAGAATTACTGATTGGATGGATGTGGGCGATACCCCAGGCTTGGATGGTCTAGAAAGCCAAGAGTATCTGTTGCTTGACCCGCCTTACCAAGCAGGAGACAGGGTGCTGGTTGACCTTAGTGAGCTATTATTGGTGACAGGCATGTCTCGTAAAGATCTAGATACGTTGTCCGAATTTGTGAGTATATTGCCGCCGACGATGCCGATAAATATAAATACAGCCAGTATTGAGTTGCTAGGTGCTATTCCGTGCCTACAAAGTGCCCAAGTACAATCGACGGTGCAGGGCGGGGGATTTAGCGTAACAGACCTTAATACCTTCTACGGTGCAAACAGCGCGTACATTGATCAAAATTGTACGGATGCACCGAAGGCCGGGTTCTTTTCCGTAAATAGCCAATTTTTTTTGTTAAATGCTGAGGCGACAATAGAAAATCGCTCAGTTCGCATGCATTCTGTATTATATAGGAATGATGTAACAACCAAGAATAATGTCAAAGTGTTAGTGGTGCAGAGAAAACTATTGGATCCATTCTCTAACTAACTGTCTATACTATTGAAAACAAACATAAAAGAATAAAATGCCGTGAAAGATACATTATATATACAACTTAACGACGACGCGCTCGACATACTCGATGGTTTACCTTCATTGGGTGGGGGTGCTAAGGATGTGGCTCCGGACACCCTGAGTGAGCCTAGCGAAGATCTTTTTGCTAGAAATACGGTGCAATGGCTGTTGGCCTCAGATGGGGTTGCCTCCGGTTCCGAAGGCATCGATGTTATTGACGATTTAGTTGATTCCTTGTTAGACAGCCGAGGCGGCATGTTTGGCTTGGATATAGTGCTGATTCTGCAAGGTGTGCACATATTTTCAACGGCAGTAAACATTCCGTCTAAGCAAAATAAGCATATTGCACAAGCGCTGCCCTTTATGCTGGAAGATAATGTAGCTAGTGATGTGGAAGAGCTGCATTTTGTTCCAGGTCATCGCAATAATAACGGTGACGTGGGTGTTCTGGCGACGAAAAAGACTGTCCTTGATTTGTTAACGACCCATTTTTCTCGTGCAGGGTTGCCGCTGACCGCGATAGTGCCGGACATGTCCTGTCTTCCTTTTGTCGAGGGTGAATGGGTATTTATTACTGATGGCCATCAACTCACCATCAGAACATCAGAATATCAGGCTATGTCTATTGAATTAGATGCACTGCCGATACTGCTTAACTCTCTCTTTACGATAAGTGAGGGCACCGAGCCTCCTGAGAAGTTAATCGTTAGGGTTACACAAGAGTTTAAGAGTGACAATTTTGAGAATTGGTTAAAAACTCAAATCACCAGTCATCTTGTTGATATAGACACTGAATTAGACATGCAGCATGTGGAGACAAGTGAGTTCCTGTATCTGTGCGATAGTATTAGTGATCAATGCGTAAAAATGAACAACTTGCTGACGGGTGATTACAAGCCTGTACCCAAAAGGGCTCCTAGTTTGTTTAACTGGAAGCCAATGGCAAGTTTGTTTTCCATTCTTATCGTAATGCTCGTCGGTTTTCAATATATGCATGCCTCTCAACTTGAAAAGCAGGCGATGGTAGCGGATAGCGAAGCAAAAGCGCTTTACCGTAAGTACTTCCCAAAAGATAAGCGCGTATTTGATGTTAGAAAACAAATGAAAAGTCATTTGATGAAGGTTGATACTTCAAGCTCAAGCACTGCGTTTCTGCCACTACTCGCACAGGTTGGTGAGAAAATGAATGAAATGAACCGTGCCAGTAAAAATCAGGTGTTTATTCCTTTGAGAATCTCATTTGATGAGGTGCAAGGGGAATTGAAAGTAGATTGTAAAGCGCCTGGGTTTGAAGCCTTGGACTCGCTAAAGAAAAAGCTTGAATCTTTGCAACTGGGGGTGGAAATTGCGCGGGCCAGTCAAGATGGCGAGCAAGTTAAGGCGCGTATTAATGTAAGGAGTTCAAGCTAATGTCTGCGAACGGATCAGCACTAGACGCGGTAAATACTAAAATAAGAGAGTTACGCCGTCAGTATGAGATGATTTCTGCGAGAGACCGTTTATTGTTAAATGGCCTCGTGATGTTCTTGGGTGTTATCGCCATTATTTTTTTGTTAATACAGCCGGCCTATAACTCCGTTGCTAGAGCGGAACAGGAGTTGGCAAATAAACAAGAATTGTTGAATTGGATGAAAAGTAATGAGCATCGTGTAAAGAAGTCCAATACTTCTAGTAAGGCCAAGGCTCGCAAGCCTGGTCAGTCATTGCTAGCGCTCATAAACCAAACATCCGGTAGGCATCAAGTTGCTTTGAAGCGGTATGAGCCTGATGGCTCTGACAAGCTTAGAGTCTGGGTGGAAAACGTATCATTTAATAGTCTTATGAGATGGTTGACAGGCTTGGAGTCTAAGTACGGTGTTACAGTGATAAATATTTCTATTGATTCCCAAAAGGAGCCAGGAATTATCAATGCCAAAGTGGTACTGAAGGGATAGCCGTAAACCATTATGTACGAATCTTATTTTGGCTTTTCGGAAGCGCCTTTCTCAATTGCTCCGAACCCGCATTACCTATACATGAGTCGACAACATAATGAGGCACTTGCCCATTTAATCTATGGAGTTGAGCGGGAAGGGGGGTTTATCCTTCTAACCGGTGAGGTTGGTACAGGGAAAACTACCATTTGCCGATGTTTTTTGGAGCAAGTGCCAGAAAATACGGATGTCGCGTTTATCTTGAATCCCAAGTTAGATTCAGAGCAGTTACTCGAAACTATTTGTGACGAGTTATCTATTGGTTATATTGGCGACACGTTATCGATCAAAGATTACACTGATTATATCAACGAGAGGTTGTTGCGATCCCATAGTAAGGGCCGGCACACGGTACTTATTATTGACGAAGCACAAAACTTGTCGTCCTCAGTGTTAGAGCAATTGCGTTTGCTCACTAATTTAGAGACGAATGAAAAAAAGCTCCTCCAGATAATTTTGTTAGGCCAGCCCGAGTTGCAAGATATTTTTCTGAGGCCTGAGTTACGACAGTTATCCCAAAGAGTCACGGCCCGATTTCACCTGGATGCATTAACAAGGGAAGAGATTGCCCCATACGTATACCATCGCCTTTCTATAGCGGGGTGTGCCACTCCTGAGTGGTTGTTCCAGGATAACAGCATCCAAAAATTATTCTCTATTAGTAAGGGCATTCCTCGAGTCATCAACCTTGTGTGCGATCGATCCTTGCTTGGTGCCTATGCGGAAAATAAGAAAACTGTTGACTCTGGGCTCCTTCAAGCTGCGGCTAAAGAGGTGCTTGGCAAAAGCTTAGTGTTACATCAAGAGAAACGCATCAGCCAGGTGCTATCTTTATTTAAGACGAACAATTGGGTTGCTATTCTGGGGCTTTGTGTCGCTTGCTTGACTCTGGGAATGGTGTTGGCCAGTGGAAATTTTAAACCTGGTGCGGCGGTAGAGCCTCCGAGAGCTGATGTGAAACAAATAACCAGGGATACAGATCTTCCTCCTGCTAGCATTAAGCCTATGGCAGGTGCCGATGTGGCGTCGACGTCAGGGGGGCTGGACTCGGTGAATCCATTGGTCGAGACCCAGCGGTTAGGCGTTGTTGGTTTTGATGATTTGTTGGGACAAGGATATGAGCTAAGTGAGCTGTCAGCTTATGTGAGTTTATTGAAGGTTTGGGGCATAGATTATACTCCTGGAAGTGACGGCTTTGCTTGTAAATATGCCAATCAGAAAGGTGTTAATTGTTTAAGTAAGATTGGTAGTATTGGCGGGCTGACCCACCTAGGCTTACCAGCAGCACTTACTTTATTTGATAAGTCTGGCGACAAGTATTATGTATTGTTGCGGCACATCGAGGGTGATACGGCATCTTTTGTTGTTGATGGAGGGGTAGTTGATATGACGTTGGCCGAGCTGCAGAAGCATTGGCGTGGTCATTTCGTGGTACTTTGGAAAAAACCCCCGCAATACGTAGGCCCTTTGCAACCTGGTACGATTGCACCCATTACGAAATGGCTTGGTAAGCAATTGGATATTTATGAAGGCGTGGAGAATCCCGCCTTAGGTAGGTCGTTGTATGATGAAGCCTTGGTAAGCAGGGTTAAAGCATTTCAAAAAAGAGTTGGTGAGCAGGCTGATGGTATTGCGGGTGTTAATACTCTTATCTTGTTGTCGAAATACACGGATCAGGGCATTCCATCTTTATCTGCAGATAATGAGGCGCTGTAATGTCTTATATTCTTGATGCGCTCAAAAAATCAGAAGAAGAAAGGCGAAAGGGTGATTTACCTGGTCTCCAAACGTATACCCCCCTTCCTCAAGTCGATGGAAAAAAGAAAGGTTGGTTCGTATTGGTCGCTGTTCTTGTGATTGTTAATGTGGCTATTGTATTGCTATGGTCGCCCTGGTCTCAGGAAGGGGAGGTTGTAACCCCGGTGCAGTCTATAAGCACAAAAACACAGGCGGTTGAAGTAGAGGCGATCAGCGAAAGGCCTCACGTACGGATGCCTATTGAAAAGCCAAGGGCTTCTATGAGCCAACCTGTGACGCCATTAAAAGTGTTGGCGCCGACGCCAGTGAGATCAAAAGAGCCTCCAAGCGTTGCAACGCAAGCCTATATTGATGAATCTCCTGTAGTTCAGGCAAAAGCGCAAGCGCCGCCTGCACCGAGCCGTCATAGGGTGCCGGAAACAAGCTATATGCCCCAACTCTCAGAAATATCAGAAGATATTAGGTCTCAGATACCAGACCTAACCTTCTCCTCTCATATGTTCTCTAGTAAAAGCCGTTTTCGAAGTATCACAATCAACGGCAAGCGATTAAAAGAAGGTAAATACTATGACGAGCATCTATTTGTGAGTGAAATTACGGAGAAAGGTGCAGTTTTGAGTTTTGATGGCACATTTTTTGAGGTGGATGTCTTAGGGCAATGGAGCGATTAGCACTCTATTGCACAAAATAAATCGCTAATTCTTAGACAGTTACGCACAATTTACTATATTGATAGGATCCCCAGTAACTTTGACGGCATAGCTATGGACGAGAGAACAGTAGAAGAAATTAATCAAAGGAAGGTTCAGCGCCGGCACTTGATCTACTATCTTCGAGTATATGATGCGGAAAACGGTAACCTTATAGGGAATCTTGTTGATATCAGTACGAAAGGAATCATGCTGGTCAGTGATACTAAGATCAAGTCTGAGATTCGATTCATTTTAAGGATGACGTTGCCAGACAACGTAGAGGGTAGCCGAGAGGTGGAGTTTGAGGCGGTAAGTCGATGGTGTAAGAATGATGTAAACCCCGACTTTTTTGATACAGGCTTTGAACTTATCGACCCTTCCTCGGTTTTCCTTGAAGTGGTAGACAAGCTCGTTGAAGATTGCCTGTTTAAGAACTAGGTGATTGAGAGTTCACTTACATATACACACATATTGGGGGGTGTTTTCTCTGTATTACGGTAGTTAAACGCGGATTATTCCTTTATATTGAAACCATACGACAATTTGACATGGTTCACGTTCTTATTGTGCATTGGATTTCAATTATGAGGTTGCTGTAGATCGATGAGTACGTTGGATGCGCTAAAAACAAATTTAAATGTAGCTAAGACGTTGATAGTCGACGGCCGTGATCGTTATCTAGGCGTCACGAAAGCCGCCATTGCAATCGAGCAGATTTATAGGCAGCAAAGAAACAAAGCTAAGCTGTTGTCAGAGCAGTCGGCATCTAGTTTGTTGTCAGAAGCCCATACTGAATCCGCTGAATTGATCTGTAATTTGTGTAAAGAGAATGGGGCTATTTGGGTTAAATTTGGTCAATTCCTCAGTTGTCGGCCTGACATATTGCCTCTCGAATATTTACCGATTTTACAAAAGCTTCAGAATGAAGCTACACCTGCGCCGTTTGAAAAAATACATCCAGCCATTGTGGAAGCTTGGGGTGATGATTGGGATCGTCATTTTTTGCACTTCGACATAATTCCTATTGCTACCGCATCAATTGCACAGGTCCATAAGGCGACGTTGCGTAACGGCATGGTGGTTGCTGTAAAAATTCAGTTGCCAGACGTAGTTAAATTGTTTGAACAAGATTCTTTGGTGTTTCGATCTGTGGCGGGTGTTATTGCTCCCTTAGTGAAAGAAATAGATATCAGACAGGTTACCGATCAGCTGATTAAAATGACGATGAAGGAATTAGATTTTCGTGTTGAAGCTGAGAATTTACGTGTTTTTTCTGAACACGAGCATGCTGATGGCATAAGGGTACCTGCACTTTGGGGTGAGCTGTCAGGCGAAAAAATCATGGTGACAGAGTGGATTGATGGGGCGGGCTTAACATCTTATCTTGAGGAACAGCCTAGTCGAGCTAAAGATATTTTGAATAGGCTTCTGTCTAGTTACATACAACAAATAACTCAATTTGGTAGTTATCACGCTGACCCACATCCTGGGAATTTTTTGGTTGATGAGCACTCGAATATCGCCATTTTAGACTACGGAGCATTGGCGTCGTTATCTGAAGATGAAACACTGAAATATAGTAAGCTGCTATTCGGGTTAATGGGATTAAACTCCATGAAATTAGGGGAATTGTTTTCCGAGGCTGGGTTTACTTGTGAGCGACAGGAAGCGTTGGAGGAAATAAGCGAACACTTTCTGGAGGAAGAAATAAAAGATAGGAGTGTTTCTGATCGTTTGGCGCATGTGTTAGAGCTATTGCGCGAAAATAGAGTTACAATTCCTGATTCATTTATCGCGATGGCTAGAGTGATTATTAGTATTGGCGGATTTATGAAGCAATATGAGGTGGATTTTGAATGGATGCCCTCCTTAATAAAACATAATATTAACTAATGCTTAGATCACGGATTGATTTTTAAAAGACTGAGTGATTGTTGAACAGTCTTCATAACTTGAGACGTAAACGTGTTGTCTATTTCTGCTTTTATCGGCCGCAATTGCGGTATTCTTGTTAAATCTTTGTTTTTCATTCTGCTTGTAGTGCCTACTTTATTGTTTGCTAAAGAGTCGCCGGCTTTTCTTGAGTCAATTAAACTGCCGACCGGTGATCAGTATGATGGTCAATATATACAAGGCGTTCCAAACGGAAGGGGTACCCTGGTAAAGGTAAACGGGGACCAGTACGAAGGGGTTTTCGTTGATGGTAAGTTCGAAGGTCGTGGAATTTATAATTGGATCAATGGCGACGAGTATAAGGGGAAGTGGGCTTCGGGTGAGCGAGAAGGGTTTGGCTCGCTTCAATACGCAAACGGAAACCGCTATGAAGGTGAGTGGAAAGATGGCTTGCGTGATGGGCGTGGTGAGTTAAGTTTTAGGAGTGGCACGCGATACGAGGGGATGTGGAAGAAAGGCTTGAAGCACGGTGAAGGTATGTTGGTTTATCGTAGTGGCCAGCGTTACATCGGAGCTTACAAGAATGATCTTCGTCATGGTCGTGGAGTACTTGTGATGCCTAATGGCGATTCTTATCGCGGCACATTCTCTAAAGACAAGGAGCATGGAGTTGGAGAGTGTAGTTCAAAAACCGGTAGTGTTGAGACTTGCTTGTTCAATAAGGGTGTCCGGATTACTAAAAAATCGTTAGTGGATCGAGCAGTAATGTACCAAAAGAAAAATGCGCCGACCTACGAGTATACTGGAGGGTTTGGGTTTGTTTTCGAGGATGGCTTCACGAAGACACGGCGTTACCTTCAGAATGATCATGTATGGTGGGAAAGCAAAGTCGCTTTGTTAGCAACGGAGTTAAGAATTCGAAGTGAGGGAGCAAATCAGTTTATTTATTTTGTGATCCGTGAATATGATGGTGTTGGTAAATATAGAATTAAACCTAGTGACTTGTTAGTGTCAATAGAAGGTAGTGATCCACTCACCTTGCCTCAAGCGTCTGAGGCAATTGTTGAAGTAACCTCTGAGCATAAAGGTGTAATTGAGGGTACTTTTATTTTGCCGGTACTGTCGTTGATCAAAGGTGGTGCGGAGCTTAAATATACCATTAGAAATGGTCGATTTGAGGCTGCAAATAGCCCTCCCCCAAAGAATTAGGCGACGTACAATAGAATAACAGGTAGTGCAAACGCAGTGAGAAAGCCGGTAAGTCCCATGGCTAAAGCAGAAAAAGCGCCGATCTCACTGTCTTCCTCTAGTGCTCGGGCTGTGCCTATAGCGTGAGCGCTGATTCCCAGTGTGATTCCTCTAAGTGATTTATCGGTAATGTTCATTTTATCTAAGATAAAGGGGCCGAATATTACACCGATTATGCCTGTATATATGACAAATACCGCGGACAGCGCTGGTATTCCTCCAATTTCTTTTGAAATTGCCATTGCAATGGGTGTAGTGATGGACTTTGTCATCAGTGATAGCAGGCTGGTTTCACTGGCACCGAGTAAATAGCCGATAGCAATGGTAATTGAAACAGTGATAAAAGATCCGACAATAACAGTGATGATGATGGGGGCTAGAAGTGCGCGAATCTTTGTGATGTTTTCATAGAGGGGGACCGCTAATGCAACAGTGACTGGGCCTAGCATCAGGTGTAAAGGTTGTGCGGTCGAAAAATATTGTTCAAACGATAAGTCGAGCCAGTAAAGGGCGCCGAATACTGTCGCTAAGCCGACTATCATTGGTTGTAAAGTGGGTTGCTTGCCTGATCTTTGGTAAATAAATTGACCTAGCTTGAAAGCGGCTAAAGTAATAAATACGCCAAAAAGGGGGTGGTTGAGTAGTAAGTTGATGGTGGTTTGTTCTATCTGCATAGGGGGGTAACTATTGTTTGCGATTCTTCATGCTGAGGGTGACCCTCAATATGTGTGGGATGGTGATGATGGCGACTATTGTGCTTACCGTAAGTGCTAGTATCAGTGCTACCCATTCGTCTTTTAGCAATCCCCAGTAACTCATTGCACCAACACAAGCCGGCATTAGAAATAATGGAATGTAAGGAAAGATAGCGCTCGACGTTGCCTTTAACGGCTTTGGGGTTTTACCGAAAATGCATAAAAACACAAATAAGAGACCCATACCGATGACTGACCCTGGAAACGGTAGTTGAAAGTATGATGAGATAAAATCACCCGCCAGTTGAAAGCCGATGAGTATCAGAAGACCTTTGAGCAATGTTCTATCCGGCTAGCGCGTAATATGAAGGAGCGGCTAGTGTACAGGACTTATCATGTTGGGTCGATTTGCCAATTTAGAGCGAGTTGTATACCTTCCTCTGACGTGACTGAAGGGCTCCATTCTAGGTCTGCTTTGGCTTTCTTGTTGCTAAACGAAAAATCATTACCAAATGCTTTAACATCCGTTGTGCTCAATAAGTGATTTTTAGCTAAGCCTATTCGAACACAAAATTGGCTGATCGATGCGATACAGTACATAACAATGTATGGGATTTTGTGTATCTTAATAGGGACCTCTAGCTTCCTAGCAATCATTTGGAACAGCCTTTCAGGTGTGATGTCACTGCTGTTGTCCAGGACGAGGTAATCTTGGCCAACTGCGATATTAGATGTTGCTGCCTTTAGGGTCGCTACGACAAGATCTGAAATATATATCAAATCAATTCCACAAGGCTGCGCCTTGTGCCAAACAAACGCGTTCCTTTCGTTAACCATGTCGATTATTGCTGGAAAAAACTGCTTGTCACCTGGCCCATATACCCAGCCAGGGTAAATGATTGTGGTCGGAAGACTTCTCTCTCTTTGGTAGCGCTTAACGACGTTGCAAGCCTCTATTTTTGTGTCGGCGTAAGGCTCATTCCAGGCGCTGTATGTCGTTTTTTCTGTGATTATGTGGTCTTTAGGAGGGATGCCGAACACATCAGAGGTTGAGATAAGTACGAACCGTGTCGCGTTGGCTTGTACTGATGCTTCACACATATTTTCTGTCCCCAGTACATTGACGGCATAAAATTGAGCTTTGTTTGCAATCGAATTGAGCAGGGCGGCAGTATGAAAAACGAGGGTGGATTCTTTGAGATGGGTTTGTATGTCCTCTAAGCGTGTCACATCACCTTCGGCCACGGTCAGTTGATTTGGGTAGTGCTGGTACATCTGCTGGGCGAATGCTGTATAAATAGGGTTTTTAGGTAGATCAAAGGTTGTAACGTGGTAGCCATTTTCTAGCAGTTGTACTACCAGTGCTTGACCTACAAAACCAGCAGCGCCCGAAACAAATGCTCGCATGCCTATCTCCTTTATTGATTTGTTTGGTACTATCGTACTCCTTTGTTTGGCCGGAATCTACCCCCTTTTGTGCGTAGGTACCTAACGTTTAGAGGGTGGCGAAGCTGAAATTGTATGTAAATAGATCGCTATTGTTACCATTTGTTAAGAGTGCTCCTAATAACTGGGAAATCGACAATCTCAGTCTATACTGCTTGCAACGACCTATATAACCCACAATAAGGGTCGATTGGTTAGAACACACAGAGAAAGCAAAAGCAGGTGGTAGTAATCATGGATAAGAATAAATCTGAAATTTTTGAAAAAATTTCTGAATCATTAGAAGAGAGAACGGTATCGGATCGAAGAAATCGTGAAGTTACCGCTGAGTATATAAATCCAGAAATGGATCGTAGAAAGAATTCTCGGCGGACGGAGTCTGAGACAAGCTAATTCTCCTTGAACTTGTAGTGTAAGGTGTTCGGCGTGCTGGCTAGTGTTAAGTGGTACGCCGTTAATACTGGTACTTTTCCTCTTTTTATATTTTTGCCCTCATATTTTGCCTCCTTTCGTTTATTATACCCTTTCCATAAAGCCACGGGATCGTTTTGATTGTCAGGATGTCAAACGACCATTGGTTAAATCATAGAGGAAACGTTTCATGAAAAAAGTACTTCTACCGTTAGCGATTGCCGGTTCTCTTACAGTTTCTGGCTGTACCATTGATCCTTATACTGGTGAGCAAAAGGTAAGCAAAACTGCTATTGGCGCAGGTATAGGTGCCGTTCTAGGTGCTGCAGTGTCCAGTAAAAAGGATCGAGCCAAAGGAGCGTTGATTGGTGCGGCATTGGGAGGCGGCACTGGTTATTATTTTGACCGTCAAGAAAAACTGTTAAGACAAAAACTTGAGAATACAGGTGTTAGTGTTAGTCGGACACCAGAGGGAATACACCTAAATATGCCTGGTAATATTAGCTTCCCGTCGGGTCAATACGCTATCATACCTACATTTTATGAGACGCTAGATTCTGTGGCGTTGGTGTTTAAAGAATTCAAGAAAACAGATATTCGTATTACCGGCCATACAGATAGCTCGGGTGGTGATGCGTTAAATCAGACATTATCAGAGCAGCGCTCTCGCTCGGTGATGCAGTATTTCGCAAGCCAAGGTGTTGGTACCACGAGATTGTCTTTTGTAGGTTACGGTGAGAGATACCCTGTGGCAAGCAACAAAACACCACAAGGAAGAGCGACGAATAGACGAGTTGAGATTGAAATTCTAAACCCTCAACCTCAGCGTTAGATTACATACTAGTTGGAGGAACCATAAATGAGTTTTGAGTACGATCTGTTTGTTATTGGGGCTGGATCTGGAGGCGTGCGCGCTGCAAGAATGGCTGCTACAGAAGGCGCGAAAGTGGCCGTTGCTGAGAAGCAGGCTCTTGGAGGGACGTGCGTAAATGTCGGCTGTGTACCCAAGAAACTATTCGTTTATGGTTCCCATATTAAGGATGAAATTGAAGCTGCTGCTGGCTTTGGCTGGGATATTGGCAAGGCAACATTTAATTGGCATACCTTGAGAGATAATAAAACAAAAGAGATTGAAAGGTTAAATGGAATATACGGAAATCTGCTCAGTAATGCTGGAGTAGAACTTGTGGTGGGTGAGGCAAGGGTTATTTCTCCTCACGAAGTTCAGGTGGAGGGCGTTGTATATAGCGCAAAAAACATTCTTGTCGCGACGGGTAGTACTCCATATATACCTTCTTTTCCTGGGTCGGAATACGCGATTGATTCGAATCATTTTTTTTACATGGAAGAGCTTCCGCAAAAAGCCATAGTCGTTGGCGGTGGGTATATTGCAGTTGAATTTGCTGGCATATTGAATGGTTTGGGTGTCGACACTCACCTGGTTTATCGCGGTCCTTTGTTTCTAAGAGGCTTTGACCAAGACGTTAGAGAGTTTGTTCGCGATGAGTTAATTAAGAAAGGTATTCATCTCCACTTTGATACCAACATCGACTCTATTGTTAAGGATAATGACGGGACCTATACTGCCGATTTTGGCGGGGGCGCATTAACCGCAGATATGATTTTATATGCCACTGGCCGTAGACCTTTAATCGACAACTTGGGTCTTGTCGATGTCGGTGTGGATCTGAATCAGGATAGCTCTATTAAAGTTGATGACTTTTACCAAACGTCTGTCCCGTCTATTTATGCGATAGGCGATGTTATTGGGCGAATGCAGTTGACCCCGGTCGCATTGGCTGAGGGTATGGCTATAGTTGATAATCTTGTGAGAGGGATTAAGCGGACGGTTGATTATAGCAATATAGCAACGGCCGTTTTTTGCCAACCGAATATAGGTACAGTCGGTTTGACCGCAGAAGAAGCAGAAAATCAATTTCCTGATGATATTACGTTGTTTACATCAGAGTTCAAACATCTAAAGCATACGCTGAGTGGACTTGATGAGCGTACGTATATGAAATTGGTTGTTCAAACGAGTACAGATAAAGTGTTGGGTGCTCATATGGTGGGTGCTGAAGCGGGCGAAATAATTCAGGGTCTCGCTATTGCACTGAAATGTGGGGCTACTAAGGCTCACTTTGATAGTACGATTGGTATACATCCTACCGCTGCAGAAGAATTTGTTACTATGCGGACGCCAGTAATTGGCTGATTATTCGCTTTCGGAGTGCCTAGGGCCATCGTAACTGACATTTTGTCTTGGATGGACCTAGGTAATTTAATTGTTAGGATTTGATGGTTTTTCTTGCTGAATGTAGCCCTAACAATCCAAGTAAGAGTAGTGGTATTGTGCCAGGCTCTGGAACTGGTATTGTGCGAACAAGCGCTATACCACCTTGTACGTTAGTGTCGTGTATGCTCACATCATCTTCAAAAAGTATTGATCGTGCTCCAACAGGGCCCAGATCGTGATGATCAAAATCATCATGCATGAAAAATGAGTTGTAAAAGCTATCGCCATCCGAGTCATCTCCGAATATGGCTTGAGATGATTCATATATGTCGGGGAATGGGTGGGTTCCACCTGCCGCCGTGTAAGTATCGCCAAAGAATGATGTGAAGTAATTGTGACTGTCGTCTTCTCCAGCAGTTAAGCCTCTGTTTATTGTTTGAGAGATGTTTTCATCACCGATAAATGACCCACCTAGATCAAAACTGTTAAGCAGCTCTGTCATTTCCTCATTTGTAGCTAGTCGCCAGCCAGAGGGTGCGTAGGAGGTCAGGGCGGAGTCAATGGATTGTCCTAGGGTTTCGGTCCATTGCAGCCATTCTAAACCGTTGCCACTAACAATGTTCGTTGTGTCATCATGGCTATAGCCGGAATATTCTATGACCCCAGCTTTTGAGCTAACTGATACTAGTGAGAGTATTAATCCTGTGGCGACTATCCATTTCGAGAACGACATTATTTAACTCCTTGTATGAATTCCGTTTGGTGTTTGCAGCGATTTGTTGAGTTTCTGAAGCAAGTATACGGGCTAAACTAGTTAGTTATGTGTGAATATTGTAGATTTTTGATGTGATGAAATGACGTGTTTGAAGGGGATTAGGGGAAAGGTTGAGCAATTGTGGGGGAGAATCTTGGGTAATGGGGATAAAAGAAGCAGGTGTGATCAATTAGCTGTCAATCACACCTGGTCTGGCTTACTTCTCTGCTTTTAATACCGAATCAAAATAGGCAATCGTCTTAGTAAGGCCGCTGCGTAAGTTAATAGTCGGCTCCCAGCCAAGCTCTGCTTTCGCGCGTGTTATATCAGGTTGACGCTGTTTTGGGTCATCCGATGGGAGGTCGCGATAAACAAGTTTGGAGGATGAATTGGTTAGCTCTAACACTTGCTCTGCGAGCTCGATCATAGTGAATTCGCCAGGGTTTCCTATGTTGATAGGACCAGTGACTCCCTTTGGGGTGGCCATGATTCTAATGAACCCTTCAATTAGATCGTCAACATAACAGAAAGACCTAGTCTGGCTACCGTCACCGTAAATAGTGATATCTTCACCTTTGAGTGCTTGCACGATAAAGTTCGAGACTACACGGCCATCATTGGGATGCATATTAGGGCCGTAAGTGTTGAATATTCTCACTACCTTGATGTCGACATCATATTGACGCTTATAATCAAAAAATAGAGTTTCGGCGCAACGCTTGCCTTCATCGTAACAAGATCGGTATCCAATGGTATTCACATTGCCCCAATAGCTTTCTGGCTGAGGGTGAACGTCTGGATCTCCGTATATTTCACTAGTCGATGCTTGCATGATCTTTGCCTTAGTTCGATAGGCAAGGTCCAGCATGTTGATGGCACCCATAACACTGGTTTTGGTTGTTTGCACGGGGTCAAATTGGTAGTGAATTGGTGATGCGGGGCAAGCAAGATTGTATATTTCATCAACCTCGAGGTAAGCAGTGTCGGGCGATGCGACGTTTGCTCGCACTACATCAAAATAGGGGTTGTCTATTAAGTGAGCTATGTTTTTGCGGTTGCCTGTGAAGTAGTTGTCCAGACAAATAACTTCATTCCCTTCATTTAGTAATCTCTCACATAAATGGGAGCCTAGAAATCCGGCGCCACCGGTGACTAGTATCTTTTTCTTAAATAACGACATGCACATGCTCCATTTGATAGTCTTGCGATATAACTAAATGATTTTAAAGGGACTGCTCCCTGCGGTTGGCTTGGGTAGGGTATACCAGTCAACCAATTCGATGCGATCGGATTTTACACCAAAGTGCGCTATCTTTTAACATAAACAGACCATAATTTTAGTGTGAATTATGCAGATAGGCCACTTGTGGGTGAGATAGAGGCTTGGCTGCTATAGAAAACGGTTTTGCGTGTGACACTACCCTACAAAAACGGTAGAATTTGCGGCATTTGTATCGCCCCGTTAAACAAGGAATATACCGTGGTAGTTTTTCTTACATCATTGCGTCACCCTGATAGCTCAAACGACTATGGCCAAGTGCTTACCTTGTTTGAGAGAACTGCTCGATCGGTATGCTCTCAAACCAACCCTAACCTGGCATTTGTCGTGTCGTGCAACGAAATCCCTGATATACCATTCAAGGATGATCGGATTCATTATCACAAGGTTGATTTCCCCATTCCTTGTCACCAAGACGGTGACATTCCCCTTGACGAGATGCCGACAGCAGGTACCAGCGATCGGGTGAAGCGGGATAAGGGTAGTAAGTTATTATCTGGATTGCTCTATATGAGAGATAATTTGTCAGCAGAGTATGTATATATCATCGATGCGGACGATTGGGTTAATAACTGTGTCGTCGAGCACATGCTGGCAGCCCCTAGGCACCCTGTTTGGTGTGCTGATTCTGGCTATTTGGTAAACAATGTAACCAAGCGAATGAAAAAGCGCTATGGCATTACACGCTATTGCGGTAGTACTTTTGCGTACCAGAGAGATTATTTGTTATCACTGACTACATTTGCTGAGGGGCTGGATGGCAGCAGTAGTCAGCGTGAGTTGATAGAAGGTACATCAAAATATTACGTGTACGAAGTCTGTGGGGATCATTCGAATACGTTCGAATACGCCAAGAAGCAGGGAGTAACACCAAAGAGCTTTCCTTTTCCCGCTATTAGCTGGGTGGTAGAAACAGGAGAAAACGTGTCTAGAAGTTCGGGTGGGGACCAAGGTATGCCTGTTAATGCTGAGCGCTTAAGAGCCTTTGGGTTGCCTGATGATATGCTTAACAATGAGAGCCCAGAGCTTTCTACGATGTTTTATGAGTCGTTGTCAGGAGCTCGATCACGTGTAACGTGGTGGCTTACCAAATTTAGTGGTAAGAAATATTATTAAGAATTGTAGGTTTTGGTAGCGTAATAAAGGGGAGTTCCCACAATGGCAGATATAAATCAGACGACAGAGATTGAAGCTAAAGTGCTTCAACGCTTGCTTGCACATCTGGATGAACGTAAAGATGTGCAAAATATTGAATTAATGAACCTGGCGGGATTCTGCCGGAACTGCTTATCTAAATGGTATGTGGCGGCGGCAGATGAATTGGGTGTGGAGGTTGGCAATGATCAGGCAAGAGAGATCATTTATGGCATGCCATATTCTGAATGGAAGGATAAGTATCAAAAGGAAGCCACCCCTGAGCAGCTGGCAGCGTTTAACAAAAAGTAGTTTGTGAACAATAAAAAAGCCCCACATTATTGAAGATAATGTGGGGCTTTTTTATTGTTCTTTCTTGATTTTCTTGCGTGAAAACTGAAGGCCAAGAAGTCCGATTCCTAGCAGGGCCAGAGTTCCAGTTTCAGGTGTTGCGGTGGCGCCTATAGTTTCGAGGTCGTTGTTATTCAATGGAGTATCGAGTGCTTTTGTTGTAGCGCTATTATTTTCGTTATCTATTAAGTCCTTATCAGAAATAATACCAGCAAACGCTTGGCTGCTGAAAACACAGCATATTGCCACAGCCGCCAGTAGTGATTTCGCAAAGTCCATCGTGTAACTCCTTGCAAGGGTGTTTTATGAGTTTGTTTGTTTTGATTGAGGTAATTGTAGTGTCTTGAGTGGGCATGATGTGTGAATAGTGGTGATAAAAGCTGTGATAAAAGAGTGATTGGCAGAGAAGTATTTCGGGCGAATGCCACTGGTATGGATATCAGTAGCGAGGAGGGCGCGGTGACAGCTCTTGCGAATAGCATACCCTTTCTAGTGATAGACTTGGTTTTGTCGATAATTATTCTATACGCAGCAGGAATTGTTGTAAGACGGTGCGCTGTCAATGACGAAATGAAATTGGGAGTAATTGTTTACGCAAATACAGTGGCAGTATATGTTCCTCTTTATGTTGGTTCGGATGGTTATTCCGATTATCCCCCCTTTGGTATAGCACAATTTCTCTCTTAGCTATTCCATCGGCATTAATGTATGGTGCTAAACCAAAAGGGCAAAGTAGACTTAATGGCACAGGGGTGATGTAGGGCTAACTCGAAGGTGTTGTTTGCTTTTTGCAATATTACCAATAATTAGAGTCGATAATAAAATGACAAGGAATGTAGAGTTACCTCCTGGTTGGAAATTGCCAGAAGAAATCGTCCGTCGCCTTGGATCCAGTTCAGGCAGGCAGCGAGTGATTTCTGAAAATGATAATATTCTGATTGTTCTCCACAAGCCACCGTTGAAACACGAAAGTCATCGCGAGAGTGTATTCTTATGGCGTAACGAAAAGGGCATCTGGGATGTTTCAGAGCGTGGCGGTGGGTTGAATTCCCTTGATGATTTTCTTGAAAATTATGTAAGAATTGAGGAAGCATTGGGCGACGGTTATGAGAAGGCTGCCAATGCGTCAGATTTCTTTGAATTGCTCGAGAAAATCGCACCGGTTCAGCGTGCAGTAAAGAACATGAGCGAAACACTTCAAGAAGCTAGGCAGGTTGTGGGTGAAGAACTTGTTGATCATAGGAACAAGGCTGAAGAACTCCATCGTAATATTGAATTGCTTTATATCGATTGCAAAAATGGGTTGGATTATGCAATCGCCAAGAAAACAGAAGAACAATCTGAAATGCAAAGGCAGGCACTAGCCGCTGGCCATCGGTTGAAATCATCATGGCTCTATTTCTACCTATTACAGCAGTAGCAAGCCTGTTGGGTATGAATATACCTCACGGACTGGAGTCATCTCCGTCATGGATGTTTGGCCTCATAGTTGGGGTGTGCAGTATGTTAGGTCTGTTTATGAGGTATTGGGTGCTTAAGAAAAAATAGTGTTGGTCGAGTTAGATAAACGACTTCCTTGATCGACAGTTTGCTGCAACCCACCTGTGGCTAAAAATTAAGGGAAGATTTTCCTCGGGATTACGTGGCAATCGTTATTTGTAGGGGTTGGAGTGCGTTGTTTAACGATATTTTGCGAGCGTATAAAAATCAGCTTTTGTGGCGGCGTTGCGAGAACGTAATCGAAGGACGGAAGAAGAGCATAGGAGCAATGTAAGTTATTTCATCGCTCCATTTGTTGCTCCATTTATTTCCCCTATGGCCTGTGCATCCACGAGTGATTGAATCATTATTTTCCAGCGTTTTGTAAATCTTGGGCCTTTATTTTTGGTGAAATCATCGATATGCCACACAAGTATATGTGGCGGTAATTCTCTCAGGGATCGATGGCCGCGCTTTTTATGGGTAATAAATAGACCAGGGAAGTCACTCGCCTTGATGTCTTCTAGAGGAAATAGTGGTAACAGGGATGCTGCGCCAATTTCTGATAATTCAGGAGTGCTGACAGCCACTTGCATAATGTCTTTTGCTACAAGTGCTTGATCTAGTGTTAATTGGGAGGTGCGTAGAGACTTAGTAATATGGGTGAGATTGACACTTAATTGTTCAGTGATCCTGTGTTTTTGTTGTCGGTCTGCGTTACTCTGTTGGACCACGCTAGTTAGGTCTCGATGCAGAATGCCGACCATAATCAGCGCGTTGGCTGGGTTCAGCCAAAAGTATCGCTGTGCATAGCTAACAGCACTGGATGAGGGTGGCGTAATGGCAACCCGTTCTCCCCCAGGCATATATGCATTCGCCATATCAATGGGGATAACCCCTATGTTGTGGGAACGTAAAATTGGGTAGATGGATACCTGAGGCCATACCGACGAGATCCCCGCAACTGCATCAACGGATGGGTATGAGTCGATATTCTGGCGTTTTAACCAAGCGGGAATGCGCTTGATACTGTAGTGTTTTGGTGGAAGATAGACAATGGATATAGGTGTGTTATCTGTCAGCTCTTTTGCCATGCTGGCAACAACGGGTGTTGCGGTAGCAACCTTTAGTGAATAATCCTGGGTTGCTGGTTCTCTATTCTTCACCTCGTTAGTCGTTGAGCACGCAGATAAGTAGGTAAATAGCAGCATAAATACTGGCATTGAAAGAAACTTTGTACAGGGCATCATTATATTCATTACGTTTTACTAGATATCAATTGTCGGTATATGAGGCACAGCAAAAACCAAGCACATGCAAATAGTGTTATCGCAGATCCAGCGGATAACGGCCATTGGGCGTACATAGGAATTAACACACCTGAAATAGCTGCTGTGCTTGCAAAAAATACCGATAGAATGAGAAGTTGTTTAAGGTTATTGGCAATCAGGCGTGCGCTAGCGGCAGGTACCAGCAATAGGGCGCCCACCAGAACCGCACCGATAATTTTTACGGATGCGACGGTAATTAAAGCGACCATGATTACAAACCCATAATCATGAGCCCGCGTATTCACGCGTTGGCTGCGCGCGACTTCTGGTGCTATGGCGACCAAATAAGCTTCGTTGCCATAACGGTACCCCAAAATTGCAACGGTTAGGCAAATGATGAGCAGCATGATTAAATCGTTAGCAGAAGCCACCAGTATTGAGCCAAACATAATTTGCTCGATCAGATGAACATTAACTTTCTTGGCAACATATAGTAATAATGCGGCTCCCATTGCTAATGCAAAGGATAGGAATACGCCAATCAATGCATCATATGGAATAGTGGAGCGACCCTTTATCCACTGGAGGAGTAACGCGAAAAGCATGGAAAAACTCAGTAAACTAATTAATGGTGATTCAACGGGTTCTCCGATCAATATACCAATACTGACACCGGTCAAAACGCTATGGCCAACGGCTTCTGACAGAAACGCAAGTCTTTTGACCACCACGAGTGTGCCTAGTATTCCTAGTAATGGACCAATCATCATGCTGGCAAAGAGCGCGTTGAGTAAAAATTCATAGGCGAACATTTGAGGTAGCCAGCCTTGAGCGACCCATTCCCCAAACAGTAGATAGATTGATGTCATAATGCGGTAGGAACTCTTTGAGATTGGTGCTCTGTTTTTTGGAAAAAATCAGTTGTAGAGGAGTATGTTTTCATGGTCCGATCGATCCAATATACACGGTCACAATATTCTTGAACAAGTTGCCAATTGTGTTCTACCATCAAAATGGTCCCGCCTGCTGAATGGAAACTTGACAGAATTTCAAGAGATATTGTTTGACCTTCTTTGTCTAGCCCTGTCATGGGTTCGTCTAACAGTAACAGACTTGGTTTTCTTAACAGAGCCGTAGCTAACATTAGTCGTTGCCGTTCTCCACCGGAAAGATCACCAATTCTTCGATCCATTTTATCTAAAAGTTGAATGCGACGAATGGCCTCTATGACATGATTTGGTAATTTTCGATTAAACCAAATGGGCCTTCGAGAAAGAGACATGAGTATATAGTCTCTAACCGATACGGGTAAGCTGGGGTCGTAAGGCGTTAGTTGGGGAACGTAGCCGATATGGCTGGAGTCCTTTCGACGCTGAGCGGGGTTGCATGCCCAGGCGATGTTGATAGTTCCCAAATGCGGAGTGAGGCCAAGAAGCGTTTTTAGTAATGTGCTTTTTCCTCCGCCGTTAGGGCCCAAAATTGCGTGCCAACCACCAGCAGGAAAGTCACCGCAAATACTATCTAGTAGGATTTGCTTTCCATCTTGCAAGCTGACCTTCTTCAAATGGATTGATGGGCCGTGTAGAGTAGAAGGGATCATTGTGTTATCTGTCCAGCGTGGCTTAGTGCTTTAACGAGTGTCTCTAAGTTGTACCTCATATCTTCTATCACTAGTGCTTCGCGGTAATCGCCATATGTCATGTGGGAAAAATGGTAGAGGCGGGTATTCGTTGCCTTTTCAATGACTTTTACATATCTATTTTGCATGTTAAGTTCTGTGAATAGCACTTGAACGTTGGCTTTACGGATCTTATCAATAGTGGATTGCAACTGTGTTGCATTAGGCGATACGCCATGGGCGGGCTCGACTACTGCAGATACTGTCATGCCGAATTCCTGTAATAGGTAGCCGTAGGCATTGTGGGTGCTGGCAATTCTGATATTGCTCAAGTCCAATTCGGTGATTTTTTGAAGAGTTCTCGTTTTGACCTGTCTGAGCTTTTTAGCGTAACCCAGTGCATTACGGAGATAAAACTTTCCGTTGTCAGGATCAAGCTTTGCTAATTTCTGAGCGATGGTGTAAACCTGACGAATAGTTGCATCTATAGATACAAAGGTGTGCGGATTATATTTTTTACCTTGGGGGTTGCTGATTAAAGGGACAGAATCGTTTGCATGAATTACAGTTAATTTCGGAAGGTCTATTGCTTCCAGAATTTCCATTGCAAATTCATCGTGACCGATGCCATTGACCACAATAGCGTCCATTGACTTGAGCCGTGTGAGATCGGCAGGAGAGAGCTTGTAAGCGTGTGGATTAAACCCGGCGTCGATCAAGGGGGTCACTTCAGCTTTGTTTCCTACGATATTTTTAACGTAACTATAATAGGGGTGTAGAGTGATCCCTACATTAAGTCGGGCCATCGCTTGTGCAGGAATGAGGCAAGCAATAAGCAACCCAACCAGCAGAGCGAGATATTTCTTTGGGAGCAGAAAAAGTGAATTAATGTGCATGGAGATCATTAGCCTTCTTTTCGATCGTATTATTTACGTGTTGCCATATATTGTCGTTGTCGCCAGCGCAATCCTTCGGTAGGGAGTACTGCGCGTTGGAGGATATTTTTCTCCAGCTTATTGTATAGGGAGGCAAAGATTTGGATTGAGGCGTTTGTTGCGACTCTGTCGCGAGACGAAGTCGGAGTTGGTAAACATTGATCGGATCCGAAGCGGTAGATGTTGAGTTGTTTTGCCCTAGAAAGCAATGACCGCTGTTCACCCAAGTGAATGATAATCGGTTGTTTCGAGAGTGATCTTCAAAAGGGGGAATACCCATCGCTTGTAGTGACGGTAGAGAAGGGGTTTTACCTTCGAGTTCTCGTAGCATAATGATTTCTTCTGCGGCAATACTTAGCTCAGTCAGGGGTTGTCTGATATTGTTAGGTATGCGGACGTGGTGATTGGGCTGGGGAGGATAAAGTAAAAACAGCAGTCCACTGGCCAGGATCAAAATCAAAAGTATGCTGGAGAACACAAGTATGTCTTCTGTTCTACCATCCCAGGGCTTAACAGATTCGATAAATGTCAGATTGTCGTTCGTTGACGCTGTAGTGGTTGAGGCGGTTTTCATAAATTGGTGCTAAAGCCCCGTGACTTCTTCGTTAGATATTTCAAGCGCATGGCCTGGCCCAGCATCCATAAGAATAAAGAATGCACCTTGTGGCCGGTTGAATCGGTAGGAAGAATCGTCATTGGTGCGGCCTTGAGAGACCACCTCGTCATCTTCTGAATACACTTCAATGACTACATTAGGGGCTAGTGATTTATCCGAAAAGCTGGCGCTGCATATGACCGTATCACCGCTGGTTGGGTTTTGTGAAAGGTGGCAATTTAAGACGGGGTAGTGGGCCCAGCTCAACGAACTCATGAGTAAGAGCAGCATGAACAGACCTGTATTTCTTAGCATAGATGGCATAGTGATTTCTCAAATATTAATGTAAGGACGTGACTTCTTGCTGTGGTGCAATACGCATGTCAACTGTGGCTTTTCCGTCGGCCTGCAAAGGCCAGTTAACTTGGTAAAACTCACCGCTCCAATCTTCTATGGTTAGCCAGATCAGTGTACTGTCTTTTAATGTTTGAGGGACTGGCATATGGGCATGCTGATTACCAAGGGAGCCATGAATGACTGAACCAGGAGCTCGAGTGGTTCTTGGTTTGTTCACTCTGGCGTACATGAATTTTATGGCATCTGGATCACCGGACTTAATAAATGCATTAATGGTCGTTTGTCTGCCAGCTTGAATTGGGTCTAAGTCTTTTTCAAGCAGGCCTAGAGTCGCATTCAGTGAAATAGACCATTGTCCAATATTCTGCTCTGTGTATAGGTACCCGGAGCCTGCTGTTCCTTCTTTTTGTATTTTGAAACCGATGCTAATCCCAATGCCAATGACGATAACAAAAATCCAGTTCACATACTTTAAACTAGACATAGGGCCACCCCAGGGGCGAACTGCAAACCATGTGCGTTGTAGGGTGCGAGATTTACCATGGGTAGGTAGTAATTTTCGCGTGGCAGATTGGGTCCGTTTGTAATAAATGATCATTCCAGAGATAGACAGAGCGCTCATAGCCAAGCCAAAAAAGCACCATATAATCTTAACACTCAAATCGGCATTACCAGAATAACCCCAAGTGCCATAATGTAGAGGAACCATTGCTTTATCGACTCGCATTATATTGGGTAGGTCTTCGGCCAGTTGGCTACCTATAATGTCACCGGTAAATGGGTTTAAAAAATAGCGACTATCCCATTTGCTGGTAAGTAGATCGTGTTTGGTGCCCCCTATTTGATAGGCCATGCCGTTGTGCTCAGGGGGGATTAGAAAATGAATAACGAAATCTGGGTCATGTTTTTTTAATGCGCTAACAATGTCTTTTGACGTTAGGGGGGTAGGGATTCCTTTACCGAGGGCGGCTAAATGCTCATGGCTGAGTTGTGGATCAATAACTGTTGACGGCAGAAATTGTGGTGCAACTTTGTATCTTACTAAAGGCGTTTGATAAAACCACCAGCTTCCCGTTACGCCAATAATTAATACAAACCAGATTGACCAAAGACCGATAAACTTGTGTAGATCACCTAAAAATATACGCGATTTGGCGTTCCAGCGCGGAAGAGTGAAAAACTCTCTCCAAAAACGTCGATATGAAATAAGCCCGGAGATCAGTCCAATTAAACAAAGCACACCAAACACATTGACTAATGCTCGGCCTATCACTGGCATAAACAGTGTGTGATGGAGAATTGAAAAAAACTCACCTACGGTTAGAAAGTTTGTAGTGCCCGTGATTTCTCCAGTATAAGGGTCTATCCATATTTTTTTGAAGCCGCCCCCTGGAAGCGTCATCCTGGCGTGTGCAGCGGTTGCTTCCTTATCGTTGGCGGTAGAAAGTGCTGCTAATCCTACATTAGGCATGGCTGCCTGCAGACGGTCAAAAATCTCACCTTCGTTGAGCTTCTCGCCTTGTGGAGTAACGCGTATTTCAGAGTAGAGTAGCCAGTCAAGCTCGTCTGAAAAAACAGCGATAGACCCGGTAAGGAGTACAATGCTAAAAATAAGTGACAGCTTTAATCCAATAAAGCTATGTACGAGATAGGCTGCGCGATGAGCAGTTAGTTTTTTCCTTCTTTTACGCGTACCTGATTTAGGTTTGACCTCAGCATCGATAGAAAAATCGTCTAATGTGGATGCTGAATTTCCTGTATTTATGGCACGGCCGGCGTCAGAGCTCACACGTCTCTCCTTAGTTACTACTTATACTCTGATTGTTTACCCTGTGATATGCGCTGATGGTCAAGGTGAATCTGAGGGGGCTTGGTCATCTATATAAAAAGTTTTATTTTGTGCGAAGTGCTCCAAGCAAATAAGCTGAATACATCGTATTTCGATATAGTAATGATAATAATTAGCATTTACAATGCGTGCTATGAGTTTTGTTGTAATTTTATGCAATCGTTGCACGTTTTATAGGCTGTCTGGCGAAAGAAAGAATGACGCCTTCTCCACGGTAGACTTAATAGAGAGTATATTACTAACAACCAGAATGATTCATTTGTTGATGTGGGTGCCCCACGGACTCTTCTGACATCGGTTCAGTTTGAATATACTTTTTTCGATACTCGCCAGGGTTTAGGCCAGTTCTCCGCTTGAACGCACGAGTAAATGCACTCTGTTCAGAAAATCCAAGTAAGAATGTTACGTCAATAATTGTGTTATCTAGATCTTCCAAATATTGGATCGCTAATTCATTGCGGGTTTCCTCAATGACCCCTGAAAAATGCATACCCTTCTTTTCCAGCCTACGTTGTAAGGTGCGAGGAGTTAGGTCAAGAATAGTGGCAGCTTCCTGTAATGTCGGTGCTGCTTTCGGTAGTGTTTCCTTGATGTATTTTTTGACCACACTTAGAAATGAATAGGATTCATTGGTATTTTCAAGTCGTTTGTCGGCGAATTTAATTAATTGACGTTTTAATTTCTCATCGACCCGCTCTATTGGTGTGCTCAGTAAGCTAGCCCCTATTTCCAGGGCGTTGAACTGAGAGTCGAACTCGACATCGCAGTTGAAGAACTCGCGATAGGGTTTGGTATCTATAGGAGCTGGATGGCTAAAATACACGTGGCTAGGTGAAAGTTCAGTATTCGTGACCCATCGTCCAAAGGTGACCCAGCCCGTGATTGCTTCTTCTGATTGAACTGCCAGCGGCGTAAAGTCCGTATCCCATAATAATCGTAGAGTATCTCTACGTGGGTGTACCACAAGAGTGCCCATGCTCCCCACTAAGTCTTGATACCGTTGTTGACAATGTATTGCTTCATCGAGGGTGTGGCAGCACGTCATGATATACCCCAACACCCCCCATCTACCAGGCGCTGCAGATTTCCCATAGAGCAGACCAAAGGCGGGATCATTGGTTAGGTCTTTTCCGGCTTTTAACAAAGTGGTATAGATATGGGAAGGTAAAAGACCATCGTCGCTCATGATTTCGCGATGATCTATATTCAAGGATTGACACACGGATGTGGAATCGAACCCGCGTTGTTCGAGATAGATTAGAAGTGAGCGTACGATGGGTTTGGAGATGTAGTAGAGGGACCTCATGCCCTCATTCTACCGCTGATCATTAAGAATTCAACCTTCAGGGAGGTAGTATTGATTTTTCCACCAATCTTGGTTTGGCCTAATCAAACACTCTACGTCAAATTGGTGGCATCTGGAGTCAATACAATTCACCTCCAAGAGCCTTAAGCTCTAATCTTTTTCTTGCTTCACAATAAAAATAATAATTAGGATTTCAAATGATTGCTCTTCGAGTGACGACCGTCTTATATCTATTGCTTTCTCTGTGGGGCTGTACAGGTAGCGAGAGCGAGTATGAAAATACTCGTATTCCTGATGCTGCTTTACCAACGCAAGAGCAATGTGATCGCTACGCAGAATTCCCCTTTGACCTTGAGTCATCTGCATTGGTGGTACCATACCCTAACAATATTTTCACCGAACTAAATTCAGCGTCTAGTACTGGTGTTAATTTAGTAGTTGATAAGGAGTTTCCACTCTTCAACGTCTATTTTGGCTTGTTATCCTATTGGTTAAAATCATTTGAAACACTAGAAGGGTTTGGTCTGTACTCAGATCTATTTATACCTTTGCCTGATGTGGACCTCACATTGAATACGGAACAATTTACCGATAGCGGTAGTGGAGTATTCTTGATGGTGATTGATCCAGATCATCGTTTTTTCGGAGAAATTGCACCTGTTTACGCTTCACTAGGAAAGAACTACTTGAGACTCACACCGAAAGTTCCTCTACTGGAAAATACAGATTATGCACTGGTAGTCACTAACGATTGGCAAAAACAAATCGGACTTTGTTTAGAAGCATCGCCTAGTATGAGAAGATTGATAAATGGGGAGTCTTCGATATCAATGTTAGCTCAGCACGAGGGATTACTGGTATACCTGGAGCAAAATAATATAGAAAGAGAAAGCCTTTTGTCGCTCTCACGTTTTACTACCATGCCTATATTTTCAGATATGGAGCAAGCGATAGATATTTTGGATAACCTTAATAACACTGCTCCTGCCATTTTAACCGACTGGGAATTCGAACCGTCTGAAAGTCCGCTTACGGAATCATTTGTGCACGCTAAACTAGAAACTCCGATGTTCAGTGATTTATGGGGTATTTGGCGAAACAATGCAGGAAAAACTTTGACGGTAGAGCGATCTGAAAGTGTTGATGTTTTGTTTTCCCTGCCCAACAGGGAGATTCTAGAGCATGAGCAGCCATATCCTTTGATGCTCTATGTGCATGGAACCAGCAAAAGCCGGCACGATGTTAAAGAAGTATCTGATTGGTTTGCTAAGGCCGGGATCGCAACGATAGGGATGGATTCATTATGCCATGGTGATCGAGCTAATTTTATAGGGAACGAGTCGCTTTGTTACTATAATTTTCTGAATCCACTATCGTGGAGAGACAATGGTCGAGAAACAGTTGTAGGGCTCTTGTGGTTGCTAAAAGCCATAGAGAACATGTCTGACGTTGATGTTATTCCTGAAGGTGGCGATGGCATTCCCGATTTTGATGTCAATCAGATTTATGTGATGGGTGTATCGTTGGGGGCGATTCAAAGTGGTGTGTTGGCGGGTTTGGTCTCGAATATAGATGGCTATGTTTTTAACGTTGCTGGTGCAAAGTTCACTGATATTGCCTTCGACCACAGTGTAGTGAGGAGTATTCTAGGTTTTGCTGGGGGTATTGACAGTATAGTAAGTGATGCTGATCTAACGCATTTAGTATATCTTGCGGGAATGGTATTCCAGAGCACGTTAGATGCCTCTGATCCTGGTGTGTTCCTATATAACGCCCGTCGGCTTCGAGGAAAAACGTACAATGTCTTACAACAAGGTGCCGCGTTCGACAACCAAGTGAGTGGGTTGTCTGGCGCGAGTTTTGCTCGGGCTGGTGGTTGGCCGCAATTGTCACCTTATGTGTGGGAAGCAGACATACCTATTGTGGAGGCACCCCATTGGGGAAGTGGATTTGTACAGTATGATACCGCTGATCACGATATGATTTGGCGAGATGATGATTTGGCATTCGATCTACAGAGCCAACTCCACTATTTTCTATCAAGCTTACGGGAGAGTGGTGAAGGGGAGATCGTTATTACGCATTGATAGGCAGTTGTTTATCGACGAAAGACGCCATAAAAAAATCCACGGTTAGTCTACATACTTCCTTATTGTCGATTAATTTGGGGTCTGCAAAATAGAAAAGTACGGGATAAAAAATCTGTCCTTTTAGTATGGAGTGAAATTGGCCAGCAATAATGTCGCTGCTTATAGGTGAGTTGATTTCTTTAGCGGCTTTTGCTGAATCGATCCATTGAATCAAACTAACTTCTGTGTTGTACATTCTTTCTAGCTGTTGATCTAAGGGTTTTCTGGATTTTAGCATTTCGCCCAGCACTATCTTTGACATGTTTAAGAACGATTCTGAAGTAAACAGATCTATCTTATTGTTCACGATAACTTCTAGCTGCTCCCGAATAGGAATGTCTTTAGAATAGGTAGGTTGTACTTCTGTGACTCGGTCTAACAGTTCATCAATAAGGGCGCTGTAAAGATCATCTTTGGTAGGGAAGTACTTATACAGAGTCCTTTTTGAGACCGCTGCTAATTCAGCAATATTATGCATAGAGGCGGCATCTACCCCTTTACTAAGCAGTTCCTGGGTTGCTGCATGTAAGACTTGGGCAACTTTTTGATCCTTTACTGACATGTAACTACCTGATTTGTTTACGTTTACAAAATAAGTACACAGATGTGTTTACTTTTGCTTGATTAATATTGGCTTCTCCTTCATTGTAAACACAAGTGTGTACCTGTTCAAATAGAATATTAACGGGGCGTTCCAGCTGAAACGGTAAGGTAAAATTATGAGGATTATTCTAGGGTCGATGCTTGTCGCCTTTTCTATAGCCATGATAACTTTTGATTGGAGTGAGTTAGGTAGCCAGCCAAGTGGAGCCTCGCTTAAGAGAATACAAGACTCTACAAATTACAGTGTTGAAAAGGGACGATTTGTAAATCAGGTTAATTATGCGAGTGCGAAACCCTCACAAGAAAATAAGCTCAGTTGGAAAATGATAAAAGATTGGGTTGAACCAGGAATAAATCGCGTCCCTGCTGGATTGCTTCCAGAGGTCGCGCCTGATTTTGTGGCTTTCGTTGAACCAAGCGCAGACTTGAAGGTTATCTGGTTTGGTCATTCGTCATTTTTGTTGAATATTGCGGGAAAGATCATTCTGGTTGACCCTATGTTTTCTGAATCGGCCTCCCCAGTGAAGATGTTTGTAAAGCGTTTTCAAAAACCAGTTGTCATGCTTGAAGCGCTACCTGACATCGATTACATAGTGATATCACATGATCACTACGACCATCTCGATAAAGAAACCATAGGTTTTTTCACTAATAGGGAAGTGACATTTATAACGCCCTTGGGTGTTGGGAGTCATCTTAAGCAGTGGGGAATTAAAGAAAATAACATAATTGAGAATGACTGGTGGCAAACCGTAGATTTTGGGCCTTTACGTTTTACTGCTACGCCTGCAAACCATTTTTCTGGGCGCAGCGGCGCCGATGCTAATGCTACTCTCTGGGCTTCTTGGGTAATAAAGAGCGATAGCCATAGCGTATTTTTTAGTGGTGATTCAGGTTATGGATCGCATTTTAAGGACGTGGGCGAGAGGCTTGGTCCATTTGATGTCGCGTTTATTGAGTCAGGGCAGTATAACGAGAATTGGAAGGACGTACATATGTTTCCCAGAGAAGGCGTGCAGGCGTTCAAGGATTTGAGGGCTCAAAGATACTTTCCGGTACACTGGGGGATGTTTGAATTGTCATTACATCCATGGAATGACTCTGTTAGGAAATTATATGAGTATTCGGTATTAGAAAACTTTACACTGCTAACGCCAAAAATTGGAGAAACGGTTAATATTGATAAGCCTTTTAAGAATGAGCGTTGGTGGGACTCTTTAGCGCTAGCTAACACTGGAGGGGATTCACTTGTACGAAGATAAGACGATTGAGCTTGTGCTGCAATCTGAGTAATATTTCACATCAAAAGAACCACTCTGTTGTCAATCTTAACCTGGACTCGTGACCTTCCGATAAATATCGGGAGCTGTCAGAAAGCTGCGGGGTCGCGTTAGAACCGATCACCCATTTTTCGTTGGTAATATTGTCTGCATTTAGCCCTATGCGAAAGTCCTCGTCAAGGTAGGTAATGGCAACATCAACTAACGTGTACTCAGAGAATTTGGATTCTATAAATTGTTGATTGAACTGTCGCCCGCCCATATAGGATATGCCTAAACCAAAAGACCAGTCATGGGTACCAAAAGGTTGGTTGTGTACTTGAACCCAAAGGCTGCCGCTATCGGAGGGAACGCCAACTTGGCTGAGATTTAAGAAACTATCATCTCTTCCACCGCTTGGTTTTTTAAGCGATTCTGTCTTGGTTTTTGTGAAATTTAGACTTGTCTTTATATGGGGGGTAATAAACCCTACCAACGAAAACTCGCTACCAGTGCTTTGAAACTCGCCTTGTTGTGCGAGATAGCCAAAATTGTCTCCATCGGTCAGTAACCAGTTGGTTTTTGTCATCTTGAACAAGGTTAGTGAGACGCTATAATCTTCTGTAGGCCACCATTTAGCACCGATTTCTTCTGTTTCTGTTTTTTCTGGGTCTAGGGCTGTTTGGTTGGCATTTACGCCATTGAGAAGGTCGTATTGAATACCGACGTTTGCGTAAAAAGACAGTGTTTGAAGGGGTAGATAGGTTACGCCAATCGATGGTGCGAAGAACTTGTCGTGGGCAGTGCTGCTCCTAGAAATAATCTGTCGCTCTCCTATCAGCATGAAGAGTGAATTAAGGGACGCTGTATCAAAATTACGTGTGTATTGATAGAAGCCTGTCGACACCAATAATTTCCAGTGCTCGCTAAGGGAAATTTGATCTTGTAAATAGACACCACTGAGTGTTGTTTCTGTTTTAGAGATTTTGTATGGAAAGGTGCCATCCAGTACAAAGCTCTGTCCTTTTTCTATGCCTGCTAACTCAGAAATCGCAGTTGGAAGCGTGATATCAGCCGTGTTGTTTTCATGGTATGGGAAATACCAGGGCAGGGCAGCGTAGCGTTGTAAAGCCCAGCCGAGAAATAGATCGTCGTTATTTGATGCGTTTGACACCAGGGAGGCACCTTGCTCATACAGTGATTTGTTATATCGTTGGCTTGCTAGGCCTTCAGAGTTGCTGGTGGTATGTAATAGACCTAATAATAGTGAATGCTTTTGTTCAAATAGGAAAAAATCCCTGCTTATTGATATGTCCAGATTGAACTGATCTACATGTGCTTTTTGGTCAAAGGCTACCTGATAAAAGCGTAGATTATTATCCCTCCAGAACGGTATGTCGTTACCCTGATTATATAATGTATCCACTACATCCTCGGGTGCGATTCCATATTCGTCCTGCATTAAGGTAATGAAATCCGCGCGAACGTCGCGGTAGTGTTGAATGAAATTTGCGTTGTTGTCGAATAGCGTTTTTAGGTAAGTTAAGGGGTCGAGAAATGAGAATGGAAAAGGTTGCGGATCAAACGCTGGATTTAACCAGACATTAAGATCGTTGGCGTATTGGCTCGTGAATTTGCTATCACCGTAATAGGTATTGACGGAATAATCCCAGCCGGTTCGTGTCAAACCTTGGTAGTTTATCCTTAGTTCCGTCACGGTCGAGTCGTGAGTCTCTTCATTTTCTAGACCGGTATTCGGATAAAAATCTGATGCATCTCCGTTCCAATTTGGATGCGTGACATCAAAGAAATCGATGCCAAACTGATCGGCGATTTCTATTTGATCGAAGGGCCTCTTACCTCCGTGCCCGTTGATTCTTTGCTGGCTATAGTTAATGTCTATAAGAAGCTTGTCCGTATCATTAATCTGCAGGCTGATGGATGGGGAAAGCTCCAGTTGAGTCAGTGCACCTCGCGACGCCTTCTTAGGGAACTCTTCTCGGAATAAACCGTTAATGCGAACGAATAGATCATCGCTTATCAATGTGGGGCTGTTTGCGTCAATTGCGATGTATTGGTCGTAGTTACCCGTGCTAAGAGTGATGTTGGTAAATGCCGCTTTTCTTGGTTTTTTCGTAATGAGGTTGATAACCGCCCCAGGCTGACCATAGCCATATAATGTTGAGTTGGCACCTTTAACCACCTCTATGCCTTCGATGTTATTCAGTGTTAGCGCTGAAATACCATGACTTACGATTGACTGCCCGTCTTTTAGAATAGATCTATTGGATAGCTTGAAACCTCTTACATTAATATTGCCACGTAGATCAGTCACATTGATGGATGAATACGCTCTAAACGCCTCTGATAATGTTGCGTTACCTCGGTCTTTAAGTAGGTCAGCGCTAATGCCTTCTATGGATTTAGGCACTTCAATGGTGGGGATATAGGTTTTGGTTGCGGTAGAGGGTGAGTTTCGACAACATCCGAGATCGAGGTATTCGCCGACCACGACAATCTCTGATATTGCAGGGGGACGTATTTTCAGTGGTAGGCGTTTTTTTTGCGTAGAGTTGTATGTGAGAGTTTTCTTTGTTGGGGTTATGGCAACCCATGCATTGTCGATAATGGTAAAGGATAAAGGAATATCGACCAACAACGACTCCAGTGCTAGCCGAAGGCTCATTGTTCCCTTGAGAGGTTTGGCAGAAAAAGCGTTGACACTATCGGATTTGAAGACAATAGGAATGCTGTGGTTAGTCGCCAGTTGTGTAAGGGCATCCTCGAGGGGTTGAGCTGAAATGTCAACCTCGATGAGTGTTTTGTTAAGCGTATTCGGCTGGACGGTGAACCCTTTAGCCTCCAGTGTTGCTGACAATACGATTAGCAATAAAGCGAAAAACGACAACCTCATGTTGGTGCAATGGTAAGATCAGTAGAGATACACGACCCCTGGTTGTTCGTTGTCAACTTTAATTTGTGCGACTAATGCTAGGCTGGCCAGAAAATTATCAAGATCGTTCGTTTTGAAAACACCGGTTAGAAGCATGTTTCGGTGCTTTTTGTTTCTAATATAGATAGGCGTGTTATAGAAGTCACTCATCCTTTCCACTACTGTTTCTAGAGAGGTTTGTTTGAAGTGAATAAAGCCGTGTCGCCAGCCTATTTCTCCGTTTATATCGACATTCCTGACAACCTGTAATGTTTGCCCCTTCTTGATGATTAGCTTTTGATTCTTTGTTAGGTCGACGTTTTCAACTACGCGTGTGCTAGAACGATTCTCTGAGATGTTAACTTTTCCACTTTCGACGACGACTTCAATTAGCTTTTTGCTTCGATAAATATTAAAGGTGGTTCCTAGTACTGTTACGATTGAATCCCCTAAGTGGACAGTAAATGGTTTAGATCTGTTAGGTGTCACCGAAAAATATGCATTACCTTTCTCGATGCTAACGGATCGATTTCCCCAGCCTTCCTGTACCGTTACGAGCGTGTTTCCCCCAAGCTCGACAGTAGAATTATCCCTTAGAGTCACTGTTAATTGCTGCCCCTTGGCGATCGAATATTCTGTCGGTAGGCCCAGATAGGATAAAGGAAGGATCAGCGCAATGAGAAGGGCAGCCGCAATGGCGCCAAACCCAATTGGCCGAGTAAGAAAAGGTCGTATTACCTGGTGCGTAGGTTCAGCTGTCTTGGCGTCGAAGGCGGCTAATTCGGAAAAACTATCATCGGCAAGAGAATCTAGTGCATCCCACACGTCACTTAACTCTTGTGTATTGGATGGCTGGTCTGTTTCTTGATTTGTTATAAATTCTAAGAAAACGGGATCTAGCAGTGCGTCTTCTGAGTGTTTATCTAGAGGTTTAGTCAATTGCCTCTCCTCGTTTAAGGGCATCTCTACAATTTTTCAAGGCGCGTACTAGATGTTTTTCAACGGCATCAATAGATAGATTGAGTTCCACTGAGATTTGGCTGCGGGTTAAATTTCGGTACTTAAAGAGTAAAAATGCTTGCCGTCGTTGAGTGGGCATGGCAGTAAGTGCCTTGCGTAATTGATCAGCTTGTTGTTGGCCAACTAAAATTCGATCCGGTGAATCAACCGCGGCTTTGGTTGATTCAAATTCGATTACATTTTCGTCTGAGAAATAATGGGTTTGACGTGATTTTCTACGAAGAAAGTCCAGCGCCATGTTGTTGGCGATCTTAAACAGATAGTGTTTGGGATTGTCGATATCTTTTGAAGATTGGTTATCAAACGCTGATACTTTAATAAATAGATCTTGCAGAATATCTTCAGCATCCTGGACGTTGGACACTTTGGCTGATAGCAGCCGTAGTAGCTCATGCTGGTGTTGATGAAATAGCTGGGTGAATTTCTGCCGTGACGCTTGGTTGGTGTCGACCATAATTCTATTCTACTAACATCTCAGTGGCTAAATGTTGTCTTCCAAATATGCGGCCTAGGGTGTAAAGAGAGGAGGGTATCAGCAACCATGCTTATTACAAGAAAAAACTAAAACGTTAATCAATTCTTGCGTGCCTCTGTGAATATCTACGTCTGATTGGAGTAGGTCTAGTCTAGAGCATTGAGTCGCTATTCATCACTGTAGGGTAGTGCCGCTAGAAACTGAAAAGGCCTTATTCACCTGGTGAATTCAGGTAGATAAGGCCTTTGTGTTTATTATGTGACGTAGTGCTTAGTCACATAAGTGATGATCTTCAGGGTCGGCTCCGATAATATCAATAGCTAAATCCAATGAATCATCATCACAGGAATATTCCGTACCTATTTGGTCGACAGAGGTGACAACGTCTAGAGTCCAGCCAACCGCCTGAATTCCATTCGCCACCACGTCATGATTTGCACCGTCGAGATATAGTGTGCAGCCGGCAATGGAGCCGCCATTTGCATGGGTTGAAATACTATAGTCCGTTGTGTCATAGGAACCCAGTGACAAATAACCTGTAACTACATCCTGGGTACATTCCATGAGTACCTGTCCGTCGAAAAACGGCGTTGTTGTAACGCCACCAAACTCCACATATCGATAGTTGAAGTCATGCTTAACCATGTTAAACGCAAGTGGATCAGGAGTATTGTTGTCACCCGAGGTGTAAACCGAAGCAAATGGTGAGGGGTTGTCTGCACCATAGTCGTAGGTCTCATAATTCATGTTCGGTATTTTGCTATATCGGTGGTAAACATCCCAGCGCATGCCACCCCAAAATGCAGTGTGATGATCAACCGTTTGACGGTATTCTAAATTGGCGGACATCATTGGGGCCGGTACAACTTCTCGGAAGCTACGAATAAATTCTCGTGTGGCTAATGAGGCTAGTCCAGCACAATTGTTGGGGTCGTTCTCGATATCATGGTTTTCACCTACGCCGGTGAAAATTAGTCCAGGTAGTAAGGTGAGGCCACCCTTGCAGATGTTTTCAACGTGGCTATATACCTCTTCAATTATGTCATCTTCAGGAATGATTCCTCCTGCTAAATACTGCGGCTCTCCATTGGGGTCAAAATCACCTGTTTTCCCTGAATTGAAATAGGGTGTATGTTCATCAACCAATTCTCTTTGTACGCACTTGCCAGGAACAGGGTCGCCGATAAAGGGAAGGGCGATAGCGTCGACACCATTGATACCAAATAGACCTACCGCGGGGGTAACGGTTACGTTGGAGCAATCATACACATATCGACCATTGTATTGCGCAGACCCTGCTGTATTGAGTGTTTCAGTGGTCATGGTTGCGAATGGTTTGGCTAGAGCACCCGTGGAAGTGGCAGCCATACCGATTGCGGCAACTGCAAGACTGAGTTTTTTTGTAAATGCCATGAAAATAATCCCTACTGTAATGTTAAAACGTCCTAAATAAAGGTTGCTGATCTGATAGCCGTTGCGATGAACTGCATCAGATAATCTAAAGACGATCGACGGAAGGAAAGTAGGACATGTGAATGGGCGAGTTTTTCTAAGAAGATTGTGGTTTGTGATAGACGTCTCAATTTTACGAGTTTGCGTAGTAAATTTAATTGGCCCTTGATTCTCGAAAGGGTCAATCAAGGGCCAATTAGATTCACTATTAACAATCTAGTTTTTCAAATCCTATATGCAATCTTTATTGTCAGAAATGGTTATATCTCTCGAAATTCCATCTCGTTGCTCAATCAAGTCGCTGAGTACCTCGATGTGGTTGGTACAAAGTTCAGGATTAAATTGAAAGGAGAAATCTCTGCCAATAGAGTGGACGCTGTTGAGCGCGGAAATGTCGGATAGTTGACTATTATTGGCAACCCCAAGCTCCCAGCCAATAGTGGTAATGTTTTCCAGGCCATCAAGGTTTGTTAGAAGATCATTGTTGGTGATATTCAGCCCAAAGCCAATAGAAGTAATATTGCTCAGACTATCAATGCTTGTTAGGAGGTCGTTATCATTAATGGTAAGACCACCGTCACCTATAGAGGTAACATTATGTAGTCCATTAAGATTTGTTAGGAGGTTGTTATTAGAAATGGAAAGTCCAAAACCAATAGTTGTTATGCTATTTAATGCATCAAGGGTATCCATTTGTTCATTGCCGTAAATCCTAACCTTTCCGCTTGCAGACGTGATGTTATGAAGTCCATCAAGGCTAGTTAATCGTTCGTTGTCACCCACTCTCAGGGTGTCTACAGAAGTGATATTGCTAAGCGCATCAAGCGTAGTCAGTACACTGCATGTCAAGATATAAAGGTCCCCCGCAGACGTTACATTTTGCAGCCCGCTGAGGTCTGTAATGCGATCACTAGCAGAGATGGTCAGCGTGCCGCCAACAGACATTGTGTTCCTAAGCATATTAAGGTTAGTCAACAGATCATTGCGACTGATAGTAAGATCGCCGGAGACAGAAGTAATATTGCTAAGCACCTCAAGGTCAACCAAGATGGGGTTGCCTGTAATGATAAGTGCAGATAGGGAAGGGGGAATATGATTTAATCCTACTAAGCTTGTCAGACTATTGTTAGCGTCGATTTCAATTCTCTCAGCTAGCGATGTTACATTTTCAAGTGCTGTTAGGCTGGTTAAATTATCGTTGCTCCATATGTTAATTCCGCCTTTCTCTGTTGGTTGAGTGTTCATGCCAACGGAAGTAAGACTGTTAAGCCCTTCTAAATCGGTTAGTAAGTTGTTGTTCCCGATAGACAGTTCGCCATCGATAACGGCCAAGTTTCTAAGGCCTTCAAGGCTTATGAGATTATTGTTGTTCGAAATGCTAACCCCCCAACCAACGAACGTTAAGTTATCCAGTCCTACGAGGTTTGCTATTTTACTGTGGGTGACTCTAAGGTTTTCGTTAACTCTTGCTAGGTTCTTAAGGCCTTCTAGGCTTGTGATCAGCGGGTTGTTACTAATGGTGATGTTGTCAGCGGAGGTCACGTTTTCAAGCCCCTGGAGACTTGTTAATTCGTTGTTGTCGCTAATAGTCATTTTCCCAACATTTTGTATATTACTTAGTTCATCGATGTCGGTAAGTGCTGCGTTATCGGTAATATAGAGGGTAGTGACAATAGAAGGGGGGGTGAGACCATCAATAGTTGTCAGCATACTATTTTCACTAATTTCAATCTTTGGACCTGTTGAAGGTAAACCCTCCAATGCTTGTAAGTTCATCAGGCTGTCATTGTTCCATATGACAATCCCCCCAATTTCATTAGGTTGTGGTGATTGGCCAACAGAGGTCAGACCGGTCAGTCCAACAAGACTTGGCAGGGTGCTATTATTTTTAATAAAAAGAGTTCCACCAATTGTTGCTAGATTCTTAAGACCCTCAATACTCGTTAGAAATTCGTTATCCCTAATTACAAGAGCGCCACCAATGGATGTTAAGCTCTCGAGGCCGTCCAGATTTTCTAAGGGATTTGAATTGCAAAGAGAGGATGAGCAAGGTGCGACAACTAAATCCCCTGGGATCGATGAGAGACCTGATAGTGCATCTAGGTCGGATTGGTTGCGTATAGAATAATCCTCGCTTTCTCCCCCGCAGGATGAGAGTGATAAGCTCAACAATATTGAAATAATGCAAAAAAATAGTTTATCCATAATTTACTTCCGATGTGTGATAGGTTGACATCAATGTTGTATGTGGCTAGCTTCTGTAACTGTCAATTCCGTTGGGCTGTGGACTTGAGCGGTGCGATACTAAGTGAATAGTGTTGATTTTATTTGGGTAACGTCGCAGTTTTGAGAACTTAGGTCTTTTGGACTAAGAGGGGAGATGAGTGTATAGGTTCCCCTACCTGCTTCCAGCCGTCTAATTTTTTCCTGTGGAGTTAGGTAGGGGGGCCTCTCAGTATCAAAAATAACAAGATTATCGTATTTTGTGTTTCACAATAGTTGCTGTTGTACCTTCAATGCCGTCATAATTTCCAGTAATGCCGCCAGAATAGACATCGGAACCACTTAGTTCAATGGCAGCTAATCCGAAATCTTCTAAAGCTATGGTATCAACCAGTTTTCCCGTTACATCATAACGGTAGGTATAGGATGTTAAGGTGGGCGAAATAAGTGATTCTGACGTTGAGAGGTAGCAATGCTTGTCGTCTGTTTTTAGGGATACAGGGGAATAGAAGGCGTATTCAGCTGTTGTTTCAAAGCCCCATTCTTCCTCAGTCATACTAATCATAGCCAATGCTTGGGTTACACTGCCTGTGTAGCCCGTTACGAAACTAACGCAGGCAGATGATTCACCTAGCATTGCAATACTGCCTGAATCAATGGGTTTTCCTATTTCAGCAGAGTCTATTACTGCAAGTTCCGCATTCAAGATAAATGCAATCGTATTTCCATTGATTCCATCGACACTAGATTCCGTTCCTAATAATGCAATATTGTGCTCGCTGATGGAGTGATCCAAGAAAAAGTCGACGCCTAATTCGATCGCCGATATTGAGTCATTCAAACTACCATCTGAGTTTAGAATAAATAATGTTTCACCCACGTTAACGACTATTCGCCCATCTACAGCGACTTCCATATGCCCCGCAGAAAATCCGTTAATAAGTCGACTACCTAAATTGGGTAAATTAACACTGGAATCATCAGGTGCTATAGCATTGACTTCATATTCCCAAAGGTCATTACCCTGTTCATCGAAAGCCATCACTAGCGCTCTATTTTCAAACCAACCTAATAGGTAATATATTCCTTCTCTTGATACTGCGATGTCTTTCCATTGTGAATCAAACGAAAAATCCTTTTCCCATAATAATTCTCCTTCTGATGAGAGCGTTAGTATTTTCCACGATTGACCGTCAATATTAGCCCCTGAAGCAAAAACATTGCCATTATTCACTGTTCGTAGTGAAGAGGTTCCCGCCGTGTTTTCGCGAAGCGCAACGTAGTTGGGAATTGAATAATCCCACAATAAAGATCCCTGTGAATTATATTGAGCTACAAATAATGTGTCAGAGTTGTCTGGCGCCTTTGTTCGCCCTTCAATAATGACATTGTTATTAGTGCCTACGACAATATCATACACTTCACTATAGTAATTGTTTGGCCCTGGATAGGTTGCAGTCCATAGCTGTTGAACACAAGCTGAAAGTCCGAGTACGGACGCGGCAGACACTGCCAATAGCGATAGTTTTGTCTTAGCCATTTATTCTCTCCCTGAATTAGTATTTTAGATTGGCTTGTTTTGGGACGTTCATCCCGCATTCATCCTATAGGAAATGAGCAATATCACAACACTCATACCCATACCGACTCAAATCTTATAAATATATAAAACGATGTCTGTCACAAATGCATATGAAGAGCGACTACGACACCCATGCAAAGTGGTCTGGCTACACTAACCCGGACACTCAATTTCATTTAAACTATGAATAGAAATTGAGGAGAAAGCAGTGAGCAAGCGAACAAAGAAAGAATATAC
>MABD01000039.1 GCA_002162955.1 Gammaproteobacteria bacterium 45_16_T64
GTGGTGTTAGCGTTAATGACACGATGCTGCATGCTTTTCAAGATGACCTGCCTTTTGGCGGAATAGGTCATAGTGGTATGGGTCAGTACCACGGCCATGAAGGTTTTGTTTCGTTTTCAAAAATGCGACCGATATTTCATCAACCAAAAATCAACGCCATGGGATTGTTGTCCCCGCCTTATCCTGGCTGGTTAACTCGTGTGTATAAACTGTTGGTTAAATTCAAAAGCTAATTAACAAAATACTGAAAAATTCAACGTATTCAGAAAGGAAAATTAACGAGAAACGATCATTGTTTACAGAAGATCACGAAATGTTTCGTGAGCAGTACCGGAAGTTCTTGAAGAAAGAGGTACAGCCTAATACGGCTGCTTAGAGAGAGGAGGGGATAGTCCCTAGAGAAATGTTTATGAAAATGGGAGAGCAGGGTTACCTGTTGACGTGGGCTGATGAAGCCTATGGTGGTATAGAGTTAGAAGACTTTAGATACCAACAAATTATGCAAGAAGAAGATGCTATCTATAGCGATCCAGGTTTTTATCATACGCTTCACAGTCGCCTTGTTGCGCCCTATATCAAGAATATAGGGAGTATAGAGCAGCATGCCAGGTTTTTACCCAAGTGCGTAACGGGAGAGCATATATTGGCTGTGGCCATGACTGAGCCCGATGCGGGAAGTGATCTGGCGGGTATGAAAACCCGTGCTGTAGATAAGGGCGATTACTGGGAGCTGAGTGGATCAAAAACCTATATCTCAAACGGAATCAATGCGGATCTTATTGTTACCGCAGCGAAAACGAACCCCAATAATCCCCGCCAGATTGGACTATTTATTATTGAGCGGGGTATGGAAGGTTTTGAGCGAGGGCGAAACCTTAAGAAGCTTGGGCTTAAGGCGCAGGATACAGCCGAGCTATTTTTCAGTAATGTGAAAATACCCAAGGAGAATGTACTGGGGGATGCGCGTAAGGGGTTTCATTACCTCATGCAAGGTTTGGCGGAGGAGCGATTGCTCGGTTCAGTGGGTTATCTCTCTGCAGCTCAAAGAGCGTTTGAGGTTACCAAAAACTACGTACAAGATCGCCGTGCATTTGGTAAATCAATATCCGAGTTTCAAAATACGCGTTTCAAGATAGCCGAGATGCGAGCAGAGCTTGATGTGGCCCAGGTCTACTTGGATCACTGCGTTGTTATGCATAGTCAAAGAGCGCTCACGGCGGACATGGCGGCTAAAGCCAAGTTAATCACCAGTGAACTTGAATGTCGAATGGTGGATATTGGGGTGCAGTTACACGGTGGTGCGGGTTACATGGAAGAGTATGAAATCTGCCGACTCTATGCGAATGCACGGGTATCTCGTATCTACGCAGGCAGCTCTGAGATTATGAAGGAAATTATCGCTCGTTCTGTGTTCGAAGGGGCGTAACTATGTAGGCGATAGCCCTGCCAAGGCTGGGCTATCGTAAGTGATTTCTTAGGGACTCAACCACTTCACGGTTGTTTCTTTGGGAGACGTTTGCGCTAGCGATCATTGTTGATCCATGAAATGTTCCCGGATAATTGTGAAGTTCCACGGCGATACCAGCTCGCATTAACCGCAATGCGAATTCGATGCCTTCGTCTCGTAACGGGTCAAATTCCATGGTGGAAATATAGGTGCTGGGTAAGTGCGATAAATCATCTGCTCTTGCGGGTGCTGCATAGGGTGAAGTATCGCCTTGTTTATTTGAACCCAGATAATGCTTCCAGCTCCATAGGGCGTTTGGACGGTTCCACATCGGAGTATCTTGGTATTCGTGCATAGACGCGGTCTCTAGGCGGTTATCGAAAACAGGGATCTCAAGTAACTGGTAACATACTTGGGGCCCATCCATATCGCGGGCTCGTAGTGTAGTCGATACGGCAAGGCAGGCGCCAGCACTCTGGCCAGCGATAGCGATCCGAGACGGATCGATGCCGAGTTCATCAGCATAGTCAAAAATCCAACATAGTCCCGCGTAACAGTCATTCGGTGCTGCGGGAAATGGATGTTCAGGCGCAAGTCGGTAATCAATAGAAATGACAATGGCACCCACTTCGACCGCAATATGCCTACACCAGGTGTCTTGCATATTGAGGTCGCCGAGTATAAATCCACCGCCGTGTATTTCGTATATTGCAGGTAATGTTTTGTTAGTGGTGGTATCTGGTTTATAGATTCTAATCGCAATGTCAGGATCGCCATCCAATCCGGGAATGGTTTTGTTCCATATAGAAATGTTTCTTGTGTTGCCTACTTTTTCTCCTAGTGACTGTTGGGAAGAAAACTGCGACCTAGATCGACGAATGGATTGGAGAGTAGAAAAATCGATAATTGTCGGCATTAACGGTAGGTAAGGTATAAGCTCTGGATCGAAGTTACGTGTAGACATTTAGGTCCTCTTGCGGAACGTTGAATGATGAGAAGGGTAGCGAATGATATCCTGCCGTACTCTGGATAGGTAAATCTATTCCCGTACCACTCGAGTTTGCAAAAGTAATGTTTTTGCAAACTCTGGTACAGCGTGATATTAATTCCCTGGAACTAGGTCAGGGGGTCCCCTTTTTTAAGCGCGACGATCGAATACCACGACCACGGTATTAGCATCAAGCCAAAAGCAATAACTTGGAACCAATACCCAATCAATCCATTATAAGCCAACCATCCTGTTTTAAACATGATGATACCGTATGCAGGGAAAACCCCGATCACACTAATTGCAAACAAATAGGCCAACCATCTTGGCCAGACCGGACTGGGGCCTTTATATATAAACGTTGCGAACATTACTGCCGCCCCTTGAAGTTGAAAAAACGCAATGTCCCAAAAGAAAATTATCCAGCCCATATCATTCATCAACTGGGTTATCTGCGGATCACGTTCTGGCCTAAAAGCCGCAATTCCCCATGCGGCAACACTCACCATCCCAAAAGCAATGGCCGCGATTCCAGCACTCAATTGGATTTTGGCTACCAGCGGCATGCCCATGCGATTCTCTATCAATTCAGAGGTGATAACGCAGAAAGGAAGATACAGGGCACAGCCAAGCATCAGCATCATCATGCCTATCTGAATCCCGGTGCCATTCGATTGATAAAGCTCAGAAATTTTGTTTGCATCCCAAGTCGGGTCCCATGGGGGTAAAAAACCGGCAGCAAACAGAGACCCACCGAATGCAAGGATTGCAAACGCAAATAGTGAGTAGACAGACCAAATGTCATACCTTATTGAGGTTTGTTTTTTTGTCATAGAATTTTTCCTCTTTAGTGTAGTAATTTCAGTAAACTTTTGATTTGGCCTGACAAATAGATCCCCAAGGATTGGCGTGAACAGGCTTCGGAATGAACAATCTCTATATCAATTTAATGGAGTTAAAACATACTATCACCTTGAAATTCTTCAGAGCACCTCCTGCCTTCTTGGGAATATATAATTGCCGTAAATGATGGGGTATTTACGGCATCATTGCGTTATGCATGTGGTCCACTATCAGCATCTTTGCAACATGCTGATTTGTTCTAATTATTTCGTCTTCTTCCATTGCACTGAGGCTTTTCTGTAACGTTGACTGCATGAGTTGAACACATTTTTTTGTGCTAGTTTCAATGACCTTCGTTAGAATAGGGCCTAGATTTATAGTAGAAACAAGCCTGTCAACCAAAAACTTTACCATTTCATGAGTAATCGCTTGTTGATTTTCTATAATGATTGATTTTTCGTTTCTAGAACGATGTTCTAGAAACGAATTGTGCCCTGAGATTATTTTTTGGTAAAACGATTCGCTGATGGGGAATGCGACCCATTCAATAGTTTCGTTATTGCTAACTTTCAGCGATAATAAACAAGAATCAATGTGTTCTGCTGTTTTTCGTTGTTGTTCCGCATCGACTTTTTTTGTCACCTGTTTTATCAATGAGCGAGCAGTTTTTTTCAGAAAGGAGTCTGCTGTTACTATGATCTTCCTACGGGTGTCGTTTATCCCTGATGTGATAAGAATATCTGTTAGGTATACATTAATGGTTTCATTCACCATCAACGTCATTGTGCAAGCGAGCAATGCATCCTGTCTTTTTGGATTGTCCCTATTCATTAGGCGAACAAATTCTCGAGCATTGCGGTGTAACTCGCTGGATGCAGGGTAGGCAATGTAACAACCACTCTCGGACATCGTTGATTTTCCTATGGTTAGTATATTTACCTTTAGGGTATATTGATTATCGCTTATAAGCATCGAGGTGGAATGAATACTTTCATGCACGAAGAGCAAAAAATGATTCATCTCAACAACGCATATATACAGCCAGGTAACTGAGCAATATTATGGCCATACACGTAACTCATTAGGGTCCATAATATGCAATTAACTCAAAGCCTCAAGCGAGCTGTTCAATCAAACCCTCAAGGTATTGCCACGGTATCAGGTGAACGCCAACAGTCGTGGTCTGCGTTTTTACAACGAATTACCTGCGCGGCCTCGGGTTTACTGGATTTGGGGTTGGAGAATAATGATAGAGTCGCAATCCTTTCGTTTAACAGTGATCGTTATTTTGAATTAATCTATGCCTTGCCTTGGGCAGGTCTGATTTCCGTTCCGCTAAATATTCG
>MABD01000055.1 GCA_002162955.1 Gammaproteobacteria bacterium 45_16_T64
GAAACGTAAGTGGTTTAATGCCTTGGGATGTTGATCCTTCAGAAATAAAACTTAGATAGCTAGGGGTGTTGGCCGGACGCTTACAGCTGATTCAAACTCTTATGTGTGATATGTTCAATCACCTTCTGAAGGTACTGATACCCGTAACCTGAATATTGAAAATCACTGCCCGGTGTAAAATCAAAATTGGGCTCATCCCTTTCTCCAAAATTGGGCAACCCTGTGGTATGTGACAATACCATTCTTGCGGTAATCTCTTTTGAACGAAAATCACCGACTACCACCTCTTCATCCATATATAGATATAACGGTTTATCGAGGTCCAACTTTTCCTGCTGAGCCAATGCAACGACTATATAGGCGAATATTGGCTTTCCTAAAGAGGCTGCTTTATAGACCGTCTGCTCGTCTACTTTTTGCTTTGAGGCGATATCTGCATAGCCAAACGAGTTGGATATTATCACCTCGTTTTCTCTAATGGTGATAACGGATAAACCGACGACATTATTGTCATCCATTAATGCAGGAGCAGTATTAGCTAGTGAATTCGCTATGACCTCAATAGGCTCATCAACAATAAGTGGCCCATAGCGTCCGCAGCCAATAGATGCTACCAGTATTGTGATAAGAAGTATTATTCTCATATTTGGAGCTTGTGGGATTGATTGCCTTTTATAGAATTCCTGCTCCGTGACATTGGACACCTAATCTATGGTTAGATTTTGGTGTCCGTTAAAGCGGGGGAAGTTCAAGGTCAGATTGCAGGCGCCTGTTAGCGCTAATTTTGTTAAGCAAATATGCCAATAATTGCACCAATTAAAGCAAGCTCAACAACGCTATGCGCTGAATTTATTAATGTTAATTTTGAAGATGTTCGTGCAAAACCATTATAATAACCTAATGATGTGACAGTAAATACAATTGCAATTATGGCCCCAAAAACTGTCCCGCTTAGAACACCAGACATATTTGTTACCGACATAAGCAAAGCAATAAATATAGTTTTTGTTAGCCCTGAGACTAAAGATATAGCAAAAGCTCCACCAAGACCTTCGGTATTATCAGCTTCCTCTTTAGTGAGACCTAAAGCATTTGCCCATACTTCACCGAAAAGTGCCCAGTGGTACCAGGCAAAGCCAACTACATAGCTTGAAATCGTTGCTATTCCTACAGCTATGTAATTTAGGTTTTGTAATTCTTCGATAAAATTCATATATTTTCCTAGCGTCACCCTGAGCCTGAACGCCCGCAACAGCGGAACCGAAAGCTGGGTGACTTTGTGCAATAATTTGCGAAGCAAATGCACAGAGGCGCACGACTTTTAGTTCCGCTGTTGCGTTTGTTAGAACTATTTATTGAGAGCCTTTGCTTTTTCTAGCTCCACCTCAGCCTCAACCTTCGCTGTTTCAGCTTTTGATGCTTCAAGCTGTATTTCTAATAGCTGCTTGGTGGAAGCCATGAGAGCATCAATTTTTTCTATATATTGTGGCCCTGTCATGTAGCCATTTAATGCTGCCTCGCATAAACGATAAGACATAGCATGGGTGTACTGAAGTATGCTAGAAACTTCGTACATTTTGGCTATAGATTCTGTATTTTTGGATATCAAACTAAGTTCTGCATCCGTAACACTTTCGTTCCCACCTTTTAGAGTGGTGGTGAAATTGGAGTCGTTTAAAAGAGCAGCGGGGCCTGGAGCCTCAAGGCAGCGCTTAATGGGTGGGGTTGCACCATAATCCACGACAAAAGTTCTTTCTGCGTTACTTACTTTAGCCACCCCCGCACTTTTATCGTAGTCGATACCATCAAATGTCCCGCAGCCGCTCAACGCTGCTATTGTCAAAATTATCATTACCTTCTTCATATCCATATCTCCATGGTTTGATGTTAATTTATTCTAACGCCCAAATAATTTTCCGTAGCAAATGGCGGTTTTTTCCCGCAAAAAAGACGACAGTTTGCGGAGGTCAAATTAATTTATTTGTTAGGCAGCATGGGCACTCGTTTATTTCCTACTACCTCCAAATAAAGTTGTATTTTTTCAGTAATCATTCAATTTTTTCACAACCATCTATATCTCTAGGCCTCATACTTTTCAGTAAATAAGAACATGATTCATCTTTGGGGATAGCAATATGATTAGACTTACATTTATTATCCAGTAAATCTTTTTCTTTAATTAATCTAACCTTCCAATTTGGCATACCTTGAGGTGGAATAAATTTATCAGATATACCCTTTAAATTATCATCCAATAGCTTAAGTATAAGATTTTTAATATAAACCTTATATTCTCCATTATTGCCATATATGTAAAACTCTAATGCTCTAAGACTGCTATCAAGTAAACATCTCTTATCAGCACTAACTACATTCCAAAATGACCACCAATAGTTATAGTAACTAAATGAACCATTATCATCAGAAATAGTTAACAATGCTCTCCTGAGATCATTTGAAATATCAGTATCACTATTGAAGTAAGTAGAAATTGTTTTTGATATTTTTTCAAGCTCCACTCGTTGAAAGTTATTAGCTTTATCATAGTTAGCACAATACAGAGCAAAACTAATTTTTCCTTGTAATAAATTTGTATCTTCAGTATCGAAGATTATCTTTTTATTATCGGCATCAAAAACGATTAACTCGGATTTTAATTGCTCTTCTTTAACTTGTTCTTTAGCAAACGATGACTTGACATTATTAGTAGATAAATACTCATAAATATCATTACAACCAGATGACAATTCGTGTATTAAATTAATAACACCATCTAACGTTTGTGGACTTCGAATAATGGTGGGTCGAGTTCCACTTTTAACAACATCACCTCTTAATACAATATTTCTTATTACACGCATCCACTCGGTGAATTTTTCTTTATCAAATTCATCTACATTTAATAAATACTCTGTTTGTGCATAGAACAATGTTTTTTGAGGATATGAAGCATTTTGTCCTTCATATACGATAGCTGAAAATATTGTATCTTCAGGCCGATGCTGAAAAAGAGGGAATTCCAAGGTAAGATCAAGTTCAGAGCTATAAACTTCAGAATATTTATCTAAGGCACTACATAAATAATTAAAATCTTCTTTGTCAAAAAATGAAGGTTTAACTGCATTAGGGTCATCTTGTAAATTTGAGATCAATAACATTCTATTATCAGATTTCCTAATGGCCTTTCTACACATAACGATAGTAGATATGAATCTTATAAAAGCGTTATCAATGTTATTTTTCTTACTATTATTCCAGAATAAATCTGTCCAAACAGTATCTATTTTCATTGCAAAAGTTTGCAGGAAATGTTTGTCTTTATCCCAGTTTTCATCATAAATCAATTTTTGAAAAGATGCTTTAAAGTTTTCGAATGGTGACAATAATTTTCCTCGTGCATTCATTTTTATATACAAATCATCTGTTAAACCTATGCCTTCAAGGTCAATATGATAGAAAGCAATCAAACGATTATCTCCTGTCAACTTGCCCCAAAGATCTTCAACGTCATAAAAAAGCTCATGAATGTTATCAATAGTTCTTAACATTGCGTCTATAGTCGGATCTTTCTTCCAGGAAAGAAAGAACCATGATGAATCTATAGCTTCTACACTTAGGGTACTCTGTTTATCTATTGAGATAGATTTAGACACCAATTGATTGCAAAAATCTCTAGAGCTTATTCTTGTTTCGTAAGTAAACTTTCTAAAAATATCAATAACTTCATCTACTAATTTGTTCTCTTTTGCGGCAGCGTACCAGTGCAATAAAAATAAAGTTGTCAGTCTTTGTTGACCATCTAAAGGGTGTGATACATTTTGATCAAGATTCCCATAAATAAAATCAAGCTTTATAGGCTTACTTTCGTTTGCACTTTCAAATAAAGCGCCTAAGAAATTCTCTCTAATTTCTTTTTTATCTTCTCGCCCTTGAGCATAGTCTCTTTGGATAATTGGAATTTCAATTTTATGTAAATTCAAAAGTTCCCAAAAACTTAATACTTCACCTTGATGCTTAACTTCGGTCATTTACAATTCCTTTTTAATGTAATTACTAAGAACAACTTCTAAATCTTCATAGTAATTCTCTCTATCTTCTTGAGTCCAAAATGAAATTTTAGGAGGGTATGAGCTAAAGTATTTTAAAAAAACATTTTTAGTACAAATAGGGATGAAAGTACCGCTTTTCTCTCTGTCTATAATTGTTTTTCTTTTTAGGGGAAAAACTGCATTTTTATAACCTCGATTCGTTTCGGAATCAAGTAGTGTTAAGTTTGATATGTCATTAATATCACTATCTTTTAAATAATAGTTAAAATGTTCGACTATGTTCGTGAACAACTCTTCAAATTCTTCATCATTACTACAATCAAAATTATCAGCTACTTTTTTTAGTTCACTGCCTCTTTCTGCTGTTATATCAATGAATACCTTAGCGTCATTTAGCCATTCTTCTTTTTTAGAAGGTATTGCATCGGTAATTGACGTTATATGCTCAATATCCCATTTTTCCCCTTTGAAAATATCAAATGGAAAATATGAATTATCATTTTGATTATTTAACATTGTTAATACGTTATAGAGGAGTAATACAGACTTTAGCTTTTTATCTCCGTATTGAAGTTCTTCTAGATATACATTATTAAGGTCTTGTTTTATTTCTGTATCCAGTAAAGAACGAAATTCTCGCTTTTTTAGTAAAGCAGATTTTTCATATAATTCTTTAATTGTAATAACATCAACCGCTATCAAGTACCCAATTTTGTGGTATAGCTCTCTTTCTTCAAACCACTCTTGAAATCTCTGAAAGTATCTCTTAATTTCTAACCAGTTGACTTCAATTGTTTCTTGGTTTTTATTAAGGAATTTTTTATTAAAAAATCTAAACGTAGAATAGTTGTCTGAAGGATCTTTTTCACTATTCATTAGGTCAAAAATAAATTCAATTCGATTGGTCGCTATATTTGTACCATTTAAAAAATACCAAAATCTATTGTTTTGTAATGAGTGCTCAATATTATCCCACTCTGTTGATATCTCTAATTGCTTAAGCCTTATCTTATCTGATTTACTTTTATCGAAATTTGAGCTGTTTAAAAATAGAGCTTTTATCAGTTCAGAGTTTGTTAAAGGTATTTTTCCTATGTTTATTCTCGTAAATACAGAAATGGAGTCATCTTCATTTCCTTCATACCATATAACTTTTGAATCAAACTCAAACTTTGATTCAAAATCATTAACATTGAAGTTTGGCCGAGAAAACCAATCACTAATTGTACGATATGCTTCAGAAATATAATGGAAGTCAACATTACTACTATCACTGTCGTCTTGTTGTAAATTTTCCAGAAAGGAAGATGAATTTTCTCTTGTTTCATAGTTTAAATTAAATAGTTTTTTAGGATCACGAAACCGACTACTTAAAAACTTAAGTATTAAATAGATTGTTGTCAGCCGTTGCTGGCCATCAATGACTTCATATTGTCCATCATCCTTTTTTTTAACAACAATAGGCTGTAAGCAATACCATGTTTTATTATCTGTATCGTCAACAAATCTAGGCTTAAACTCTGAAATATCATCTAACAGGTCTTGAACTTCTTTTGGAGTCCATCTATACCCTCTTTGATAAGAGGGTATATAAAAGCTCTCATCCTTGATCTCATTTATTGTTTTAAGCGTCAGTAGGTTGCTCATGTAACATTCCTTAATTGATAATTCTTAACTATATTATCTCTGGGATCGAAATAGGTAAAAGACTGCATATTACATTTAGTAATATTTGAACGCCTAACGTCTTTGCGCATTCGCAAAATTGCGTAGCGCTGTTTTTTGACGATTGACGCAACTTGTTAGGCTTGAACTTCAATCACTTTTATACCTTCTTCTATCATTTCTTCAGCTATCAATCTAGATTCTTCTAGGTCTTCAATCAACCAGACAGTATTGTTTGATTGATTTAATGGCAAATAGGTAACATATGAAGCGTTTTCAACTTGGAAAGGTATCTCTTCCTCGCTAAGTTTTCTACATAGATCACGCACTTCGCGACCAGGGAGTTTGCCTATATCGATGAATCCAGAACTATCAATTTTCTCCACTATTTCTTTTGGCGATAGCGTCCTTAGGCGTGGAATAAATTTGCGAACGACAGAAAGGGCTTTTGCTCTATTTCCCTGGCTACCCACCAATACTGACAACCGAGACACCTCATGAAAGGTCTTTCGTATTTCCCATTGATCATTTCGATTCCACTTTTTCATATACTGCGCAGCCTAACGCCCGCAACACCGGTCAAATTGAAGCGAAGCGGAAATTTGATCCGAGTGCTTGCGTTTGTTAGCATTGGGCTTGAGAGTTGCCATGAAGTTAACGAATCGAGGCTTAGAGTATGAAATTACAAAGTGCTGCATATTACGACTAGCCTATATATTTCAGCTAGTTACACAACTTGTACAAGCCATTAACCCCGCCATATTCAGCGATATAGTGCTTGATCGCGCCAAATAGAGCGGGGTTTTTATTAACACCATAATCACGAAAACGCTCTGAGCTTACTTTAACCTCGCTCCAGGCCATAACTCCTTTTAGCTCAGTTGCTAGGGCGCACTTATTCCCATTAGGTATTTCTGCTGCCGCATGCTCTAGAGCCCCTAATGCACGCTTTGCTTTATTCTTTAAATCTGTAGCCAACCCAATCTTCAAAGTATCCCCAACATTGATACCTTCACTTTTGTGAGGGAGGCATCTTTGCAAGTTCGTCAACTGCATTGTGTTTTCAACTTTGTGCGGAAGTCCCTGAACTCCAGAAGCAATGGAGGAGTTATTTAAATCCTGAATGTATTTAAGGCAAGATTTCGAACCATCAGGGAAGCTATTTATAAAGTTGGTTTTTACCGTATTGGTAAAAGAGTTTAACGCATGCTGATTCGCACTATTAGCAACTCGATTTGCATCATATGCGAAAAATGCCGCAGCAACCGAAATTATCAAACCAAGCACAGCAATAACGGATTCCCCATTCATAAATATATCCTTTGTTAAAATAGTTGATTCAGTATCAGGTTAAAGATGTTAACAGTATATTCAACAGAATTTCGAGTACGCAACATCTGCACCTCTTCCTACGTCATTCACATACCCTAAAATTCTTTTTATATATCAAAAAGTTACCAGAAACCGAAACCTATTATGATTAGTTTTTGTACGTTGAAACACAGCGTTTCTGCATAGGCAGCATTTAAGGGTCAATTATATAAACACTCCTTCTTTTACTTATCAACCACTTATCATCAACCTATGCGTAAAAAGAAGACCCTTCAATTCGGTACTCACGAGACCCAAATGTGACCTTCTTGAGATATTTCACTTATAGCTGTATGTACAACCAGCATCCATATGAGAATCCGCACCGCTGTTCGAGCATTTTATTTAACGCCCCCCCTCAGCGGCACACACCCCGCCGTACACAGGCTAGAGAAGCGCTTGCAAGATACCCCTTAACCGTTACAATCCCTCTTTCATCCGTATTAGCACTATTTCAACAGGGTTTACTATGTCTATTCGCCAAATTCTCAGCAGCCGGGTTCAAGATGCAATGATCAACGCAGGCATCCCCGAGGACTGCTCTCCTGCAATTGCTGAAAGCAATAAGCCTCAATTTGGTGATTATCAAGCGAACGGTGCTATGGGCGCTGCCAAGCGTATGAAGACCAACCCACGTGCGCTGGCGGAAGAGGTGTTAAAGCACCTTGACCTAACTGATGTGGCAGACAAGGTTGAGATTGCCGGGCCGGGCTTTCTTAATATCCACTTAAAGAATGAGTGGCTTGGATCACAGCTAGACACAGAGCTTTCTGGTGACAGCGTAGGGATTCAAAAAGCAGAATCTCCCGATACTGTGGTTATTGATTACTCGTCACCAAACCTTGCAAAAGAAATGCACGTTGGCCACCTACGCTCTTCTATTATTGGTGATTCACTTGTACGTGTATTGGAGCTGTTGGGCCATAACGTGATCCGACAGAACCATGTGGGGGATTGGGGTACGCAGTTTGGTATGCTTATCGCTCACCTAGAAGATGAGTCGGCCAAAGGCACAGAGCTTGCCGACACGGCGTTGTCTGACCTCGAAGCGTTTTACCGCGATTCTAAAAAGCGTTTTGACGACGAGCCTGACTTTGCGGATCGCGCCCGTGATTATGTGGTACGCCTACAGTCTGGTGATGAGCACTGTCGTACTTTATGGCAGCAATTTATCGATATCTCTCTCAAGCACAGTGAAGATATTTATCAGAAGCTTAATGTCACACTTAGCCGTGAAGACGTGCGCGCAGAGAGCGCTTATAACGATGACCTGGCGCAAATCATTGATGATCTAAAAGCCCAGGGCCTTGCACAAGAAAGTGAAGGTGCGTTGGTGGTGTTTTTAGAAGAGCTCGCGGATAAGAAGGGTAACCCTTCACCGATTATTGTACAGAAGACCGGTGGCGGCTTTTTGTATGCCACAACGGATCTTGCTGCTGCTAAATACCGCTCACAGACCCTTGGGGCTGATCGTGTCTTGTACTTTATTGATGCTCGACAAGGTTTACACATGAAGCAGGTATTTACCCTTAGCCATAAAGCAGGGTTTGTATCTGATGATATCAGTCTTGAGCACCATGCTTTTGGTACCATGCTGGGTGAAGACGGTAAGCCGTTTAAGACCCGCTCTGGTGGTACGGTTAAGTTAGAGGAATTACTGGATGAAGCGGTTGAGCGTGCTCAGCAGCAAATTCTAGAAAGAAACCAAGACTTGCCCGCAGATGAAAGTAAAGAGATCGCACGTAAGGTGGGTATTGGTGCAGTTAAGTACGCTGACTTATGTAAGACACGTACTAATGACTACATCTTTAATTGGGATTCAATGTTGAATTTTGAAGGCAATACGGCACCTTATTTACAGTATGCCTATGCTCGTATTCAGCGCATTTTTAGAAAGGCAGAGGTATCTCCCAAAGACCTTACGGGTAACTTCAACATTTCCTGCAAAGAAGAAAAATTTCTTGCGTTGGAACTGCTTAAGTTTGAAGAAACTGTACGCCAAGTTGCAGAAGACGCTTACCCGCACGTGCTGTGTAGTTACCTATTCGACCTTGCGTCTGGGTTAATGAGCTTTTATGAAGCTTGCCCAATACTTAAAGATGGTGTCGATCAAGCAACACGGGATAGCCGACTATTACTGTGTGATGCGATTGCTCGCACCTTAAAACAAGGCCTAGATCTATTGGGTATTGAAGTGATGGACCGCATGTAAGCTCAATGACTCGCACTTACGCTGCTCTATTCTAGGATAGAGCAGCAACTTCTCTTTGCCTTACCCTTTGTTATCTGGGTGCTCTGGGCAATTTGTCATATGATCATTTACCATTCCCATCGACTGCATAAATGCGTAGCAGATAGTCGGCCCGATAAATTTGAAACCTTTCTTTTTTAGCGCTTTGCTCATCGCTTGAGATTCTGGTGTTTCCGTAGGCACCTTGGACAAGTGGCTAAAGTGATTCACTTTCACCTCATTGTCGACAAATTCCCACAGAAAATCCCGAAAATAAATACCTTCTGCTTTTAGTGCTAAGTAGGCCTGCGCATTATTACGAATGGCGTAAACCTTCAGGCGATTACGAATAATCCCTTTGTCTAATAATCGCTCTTCCAGGTCCTCGTCACTCATCGCGGCAACTTTCTTAGGGTTGAACTTAAAGAATGCTTTGCGATAGTTTTCCCGTTTTTTAAGGATGGTAATCCAACTCAGGCCCGCTTGCTGCCCCTCTAGACAGATCTTCTCAAATAAACGTTTCTCATCATAACAAGGCTCGCCCCATTCCTTTTTATGATAGGCCAAATACAAATCACCTTGTGCCCAACTACAGGGCTCTAATTGCTTCGCCATTATGTCCACTTCTTCCATGCCAATGCGCCAAAAAAGACTAAGGTCGCGATCAGTAAAACCACGGTGATGGGTTTGTTCGTATGCTCACCCACCCATGATTTACGTCCGTTGAGAATCAGCAGCGTTATTGCTAGCAAGGGCATAAAGCTTGCGCCGATTACCCCGTACAGCTTCTGCACTTCTTTAAAACTAAGGAACAAACCTATCATCGGTACTAACGCGAGTACCCATAAAAACACGCGATACGGTGTGCTCTTGGCTAAGTCTATTGAGGGTTTGGGGGTCTGTATTTCCTTCGCGGGTGTGACGATAAATAGCCGCCACACATCTGCAAACAGATAGGGTACTGCCTGCCACACCCCCAAGAGGCTGCTGAATACCGCGCTAAACGCACCAATTAAGAAGAACCATCGCCCCGCCACACCCAGCGACTCTTCAAGACGCTCTGCGAGCACGACAAGTAAACCGGCTCCTCTTCCTTCGATATCGATGGTGCTGCCAATAATCACCATGGCTAAGCCAAATAAAACCGTCGCACCGTAACCAAATGCCAAATCCATTCGACAGGTTTTTATATCGCTAACACTGACTCTGCCTTTTTCACGAATCCAATAGCCATAACACAGCACCGTTAATGTGCCACCCACCCCGCCCATCAAGGCGATTGTCCAGGTAATTCCGGAGCCTTGCATATCAGGAATGGATGGAATGAATATTCCGGATAACACCAGATCAAACCCTGGCCACAACAGCATGGCGGTCACCAGAACCACGGTAAACATGATGCCAATGCACACCGTCATTACTCGTTCGAATAATTGAAAACTGCCCATTTGAACCAAACTCAAACCGAGCAGGCTACAGAGAATACCAAAGGCAATTTTACCTTCTGAGGCGCTGTCGAATATTGGCATCATCGCGTATAGCGTCACGCCGCAGGCACTCATAATGGCTGAGCCGACAAAAAACGACCATAGCAACATATAGGGTAAAAACAGAATACCGACCACGCGCCCCCAGCGCTGCGCGATGCCTTCTAGCAGGGTTTGCCCAGTAACTAATTGCCAACGCGCCAGCCCTTCCGTTAATACGAATTTTAGTAATCCACCCAGCACCACCGCCCAGAGAATGGCGAGCCCCAGCTGACTTCCGGTGAAGCTTGCCGTGGCAAGATCCCCCGCGCCGACCCCTGTGGCTGCTACCAAAAAGCCTGGCATGATAATGCTCCACAGGCTGGGATTACGTGTTTGTTGAGTTGATTCCATTATGTCGCGGTACCTGATAGTCAATAATTAAGATGTCACGCCTGAGGGGAGGTTGGGCTTTTGATGAATGGGCATTTTTTTACCCAAGGCCACTGTGCCCACCACAAGAATAGCGAAGAGTAACGTATCACGATTCATCGCTTCGTTGAGCAAGAATACGGAGGCGGTAATAGTGACAAACGGTTGCAGTAATTGTACCTGCCCTACCCTCGCTATCCCGCCCAGAGCCAAACCTTTGTACCATAAGAAAAAGGCCAGCAGTTGGCTCACTAATACCAAATACACAAACCCACCCCAATGCTCGGCGGATATGGTTTGCCACTGGGCTGGAAAGGCATTCACCACGGGATACAGCACTAACGGAAAAGCCATTAAGATTGCCCAGCAAATCACTTGTCCACCGCCCATCTGTTTGGCTAACTGGCCGCCCACCGCATAACCAATTGCCGCAGATAGCATGGCCCCCAGTAACGCCAAGTCGCCCAATTGAAAGTTTCCCGCTCCTTCTCTTAAGGTAAATACTACGATTAAGGCTGAACCGGTTATTCCCGTTAACCAAAAGCCCTTCGAGGGCCGCTCACTGGACACGATAACGCCCGCCAAGGCGGTGGCAAGGGGTAGCACCCCCAACACAATAGCGCCATGTGTGGCAGGTACATACTCCATCGCGATAGTGGAAAATAACGGAAAGCCGATCACCCCGCCAAGGGCCACAACACATAGCGCGCCCCATTGTTTGGCTGTCGGCATCGGCGCTCGATTGATGGCTAAAAATGCTATCGCAAACACGGTGGCAAATACCGCTCGCCCTAACCCAATAAAAATCGGGTCGAAGTCTTCAATAATATAGCGTGTAGCAGGTAGGGTGAGCCCAAAGCCAAACACCCCCATCCCGCCATAGATCATTCCTTTGTTTTCGTTGTTCATCGCTTACTGCATGCTTTTAAGCATCGCGCCCATCATCTCGTGTAACATATTGATGGCCTTTAGCGGGCGAATCATCACTTTGAAGTCATCAATTTTGCCCTCGTCATTCCAATGGATCATATCAACGCCGTTAATGATGATGCCGTTAAGCTCAGTGGTGAACTCCAGCACCGCATTGTTCCCATCGATCACCTCACGTACGTAGGTAAAGCTATCATTGGCAATGACTTGTAGTGCTGCGCCGAGGTACATTTTGGTGAGGGGCTTACCTTCCTGGGGCGTATGTACCACGGGGGAGTGAAAAACCACATCATCCGCTAATAGGTTATCTAGACCCACTACATCTTTCTCTTTTAGCACTTGATGCCAGATGTTAATTGTATCGCTTGTCATTGGGGGATCCTCATTGGTATGTCGCTATATCGGACGAAGTGAGCTTATTTAGCTTAGCGGCCTCCTAACATAACACCAATGTCACATCATGCTAAGCGTAATGCTAGAATACCCCAACGCATCTGGGAGCCTCAAACCGTGAAATCACAATTTAGACGTCTATTCGCTTTTATCTTGACCCCATTGGAGTCTGGCAATGACCCTTTCGCCTATAAGCCATCACACCGCGTGGCACTGTTAATATTGAGCACGCTGTTCTCTATATTGGCCAGCATTGTCTTTGTGATGGGCCAAGGCGAAGACCCCACCTACCTTCTACCGGTGGTCCTGTTTGGTGGTATTGGTGTGCTTGGCTGGATTGTGGGTACGTTAGGCAACGAGCGTGCGGTATCCAAGATATGGGGGAGCCGGTAATGGGTATGGGTCTATTTCCAGAAGAAGATGAGAACACGCTGTATTTTTCTCGCGTGGATAGCGATGAAGTGTTCGGCACCTACTCCGCCCACCCCTTTATGCTTGAAGATAAGGAATGGCCAACGGTAGAGCACTACTTTCAGGCGATGAAGTTTGACGATAAGGCGTATCAGGAAACCATTCGCCTGGCTGACTCAGCCAAGAAAGCCCGTAAATTAGGCAGGCGTCGTTTTAAGAAATTACGTAAGGATTGGAAAAAAGTTAAACAGACATTTATGACCCGTGCGGTCTACACCAAGTGTCGAACCTACTCCGATATTGGCAACAAGCTGCTGGAAACGGAAGAGCTTCGATTGGTCGAAAATGCCCAGTACGATTACTACTGGGGTTGCGGTAGAGACCGTCGGGGGGAGAACAAATACGGTGAGGTATTAATGAATGTCCGTAAGAAGTTACTAGAAGAACAAAAAACGACCAGCACTGCACCACAAAGCTAGCATATTCCACAACCGTACTGGTACTAACGCACAAGCATTGTCAGCTCTCTTGATTAGACTGTTAGGTGTTCACTTGATATTCATTGACACCGGCACTGCCAAGGAAAAGACCATGCATAAGATAATCGGCCCCGATCAACTACAACAATCTGACATCCTCCTAAAGTGGATCACTAAAGATTCTGCATTTATGAGTAAAGGTATCGGTGTCGGTCAACATTCCCATCTTTGGTTTCATATGGGCCACACCGCATCCCATTTCAGGGAGAAGTACGGTATAGACCCAACACAATTCTCTCATGCAGCGTTAGCAATGGGACCCAACGAGATCATGGAATACGACGAGGGGTCTGGCATCTGGGATATCATGACGTTTAATGGATCTGGTGTGGTCACTGATGTATCCGCGAATGATGCCTCAAGAAAAGGTATCAAGTACCTTGTGGTACGTGCACACGATCGCGAGCTGGCTCGGCGCACCTGGAAGAAGGCCATATCGATCAAGAGCTTTTGGCAGACTGAAAAGAGTACGTCCTACGGTATTCGTAAATTGCTCAACTCGGCGATATTCCATAAACGTGGCCAGACCATAAACGACGATAAAATTCGCCGTGAGATGACAAAAATCAAAGGTGAACAAAACAGTTGGTGGCGCACCAATCGCGCGAATTTCTTTTGCTCTCAATTCGTCACCTTTGTGTATTTGTGGGCCGCCCACGATATGGGAAAAATTGACAGTACGCTGGGGAGTATTAAGTGGTTACTGGGCGTGGATCAGGCAAGAATCTCTCCTGCTGAGCTTGCCGCGCGGTTGGTCAGCACGGGTCGCTCAAACTTTGAGATTGTGGGGGAGTTTGCGCCGTAGCGCTAGCTGAGAAAGTAGGAAATAGCAGCGCTAGATTCGACACCACAATTCGCAAGTAATCGGTTTATTATAGGCGGCCGCTTTTAGGCCGTCCCAAAATAGATTGTATTTACCACCGGGGTAAACAGAAGTATCCCAAGAGTCGACAATCACGGCCTGTGGTCCCCAGGTGTTCGGCAAGCCAATAATCGATTTATTATCATTGCCCCCATGACTACGCCCCAATACAGCGAACCAGTGTGGAATAACGCTTGTATCCGTAGGATCGCCGTTATTAACCGTCTTCACCCGAACCACATCAACACGTTTGCCTTTCTTCTTCAGTTTGTGAGCCGTGTAGAAGGCCAACTCCAAACAGTTTCCCGTATCGTTACCGCTAATAATATCGTGAACCTCACGGACCAACGTTCGGTTCTTATCCGTTTTCATAAAGGCGTTATAGTTAGCATTTTTCAGCTTTTCAATCACGTCATCATGCATGCTACTGAACGCTTGAGTATCGTCATAGGTACCTGAATGATACACGGACCCACCCACTGTAGTAGGGCTACTTGTACTGGCATAGTTCATTGACTTGGGAATGTCTTTCCTAACTTCTGCAACCATTTTTAGCCCAACAGACATATTGTCATTTAATGTATTTGGCACAGTATTAACCTCCTGATTAGTCCATATTAATAGCGTTAGCACAATAATCCAGAACGCTACTTCCTGAAGGTAAGTTTACAAGATAAAGGCCTATTAGCTCATGACATATGGCAATCAATAATTGTGACATACGCACAACTCGCTAAAACAACGGCCTTACTGCGCTCGCACCATCCACAGGAATCACTGCACCAGAAATAAACGCGCCACCACGGGCACACAGCAGTGTGATAATACCCTGTACGTCCTCAGCTTCTCCAAACCGTCCCATTGGTATTCCTGCGCTTGCAATATCAAACTCACCGTTTTCATCACGCCAACCATCGAGCATTCGGGTATCAAAGGTGCCTGGGGCGATAGCATTCACGTTGATACCTTGAGAGGTTAATTCACTGGCTAACATCACAGTGACATGTTGCAGTGCATTTTTGGCAGTGGCGTATCCCCAGGAGTGCCACGCACAATGGGTCAAAGCGATATTACTGCTGATATTTATTACTCTGGCGGGGTCTTTGGGTTTTGCCGCGCGCGTAAACGCAGGCAATAGCTGTCGGGTGAGTTCGAAGGCTGCTGTGGTGTTAAGTTGTAACAAGTTATTAAAGGTATCGTAATCACTTTCCTCAAATGTGGCCACAGAGTATACGGCCGCATTATTCACGAGAATATTCAGCGCAGGCGCCTCACTCACCACAGCCTCGACTAAGGCGGTGATACCCTGCTTGTTCGAAAGCTCTGCAACCAAACCTCGGCAGTCGCCTAACTCGGACATCTCATTTACCGCAGCATCGACAAACTCTTGGTCTCTACCGGTTACCCAGACCGTCGCACCCGCTCCCAGCAAGCCCTCTGCCATCATTCGGCCAATACCACGACAGCCTCCCGTCACCAGTGCCGTCTTACCGGCTAATGAAAATAAATCCTGCATACTACCCACTCCACCATTCAACCCAAAAAAAGATTACAGTGTATACCAAAGTAACAACACACTGCCAATGTCATCACCCGCTAAATTTCTACTCGAATCCCAACGTAAATTCAGCTAACGTCAATGTCAGCTAACTAGATCAATTGTCATAACAGCAACAGGGACAGGAAAACCATGGAAACAAGCAAGACCAACGACGGCAATCAGACAGTACTCGTCACAGGCGCTTCCGGATTTATTGCACAACATTGCATCATTGAGCTCCTTAAACGAGGGTTTACCGTACGCGGTTCATTACGCAACCTCTCTAAAGCCGCCACTATCTCACAAAATATAGGAAAGCATGTAGAGGGCAATGTCACGTTTATCGAAGCGGAACTACAGGATGCAGAAAGCTGGATTCCAGCCGTAAGAGATTGCGACTACGTTCTACACGTTGCCTCCCCCTTCCCTCTCACGCAACCAAAGAACCCAGAGGAACTCACAAGGCCTGCGGTTAACGGCACACTCAATGTGGTTAAAGCTTGTGCCGCCGAAGGTATTAAACGCGTTGTTGTCACGTCTTCCATTGCGTCGATCATGGCCGGTTATAAAGAAAGTGATCGACCGGCGGTCTGGGATGAAAACTATTGGAGTAATTTAGATAACGCTATGAGTCCTTATGAGCGTAGCAAAACCATGGCCGAAAAAGCACTCTGGGATTTCATGGAAAATAATACCAGTGACTTAGAAGCCGTGACGGTTTGCCCTGGTGCCGTAATAGGGCCTGTGATGGATGAGAATATTTCCACCTCCATTCAAATCATTAAAAAATTACTCTCTGGTGAGGCACCTGCATGTCCTAAAGTCGGATGGCCTTTTGTTGATGTGCGAGACGTCGCATGGATGCACGTTGAAGCAATGTTACAAGCCGATGCGGTAGGCAAACGGTTCTGTGCCGTTGACGAAAGTATTTGGTTGTCAGACATTGCAAAAATATTACACCCCCGCTATAAGCCTCAGGGGTACAAAGTGCCAACGATTGAACTTCCCAATTGGTTAGTAAAAATTGCAGCCAATGTTATGCCAGACCTTAAAGCCGTAAAGAGCTCACTTGGTATACTCGGCACGGTATCCAGCGAAAGAGCAAAACAAGAATTACGCTGGAGCCCCATTAATTCGGAGCAATCAATCGTCGACACGGCCGAATCGCTGATTGCGTTACGTATCGTCTAGTGTTTTTTGTGTAAAAAGAGAACTATTTCATATTCAGAAGAAAACTTTATACTCATAAAAGATACGTTTGTAATAACTATTTTTATAAACGTATCTTTTATAAACGAATATTGTTGATTTCGATTCTTCTTCAACCAACAGATTCTTTAATGTAATAACAGTTGTTACCTTCCCTTCGTTTCTATTGCCCTAGTAAAAAGTGAATATTAACTATCATTATTTAACACGATTTATATCAATATCATTTCGAATGTATTTCTGTTCATAAAAAGTTCATTTGAAAATGGTAGTTAATGTAATGCGGTGTAATCGATGACCTTACAATCAACTTCTACACTTTTGATTCACGGCATTTCGCATATAGATATTGCATCCAATGGGTAGGTAGCATGAGCAAGTTGAAATCCATCGCAAGCACTCGCGTTAACGTTAACAAAACGCCAGGTTTCGAGAATGGCGATATAGGTAGTACGTTACGCGATAAACCCGCAGCGATTGCGGCTGATCCCGTTCCATGCATAACGCCCAATCACTGGAGTAATTACCCCGACTATAAACCGTTGGCCAAAACCAGTATTAATGAAATTTATCTCAAGAATCAGTTAGGGTCTTTGGGTAACCTTATTGGCACCTGGCGCAGCACACCACAAAATGGGTATAGCGTTATGCCAATCCCTTGTGCAGAGAATAATAGTGGATACAAACTGGATACTTTCTTCTACTACGAAGAAATCAGTTTTAGCATTATCGCAGAGAATGGTACTAACGATACCTCAGGTGAGTCTTACTCATTATATTACGAACAGAGCATTTTCTTTTCTGACGGGCCCTTAAAAGATCAACTCGCTCACAGTGAAAAGGGTACCTTTCTTCACCTTTCGGCTGGCTCGCACTCTGCCGAAAATGATATGTTTTCCCCCGTCATCGTAAAACAAATTTCAGCCCCCAATGGTAACTCCATTTTTGTAGACGGCACGTGTAAAACAACAGAAGAACCACCAGAGATACCGGACGCTAGCTCACTCCCATCAGATGCCCCTCACAGGCTGCGTTTGCTATACGGACCAGACACACCCTACAACCCCAGAATCAACCCAAACATTGTGCTTCAAGGTGCGTTATCACTGGTCCCCGATGAGATAGAGCGCACAACATTATTGCATCTAAGCAGCCGCAATTTTGATAGTGCTATTAACATGTCATATATGAAACACCCGATTAATATATCAAGTATCGACCAAAAAATATGGATCGAAGAGTTTTCAAATGGAACACTTCAGATTCAATATTCACAGAATACCTCGATGAACTATGCTCTCAAAAACACATCTGATGTAATTACATTTCAACATATTTTCGCCAATACATTACGTAAAATTCGCTAATAGGGTAGCGCTATGGAGAACCTTCAGCTAACACCTTCTGCCTGTATTACCCCTAATGACAAAGGCGTATTATTGCGTTCAAAGTACGGTTCATTCCAACTACATGGCGCTGATATCACGAAATTGCTCACAAAAATAGAGCCCATGTTAAATGGAAAACACAACGTACAGACAATATGCGCATCGTTACCGTGCTATGACAGTGACAATATAGAACTGCTTCTTCGCGTACTGACCAAACAAGGTGTCATTGAAAAACACACCGAACCCAATCAAATTTCGCCACCATGGTCCATTCACGAACGCTTTATCAAAAACGATGCGCCTATCCCCCAAGACTCTACTGCAGGGCTTATGGATAAAAAAGTGCTCCTCATCGGGCTGGAAGCGTGGTCCGTTAAAATCGTTGATGAACTAGCACATTGTGGCGTCGGAAGAATACACGTCGTAGACAATGGTTTTATCACTCAGGATGATGTGACCTGTCATAGAGAATTTCATCGTAAAAACATCGGTGAATCTCGAGCAGAAACCCTAAAAATTGCGATCTACGATACGTCCCCTTGGTGTGAAATATCTCATGAGCGATTGCTACTGGATAACAACGATGAATTCTCTTTATTACGACAGGAAGATTGGGATTTAGTGATTAACGCCTTGCCCCAAGAATCTGAGCATTTGCATAAGAGAACGTCCGCTTATCTACATAAGCATAATATCCCTGGGCTCTACGGGCATATTGAAGATAACAAATCATGGCTAGGGCCTTTAGTTATCCCCCATGAAACCGCGTGTTGGAATTGCTTTCGACTACGAAAATTGGGCGCAACGGATAATCCACAATTTACTCATGTAATAGAGAATTGTTCGATTCACCCTGACACCCCAACAAAAAGCCGTGCTTTTCTAAGTCCAATGGCATCATTGAGCAGTCAACAAATTACGATGGAGGCATTGAAGTTCCTTTTATGTTTTGCACCAACGGAATTACACAACAATATTAAGATCCACGACCTGGTCAATGGCAACGTCGAAAACCTCGCCATCAATCCAATACCCTGGTGTGATGTCTGCAGTGGCGTGCATGAAAAGGACTTTCAAATTCAGGGCAGCGAGAATCATCATTCATCCGAAGATGAACATACCGGTACCACGGCTTTTCTTGATAACCCACTGCAATCAATACACGCCATCGAGGAATTAAGATCGCTCTTTTCTGGCTGGGTCGACTCAACAGTTGGTGCAATTCGCAATATTAATCGCTATTCGTCGATGCAACCGAACTACCCAAATTCAGCAGTTGAGAATATGTTAACAATCACAGAAAAAGAAGTTGACCTAAGAAGAACTCACAATCATCATTTTGAGAGTGTCGGTAACGGACTAGACCCCGTATCCGCACATACCGATGCGATCAGCGAAGCTATCCAACGATTCTCTATCTCACAATACGACAAGAGTGCGCTACTATTTTGCAGCGCCTCACAACTAAAAGGGGAATCGCTCAGCCTCTCTGATCTGCCGCTATATTCAAAAAAACAATACGATTCACCTGGATTCCCTTTCTCACATTGGCGGCAAAATCAGAATATTCATTGGCTCCAAGGTTGTTGGTATGGAACAGAAAAAGCAGTATCGGTACCCGCTCTATTAAGCTACCAACACGTTGATCTCGACAAGAATCCACAATTTTGCCAAACATCCTTTAGCGGTCTCGCAACAGGTCAAGATTACGAAGAGGCCGCAATGACGGCCTGTTATAATCTCATAAAACATGACGCTATAATGCTGACTTGGTATGCGCAACAACCTTGCGTTCGACTCACACTTGCGCCTTATTACCAAGGTAACATACCTCCCCTGATCCACAGCATCACTAAGAGGGGCATGGAGATCGAACTCTACCTCCTGGATATCGGCCACCATATCCCTGTCATTGTTTGTCTCGCTCTAGGTGACGGACGCCATACTCCATCAGTATCCACAACCCTGTCTTGCCATGGCGATATTGATATCGCGGTAAAACAAGCCCTTGTCGAACAAGGACACCGTGTGCCCTATCTCTGTCACCAGATGTCTGCTAACACACGTTTTCCCACATGTGTCAGTGAAGTGAGAGAACAAAAGGATCATGCCGCATTTTATTTACAGACTAGCAATGCTCAGGCTTTTGATTTTATGCGCAGACCTCTACCGGAAGCGACACCATCAAAAGATTGGAAGCACCCTAAGATAACGAGTCCATCAACATTACGAGAGCAGCTTGAATTAGCGAACATCGATATCGCCATCATAGACATCACACCTCCCGACGTATACCTGGCCCACTGTTCTGTCACACGAGCAATAGGAAAACAATTACAGCCCATTCATTTTGGCGAGCAATTTCAACGCAGTTATACCGCAAGGTTAGGTAAATTATTGAAGAGAAAGCCAGTTAACCCCTACCCCCATCCAATCTCGTAGGGTGACAAATACTGCCTAGGATGCAGAGGGCTTGGCTTGTTCCGTAGACGTATAGGAAGGATCTGCAATCGCACGCCATAGTAGGTCAAACAAATCATTGGCTTGTGCCGCGATCGATTCTTTAGAACCACGTAGGATATTGCTTTGGACAAGTCGAATAAAAATACCGGCAAAGTAATCGAATAAGATGTCGCTGCTTACGGCCTTGTTCAATATCCCTTGTCGTTGCCCATTCTCTAGTTCCGCCAACAATACCTTGGAATACTCCTGACGAATAAGGGGATCACGCTCTAGCTCGGAATCATTGCTTATTGCATGCTGAGCGAGTACCGCCACTTCAGGATGCGCCTCAAAATAATCGAGCACCACATAAAATGCTCCCTGCATCCTTTCACGGTAAGTATCTACCCCTTTTAGATGCCCCTTAACATTTGCCGTTAACTGCCCCATCCAGTGCTCTAAGCTTGCACTTAGTAGCGCTTCTTTACTTCCATAGTACCGGTATATGGTTTGTAGCGAGGTGTTCGCTGCTTTAGCGATCTCGCCAAAACTCACTTGACTCAATGGTCGATCAGAAAATAAATCGAGCACAGCCTTCTCTATACGGCGTTGAATACCTGGATTCAATAGCGAGCGATCCAGGGTAGGCAGTACTTTCTTACGAGCCATCGACGAATACCCAGTATACAAAACGAGTTAAGTGCAGGGGGAATTTATAAATTAATAAACACTTGTTCTGCATTATTTTACCTGCCCTTCCCTATCCAGTAAAACAAATTTTTACATTTGCCTGAGGTTATCTCTGGCGGTAAGTGTAATTACTGTTACACTCTAACAATCTTAGGACGTAAAAGTCCGCGGGTAAAGGCACAATTCTGCTTGGTAAACAACGGCCTGTTTTGTTCCCCATAGGGCCAAATCGCAGACACATTCACGTTTAATTTACGGATGCTTTAATGGACCAAGGTACACACGTCCCCTTGTCACTCGCGTTTGAACAGCGATCAAGCCTACGTTCCTGGAGCTCTATCCGACTGCGCAGTGCCCTGCCATTTTTGCGACCGAAACAAAATCCACAGAGCTTTTTACCCATTGTCGATACCGTGCCCGCGCCAAGCAACCGCTTGATAGAGCATTACATACAATGGTCCGGTGGGGATAATCACCTATACCCCGGTGAGGTTCCTGCGCACTTATTCTCCCAGTGGAGCATCCCATTAGTCACCCGACTATTGTCACAGGGCATGTACCCACTTAAAGATATTATCAACAAAGGTTGTCACGTAAGTGTCAATCATGCCATCCCCCGTGGCGAAAGGTTGTATCTCAGGGCTGAACTGGTTGAGCTCAAAGAAAGTGCGTCACAAATAAACTTTTCGATTGAAGTGACAACGTCAACACAGTCCACTAGAAGTGCCATTGTTGCGGTATTTCACTTAGTTTTACTATTGGAACAGGCAACCCTAAAAACCAATAGAAAACCCCGGCCTGTACACCCTGATTACAGCGAACTGGGTGATTGGTCTGTCGATAGTCGCGACGGTTTTCGCTATGCATTGCTCACGGGAGATTTTAATCCGATCCATTGGCTAGACCCTTTGGCAAAGCGGTCAAACTTCGGGGGAAAGGTTCTCCATGGGTTTGCCAGCCTTTCCAAAACCTGGGAGCGCATTCAATCGCCAGCACAACACAATCAGAACATTAGTGAAATATCTGTACAGTTTATACAACCCGTTCATCTCCCTACGACAGGGTTAAAAGTGCTGACGTCAAAGAAAACCGATCGACAGGGGCAATACAAACTCAGGGTACGAGGCGAAGGCAATCAATTGCACCTTCTCGGAAAATACAAAATTCAATAAGCGCCAGTAGCAAACAACGACATACTATGCCTCTACCTGAGCAAGCAGCATCATTGTTCCCGAGGCTTTTGCCACCAGTTGACCCGCTTCATTTTTTATCACACCTTCAACAAAACCGGTACGGCGTGTTCCATTCGTTAACACACCATAACCCACCAACTTTCCGGCAGTTGAGGGTTTTAGAAAATTAATTTTCATTTCCAATGTCACTCCTAGACGCTTCTCTTCTGGCAACGATCCAAAATACGCCCGTGCCATTGCTGCATCTAGAATGGTACATAACACGCCACCATGTACGGTGCCATTGACGTTTTTATGCCGTTCTTCCACCATAAGCTCAACCACATACTGGTCATCAACCATACCAACAAGAGCCAAACCAATATCATCGTTAAAGTTACTGTTCTTCATACGCCAACGATCTCTTTTTCAATATCCAGTCATTCAGTCTGCTGACAAGAACCGCTTGTTATGGTCGGCGGATGGCAGCAGGCACTGATCAAACTTTCCAAACAACGTGTAACGATTCTGCGCAATACGGTCATAAGCCCAGTTACGTAATTTTTTTGGTAAAAAGCCGATGATTGCGAGAGTCTTCCAAGGCAATCCCAATTGCTTAATCACATTTACAAATGCATCACTTCTCTCGTAAGCAACATTCCCATGTACATATAACATGGTATCAAACGAATCCGTGGGTAGATTATAGAACTTCAGGATGCTCTGACCTTCCGGTGACTGCACGGATGCTAACGTAAAGATATGCTGTTTATCATATTCAATAATAAACTGACTCCACACACTGCACAGCTTACATACGCCATCAAACAAAATGACTTTAGTATCTGCCGTCATATTAGGTGGCAGAGTAGAAGGATTACCTTTTAATTGAGACATAGCAACTCCAGTGACAGTCCTTTAACCCGCCCTCATGCGTAACAAGGCGGAAACATCCAATTTATCTTGGTATTGAACAAACAATGGTTCTTTCTCATCCACCGCGACCATTGTCATTCTATCGGCCAACTCGTTGCCCTCGACACCAATGTGCGCTTTCACATGCTTTAACGTCAAATCAGATTTGATACTATCGTAAAGCCCGTGAATTTCTTGGATCAATGCTAAGTTCTTAATTTCCCCACTGGATTTTTTCCAGCCTTTTTTCTTCCAACCGTATGCCCACACACTAATACAATTAATGGAATACATGGAATCGCAATAAATCGACACAGACAAACCGTCGGCTATCGTTTGCTTCGCGAGAACTAATGACTGATGTAGGGCATTGAGCTCAGCGGTATTGTTGGTTCCATTGGCGTTATAAAGACCATACCACAATTGCGTCAATTTACCCGACTGATACACTGCGACGCCTGAGCCCGCGCGACCCGGGTTTGGATCACAACCTCCATCGCAGAAAATAGCGATATCGGTACCACCTATTTGTGATGCAGAAGTAATACTTGAAGACGCAGCACTGCTCGCACTCTTTTTTCGAGTAGCTGGCCTGCCCCCAGCACTCGCACCAGCATTGCCATATGCCGCTTCTGCTTCGGCACGGGTTGGAAAGGATTTATACCGTGCCCCAGCAAATTTATCGACCGAACGCTTACACGATGCCCAATCTGTAAAAATACCAGGCTCTCGTCCTGCCCACACCACATAAAACTTCTTCGCCATACTGTATAAACCTATGATTCCAGCGTTTGAATTCAATCATCAAAGCAGAACTTTTACAGTAAAACGTCGATAAGTACAACTTTCCAGCCCTTCTGCACACCCTATTCTTAATAGGGTGTTAGCGATAGGTTTGTATCCTTTTCTTCCAGACTGCTAACCATCTATTACGCTCAATTGGGTTCTTAGCGTTCATTGCTCGATGGGTCAGCACTTTCACTGCAGCCACGCGAAATGCCCCTACGATGTCCGCATCCTCACTCTCAACATCCATTGCATCCAACACCTGACTCAGTCCCCAGCCGGTACCATTAATTTGCTCAGAGGTTAACAGCCCTTCACCTTTGAAATTGACATAATCAATCAATGCATAAATGCCGACGTCACTGGCCAATAGTTGTCGAATTATACTCTGCGTATGGGGCCTTCTCACAGGGGGAGAAGCCGCGACTATATCCGACCAAGATTGCTTCGCACGTCGAAACATAAATTTCATCTGAATCGCTTTGTGGGTACTTAGAAAATCCCGTAATTGCTGAACATCTGTGTCGTGTGAACGCATCAGGAATTCCTTTCTATTGCCCCAGGGTGCATCAAAGGGTGACAGCCGCTGTAGAGCGTGGGGAACAGGAAGAGACTGACCCTGCATAAACGCAATCAATTCCGGAAAGCTCTCTCGATACCCTTCGTCAATACCTTTGGGGTACCAAATAAAATGCCCTATACCGAGTGACGGAAATCGCTCACCTTCATTCCAACTCACCAAACAATGTTGGTCAGAGCCACATTCATTATGGAATATTTTTTCTGCTATGAGGGTTGCTGCGTTGGCGCTTAGATCGACGCTGTCGTCAAAAAAAACCTCCGACGAGCGAGCGCTCGCCGGACCCACGTACACTAGCGCGAAAATCACAAGGATTCGCCCTAGATACGTATTAAGCGTAAAACTATTTGATATCATCTTCTCCCGTAATCTCCTTCGGATACCCACAAATCGCCCTCGCGGCTTGTAGCCCTCCCATTGTCGCTGATTCAAAACAACCGATATTCAGTCCTGTTTTGATCCAATCACCGGCGAGATAGAGATTTGAAAATCCCGACTTGTCTGCCGCAACACGATACTGTGAGCTGTTAACAACCGATAATACGTAGCGTTCCGATGGGTCCACATTGGCACGCCAATATTGACTATCAAAAGCGGCTTCACCCTCTAGCTTAGGGAGAATGGGGTTGTATAGAAACTCCCATCTAAATTGACCATCGGCTTCCGCTTCAGGCCATAAATCCTGAATCTGAGAATTAAGCTGATGCAGAACATTACTTTTCACCTTAGCTTTCATTTTCTCTGGGAAATCGTAATTATCTGAACTAGGGTACGCATCCACTTTTAATGGGCCACAAAAATAAGAAATGTTCTGTAGCGGCGGCTCATCAGTATTAGGCCAGTTTTCCTGATCAATCACTTGATCCATAACCGCCCACGTATCAATCGGCTGCCAAAAGGCAGTGAGTATAGGGCCAACAGATACCTCATCATCAGCGGCATCCTCATCTCTCCACCCCAACTCGGGTAAACTCCGATTGAGCCACAGTTGATATGCCTGTGTTGCTGCCGTTTTAACTGCGCCTAACATTTTTTCTAATTCGGGGCTCTGGCTAACAGAATCCCCCAACAGAGCTGCCACCGGTGCAATGGATGTCCCCAGAATTACCTTATCAAAATCCTGCCCCTGAACTAGGCGAATCGTCGGTAGGGGCTTACCAAAAGCCTCCTCATACAATGATGGCCATCGGCTCCATGACGATTCCAAATCAATATCATGCTGCAACATCAACGCTGCTTGCTCGGTATCAATCTGCTCTAGATTCGGCGTGCTAGGCCATACTTCGAGATCTTTAACGGTAATAAATGGATCGTACTCTGTTTCCGGCTGCTTTAACCGAACCTGTTGTGTCAGTTCAATCTCACTGACTTGCGGCCCTTCAGGAGTATGTACTGTAGATAATTTTTCCACTTTATTGAAAAAGTTAAATTTAACACCACGTTTACGCAACACCTCGTAGGCTGGGCCATACACGATATCCGCAGTACCTGCGTTAAATTTCCACATCAAGCTACCTTGATAGCTAAACACCATGCGAATCATTGCCCGCAACACAGTACCTGCTTCAACATTCGGCTTCTCAGAATCTCCATCTTCAAACGCAAATACGAGATCATAAACACCGCGTACTGGAGCAGACTCGTAGGTCCATTTCAACGCGCCATTGAGTTTTAACCACTCGATGAAGTCGTACTTATTAATCACATCTAGACCGTTGCCGATGACCCCATCACTGATAAACCCTTTCATGATCGTTAACGCCAAGTCGATCATAATGACGGCGCGACGAATCGTCGAATTGGACTCCATTAATTCTGATGCTTCTTCTTCCAACCAGTGTTTAAGATAATTAAGCATCTCTTCGAACAACGAATGGTCTACCTGTACATCCGTTTTTTCTTCATCCCAATGATGCTGCCACAAGGTATGGATAGATTGTGTTAGCGTCTCATAACTATCCACCAACTCATCCACATCACTTTTGAGATGAAAGGCCAACTGTGAGAACCAACTACCACCATCGCCGTCGGTGGGTTTGCTTTCCGCAGCCGATTTTACTTCTCGAAGCTCCTCTTTTAGCCCGGTGACCTCTTTGTGTATCCACGCCCACACGGTTTCTATAACATCCAACAAGGTCACGGATTCATTCATATCATCGCCGGGTAAGCCCGGCTTATTGGGAAACTGAATCATCCAATTTTCTATCTTCCCGTTGATATTTTCCGATAGCCCTACAAGGTTATGCTCTTCAAAAGCGGACTGCCAGGTACTAAAAGGCAGGGATGTGGGTCGATCCAGTTCATTATAAATTTGACGAATCTGGCGAAAGGTATTGTCGTAAAAACCAAATAGCACATGTACACCATGCTCTTCAATCCTATCCCCCATATGTTCATTTCGCCCACTGGCGCATTTACCACCTAAACGCCAGCCCATCTGATAGATTGTCACATCACGCTTAGACTTCCAGTCCTCATCATGTGTCAGTGCTATCGCGGCGCTTATCGCGCCTGGCCCTCCGCCAAGAATGGCAATACGCTCTTTTTTAGGAATCGGTTGAGATTGACTATTCACAGACCTTGCTCCTTTCCGCACTATCCGATAGCGCACCTAATCCATCTTCAGCTCGCACAACTTCTGTGCCGATTTCAACGACAAAATCAAAATCAAACGTAAAGGCGTAGTCAACCTTAATACTGTTGTCAGGTTCTCGGGTCAGCCCTAAACTTTTCACTAAAGGAAAGCTGGCATTATCTTCGATCGTCAAGCAATAGTCGTTTCTCGAACAATGAATGGAGCGTACTTTTTTCACTACCGCTGGTGCGGTAATAACGGCTTGATAAAGCGCTTTCTTTCCGGTTAGATCCGGTATTTGCTTCAAGAATAACTGATCTACCTTTGGGTTAATCAGTAAACTGGCAATTTGTTCTATCGCATGCCAATCCAGACTGAATAACTTACGCTCTAACTTGATCAACTGAACCAATCGTCCCATCAGCAGCTCGAAGCCATCTAAAAACCCAAATTCATCGTCATCATCTTCGTCACCCTTATCTGATTCTTGGGTGATCTTCATCAATGGGTTGAACTGAAGTTTTGTTTCCGGTGAGAACGTCTTATAAGAGTTAACCGCTAAACTGAATTCACCTGAATTATCCCCCTTCTCAGGCATTACCGTATCTCCCATATATTTGGGATATCCGTAAATCTCGCGACCGGTATTTAGCGCCAACGCACTATTAACAAAGCAGGCATAGGGATAGAAGAATATATGGTCAATTTTATCATGATCATCCCCTACCATTTTTCCGACGATAATCCATGGAATCACCTCTTTCTCTTCAGTGTAGCCATAGTTTATTTCTGTTTCATCTAACGAGTTTGCATGCTCTATTAGCGTAAACGATTGGATAACATAACTTGTTAGCACTTTAAAATAACACTTATCCGGTGCTACCTGATTAAAGTTAGTATCAATGATCTTTTGCAAAGCATCTTTATCGCCCTTAACAAGAAAACCGTGCATGAAGGCGTTGCCTTCATTAAATGGTGGCTTTTCTAGCATCAAGTTATCGCCATCAATATAGTCACGACTTGTAGTATTGCTCATACGTTAATCCTTACTATTGATATAATTTCGGCGTGATCAAATCAGAGTCACGTCATCCTCACTTGCTACAGACAGTATTCTTCGTGCAAAAAAAGACGAATCTGCATGCGTCAAGCTCATCGTATGTAACGCCTCTTTGGACGCTTGAATGGATTTGTTGGCTTTCTCCGGGTGGCGCATTTTTTGATAACATAATGCCTCCAATCGAAATAGTTCCGGTCTAAAAAAACACCCAAACAACTCGTCTGCATACGGTTTAGCCTTTGCGATCGTGTGCAGACATCCTTGTATATCCTTTTGATAAAACAACTGAGCCTCCGCCAGTTTTGAATAATAAACACAAACAAATAACCGATGCCTAGCCTCAACCTGCCTAGACATTCCCAGTTGCATTTCGGCGATACCATGGCTGACGTCACCCTGCAGCACCGCGGCGTACCCAAGACACACCCGACCAACCTCTTCCAACACGAGAAATTCACCTTCTCGGCTAAGAGTCATGCAACGCTGTGCATGTTCGACCAACCCATCGGAGTCTCGAGTGAACAATCGCATAGCAGAAGAAAATGTCAGTGAAAGCGCTTCAGAAAATATGTCGCCTTCAGAAAGGCTAAGACCTCTTTCCATTAGAGACAGCGCCTCTACCTCCTCGTCAGAAACAAAACTGCCCCATGCTAAATGAACATAAGGTAGAGCTGGCGTATCAACCGGTAATTGCGCTAACTCCGTGTCCGATAACGTTTCTATATATCGATTCGCGGCCTCTAATTCCACCTTCGACTCAATGAAATTCCCCTGATAAAAGGAACTCATTCCTCGCATAAGATAGAACAAAAATTCTTGCGCGGGTTTTCGATTAACTGCGCTGAGCTTACCCAGTAAAGTACTGACTTTATCATCTTCATGTAATGTCAGTGCACTAGAGAACTGTACCCATATTTCAACTAGAGAGAATTCGATATTCTGCTGTTGATTAACCCCAGATATCTTTTCCATATTCTTTTCAACTTCAATACTCGACCAGCCAAAAGCGGCCGTGAGCGAGCCACCTAAGGCACCACGAATACTGAGTTCAACATCTGCAAGATCATTGTAGATAACCCCACTTATTTTTAGCTGTTCAATAAGCTCTACCGCACGATTGTAGTGGTTACAGGCTTCAGCATGAGCAGACACCTTGGCCGACAATTCACCCGCCTCCCCCCACCAATCTAACGCCCTGCGTATATTACCTGCCCCTTCCAAATGCCTTGCTAACCCGAGAACAAGGGAGGTGGAATCCTCTGACCCTGGAAGCACATCGAGAGCCAGCATTTTATCCTCTATTGCTTCTGCGAGTTGGTAATGCATCTCTTCTCGTGTTGTACGAGTCATCGAGTCATACGCAGCATCTCGAATCAGCGCGTGACGAAAAATGTAACAATCCTGATCTACTCTGCGCTGTCGATAGATCATTTTTGCCTCAATCAAATCATCCAGGTCACTTTGTATATCAAGATCACTTTCATTTGATGCGGCCGTCAACAATACATAGTTAAACTCTCGTCCTATCGCTGAGGCTAGCTGTACCGTTCTCTTCGCCTTTCCAACATTGTCCAATCGCCCCATAAGAGAATCTTTTAAGGTATGAGGCACAAAAGGAATTTCTAGCGACTGCCCTGACGATGAACTATTACCACCACCAGTTTCAACAATCATTCGAGTAAGTTCTTCCAAAAATAACGGCACACCATCGGTACGCTCTGTAATATTGGAAATCACAGACAAAGGCAGATGCTGCTCACCTAAAACTTCCTCAATAACTTCAACTGCCGATGCAGAGTCCAACCCAGTCAACTCAACGTGCAGCACTCCGTCATAAGCAAACTCGGGGCCTTTCGGCCGCGATGTCATATAAAACGCCAATGGAGTTGAGGCCAAACTCGGCAATAAATGCTCTAGCAATTCCACTGTAGTTGGATCGACCCAATGTACATCTTCTAACAACAATAGAAATGGGCGTTCTTCAGCGAGCGTCAATAACCAACGTGTCAATGCTTGGATAATAATCGCTTTCTGGTGTGAGGGGGTCAACTGTGAAGCGACATAACAATGGGTGAAGGGTAATGACAACCACGACAACAAGATGGGTAAAATAATCTTCTTCTCTATATCTACCCCTGACATCGCCTTTTCTAAACGCTCGATAACTTGATCATCATTACATTCACTTAGAGAAAGCCGTTGTCGCAAGAAGGACAATATCGGGTATAACGCTCGATTTTTGTGCTCAGGCAAACACCGTAATTCCGCTGACTCATAACCCTCACGCCCAACGTCGCAACGTAAAGATCGCAGCAGATGTGACTTACCAATACCAGCCTCACCCTTAATTAGGGCCGCCCTACCCACTCCTATACGAGTCGAATGCCACAGACTCTGCAGTTGTTCTATTTCACTATCCCGACCAATCAGATTACGCCGTTCACTCACACCTAATGACGTCATCGCTTCAGATTGCAACTCACCCAGTAGCTGATAGACAGGGTACTGACTCCAGTAATCACCAGCATTGAGTTGCTCTTCGCGTTCGAATTCAGCGTAACCATCCAGGCATTGACGGCAAGCCTCACTCACAAGGATTGTCCCTGGCTTGGTTATGTTCTCCAACTTTAAGGCGATATTGGGGGTTAACCCCGTAGGTAGGCCTGCCTGATCAGCAACAACGGTGCCAGTGTGCATACCTATCCGAAAATCCAATAGTGCATCATGCTCCTGCAATAGATATTCTTGCTGACGACGCATTCTTCGCACCAGTTCAAGCGCCGTGCGTGCCGCCAATCGTATGTCGGTATCACCAGCATACGGGTACCCCCAATACACCATGATTCTATCGGCGAATACTCCGGCAACATAACCACCGAAACTCGATATCACATCCGAATACAGGCTAATCTGATCTCGCTGCAATGATTCCATGACCTCAACATCATGGGAGGTATCTCCACGAGGGAACAAACCCACACTACAACACAACACGGTTAATTGGCGCTTCTCGGTAAATGATGACGTAGTCGCTACGGTATATTGATCACTCGTGACAGAAGACTCACGTTGAAAAGTAATATCTCCCACCAGATCGGCAATAGCCAACCGCATAAAATCGATCCGCAGTTGCTCAGGATCACTATAGCGATCTTGAGTCTTTTTCTTTAGCACCCGCCTTAGCAGCCCCCCTAACTCATGCCCAGCAATACTGGGCGGCAACGGCACATCTGCGGGGCTTAGCTGCTGATGAAACACCTCCGCAACGGACAATCCTTGTATGGCTGGCTGCCCGGTTAGACACTCCAGCAGCACCAAACCCCAAGCATAGATGTCCGATTGAATAGTCGGGAGCTCCCCCCTAAGTTGTTCCGGAGCTGCATAGGACGGAGTACCCAACATTTCATGGGTCATCGTGAGGTTTTTGTAATCTTCATGTTGAAAATCAGGGGAGAATGCGCCAATGCCAAAATCCAATATCTTGGCATGGGGTTTCATACCGTGCCACGTCACCATAATATTCTGCGGCTTTAAATCACGATGGATAACACCAGCACTATGGGCATAACAGATTGCATCCAAAACCTGTCCCATCACACTATGTGCTTCATCGGCCGCAAAGACACCTTCTTGATCTAGCAGGTCTTTGAGCGTTACGCCTTCTACATATTCAAATACTACGTACACCACACCGTCATCGGTTTGCCCTCGATCCAACAATTGAACAACATGCGGATGATTAAGCTGGGCACATAACAATGCTTCCCGTTGAAAACGGTTGAGCAAGTGCTGCTTTGAATCGGCTGGCATATCTTCGGGCAATTTAAGAATTTTTATGGCTACGGAACGGGATGTACTGAGTTGAGTTGCCAGAAAGACTTGCCCAAACCCACCCTTTCCGAGAACCCCAATAAATTCATAACCTGATAAATTGTATTTAATACTGTGAGAGTCAGAATACTCTCCATCACCTAGTGGTGGAGTTAGCATAAATCGAGTTCCATCATTGTTGTTATAGCTTGCTATGTTGCTAAGAGATATTTTTGAATGTTCAACGAATAAGGGAGCCGCTTCGATTAGTTCACTAACTCTCCGCGTGTAAGGTCCCCATGAACCAATGTTGAACCTTGCGTTATTTTAAATCGTGAAAAACCAATTCGCATTTCACCTGTACGCCGCTCTATGATTTGATTAGGCAAGGTAATATCCAACAACGCTTCTGATATCTGCTTTCTAGCACGATATACTTGGATATTGACATGGGAGGTATCAAGACCCAGCATCTTGACAAATTTCTGCATATCCAGCCAACCTTGATTGCTCTCGTCATACCCCTCTTTCACATGCTGTATTCTCTGGCGTGCTAATAGAAGTAATAAATAGTGATGCGTTCTCTCTTCTAATTTCCAGACATCATTACCCAAAGATACCTGCAAGGAAACATGCTCCTCATCTAAACTAACATCAAATTCGAACAGAAAATCATCAGGGGCGTATAATTTCCCAAGCCGACCTTCTATTGTCATATCAATCGAACCGCCGCTACCAAACACCCATTGCAACGCATCACTTTGAATAACATCCCCCTCCACTAGAAACTCCGGCCCATCTTGCCCTTCCCACATCCAACGCCCATCGGATGACTGGTATATCAAGATATCTGGCTGACTAATGCACGGTAGTGCGTGAAATTTTATTAGCTTCACTAAAGCACCATCATGATTCACCGGCATTAATGTCGGTCCCGGTTCATCAATGCACTCCACTAACCATTGAGGCTGAGACGGTGATCCAAATTGCAGCGTATGCCCTACGGAGATAACCGCTTGTTCTGAACATTTTACTCGTCGACCATTGAGCCAGATACCATTACGTGAATGATCAATAACTACCCAGCGTGACTCTTCCCAGCGAACAGTGCCATGAATTTGAGAAACACAACGATCTTCAAGCACACTATTAACAGCGTTTTTGTTACGACCAAATAAGTGATGATGCCTAAGTAGTACTTTTTCTTTTGTGCTTTTGTTGACCAATACAGCCATGATGTATCCGTAGTTTATTACTGCATTCAGTAAGTTTGGCAGTTATTTATATATTGCTAAAAATCGGGAATTGAACGCCTGAAACTTGAATAAATTAAGTCGATTACATTATCAATCGTTAAATTTATGGTAGCTCACTATTTTACATTGATCGAGAAAAGCCTAGGAAATTCCACAGAGCAAGATAAATTGTAGAGGCCAGATTGTGACAAATATATTGGAAAAACAACAATACTATTTTTAACTTTTTGGGGTTTATTGATCTCTTACAATGAGCTAAAAGTAATTCGCCCTCAATTATTATCGATCGACATTTTTTTGGCGCTCATGGTTTCCTCAATAATCATTACAAATGATACGTTTCGAAAACCTGATGACTAAATACATCAACTGTCGACGCTACAAAACGAAAAAAACTGAGAAATAAATCACCATTAAGCAAAACCTGGAATAACCTTTACAAGGACACCAAATTATCGAATTCTGTATACACCACTGCCATTTCTATAAATATGACATTAGCATTAAAGTATAGAACAAACATTACACGACATTACATTCGTTAACGGCAACTGAGAGGTGCCTAAGGGGCGCAAATTCAACGAACAATGTGTAATCTGACGTAATATTACACGGATCAAAACAACACACCCTAATGAACTTAGGATATTAGCGCACTATTGAAGGTGAATACAACTATCAATAAGAAAAATCTTACAATTTGATATACGGCGTATACTTGAATGTAATACGCGATTCCCATTAAATAATTGCTCGTAATAATGCGTCCATAAAATACGAGTCATTCGCATGGAATCACTTATCAGCCAATCGAGTTACGATACGGCTCTTATCATTGCCGCCATCTATTTAGGGATGGTCATTATTGGCGGTTTTTTTGTTAAAGCCCCCTATGGGCGGTTTGCCTCCGAGCAGTTCGGTTTCAGTTTATCACCCCGTATGGGCTGGTTTTTAATGGAGCTCCCCGCAACCCTTAGTTTTATATTCTTTTATTTCCAAGGCGAACATCGCTTTGATGTCGTACCTCTATTCTTTTTGTCGATATGGTTGATCCATTACGGTAATAGAGGGTTTATTTTCCCGTTGCTTATGCGGGTGGCAAAAGGCCAACAAGGCAGCTTTAGTATCATGATTGTGTTGGCAGGTTGGTTTGTCACCGCTTTTCACGGATATTTAAACGCCGTCTTTATTTCGCACCTTAGCCCTCACCTTACCGATGGTTGGTTCTCTGACCCTCGTTTTATAATCGGAATGGCAATCTATGGATTCGGATACCTTATGAACCTGCATAGCGATCATATTATTCGAACCCTACGCACCAAAGAAGAAGTTGCGTCCGGCGAAAAAGTTTACCGCATCCCCCAAGGTGGCTTATATCGCTACGTCACCTGCCCCAGTTACTTTACTGAGCTTATCTCTTTTACTGGCTTTGCGATTGCAACTTGGTCTCTCGGGGCATTATTTGTACTGGGGATATCAGCGGCAAACCTTATCCCCAGAGCGTTTCAAACCCATCAATGGTACAAAGATAAGTTCCCCGACTACCCTTCATCAAGAAAAGTACTGATCCCCGGCATCATCTAGCCTTACCTACTTACGGGTTAACGCAGGCAACAGCATCGCTTCAAGCAATTTACGCTTTTGATCATTGGTTTCAGTAATATCACTGGGCATGGTCAACAGCGAAAATAGAACACGTATCAACCAATCCATCAGCAATTCCGCCGTCAGCTCTGCGGGAATTAACTTGGCTAATTTAGCAGCCTTAATCGCAGGGCCAATGACGGTAATACCCACTTGGCTTAAGTGATTCTTCATCAACACGATACGGCTCGATGTCGCCAATGAATCTGGTGCAAACATTTTCCCCAGCACCGGGTGCTCTGGCACATAGATTAATGCCAACAACATACCTTCAATAATAAATTCAGCAAAACTCTTCTTTACTGTAATTTTGGTCGATAGCTCTTTCGCCATCGCCCACGCCTCTCGTTCCATCACCGCAATGATTAGCTCATCTTTGTCCTTAAAGTAGCGATATAGTGTGGACCGTGCCATCCCCGCCTCAAGCGCGATATCTTCCATACTGGAATTATTAATACCGTTACTACAAAAACACACCACTGCAGCTTCCATTGCGCGATCCGCTGCTGGTTTTTTCACCACCTTTATCATGACCCTACCTAATTTTATTGAATGTATTCAACTGGTTAACTCACCGGGGATAGTTATAGCACAAATTATGACGCATTTTTTATAGGACATCTATTGATATTTGTCCGATTGAGTTCTATTGTAGGACAAATGACGCATACTGTCCGATAATATAATGAAAGGAGTAATAAAGCATGAGTCTGATTAAGTCCATCGAGTTTTATTCAAAAAAGCCTGAGTTTGATTTCAATAATATTGATCCAAATTGGTGTCAATCTCGGCATCTACGCGTTTTTTGGGAAGCCGTGTCACTGATCACACCAGAAGCTGAAAAATATATCATGCGCTCTGTCAGAGCTTATGTGAATGAACCTATCGTGAAAGAAAACCCCTGGTTAGAAAAACTCATAGAAGAGTTTAACTCCCAAGAACGTGAGCATACGGTGATTCATACTGAGCTCAATCAAGCCTTAGGCATCTACGCCATAGAGCGCCGCTCTGAACTTGAAGCCACCATGCGCCATCTCACCAAGTCACTGTCGAAGCTCGATAACCTTGCGATTACCGCCGCCCTAGAGCATATTTTCTTTTCCGTCATTAAACTCACCTTTATCGATACCCATTTTTATAAAGACGAGTCCCTAGACCAAAAAGTCCTAGAGGTCTTTATGTGGCACTGGTGTGAAGAACTAGAACACCACTCGGTATCGATCAACTTGCTATCGGCGGTAGACAAATCCTATAAGACCCGTATCCACGCAGCCTATAAAGTATTATGGGATTTCATTCCTGTCTGCAAAGACATCATTGTCGATATCGAACGCTTCTATTCACCGAAGAATTATCGATCGAAAGCTGCCGTCGATATAGCCAAAATTATTGGGTACTTCAGTAAGGGCATAGCGGTATCTACCAAGTACTTTGATATGGACTATGACATCATCAAAGAAGGTGAATGGACCTGGCCTTACATTGAAGAATGGAGAGAAAATATGGGACATGGCGCCCCTGTAAACATTATACAAAGTGGTGGCTCTCAATTCGCCTAACCTCGTAATTGAAGATGACTTACCGGCATACCGTAGCCAAGTAAGTCATCTTACCGATCCTCTTATGATTTTTTCATCCTTACAGACAAAGCGATCGCTAAAACCGACATGGACTGCCGTTCGTTTTTGATGGTAAAACATCCAGGTTCGTCCATCATCGTCGGTCAATACGCTGTGATGTCCTGGGCTATATACCCACGCTGAAAAATCGAAGCAGGCTGACGTTGCACAATAGGATTGTGATAATCCGACGCAGGAAAAGACCCAAGAAGAACGATGTGTACTCCTCTTTTTACTACTGCTTTCACCTTCATTACGATTGCTTCCTCAACGGTCATAAACATCAGAAGGTGACAATCTACCGGGGGCATGATGATGAAGTCTGTCTGGTTTGGTACACATCAGATAAATCTATTTACTCATCCACCTCAAGCAACAACTCCATTGCCTCAACATTGAGCAAGGTGATTTTACTATAGGATACATCGATCCAACCCTGACGCTTGAACTCCCCAAGCATTCGGTTTAACCGTTGCCTTGGTGTCCCAAGATAAGACGCGAGTTCTTCTTGCGACAGTGGTAACTGTATTTCGATACCCTTACCATCATCACACCCGAACCGTTTAGCTAAGTTCAACAGAATTGAACACAATAATTGTTCATCATTCTTCAACAACATAGTACGAGCAGCGTACTGCAATCGTCGCGAGTAAATTTTTAGGAGTCTCTCGTATATCACTGGGCAACGACGGCATAGCGCAAGAAAGGCATGCTTATCGGTAACGATCAGCGAACAGTTTTGTATGACAAAGGCGCGGGATTTACGCGGAGTTGGATCTAACAACTCCATATCACCTATAACCATATAAGGATCTGCCAACCCCAATGTGACTCTCTTGCCGGACAAAGCGTGGTACTGAAAACTCACGCAACCTTCCGTTATCAGATAAATTTCCTCTGCTGGGTCGCCAATATCAAAAATGCATTCACCAGCGCGCACTCGCACCCTTCGACTCTTTTCTATCAGCAATTCATATTCTTGCCTATCGATACCGTCGTACAACGGACAACACCGTAGGTCATCATACAGTTCACTCATCGACATGCCTCATTCCGCAGCATAAAAACAGTCCTATAAAAACTCTCAGTACTCCGCATTTGTGTTCTTGCACAAAGCATCTCATTAACGTTAAACTTTCGACCAGATATGACAATGTGTAATGCTTTGTAATACCCTTGCCCTCACCATCTATTGACGAATCATTTTAATAAATGACACACTCCCCTTGCGGAAATATGTCAGTTATAGCAATTACGGTATACCTATGTCCCAATTGGTTTTTCATCATTATTCAATGTCACCATTTTCTGAAAAAATCAGATCAATGTTAGGGTACACCAATACCGAGTGGCTTTCGTCCAATACGAAGGAAATTCCACCGCGCCCTAAATTGGCTCCCTTGGTTGGTGGCTATCGTAAGATACCGGTTTTGCAAATTGGCTCCAACATTTTCTGCGACACTCGTGCCATTACCAGCGAAATCGCCACCCTCACCAATAAGCCCGAGCTGGCCATGGAGAATTGTGATGCCAGCGTTCAAGAATTTGTCGAAGAGGTTGATCTACACACCTTTTTCGCCTGCGTAAGCTCTGCCTCTAGTAAGGAGTTACGGCGAAAGACCTTAAGCTCGATGTCACTCCTAGATTCAGGACGCTTGCTCATTGACCGATATCAAATGACGCGATCCGCGTCGATAAAAATCGCCAACCCCATCGCAGCCAGAAAAATTGTTAATTCACATCTGGACGCACTTGAAGATCGATTAACCGAACCATTTATATTTGGCCCTCAACCTAATATTGCAGACTTCTCTGCCTACCATGGTCTGTGGTTTATACGAGAACTGGCAGAGAAAAAAACCATCACCGCCTTCCCAAAGGTCAATGCATGGATGGACCGGATGAAGAGCTTCGGTAATGGTGAGCCCGCCAACATCAGCGCAGAATATGCGCTACGTATCGCTAACAATACTGAACCCCGTCCCATCGAGCCAGACCATCAACAACACGCCACTATCGGACAGGTAGTATCCATCGCGCCTTCAGATTATGGCAAAGCTCCAACAGAAGGTATTCTTGTTGGTGCCACACCAACACAATGGATCATCTCTCGCAAGAATGAGCACACAGGGACGGTTCACGTGCACTTTCCAAAGCAAGGTTTTGCGTTAGAAGATTAATTAGACTTAGCGATTAAATTGATAGGATTTCTCTTCCACGCGAGAGCTGATTCGCCAACCATGATCCGTACGGACATATTCATCCACATACCAGAATCCAAGAAAAAACAGTGACGAATCTTGAGACGTTGATACAGGCTCCATTGGATTCAAACACATAATACGCCCCGCAGCCTTATCGTCATCGATATCGAACTGCTGATTCGTGATCATGTGCTGATAGTTGGCAAAACGAGGCATCACCTGCTTGAGAAAAGATACGACGTCATCTGGATTGCCTTTGATCCCCCCCATCGCGGTGTAATCAATACAGGCGTCGTCGGTGAAAACCTGCCTTAGCTCTTCAAACAGCCCCTGATCCAGCAGGTGACAATATCGATTTGTCAGATCCTGCAACTCGAATCTGTCTGACATTTCTTGCAACGACAACATTACACACCCCCTGGTTCGATGGCTGATAGTGAACATACCTGCTCCACCTGAAGCACTTGTAGAATACGACCATTTGCCAGTAAGGCTGCTATGGTAGTACTCATCTCATAGATCTCCACATCAGTGAACACCAATTTCAGCGCTTCAAAAAAATCATCATCAATTCCCAAGTGATCATTGATAAAACGCTCAGCATATTCAATGGCCAGCTTTTCTTTCTTGGAGAATATAGTGCTTTCGCGCCAACTCTCAACTGCCCCATAAAACACCTCATCCACACCCACATCAATCAGCTCCGGAAAACGATAGCCTAAACACACTTGGCACTGATTCAACAGCGCAACCCGCATACGGATCGCTTCTCGAATTCGCAGGTCCAACCCTGACTTCTGATACACCGCCTCAGACAATGTTGCCATCGCTCGTCCCATATCCGGCTGAACTGACAATAAACGGTGGCTCTCTGGTGACTCTCCTGCTGGTAATACAATACGTGCCATAAAACGGACTCCAATAATTCTTGTATTATGATTGCTCAATAGTTACTTTATATAACTATTGAGCAATCAACCCGCCTCTGTCAACCAGGCACGTAAAAGTGAGCTAGTTCTCTTGCAGTAACTAACGTAGAAAAAGCGGCCTTACGGATACTCACCAGCACAAAGAGAATAAAATCGATGAACAAACACAAGCTCCCTTTAGGGGAAAAACGCCAATTCCCCAACGACCCGAGCTGCCCAGTACGGGATGTACTCACACCACTGACCAGTAAATGGTCAATGCTGGTTCTATTTGCATTAATGGATGGCCCAGAGCGTTTCTCTTCACTCAAGCGTCGCATTGAGGGCATTTCACAACGCATGCTGACGGTAACCGTTCGCCAACTACAGCGAGAGGGTTATCTGTTGCGTACTGCCTACCCAGAGGTCCCTCCAAGAGTGGAGTATCAATTGAGCGCACTCGGTGACGATGTGGTTAAGCCCCTATGTGAATTAATTCTATGGTCAGAAAAACACCACGCAGATATTACGTCAGCGCGTAAAACGTTCGACGAACAAGAAGGGTAGATCAAAGACCACACAGTCATAGAAAAATGATTTTATGGCCAATATATACAATGTAATTGGCCTACCTAAGCTTTAAGGTTAGTGCCTATCTATTCCACAAGAGCCATAGCTTCGGAGAAAAAGTCATCATGGAATCTTATGACTATATTATAGTTGGCGCAGGATCAGCAGGCTGCGTACTCGCCAACCGTTTAACGCAAGATGGCAAAACTACGGTTTGCTTAGTGGAGGCAGGACCGATAGACAAAACACCCATGATTAAAATCCCCGGTGCTTTTGCATATTTTATGTTTAGCAAAAAGTATAACTGGGGATTTAACTCCACGGTTCACCCCGACATTCGCAACGGCGAGCCAATGTTTAGCCCTCGAGGAAAAACCCTCGGCGGCAGTAGTGCAGTCAATGGCATGGTGTATATTCGGGGTCAAAAAGAAGACTATGACAATTGGGCCTCGGCAGGTAATAGCGGTTGGTCCTATGATGACCTTCTGCCTTATTTTATAAAATCGGAAACCAATGAGCGCGGCCCCTCTGCATATCATGGCAATACCGGTCCGCTGCATGTTTCCGATGGCATTGGTTACTACCAACAGTCCCACAAGTTTGTAGAAGCGGTTGCGGAAACAGGCTACCCACTCACCGATGACTTTAACGGGTCGCAGCAAGAAGGCGCAGGCCTTTACCAATTCACCATTAAAAATGGCGAGCGCTGCGGCGTCGCAAGGGGCTACCTGCATCCCATCATGGCACGTAACAATCTCACCGTGATTACCAATGCACTCACATCACGAATTATCTTATCCGATAAAACCGCTCAGGGCATACAGTACTCCGTTAGCGGCGTTCAACATACGATCTACGCCAATAAAGAAGTCCTTATCTCAGGGGGCACATTTAACTCTCCACAATTGCTCATGCTATCGGGCATTGGCGACCCAGCACACTTGAAACAGCACAACATAGACGTGATCCACGAATTACCGGGGGTGGGAAAAAACCTGCAAGATCACGTGGATGCCTGCGTTTTACAAGAGAGCTTACGCAAAGACGGTTTTACCTCATCACTAAGGGGCTTGCTCAAACTGCTTCCAGAAACAGTTAAGTATTTCACCAAGAAGAGCGGAAAGTTATCTGCCTCTATCACCGAGTCCGGCGCCTTTCTAAAAACCGATAAGAATCTCAGCACTCCCGATGTGCAAATGCATTTTTTACCCCTACTGTTTGATGACAACGGTCGTGATCTTGCCCTAATGGCAAAAGATGGAATGTCATTACACGTCTGCGTACTACGCCCCAAGTCTCGAGGAAGCGTGTCGTTATCATCGAGTGATCCAACGGCAGACCCCGTCATCGATTATAATTTCTTTGATCATCCTGAGGATGCAAAGACTCTCATAGAAGGCATAAAGATATCTCGCAATATTATGGCCGCTAATGCGCTATCTCCTTGGAGCGGTCAAGAGATCCACCCAGGAAAAGACGTGATCAGCGACCAGGACATCCTCGACAAATGTAAAGAGCGGCTAGGTCTGGTATATCATCCAGTGGGCACCTGTAAAATGGGTAACGATGAACTTGCCGTGGTCGATGACCAATTGCGCGTGCATGGCATTGAGAACCTTAGGGTTGTGGATGCCTCCATCATGCCAACCATTATCAGTGGCAATACCAACGCGACAACCATTGTCATCGCCGAAAAAGCCGCTGATTTACTATTAGCGAAAGCCAACCCGGTGATAGAACAGCAGGCAGAGGATATTGAAGAAAGACCGTTAACAGAGTCGGCCTAAACCCTATGGCGCTGCCGGGGGCTTCGGTAGTGCCATAGGTCTTACCCCTCGAGCAACATCTCAAATAATTATAAAATGGCTATGTTTTATTTTCAGAATATCTCTTAGTGACACCACATTCATTTCTGGAATACGGTCTTCCCTCACATCCTCGGAAGCCTTCTGTTTACTTGCAAAATATACTGGAATAGCTGCAGCAATTATTGGTCCGACAAATGTCAAAATGATATTTATGACCTCGATCACATCTTTTTTATTCATTCTCATACCTCACTCATCAAGAATCGCAACCGCCCGTGTCCAGCCTGCCGACGCGCCTTTTATTTTCACAGGGAAACACGAGATCGTAAAACCTTTGTCCGGAAGTGACTCCAAGTTATGTAACTTTTCTAAATGGCAATAACCAATATCACGCCCCGCTTTGTGGCCCTCCCAGATTAACGAAGAATCGCCTGTCTCTGCGTACTTCTTTGCGGTATGCACAAACGGTGCATCCCAACTCCACGCGTCCGTTCCTGTTAAACGCACACCACGTTCCAACAAATACATCGTCGCGTCATACCCCATACCCACACCTGCAACTAAATAGTCGTCACAACCGTATCGGCTACCGGCCCGTGTATTTACCACCACAATATCCAGCGGCGACAGCGTATGTCCAATTCGATCCAGTTCTTTCGCAACATCATCCGCAGTAATCACATAACCATCGTCAAAATCACGGAAGTCTAATTTGACCCCCTTTTGAAAACACCAGTCTAAGGGAACTTCATCAATCGTGATTGATTTTTCACCTTTGTTCATTGTGGAATGAAAATGATAAGGCGCATCTAAGTGAGTACCGTTGTGGGTATTTAATTCCACCAACTCCACCGCCCACGCCTCACTGTCGGGTAAATCTTTCTTTTCTAACCCTGGAAAAAAAGGCTCCACCTGATGGAACGTGTCCTGATGATTCATATACGTAATTTTTGGACGAAAAGGCTCTGGGTCTGACACCACATCATTCTCTAGATATATAGATAGATCGATCAATGTATTCGCCATGGCGGCTTATTTTCCTATAAAAAATTCGGTGTCTGCATTCTATGTTCATGATCATTACGTTGCAATCGTAACGAACCGGCTTAGGTTCGCACTATAAAAATTAACACATGCGGGTAACCTAATCGATCATTTTTAATTTCATCTATTTACCATGCAAGACATATCGTGTAATGTTTTACACATATTACACAATATATCGATAGACGTATTATTCGGTAACATAACAAGCAACCCTTGCATGGCCCTTAGCCTGCATGACAGGACGATACTAATGCCATCCTACAAAGCCCCACTTAACGACTATAAGTTCCTGTTTGATAAGGTATTCTCTGTATATAACAACTACCGAGATATCTCCAACTTCAACGATCTCAGCCCAGAACTCACCGACACCATCCTGTCCCAAGCGGGTAAGTTTGCCGAGCAGGAGTTACAACCCCTGAACTACCCTGGCCATGAAGAAGGCTGCCATTGGAACAACGGGGAAGTCATCACCCCCAGAGGCTATAAAGCCGCTTATGAAAAATACATTGCCAGCGGCTGGACACAAATCAGCGAAAAACCGACCTATGGCGGACAAGGGTTGCCCCGTATTATTAACGCTGCCATCAGCGAGATGAACCTTTCTGCTTGCACCGCATTTGGTATTTACGTAACCCGTGATGGCTCCATTGCCGCTATTGAAAATAACGCCTCCGATGCGCTGAAAGAAAAATACCTCCCCAAATTAATTGATGGGACATGGGGTGGCCCTATGTGCATGACCGAACCTCACTGTGGTTCTGACTTAGGCTTAATTCGAACAAAAGCAATTCCGCAATCAGATAACACATACCAGATCAGCGGTACAAAGATGTTTATCACGGGGGGCGATAGCGACCTAGGCGAAAATAATATCAACCTAGTCCTCGCTCGACATCCTGATTCACCCCAAGGTATCAAGGGTATCTCTCTATTTATCGTTCCTAAGTTCCTAGTGAATGATGATGGAAGCTTAGGTAAACGCAATGAAGTGCGCTGTGGCTCCATAGAACACAAAATGGGGCTAAATGGCTCCGCCACCTGTGTGATGAACTTTGATAATGCAACAGGTTATCTTGTCGGGGAGATAAACAAAGGCATGCGTGCGATGTTTAGCATGGTAAATAAGTCACGCTTTACCATCGGCCAGCAAGGTACCGCGTTAGCTGAAGTGGCCTATCAAAACGCCGTAATCTACGCCCTTGAGCGACGTCAAATGCGTGCACTCACGGGGCCCCAAGACAGTGACCACAGCGCCGACCCTATTATTGTCCACCCCGATGTACGACGCATGCTACTGACACAACGAGCCTTTGCTGAAGGAAGTCGTGCATTAAATACCTACATTGCACTGTTATTTGACAAACAAGAGTGCTCTCCAAGTGAGCAAGTAAGGCAAGCAAGCACTGCACTTCTTGATTTACTTACTCCAATTTGCAAAGGCTTTAACTCAGAACTCTGTACCGAAAGCGTTAATTTAGGATTACAAACCTTTGGGGGGCATGGTTTTATTCGCGAAAACGGTATGGAGCAATTCGTGCGTGACGCTCGCGCTGCACAAATTTACGAAGGCACTACAGGTATTCAGGGGGTAGATTTATTAGGGCGAAAAATACTGGCCAGCAAAGGACAACTGTTAAAGGTCTTTAACAAAGAAATTCAACAATTTTGCGAGGCGAACAACAATACTGGTGCACTAAAACCCTTTATTACTCCGCTGGCACAGCTGAACCAGGAATGGCTAGATCTCACATTAACCATTGGTTCTGCCGCAATATCGAACCCTAATGAAGTTGGCGCTGCCTCAGTAGATTATCTGATGTATTCAGGCTACGTTACATTCGCCTATTGTTGGGCAATGATGGCAAAGTCCGCCCATGAAGAAATCATGGCGAATGGCAGCAGTCCATTTTATGAAAGCAAAATACGCACCGCTCGCTTTTATTATCAACGTATCCTTCCCCGCGTTTCGCTACATGCAGAATTAATGGTCTCCGGTTGTGACAATTTGATGGATACCGAGGCCAACGATTTTCTTCTTTTTTGATAACGCAAAAAATACCGGTGATTACCCGCTACGAATAATGGACACACAATGAAAACAGAGAAAAACAAAATCACAACAGCCCTTCGCGATGGCTATCTCAACACAATGATGGGCGTTATTGCTCGCTCTCTCTGTGCAATGAGTAAAGTGGACGATCACTTACAATATGAACTCAGTGTTGTTCCAGATAACTTTGTTCTCCAAATGAAGGTGCTGCCAAACGTAGCAGGATTCGCCGTCAAAAAAAATAGCGACGGACACTTAGAGTACCTTGGAAAAGAGCCAGGCGAAAAGGCCGATGTTACCATTTCAATTAAACACCCAGAGTTGGCCTACTTAGTCTTCTCTTTTCAAGAAAATACCGCAGAGGCCTTCGCCCGCAATCGTACGATAATCGAAGGCGACTTAGCAATGGCCATGCGCCTTATCAGGTGCATTAATTGGTTAGAGGTTTTTATACTTCCAAAAGCAGCCGCAGAAAAAGCGCTAAAACGATACCCCGACATTTCATTCAAAGAAAAATCACGGACGGCATCCAAGATCTATGGCCGCCTAGCCCTCGACATGCTTAACTGGAGCGCTGCATGAATACGCCCTGCTATGATTTTTTTTGCCCCGTAAAAATAGTGGCCGGTGTTCGCAGTCTAGAACACCTACCCCACGAACTCAGTAATTTATCGGCCTCTCGCCCGATGATCATCACCGATATAGGTGTAAGACAAGCAGGATTGGTTGATCACGTTACTCACGCTTTCGATGACAGTAACATTACCATTATTGATATATTTGACGATGTGCCACCGGACTCATCCACCTCTTTAGTGAGCCATATCGCCGACCGCTACCGCCAACTAGAATGTGACTGCATTATCGCCATTGGTGGAGGCTCAGTTATTGATACCAGTAAGGGTGTAAATATTTTAGTATCAGAAGGCGGCAACAACGTCACTGATTACAGCGGCGTTGATTCGTTAAAAAGGCCTCTAAGACCATTCTTTGTTATTCCAACGACAGCTGGCACTGGATCAGAGGTAACATCCGTGGCCGTTATCGCCGATAGCAACAGTGGTGTTAAGCATATTTTTACCTGTAGCTTTTTGCTGCCCAATGTTGCCATCCTTGACCCCCGCATGACCAAAACGCTGCCTCCTCACATCACAGCAGCCACCGCGATAGATGCACTGACCCACGCAATAGAAGCATTTACCTGCATGGGAAAGAACCCACTCAGCGATACCTACGCGACCGCTGCCATTCGTAAAATTAGTGAGAATATTCTCAAGGTAATGGATAACCCAGAAGATGAATTAGGGCGCCTAGAGCTTGCCCAAGCATCCACAATGGCCGGCATCGCTTTTTCCAATTCTATGGTGGGACTCATTCATGCCTTAGGCCATTCACTGGGTGTCGTATGCCACATCCCCCATGGATTATGTATGAGCATCTTCTTGCCCCATGCGTTGGAATACAATCTACATAATGGTCAACATCAACTGAGTGAATTACTCCTTCCACTCGCCGGTGCTGAAGTATACTCACGTACTCCGACAGATCAACGCTCTCAAGCGGTCATCAACTTTATTCACGATCTAAAAGATGACTTATTTGAGCGGTGCCAACTACCCCGCTCTCTCTCCGAAACTGGCAAGGTTAACAAGGAGCACTTTGCTCGTATCGTAGAACTCACTGTTGATGACGCAGCACTCATACTCAACCCTATCGAGGTTGATAGAGACGATGCCATGGCCTTATTACACAAGGCCTGGTAAGTGGCTAGGTGCTGATTGCATTGTTCGTTACAAAAAGTGCCCCCACAATTTGTAACTTGCAATCAGCACCAACATGCCTAACATAGCCGGATTAACCTTGATGAGCGCCGTCCGGCACCCTAATACCATGGCCACAGCGAAAACCACAACCTCCACACACACGATTACGCCAAAAGATTTGGTAGAAGGCTTTCTGCGAGCTGCAAACCCCGAGCCGTTAACCATTAAATCGTTATTGACCGTTGGGGAAACCCTGGGTTTTTCCGCTAACGCGATCCGTGTTGCCATCAGCCGTCTTTGTGCCAAAGAGCAGGTTATCAGTGATTCTCGTAGTTGTTATCGACTCACCGACAAGACCCTCGCCATTAATAGCTTCACTGACCGTTGGCGTTTAGGGGAGAGTCGCGTTCGTCCTTGGCAAGCGCATTGGATCTGCTGCCATCTGCCTCAAGGTATGGGTCGCACTGAACGGAATCAAGCACAGAAAGCCCTCTCCTGGTACGGATTAAAGCTAGGGTTATCGGGACTTTACATACGCCCCGACAACCTGAATCTATCAATCCAAGAACTAAACTCTCAGCTGATTGATGTGGCTCTCACTCCTAATGCCAGCCTCTTTCGAGCATACGACTTCCAAGAACATCAAACGCAACAATGGCAGCGTTTATGGGATATAAAAGCAATAGAAACCCGCTATAAGTCCCACTATGAAAAAATAGCGAAGAGTGCCAACAATTTTTTTGAGAAACCAATAGAACAATCATTGTCAGAATCCCTTATTCTTGGTGGAGATACATTACGAGTGCTGACGTTGGACCCTTTGCTGCCCGCAGAAATGATCGATATAACACTACGTAAAAAATTATCGGATATGATGGAAGAATACGAAGCTCAGTGCCGAAAATTATGGACGGAGGTTATCGCACGCCTTGAGGAGTGATGCATCAGAAAATGTAAAGAGAAGACCCCATCTCGATTTTTATGGTAATCTCCCGTCGATATAATACCGTAATCATGGAAAGCAGCGTTAGGAAAACACAATGAACACAGTACCGAACAATACCACGAGCCAACCCAATCCCTACGAAAGCCCTGAACATTCTGAAACGATAAAACGGGATGAAACGTATCCACCAGCCATCTTCTCTACCCATGGCAGAATAGGACGACTGCGGTATTTTGCCTATTCTATGATCTACAACATGCTAACGTTATTCATTGCGGGTATTGCGACTGCCGTACTTATTCCAGCTCTGTCGGAAGGTAGCCTAGATAAACCCGGCGACTCAATGTTATGGCTCGTGATGTTATTTAATCTGCCGCTGTTTCTAGCTTTTTTTATTGCTGCAAGGCGACGTCTACACGATCTAAATATAACAAGTTGGTTAGCATTATTTACTTTTGTACCCTTCATTAATATGCTTTTTTTCCTTTATCTATTGATTTGGCCAGGAACCCCAGACACGAATAACTACGGCCCTCGCCCTCAATCAAATTCAATATTACTGTTGCTTATGGGTTCTTTAGGTACTGTTGCTATCATTGGCATGCTTGCAGCAATTGCGATACCAGCCTATAAAGATTACGTGCAACGAGCACAGCAAGCGCAAATACAGACACCCTAGACGCTCTGAGAGCGTTAGTCCACGCGCACTCGTTATTGAGTCGCGGGGAACACCTCAACACTTAGCCCATCGGGCTTTACGATGACGTCACGAGGTTTACCAGACAAATACTGTGACGTCAGTTGATAGGTACCAGGGGCTATCGCTATTTTTTCTCCATTGATCAACCCTGTTGCAATCACCTTTCCACTGCCATCAACCAATTGATAGTTTTTTTCCGTAGCTTTTAGCAGACTACGGCTCAACTCTTCCTGATTACTCGCCTCATAATAACGGCCATTACCCAACTGCGCCCATTGTGTGAACGTATTCTTTAAGACATATTCGTTGATGGCAAAACCGACGATATTGATCCGCACATTCACACCCGAAGCCACTAACGCTTCAATCGCGCTCTTGGGGTTTCCTTGGCAGGTTTCCTCTCCATCCGTTAGAAGGATGACCGTCACTGGGCCTTTACTTTTATCAGTATCACTTTTCACCAACGACAGAGATTTTGCGATAGGCGTCTTAGCAAGATTCATCGCATTAATTCCGTTGACTGTCGTAATCACTTGTTTTCTATTCAATGGCTGTAAAGGCATCTCCAAATCAGTACGACAACTATCTGCTTCTTTATGACCAAACACCCGCATCGTAAAGGGAGTACCTTCCGCTAAAACGTTATTCGTTAGATTAAGGATGGCGTGTTTTGCAATATCAATACGGCTCACCCCATCTTGCTTCTTTAACATGCTGCCAGACGCATCGAGAATAAGTGCTACCGTTTCTTGTTGTTCACTGGTGCTGAATTGAGTTTCATCAGCTTTTACTTGAACATAACCCGGCTTGTTCCCTGGTCCCACCGTAATCTGTTTCCTGGCTAGCGTTTTATAGCGCTGCCCAGTTGAATATCGTATCTCATATTTTCCCGCTAATTCGGGCGCCATCAGCATTAAGGGGCTACCTCGCTTGGTATAGGTATAACTCCCCCATACGCCCTCCTTTGCATCCACAGGAACAATGGTGACATAGTCACCTTTGTTATTTGGCCCCTGCCACTCAACACTAAACGGTTCATCAGCGATAACACTGTTGGCCGCCTTAACCGAAGCGCTGGCAGGCTTCACCACGAGAGGGATAACAGCCAGAGTAGAGTAAGACTGTCCATTCGAATAGCGAATTTCATAGTCCCCCGCATCATCAGGTACTTGTAAGGGAATAGGATTGCCCGTCTTGGTATACTGGTAATGATTCCATGTGCCCTCTTTGGCCCCTTTCGGCACCACGGTAATATAATCTTTAGGATTGTCAGGCCCCGTCCAATTCACATCGATAATTGATCCGGCAACCGCGTTCACTGGCGCAGTTAACGTCGCGCTGTTAGCGGAAATCGTAATAGGGTTCGCGGCTAATGTAATACGCGCTTGTTCTGTCGCATAGCGAACTTCATACTCACCTGCCTGATCCGGCATCCTTAGCTGTACTGGGTTACCCTTGTACGTGTACACATACTGGGTCCAAGTTCCTGGAGCCGCACCTTTTTTAACGACGGTAATGTAATCGCCTTGGTTATTTGGCCCTTCCCATATAACAGAAATCATTGCCCCCGATTTAGCCGTGCTAGGGGTCTCGAGGCCCACTTTGGAAGCAACGATTTCAATAGAAGCCCTGCCTAGAACCGTCCCTTCAGTTTCTGAGTTATAACGCACCTCATAGATACCAGGCACTTGCGGCGCATTAATTGATAGCGGCGTGCCGTCTCGCGTATATTTGTATTGATTGTAAGCACTGGCCCTAGCGGTGGGTTTTACAATCGTAATATAGTCGCGAGGATTATTGGGGCCAACCCAATGCACTACCACCTTGCCGCCAGCAACAATCGATGTGGGAGCCTTAAGTGTCACCTCATCAACAGCCTGAGCAATACTACTCAGTGTACTCCATAACAATAGGCACATAACTCCCGCTATATTACTGAATAATGAATCTCTCGACATACGATTTCCTTTTTATGGAGAATTCGAAGCACTCCGCCTCGCTCAAAACAACCTGCACATAGGGTATCCCGCAAGAATAGCATCCTAGATATCGAGCAGCAATTTTGACAATACAAACCATGAAGAATACCGATAGGCATAACGTTGTTTGAGGTTAATTTTCATCGCAGACCTACCTTAGCGTTTTATTGTTATTAACCGGCAGACGATAGTACAGACAAAAAGATGCTGCTTGGAAGCTCAGATTTCCAAGCAGCAATTTAGCAACACACAGCAAACCCTTCCCATAATATAGATCAATCTGAACGAACAGATTCTTGTCTCCTCCTACGATACCCCAACAATATTAACGCCAGTCCGATCAACGTTAGACTGGTTGGCTCTGGAATCCTCACCGCTTCAACACTGACATTATCTAAACCAATATAGATCCCTTGATAATCAGTACCTAGCCCTGTAAATGCAATATCAGTCGTCGTACTCGTCGCGGTAAATAGTAAGGAAAATGTGTTCCATTGATTACCGCCTTTGGGAATGCCCTCAAATTTTCTCGTCGTGCCTCCTGCAGACGCGATAATCGAATTTTTCCCATAGGCCGACGAACTTCCAAGGTCAAATAACAGCTCGTAAACTTGACCTATCACTGTTGATATTGATTGTACTACACCTCCAGAACCACCGATCGAATGACTAGTAAGATCTAAAAAGTAGTCCCCTTCGCTCGCCCCAAGCGGAACCCGAGGATGATCCGGCCCAATCCATGCAATTGAATGTCCAGTTAATCTCCAGTCGGTAATAGTAGTAGAGCCCGCAGGCAGACTGGTTTTTTTATCAACATTGTTCACATCAAGTTTACTAACGTCGATAAAATTTCCCGCTTCGAAACTACCATTAGAAACCAATGCGGCATGAGCCCTAATTGCAAAGATAAACAGCACCATCCCAGTGCAGATCTGCTTTGCAAATTTGTATTCCATAATATTGCTCCACCACAAAACAACACGCCCTCTTTTTCTACAAGGTACAATCGATCCTGCGAAAAACAGCGTGCAATTGTTGAGCCGAAAAAGACAATTTATGATAATTCAATAACATAGAGAATAGACAGAAGGTGCCCTCCTATTTATTGTAAAACAACCCGACAGTTAGCAGTGGCGATTAATAAACTCACCAGGCTATCGTATAAAGCGACCTCCCAACGCCCACCATACGACATAGTGAAAGGTTGTTATGACGTTAATGTGTTGATTGCACGTCTTTTATCGCATCAATATTAGTTGCTCCCTAAACCAACGATGCGCGAGGGTGCTCGCATGGAACGGGTGCCAGATAATATCCTGCTCAAAAGATCCCAAAGTCATCGGCAACGACAATATTTTCAGCGGTAACCGTTCGATACATTGCAACGCCACCTCCAAGGGTGTAACAACCAACAAATCGCTTTGCGCAACAATAATCGGGGCCATTAAAAAGTTGGGGGTCGTCAACACTACATTTCTTGTTAAATTATTCTCTCGCAACCATTGGTCAACCAATCCGGTTCGCTGACCGCCATTCACCCAAATTTGACTGGATTGTAGAAATTCTGATTCAGAAATAGTATCACCATAATCTGGGTGCTCTGAGTGAACCAAACATACCAACCTCTCACTGCGCCAATTCTCCGAGAGCAGTCGCCCAGGCAGATCCACAAACCGCCCCAACGCAAAGTCGTACTCCCCCTCTTCCAATTGCAGCTCCGGTATATCCGGTTGTAGTGCATGGATTTCAATCTTGACCCCTGGTGCAACGTGCTTGAGGTGTCGAATCAGTCGAGGCAATAAAACCAGCTCCACGTAATCCGTTGTTGCTATATGGAAGGTCTGGGTGCTTGTTAACGGGTCAAACGCTGGCTCCGGTGCTAATGTCTGATCAATCAATGACAAGGCTGAACGTATTGAGCTCTCTAAACCAATCGCTTTTGGGGTGGGCTGCATACCTTTACTGGTACGTACCAACACCGGATCATCCAATAGATTTCTCAACCGATTCAAGGCATTACTCATTGCGGGTTGCGTCAGAGACATCCGCTCCCCTGCACGCGAAACGTTACGCTCACGCATTAACGCATCAAACGCTCGCAGCAGGTTCATATCAAAGTTTTTTATATTCATACTATCAATACTAGCATTCGAACTATTAATTTCCCATATACCCAAGAGTTAGGTAAGGTTTCTGAACAAAGAACGCGGCAAGTACTATTCTAAGTGCTGGGCGGATCATCATCACACTATGACGTTTGGACTCATAACAATAAGAATCAAAACAAGGACTAATCATGAATGCATTCACTTTTACCACCAGTAAATCCATTATCTGCGAGTCTGGAGCAGCCAGTCGGCTGGGCGAAATTTGCGCAGAACAAGGGTTTCGATCGGCGCTATTGATTACTGATCCTGGTATTGAAAAGCTGCAGTTACACCAAACGTCAGTCCAAAGCCTAGAAAGCGCACACATATCCACCACACTGTATTGTGACGTTGTTGCCGATCCTCCAGAGAGCGTTGTATTAACGGCACTGGATATCGCTAAGTCCGCCAACGTCGATGTGATTATCGGGTTTGGCGGCGGCAGCTCCATGGATGTGGCTAAGCTGATTGCACTGCTAGCGCACCCAACCTCTGAGCAAACTCTTGCGGATATTTATGGCGTCGGAAACGCAAAGGGTAAACGGTTACCGCTAATACAAATCCCCACCACTGCTGGCACAGGCTCCGAGGTCACTCAGGTTGCTATAGTCACCACTGGCGAAACCACAAAAATGGGGGCTGTTACGCCATTATTCTTACCTGACATTGCCATTCTTGATGCTGAGCTGACCACTGGCCTACCTCCTCATGTCACAGCAGCGACCGGAGTCGATGCGATGGTACACGCAATCGAGGCATACACCAGTAAGTTGCGAAAGAACCCTATGTCAGACCTTGTTGCCAAAGAAGGTTTACGTTTAATGGCAGGTAGCATCCGCACGGCTGTGCATGAGGGCAGCAACAAGAAGGCACGTGAAGACATGCTACTCGGCGCCATGTTAGCGGGACAAGCTTTTGCCAACGCTCCCGTTGCCGCCGTACACGCACTAGCCTATCCACTGGGTGGACACTTCCACATTCCCCATGGATTAAGTAACTCCTTGGTATTACCCCATGTCATGAGATTTAATGCCAATGAAGCCGCATCATTATATGCCGAGTTGACCCCGATCATTTTACAGGACAATAATCTCTGTGGTACTGATGATGACATCACCAAACAACTTATTGATGGCATTGAAGCACTGATAAAAGAATTGAAGCTACCCACAACACTGAAAGAAATGAACGTCCCTAAGGATTTCTTACCCACACTGGCGAATGACGCCATGTTGCAACAGCGTTTGTTAATTAATAACCCCCGAGAAGTTACCTACGAATCAGCATTAGCAATTTATCGATCCGCATACGAATAACAGGCAAAGAGCACATCATGTCAGACAAAAAAATAGAGCACAGAGAAAACTACAATATTTTCAAGCCCATCACGACCCGCTGGATGGACAATGATGTCTATGGACACGTAAACAACGTCACCTATTACTCCTACTTTGACACCGCAGCAAACAGCTACCTCATTGAAGAAGGTGGCCTGGATATTCAGAACAGCCCCGTTATCGGTTATGTGGTGAATTCAGGTTGTGATTATCATAGTGGCATCGCTTACCCGGATCGTATTGAAGCAGGTCTACGCGTTGATCGCTTAGGTAATAGCTCCGTTCAATATGGCATCGCCATTTTTAAAGAAGGTGAAGACCTTCCTTCTGCCAACGGTCACTTTGTGCATGTTTTTGTTGATAGGGAAAGCGGGAAACCTGTGGCAATACCGGACAGCATGCGAGAAGCACTCGAAAAAATAACCGTTGCATCATAGGCTGCGACTCATTAACGCCAGAGAGAAATTATGTTAGCCAAACAATACCCCTACTACTTAGCCAACAAAGCTGTCTATGCCAATGAAGACTTAGTTGTCCTAGACAAATACAGCAACGAAGTAGCAACCCGTGTCGCCATGGCCGACGCCAGCGTTATCGATCAAGCAATTGCTGCCTCCGTTCGCGCCGCTAAACCAATGGCCAAGATGGCAGCCTTTGAACGCCAAGCTGTGCTAGATCACTGCGTCCTGCGTTTTCGCGAACGCTTTGATGAGCTTGCAGAGGCCTTGTGTATAGAAGCAGGTAAACCCATCAAGGATGCACAAGGCGAAGTCACGCGATTAATTGATACTTTCCGTATTGCCGCTGAAGAATGCACCCGTATTGGCGGCGAAGTAATCCCAATGGATATCAGTGCTCGTGCAAAGGGTTATAGCGGCATGACCAAACGCGTGCCCATTGGACCATGCTCTTTTATTAGTCCGTTTAACTTCCCGCTGAATCTTGCCGCGCACAAAGTGGCACCCGCCATCGCCGCCGGCTGCCCCTTTGTACTAAAACCTGCCAGCTTGACTCCCATTGGTGCGATTATTATTGGCGAAGTACTGGCAGAAACCAATTTACCCGAAGGCGCATTTTCGGTATTACCCTGCCGACGCGAAGGCGCAGGCCTCTTCACCGAAGATGACCGCTTAAAATTATTAAGTTTTACGGGTTCCCCTGATGTCGGTTGGGCATTAAAAGCCAAAGCAGGTAAAAAACCAGTCGTACTCGAATTGGGCGGCAACGCAGCATGCGTCGTCGATCAGGATGCCGATATCGATGATGCAGTCACTCGTATTGTATTTGGCGCGTTCTATCAATCGGGGCAAAGCTGTATTGGCGTGCAACGTATCTATATCCATGACAACGTCTACGCTGAATTCAAAGAAAAGCTTGTCACTGCAACCAAAGCCCTCAAAATGGGCGACCCAAAAGATCCAGAAACATTTATCGGCCCAATGATTTCTGAACAGGAAGCAACACGCTTAGATCGCTGGGTCAGTGAAGCCGTTGATGCTGGCGCGACATTATTGTGTGGCGGCGAACGTAACGGTTCAATGATGCAGGCGACTTTACTTGAAGGTGTAGCAAAGCATCAAAACGTACGAGAAGAAGAAGCATTTGGCCCTGTCGCGTTACTGGATAATTTCTCTGATTTTGATGATGTATTACGGGATATCAATGACAGTAAATTTGGTCTACAAGCAGGGATTTTTACCCGCGACCTTTATAAAGCTCAAAAAGCCTGGAACACACTAGAAGTGGGCGGCGTAGTCATTGGTGATGTCCCCTCTTGGCGCGTAGATCATATGCCTTATGGCGGCGTAAAAGATAGCGGACTTGGTCGAGAAGGTATTAAATACGCCATAGAAGATATGACTGAAATTCGTTTAATGGTAATACGCACCACAGAAAGCGACCAATAACCTTCCGGTATAATCGTGCTTATGGTAAACCGTTTGCGGTAAGCACGATTATTTATCTTCGGCTATGCTACTCACTGCTCCAGCATTAACAAAACGATTCACAATCGAATCAATCTCCCCGCTTTGCCTCATCTTGTAGATTTCAATATCGAATTTTATCGAGAAATCCTTCTTATAAGGGAAGCGTTCATCTGACGCAATATCGCTATACCCCAAATAACCGTAATTACGCGAGATAATGGTAGCCTCTTTAAGGATAACCTCTTTCTCATTCTTTAACTTTTTGAATTCTTCAGATTCCTTTATCAATGACAAATACCAGCGGGCAGGCAGTTTGGATGCCACCGTACAATCATAACGCCCGTACAGCACTAGCCGAATAGCTTCCTTTATCGTTGCCACTTCAACCAATATTATTTTTTTCTCTTGGACCATCTGATGAAACTTTTCCCCCACCCTGCCATCTCCTCGCCAATTAACAAACAATAGATTGGCAAAGTCTTCTGGAAAACGGTATGCCTTTTCCTCTAACACACTGGCATTGCATAACACCACATCTTGCTGCTCAAAAAGGGGCTCTGAGTATGGCCAAATATAGGGCTTTTTTGGCTCAGTTTCCGTAAGCCAATCATGCGCATGAAAATAGGGGGGGAGAACAGCAAATACTTTACCGAATTGAGCTAGGGATTTAACTCGAGTCCATGGAGCAACATGAAAATCCACAGAGTAGTCAGGCATTCTTGAAACCGCCGCTTTTACGATTTCAATATACAGCCCGGTCAACTTCCCCTCCTCATCTCGATAAGCATAGGGAGGAAGCACATCATAGGTCGCCACTTCAACAACCTGTACAGAGTAAGCAGGCGTGCCCCCCATAAAAAGCAATATAATAAGTAGAACACTGCTTCGCATAAAATCTCCGGCCGAACATTAGGACGTTCAACCGGAAGTATAGAACAATAGCGCCTGTTTAGTTATTTTGCGCTACTTGGACATACTATGTCACTACATCAGGGTCTAGGGTTAAGGTAAACCAGCCGCCAGCAATATGCTTATGGGTCCATACACCAAGCAATACCATTGTCCCATCATCGTTGGACAGCAACCTAAAGTAATCTTTCCAAGGCTGATGGTCATAGTTCATCGTTGCCGTAGACACACCACGCCACTTAATATCCGTCATTCCGACGTTACCCCACATGGGAATTGGCGCATAAACTTTATCTTTCCAGCGCATCAACAAAGGATCACCCTTGTCTTGTGTTCGGTATCGCTTACCCCATTTAACACCGAGATAGCTTAGGGGCCGGATGATACACCATTCGGCCAAGTCCAATACTGACGCATTAGTCCTTAAAATCTTGCCCTGCCAAGCACGACCAACGAGATCATCCGTTGCACTCACTGCCGGTAACGAGTCATACAAGCGAACCAAATCCTCTTCGTTATACGCAACATCCTGCTGCTGTAAGATCTCTTGTTGAACTTGATCGAGAGGTTTTCCAGAGCCCGTTAACTTTTGAGACTCAAACCCCTCCTCATTCCACACGGAATCCTTCGGCTGCAGGTGACAGGCAGCGCTAATGGCATAGTTCAACGGGAACAATGCAAACTGAGTGATATCGTAAGAAAGAGCTGGAAAGAAAAATACGGCGCGACGATTCTTAATGCGCATATGACCTCCTGAAGGGACTGAATTAAGGTTCCAATCCGTAGATTTAAAGCTGAATGACTTATCATTCAGCTTGATTTCAAAACAGAATGGCACGTCAGCTTAGAGACTGTCAAGCCCTGTGAATTATAGGTCACTTCATTATTGTCAATAATATAAACAGAAATAACAGGAAGAAGGCGCACACGAAAACTAACATAAGCCTTTGAAATATATATAAATATAGAATTTTACGATAAAAAAACCAATCAGCCGGAGCAGCGATCAATATGCGATTTTCGCTGCTCCAACAATGGTTATTAAACTAAACTCGTAGATCTTCCTCGGACTCCTGCCATGGCGGGACAGCCCCCTCCAGTCCCTCCTGTCCAACTTGAGCTAACTTGAATAGGATTTAACGGCTCGCCTCGCCCCTTCGATAACGCGGCTATTTTTTCTTGCTCAGGAATCGCTTTAATCTTGGCGACAGGACCGTTGGTTTTAATCAGTGTTTCTTGCGCAATATCAACCGTCACCCCACCCGTGTCCGTACGAACGCAGCGATGATTTTGCCCAATATTTTCAATAATATGATTCACGCGTGCATACGTGGGAGCAGACGGACTTTTGCCCACAACACACACAAAATAGGCCTCAGACGAGTAACGTTCCCCCGTGAGCTCCTTTACCAAATTAACTACACTGCACGCTTCACCATCCGAAGATACATGAGCAAATAGGAAGTTTTGATTGCCTTTATCCCAAAAAATATAAGCAATGCAGGATGCAATACTGACGGTTGTTGCGCGGGTTAATATTCGCTGCTGGCGACTCGCAATATAAAAACCCCAAGGTACTTCCACTGCGGTGGAACTAACCTCTGCCTCACTGATTACTTTTACTGCAAAAGCAGAACAACTATCCACCGCTCGTATCGAATTAATATTCATCTCTTTGCCTCAGGTATAGGATACAAATCCCTCTTCGCTTTATACCTTAGCTGGCCCATTGAATATTTATTATTACGCCATATTACAGGCCAGCTCAGCGTTTATCATTAACCCCCTAGATCCTGAAATCGAATGCCATATTTCACCAATAAGGCAGTAATCCTCGCACCATCATTGGGTTTACTACGCTTTAATCGCGACACATGATACAACTCCCTGCCCGCATGTGATGCTGACTTTGAACGCAAACACGTTTCGATAACTGAAGCACAAACTAGTTGGTCTATTTTATCCATATCTGCCAGCATTTCAGGGCTGAGATACTGAGATAGTTCAACCACCTCAGGCTTTCCATCAATAGACTCCCCCCCTCCCCACAAATACTTCAGCGCATCGATTTCAGTCGCCACCGATTCACCATCAATGGTTGCCGCATCTGCTAACGTTCCCATCCTCACAACAGAAGCATTAAGGTCTCTAAAATTACCTTTCCAAAGAGCTTCCTTAGACAGAGCAAAATGCAAATACTGCTTCTTTGCCGCTGGGGTCATACGGATTTGTGACCCATGGTCATATTGATATCGATCCAATTCATACGCTAGATTCGGCTCGATATCCTCTCGTCGCTCAGCCAAACCAGGAAGTCGATAAGTAAACAGGTTGATTCGCGCAAATAGATCCTCTCTAAAGCGGCCTTCAATCACTTCGACCCTAAGATCTTTGTTCGTCCCACAAATAAGCTGAAACTCAGACGATACCTCAACATCAGACCCTAGCGGGTAAAATTTCTTAGCTTCCAACGCCCGCAATAACATCGCTTGCTCATCTAGCTTAAGGTCACCAATCTCATCCAGGAAAAGCAGGCCGTTATCCGCCTTTTTCAGTAAGCCATCCCTTGCCGAGATCGCTCCGGTATAGGCACCTTTAGTATGACCAAATAACGTGGCCATTGCCGAATTCTCCCCCACGATAGTGGCGCAGTTAACTTCAACAAACTTCCCTACCATCTCATGCCGCTGTTTTTTTAAGTCATAAATACGTGACGCTAGATTGCTTTTACCCGCCCCCGTCGGCCCAGTCACCAGCATGGGAGCCTTCGAACGAATTGCTACGCGTTCAATTTGCTGAATCATAGTGTTGAACGCTTGATTTTTTGTGGGTATACCTCGCTTAAGAAAATCAGCACCTTGCTTCCGCTGCTGATTGAAAATGTCGGACACCGCTTTTGGTGCATTTCCGAGATCGATAATATCCAATTTACTGCCGATAGCCGCAGTAGCATCAGGCCCCGATTGCAGCAGTTGCCCAGGGAAATATCTGGCTCCCACTGACAGGAACACCGACGCCTGTTGAATATTTGACCCCGTGGTGAGATGGAAATAGTAGTTCTCATTCTCCAAATCAAACGGGTATTCCGAAATAAAGCGATATAAGACAGGAAACACTTGATTAAAATCCCACGGAGAGTCGAAATTGATCTGATGTAGCTCCACCTCCACTTGAGGGGCGACCTCTGCAATATCGGCGATAATAATATCTCTTAACTCAACCTCGTTAGCGTGATGTAGCAACACCAAACGTTGAAGCGGTAAGGTCGCTGGATGCTGCACAAGGGATATCGTCGGCCGCCAGCGCTCAAACCGTTTTTCAAACTTCCCTCTCCGCTGAGACACCGCATCCATGGTTTGCCCAAGAAAGCCAAAAACAACATCACGCTTATCAATTCTCATAGAAACTCTTTTTTAAGTCACTTTACTCTTATTTAAGAGCAATCAATGATAACACGTCACCAGACTTTCGAAACTCCGACGATCACCAAAACTCTTCTTTCGCTTAGGTACGGGGCCTTCACGCTGATTTACTAACAAAAATAAAAAGTTGGCACGAGCCCTGCAATATACAAATCAACAAATAACTTACTTATTGCGGACACCACAATGTCATTTGATTTGCTCCTCAGCCAAACACAACAACGCACTTCTAACGAAGGCGTTCAACAAGGACAGCCACTACTGCTAAGCCCTTGGAGCTGGCTGTGCAGTATTAAGAGCAATCAACCCAACAGTAAAATTAAGAGACCCCCTCCACACTGACGAAACGAATCGTCCGGAGGCAATAAATATAACGTCCTCTGGAATCTTCAGTATCAACAAAAGAAGAAACCCGGTGGACTGAAAAGTTACCGGGTTTTTTTATGTGTTTTTGTCGAGCAGCAGGATTAAAACGTCCCGTGACGACAGCCAAGAACACATAAGAAAGCCCGGTAAGTAAAACATTGGAGAGTTGCTAGAGCGGTCAAATAGGACGTCCTGCTAAGGCGTAAGACTTAGACAAGTCTCGACGGTTCGAATCCGTCACTCTCCGCCATTACACGCAGTGTTGTGGCCTGGCACAGATAAATCGTGGTAACGCGGTAAAAAGGGGGACGACTACATAACCCTGCTAATGCGCACTCTCCGGAGTCTGCAATAGTCACCCAGGCAAGCCGAGATTCCCAGCCTTCGAACCCTGTTCGGAGAGAACGGAAACAATAGGAACCGACCGATCTGGTTTACGAGCCGTTACCACGGGAACTCGTATCAGAGATTCAGCAGGTGGTGCTGGAACACGGTTATACCAACCTATTTATCCGCGAGAATCAAAGAGTAGAGCAGAGTCCGAATAGACACATAAGGGCGACGCTCAGTGTAATTGGATTTGGCGCCAAAAGCGACAAAATCGAGAAACACCGTGAAGTACCATGCAAAGGGAAACACAGGAGGCGTGTTGTATTTTGTAGATCAAAAGTCTGCAAAGCAACTGAAGACGCACGTCTTAGTAGAATGCGAATAGCTCAATTGGTAGAGCGATAAAATGATAATTTATTGGTCGGAGGTTCGATTCCTCCTTTGCGAACCAAACGCAAAGCCGTCTTCGGTACATAGATAAAAATGGCTTAATACCTGACCGCAAGGAATCAGGTTGCTTCCTAGCTCGCAAGGCAAAGAAGCATTTGTGCGGAACTGCACGGTGGATGCAATCCTTTACTGCCCGGCAAGGCAGACGGTAAGCAAAACGCAGAGATAATCCATGTACGACAAGTGAACCGCCTCACTTTAACAAGGCAGCCATGCTGTGTATGTAATCGACCTTCGGGTGATCACATGGATACGTTGGAAATGATCGGCGCAACCGATCAGTACCCCAGCAAAAGTGCAGTAAATAGCGGTGTAATCTCAGCCCTATTATGATCGTGAAGCGCTGCTCGCAGCGCCTTACAGTCACACAATGCCAACTTGATGGAATAGGTAGACATACTGGTTTTAGAAACCAGAGGGGAAACCCATCCCGGTTCGACTCCGGGAGTTGGTACCACATTTCGGGGTATAGCGCAGCCTGGTAGCGCGCCTGCTTTGGGAGCAGGATGTCGGGAGTTCAAATCTCTCTACCCCGACCAATATGATGCACCGGTAGCTCAACTGGCAGAGCGGAGGCTTCCAAATTCTCTGGCTGGGGGTTCGAATCCCTCCCGGTGTGCCATTAACCACGTTAATGCCGAGTAGCTCAACGGGTAGAGCGCAGCACTTTGAATGCTGTTGTTGTGAGTTCGAATCTCATCTCGGCTGCCACTTTTACTACGCGTTTTGCACTAAATACGTTGAAGACTTATTGCCATTCTTTACCGCGTACTCGAGGGCACTTTCGCCATAGATATTCTTTTGCGTCGCATCAACACCCGATTCCATAAGGTACTTACACAATTCAATATTATCGGCTTCTAGACTGATCCAAATAAGCGTCATCTTTTGCTTATTCTTCAGGTGAATTCCATCACCCGTCATACCAATGATTGCCTTTAACGAATCAAGATCTTCTTTTTTGACCAGACTTCGAATCACTTGATATTGAGCGTCATTATCAACTGCCGAGATGTACTTCTTAGGGTTTATCGATGCGAGTAATTCACCGCATTTAAGATACGTTTCGTCTTCCGTGTCCGTATAATCATTTCGTACATTGACTAGCACTTTCTCGGCCTCAACACCGCCAATCTGCCCCACGACATCTACCGCTTTCTCAATAAAGTACGTCGCTGCATCAGAGTCCATAGCCTTACCCAGAGCCGGTAATACAGCTGGATCAGTGGAAGCATCCATTTCATCAACAAGATCCCAAATTTCATCGCCTATATCACTTATTTCTACATAGTCGTCTGTTTTTTCCAATCGACTAACGGCATCTTCAAGCCTTACCTTAATACTCATTTAGTTTCCTTTAGGTTGCACAATACATCTCTGCCTAGAGTTGAGTATAAATATTATTCTCCGACCAAGCCAGCCCTCACCGCCTTCACAATCTCGTCAGACAGTTCATCGTCCTTTACCGCTCGCGCTAACGTCACCCCTCCCACCAGCATTGCCAGATTAGACCACGTATTATCCTGCTCTCCATCCACTGGACTTCTTTTAGCCGCGCTCACAATTTTTACCAATTCAACCTCAAACAACTCACGAATTTCGTCATCAGAGCGACCAACTTCCGAAGACAAACTCGGTAGTGGACAACTTCCCTCCTCAGATCGAGTGCGTGCTTTGTTCAGATATGACTCAGCAAATACCTGCCACCACTGGTCACCCGATTCCAATCGAATCGCATTAATAGACGCTTGAAGATCTTCCATGCTGGATATCAGTGAAGCAACAAACACTGATTTTTTTGACGTAAAATGTGTATAGAAAGCGCCCGACGTTACACCGGCCGCTTTTGCCAATCCATCAACACCAATACCATTAAATCCATTCTTACGGAAACTATGGCCCGCAGCGTCTAATATTCTCTGCCGCGTTTCTTCTTTATGCCCTGGCTTATATCGCATATCAGATCCACTCCTTAAATCTTTGTTAAGCAGCATAACATAAAGTCAAAAATCCGATGGGAGGCAAGTCCTAATTCAGCATATGTTTATTGATTTATATTAACGGCATGCCCGTTATATTGCGGTGAAAAATAAAGAACAATCCATATACAAGTCCCGCAACAATGACCGTTAACCCATCAAATAAATGACTAACATCTTTCGGCTTAACAAAATCCGATCTTTTATTAACCGCTACCATGTCGATTACCGCAAAAAGCCCAAAGCTGCCAAACAATATTGCGGATGACAAATCCCCATTGGCTAACAGATGGCTCAGAGACCAAAGCAGTATGGCAATTAACATAGGGTGACGAATTAATTTTCGCAGATTATTGGGTATCAAATAAGCGACCAACATCAATACCGTAAACATCATCAGCAACATAGTGATATGACGCCCCCAAACAGGCGGTTGCCATAACTCAATAAAGGGCGCATGACCTTTTCCGAAAATTAACAAACCTAGCCCAAGAGCCGACAACAATGAAAACAACCCTTTATATGGCCCTAAGCCAACGCGTTGAATCATCGCTTGCTTAACGGGCAACGAAGGCACGGCATGCACCGAGAAAAATATCACAACCCCAATGATTAAGTAGATCATTCACTAATCCTCTTTTAGATTTTGCGCTATTTGATTTAATACCCGCTGAGTCACTGCGAGGTCTTTTTTGGTAATACCTTTTGTTGCCTTGTCCTCCAATCCATGAAGAATATCTACACCCTGTTCCATATCCACATTCTTCGTAAGACGAATATAATTAACCCGCTTATCTTCTTGAGATGTTACACGCTGGATATAACCTTTATTTTCTAAATTAGTAATGGCAACAGATAGGGTTGCTGGCCTAACCGATAGATATTCGGCCAAGGTTTTCTGGGTAATGTCATCAGATCCCATTAACAAGCCAATAATTTTGAATTCCTGCAACGAAGTATCCGTACTCGACAACGCCCGCTCAAGCCATTGATTAACATAACGGGAGATTTGCCCCACCGTGGACATCGTGAGATTCGACAACTTACCAAGATCTGATTTCAATGCACTACCACTCGTACCAATGAATATTATTTAGTTAGCCTAACTAAATAATATTCACGTAGCAAGAGATCTTTTCTAGGCAACGGATATGCGCCCTAGATACATTAGCTCGCAAGACGCTCGGCAAACAATTCAATAATAAAATCCAAAAATGCCCGCACCTTCGGGATATTGGTCCTGTGTCGCGGATATAACGCGTAAAAATCACTATCTTGCATTCCCCATTCGGGCAACACATTAACCAACTCCCCACGGGCCACAGCATCGTTACACATATAATCGGGCAGGATAGCCACACCTGAGCTTTCTAACACGGCTTGTTGCACGAGAGAGAAGTCATCAACCAGCAAGCGCGGTGTCACTCGAAACTCTCTCTCATCATCACCCGACCTAAGGCTAATACGCCCATCACCGTGTACTTTGCTCATCAATAAAAAGTGACAATGCTGTAGATCGTCAATGTCGCTAATTTCCCCCCAGGAGATAGAGTGCTGCTTTAGGTACGCGGGGCTGGCATAGACACCACGCTTAGCGCTCCCCAGGTGTTTACCAATAAGACGCGAGTCCTGTAACTCACCGACACGAATTAGTATGTCATACCCCTCTTCAATCAAATCAAGCCGCTGATTCGTCAAATGACAGCGCAATTGAATATCAGGGTATCGCTGCATGAATTGACTTAGGGCTGGCCGAAGAATGAGCTGGCCAATAGCCACTGAAGCGCCGATATGCAGCTGTCCAGTAAGATTGTGAAGCAACTCAGAGACTGATGCTTCCGCCAAATCAACCTCTTGATGAATGCGTTTACAATGCGCCAAGTATCGCTGCCCAGCTTCAGTAAGCCGCTGCCGCCGCGTCGATCGCTCCAATAACACCACCCCCAGCTGCTGCTCCAACCGAGACACTTTACGACTCACATTTGCCTTCGGAATACCCAAGCGCTCAGCTGCCAAGGTGAAACTGCCCGCCTCATTCACCGCCAAAAACACCATCATATCGTTTAGATCATTAACTCTAGACACCATTCAGCCTCTCATTGAGATAACACTCACGCTTAACATTGTTGTCAAAAATGAGATTGTCATACCAAATTATACCCATATATCAAACAAGCGCCAGGCTCTACTATGAACTCATCAACGACATCAACAGCATTATCGAGGAAAAACATCATGCATATACTTTCAAGAGATTCATTAACACTGGGTGGATTTGCTGGCTTACGCGAGCACCGCATTGTGACTGACAGCCAACTGTTCGGTGGCCGCAAGAAGCCAGAGGCCTCAGAAGGGCTCGGCAACTTTGTGTACCTTGCCGACGCCAAGTTCAACCCCAAAGGGGAAACTGGCATGCACCCACACAAAGAAATTGACGTCATCACGGTGATGATCAAAGGCCGCGTGAGTCACGAAGGCTCCTTGGAACATGGCAGAAGCCTGGACGAAGGCGCCGTGCAGGTACAACGTGCTGGCGGTGAAGGGTTTGCCCATAATGAAATTAATCCAGACGACCAAAGAAATCGATTAATTCAACTCTGGGCATTACCAGAACACGCTGGCGAGCCCGCGGGTTACAAATACTACCAACCCCAGGCCGATGACATTACCCAAATCTATGGCGGAGACAAAACACAAGATGACACCTTTGATAGCCATACCACAATAGACATTGTGCGCTTAGCGGCAGGCAAGCGCTTACAACTCGCCGGTGAACAATTGAGTTACGTCACCGACGGTACGGCTGAATTCAACGAAGGCGATACTCCTTACGTTGCCGGAGATGGGGATTTGATTCGCAGTCATGATGTGGAAATCCACGCCACAAGCGATGTTGATATTATCGTCATCAGCAAAAAATAATCAGGCATCACACATTAGCGCTCGATGAACAGAAAAGGTATCCCCCATGAATCCTAAGCAACAACCCAACCGACATGTTATCGCTCTTATTACGTTCTTGGCTTTGATACCTTTGGTGTATTTTATTCCTGATGTACTGGCAGAGTTCTTGCCAGACAATAAGTTACTGAATGTCACCGTAACAGTCGGTATTATTGTACCCATTATCTCCTACATCATAATGCCATTTGCCCTTAAGCAACTCGCACGTCAACAACGCTAGGAAAGCAATGTCAAAAATATTAATTATCTGCGCGCATCCAAATTTACGTAAATCGCGCCTAAATAGAGCATTGGTACAAATCGCCTCCACATTGCGGGATGTAGAGGTGCATGATTTGTATCAACACTACCCCCATTTTGATATCGATATCAACGCAGAGCAAACCCGACTGACTAACGCTAGTGCAGTGATATTCCTTCACCCCATCTATTGGTATAGCTGCCCTGCCTTAATGAAAGAATGGATTGATACCGTATTACAACAGGGCTTTGCCTTCGGCAGAAATGGCACGAAATTAGCAGGTAAACACTGGCTCTCTGTCATATCCACCGGTGGGGACAAGGACGCATACTGTGACTCAGGCACCCATCATTATGGTGTAACAGAATTCATGATTCCTTTTGAGCGTACCGCTCATCTCTGCGGTATGCATTATTTACCCCCTTTGGTCTGTCATAACGCAGATAAAATCAGCGACAAAGATATCTCAACACACTGTGATATTTTTGCCGAAATGATGTCAGAGTTACTCACCGGTATTACACAGGAGAAATAACAATGGATCACGGTGGATTAATGTATCAAGCATTTATCTTTCTATTGGCAGCGGTCATCTCGGTCCCCATCGCCAAGCGCCTCGGTTTAGGTTCTGTTCTCGGGTATTTACTGGCAGGCGTTGCCATCGGACCTTTTGCATTGGGACTGGTTGGGCACAATGTTGAGAACATTATGCACTTCGCCGAATTTGGTGTGGTGATGATGCTGTTTCTAGTAGGACTCGAACTACAGCCCTCACTCCTATGGAAACTACGTTTACCCATTCTAGGGTTGGGCGGCTTACAAGTACTGCTAACAACGGCTGCGATTTCCGCCGCCGCTCTGGCCTTTGGACTACCTTGGCAATGGGCACTCGCCGTCGGGCTTATCTTGGCACTTTCTTCGACAGCGATTGTTTTACAATCGTTGAATGAAAAAGGCTTAATGGGCACAGAGGCTGGACAAAGCTCTTTTGCCGTTTTGTTATTTCAAGACATTACTGTCATTCCCATGCTTGCGTTACTTCCAGTATTGGCGATCACGACAGACACCACCGATTTGGCCTCGGGTCACGCTGAAAGCGTAGTCGGATTATCAGGGTGGCAACACACCCTTGCAGTGTTGGGTGCAGTCGTCGGAATTATCATCGGTGGCAGAGTATTGATCCGCCCATTATTTCGCTTTATCGCGGCAACACGCCTAAGGGAGATATTCACGGCAACGGCGCTATTATTGGTTATTGGTATCGCTCTGCTAATGGGATTGGTGGGTTTATCCGCCGCACTCGGTACGTTCTTAGCGGGAGTCGTGCTGGCAGAAAGTGAGTACCGTCACGAATTAGAAGCCGAAATAGAACCGTTTAAGGGGTTATTACTGGGACTCTTTTTTATCTCCGTCGGTGCCAGTATAGATTTTGCGTTACTCGCAGAAAAACCACTGCTCATCGCAACATTGGTATGTTTACTAATAAGTATCAAGTTCATTGTATTAATCACATTGGCAAAAATCTTCAGATTACAAAACAATCAACAATGGACATTCACGTTTGCATTGGCTCAAAGTGGAGAGTTTTGTTTTGTACTATTTTCGTTTGCCTCACAAAATCATATTTTACCCGCCGATGTCATCGATCCACTTATCGTTGTCGTCGCATTATCTATGGCCTTGACGCCTTTATTGATGATTATCAATGATCGCTGTGTCCAACCATTATTTTTGCGTAATACCACTGAGACCCGAGAAGCAGACACCATTGATAATGGTGAAACCGATGTCATTATCGCCGGTTTTGGCCGTTTTGGGCAAATAATAGATCGGTCTTTGAACTTAAGCGGATATTCAACCACCGTATTAGAGCATGATGCCGTGCAAGTGGAGAATTTGCGTAAGTTTGGCCACAAAGTATTTTACGGTGATGCCTCCCGACAAGATCTGCTGCACGCTGCCGGCGGGGATACCGCTAAATTGCTTGTGATTGCATTGGATGATCATGAGAAAGTGATGGACATTATTACACTGGCGAAAAGGCACTTTCCGCACCTAAAAATTTACGCCCGTGCAAGAGGTCGTGTCCAAGCACACGAACTGCATAAAGCAGGTGTCGACGGCTTTGTCCGAGAGACATTTCATTCAGCACTGGCGATGTCAGAACAAGTCATGGGGGCTTTGGGTATGCACGCATACGAAGCACATAAAACGATGCGGACATTTAGAAAGTTTGACGAGCAGCATTTGCGTGACATGATCCATGTAGAGCAAGATCCCAAGGCCTACATTTCCAATGCTCAGAAAAACCGTGCCGAACTGGAGAAGGTGATGCAAGCTGATGAAGAGGATCCTGAACTACTTGAGCAACAACACTGGGGGCACAAATAAGCAACGTGTATAGGGAATCTCAAGGCTGGCTATTGCGGTTTCCCTTTATATCATTAGCCAGCGTCTGTAGTAGGTTTTGCACGCCTTGAAAGTCTAAATTTTTGAACTGTGTCGCCAGCTCATTACCTTTTTCATTAATCCATTTCTGATCCGTATCATGCACTTTGGTTAGTTCATTTAAGTAAACAGTTTGTTGAGCACCACCAGTATTATTGCCCGCAATATTACTGGTAAGGTCAGCCGACAATCCCTGTACAAGGCCCAGTAAATTATTCAGTAACGCCTCATTCTTACCTGATAATTGATTACTCGAATAATTGGACTGTAACTGTTGAGAAAGGCCCTGTAAGCTCTGCTGCGGGCCACCATTTGCAAAAGGCGTATTCACAAAACCTTCTAGCCACCCATCTAATTCTTGTGGCAACTGCGCATTAGGATCCTGAGCTTGTATCGCCTGATGCGATTGATGAATATCTTGATAAAGGGATTGCAATACCTCAGGCCAGTTCTCAGATCCACCACCAATGCCCTGAGCATTCGATAAGGGTGAGGTCATCAAAGCCCCCACAAACAATACTCGAGCAACATTCTGCCTTATCTTAACCACCTAATTCCCCTCGCTCCATTCTACGTAAACAACTTACCGATCCTTGCACTAGGCTATTAACATAGTAGCCCAGAAGATAGCTTTATGGCTAGCGCGCTATGGTATACTCCGATCATTTATTCATCTATCAAAACTCGACAGGATAGTTCTTTGACTTCTCTAGCCCGCATTATCGGCAATATCATTCTACTTATGGGCGCTAGCGCGGTCATTATTTTCGCTTTTTTGCCAGAAGGTACCTTTCAATACCCCTATATTCTTAGTCTCGTCATGAATGCCATGCACTTTCCTGCGGGGTTCTTTTTTTCTTTTTTCTGTTTCGTAATGGTGCCATTTATTCGCAGACACCATTGGCTGCTATTAGTGATCGGTACCGTATTTTTCGCTGGCATTGAGTATTTTCAATCCATGATCGGACGCACCTCCAGCCTAACCGACCTTATCGTGAGTGATCTTGGTGTTTTTTTCGGCTGGTTATTTATCGTTAGCAAACGACGATTTGGCCGCAAAGCCCGCTACCTTTCATTGACCGTCTCCCTGGGAATATTCTCCTATCTAATAACCCCTGGGGCGACAGCAATCTACAACGCGTATCAAGCACAACAAATTTTTCCGCAACTTATCGATATGGAATCATCGGTACACTCTCTCGTCATAACAAAAGCTGAAGAACGTATCGTGCGAAAACAGCATCCGCAGAACTATATGAATAACCATTATTACCTACGCTACAATAAACCGAACACCAAGTGGCCGGGGATTAACTTACGCATTATCCAACAAGATTGGCGAGGATACAGCCACTTATGCTTTCAAGCGAAAGGCGAAATTGAAAAAACCCGACTGATAGTCCGGTTCGATGATCAAGACTCCGTCAACGGCAGCAATAACAGCACCCACACATTATGGATTTCAAATAAGTGGGAGGATTACTGCATGGACTATCCAGCCCTATTTGAGAAAAAACAGGACCATATAGATATCTCCCGCATGAAAGAGCTGAAATTCTTTCTTGATCATCGAATGCCAGGGGCATATTTTGATTTAGATAATATAACCTTGAATTAAATCCACCTAATCAGGAAATGCTGGCGCAAATGGCTCACGTTCAACCTGAGTGGCATTTACCATAAAGCTCACCGCATGGTATAAGCCCGTCAGCATGATTAGCTCGATTATCTGGTCAGCCTCATAATGTTGAGATATTTCAGCCCACAGGATGCCGTCTACTGTTTTGTGTAAAAATAATTGATCCACCAGCGCCAATACTGCGCGCTGAGGTTCACTCCACAGCGCAATATCGATATGAGCCTGCAAAGTATCTTGCACTTGCTGCTCAGACAACTTGGCCTGGTGAGAAAAAGCAGCCACATGCACACCCCATTCATATTCCGCTTTGCATAACCCGCAAGTCCGAAGAATCACCAACTCACGATCACCGATGCTGATACTGCCTTTATCCAACAGCCCTCCTCGCACCATCCGCTGTAAAACTCTCGGATTATTGGCAACGGTTTTAAAAATACCCAGTGGTGGCATTCCAGGTGGCATAATGATATCAAAATCTGCCTGGATCTCTGGACTATAGGGGGCTTCGATTGGTTTAATACGGGCATTCATGGGCCTTCCTCCGTTCATGAATATGGGCTAGCATCATCGCTACACTTTTTGTAGCAAGCACCACCACACTACCGCTACATATTTTGTAGCGCAAGACATATTTTAGGAAATACCAATTAATGGCCACCAGTAGCACACGCCCCATAAACCAATTGCTCGATATTCTGGGCAAGAAATGGGTACTTCGAATACTATGGGAACTTCACACAGAACCCTGCACGTTTAGAGAACTTCAGGGTCGTTGCGGGGACATTTCGCCAACAATGATCAACAACCGGGTAAAAGATTTGTGTGCAGGCAACTTGGTAGAAAAGACGCCTGACCAAGGGTATCGCCTATCAACATTTGGCAAAGAATTAGTCGATGTTTTTATGCCGCTAAACGACTTCGCTACCCGGTGGTCAGATTCTAACCGCTAAAATAGATTCAGCGTGAGACGTAATACACCCTCTTTCACTTCAACTGACTGCAATTTAGATTTTGCGAAGTTGTGTTCATCACTATTGGGATCAAAACGATAAATCGGCGTCAGCAATACCGTGCTAGAAATGGCAATTTGCATAAGCTGTTTAGCTTGCTCCACATGCTCAGGCCTTAGGCCGTCAAACTCAACGCTCTCCACAATCGGGTCGTGAAGATAGAAGGCTTTTTGCTCAGCATTGTAACTCACACTGCCACTTAGCTTTCCACGCCCCGCCGCTTGAAGGTTACCAAGCCCACTGATCGCTATTTGTATAAAGACACCAATACGGTCTTCATCTGTTTTCAATTCAATTTTTGGATCAAACACTTTTACAGTAAAGAACAACGTTTTATTCTCGATGGGCATCATTGCGGATACCTTTTCCTGAAGCTCTTCCTGGGTCAACTCATGAGTAAACGACAGTGCCATTACCCATTCTGAGCACCATACACCCCATATCAACACCAACAAACGCGCAATTCCAACCACGATACAACCTCTCAAGTTACTACCTTTAAGCACTTACAATATAAGAATCAATAACTTACTACCATAAAACAATTTCTCTGACTTTAGCAACAGTGTTTCTCGCGCAAAAGTCATTGTGCAATCATGCAAGGTGGTTTTATTATAAGACCATCTTGCATGATTGCACATCCTGGATGTTACGTGACCCACCATGAAAAAGTCTTCTTTTGGATTACATTGCCCCGTGGCAATGACGCTCGAATCTGTTGGCGACCCTTGGTGTTTATTAATTGTTAGGGACGCATTAATGGGGGTTTCTCGCTTCAAGAGTTTTGAGCGAAACCTAAAAATATCGAAGAACATTCTTAGCAACCGGTTAGATACACTCATCGTCCATGGGGTGTTAGAAAAACGGAACAGCGTTGACTCCCCTTGGCCCGAGTATCATCTAACACAAAAAGGCCGTGAATTAGCACCGGTAATAATAGAACTCGGAAAATGGGGTGCCACCTGGAACCCTCCCCGAAAAAATAAAACTACATAAGATAAAGAGATAAGCTCACTATGAACACACCCGTTACGTTGCTATTAGAACAGGGGCCCATGCTAAAAACCTTGGGTCGAATTGCAATCTCAACCGTCCTACCGTCAAAAAAATCGGCGAATAATCCCAACAGCTTTCCCGTCATATCGGAAAGAGTCGCCTCCCCTTCAACAAAGCTGATCGAACATTATCTTCGTTGGGCTGGTGTTACTGGCGATCGATATAAAGGGCATATCCCCCCGCATATGTTTACTCAATTTGCCATGCCAATCTGCAGCCAGCAAATTGAAATGACTCGCTACAATATAGGCGGCATTATTAATCAGGGCTGCGGTATGACAATCTATAACAGCATCCCTTTAGGTAAAGACCTACAGGTGGATTGCGAAGTCGTCAGTGTCACCGAAGATAACGGTAGAGCACGACTACACCAACGGCTCGCTGTCGCGGCCGTTGGAGGAGAAAAAGCCATCGATGTGGATTTTTATACCGCGTTTATTATTGGCAAAGGCGTTAAAAAAGCCAAAGAAGCACCTGAACCCATGGAATTCTCATCACAAGGCTCTTGGTCCGCCTCGTCTAATGACGGGTTGGAATTCGGTATTCTAACCGGGGACCTAAACCCTATTCACTGGATTGGGCCCGTCGCAAAAATGTCTGCGTTCAAGAGCAAAGTACTGCATGGGTTTGGTATGTTTGTAAGAACGTTTGAACTTATCCAACAATCGAGCAGTGAAGATATTCGCTCTATCGACGTAAAGTTTATTAGCCCCGTAAAATTGCCTAGCCAAGGCAATGAAGTCTTCGTCACAACGGCAACACAACCCGATGGTCGCCATCGCCTTGAACAGCGGGACAATAAAGGTAAAGTGCAAATCGTCGGAAGCTATTGTTAGTCTTTTATTAGTCGGTTATTCCAAGGTGCTAATCAATTTTCTGCAAGCGCCCTGGGATAATCGCAACATTTTTTCTACTTGTCCTAAACCGGTAATGGAATACACATTAAAATAAATACCGACTATCCCGGTTGCAACAATTTCAATATCCTCTTTGTTCGATGCGTTATATTCGCACGCAAGTTCATCAGTAATTATCAGCTCAAATTCTTGGTACCACGGCAGTAATTTATCACTCAATTCTGGGCGGGTTTGCGCTGCATTAATCAGTGCTTCTGCCACCAGAATATCGTTGCTGTATTGCAAGTTTTCAGGAGAAAACAAAACTTCAAGTAATGCAGGCACACGATTTTCACTCGGTAAATACGCCAGCAACTCCTGATTTAGTGCACTACTACGCTGAAGAAAGCGTTGCACCATGGCATCAATTAAATCCTCTCGATTCCCCACATGATGACGCAACAAGGCACGTGCCATCGATGCTTCTTCTGCCACCAATTTAAGGGTCGCCCCTTCCACCCCCACCTTCGCAATGCATCGCTCGAACGCATCGAGGATTAATTCTGCCTTTTCTTCTTTGTTGCTTGGTCTTGCCATGTACCCGCCCTCTATCACAAGCCGAGTATATTATCACATTTGACAATAAATACATTAAAGTGATAGTTTATTATCACTTATGATAATAAACTATCACCTATCGATGGAACCTGGCCATGACAGCACAACGCCTCGCCCTAGTAACCACTGTATTACTTTGCACTCTATTTGGCTCACACAGCTACGCCGTGCCCAGTACCGGAAGCCCAACCGACATCATTGGAACCCGAGTCATCGGGACTAATGGGCAATTTATTCGTATCGGGATGGATAACGGCATATCCCCGGCAGCATTGGTATTCATTGACCCTAGCTGTGCAAAAACAAAAGATTATTTAAAGGATATCAACCGCTTACACCAAAGTGCCCATAAGCAAAAAATTGCCCTATATGGTGTGATTTCCAGTACCACGCACACCGCCAAGGCAGCGCAAGCCTATGTTCGAAAGCATAATATAACCGCACCGGTTATCTATGATGGTACCGGAGAGCTCACCGCTCGGTTACAACCCCAAATATCCACCGAATCTTTTATGGTTAATCTTTCCGATCAGCTAATCTATCATGGCAACATAGACAAACTTTCAATGGCCATAGACGCCACAGGCACCGATACTGCCATCAAAGAATCCAATACAGCCACCGCTGGTTGCCCTCTACCCAAAGCACAGTCGCTTCCAAAGCAAGTCACGTACAACCAACATATCCGGCCACTAATCAATGCCAATTGCCTAACCTGCCACCAAGACGGTGGTGTTGCCCCCTTCAGTCTAAAAAGCTATACGCAGAGTAAGCCCTGGGCTGGGATGATGGCTCACGTGACTCAATCCCGCTTTATGCCTCCTTGGAAGGGTATATCTGCCCCAGGTCACCGGTTTCGCAATGAACGACGACTTACTGATCGAGAAATTGCCTTATTTTCGCAATGGTCCAAACAAGGGGCGAAAGAAGGCTCCATTGAGAATTTAATGCCATCACCCGCCTCAGATAATTCAGGATGGCGACTAGGCAAACCCGATGTATTACTGACCATGGACGAAGCCTTTGAAGTGCCTGCTAACGGCAAAGACGTTTATCGCTATTTCGTGAAAAAGGATGCTATCCCGAAAGATATGGTAATCGTCGCGGTAGACTTTAAACCCGGTGACCCCGCTGTTGTACACCACTGCAATTTCTTTTTAGACTATGATCAACGCGCCAGAAAGATTGATGCCAAAGACCCTAAGCCCGGCTTCCAAGTCTTCGGCAATGGATTTATGGACTATTTCGGCGGCTCATCTGGTCAGTTTCCCCTCGGTGCATGGGCTCCCGGTGGAGAACCCGTAAAATTACCCGAGGGAATGGGTATTCCCATTCCTGCTGGTGGCGACTTTGTGATTGAAATTCACTACCACCTAAACGGAAAAAAGACCAAAGACCAAAGTACTGTCGCTCTCTATCTTGCTAAAAAGCCCATTCAAAAAACCGTCACCGGGTTATTTGTTGGCACACAGGACGTGAAAATACCTGCTGGTGAGAAAAACTACTGGCGACATTTCTATATGGATGTGAGTAATGACTTGGATCTCATCGATATTGCCGCTCATATGCATTACATCGGCAAAGACGTCAAAATTGTTGCCACTCTACCCGACGGCGCCAAAAAACCCTTACTGATGATTAAAGATTGGGATATCCGTTGGCAAAATGTGTATGTCTATCGAGAACCTATTTTTATCCCAAAGGGAAGCCGAATAGATGCATGGTTTAGTTTTGATAATTCGGCAGATAATCCCGCTAACCCCTTTAAGAAACCCGTGGAGATGAAGTGGGGCTGGGCATCTGATGAAGAAATGGCTGAGATTTATCTTACTGTCTACCCTCACTCTGGTTTTTGGGGTGAAGAATGGGCCGCTGGTGTGCTACTCGAAGATATGATGAAACCTTGGCAACGAGGAGCCTCTGCAAACCTTAGCGATATTCCAAGTGATTCTTTATTCACACTTTAACGGGGGCACTATGTACATTATTCGTCATCTCGTGATTTCTACATGCCTATTGCTAGGAATCGTTATACAGGTTTCCCAGGTCGCTGCACAAAGCGGCACTGCCGAACACTTACTGGCTGGGTTCCATGCATTGGATATCAATCAGGAATCCCATAGCTTTGGCAATGCCCGCCCCAAAGTACTGATATTCTTAGGGCAAGAATGCGCCATTTCTCAACGTTATATCCCTACGCTGAACGAATTATCAACACTCGCCAAGGCGATGGAATTCGATTTTTATGGGGTATTCTCCGATAGCTGGGCAACCCTAGAAAAAGCCAAACAGTTTCAACAAGACTATGAGGTTAACTTCCCATTGATCCTCGATTCGGCAGAGGTTATCGCCCACCAGCTACAACCCACCGCAAAGCCTGAGGCATTCGTATTTAATACAAAGGGTGAGCTCTCTTACCAAGGGCGCATCGACGATCGCTTTGCCGACTTGGGTAAATTGAGACAAACATTCTCTCAACACAACTTGCGTGATGCCATTACAGCAGTGGGCAACGGGCAGCAACCAGACATTGCCCGGACTAAAACCATTGGCTGCTTTTATGGAGGTTGGGATTAACGATGTTGGTAGAGATCCCTCCTACCAACTATCTATCGTCGAAGAATCTCACTAGCAACAATTTTTGCACCCTCTACCGAAAGGTGGTCATCATCAAAATACCGAGACACGTGATTTTTTATCACATAGCAATACTGAGTGCCACACAATAGTTCCTCTGGATCTATTAGCTTAACTCCATCAGGGATCTCATTTATCCTATCACGGACAAACTGAGACCGCTTCCGCCACCACTCCACACTGACGCCCTTTACATCCACCGGGTTGTCTTGGTTCATGATCAATTTATCGATCACCTTAGGTGCCTCCGGCGCCTGAAGCACAAGGTATACGTTCTTATTAGTTTCAACCAAACGCTCTAGAGTATGTATATAGGATGTCCATACTTTATTGCGCTCACCGTCATTTCCCTCATTGGGTATTTCAGGGTAAACGGCTTCGTGCCCCCCAAAGAGTGCAGAGTGTATTCGGTAGGAAACCACAACATTTTTTATAGAGGGATCTTTCGAAATGTAGTCAACAGTCTCATTAGTCCAGCTCGCACAAGCAGAATCGTTCGAATCTTGCTGATAAGAGGGAGCACACCCACTCATGGAGAAGTGCTTTACCCCACCTTTGCTATCACGTAATAGCTCTGCCAGTGCATAAGCAAGCTCTACCGTATGGCTATCACCAAACGTTGCCCAGTTTGAGCCTTGAAAGTGGTATTCGCAAGCATCACTTGGCTTTCGATAGTTAGCACCTCCGGTATGACACTGCTCTCTCTTAGGGCTAGGTAATGCTGTAAGAAAAGCAGTCTTTTGAGATTCATTTGTTTTAAATTCAAAAAAACCATTGGTTTTATGTCCGATCAGCCCTATAGCGATAAAGAAAACTGAGCCTATCGCAGCAAAAGCAAAAATACCTGCAGCACTTATAGTGTCCTTATGCCTAAATGGCCGCTCAACAAACCGCCAGCTTAGATAGGCTATAGGAAATGATAAGAGAGCGAGAACCCCATAGATGAACTCATTTGGTTCGGCCATTCTATGCCTTGCGAAAGCAAGTAATGGTTGATGCCAAAGATACGCGCTATAACTAATTAATCCTATAGTTACTAACGGCTTCGTGCTCAACAAACGACCTACTATGGTTTGAGACGACGAGAATAGTATGATCAACCCAGTTCCAATAGTTGGCGCCAAAGCATAAAAGCCGGGAAAGGGGGTAGTTTCGTCAAATTCAAAAACCCCGTAACCAATCATAAAAAAGCCTAATAACCCAAGTACTTCATCAACCACTTTATGAGGAAAAAGCGTTCGAACACCTTGTTTCCGATGTAGAAAATAGAAAGCAATACCTGCACCAATAGCAAGCTCCCAACCTCTTGTTGGAAGCAGGTAGAATGTAGCCGATGGATCATCGTATGACCCCAACTCTGCAGCAGTAAAACTAACCCCAGCAATTAGCACGAATGAACCAAAGATCCAACGCATCCTGTAGCGCCACATCAGCATTAGAAATAGTGGAAAAATAATATAGTACTGCTCTTCAACCCCCAAGCTCCAGGTGTGCAGCAATGGCTTCAATTCACTGGCAACATCCCAATAACCTGATTCACTCCAAAATAGAAAGTTGGATGAGAAGGTTGAAACTGCGACCAAGCTTTGTGAAAAGTCCTTTAAGTCGCGCGGCGTCAACCAAAGCCATGCAAAGAATAACGAAACTAACATTACGAAAAAAAGTGCAGGGAGAATACGTCTAGCGCGTCTCTCGTAAAACTCAACTAAGGAAAATGTGCCTTTCTCCATATTCGCAAGGATGATTGTTGCAATCAAATACCCGCTGATAACGAAAAAAATATCTACCCCAACAAATCCCCCACTAAATGTGGAGAAACCAGCATGAAATAATATAACTGGAATAACTGCGACAGCTCTCAATCCGTCAATTTCTGAACGATGCTTCAATTTCTTTCCTTATTATTGCTAACATATACATCAAGCGTGTTTCGCCACTTGTTTACCCTAGTTGCAAGGCATGTATTTTAATTACCAATAGTATAAATTACGTACGCGACAACACTGATTCTCGAAAACTGCCTTACAAACAAAATGGCATTTCCTCAACCTTCACAGCCTACATATCTACCTAGCCCATCGCTTTTCAGTGGTTTTAGAAATAACTACCCCCATTAACCGGCCGATGATAATACCAATGCCCTTCATACACCAGTAAAAGATATACTTTCTGAGGCATTAGAACTAGGCACTTTCCAATCATTCCCACTGGACAAGGGGGGGGGTGAGGCATAAATTAAAGTCACCACCTGTGGGGGCTTCGCGCGCCCAGGAAAGCAGGTGACCAAGGGATCCTCACACCGAATAGCTCTGTAGACTCCTATGCCTCACCATAGACTCCCGCGCTCAGAAACGACGCATGTAAGCACTGGCTGTAGAATCTGGCTAAATATACGCACAAAACACTAGTCATTTACTATCCAATATATTGCCATATGATAAGCGATTGCCTATAAAGCCGCCGCTCCCTCAGAACCTAACTCATAGATTTATCTTCAACAAATAACATGCCCATTGTCTCATAGGCGCGGATCTTGTTGGCACCGATCAGCGCCTGTAAGTCAGCTTCACTAATCCCTTTGGAGGTACAATAGTCAGTCGCAGTAACCGCATTCCCCAAGATTTTGTTGGCTTCTTGCTGAGCATCTTTAGGGTCTTTTTTCCGCAATAGGAAAAAAAGACCCGTTGGGATAATTATCATCAATAAGATAACTTCCATAAATACCATCATATCTGACTCCTACCACTCATTTGTGGGGGTAGCGCTTCCCAACAACAGGGCTTCGCGGTAATATTTGCGTCTTTAAACATCTGTAAAGGAATCGCGTAATGGGCAGAGCCTATCAAAACCGCAAAGAATCCATGGCTAAAACCTCAGACGCCAAGGCCAAAGTTTACAGCAAATACGGAAGAGAGATCTACGTATGCGCCAAAGCAGGCGGTATTGACCCCGACGGTAACTTATCCTTACGCGGAATGATTGAACGCGCAAAAAAAGATCAAGTGCCTTCTCACGTCATCGAAAAGGCAATTGACAAAGCTAAGGGCGGTGGCGGTGAAGATTTTGACACCGCACGTTACGAAGGTTTTGGACCCGGCGGTTGCATGGTGATTGTTGACTGCCTCACCGACAATCCAAACCGAACTTTTGGTGATGTACGTCAGTGCTTCACCAAGACCAAATCCAAAATTGGTACCCAGGGTACTGTTAGCCACATGTTTGATCACAGCGCAATTTTTGTTTTTAGTGGCGATGATGAAGATGCCGTGCTTGAAGCACTAATGACGGAAGATGTCGATGTTGCGGATATCGAATCAGAAGACGGCAAGATCACTGTATTTGCACCCAACACTGAGTATGCAAAAGCAAAATCAGTGTTGATGAGCAACTTCGAAGGTATTGATTTTGATGTGGATGAAATCCAGTTTGTACCACAGAACTTATCCCCCGTTAGCGCCGATGACCTACCGATGTTCGAGAAGTTTCTCGATATGCTTAACGATTTAGATGACGTGCAAAACATCTATCATAACGCTGAATCTTAGTACGCGGTGTGAGTGTTTGATCTGGTTCTCCGATAATTAGATCAAACACCAAGCCCCCTTCCTTTGCGAGTAATATCGTGTAATACCTATCAGCCGCTTCGCCATCTAAAATTCACACTCTGAATTGCAAAGATTGATGGTACCGCTGAATGAACCAACAAAAACTCATCAACATGTCCCTCTCGGATATCAAACCTCACGTACGGTCAGTATCCCGCAATCATTTACTTAGCATGTGGGTCAAGAGCCCAGAATCCTTTAGTTTTGAACGCTACAACCTTTGTGTTCAGAATATTGCCTATTACCTTTCCCTTAAAAATCAACGTACTATTTACAGTCATACGGTATTGCAACGACATACCCACAATCCTGCATTAGCAAAAATATCCAATAGCTTTGCCAATGAAATCGCCCAAAACCCTAATGAAAGTAGGTTTGACCTCTCTCTCCAACAGTTATTTCTGGATACCTGCTCCATCTACTCCCAGCAGGTTTATGGTCATCACCTGACGCAACACTCACCCATGCATTCTTCAATCACCTATTTTGATTCCGCCACTAACTTATTCAAAGCCAATGTCTACACTATGCTGGGTGCCCACATTGCACAAGAAAGCCAAGCACCTCTGCAGCTAAAGCAGCTATTCAAAGGTTACGAAAAACAACGAGCAACGTTAACTCACCAGCAGTGGCTCACCCTGAAGAGCTTCTATGATACTCAGTTAAATGAAAACGGCACCCAGCACTTCGATGATATGAGAAAAAGCCTAGAGAATGTACTGGATGATGATGCTAAGAAATTCCAATTCTTCCGTGGATACGAGCAATACTTAGCGCTACAGAACAAGTTTTGGCAATCTCTATCGGATGCCGTCTTTACCTTAGCAGTGGCATAACCCTTCTCTATTTCTGGGCTAGACTAAAGAATCCTAGACCCCTTTGTCTCAGCCGAGAATCACCGCCAATGCCAACTCAACGCCTCTTTTGCCAAGGACTGACAATAGTGGAAGGGCTCATTGCTATTGCTGCAGCGAGTACCCTCTCTGGCGTATTCTGGCTAATTTACCATGATCACGGATGGATGGGTGTTACCCAATTAGTGGGGATTATTCTAGTCATTATTCTTCTCGCCATTCTTGACGCAATTGGCCAAAAGAGAAAAGCTGCCCAAGAAGAACAAGTACGCAAGAATCAAGAGCTGGAACAAACCGAAAAGACATCGGGTATGGTCAAAAACAGTCTCAACCTCTCACAAGATGACGCGATAGCGGCCGCACGTCAACATATAGCAAAGTGCTACCCTGGAGCCTGTATCGACGAAGATAATATTCACCCGTATGCTTACGGGTGGATTATTGGCTTTGGTATACCCAGCGAATCATCCAATGGTACTCCGCCTTTACTAGAACCGCTCATTCCCGGCCCAGCATGTTTGTATTTCAATAAACACACCGGAAGGCTCGATGATCACGATAGCACCCATGACTGGATGCTAGAACCCGAGGAAATAAAGTAAGGTATTACTTTATGTGGTGATCTTCCTGTCAAACAGCGCTCGCTTGTCATGAACAATCCTCTCCATCGTTCGCCTCAACCACCCCACCCTTGGAGACCTATCATCACGACAATGCCACGCCATTGTAATGCGAGCAGGAGGTACGACGACAGGCAAAGGCTTAACCACTAACGCCTTTGCAGCATGGCATTGAGCAACAATAGGGTAAGGCATGGCGCTAATCAGCTGACTTTGCTTCACCAGGTTCACGGCACTGCCAAAGCTATTTACTGTCACCGCAATACGGCGCGACATTCCCAGTGCAGCCAACTCACTGTCAACTATTCCACTGGCGTCACCGGATAGTGACACCAGTACATGCTCCGCATTCACAAACCGCTTTAACGATAAGTTCTTTTCCGCCAATGGATGATCGACGTTCATAACACAGACAAAATGATTATCAAACATACCTTGAGTTCTAATCTGATCACAGGTGCCTGGGTAGTAATCAAATACCATATCAACATCTGCATTCAGCAACAGGGGCTCCCCGTCCGCTTTATACGGTACGGCATGGATATCCACTCCGGGCGCTTCTTGTTCAATGATTTTTCGCAATTCTGGCCACACCAACGATAAGGTGCCGTCGGTGAGTGCGATACGAAATCGTGCGCTTGATTCCGAGGGGTCAAATTCTGACGGTGCCACCGCCTCGGAAATACAATTCAACGATTGCGCCACGTCCTGCCAAAGTTTGAGTGCATAAGGTGTAGGCCTTACTCCTCGCCCATCCTTCACAAACAAAGGGTCCTTCCAAGCATGACGCATCCGCGATACCGCATTGGACACTGAAGGCTGAGTCATTGCCAAACGCTCCGCCGCTGCGGTGATTGAATGTTCTTTCATAATCGCATCGAAGATCACGATCAGGTTTAGATCCGTTTTAGCCATACCATTTCTACCCTGTAACCAACCCATCATTTTAATCAATGATAATCATACAAAACATCATTTGGAAGATATAGATAAAAACCCCGATACTAATCCCAGTTTCTTAACACACTCTCACTTCTTCTAGGAGCAACACGATGAAAGCGGTATACATCAATGATTACGGCACAGCAGAGCAACTCACCGTAGGTGAACTTAACACGCCAGAGATTACTGGTTCTCAGGTACTGATTAATGTAATTGCCGCAGGGGTTAATCCGGTGGACTTCCATGTCCGAAACGGCATGCTAAAAGACAGCGACACCCACACTTTACCGCTTATAGTCGGCTGGGATGCCGCGGGTATCGTGGCAGAGATCGGTGTTGACGTTACCAATATCAACGTCGGCGACGAAGTATTTGTATTTTCCCCCATCAACCAACAAGGCACCTACGCTGAATACCTCGCGGTGGATGCCAATCTTGTCACCGCCAAGCCCAGCTCTCTCAATTTTGTGGAAAGCGCTGCTGTTCCCTTGGCCGCATTAACCGCATGGCAAGGACTGTTTCGAGACGGTAATCTCAAAGCTGGCGAACGGGTACTCATTCATAATGCGTCAGGGGGTGTCGGTAGTTTTGCGGTACAGTTCGCCAAGCATGCAGGGGCTCATGTTATTGCCACCGCATCAGGCCAGAAAGAGCAATATGTTAATGCGCTAGGTGCCGATGAGTTTGTTGACTACACCGAAAGTCCTTTCGAAGACAATATTCACGATATTGATCTGGTATTTGCCGCTGTCGGCGGTAACGACATTTTACCTCGCTCACTGAAAACGCTAAACAAGGGAGGCCGTTTGATTTCCACCTTTGATGAGATTCCGCATCAACAGGCAGAGGATGCAGGCGCCACGTTCATCCGAATGTGGGTAGAACCCAGTGCAGAGGATTTGGCAGGCATTGGTGAACTTATTGATCAAAATAAGATTCACGTCTTTCTTGATTCCGTCTACCCACTTGAGCACGCCAAACATGCTCAAGAGCGTAGTGAAAGTGGAAAAGCCGTCGGTAAAATTGTATTAAATATTAACCCAGCTGTTATCGGATAGCGCGTAGCCACTCACTGTACCAGTGATACAAGAGAGGCAATTATTCACCTGCCTTTTCGGTATCACTGGTTAGTGCCAACACTAACCCCACAATAAGCAGAACCACTCCCAACGCATTTAACTGCCAAGGTGAAGAGGCCGGTGTCGCTTGCGTTGTATTATAAGCCCCTACCATCGATGGGACGTTTTCAACCACGCCGATCACCGCTATGGCCCAATACGACCAACGCTCTTTACGCCGAAAAGGAATCGCAAGCAATATCATGATCGCAATCGCTGATGCCAACAAACCCGCACCTTCCGTTCGCATCATTCCGAGATACAACACTTGAGCGGGCTGACTGACACTCTCCCAAGAAGATTGAATGGCGTCAGAATGAAATGGCAAGAATTCACTATTAAATGTGTAGACAAGACCAAAGAGTAAAAAGCCGATGGCATTAATGCCATAACATGCAAAAACCAATTTTTGTTTGTTCGTCATATTCTCGTCCTGAGAAAAATAAATACGGTGGGCAGGGAACCCCCTGCCCGAGTTACTATCAATGTACGTTTATGCTTTCCAATGATTCTTGGTCATTGAGCCAGCAGAAATCGTTTCCATACCGGTAAATTCAATATCTCTTACATAGCGCATTTTTGACCAAAGTAATTCATGCCCTTTAGTCCAACGTAAACTATGCACTCGACGCAACCAGCGTTGCTTCTCTTGTTCGGTAGCTTCCCTACGCTCTCCTACCACACCCGTTAAACGGATCGCACCAGGTTTAGGAAAGTTCCCCGTTAATAGAGAACGCATCCAGTATCCTAAACCACTATTCACCAGCAAGATAGACACGTTTTTATTAGCCTTGAATCTCTCAGGCATACCACGGGTAAACTGCTCAAAATAATAACCACTACAATCATCGTTAAGTATCAACGATCCAATCGGTGTATTATGAGGAAGCCCATCACTATCAATGGATGCTATAGCGCAGTGTAACGAACTCTGCAACGCAGAACGGGTAACAGATCTAATTTCAGACCAATGGGTGTTAATATCCATATGTAATACCTCATGATGTTATTAAGAATCTCTTGCCGTATCAATACCAGTGTATTGGCGTCAAATACCCTACTTCGAATACATTACATAGCCGCTTCGTATAATCGTTGAAGCTCGCCATACAAATTCGCCAAACGTTTGCCCCGTAAGGCTGGAATCGTTTGTTGTGCACCAACAAACACTGTGAATACCAATTCGCCCCACATCTTCGCTTCCGCTTTGTTTTTTGTTAGCCCCTCACACAACAGGACGCAATAAGCCATCCGTTTTCTATCGACTTTTTCTTGGAATTCGCGCACTACTGGGTCACGTAATGCCCAGGCCCGTATCGACACTTCTAGCTGTGGATTATCGGCATCCACTGTCAGCCGGGTTAAACGCGCCATCCGCTCTTTGGGCGTCACTTCCACATTGGTTTGATCGATAATTCCCTGGGTCATTTTTTGTTCCCAGTAATCTAACAACGCCACCGAATAAGCCGTTCTATTTTTGAAATGATGGTAAAAAGATCCCTTGGTAACACCCAAGCAAGAGATGAGCGCCTCTATGGTTAAGCCCGCCTCACCCTGCTCGCCAAGCAACTCAAAACCTGCGGCAAACCAATCATCCTTTGTCTTCTTAGCCATTGTCACACCTCACAAAACATACCCTATGGTATGGTATGTTTTGTGAGGCTGTCAATATGTATCTATAAAATGACTTTTTTGTGGCTATCTAAATAGGAACTGATATCTTACCCAGCAAACGGATTTCACATAGATTAGCTACTTTCAAACGATGGATTTGTAATGACTCAGCTTGAATGCCAGATTCGCCAGATTCCCGCCCTCGCCACCTATAAGCTGCGCCAAGCAGTGCTATGGCCAAACAAACCCATTGAACACTGCATCATTGACGGGGATGAACAAGCACTGCATCTCGGTGCCTATCTTGAACAAGAATTAGTCTGCGTCGCATCTATCTTCATCGATGATGATTCCGCTCGCTTACGAAAATTTGCCACACTCCCCGACTATCAAAATAAGGGAATAGGATCTAGAGTGATCAAACACGTTCTTAATCATTTATCTGAAAACAGCATCAACCATTTTTGGTGTGACGCCAGAGAAGATGCCATAGCGTTTTATGAGCATATCGGAATGATCGCTAAAGGAGAGCGTTTTTTTAAGCACGATGTTGCGTACTATAAGATGGAGATAAACATCACTTCTCAGTAAGAAATCCTATAGGCACGCGTAAAAAGATCAATGCAATCATGATTTATGAACCGGTGTATATAGTATTTTTTGAAAAGTAAAATCGTCAATCCTCGATATTACACGGGTAACAATTGCGATAATGATACAAGTGAACAATATTCTTCCCCATAAAATCGCATTGATATCTGCCCCCATTAGCAACATTAATAAAGTATCTTCTATTATGCTATGAAGCAGTCCTAGTAATAACATTGCAGTAAAAATATCACGTGCTGGAATATGACCCTTCTTTGCTTCGTTAATTAGCAATCCTCCACCGAACGATAGCCCTAGCGTGATACCGATAATCGTTAAGGTTGATGCTTTCTCGCCTATACCAAGTATTCGCAATAATGGCTGCAACAGGATTAACATCAACTTCTCTACACCCATTACTTTCAGTATTTTCAAAAAAAATAACAAAACGATAATGATCAATTGTATAGATAATAGATTTTTTCCTTGCTCTAGCAACCAACCCGCAACACTTTCATCATGGCTGGGTTCTGGCTGCCAGGCCAATATACTGGGCTGCTGTAGCCAATCCCCGTAACTATATGTGATAAAAATAAGCCAACCAAATAGAAGGCCACCGCCAATTCTAGCGACAAGAGTAACCCAAATATTAACTCCGGCTTTCTTTGCTATTGCCCCTTCCAGAGGAAGTCCATGAGCAATCAGCATCATCCCACTAAGCACAGACACCTGCGCTATCGATAGCGGCTGATTAGCCGTAAGATCCACAAAAACAAGAATACCCACATATATATTCGTCATTATCGTGGTTGCCCATACCAATCCCATTGATTCAGGCAGACCCACAAAATTCATTAATGGGGCCAAGACTACACCCAAATATTCAGTGAATCCCAACATATCCAGTACTTTAATGATGACAATGGCAGGAATCATTATCTTAAACAATGTATAGGACACGTCGAAAATTTCTTTTCCGAGCTCTTTAAAAAAAAGTCCGATGGAAGCAGTATTCATATTGGGTAAAATTTCTATGCGGTGTTAATGACAATCGAAGCCAAGCTACAATTCCGGTATTTTCGAGCTCAAATATATCCCAATTTTATTACACTCTCATGTCAAGTCACTCGTAAAATGCTATTGACAAGTCCACCCCACTAACACGACACCTCCATTTCTTCTTCTAGCTTCTGAATATCACTAATAATGCGAACAAACTTCACGCCATAATCAGTTAATTGATACTCCACTCGAGGCGGTACTTCGGGAAACGATAATTTTTGTAAAATCCCAAACTTAACGTTTGTTCGTAGACAATCGTTTAATACCTTTGTACTTAACCCCTCCACGTTTCTCACGATTTCGCCCGGCCGATTGACATCTTTAACGATAAGATCCAACACTGTGAGTGACCACTTACAGCGAAATATCGATTCAATCAGTCCGCCGGTTTTTACCGGAGCAATTTTTCTTGTGACCTGCACAGCTTGCTTCACCATAATTACTACCAAAAAGTACCTACCCTACAAAAAAGTACCTACTTTTCAGCATGGTAATCGCCCTATACATTATTAAACCAACGCCAAGCATGCAGTGTTTGGGTCACTGAAACAACCCCTAACAAGGGTCTTGTGAAATTGTATAGATGGAGTCACATAATGTCTGAACAAAATAATATTGTAATGTATGTTATCGGGGGAAGTAGTGGTATCGGCATGGAAACCGCAAAGCGCCTGTTAGAAAAAGGTTACCCCGTCTGCATCACAGGTAGAACCCCTAGGCACCTCGAATCAGCGCAGCAGCAACTCAGTCGTTATGGCGACGTTGAAGTTTACCGTACCGATCTATATCAGCAAGAAGACGTTAACGCGTTAGCAGATAAAATTGATCAAGAGACTCGTCATATAAAATATCTAGTGAATGCCGCAGGCTGCTTTATCCCAAAGCCATTCTTAGCACATGAGCGAGAAGATTTCGATTGTTACCATAATATAAATAAAGCGTTATTCTTGATTACACAAGCAGTCATTAAGAATATGCAACGCCATCAATCGGGGTCGATTGTTAACATTGGTTCCATGTGGGCTAAACAAGCGGTCAAAGCAACACCGTCATCAGCATACTCTATGGCCAAAGCGGGCTTGCATGCATTAACACAACATCTCGCAATGGAATTTTCCGATGACAATATCCGTGTAAATGCAGTATCACCCGCCATAGTCCGCACTGCCGTTTACGAAAGTTTTATACCAACCGACGAAATAGATTCGACACTTGCCTCCTTCAACGGCCTTCATCCGCTGGGGCGCATTGGCGAACCAGCAGATATCGCGAGTGTGATCGAATTTCTATTATCCGAAGAAAGCAGCTGGGTGACTGGAGCGATCTGGGATGTGGACGGTGGTGTAATGGCCGGTAGAAACTAAGTTTTTCATTTTCATAGGGGCAGGTTTTATCAGCCCCTATTTACCCGCACTATTGACCACAAGGTTATGTTAAAAAGTAACAAGCTTATAACTACAATTAAGGCAGTATCGTTTATATAAAGTGGATAGTGATTTCGCCTCTAGAAAATAGCGTAAGTGTAAGATACGCTGACATCCATTGCCTATTCGAACTTATACATCATCCAAATTCTATTTTTGTTAACTTTCAGTTAGTTATCTAAGATGCGATTGCAATCAATATAACGTTTATTTTAGAATTATCACAACACACTTGTCGACAAAATTCACATAACATTTATTACAAAATCAGCACACCATTTTAATCGATTGAATTATTTGTCCTTTCTATCTCTGGTATATAACTTGCGTATTTAATTAACTCGCCAAAAAATATTTGGACATAAATAATCATGAAAAAATACGCTGCTGCCGCTCTCATCACTTTTTCCACACTATCTATGTTAAGTAATAGTGTAAATGCTGTGCCTATGACCTGGGGTGCTAATGGGCACGAGTACGAGGTGATCTACGCTCCTTCAACCTCATGGAGTATTGCTCGAACGCAGGCACAAGCATTAGGCTCTGGGTGGGACCTCGCAACAATAACCTCGCTCGCGGAGCAGAATTTCATTACTAGCATGCTTGGCCCAGCTTCTGGGGCGCTAATCGAATATTATATTGGAGGCGTATTCACCACGGAATGGACCTGGGTAACTGGGGAAATTTTCGACTTTACCTATTGGGGAGCCGGTGAACCGAATAACAATGCAGGAGAGCCACATATTGCCTTAGATGGTCGATTTAATGCTGGAAATTGGGGGTGGAATGACTATACCGGAGCAGGCTCAGGTTTCGTCCACGGCTACGTTGTAGAAAAACATACGATCGAAATAGCAGAACCCGGTACATTATCACTGTTCGGTCTAGGGTTACTAATGCTTGGATTACGACGACGCTACACTCGACGTTAAATCTAAAGCTAACCAAAAAATAAATCAGACGTCCCTCTAAAAGCTTCCTTATACAAGGAAGCTTTTACTATTTTCGAATAAACCTAAAAATTATCCTGCGGAAGCCTCGCCCACTTTATCTCGAGAAACACTTGCATCAGTCTCGATGGCAAGGTGATTAGAATCACTCTCTGTATCCTATCTACAATTCACTCCTTATACGAAGGATCTATCTTATCTATTTTGCGGACCATCGCATTAAATTCTAACTCACCCCATTCCGCCCCCGCAGTTTGAATACTCAACAATCTTTCCGTCATATCACCAATGGCTTCAGATACTCGGATAAGTGGCCTACCGGTAGCATCGGCCTCCATTTGAACTTCACAGGCTCGTTGCAATACCCACATGTTAGCAAAGGCAGCTGGAATGCTATTACCACAGGTTAATAAGCCATGACTACGAAGAATAGCAAAGTTCTTATCCCCTAAATTTTGTACCAGTTTTTCTTTTTCTCCATCCATTACTGTGATGCCTTCAAAGTCGTGATAAGCCACACGGTTATGCAGTAACACTGAGTAAAAGTTATCGATACGCAGGCCATCTTGCTGACAGGCAACTGCCATTCCGGCGTTGGTATGGGTATGGGCAATACAGTGCGCATCAGGGCGTGCCTCATGAATGGTCGAATGTATCAGCATACCGGCGGGGTTTACTTTGTATTGTGTAGGTTCAAGAATATTGCCAGAAATGTCTACCTTAACTAAGTTCGACGCAGTTACTTCGCTGTACAACAACCCATAGGGATTAATAAGGAAAGCATCACTTTCACCAGGAATCTTCACAGTAATATGGTTGAAGATCATCTCGCTCCATCCCATGTTATCGAAAATGCGATAACATGCTGCGAGTTTCACTCTAAGCTCTTTCTCTACATCGGATTGATGATCATTCATTATCGAGGGCCTTTATGTTATGAGAATCCATTCAGTATAATAGATTCCATTGATTTTTTACCGCCTCCTTACATCCATCCCGCGAGAAAGTATCCGCCACTACATTAACGACCTTAGCCAATACAATATAGGTAATTTGGCCAATAGGAACCCCAAAATATTGACTATAATCTATACTCCAACATCCGCTGCCCAAGACATAATGTATTTCCATCGCATCAGAGCTAAATATGAAGTTATTACATACTCTTACATATCTGCTTCTCTCTTATTTAGTCAGCGCTCCTTCCGCCGCAGATGAAGTACAGCTATCTGCAACGACATTTTCAGATGGTAGCCACCAGTATTATCATGAATTACTACTAAGGGCATTAGAGCAAAATGGCCACCAACTTAGTTTCGACAACATATCTGACAAATCCCAACAATGGATTACAGCATCTCTTCGTAGGGGACTGCTGTCGATTCATTGGTTCTTGCAAACAAAGGAAAGGGACGAATTATTTATCCCCATTAAGGTTAACCTAACCAATGGATTGATTGGAAATAGGGTTCTACTGATACCAAAGAATAGCCAGCCTATCTATGACAATATCTCAAATTTAGCCGAATTTCGGGAGCTTAATTTGTCCTCCGCTTTAGGAAAAAACTGGTATGACGCCAAGGTATGGAAGCATAATAGTCTGAAGTATCTAGAGATTGTTAAGTGGAGAAATATTTACTCGATGCTTGAATCTAAAAACAGGGGCATTGATTATTTTCCTCGCGGCGTCAACGAGATTCTTCCTGAATTAAGAGAACACCCTAATTTGGAAATCGAGAAAAATCTTGTTTTTTCGTATGACAGGGACTTTATATTTTATTTGGCAAAATCCAAGTCACATCTACAACCAATTATTGAACAGTCACTGCTAAAAGCAAGAGATAGCGGGCTAATGAATACTCTTATCGAGCACTATTGGTATGAGAATTTGTCTCAGCTAAATGTTAAACATCGAACCCCTATACTCTTGAAGACCCCTTAACCCCTCCTCAATATCAACAAAATAATTTATCTCTCGAAAAAACCTATCATCCTTGCCCCTATAAATTCTACGACTGAATACTGGCTTTAATTCTATTCAGGTCATAGGGTTTTGGCAAATACCCAGTAAACCCTGCCGATGAAAATTGTTTGATACTTTCTTCGTCTACGCTACCTGTCAACGCGTATATTGAAGTTTCGCCCCCCTTTTCTCGTAGTAATTTAACCGCTGCAACACCATCCATGATCGGCATATTGATATCCATAAAGATCACATCAAATTCTTCAGTCAATACACGGGCTATCGCTTCAACACCGTCGCTAACGCAAACGCTGGAAACACCAAGTTTTCCCAAATGAAAACCTAATAGCTTTGTATTCACGGGATTATCATCGACAACCAAAACTCGCTTACTCTCCAGTAATACACTATTACCATCGACCTCTTTCCCCTCCTCTAATTTTTGATTGCATTGCGTATCGACTTGATCAAACAGACCTCCCTCATCGATCCATTCACACTCGCTAAGATCACCGGGATCTACAGTAATGGTAAAATCACTCCCCTTTCCAAACTCACTCCGTACAGCAATATCTCCCCCTAAACGATTAGCGATAATTTTACTCAAATAGAGACCAAGCCCGGTGCCACCAAAATTTCGTGTAGTAGAGCTATCCGCTTGAGAGAATGCAGAAAACAATTTATCCTGCACATCTCCTTTTATCCCAATCCCAGTATCAATCACTGAAAAATAGATCACACCTTCGTCGCAACGAACTTGAAGTAAAACCCCGCCTTTTTTAGTGAATTTAATCGCGTTTGAACACAAATTTATGAGAGCCTGCTTTAAACGTGTAGGGTCCGTTTTGATTCGCTTTGGAATAGGATAAATACACTCCGCCCTAAAATAAATACCCTGATTATCAGCCAATACTTGCATAAAGTTTTGCAAATCACCAACCAGTGAGAGGACGTTAACAGGCATTATCTCAACGTCCATCTTTTGGGATTCAATCTTAGATAAATCCAATATATCGTTAATCAACTGCAACATATATTGTGCACTTTGATTAATAGTTTTGATGTTCTTATCTTTGTCTTGAACCGATATATCCGTATTTCTTGATAATTCCGAATATCCTAATATTGCGGTCAACGGCGTTCTAAACTCATGACTCATTGTGGCAAAAAACTGCGTCTTCGCTTGATTTACTTCTTTCTCCTTCTCAGTATTTTCGCGTTCTTGCATCGCCTCAATACGAGCCCGTTGCCTTTCCTTCTTCAGAGAATTAATTCTAAATCCAAGCCCGAAAGACAATAACATCGCCTCAATCATATTCGATATTTGCAGCATATGTTCGGTCGCAGTACTAAATGGAACAATACCGAAGTTACCAAAAATGTGGGTCACTCCACCGACAATAATGACAACCCATGCGAACAAATAAAATTTTGCCAATATTTGTCCCTGGCGTAATACATACAGCGCACTGAGAATGACTAACGTTCCCGCTACAAGCATGGCCAGTACAATCAGCATAATAAGCTCAATGGATGGCATCACAAGTGCCCAAGCTCCCAACCCCCAGGATACTGCCTCCATGACCTTCAACGATTGATCATAGCGAGTACTATAAGTGACCACCGATAAATACACGCGCCCAAATGCCGTCGCTAGGGCAACCGAAATCGCGACAAATGCAACGTATAATTTGAAATCCCATATCCCATTATCATGCCATAGATATTCACTTCCGAATCCACGATCAATAATCGAAAAGAAAATAAGGGATGCGATAAAAAGCACGTAATAAAGAAAGCTTCTATCCCTAGTACTAAAATAGATGAACATGTTGTATATCAGCATTGCTAACATACAACCAAAATAGCCGCCTTGTAGCAGTATATACACCTTGTCGTTCGCATCAAAAACCTCAGGTTCCCACAGATGTATTGGCACTGCCAAAGCAAACTTATTCTCCAACCGAAGATAGGCAACCTGATGCTGCCCAACGTCCAGCGCTATCGGAAATATGGGGTGTCTATGCGGTACAGCTCGACTTGTTATCGAGTCACTCGAGGTTATGGATATAACATCGGTAATCTCTGGCTTTGATTGGTCGCCAGAAACAAGGTATAGCTGGGCGGAAGTGATTTTTGGGTAGGCTATATCAAGATAGAACTCTTTCGCGAATGCGGAGGTATTCACAAGCTCAGCCTTTAGCCAATAAGTCGAACTGGTAAACCCAAAACTGATTGAGGAACGATCGATACTATGCCATTGATAATGGCTGGGCTTGCTAATGATATCTTGAGGCGATACCAAACCTGTATTATCCTCAAAATACGTGAATTTAGACGTCACTAAGGCATTAACATTCCGTACATTGGATACATCAACCACGCCACTAATAGCGTTGCTTCCAAGGAATGATAATCCTAGCAGTAAGAAGAGCCTAAGAGAGCACCAGTGATTTCCCATTAATAAGCTTATAACGTCATTTTCCGATAGAAACACTAAGCATAGATTAAACTTTCACCATCAACAAAAATACAACATCAGTAATAGGGCTCACGTCCACCTATTGCAACAAACTCTAATAAAAACAACAATCTAGCGACACCGCACATGTAAATATGACTCAAGCAATATGTATACCTATAATAGCAGATAGCCTATCAACACTACCGAGACAATATAGGTTGGATGTATAGAAACGTTAAGTCATTCAACGTATATTGACCGCAATTTAGCAATACTGCCGTTGTCATACAGATACCACACTCAAAAGTTAGGGTGTTTAAACGTGCTATGACATTGACTGGATGGAGAATTAATGATTATACGAAAACATATAATAAAATATCGTAATCTCTATTTTCTAAGTAGCTTGCCAATGACAGGGGTGTTAGCTTTTTTTTCACACACACCTTCAATGCCAACAGATCACTACTTATCGAATAGCATCAACCTACATCACTACCGAGTAAAGGCCCCGCCGGTTGCACTCAGAGGTATACACAATAACGCTTCAGGCCTGACTTATAACGCCGAGACTGGCACCCTATTTGCCGCGATCAATAACCCAGAGCAAATTATCGAGCTAACCACACAAGGTACGATATTGCGACGCATCCCTCTTGAAGGGTTTGAAGACACAGAAGGCATCACTCACTTGGGTGGGCATGAATTTGCCATTACCGAGGAGCGAAAACGTAGCGTTGTAATAATCACAATCGATGCGGACACTCAAGCGTTAAGCCGCGCACAGCTGCGTAGCTTTTCCCTGCCTAAGCCTGTGGCCGATAATAATGGTTTTGAAGGAATTACCTCCGACCCGAAATCTGGACGACTTTTCATTTCCAATGAAAAATCTCCACGCGAGCTACTACAAATTGATGGCTTTATCGGTGAGGATCTTGGCGTATCGGTATCTATTCCTTGGAATCTAGAGACTTCATCGCTCAACAATGACGATGTCTCTGGGCTATATTTTGATGCACACTACAATCATCTTTTACTATTAAGCGATGAATCCAAACAAGTCATCGAAACCAATCTACAAGGTGAAAAAATTAGTCGATTGGATCTCAGTAGTTACAACAACGACTTGGGATATGAAATACCACAACCAGAGGGAATTACCCTGGGCGAAGACAGGACCTTATACATTCTAAGTGAGCCCAATCTCTTTTTTCAGTTTTCACCCAAAGTGGCTATAGAGCCGAATCCAATAACACCCAACCCTGAAGCCACATTATTAACTGAACGATAAACACTTTCTGATATTGCATTTCTCGCAATATCGCCATTACTCAACACAATCCAAATGCGATGGAACGCTGTTTTTCCAATTACCCAAGTATATTGCGTTATTTCGCCATCAATATTCTCCAGAATAAAACTATGAACTTAGACGAGACAAGCCCTGTGGGTCATGGTCAAGAGCCATAAGTTCTCCACGACTGGTGATAGAGAGTTTCTTAAAAATTCGATTCAGGTGTAACTTAACCGTCTTCTCGCTAATAGACAGTCGATCAGCAACTTCTTTATTACGTAACCCTAGGCAGACTGACTGTTTAACCATATATTCTCTTCGGGTCAGCAGCATTTTTATCAACTCAGATCCACAGCTCGGCTGCTCAGTATCGCTTTCATACTCCAATAGTTTTTGCACTCTATACAATATATCTCGACTAAACCAAAGCCCCCCATTAGCTATCTCCGAAATTGACTTAACCAAAAAAGGCAACTGGTTGGGCAACGAAAGATAACCTGCCTCTCCTGACTGAAAAACACTGACCTCTTCCTCTGATGGCAACGCGCTACCAATTAATAGACGTGGCCAACGAATCTTCTGTTCCTTTTTGAATTGAACTCTAGCAGCTCCCGGTTCGTACTCACTCACCAACACCCCCTCTCCATTGGGTAATCGATGTGGCTCAATAGATGCACAAGGTAAAAGGGTGATTTCCTCCGATGACTGCAGCACATAACGTAATAATACATCTATTGCTGTAGTATGCGTTTGAACAATAACCTTTATTGGACCTTTCCCGGACAGAGTCTCATTATATTCTTTATTCAAACGACACATATAACACCATTCAATTCATCTCTTTTTATATTTTTAGGAATCAAGTACACGATTCCAAAGGATTAAAATGCTGGGTGTTTAATTTCAAAAAATTGTGATGACAGCGAGCCGTCTTTTCAATAACTTGATATAATCCCAAAACGCATTGAGGTTTCCAAAAAACCAAATATAAAATAATCCTAGCAACTACAGATAACTAAAGGATTACACATACAACATTAGATGTTTTAGTTAGAAAACCCGATGGACTAAATACTAATGGTATCGGCTAAAAAAATAAACCGATACCAATCAGTCCTAGGTCGTATTGCGATCATATTTCAGCGTGAAAATTCACACTATTATCTAGAATTTTTGATCGTGATCGTTCCTTATACAACACTATGCTTCTTCCGCCTCAACTGTTCTTTTCTTAGTCGTAGATGATATTTCAGTCGCATCATCGATACTCGTACCGATCAATTTCTCTACTTCAGGTGCCACTTCTTCCTTAAATATTCGCATAGATTCAAGCACCTTATCTGTCTCGCCCAAATTTTCAAAAGCACAAATAAATCGGCGAAGCCCAGTCAATTCAATTAATTCATGTAAGCGCTCAATACACTCCTGCTTACTACCGATAACATTTAGTCGAATTGCCCGATTAACACGTGCATCAACGGTGTTCACCTTCTTATGAGCCCACCCTTTCCAAAGATCTTGATGATATTCGTAACCTTTCAGGCCTTGAGTATCAGCATCGTACATTTGGCAGGCTCGAACGTATTCGTCCATCCACCAACTTAGGTATTTTCTCGTTGTGGCGAGTGTTTCTTCTTTATCTTCAGTAACACTGACTAGAATGTTCAACGCGTGATCAATAGACTCAGGATCATAACCAGCCTCAGCGGCAATTTCTGAATAGTATTCGATATCGGATACTTTTTCCTCATCTTCAAACAACCAATTCATTAACATTGGATATCCGCGTTTCGCAGACCACTCCATTGACGAAGGAGACGTAGCAACAGCATAGATTGGAGGTCCATTCTTTGTATAAGTTTCAGGCAAGACAGGCACTTCATCGAATTTGACAAAATCACCATCGGCCGCAGCGCGCCCAGTGGACCATGCCTGGTGAATGATGTCCATATATTCACCCATACGCTCGCGACTGGTCGTAGGATCTATACCAAACGCTTTAAAATCTTTAAGGAACCCTCCTCGTCCAATACCAAAAATAAAGCGGCCTTCACTTAATTGATCCAGAGCAGCCACATTTTCTGCAGATCGAAGTGGATGATCTAGTGTTACCGTACTGATTGCGGTTCCCACTTTTAATTTACTGGTCGCTCCCAAAAGGTATCCCGCCATACCAAATGGCGATGGCAAAATTCCGTAGTGAGTAAAGTGATGCTCTAATATCCATGCCGTATCAAAATTAAGATCTTCAGCCAATTTTGCCATTTTTATACTTCTGCTGATAACTTCTTGAGCTGTAAACTCTGGGTGCTGCGCAGTACTAATTAATAAATCCCATTTCATGGTTATAGACCTCAGTTATGATTATATCGTTATAAATACTTGTTTATATTTTCATTTAAATATTAAGATTCACATATTTCTTCAATACTATTCCTGTGCGCTCTCTCTTTGGCACGAGACTTTTTCGTATACGATCGCTGTATGCGACGCTCTTTAATTGACTGGTTTAATATTTGTTCAAAGCCAACTTGTATACGCTCCTCATCCCTATCAGGTAACGTATAGCCACACACGATATCAGTGACACTGATCAGAAAATATTCTGCAGACCGTAAGTTTTTTCCAAAATTATGCTCACAATCCTCCATGATAAATACTGTTCTATTGCTATGTGCACTGGGATCAATAACCTCTTCAATTTCGGATCGGTCTATCCATTCGTCACCATTGGCGATAAACGCAGATATAGGAACGTTAATGGTACGAAGTTCCTCTATGGTTTCTTCTTTGTTCAACCAATTGTTCTTAAAAAAATCAGTGTAGAACCCTATGGTCCCAATAGGCTGGCGTTCAAAATCTACCGTAGCGGGTAGCTCTTCTTCTCGATAGCTCGAATAATCCTCACCCATAACACTTAACAATGTTTTGCGGATATGCACGACCCCTACGGCAGTCACAAGAAAAGCAATACTTGTCGAAGTAGAAACCAGACGATAGGCAATCCTTGCGGTTAAACTCGTGGACACTAAGCCCACATCGCTCCCTCCATGACGTTGTGCGACCCAATCAATCACCGCCTCCAGACTTGCTAATCCGGTACTTAAGGTGAAATCCACCATGTTCCCATCACTCATACCGGCATGATCGAGTGAATCATAACGATATACTGGAACACCATTGGCAGCCAAGTTTGCCGCGAGCGATCCCATCTGATCCATTGACCTGCCAAATCCCGACGAAATAACAACAGGCTTCCCAGTATCTAACACCTTGTCAGAGCTAAGCTTCCATACTTTTATCGTACGAGGAATTGAATTATTCCTCTCAACTTGCCCTTCATTGGCTATGTAGGAACAACCCTCTATCGAACATTGAACGTCGAATTCTTCTAGTTGTAGATCAATTTCCATTACGTGGCCTCCGTCATGATTGATGTGGCACAACCGCGGGTATCGCGGGTCTGCACTCGTCTTTTAATTGAAATGGTTTTACTGCTGACACCGCATGCGCAATCCTTATGCTCTACGATCCCTAGATCATCCCCAACGTAAAAACACGGATAACTATTGGCTGATGCATCGAGAAAAGACATTAGCCCTTCTTCCCCTTCCGGTAATGCTTGTAGGTCCACTGGTGATCGTGCAAACGCGGCAACCCAAGGCGGTAGATGCTTGTTTCCCTCAGAGCATTCGAAAATAACAGTATTTAATTCAACTTGATTAAATACATCTCTAAACTGATCATCCCCTTCAATTCCCAAATAATCGCGACATAGCGACACTAAGGTATCTCGCGGTACCGCTTCACCGCTACGCTTTTTCCATCCTCCCGCGGTAATAATCGTGAGACGATGACCAAAGTTGAATTTACGTCCTTTACTTTTTAGTGATTTGATAAGCTCCATCACTAAGAATGGTGGTGACGATATCATTACATGGGATGATTCCTGCTCTAATAATTCAAGTTCAGCCAAGGCATCATCAATAAGAAATGTTCCCTCATTAATAAAACAGGTCGTTGGATACAGTGTTTCAATTAAACTCATTACATAAGAAAACCATATGTCACCCGCTTCATATTTATCAGGGCCTAAGTTTAATACCTCTACCTCGTGTTCATAGTAGTGATTGATTAATTCACTGCCAGCATCAAGTGAACCAATTAAACGATCAAGGGATGTCTTATCTCTTGGCACTCGACTTCTCATTCCATTAGTACCACTACTTAGGCACCACTTAGCCACATCCGGTTCGCCCACTGAGAGTAAGGTATTTTTCTTATACGCCGACGTTGGTATTAGCGGTATATCCGATAACGCTATGGACGACAAATCAACAGACAAATTATCGATCTTTCTGCCGACATAATCACGATACTCCCCACAGGAATCAACGTGATACAGAAAGGCCTCCCTAACCATTTTTTCCCTAATCGCCTCTTGCTCCTCTTTTGTATGTCTCCATACTTTTTCTCCAGAAAAAATAATGGTGTCAATTTCCTCTGACTCAATAATAACCTTGTCTTTTCTCTCTTCCATCGTTATGGCACCAACTCCAAGAATCGTTCTTCTTCTAAAATAGAGGTTTGTTCAATTGAAAAAGTGATCCCTTTTGGATGATGACTAGAGGGAAGATCATTAGACACAAATCGAACCATACGTTGTAGCGGATACACACCATCATGGGAACTTCCAATGCGAAATACGTTATTTACACCCAGTTCAACAATCCGATCTACACCAGCCGCTGCTAACTTATCTCGAATCAAACGTGATGATTCTAGGGGCATCATTGAAACGCTTTGCACACTGCTATCAACAAACTCACAGACAGAATCCATTGAGGTAACAGGATGAATATATAATGTGCGTCCTCGGGGGTGTTTACCGACTTGTTTCGGATCACACACGATAATTCGCCACGCATGATCATCCGCAACATAAACACTATCGCCTTTGAATTCAGCTTCCAATACCGCCAATGCATGCCCCGATTGAGTATCGACACTCTTAACCGACTCAGGGGGTAAAAGTTCATTGGAATACAGGTCTAGAGAAACCTTAAGTATCTCGATGAAATCAGTTGGGTCCCCCACATAAAACAACTGCAACGTTGAAAAACATGCATTCTGGTTATACACGGATATATCGTGCGCCACCGCATTCGCTGCTTCATTTGGGCAAGCACCCTTATCCAAAATACTTAAACTCCTTCGGGGGCCAAATTTGATGATTTCTGTATGGCTCCGGCAGTGCTTTACCGCCCAATCAATGGCTTCTTGCCCTCCCCAGGCACATACAACATCCACATTATTAACCACTGACATGATTTCAGGGCTTTCCAACCCTCCACGCCAGTACACAATAGAGACAGATTTAGTGACAGGATGGTCTTGATCAACATCACGGAAACTGAGAGCCAAATGCATTGGAGTAAAGATATCCTCTCCTGACATTTTGGCGATGGTTATATTTTTTGTCAGTATTGAACGTAATATAGAAACAACGGATGAAAGAGGGACATTTCCCGGCAGCATATGCAAAACACTGCCTCGCGCATATGCTCTAACTTCGGAGTCTTCCCTTATTATCCATCGGTCCAGGATATGGCGATTGCCTAACTCTACAGCCACGGTGTCTTGTAAGCCCACGTGAGAACATAACATTAGGGCTATCCAGTCAGCCTCCGCATTTGCCATTTTCTCGGAATAACCAAGATATTTTTGTAGATCTTTAACATAGGTTCTACGACGCGAGTATTCTTTACTTTTCCAACGCTGACCAACCGCATTAAGAAAAGACACTATTTCATAACTTGGCGTATCCTCCAACGTATTCTTAGACACGCCCAGCAACTTATCTGCCACTGATTTATCGAATACTGGAATCTTTACTTCACCGGAAGAAGGTGTTTCAACCATCTGAAATTTTTTATCCGATATTTTCCAACGCTGCCCCCCGATAATAAATACAGTTTCTTTAATCATAAATATTTCCTATATTCTAAGATCCTAATTACGCGTACATATATCTGAAATTTTTGAATACTAACCTGGACATTAACACGCTGGTAAAGCCTCGATGCACCAATCTTTTCCTACCGCATAAATATTCTTTATTTGCAATTGAATACGGTCTGATAGTGACTCCAGTGGTAAGTCAAACAATCCCTTGGCAGTACACCCCATTAATGAAGGAGCCATAAATAATGTAAATTCATCAATAAGATTATTCTCCAAAAACCCACCGGCTAACGTCGATCCAGCTTCCACCAACACCTCATTGCATTGCATTTCAGCAAGCCAACGCAGTAACCTTTCTAGATCGACCCTTCCACTCTCATCAGGTAAAAAAACACACTCAACTCCCCAGCGGCGCTTTAGCTCCTCTTCTTTATCGATGCTTCTCACTGACGTCGCTATGATCGTTTTGCCCGGTTGGGAAAGCACTTTCGCATCAAGGGGTATACGCAGATTAGAATCCACAACAACCCTAAGCGGTTGCCGTGCTATCAAACTATCCCTATTAACACCGGGTTCCAATTTACCAAACTGCTCTATTCGCACTGTTAAAGAGGAATCGTCCCGAAGTATCGAGCCAATGCCAGTGACAATGGCACAACTTTCAGCTCTCAGTTGTTGCACCTTTTCTCGCGCGTCAGAGCCGGTAATCCATTGGCTTTCTCCTGATGCCATACTGGTGCGTCCATCCAGACTCATCGCCATTTTACACCGCACATGGGGTAGCCCTGTTTCCATACGCTTTATAAATCCCTGATTTAATTGGCGGGCAGACTCTTCCAGTACACCGTTAATGACAGTTATACCCGCATCTTCTAGTCGCTTAACGCCTTCACCTGATACGTCAGGATTGGGATCAGTCATGGCGATTACCACTGCAGCGACACCGGATTCAATTAGCAAATCACAACAAGGTGGGGTTTTCCCAAAGTGACTGCAAGGCTCAAGAGTGACATAAGCGGTGGCCCCCTCAACCGTTCTCTTCGCGTCCGCTAAAGCAACGACTTCAGCATGCCCCTCACCGGCAATTTCGTGCCAACCACGACCAATAACACGACCGTTCTTTACCAATATGCAACCTACCCTAGGGTTTGGCATGGTGGTATAGCGTCCCAACCGCGCTAACGCTAACGCTTGCTCCATGAAACCTGCATGCTGAGAATCGGTATTCAACAATGTAGCCACATCTCCCCCTCGTAAAATCCCTTAAAGACAAGACACTGTAGAACTAAGCAGTGCACATAGATGCCTCAGATCCAACGGCTATCTGTTGCCCACCATTTCCAAGCGCCCTCTCAACCGCAGCGGTAGCAGCCGACGTCAATTCAGACATGCTCCCCCCAGTACAGGAATCAGCAATACCAATACTGGATGCAATAGGTTTCAACCCATCTCCATTCTTCTTATGAGGTGTATTTACAGACCTAATCGCGTCGTGTAATTTCTCCGCCATTCTTTCTGCTAACTCAACATCGGTATCACGTAACAGTATTAAGAACCGATCATCAGACATCCTGGCTATCAAGGATGCTTCAAATAGTGCATGCCCTTTAATTACCTCTGCTACCTGAACTACCACATCATTTTGAGCGTTCGATGTGTCTGCGTTCGCTTTCTCAATGTGAACCACTAACGCACTGACCCCTCGTGCGGCATTCGATATTTCAGATTCAAAGATATCTGCGACAGCTTCTACTGTTAGGAATTCCGTACTTGGACAGCGTGCCGGTTGATGACCAAAATACTGCTGCTTCTTAATAAGATAACCGCGATTAAAATCGGTAATCGGGACATCCATCGCGATACGCTTAACTACATCAAAACCAGAAGTTCGAAGGGCCGCCACTTTGTCGGGGTTATTGGTGAGGAGCTCAATACGCTTTACTCCCATCAATTCAAGCGCCTTAACCGCTGGATCAAAATCCCGGTCATCCGCCCCGAAGCCAAGCTCTAAGTTAGCGTCAACAGTATCTAACCCTTTATCCTGCAGTGAATAAGCACGTATTTTATTGACTAACCCAATCCCTCTACCTTCATGTTTAAGTAAATAAACAACAATCCCCCAGTCTGCTTCTGACACAAGGGAAATCGCCGTATCAAGTTGCTCTGCACAATCACACTTCGACGAACCCAATACCTCACTTGTGATACACGCGCTATGTAATCTCACTAGCGCTTTATCAGTATCGGCTCCCGGCTTTTTATGCACCAAAGCAATAACCTCGGGGTCCGATGCATCACTACCGAATACTACTGCATCAACAACCTTACCTGTCACTATGGGCAGCTTTGTGCAAGCAAGCATCTCAAATATCACATTACTCTCTCCATTATTCGTGCTCATGCAACCTCCTCTCTTTCTGGCACACTTAAATTCTGCTTCATCGCTTCTATTCTATGAGCGACACCTTTTTGCTTTGGATCAATAGCACATACACTGCCGTCATAGGATGTTGCTAACATTAATTCCCCACAGCCTGCCAAACTGCTTATTCCATTGTCTGCAATTTTTTCCCGCTGAACTTCGCCAGTAGTAAGGTCAACCCGAATAAGACCACCCCAATAATCTCCCACAAACACAATGTCCTCCGAGGCGAAACACACGGACTTTAATGAACGTCGCCCTAGACTAATAGAATCAATCAACGTTCCCTCTGCGAAGTCATAGATTTTTAACGTAAAGTCACGGCTAACACTTGCGATTCTTTTACCAGAATACGAAAAAGCCACATCATTAATAATCGCGGTATGACCCAAATATTGGCCAATGATTTTTCCATCAAATGTCCACGAACTCATCGAACCGTCAGCAGAGCAGCTGACTCCCAGCTTTTTCACTGGGTGCAGCCTAACGGACTTGACCGCTCCTTCGTGTACAGGAAAGCATGCTCGTATCTCGCACTCTGGCGTTACACATGCAACTCGGCCGCTATAACACGCCACAAACGCGTTATCTTCGTAGCCTTCTTGGGTTGCAATATCAATAAAGTTAATCGGCCCCTCTCCTAGGCTTTTTTCTCTATGGTTGACCAGTTGACCATCCTCGAGGTCGTACATGTGTAACTTCTGATCATGAGCACCCGTTGCAACAAACTTGCCAGTAGTATCAATAGCAACCGCGTTCATTAACATACGACCGCTTGTTGGGAAAATTCGATCTCCCCACCCTGCTGACCCATCACTGAATTCGGCCATTCTGATCCAACCATCATCTGCAACGGTGACCGCAGTCCCCGTTGGCGAAGCAGCGACCCGATTAAAGCATGCGTTTCCCTCACCATCCGCACGAGCCTCGTTCAATAACTTCCCTGTTAATGTATCCCATTCTAAAAGTGTGCCGTCGAAAGTACCCGCAAAGATAGTGCTACCGTCAGCTGAGAAGCTAAAAGATCGTTCCCACTTATGCATAACATTCTCTAACTCAAGCTTCTTCTCAAGGGTAGAGCCACTCCAGATAATAATACGTTGATCATAGGCTGCCGATAAAATATCCCCTGTCTTAGATACCGCTACTTTCTTGATACCGGAAGAATGCGCCGCTATTTCAAAAACAGGTGTCCCGCTCTTAACATCAAATATTCTCACTATCCCATCATCACAACCCACTACGATCCGATTGTGCACAGGGTCTATTGCACAAGTGTCAGTCTCAAGATCAAAAGGCCCAATGGTATTAATAAGATCACCAGACGCTACATCCCACACCCTGAGGGTTTTATCATCACCCGATGAGTAAAGAAGGCCATCATTGTAAGCCAGCGACAAAACATCTTTCTCATGTGCATCCAGTACCTGCTTAATAGCACCGGAATGTAAATCCCAAATAAATATTCGCTGATCACGAGAGGCTGATATGCCAGTGGCATCATCAACAAATATGAAATCTTCCACATCGTCAGCGTGCCCACGGAGAATTTTTTTCCGCTCCCCACCTTTGAGGTCCCATAGGTGAATGGTGTAATCAGAAGAGCAGGATGCAGCCCAATTCCCAGACATGCTATCTACCGTCACCTGATTAACAAGGTGTGTGTGATACCCAAGTAGCGAAATACCTCCATTGTCTAAATCGAAAAGAGCAACCGCACCGTCATAGGCTCCCGTTACCACTTTTCGTGTTCCCACTACCGCAGCAGTACTCGTGATTGGACCACGGTGGCGTAAAAATTCTTGCGACGACATACTATTCTGAACAGTATTCTGATTTATTTTCTCATGAGCTGAATCAACTTGGCTAACCCCTGATTCACTTGATCGCGAACTATCCGAATGTTTCATAGCATCTCCTTGGAAAATTGTTTACGACCGATTATCGTATCCGTCAGTAGTCATTAGTTTCGAATAGTATCGTCACGCGCTCACAGCCGCACTATGTCAAAGGGTGTATATTTAGAACCAATGTACACCCTAAGTTCTATGTACCAATCCTTTCGTGCTCAGTATTATGACTACGCCTACGAGATTTGTTTTTTTTGACGATCCAATTTCAAATCAGGCTAATTATTTTTTGTTTAACAATTCATCTGTCTAAAGATAGGAATCTGGTATGAACACGGAAATAGTCGATCTATATAACAAAATTGGCGGTGAAAGCTATAACAAGAGAGGGTTCACCCCAGTATCATTCCTCATAAAAAAGCGTTTACTCTCAAGGTCACACCTAAAGGAAGGCGATAAAGTACTCGTATTATTTTGTGGTTCCGGACAAGACTTCACACCTATATTAGATGTTATCGGTCCCACAGGAGAGATCGTCGGTGTGGATTTCTCACGATCAATGCTTGATGTTGCGCAAAAGAATATTGATGAGAAAGGCATAAAAAATATTACGCTAGTAGAAGATGATGTTCTTAAATTTGAACCAGAGGAATATCACAATCACTTTGATGCTGTATTTTGTTCTATGGGCATAGCGTTAGACGACGACTCAACCCGCGTATTTAATAGACTCAGTAAATTTCAGAATGAAAAATCTCAAGTTATTATTTTCGATCTCAAATATCCCGACTCTGGCATTGGCAAACTCATATACGCGTATATTCTAGAAAAAATAACCAATCACTACGGCGGCAATCGAACCAAACATATGGCCAGCGCAACGCTTTATCACAATTTGTCCAGCGACGAAAATTGTCTTTTTTCTACCCAGTACCTATTTGGCACATTTTACTCCGTGATTCTTAAGAATTACTGATCCCTGAGCATTGCCTGATCAATAGTACCAATAACCAACTGAGGTGAGCGACATGATGCCAGAGAACTCCATATCGTCTTTCGAATCGTCCCTAGGTAACACCAGTTTACTGGAAGTCCCTAATGGAGGAAAAAATGGACGTATATTCGCAAAATGTGAATGGGAAAATCCTACCGGCTCAATAAAGGACAGAGTTGCCTATCACTTGATCAACGCTTTCATGGAAGACAGAAAAAACAATACGGAGGAGATCAAATTTTTGGAATATACCGGTGGAAGCCTAGGTATATCACTCGCACTCATCGCAAACATACTCGATGTAAAGCTTAAACTGGTGCTTAGCGAAAGTAGCGCCGCCTCCACCGTAAGGCGCATCAAAGATCTTGGAGCGCAGCTGCATTTTGTTGAAAAAGAGAAGGGTTTTTTAGGTGTCATCAATGCAGCAAAAGACATCGCTGCTAATGATCCATCTTGGTCCTTTCTCTACCAGCACGAGAATAGGGCAAACCTACTGTGTCACTACAACACCACCGGGGTTGAACTGGTGAATCAGATACCCGTGAACATTAATGCCTGGGTTGCGTCCATTGGTACTGGAGGTACTTTAATGGGCGTATATAATCGCCTTACGGAGCATTTCCCACAAGCGATACTATACGCCACAAACCCAGCCGAGCTCGCATACGGAGACAAAGCGCCACCAAACAGTCAGAAGAAATTTAGTGGTTCAGGTGGTTTAGGCTACGGCCAAAAGCAACGCTTCGTTATGGAAAATGAAGACCAGGTAGAAAAACACTTTAGAATTAGCTATGAAGAATGTCTTTCCTGCATGAACGACTTTTACCAACGAGAAGGCATCAAGATTGGTTCCTCGTCTGCCGCCAATTTGATTGCCGCTAGACATATTTCGATGGATAAAGGGAATACACACTGTACGGCGACTATTTTTCCGGCACTTGCGACATCAGAAGAATGGCATGACGTTGAACGGTATATTGCCGCTAAACATTCTTCTACTTTGGTTGGTATGGATTAACTTGCTATAGAAAATAGCCATGGCACTCTAGAGTATCTAATTCAACGTTAATGGACATCATTATGAATAGTAAACAACCAATTATGCGTATCGCTCGCCCCACCGACAATCTGTCTCAAATTGCTGATATGTATAGTACCGGTTTAGGATTCGAAATTCTTACGGACTTCTACGACCACGCGGGATTCGATGGTGTAATTCTCGGTCATAAGGCATCCAATTACCATTTAGAGTTCACACATCATAGAGGCACTACCGTCGGTAAAGCCCCCACAGCTGATAACCTATTGGCTTTTTATGTAGAAGATCGCGACGAATGGGAAAAACGCTGCGTTCAAGCAGAATCATCAGGTTTTATACCGGTAAAGTCATATAACCCTTATTGGGATGAACTTGGAAAAACCTATGAAGACCTCGATGGCTACCGCATAGTTTTTCACAATTCAATATGGGATCTATAGGCAGCGATTGATGATCAAATTGTACACACAGGTATAGAGAAAATGGATAGTAACTTCAACCTTACAGATTACCGGTTATTAGAGACACCAATTGGTGAAATCAACACATTGCCTTTAGAAAAAGCGATGAACATGCCGGACCACTTTCAATCCAATGATGTTGACTTCGAAGGCTCCCCCCTCTTCGCATCTCTAGCGTTAGAATTACCGAGACTACTTTCAGTCACTGCGTCGAAAGAATCCAGCTTTGAAGAAAGGTATTTGGCTGCTTCTCTGTTAACGCTTATCGGAGATCCCCGAATTAGCCCCATTGATCCTATTATGCAGGAAATACCTGGTTGTACTTTTACCATGGGTATATCAAAATCTGATGCGATTGCGACAACTAATGAGTTCTCTACGTTAGGTGTTAAAGAAGAGTGGGTATTGAAAGAATGCCCTCCTACCCCTGTGACATTAGCAACGTATAAGATAGCTAAATTTCCCGTCACCAACGCTGACTATAAATGCTATATGGATAGTAATGTTGACGCAGAGTGCCCTCCTTACTGGCAATATAGAATATACCCCAAGCATTTATCGAACCACCCTGTTCATTCCCTCTCCCTTGGCGCCATAGATTCTTATATACAATGGATGAATGAAACAACCGGTAGGACATTTCGACTGCCCACCGAAGCTGAGTGGGAATTCGCAGCCAAAGGCCACGACCAAAATGAATACCCTTGGGGAAATACCTTTGAGAAAGATCATGCCAACACCGTTGAATCAGGATTAATCAATACCACGCCGATTGGCCTTTTTCCAAAAGGTGAAAGCCATTGTGGCTGCTTGGATATGGCCGGCAACGTAGAAGAATATACCTCGTCCTATTACGCACCCTACAGCGCTGATGAAGCCATCATGGACGACCTGCTAGAAAATGGCCCCTACCTTATTGCCAGAGGCGGTAGCTATACCCGCTTTCGTGATCTTGCGAGGACAACCCGACGGCACGGAAAGTATGCTTCAGACTTATACGTAATGGGCTTTCGATTAGCAGAAGACGTGTAGGATTGGAACCCATGCCAACAACAAATACCGGTGCATCGACAATGGATCTACTCACTCATCACAATAAAGAGCTTGAACTTGATGGCTCTCAGTTCCGCGATTTAATTGAGAAAATTGTCGAACGTCTTGAGGCAAATATTGATTCTATAGACACTCAAGATGCTAGCAATGAAGCGCTACCGCAACTAACGCTAAGCAAGACGTTTCCCGAGCACCCTGACGATCTATCGACAATACTCAATCAACTGTTTTCTGAGGTCATTCCCTATGGATATAACACCAGTGGCCCTGGGTTCTTAGGGTACTTTGGTGGTGGTGGACTACCGCACTCTGCAGCCGCCGATCTAATCGCAGGTACCGTTAACCGTTTTATCGGACGCTGGGTTGCTGCCCCAGGTGCAGTGCAGTTAGAGGCTAGTGTCATACGCTGGTTTGAAGCAATGGTAGGGTACCCTGACTCCGCTCGCGGCACGTTTACAAGCGGTGGATCCCAATCCAATCAGACTGCGCTGTTTACTGCTCGACAACACTACCTAAGAGGAAAGGACCTTAGAAGAGCACGCATTTATGCGTCAGATCAAGCGCATTTTTCTTTGAACAAGTCCGCCATGATATGTGGCTTTCCTAATGACGCAATTCGATATATAGCATCAGATAGGTCCGGCTGTCTGCAGGTTGATTTGCTAGAAGCACTTATCGAACAGGACCGGAAAGACGGATATTTACCTTTTTTTATCTTTGCAAACGGCGGTACATTCACCACTGGTGCCGTAGATGACCTCACATCTATAACCACCATCGCCAAACGTCAGGATGTCTGGGTGCATGTGGATGCCGCTTACGGGGGGTTTTTCGCGCTTACTGAGCATGGCAAGGCTCTATTCAAAGGGATAGAGCAATGTGATTCAATCACATTAGATCCGCATAAATCACTATTCTTGCCCTATGGCACCGGTGCATTGATCGTTAAGGATGGCAAAACGCTAAAGCAAGCTCACGAGATTGATGCTGATTTCTATGGCCCAATTCAAGATGACCCCAGTAGAATAGATTTTTGCTCCTATTCCACCGAGCAAACACGTGAATGGCGAGGGCTTCGTATTTGGTTGCCACTCATGCTGCACGGAATAGAGCCATTTCGCGAAAACTTAGAAGAGAAGTTATTACTTGCTAAACATGCCGCGAACATATTAAGAAATACACCCGGGTTAGAGTTGGTGTTTGAGCCAACGCTATCTGTATTGGCATTTCACTTAGTCATTCTAGATCAATCCGATGAGAACCTAAGGAAGATTAACCAAGCATTACTGGAAAAGATAAACAGCAAAAAAACTATCTTTCTAATGCTGACAACCATAAAAGATACCTATTGCATACGCTTTTGCGCACTGTCTTTTAGGACCCACCTAGATCGAGTAAATTGCGGACTTAAACAAATACAACAAGCAACCCTAGAACTTCAAGAAACCTGGAATACGGCGACTACGACCCAGTAGAAACGCGTTTAAGGATAATATCATGAATGGTAAAAACACACGGCTGACTCACTCTATTCTTGGATTCATCCTTAGCTATATAAATCGCCACAAAATAGCAACAATCTGTCTGTTACTAGCCTGCGTTGTCTTGGCAGGCTCACAACTCACAAAGTTGACCTTCGACAACACCCCTGATAGATTTTTCATGGCCGGGGACCCTCATCTACAGAACTACGAAAACTTTAAAGATCAATACCAATCAGATGAATTTAGCCTCATTCTTCTTACTGCACCTAAAGTCTGGAACAAAGCATTCATAGATGACCTTCAGCAAGCAATTACAGCGCTAGAAAATATCGAGCACGTTATAAAGGTTTCCTCAATCACAAACGCGCGCAATATAGAAGGTAGGGGTGACGAGATACTCATTGATGATCTATTCTCTGCTGACAATTCCGATGAAGAAATAGCAAAACTACAGAAAAAAGCGATTGCCCATCCACACTACTCCAATCTTTACGTGACTAAAAACGGCAAGTACGTGGCCATTGTGATTGAGACAGCAATTATTCGGAATCAAGTCGATTATAAAATTTCACTTGTCAACAGTATGCGACAAGTCATCAGCAGTGCCCCCCTCGTTGCTTACGCTCCCAGAATCGTCGGTGCCCCCGTGCTAGATTCCGATGTACGTACAATTGTACAAACCGAAAGCGTAACCTTGTCCATACTCTGCTTCGCGTTAATCGTATTAGGATTCTGGAAAGTCTTTCGATCTATGTATGCCATGATAATGGCAGTCACCATTATCAGTAGCAGTTTAATTATCACCTTTGGCGCTATGGCTTCATTGGGCTATGCCTACACCGTGCTTACCCCCATTGTTCCCACCTTTATAATGTCGGTAGGTATAGGGTCACTCATGTTCCTGCTTACCAGTTTTTGCTACCAGCGCAATCAAGGATTAAGCGGAGAAAAGGCCCTATCCATTACTTTCACCCAGGTCGGTGCGACCTGTTGTATTACCGTGTTAACAACCTCTAGCGCTCTCTTTGCATTTTCAGCCTCCGATATTGTCCCTGTATTCGAAGTTGGGTTAACCATGGGAATGGGCCTTGTGATAACCTTTCTTATCACATTATTTTGGTTTCCGATTTTCCTAAGTCCTGCATCCCATCACCGTCTAAAACTGGGTGGAGTAGCATTAACACACCGGGTATCTGTATTAATGCGGATCGGTGAATGGGTCATTGTACGCTATAGAATAATTATGCTGTCATTCCTTAGTATTTGTGCGGTCGCCACTATCGGCCTTAGCCAATTGAAAACGGACTATCAATACCTTGGCATATTCAAATCATCTACCCAGATACATAAAGATTACACCTACGTAGACAATCGGCTACCTACCAGCGCGTCGATAGAACTCATTTTCCAAGGCTCTGAAGATAACTCAATAAAAAGCCCTAGCGTATTAAACGCCATGGATGCACTGGCCCAATTTATCTCCTCCCAGAGCGAACTACCCGTTAAAATATATTCTCTAGCAGATGTCGTAAAGGAGCTCAATCAAGCCTTTCACAACAATAATGAAGATTATTATGCGATTCCCAATGACCCCGCCTTAATCGCGCAAGAACTTTTTCTCTTTGAATCAAGCGATCAAAGCGAATTTTCCCAGCTCACCGATTGGAACTATCAACAGACGCGAATGATTATTCGCGTGCCGAACGTATCTGACTCTCAGTATCAGGCATTATTTGAGGTAATTAATCTCGGTATACACATGCATTTCACGTCGACGGGGTTAGCTGACAATGCATTGGCGAGCGATCCATCCCGCGTCACCATCATACAAACAGGGCTTGTACAATTGTGGGTCACCATCGGGAACTACCTTATTGAAAGCCAAGTCTCATCAGTCTTATTGGCATTTGCTGCAGTAACACTCGCCATGATGGTGATCTTTAAATCAATGATAACAGGGTTTGTTTTCGGCTTACTCAATCTAAGCGTTATTATTATTGTTCTCGGCCTAATGGGAAGTTTAGATATTTATCTGGACCCCTACACTGTATTAATTGCCGGTATCGCGTTAGGAATACTCGACGACGATACGATCCATTTTGTCAAATCCGTACAAGATAGTGTCAATATTGGATCTTCAATAGAAGACGCCATTAGGCAAACCTACGCACAGGCAGGACAGGCGATCTTCTACACCACAGCAATATTGGTGGTCAGTTTTGGCGTAAACCTATTTTCCTCCATCGCGAGCTTAACCAAATTTGGCCTCTTAGTGTCTCTTACCTTATTGCTCGGTCTAATTGTCGAATTCTTAATAACACCCGGCATTATACTGCTCCTGGGTCATCGCATCATAAAACCACACAATACGGAATCATCAGAACAATACACGCCGCCACAACTGGCACCAAAAGCATAACGTCAGGTGGTGTTTTCCCTATCCATTATTTAATCGGTATCGCATAATGCATTTCTGAGTTTGCAGAATCAGCATCATGATCTGGGCCATAGATTTCAATATCTACGCCGTAAGTATGCACCTTGCCCGCCCCCATTAACCAGTTGGAATAAATATAATTTACGGTATTGTTGATATATTTTACTTCACCTCTATGGGTAAATTTTGCATAAGTAGCCGAGGGTATCGTAATTATGTCCATACCCTCTGGGATAACTCCGTACTCGCTCACTGCCATCGTTGCATAATAAAAGAGTTGCTCAGAATCAGTATGACACTGCTTGATTATACCGTAGCAAGTTCCTCTCATCGCATGTCTAATTTCCTTATATCGATCCAGAAATTCCTCCCATAGCTTAGGCAGTTTATTCCCAATATTATTCTTGTCTGAATCAACACCGTAGAAGTCTGTTTTAATGCCAACCAACAGCAGTTCTTTTTGCGTATAGATTTCCGGCTCGAGGGATACATTCGTATTGATATGCGTTAGATAGTGTTTGTCGAATTGTATTTTCTTCAAGAACATATTCTTATCACCAATACGACGATAGTCGCTTGGAGTCATACCAAAGGCCTGCTTGAAAGCCCTCGCGAAACTCTCTTGTGATTCATACCCCGCCGCTATCGCAATATCAATAATCCGAGTATCCGTTAGGAGTAATTTCTCCAGGGCATTCGCCAGCCTTCTTGATCGCATATAGGTTTTTAGGGTTTCATTGGTCAGCGCTTTGAATATACGCTGAAAATGCCAACGACTAATACCAGCGGCACGGGCAATCTCTTCGCTGGATATATCCTCATCCATTGAGCGCTCAAAAAAATCAATCCCTCGCTGTACCTGTTCGATATAATTCATATGCTTAACTAGTTAACGGTATCCAACCCTTGCTCACTATGCTTCGAATATAACGCAGAGGCGATAAATGTAGCAACTGTGGTTTCCATCAATGCAAATGGCAGCACCCATACGATAAATTCCCAACTCGATAGCTGCATATTAGCCATACCTATCCAAAAAAGCAGAAAGAAGAAACACCATGATACCAAGGCACTGATAACCACCGCTTGTCTATTATTGCCGAATGACTGAGCACATAGCCAAAATACAAATACCATTAGGCCAGTCAGCAGGGTCCCCCATACTCCCCATATTAGAAATATTGGGAGGGTGAAGCTTGCGACCTCGGGTACAGCAGACAAATAACTCTGCATTTCCGGCCTTACGATGACCAAATACCGAAATACTTCTGAGGCTTGCACCCATACACTCGTAATCAACGTGATTATCACAAATTGCCCTATGGAAAAGGTACTTGTGGTCGTTTTCTCTGTCATTTGATGGGCCATCTATTCTCTCCTGCTAAATTGGTGATAACATCCTATAGCGTCACGCTCTGTCGCTCCTGACATTTTGTGCTTTTACCTATAATCAGCTATCTGGGCCCCCGAATGACTCTCGAACTTATCAATTCCAATAAACTCTTTGGCGGTTGGCTAAAGCAGTATCAACACACGTCGAAAACCCTGCATTGTGATATGCGATTTTCGGTTTACCTTCCTCCCCAAGCGTCCACAGGCCTTAAGTTACCTGTGCTGTACTGGTTATCCGGCCTGACTTGCACCGATGAAAACTTCATGCAAAAAGCCGGAGCGCAACGCTTAGCTGCTGAACTAGGAGTGATACTGGTCGCCCCGGATACCAGTCCGCGTGGTGAGACGGTAAAGAATGACGACAACTATGATTTGGGGCAAGGTGCAGGATTCTATATCAATGCAACGGAAGCACCCTGGTCTGATCACTACCATATGTACGACTATATTGTGGAAGAGCTGCCCGAGATTGTTGAGTCTGCATTCCCTGCATCCGACAAGCGAGCCATCGCCGGTCACTCAATGGGCGGACATGGGGCGCTGATGATTAGCTTAAAAAATCCCGAACGTTTTTGCTCCGCTTCCGCCTTTAGCCCAATCAGTAATCCCACAAACTGTCCTTGGGGACATAAGGCTTTTACTGCCTATCTAGGTGAGGACACCAGCCAATGGAATACATATGACACCAGTTTATTAATGCAGCACGCAACACAACATGTGCCCACATTGGTTGACCAAGGCAATGCTGACAACTTCTTAGAAGAACAGTTAAAACCGGAAACACTAGAGGCCTCTGCCAAAATTAGTGGTTACCCATTAGAATTACGCCGCCACGATGATTACGACCATAGCTATTATTTTATCGCGAGCTTCATTGAAGATCATATCAAATTTCATCTGCGCTATTTAACCCAATCCCCTGTAAATACAAAGTAACGATGCGGCTGCAACCCACCGGATTTGGCATTACTCGAACAGCCGCTAAGGATTTTGTATTTGAAAATAATCAAATTTATAGAAATGAAAACGTCATTATTTTTCCCACGTCAGATCATACTAATCCTGAGTTCTTCCCTGACCCCAATGTATTTAATATCGATCGCAACAACGAACAACGCAATGAATTTAAGCAACCTGCATTTGCACCCTATGGCAAAGGTCCCCACAACTGCATTGGGGCGAGTTTGGCTGAAATCATGATGCCACTCAACATGGGCATTATCCTACATAGACGAACCATCACGCCTTCTTGTAATCTAGATAAAGTGAAAGTGGTATTTAATCCTGCACCCGTACTGCCTGATATTTTTAAAGTGAATTTTGAGACGCGAGTGAAGTAATCGTAAAAGAAAACATATCCATTCATAATCTGGCAGATTAAAACATTACCTATAGAATCTGCCAGATTATCACAAATTGTCTTAACTAATCACACGAAGAACCGATAGGGTAGTCAGAAAATAGCAGTTCGAAGTAGCCATAAAATCCATCACAGTCTAGATACCATGGCGAATCGCTATCATCCACCCGATACACTTTCACGGAAGAAATAGCATCATTGTAATGTCTTATAAACGAGCTATTGCTACTATAGGTCTCTGACCACCCACCGGATATTACAATACCAAAAAACACCACTTGATGATCATCAAAATTGTCATCTTCATATATTTTTAGTACATATCCATCTGGCACTTTTAACGAACTGATATCGTCATTTTTCATCCCTCGCCGCTGCAAATCCGACAACGTGAAATTCCCTTCGGGAAGCTTTACGGAATAGCCACCATAGTTACCATGCTGATACATTGTGGTGATATTGTCATCACTCACATCATCGTTTACGATATTGGCATTATCAATCGTGTAAAGAATACGATAGGATCCGTTTCCTTCTTTGTATTCAACGGTTTGTTTCCATAAATCTAATTTTATTCCAACTGACCCTCTCTTTAGATAGACCGACCATTCGTCTCGCCCTATTTCGTCGAAATGATGAGCGCCGTCCGAATTTCTTTCGATCCATTTTTTACTTCCATGGTCTACAAAACTACCAGATCCACTACTATAAGTCAGATCGTATAAAGACCCTCCTTTCACTTCAGACACGGCATAGCTTGAAAATCCAGCAGTGCAACATACAAGGCCAATGAATGAGGCGCCCTTAACAAGTGATTCAATTTTCATTTTCTGATCTCCTTTTTATAAACAAGGTTTTGAGAGCAAAAAATTGTAATTAAATCCCGATTATTCGTAAATACGACAGATGTCATATGACGTTTGTCATAGTCAATCATCAACGCATTAAATAGACTATTGTTCGATCAGAAAGAAAGGAGATAACCGTAAGGCATGATAGCCGTGGGTAAAGACATCACGTAACACAACGTCTTCGACGAAGCCAAATGGTACTCAAACAGCCCAGTACTATTAACGTACTAGTGCTAGGTTCTGAAACGCTATTCACCTGTGAACCAACGGCATTAAATAACCAAGTACCAAAATCAGCATGCTCTAATGATGCATCAATGGGACGCTGACCAGATTCCACTCCACCAAAATTGGTTCCATTATTCACTAGTAATCCAACAAGTCCAATACCGGCCATTGCAGGGTCAAGATCATGAGACAAATACCCCCACGTTCGAGTTACTCCCCAATTTGGCGAAATTGCTTGATAAGTATGCCCAAAATCAATCACAAAACTCTTAGCAATCAATCCATAGCCAGAACTATATTCATCAGTATCTATATATCCATTGCCGTTTGTATCAACAGTCATTGCTGGCAAACCATATGCACTTAATAACCCCACGTACTGCGCTGAATCAACCGATTGAAAACCTTGATCAGTAACCCAAGAACTTACAACCGCATCATTATATGACATGCCTTGGGTCGCAACGGGAGATAACCACTGATTCCCTACATCATCAACTATTACCGTTTCTCCACTCAATGTCGTAGATGACCAACCAAGCGGAAGAGCATGGATCAACGGCGAATACAAAGTTAGACCCAAAAACAGTAAGCTTATAACTTTTATCACAATCATTCTTTTCATAATCTTTATCGATAGTTGGCATTGTATGCCAACACAACAACGTTTCTATCAGAAGATTAACGCAATATTCACGCCACCCGTTCAAACCCCGGACTTTTCAACGTGTTATAGTTTCTCAAAAACTGGGCTTAACTACATGTGTAAAAAACACTGACACATCGCAATGAAAGCGAATATAAAATTCAGCAATATTGATATCAATCAAAAAACTGATTGGAATAAGCTTTAACATTAACGCTATATCACGCGATCCCGACCTTGATTTCATGAGCATAAAGACATGATTTTTTTGAGCTATTGCGACTGTGATAGGCCATATTTTTGCAAGATTATTCTCCACGCATTATTACCTGATAAGCCCTTGGTAAAGGCAGTGATAAATACATATTCTGATTGTAATTTTTTCGTCACCAAAAGATGACGACTATAAGAAAATAGAGGCGTTTCTGAAAGGTGCAATTGTCCATCCAACTGCATATTCTTAATATGATAACCCAACTGTGATTGGGGCATTGTCGTCACATCAATTCGTTGATGCAGTATTTTTTTTAGATTCTGAACTTCTGTACGTGCGTTAACTCGAATGATCTCCTTTCTCTCCATTGCCACCATCAGCCCTGGGTATCGCCTTCCCAAAAGACCGCCAAATAACAACCCTTTTAGCGACCCTGCGCTTCCATCAAATTCCACCCTTCGATCGGTGCCCGAGATAATTTCATTTCTATCCGTAAGAATCACCGGTCCCCATAGGTATTTCGTTTTCGCGTTCTCCCCCATCCAAGCCCAATTCACAAACAACACAATGCCCTGCTCACCCTCCTCCAGTTGCGAATCTAGTCGCTTACGAGGGTAAATCATCACCTGAAATTGATAATCTCCTTCTACATGGCCATTCAGCAGCTCGACAAAGTCATAGACCAAACCCTGGCCTTCGCCAGTAACAAAAGGAGGCATATCATAATATGTCCACGCGTTTATTATTCTTTCCGCAGCGTGACTGCTTACCGGAAAAACAAACAACAATATCAAGCACTTGTTTATAAAAAGCTTAATTACATTCCACATTTTTATGGCCCCGCCAGAAAAAAATAGGAAAAGATAGCTTACGTTAGCTTAGCACTCCTCATGCAATTCTTTTAGCGCGCGTTCTCTTACTGCCATAATCAACGTAAGTGCTTTGTTCACCTCTGCCTCCGAATGATGAATCATATCCTGATCGAGATTCGCTACCCCAGTTTTACGAAAGGCGATCTTTAATTTCTTACCGGAATCACTCAGGCGCACAAAAACATTACGACGGTCTTCTGTACCATGCACTCGCTCCACATATCCCTTCTTCACCAAACCGTCCACTTGCCGGGTTAAGGTTGACGAATCTTTTACCGACCACTGCCCCAGCTCACCAAGGGTTTGATTATCCCTATCCCATAGTTGATTCATCAGTACTGATTCTTCAGGGGTAAGGTTTATGCCTGCACGCTTAATCCGTTTAGCCGTAACCTGGCGCAAGATGTTTCCCGTCTTAGTAATGTGATAGGTCAGTGAATCTGTAATATCCATGGTATCTCGCGATCAGTATCAATTTATGGCCAGCATAGCACATATCTGTGTAATGCAATATTTGTAGTTGAAAGTATCTGTATTATACAGGTATAGTGAGTTAACTGCGTATACCGCGAATAGATTAAGAAAGCCAAACTAGGCAAAGAGAGAGCAATCATGACTGTAGAAGCAAAAGCCACAGGCGCCGAATACGGCCTCGGCCCACACACCTTCCCTAGAGGATGGTTTGTTATCGCTGAAGCGAGCGAGTTGAACAATGGCGCCATCGGCGTCGAGTTCTTTGGCAAGGAAATGGCGTTGTACCGTGGCACCAGTGGCCGCGTAGTACTACTCGATGCGTACTGTAAACACATGGGGACTCATCTAACCAAAAGCACCTCAGCCCATGTAGTCAGCTCTGGCGCACAAATTGTAGGGGACTCCATTGTTTGCCCTTACCATGCCTGGAAATACGGTCCCGACGGCACCTTAGAAGATATTCCCTACGATAATATTTGTCCTAAGTCAGGGTCACTAGACGCGTACCCGGTAAGAGAAGTGATGGGCTGCATCTTGATGTGGCATGACGAAGAAGGTGGGGCGCCAGATTATGAGGCACCTTATCTACCGGCCTGGGAAGCTGAGAACACCGTGCATTGGGAGCTTGATCACCTTGGAGAAATCCCTCTGCATAATATCGAGATTTTGGACAATATCTGCGATATCCATCACCTCGGCCCCACTCACGGAGCACCCTGTGAATACTTTGAAAACGAATTTGTTGATGAAGTAGTGATTCAGCGCCAAGGGGGGTTCTTAGATTTGTATCAATCACATTTGGATACCGTTACTTGGTATACCGGTCCTGGCATCTTGCTATCAAAGCAAACCTTCGCAGGTATTGTGATGTTCGAATTTATTGCAGGAACCCCCGTGAAAGATGGTGTAACGAAAGCATGGCACGGCGCACTTTGCTATGCAGCCAACACACCGCCCACGGATGAAGACATCGCAACAGCTCGAGCCCTTCAAGCGGGAGTACTGGAAGCGTTTGCCACAGACTTCCAAATTTGGACGCATAAAAAGCCTGCTCTTACCGTGATGCAAACACCCAAAGATGGAAATTTCCGAGCGGTGCGTAAATGGATGAAACAATTCTATATGCCACGGGATGAAGCAAAACTGCTACAGGAAAAAATGAACGGCGTGGTACCGGTGAAAGGTTTTCCACAACCCTCGAAGGTAGCCCGTGAAGCAGGCTTTGAAGACGACTGCTTTAAATCCTTCAAGCCATAACCAATACGGATACCCTTATCATGCTAACGGAACAATTAGTCTTAGAAAAAACCAGCGATGGTACCTATCAACGGCAATGTGATCGCGTATGGTGGGGGCAGGGCTCACTATTGGGTGGTTATGTTCAGTCCCTTATGTTGTCAGCAATGACACAAGAGCTGCAAGATGAGACAAAACCCGCGCTAACATTACACACACAGTTCCTACGCCCCGTGACGGATGAATCGATTCGCATCGATGTTGTCGTAGAACGCTCTGGTCGTAAGCTTAGTAATTTACGCGCGTCGTTATATTGCGGTGATCGATTAGCGGTGGTGTCCTCTGGGTTGTTTGGCCAACAAACAGCAAGTCATGATTTTTGCGCCATTGAAATGCCCCGCTATCCGAAGATTGGCAGTACCGAATCGGCACAATTACCTAACGTCGGTTTGGATGCACACAATCATTTCGATTTCTTTCCGCGTATTGGAAGCTTCGAACGCGATAAGGGACAAGCCCATGTTGCCGGTTGGTTACAACCGTCCTGGCAACATACGTTAAATAACGAGTTGCTGGCATTAGTGGCGGATCTCTGGGTACCGGCGGCATTTCATTATTGGCCCAGCAATATTGGCGTAGTCGGACTGGATAGCTATATTCAATTTAGAAGCAACCCTAACCAATTACGTGATAATAACGAGCCATTACTTTTAAGCTTAGATACTAAACAAGCCAGTAATGGCTATGTGGATGAAGATGGGTTGATTTGGAGTAGCTCAGGTGAATTGCTGTGCCAATATCGACAGATGCGTTTAGTACTGGATATGTAGAAGCGTGCCTATCTGTTTCTTACATATCCAGCATGTTTCCTTCTATCGATTTATACGCAAGCTTCTTGTTCTGCTGTAGAGACTTGCTGGAGGGCTGCCGACTTAATCATGTCCGCAGCCTTTTCCCCAATCATAATACAGGGTGCATTGGTGTTTCCGCCAACAAGACTTGGCATGATTGATCCATCAACAACACGCAACGAATTAATTCCATGAACTCGAAGCTCCTCATCAACCACAGCCATCTCATCGTTAAGCGGCCCCATTTTACACGTACCCACTGGATGGTATTGCGTGTCTGCCCGGTTGCGAATGTCCAGCTCTAGTGCGGCATCGTCATTCTTTGATACTGGATAGAGCATCTTTTTTCTGGACTTATCAAATGGCGTATCAGTCAATATACGCTGCATCTTTTTTGCACCTTGCAATAAGATCTCCATATCATTGAGGCTGTCAAAGTAGTTCGGATCAATCAACAACGAATCTTCCGGGTTTGTTGTATCTAACATTACGCTACCTTTGCTATTGGGGCGAAGTAACGTGATATGACAGCTATACCCATGACCGAAATTTATTTTTCTCGCATGATCATCTACAATGCCAGCAACCCACACCAGCTGAAGATCGGGGATCGATACTTCTGGAGATGACTTAAAAAAAGCGCCAGATTCAGCAATAGTGCTGGTCACCTTGCCGGTTCGATGCTTCTTCCATTGAAAAATGGATTTAAGTATCTCTATTCCCCCGCGAATAGAAATACCAAATGTATCGGATTGGCTATCGGTGGTAAATGCTTGCACGTAATCAATATGGTCCTGAAGGTTTTTTCCAACGCCCGGTAAATTTTTGACAACATCGATCCCCTTCTCCCTCAAGTGATCTGCTGGGCCGACACCTGATAACATGAGCAGCTGAGGTGAACCAAATGCACCACTACTTAGCACCACTTCACGCTGCGCTGCTAGCGTTAGTGTTGCGCCATCTTTTTTATAGCGAACACCCACAGCCCTGTCGTTTTCAATCAGCACTTTCTCTGTTAAAGCCCCCGTAATAACCGTTAAATTTGGACGAGATATATTTGGTGTTAAATAGGCTTTAGCCGCACTACAGCGTTCACCATTAACCACCGTTCGCTGATACATAAACGAACCCTCCTGCGTCGCACCGTTGTAGTCCGGGTTAAGCGGTATACCATTCTTTATACAAGAATCAATAAATACATTATTCAGCTTACTAGCATGGGTTTCATTCGAGACATTCAGTGGGCCACCCTGACCGTGAAATTCATCGTTAAAGACCTCATTATGTTCAGCCTTTTTAAAATAGGGCAGCACCTCATTATAACTCCACCCCTTGTTCCCGAGGCTTTGCCAATAGTCAAAATCCCATTGATGCCCTCTCACATAGAGCATGGCATTGGTCGATGAGCTTCCCCCTAACGTTTTCCCTCTTGGTTGGTAGCCTTTACGTCCGTTAAGCCCTTTTTGCGGCACGGTTTCAAACGCCCAATTATTGATTTTGGTAGGTAACATTGCAGCTGCGCCCAATGGGGCGTGTACTAACGGGCTTGTATCTGGCCCACCAGCCTCTAGGAGGCACACCGAAATGTCTGGATTTTCAGATAATCTGGCGGCCAATACGCAACCTGATGACCCAGCCCCAACAATAATATAATCAAACACAGCATTACTCATATTTAGCCCCCAAGCTATTCATTGTCTTATTTCCTGTTGTTGACTCTATTCGGTTTAGTCACCTTTTCCCATGTTGAAGTTCTCCATTTTTTTTGTTAATTTCGGACATCATCAAAATAGAACAAAACAACAATGACAATAAGGCATTCTATTAACGGTTTGGTTGAAATACTCTCTTGGATGGAATCTAGGGGGCATGAGCGCGATAGCCTGCTTACGGGCACACATATCTCTGCCGAGCGCTTATCGGACCCAGAAGCGACGCTCAGTAACCAAGAAGAGCTTAGGTTTTACCAGAACCTTCATGATGTCTCTACCGATAACAGTATCTATCTGCAAGCCGGCCTTCATCTCAATATCAGCTCTTACGGGCTATGGGGGCTCGCGCTACTCAGTAGCCCAACCATAGGCAAAGCGATCGAATTCGGCATTCAGTACATCGCATTTAGCTACACCTACAACACGGTGACCTTTTCACACGATAACACTAACGCCCGGCTTCAAATCCATAGCAAGCCATCATTAGGTACACTCGAGCAACCGATGGTTGAGCGAGACATCTCAGCTATCTACAAAATATTTACAGCACTCACACAAAAAAAAGACCCAATCCAAGAAATACAGGTCACCTGGGAGAGTAGAGACAAGCAGGAACCGCAACAATACCAACGATTATTTCAGTGCCCTATTCGTTTTAATTGCGTAGAGAACAACGTGCTCTTTGACCCAGCTATCGTGAATCATGCACTACCTCAAAACAACCCATTAACCGTAAAGATGTGCCAACAATATCTCGACCAACGATTACCAACAATTGCCTCCGAAGATTCCGCCACGGAACACGTTACACAGTATTTTATACATACTCCCGCTTACAAGCTAAACTTGGAAGACTGCGCAAAAGAGCTCGATCTTAGCTCTCGCCACCTGGCTAGAACACTTAAAAATGAGGGGGCTTCATTCAAGGAGTTGATGGAGCAATGGAAATTATCATTGGCAAAACGTTACTTAAGCCAAACCAATATGACACTAGAGGAAATCGCCGAACGCTTGGGGTATAGCGACGCCGCCAACTTCAGTCATGCGTTTAAGCGCTGGACAGGAATGCCACCGAGGAAATATCGAGGTAACCATTAAAAGGTAATCATTAAAAGGTAATCATTAAAAAAACCCGGCAACATTCATTGCAGGGGCTTTTTAAGACACACTATCGAGAAAGGCTTATCTTCCTACGATATCACGCGCAATCACTTCTTTCATGATCTCGGAGCTGCCCGCATAAATCGTTTGTACACGCGCATCACGGTAAAAACGAGAAATCGGATATTCATCCGTATAGCCGTATCCACCGAACAACTGTAGACATTCATTAACCATACGCAGCTGCATTTCCGTCGACGCCAACTTCAGCATTGCAGCATCGGTAACCGTCATTTCACTGCTTTCGTATTTAATCATGTACTTTTCAAGCAATGCTCGGCACATTTCTAACTCAGTACGACATTCGGCAAGCTTGAAACGAGTATTCTGGAATTGGCTCACTGATTGACCAAATGCTTTACGCTCTTGTACGTAGTCAGCAGTAAGGTCCAATGCACCTTGTGCATGGCCGATTGCCTGAACCGCACACCCTAGACGTTCACGGGGCAACTCTTTCATGAGGTAAACAAAACCTTTACCTTCTTCACCCAACAACGCACTTGCCGGTAAACGTACATTATCAAAAAACAGTTCAGCAGTATCACTACTGTGCTGGCCCATCTTTTCAATTTTCTTACCCGTGGCATAACCCGCAAGTGACGTATCAACCATAAACAAGGAGATACCTTTTGAGCCAGCATTTGGATCAGTCTTAGCACAGACGATAACCATGTCTGCATGGATACCATTGGTGATAAACGTCTTAGAACCGTTAAGGATATACTCGTCGCCATCCTTTATTGCACTACTACGCATACCAGCTAAGTCACTACCTGCACCCGGCTCAGTCATCGCGATTGCGCCAACCACTTCACCTGTCGCCATTTTTGGTAACCAGTGGTTCTTCTGCTCTTCATTCGCAATGTTAAGTACATAAGGTGCAACGATGTTTGCGTGGATGTTATAACCCGTCGCTAAACCGTGAAGACCCAAACGAGACATTTCTTCTTGAATCATTTGGCATACATCAAAACTTGCGCCAGCAGCACCATACTCTTCAGGGAAATCAACCAACAACATGCCGGCAGCACCCATTGTGTTCCACATTTCACGGGGCATTAAGTGGTCTTTTTCCCAATCTTCATAGTTGGGAAGTACTTCCTGCTCCAAAAAGCGCAATACCATATCGCGGAATAAGGCTATTTCTTCATTTCTTTCGTCGGCTGCACTCATGGGGGACCTCTATGGCGTTGGCAATGACTAGAGCTATCTCTATGTCATTAGTATATGTTGAGGGCGAAATTCTCGCTATATTGAAGCGATCTAACAATGACGAATACAGTCATATTCTTATCGCATTCGGACATGATGTGGGTTTTTACCAGGTTTAAAGCTACAATAACGCCATTAACACACTTTTTTGTTATCAATAACGGACAGTCACGCTACTAGCGTCATAATGATGGCCAACGAGAACTATACAGTTTCCAATTATTTCGCCCGTAGCCATCTGGCCAATACGGTACGTATTGGTGGCAATGAGCGAGATATTCTTTCCCTCGCAGGTCTCACCGAGGAAATTATCAGAGCGCCAAAAGCACGTATCGCTCCCCAACAACTGGCCACCATTGTCCGTGCAAACTGGACTGTCGGCAAAGACGAATTTATGGGGCTCGCGAGTCAGCCAGTTAAAGTCGGGGTATTTCGACTGTTGGCAGAACGCCTTATTGAATGCCGAACATTAGAAGAGGCTTTAAGAGAAACCGCTCGATTTTATAATCTGGTGACTGACAGTATTCAGTTTGAACTCACCATCACCACCCAAGAAACCCGCTTCGGATTCAGGTTACCGAACACCAAACGACAGAACAATAGCTTCCTGATTGAGTTTCTCTTACTTATTTGGCATCGATTTCCAAGCTGGCTGGTGGGACAAGTCATCCCCCTTCGGGAAGTCCAATTTGACTATAAAGAGCCCAAACACTCTGAAGAATACCGCCTTATGTTTCCCAGCCCCTGTCGCTACCAATGTGATACCAACACATTGGTGTTTGATAGCACGGTGTTATCACTACCAATTATCCAAACAGCCTCAGAATTACACCGCTATCTTTCCGAAATCCCCCTCCCCTGGTTTCGCAAACAGGATTTTCACGATAGCTTTACCGCCCAGGTCGTTCGTTTTTTAGAAGAGAGTGCATTTCAAGAAGAAACTAGCTTAGAATTAATCGCCACCCAAATGCACATGACATCCCGTACATTAAGACGTAAATTAACCGCGGAGGGGAATAGCTTCCAGCAACTCAAAGACAATACCAGGCGGGATAGAGCGATCAATTTTCTCGCGGATATTCGTATCAGTATTGCCGAAGTCGGTCGACGCATTGGATTTACCGAAACCCCTGCGTTTACCCGCGCCTTTAAACAATGGACAGGGCTGTCTCCAGGGGCTTATCGAAAAGGGTTGCATAAGCAACCCTAGTCATCAATCACACAGCATCAAAATACTGCACGCTAAACAGTCGATCCTCATCAACCCAGGCACTTCGCAAACGAAACCCCGCATTCTCCACTAACTGCTTGGAACTGGACAATGAATATTTATAGGAGTTTTCGGTATGAATCGACTCTCCTCGGGAAAAAGAAATTGCCGTATCGGCCAGCGTAACAATATGATCAGAATTGCTCACCAAATGCATTTCTATGCGATTCATCTCTTCATTGTAAAAGGCATCATGGCTAAAATTAGTCACATCAAAATTACCGTTCACCACCCGATTTACATGGCGTAAAACATTAAGGTTGAATTCTTCAGTGATCCCCCCTTTATCGTTATACGCCGAATGTAATCGATCATTATCTTTTTGTAGATCAATACCAATCAACAATCCACCATCGACCCTAACCATACGTCTAATGTCTTTAAGGAATGTTAATGCTACGTCCGGTGACATATTTCCCAAGGTAGATCCGGGATAGAATGCGACTCGTCTACCGTGATGTAATTCAATCGAACGATCATCAAAATAATGGAAGTCGGCACAGATCGCTTGAATATTTAACCAAGGGTATTCCTTGCCCAACTTGTCTGCTGATAGTTGCAAGAATGATTCCGCAATATCCATCGGCACGTAGGTAGCAGGTTGCACTGTATCCAGCAACAATCTAACTTTTTCGCTACTGCCACTGCCCGGTTCTATAAGCACACACTGATCACCACAATGCTGTGCAATTTCACTCGCATTGTGCGCAAGTATATTGCGCTCTGTACGCGTTGGATAATATTCCGGCTGCTGAGTAATGCGTTCAAATAATTCGGAACCGTGAGTATCATAGAAATACTTGGGATTGATTACTTTTTGTTTCTTCTGTAATCCCTGAAGTATTTCTTTCCTATCATCATTGGCGCTAATCGCGTTCTTATTGAATGATACATTTTCGGGCAGGTCTTTTTTTAATGCATGCTTAGTCATAATCACGTCCTATTCCATCACTATAGGTATTTGGCTAATCGAATTCCGCTAAACTGCCAGCGTTCTTGGGGGTAAAAGAAATTTCTATAAGTGGGACGCAGATGTTGGCTAGCACTTGCCGATGAGCCTCCGCGTAACACCGATTGATTACACATAAATTTTCCATTGTACTCACCAATAGCGCCCTCTGCAGGTTCGAATCCAGGATAGGGGCCATAGGCACTGGATGTCCATTGCCAGCATGTATCGTACAGTTGGATTAACGCTTCTCCTGGAGATTGAGCAGCATATTCCCATTCGGCCTCGGTAGGTAAACGCGCCCCTGCCCACAGTGCATAGGCGTGCGCTTCATATCCACTCAGATGACACACTGCATCTTGTGGATTACGTGGTCGTAGGCCCGACAAAGTAAAGACCAATTCCTCGCCGTCGCGATCTATCCAATATAGCGGTTTTTCCCAACATTGAGTTTGTATTGCGGTCCAACCATCGGCTAACCACAACTCTGGTCGCTGGTACCCACCATCAGCAATAAAAGCCTGATACTCAGCATTCGTCACCAACCGATTCGCAATGGCAAAACGATTCACATAAACCTGATGCTTTGGCGACTCATTATCAAAGGAGAAACACTCCTCTTTTTCACCAATACCTAATGCATCAATGCCGATATTTACAAGACCAGCCTCGAATGTAATCCAATTAAGATCCACCGCTTCGCTAGTACTCGTCGGGGCTTCATCATGATAGGCGGGATATAGGGGGTTCATCGATAACGAGTATTTAATGTCCGTCAAAAAAAGCTCTTGATGCTGTTTTTCGTGCTCAATACCCAGTCGACAACGTGATGCAATTGCCACCCATTCCGGGTGAGATGTATCCGATAATAAATCCACCATGGCATTATCAATATGGTCACGATAAGCAAAAACCTCTTCCACCGTGGGTCGTGATAACAACCCACGATGAGGCCGAGGAAATTGCTCACCGATACCGTTGTAATAGGAATTAAACAGGACTTCGTATTGAGGATTCAGCACCTGAAAATCGTTGCCAAAAGGTTTTAAGATAAATGTTTCGAAAAACCAACTTGTGTGGGCTAGATGCCATTTAGGAGGGCTTGAAAATGCCGCCGCTTGAAGACCAAAATCTTCAATCTCTAACGGAGAAGATAAAGCTATCGACTGCTTACGGGTGGCCAAAAAGTGTTCGATCAATATCGCGTTATTCATTCAACATTAACCCTATCTTCGCTTTTTCTTTTCATCACAACGTCGGTAAGTTCGTTTATCCTAATCATGTTATGATCAAAAGCAAGCTTTCCTTCAAGACACTCAAGACGACTATCAAAATCGTACACTGCATTATAGGTCCAGCCAACGTTTTGCAGCCTTCTATTTTCGAATTGAATATCATAGTAATCCGTCACGCCTTTTAGTGGGCACGTGGACTTTTTTCCAGATAAGTGGAGGTACTTCATGTGAACATCTTCTGCTGGAAAATACATTACCGGCCGATAGAGGGCCACCCCCACCTCTTGAACACACAGTACCTGCTCAGAATAGGCAATTTGAAAACCCTGAAATTCTACTGACACTGGGTATTTGAGAGGTGATATTTGCATAAAATGATTCGGGGCGCCTGGGCGCATGATCATCTTTTCAAAAAAATCGGCATTCATGGTTATTCCCCCTTAACCTACTGTGATGTCAAAATTTACACATACCGGTGCGCAAGTTCTTAGCTGTAACAATATTAGCTTCTTTTTGATAGTTCGTATAAGTCATTAATAAACAATACTATTCAAAGATCCAGATCAGTCTACGTGAGACATATGACAAAAAAACGTATCGATATTGCAAACTCCTGGTGCATATATGATCCACCTTCTACGCCAAACGATAACGTATACTTTGGGGCCGACGATAGAGGATGAATACAGTGAACTGGGATGACCTACGGTATTTTCTCGCAGTATGCCGCACCGGCACCATTCGAGCAGCAGCCCAGGAGCTAGGCGTTAATCATGCGACCGTATCGCGCCGCATTAATAGTTTTGAAGAATCCCTGGATGAGCGCCTCTTCGAACGCAGTGCATCAGGTTACGAATGCACCGCAATTGGCAGCGAGGTATATGATGAAGCATCGCATTTAGAGTTAACCCTAAAAACAGTCGAACGCCGTATCGCCGGTAAGGATACCTCGATGCTGGGTGACATTCGCGTGACCCTACCCGACATGCTGGGTGCGCACCTTTTGATGCCCTTCTTTGCTGAATTCTGCGCACTTTATCCCGACATTGAATTAGAGATTATCGATTCACACAAAGCTCTCAATTTAACCAAGCGCGATGCCGATGTCGCCTTTAGATTGTGTGACACACCGCCAGAGTATCTTATTGGCAGGAAAATCGGCTGCGTACATCGTGCAGTCTATACATCAAAGAAAAACCAATCACTGCTACAGGATTCTGCATGGTTAGCTCAACAAAGCTGGTTGGGGTGGAGTGACAAACTGCGCCGACCAATAGGGCGCCTTGCCAAAGAACACCCCAACCTAGGATCAAAGCATAAAATCATGAATGCGCTACTACAATTAGAAGCTTGCAAAGAAGGCTTGGGGATTTGTATACTGCCGTGTTTTTGCGCCGACACAGACCCCGACCTTGTGCGTGTGCCGCCATATACCTCAGTACCGCGTATCGACTTTTGGATACTGAGCCATCCTGATATGCGCCAAAACACAAAGATTCAAACCTTCGTTCGATTTATGATCAAAAAACTCGACAGTAAACGATCGCTCATAGAAGGCGAAGACTACCAGCGATCGTGACCGAATGAAAAACCTACGCCAGTCTTTCTTCAACAAAATCTAATCGGTCCTGACCAAAGAACATTTCATCCCCCATAAATACCGTTGGCACCCCAAACAACTGTCGATCTATGGCTTCTTGGGTAATAGTTAATAGCGATTCCTTGATGCTAGGTGTTTGTATTTTCGATAAAATCTCACTTGCATCAATATCCGCTGCTGCTAACACTTTGGCAATAACATCAGCATCCCCTAGATTCTCACCTTGTTGCCAAAGACCATCAAATATTGCATCACAATATCGTTCGAAACACCCCAGCTCTTGTGCCGCATGAGCACCTCGCATCAGTGGCAGTGTATTAATCGGAAAATGGCTATTCATGGTAAATGCCACGTCATAGCGTTTTGCAAAGCGCGGCAAGTCATGGGCCATCATATAGCGTGCTTTGGTGGGTATCATTGCAGGCGATACATTATTCGTCGCCTTAAAAATCGCCCCGAGTAACACCGGTTTGTATTCAATGACACAGTCATACTTCTGTTGTATTTGCTGTAGCCTTTTGTAGGCAAGGTAAGCCGTTGGGCTACCAAAATCAAAATAGAACTCGATTGTCTTCGACATAACATTTTATCCTTCGTAAAAATAATGATTCGTTTTACCAATTTTCAACCCAGGGCCGCACGTCCAATTCAAAGGTCCAGGCACTCCTAGGTTGTTCGTGTAACATCACATAATTCTTCGCCAAATCATCGGTATTCACGATGCCATCTTTGTCGATGAGGTTGTTGTACGCCGGGTGGTTCTCTCTAATCCACTGAGTATCCACGGCTGCATCAATCACCACATGGGCGACATGAATATTCTTGGGGCCTAATTCTCGCGCCATGCTTTGGGCTAATGCTCGCAGCCCATGCTTAGCACTGGCAAAGGCGGCAAAATTTGCACCGCCGCGCACACTCGCGGTCGCACCGGTAAAGATAATGGTGCCTCGCTTTCGCGGCAGCATCGTTTTAGCTGCCTCACGGCCGGTGAGGAACCCGGCAAAGCACGCCATTTCCCAGATTTTCATAAACTTACGACTGGAGGTATTTACAATATCCATCGGTACATTTGCACCGACGTTAAACACCACAACTTCAATCGGACCAACGGTATCCTCAATGTCCTTAAACAACTCGATCACTTGTTCTTCGTTACGGGCATCACAACTAAACCCGTGGGCCTCTAGCCCTTGCTCCTTAAGGTTACCAACAATGCTCTCCAACTTGTCGCCATTACGACGGGCTAAACACACCGTATGTCCTGACCGCGCAAACTGAGTGGCAATAGACGAGCCAATGGCATCACCAGCCCCCATAATAAGCGCCACAGAGGGGGCTGAAGTAGAATCCGGCATTTGTATTCCTCCACAAGATGAATTAAGGTTCCATAATGGAACTCAAAAAGAATACCGCTCCCTGCTCTCGTCTGTCAATACAAGGTGGTAGCATATCCAGTGGAAGAGTATGTTGCGTAAATCGAACAGTTGCGTAAATTGAACAATGCTAAACAAGAGTGAGGTTGTATGCGCTGGGATGAGATAGATAGCCAAGTATGTTCGATAGCCCGAACCCTATCGATCATCGGAGACAAGTGGACAATGTTAATATTGCGAGACTGCTTTCTAGGAGTGACGCGATTTTCCGATTTCCAAAAATCCTTAGGCATAACTAAACATCGCCTCTCGGATCGTCTGGGTAAGTTAGTCGATGCCGAAATCCTAAAAAAACATATCTATGACGAGAGCTATCGGCGGCATGAGTATAAACTCACCAAAAAAGGAATCGAACTCTATCCGGTGTTGATGTCACTGGTATCCTGGGGAGACAAATGGACAGCAGATAAGGATGGAGCACCGTTAGAATATATTCACCAGCCCTGCGGGCATAAGATTAATGCCGGAGCGGCCTGTGAACATTGCGATGGCGCGGTATCTGCTTTTACTGTTACACCAATACTAGGGCCAGGAATCATGAAAAAGGTAAAGCGTGGCGAACTGGTAGATTTTGATAGCCAAGAGATGTACACCAGCATCAAACAAAAGTCGAACTAGATTATATCTATGCAGATAAGAATTCATCTTCATAGTGCTCTCTAAAGAAGAGCGTGAGTTGCTTGCGGTTGATCGGTTTGGCCAGGTGATCATCCATACCTGAATCAATCGCTTTTTGCCTAAACTCCGCCAACGCATGAGCGGTCAGTGCTACGATTTTGATGGGAGCCTTATTACTCTGTTTCTCCATTAAGCGAATTTTTTTCGTTGCTTCATAGCCGTCCATTTCAGGCATTTCACAATCCATAAAGATCACATCGAAATAATCCGAACTGTTCGACATTTTCTCCACCGCTTCCAGCCCGTTATTCACTAGCACCACTTCATCCACCATAGGTGCTAGAATCCCTCGAATTACCATCTGATTAACCGGATTATCCTCCGCCACCAACACCTTCAGACTCTGCATAATATCAGGGCCTTCCTCACCACGACTGTCAGAGTCCAGCTCTAACAATGCTCTCTCGCGCAACTGTAGATGTTTATGTAATTGTAATGGCAAGTCATAAAATCGAATCCCTGACACCTCAGTAATACTGAGCTCATGATGCTGCGCTGGTACGACACAGGAAATAGAATGATCGACGGAAAGCACCGACCGGACATTCCCTACCAACGCGCCAACATCAACATGTTCATTGCGAGTAAAAATGATCACTTCATCAATATCAATCCCGTCACACACACCATCCAAATCCATACTTTTTCCATCATGAATAATGGGGGCCAACGATAACGTAACATTCTCATCCCCCATCGCCCGACGACAAAAATGTACCACAGGAAAATAGTCTGTACAGATCAATAAATGTTTATCACCCCCTATCCGGGTCTCGGGAACAACGTCTACGGGTATTTCAAACCAAAATATCGAGCCTTCACCTTCTTTGCTAACAACACCAATGTCCCCCTCGAGGCTTTCTACTATTTTCTTGCTAATCGCCAATCCAAGTCCGGTGCCACCAAACTTTCGTGTAATGGATCTATCTGCCTGAGAGAATGGTTTGAATAACTTATTCTTTTGTTCATCGGATAGACCAATACCCGTGTCCTCTATTTCGAAACGAATTATCGATCGGCCTAACCGCTCGATCAATTGACTCGATATCGCGACATGCCCCGACTCAGTAAATTTGAATGCGTTTCCGAGTAAATTACTGAGCACCTGCTTTAGACGGGTAGGATCGCACAGTACAGCGTCAGGAATATTTCTATCATGATAGGAAAACAATAACGTTCGTTGTTGATTCGCAATAGCCGTATAGATGGCGGTGCAATCATCAATCACCGCTTCAACATCCACCGGGATACTCTCCAGCTCCAATCTGTCCACATCCGCCTTCGAAAAATCCAAGATGTCGTTAATGATATTGAGCAGCATTTCCCCAGAGCTTTGAATCACTTGAATGAGCTGTGTTTGCTTCTCATCTAACTTAGTCCTCCGCAATACATCCACAAGACCCAGTACGCCGTTCATTGGAGTTCGAATCTCATGACTCATCATCGCCAAAAATTCGCTTTTGGCCTTGCCCTCTTCAACATCAATACGTGCTTGCAGCTGGATCTCTTGGGATTCTAATTTTGTATTTGCACTATCTTCACGTAATCGATTAATCCGCAATGCCAACGCAAGAGACAGCAAAATCGTCTCTATGGCTGAACCCACTTGCACCGCATTCTCTGTTACTGCGTTATAGGGTAATAAGGCGAATTTATTTAATGCTAACACCATACTACCCAGCAAAAACGCCAGCCATGCAACGGTAAATACTAACGCTTCTGTCTCACCATCCCGACTTCTCGCCAAACAAACAATCGTCACCATACCCGATTGAACAAAGACCAATGCCGTCGACAGGCGAATCGACACAAAATACGGAATAACAAAAGAAATAACGATGGATGCAAACGATAAGATAAAACAGATAATGAGCGGTTTATAGAAACGGGGTAATTTCTCCTTTATGTGCAACATTTCCATGGCAAAAACACCCGCAGTTAAATTTGCCAGCGGTACGAATATCGCTAAACTTTGAGCATTCCAATAGGGAGAATGTGGCCATAAGAATTGATAGCCCACCCCTTTCAATACGGTTTGAAACAACATCACCGAGAGAATCAATCCAACATACAATAAATAGATCTTTTCTCGAGTACCCCAGGCGATGAATAGATTGTAGAGAATCATCACCCCCATTAATCCAAAATAAAGTCCCTGATAACCCAATGCAAATTGATCGTCTTGCCAAAATTCCCGTTCATTCCACATCGTAATGGGAAAATGTACAGCATTATCACTAAAGACACGAAATAATAACGTCACCGAATCATTTGCCGGCAATGTAATAGGAAAGATTAGGTTTCGATTGGCGATAACACGATTAGAATAAGGCACTTCATGACCAAGCGTGAGCCCTTCAATCAACACACCACTGATAATCCTATAATTCACGACCCGACTCAGTAACGGGTAAGAAACTTCAAATAATTTAAGCATATCCTCGCGTGAGGAATTACGCAGCGTAACTCGAAACCAAAATGTCGACGTCGAAAAACCCAAATTCGGTACGGTATCATCAGAGCGCGTCCACCGTTCCCCCTCCCCCATCAAATACATGACCGCTTCTGCGGACAATTCACCCTTTGGATCTTCTAAATACAACACCTGGTTTTCAAGCGCAACACCACCCTGTAGCCCACTGACCTCAAGTGCGTCAGCAAAGAATGCATCGTTCGTACGCAGCTCACCACCCCATACAGAAGACAGTATGCTCAGCAAAAACACGAAACAACATGCTTGTCGAAAAATCATGTAGAAATACAGGCCATTAGTTCACTTAAACCGTTGAAGTAATCCAAACTGCGGCTAACAAGCTCATCATGTAACAGGAGCTAAACAGGAATAACTATAGGGTGAATTATAGCCAACCCGTCATCATTACGCATAGTTTCACGCTGTACCATCTACCCAGACAGCTCCGCGGCGATGGGCGAGAGTATACCCTAGCTCAACGTCGGTTTACGCTTATTGTGTTTAATTGAAAAAAATTTAGAAAAGAAAAAGTATTATCGAATACCAGAATTACTCGTGGCTAACCTTAAGTCTATGAAAAACAACAACTAAGACATCAAAATATATTTGCATTCCGTTACAAAGCAATAGCGGCACACCCGACTAATCCTTACAGGTTATCCACCACGCTTCTCTTGCTCCTCGATCTGCTGCGGAAACAAGCCGGATTTTCTAGAGATAACATACCGCGCATATGCAGCAATATGGGTATTCCCGAGGTATTTATCAAGATAAGGTAAAAAACCCGCATAATTACCCTGGTATTTCGCATGGTGAAAATCATGATATACCGGCCCCTGATAGATTGGAAAAAGACGCGCAGGGTTCCACGGCACATCATAACCAATATGACCATCTGCCCCTTCTATTTGCCGTATCACCACCCATAGCCACAACACATAAATATGCACGCCAAAAATAAGTGGCCCAATTAATGCCAAACTGCCAGTCGCAACATACTCCGCCCAATGTAAGTAATTGCCATTAATACCACAGGTATTACGTATTCGGTGATGCACGCTATGCACGTTTTTCAGCAGCCATTTATTTTCATGCATATAGCGATGCATCCAGTAATACAAAAAATCGTCTAACAACACGAAGAAGACAACCTGTCCCACAGCGATATACCAAACCGGTAGCTCCCCGTTATGTACACCACTCAGCCTAAGCAACGGCCATACGGCGATTAGAGCCCCCAGCATAATGAGGTTATTCATTACGATACGGCCAATGGACGGCCAAAAAAACTTACTAAATTCAAACGGCTTTTGCTGTATCTTATATTTTCGTAGCGATACAGGATCTAGCCAAGCAATCATTGTCCACGGGATAGCGACGCTAAGAAAGGCACCCGTGCTAATCAACAACGTCGCAACGGGAAACTGCCAGAACCAAGGGTCGTTATAAAACTCCCCCCAAAGAGATACCACATTCATGATTAACACACCCTCATTAGTTTACATATGACATAGCTTACGTCGCCTCGTTGATCGAAATATTTCTGGATGACGACTAATATTTGTTTAATCACGACAGTTCTGATATTGATACAAATATGAATGTTCACCCGTCCGCCGGCATTGTCGGAGAATACCTACAGCCATTACTGCATACCTATCTACTGCAAGGTGGGAGCTTATCCACACTTGCACAACACGCGGGGGTATCTGAAGCTTGGTTATATCAGCCACCTAACACCGTCAATGTCGATCAGTACTTGGCGCTGATGTCGGTTGTGGAGTCTCTTACCTGTGATCCTTATTTAGGCCTACAGATAGGGACCAATATGCGTTTGCAGAATTTTGATTTTTTAGGTTACGCACTGGCCAATGCGAGCACCCTTGGAGAGGGGCTAGAGCAGGTATTAGCGTTCGAAAGTTTGGTGCACAACCTAGGGACCTCCGAAGTAAAGAAAGAGTCCGGCAACATCCACTTTATTTGGCACTCCCAGTATCAAGCCCACCCCATATCTCGTCATCTCAGTGAAAGTGTCTTGGGCGGATTGATTCACTTGGCCAGACAGTTGGCCGGAAAATCCATCCCAACATTAGAATTTACCTTTATCCATCAACAGTACGCAAAAACAACCATCAAAGAGTACCAACGCTTTTGCCAAGGGCAATGCCACTTTAACAGTAATCAGAACAGCATTTTATTGGCCGAAGAAGTTCTCGCATGGCCCATACCACAATCCATCCGGCAAGCCCTATCCTCAATCCAACCGATCGCAGACAACCAGCTGGATACGCTTACCCCCCTGAAAAAAAAGCAATTATTACAACGACCGACACAACATTTTATCGACCAGCTTCAACAGCAGATTCATCTAGAACTGATGAGAGGTACACCAACGCTGGCGAAGATCGCCGACAACCTGGGACAAACCCCTCGCACCATACAACGTCGCCTGACGGAAGCTGGATCAGGGTTTCAGATCGAACTCGATAACATCCGTAGTCAACTTGCCGAAGACTATCTACGTTACTCCACGATGAGCATTCTCGACATCAGCGCTCAGCTAAGCTTCAAAGAACAAAGCTCGTTTAATCATTTTTTTAAATCGAGATTTGATGTCACTCCGTTGCAATACCGCAAACAGAAAAAAATCACCCACGCTTAAGTATCAGGTTCTACGCTTCTTTTGCCTTAAAACGCTGACGGTAGGCTGCCGGGGTCAGTCCGGTACGCTGTTTAAACAGTCGCGAGAAGGAGCTGATGTCGGTATAACCCACATGTTCCGTCACCTCAATCAACGGCAGTGTTGTGTTCTCTAACAACTGTTTAGCCGTTTCGATACGTATATTCTGCAAATAATTAAGAGGGGTCAGGTCTAGTTCGGCTTTAAAACGGCGAATCAACGTACGCTGACTCACCCCCATTTTTTGCGCCAATTCAGCTTGGTCTATATTCTCTTTCGCGTGATTTTGTAGCCAATACTGTGCTTTGGCTACCACCGGATCGCCGCTCGCCTCATCCATAAGCAGGTTCTGGTAGGGAGACTGGGCACTCACGCTGGTGTCAATAAGCATGGCTTTAGCACACTGAATGGCAAGGTCTGCCGTGGCATAACGTTCAATCAGATGCACCGCCATATTTTGATAAGAGGTCATCGCACCAGCACACATTAACCGGTCTTGCTCAGTGATCATCGCCCGACTATTGAGCTTTACATTCGGATAACGCTTGTGAAATTGCTTTTCCAACCACCAGGTCGTTGTCGCTTCCCGACCATCCAACAGCCCCGTCTCAGCCATTAAGAAACCACCGGTACAGATTGTCACTAGGGTCGCGCCACGCTTCCATTGCACCACCAACCAGTCCAGAAGTGGCCTAAGCTCTTCAGCCATTTTATCCATGGCCAACGCACCTTGGTAAGGGAACGCGGGTAGATAGATCAAATCAAAAACGTCTGCGTTGGCAATACTCATATCTGTCGCAATGGAGATCCCACCACTGGTCTTCACCGGCTCACCCGTGATAGACACGGTATTCCAGCTAAATTGTGTACCGCTCGGCCCCAATTGGCGACAACTGTAGGCATTTGCCACCTGAAACGCGTCCATAGGCCCTGATAGACTGGATAAATAGCAATTGTCATAGGCAATGACACCCATCTTAACCATATAAACCCCTGTGTAAAAAATCACCATGATATTGTCAATTTAGCCAATGTAACACAGGTTGTTCTTTTTCTACACTATTGATATCGATTACCGCCACCTGCCCCTGGTCACTGGCACAACCTACGAGATCACCACCATGTCTTTACCCCCGCTATTTGAAAACCGCCTCTCTATTCCTGTTATAGCAGCTCCCATGTTTCTTGCTTCCGGTCCAAGCCTAGTTACTGCCTGCTGTAAATCTGGCGTAGTAGGTACCTTTCCGGCGTTAAACTTACGTTCAACGGACGAATTTGAGTCATGGATAGTGGAAATCAACGCAGAGTTACAGCGCCATGCAGAAGACACTGGAGAGCAGCCAGCGCCCTTTGGCGTAAACCTGATTGCCCATAAAAGCAACCCACGCCTAGAGGCCGACCTTGCAATATGCATTAAACATAAGGTGCCATTGATTATTACCTCTCTTGGGGCAATCAGTAATCTAGTGGATGCAGTTCATGAATACGGTGGAATCGTTTTTCACGATGTTGTAAACGCACGACACGGAAAAAAAGCCGCCGCCGCGGGTGTTGACGGCCTCATCGCCGTCGCAGCAGGAGCCGGAGGTCACGCTGGCGACTGGAGCCCCTTCGCACTAATTAATGAGCTGCGACAATTTTTTAATAAGACCGTTTTATTATCCGGTTGCTTATCCAGCGGTAGCGATATCGCGGCGGCACAGATGATGGGTGCTGATCTCGCTTATATGGGAACACGTTTCTTGGGCACACAAGAATGTGAGGCCAGCGAGGACTACAAACAGAAGCTGTTAGCGTCATCCGCCGCCGGTATTGTATACACCCCAGCGGTATCTGGCATTCCTGCCAATTTTATTCGCGAGAGTGTCGAAGCGGCAGGAATCACGCTAGGCGATGCGCCCAAGGTTGATTTGGGATTAGAGCTCGAAGAGGCTAGAGACGGTAACACCTCTGATTCAAAACCCTGGGTAGATATTTGGTCTGCTGGTCAAGGCGTCGGCAGTATTAACGACCTCCCCACGACAGCAGAGCTTATCTCCCGCTTAACCACTGAATACCGTCAGGCCCATCAGGATCAACATGCCCGTGTAGCCACACTACGCAATTAAGAGGCGCTAACAAAAAAGCCGCCAGTGAGCATTCACCGGCGGCTAGTTGACTATATCGAAAATCGATCTATTGAATCTTCGATAACAGTGCAGGGTTGGTCACTAATTTTCTTACGCCATGGGCGTGATCTTCTTCAAATACATTGCTCTTACACCACTCACTCACACTGGCAATATCCACTTTGGCACATTGTGGCCGTACACTCCAGGTCACTTGATACTCAGAACATTCAGCTTCGGAATACTTAGGCCCAGTAGTAGAACCTAAAAATTCAACAGGCTTACCTGTATTAGCGGGTAGTGATTTAGCCTGATGATATCCGTCGACCTGATTCCCTTTATAGGAGAGGTCATTAAAATTCAACGCGGCACGATCATTCACCACGGTAAACACCTGAGTTTCTACCCGTAGCTGTGGATTAGCACACTTTTCTGACAAACAAGAACCCAGCCCTTTTCCAGGCGCGATATCACAAGAAGAGTGCACCCAATGCACTTCAATCGTGTCGCCAGGGTTAACACCTTTACACAAGTTACCTTCCATCGGTGCCAGCTCTGCTGTAGTTAACGACTTACTGCTAAGGCACTGAAACCCACCGCCATGTCCGTGATCACCGTCACCGGCATAAATAGAAAAATCTTTGGCTTTATGCTCAGCGTTATTGTGGAAATGTATATTACAAAGATTCATGTCTTTGTAATCCGGGGCGGTAGAAAAGGTAGTGTCATTAGCTCCACCTTTACTATCAATATCTCGTGGGGTCTGAGGACCAAAGCCAACACAGGCTTGCATTTTATCTCCATGAGCGTTGTCATGATGCCCATCACCCGCAACACTGACAGCAGGTAAAAAACTTGAGAGAGAAAACAACACACAGGCAGTACCGAGTATTTTTTTACTATTTACGATCACAAAATAATCCTTGTATAAATAACACACGAAAAAACGGCCATTAATCAACCGTTTAGATCTTTAGGAAGAACCGCCAAGATTTATAGCATGTTGAAGAGTAATTTCAAGATCATCTTGTTGACTCTGGTAACTCACGATATGTCCTTTAGTTAAATAACGTGAAAGATTAAAACCTTCAACAATATGGTTGTACCAAAGTACATGAGTCCGCGTCACAGCAACGACCCAAAACTCATCATCCTCTTCAAGCTCATTATCACCCGTCCACTTTTCTGGAATAACTTTAATCGTATCCCAAATCGCTCGCTGCTCAGCATTCATCGAGAACCAGCCATCACTGACTAACTCCAATACTTCTTCTTCAAAAATTGGTTCCCAATCCATAGCCCGTTTATTCTTCCTCTACTTTATTCATGGAGGGCAATAGATGCTCCTCTGACCAATGCGCAATGGCTTCTAATACTGGCTGCAATGACAAACCTAAATCCGTCGCAGAATATTCCACTTTTGGAGGTACCTCCGCATAAACTTTTCGATGGATCAAACCATCACGTTCCAGCTCTCGCAATTGATTGGTGAGGGTCCGCTGGGTTACCGCAGGAATCAGACGCCTTAACTCGTTGAAACGGCGGGTCTGCTCCATGATGCGAAATAGCACGATAGACTTCCACTTTCCGCCGATCACATCCAAAGCCGCCTCGACGGGACAATGGGTATAAGTATCATGGCGCTGTTTACGCATCCACCCTCTCCTAGGTATCAAATAAGACACTATGTGTCGTGTTTGTGCGTTCTTACATTGTAATTTGTTTCCTGGCAAAGTGCTTTCCTCACCAAACAGGCGCATTCTGCCAGGAGTACCAATGATGACCCAAGTAAATAATGAAATTTTTTGGCTAACGTTAACCTTATTGATGACAGCCCTTTTTTGGGTGCCTTACATTCTTAATCGAATGAAGGAGCACGGCCCTTGGACAGCACTCTATAACCCACAACCGGATACCCGCCCCACCTCACAGTGGGCTGAGCGCATGATGAGGGCACACCAAAATGCAGTCGAGAATATTGTGATCATGGCTCCCTTAGTACTAAGCGTTGAAGTGTTAGGGTTAAATTCTCACATCAGCGCCACCGCTAGCGGCCTCTTCTTCTTTGCACGATTGCTGCACTTTGTGCTCTACACCTTCCGAGTACCTTTGCTACGCACCGTGGCTTTCTTGGTAGGGTTTTGCTGCCAAGCTACGTTGGCAGGTATCATTTTAGGGGCTTAAGAAGCTAATCACGCTAGGCTAATTAATCAACCACTTAGCTTTTCACCCTGTAAACTGGGTGGTTGATCTATACTCAATAGAAGCACTTACTTTTTGCCTATATGGAGTCTCAAGTATTTGATTATCCATACTTTTGCTTCTAAACCACGTTTTACCACAATCACCCATGCAGCCTGGAAACTCGCCTTGCTGTTATCTGCTGTCTGTTTTTTCTGCGCCCCCTTCGCTTGCATTGCCAACACTCACTCTGACACTGCCAAAAATCCAGCTCGAGATATCGCTAATGTAGATGTCGCGAATATAGATAACATCATAAATCTCATACCTTCTGTTGAATACCAAGAGAGTCTTGAAACCACAGAGTTTGACGCCATTCGCGCACTTCCTAATGAGACATGGGCAACACGCCAACCGCCTTACTCAAGCAATTTCGGTCGCACTAATCACGCACTCTGGTTTAGAGCGACGGTCACAGGCCTCAACACCAATGATCAACCTATCTACCTACGACTTAACTACCCTCAACATGACAAGATTGATGTCTATTTGGTAGAAAATGAGCAGCTGATAAAATACTACCAAGCGGGAGATACTCGCCGCTTCTCTGTTCGCCCCGTCGACCATAGAACCTACCTTTTTCCCTTCCCAAAAACACCGTCACCGATCACCGTTTACCTTAAGCTTCAATCTGAAGGGCCACTACTCATTCCTCTCGACATTGTTGAAAAGAGTTACGTCGAAACGGCTGAAAAAAACCTATTTCTTGCCGCTGGAATCTATCTCGGCATTCTACTTATCATGTTTTTTTACAATGCTTTTATCTACGTAATTCTGCGCGATAGCGCCTATCTCCTATACATTCTTTATGTTGCCGCCACTGGCTTTCTTCAGTTTTCGCTATCCGGGTTTGGATTCCAGTATCTTTGGCCAGAATCGTCCGATCTCAATAATAAGGTTATGATATTTGTAGCCACGTTGATGCCATTAGCAGCCATTGGTTTTGTGTATCAGTTCCTAAAAATTAGATCCGTCGGATCTCGTACCGATAATTTTATAGGAAACTTCCTTCTGCTCTGCTTTGGAGTTCTATTGATCGGCGGCACATTAATCCCCTATGGCATCGCCATGAGTATTTCAAATACCTTATCATTCTTTACCGTCATCGTCGGTTTTTACATTGGCGTTAAGTATTGGTATTTGGGAGTAAAATCCGCGCGCATGTTCGCGATTGCCTGGTTGGTCTACTTAGTTTTTTTAGTCTGGTTCCTTTGCGACCTTGTCGGTATTATTTCTTCCACCACTACCGGGCATTATGCTTTGGCCATAGGGTCAGCGATCGAACTTGCCTTACTTTCCCTAGCCTTCGCTGATCGCATGAATGTCGAGAAGGAATTACGCATTAAGGCTCAAATAGAAGTATTAAATGTTCAGATTGAATTAAATAAAAGTCTCGATCATAAAGTTAGAGAACGTACTGATGAATTAGAACAGGTCAACAAACGCCTGGAAGAAATCAGCATCACCGATGCGCTAACACAAGTCTTTAATCGCCGACATTTTGATACACTCTATAAAAATGAATATCAGCGCGCCTACCGAGATAAATTACCTCTGGCGCTGCTGATGATTGATGTTGATCACTTCAAGAGTATCAATGATACCCATGGCCACCAATTTGGGGATTTATGTTTAGAGGAAATCGCCACCTGTATCACGGATAAAATACGTCGCCCGCCCGACATTGTTGCACGCTACGGCGGTGAAGAGTTTGTGGTTATTCTACCCAACACCCCCAAAGAAGGCGCACTTCTAGTGGCTGAAAATATCCGTCAGCACCTCGAAGAAACCACCGTATCCGATGGTTATATGTCGCAAAGCATGACCGCAAGCATAGGCCTTTCGGTGGAAATACCATCACAATTGGGCGGTAGAGAATCACTACTTAAATTTGCCGATACGATGCTCTATGACGCAAAACATGGTGGGCGCAATACCATTCGCGCCATTGATGTCACGTCACACGTTAGCAGCAAGTAAAACACCTCGCATAAAACATCGAAAACAAAGAATGGGGTTATTGACTATTTCTACTGGCAATAAGTCACAGGCCCAGATACTGCAATACGCTATTCTACATTTATCAAATTCATTCGGACGTAAATAACCACCAGACAACATGTGCCCTAGGCGACCCTATTTGGTTGCCACCCACGATCAGACAGGTGATACCCATTTTAGCTCTTTGAGCCAGGTCACCAAGACACAATGTTCTTATAACAAAGAATCAATCACCTGTCTGATCACTTTTATTTTGTCGCTCATATCCCGCACATGGGTATTCGCGAAACCAAGTACAACGCCTTGATGTTGTGGTTGTGCTAATGGTTGTGTTAATGGCTGCGCTAGGTAATATGCCGACAACGCACCAGCAAAAATATTACGTGCAGTCATTTCTTTCACCACGTCAACATCCCTCAATCCTTTTTCGCAAAGCTCTGGCCTAAACGTTAACACAATATGCATGCCTGCACCGGTGTACTGCGGTGTCCCAACATCAGCTAGATGCTCTCTACAGGAATCTAGAATCGCCCGCTGCTTGTCTTTATATAGCATTCGCATCTTTCGAATATGACGAACAAACTGGCCCGTCTCGATAAATTCAGCTGTGGTGGCTTGCTCCACAATGGCCGTTTGACCTGCCATATGATTTTTGGCTTTGACACACGCACCAACCAACCGCTCCGGCACAACTAAATAACCAAGTCGCAATCCTGGGTACAACACCTTACTAAACGACCCAATATAGATAACCTGTTCTTGTAAACCTAACCCCTGCATTGCCGCTATCGGCTTATGATCATAATGATATTCACTATCGTAATCATCTTCCAATACCCAAATACCGTTATCTGCCGCCCACTGTAAGATCTTCAATCGATTCGCCAGCGGAATAATCCCACCCATCGGATATTGATGAGTCGGTGTTAGGCACAGCAGCTTTCCTGTCGGTTGTCTGGGTAACGCTGCAACATCAATGCCCTGCTCTCCAACAGGTATACCCACAGGTTTTACCCCGTGGGCTTCAAAGGCTTTACGCATACCAATATAGCCAGGGTTTTCGACATACACTTCATCATCGTTCTCCAACAAAATTTGAATCGCAATGCTCGCGGCTTGCTGAGCACCAACGGTAATAATCACCTGATCCGGTGAACACAGCAGCCCTCGCGAGGAACGTAAATATTCCGCCAGCACGTGACGTAGTGGCTCATAACCCTGCAGGCAGTCATACCCCAGCAAGGACGCCCGCTGACTATGACGCTGATAAATCTGTCCCCATTTTTGCAATGGGAATGCCTGTAAATCCGGCACCCCAGCCTCAAAGCTACCATTGCCATATACTCGTACCGGAGTATTTCCCATCAACGACTGCCCCATTGAAGATAGAGACAGTTCGCGTGAACATGTCGGCCGTATCGATGCAGACACAATAGAGTCCGCACGCAGAAAATTATCAGGGATATCATCCGAAACGTAGTGACCCGCCCCGGGTTTAGTCTTGATGTACCCTTCCGCCTTCAACTGCTCCAATGCACCATTGACGGTATTTCTGCTGACGGATAATGACTGAGACAAACTACGGGTAGAAGGTAGGCGCATTTCTGGCACCAACCGGCCATTTAGGATCCTTGTCTTAAGTTCTTGATATAGCTGAGTTTGCAATGGGATATCTTGCGACGGGCCAAAGGCGAAGTCCCGTAAACCATCAAATTCTACTGCCATACAACTGGTACCATCACTATTTATTAATTGGCTCTTTAGATGGAACCAGTATTCACAGACACTATCACCAAGTCAACAACACATTACTCCGTAATCAACAACGTCGTAGGTACCCCAGTGTTACAAAAAACGCCCCAATCAGAAGTTAAACGATCAGCCAATCGAGCTAGCTATCAGACTGAAGACCTGTATCCCATCATTGATGATCTTAAGATGGCCCATATATGTTTTAACCAGGATGGCGCCCCAGTGTCGATCCCCATGCTCTGCTGGCGTGTCGACAACGCCATCTATATTCATGGCAGCAGAGGCAGTCGCTTGATCAAGCAACTCACAAATGGGAATAGAAGCTGCGTTTCTTTTGCAGAACTAAATAGCTGGGTGATGGCAAAATCCGCGTTCCATCACAGTGCCAATTACCGATCAGCGGTGCTGTTCGGGCAATTCGAAGCCATTGAAGACGACGAGTTACAACTTGAGATCTACCAGCATTTTGTCGAACAACTCGAACCTGGACGTTGGGAACAGCTACGTCGACCCAATGAAAAAGAAATCAAGGCAACCACACTTTTAAAAATGGAGATCAACGAAGGCGCAGTAAAAATTCGTACTGGAGGGCCTATCGACGACCCTGGCGATTTATCACTACCCGTATGGGCTGGCGAACTGCCACTGATTAAACAATGGGGAGAGAAAGTAGAATATTAATAACCGATAACATAAATAAACAAGAGAAGGCCTAAGGTCCTCTAGGCCTTCTCTCCGTCAAAAGGAAGCGTAAAGCAGAATGTTGCGCCCATCCCTTTTACACTATCACACCATATACGGCCATTCATGCATTCGATATAGCGCTTACTAATACTTAAACTGAGCCCCGCACCGTCATATTCTCTATTTGACTTGCTATCTTCCTGGGTAAAGGGTAGAAAAAGACTCTCCATATAACACTCCTCTACCCCCACACCAGAATCCGCGATGGTAAATAAAAGCATATCGTCTTGTGTTGGATCAGGCTGCACCGTCAACTCGACCTTTCCTGAATTGGTAAATTTTACGGCATTATCTAAGGTGCTGGATATTATCTGATTAAGCATCGATGCATCTGCCTCGATCATTTTAGGCAGAGATTCTTTTGTATAAATAAACTCAATGTCTTTTTCTTGCGCTAATTGCGCATACTTGACCACATGGGACTTGATTACCTTAGCCAACGGTAAGGTCTGTACATTTGTATCCAAGTGCCCCGATTCCGTTTTTGAAAATTCGAGAAGATTATCAATCAAGCCCAGTAATGTCTGTGACGATTCCGTGATATACGTCATCAAGTTCATATTTTCTTGATCAGTAATACGTTTTTTTAATACGCCAGTAAACCCCATAATGGCGTTCATGGGGGTTCGTAACTCGTGGGACACACTGGCGATAAACGCACTTTTTGCCTTATTGGCTGCTTCCGATTTTTCCTTTTCTAACAATAAAAGCTCATTATTTTTTTTGGTGAGATCATCATAAATGGCTATCATTTTTAACACTTCGGCATCAGAATTATTAATCACTCCCAAAATTAAGACATAAGGATTTTCATCGTCAATCACGCTTACCGTAAAATCGACAGTTTCTTGTCTCGAACGAATCAATATCGCTTTCTTAAAACGAAATTTACGTTGTTTGCTAACAGCCTTTTTAACCCGTGCGCATTCCTTGTCATTTAAACAATCCGTCAGCAGTTTTCCGCCTACTCCAACCTCAAGCCAACCGGTCAACGTTGGATTCGCGCCTAAAAAAAGCAACGAATCCACACTGCAGATACCAACACCTACATCTAAACGATCAATTAATTCTGACGGTAACTCACCCATTATTTCTTCGCGAAAAATCATACCCCACCATCGGAGATGTTAACGCAAGCATCCTCACCCGCTGACAATCTGATCTTGTAAAGAACCCACAACACCAATAATGGTCTCTACGTCCTCACCCGCAACACCAGCCTCCTCCAACGCCTCCGTTAAGAGTTCGGCAACTTCACCGAAATGTGGCTGTGTGATGTTAAATCGAGCATGCACCTTTTTAAGGTCCCGCCCTGAGTACTTATCCGGTCCACCTAGCGCTCTGGCAATAAAATTGGTTTGATGGTCCATCAACTTATCCATATCAATACCGTCGAAATAAGGAATCAGTTCGTCTGAATCCATAATTTTCTTGTAAAAATTGGATACTACCGCCGAGAATGTAGCAAAACCGCCGTACTTATCAAATAATGTGTCAGCCATGAGCACGCTCTTAAAAACTGGAGTTGGTGTAAAAGCCGCTTTAAATCAATGTGTTAATAGCAGCAACCAGGGCAGACCCTCTCTTCCAATCTCCCCATAATCTAAGTGTAGCCGTAAAAAATAACGTTGTGCACTAGCTGCGTATCAGATAACCCCACGTTGCGCAAATTTAGCTTTTCAAATGCCCGCTGTAGTTCTTTTCAAATACCTCCCGACCCATGAGTTCTATCTGTTTATCGATCATCCAGTCCATGGTTTCTAGCATTGCGTGATAGACATCAGGTGAAGACTCCACAATGGACAGTGCCGATACAATGGCCTCCAGTGTCGACAACGCATTAGGATTGGGCACCTTGCGTATTTTATAACGCGACAATGCACTAGGCGTTAAGCTCACTTTCGGTAATGCCATTATCTCTGGTGACTCTAACAACATACGTCGACTTTTACGCCAACTTGCATCAATTAACACCAGTCGCTGGGGGGTATCAAACGCAAGCGTTTCCAACGGTTGACTGTCACCTCCAGGGTATACCAATAGCGTACCCGCAACGTTGCCATCCTCATTGTCACAAGAGCCCAATGACGAAAGGTCAAAGTTTTCACCAACCTGCAATCGGCATTGGCTCAAACTGAGCTCGGCTATCCGGGCGGTACCAATGGCATGCTTACTCTCTGCCGGATGCTGAAGAATATGTATAGGCCAAGAGTTCTGGCATCGGGTCAGCGCATGGCAATAGCATACCGATAATGGTCGCTGGCAATCAGCGCAAATAGGTCGTTTCATAGTGTCAGATTCAGTCTGTAGATGGGGGTATATTATCACCAATACAACGGAATTATCTCACGAGAATAAGAAAGCCATAAAACACGGCCTATTGTCTACGGTAACAATTAGATCATTCCTTCAGCATCAGATTCAGAATGTTAAGGCGAGTAACATTTTTCTTATAAACACTGCGCATAATTTTGCGCATTTTTTTCAGGCCATGCTTAATTATTATTCTTAGAATAATTAACTTATCCGTTAGATCGCCAAAAAAGAATCGCGCCACATTTACCTAATCAACTTTTGTGTTAACATCCCCGCCGAAGAAAGCCGGCTTATTCTTCCTTCTTATCTCATTAAAAATGGAATTTTTTATGAATACATCACAACAACATTCACAAGCACATCGACAGCCACGCCAGTGGATACTGATCAGTCTCACGCTTCTTATTACCGCTTGTGGTGGAAGCAACAATAAGGATATTTCTGCAACGGGATCACACACCTGCTCCTTGGAGAACAAAGAAGTAACATGCTGGGGTTGGAATGACTACGGTCAAAGTGACGTACCGAACGACCTAGGTGAAGTATCACTCATTAGCAGCGGATACATTCACAATTGTGCGGTCGATGCCGAAGGTACTACCTGTTGGGGGGATGATTTTTTTGGACAGTCAACCATCCCCGACAATATAAACAATCCTAACGCAATATCAGCCGGGGAGTTTCATACCTGTGCCATTGAAGATGGCAACGTCAGCTGTTGGGGTGCGGGATATGAAGGTGCACCCACTCACAATTTTCATAAAGGACAAAGCATCGTCCCCGAAGGAATCGTAAATCCTATCGAAATCTCTGCAGGAGAAACGCATACCTGTGTCATTGATGAGTCCGGTGTCATTTGTTGGGGGCTCGACGACCGTGGTCAAAGTACACCGCCGACGTCTCTCGTTAACCCCTCCAACATAACCACCAATACAAATCAAAGCTGCGTTATCGATACTATCAACGACACAAATAAAATCGTATGTTGGGGCTTCGAACAAGACTTGCCAAATGATCTTATTCATCCCACCGCCCTTAAAATTAGCGGGCACTCCTGCGCCATTTCAGATGCAAGAGTATCCTGTTGGGGGCTCAATAACTCCGGACAAGCCGACGTGCCAGACAGTATCATTAACCCTACCAGTATCGCAGTAGGTAAATCACATAGCTGTGCGATCCATGATAGTGGCATCACCTGTTGGGGACAAAATTTCTTTGGCCAACTCGACGTGCCAGAATAATATTATCAGAGAAATACACTCCAGTTCACATACGAAATAAAAACCACTGCTTAAGGCCACTGCTGTCCCACAGTTAGAGATCATAAAGCGAGCCCCATTTGGGGTTCGCTTTTTTTACATCTCGGCGGATCTGGTTTGAGTATCTCGGATAGGGTTTTACGTTCAA
>MABD01000011.1 GCA_002162955.1 Gammaproteobacteria bacterium 45_16_T64
ACCTTGATCCAATGTTTGCAGTGGCAAATGCACCAGAACAATACAAAAATCAGGTGATCGAACCGTTGATTGATTGGGTTTTAAATAACCTTTAATAAAACGATATTGTTATGTGATATGGGCTCTAAAACACTCTACATCACATAACAATATCGCTGAAGTATCACACCAGAAAACACGTCAAAAGCAAAGGTAATTCACTTGTTTTTAGGGGGGACGTATGAAAACTCTTGCACATGAAGTACTCACTTTCTTTTGATGTAGCGCAAAAACCACTTACCATTAGGATCTATCAATAGCCTTAGCAGTAAATGGTTTTATCGAAACCAATGTAGTCTACGGTTGCTATGGTTACCACTAGAATGCTTACTAGCCGCTCATTTAATAGGAAGAAGCTCTTTCATTACTTCATATAGATGGGTCTTATTGAGCGGCTTTGTCAAAACTCCTTCACACCCAGCATTCATTATTCTATCTATTTCTGCTTGATCTGTTTCAGCCGTAAGTGCATAGATGGGCATCTCATATTGATGTTCTCGCAAATGTTTCGTTGCTTCAATGCCGTTTCTATTCGGCATATTAATATCCATAAGGACAAAATCAAATTTCTCATTGTCGCAAAATTCACAAGCTTCCACACCATCATTGGCAACCACAACATCGACACCGGTCTTTTTTAGCACCCGTTCAATCAGTTTTTGATTCACCACGTTATCTTCGGCTAGCAATACTCGTCCGAACAAGGCAGGAACAACTGCTTTCTTTCTGTTTTTTGACAACACCGTTTGACCTGGTCTTTCTACAATTCCAGAGTTGTCAGAACCCTGAAACGCTGTATCAGTTGGGCCAGTTATCCAGCAAGCATCCTTAGCTGATTCACTCTTCACGGAAAATTCAACAACGCTTCCATGGCCTTCTTTACTCGATATGGATATTTCACCACCCATCATCTCTGCTAGCTTTTTAGATATAGGAAGCCCCAAGCTTCCTCCATTTTCTGTTACATCCCCATTAAGCAATCCTCTTAGTTTATCCTTTTTAACCCCTACGCCAGTATCCGACACTGAGAACGTTAGCTTATCGGTAACCCATGATATCGCAACAGTAACCTTTCCCTTTTCTGTGAATCTTATTGCGTTACTACAGAGGTTGTTTACCACCTGTAAAATCCGCGTGGGATCACCCTTGATTTTGTCGGGTATGGGATATGTTATGTTGATTTCGAAGTCTAACGACTTGTTTTTTGCTTTTTCTAAGAAAGAATTGGATAGTGAATTAACGATGTCAATTGTACTAACTACAATATATTCAATATCAAACTTTCTCGCATCCATTTTTGAATAGTCAAGAATGTTGTTGATTAGCTGGAGCAACTCTCGGCTATTTTCAACAACCATATCAACACAATATAGCCTTTCGCTGTCTTCTATCCAAGGCTCTTGCATCAACTCACCAAAGCCAATTATGGACGTTAAGGGCGTTCGTATTTGATGGCTCATCGTCGATAAAAACTTACTTTTCTGCTCAGCCCTAGCCGAAGCGATCTTTCTTTTTATTCTTTCCTTTAACTCTTCATTGACTGCTATTTCCTTTTCCTTTTCATCGGTAACATCAATAACTGTACCTTCAATATGATGTTCCTTGTCAGTATCACCGCGAATAAATTTTGCATTATTAATAATCCAAGCAGGAGAAAAGCCATCCCTCTCAACGATCACTTCATTCCTAATGTCACCATTTTTAATTAGGTTATCATAATTTATTTTTTTTCCAAAAAGACTGTTGGCTACTTGAGTGCTGCTATTTTTAAGCTTTTCAACATCAGAAAACCCCATTGTCCTAGCCAATGATTTGTTGGCATTTATGATTTTTCCAAAAGCCGTCATTTGATACATTCCCTCTAGCGCGTTATCAAATACGGAGCGATATTTCGACATATTGTCAACGAGCATTTTGTCCGCATCCAATGCCTTTTGCCTTACTCTTTTTATTCTCTCTGCTAGAGCAAATGACAGAACGACGGCTTCTAACATCACGCCGATAGGCGCAGATGCAATGGTATACCAGGTTGCTGGTAATATTTTTAGAGCCACCGTAGCATAAACAATCAGACCAAAACCATTACAGGACCATGCATAAAAGAAAAACTTTGCACCTTCATTGCCTTTCCGCCAAGAATAAAATGATGTAGACAGTATAAATAGAAAGGTGAGTGCGGAAAAAATAATTACCCAAATAAGCGAAATGTGATCTTTTTTGATCAGACTAATAAAGCCGCAAATTAATACTAGCTGAAAGTACACATTGCAAACCAAGTTTATTCTCGGGTGCAGCGCTCGAATGTTGAGAAATATGACAGTAAATTTCATGCCCGCCCATAAAGAAAACCAAATAATGGTGGACGTGTATTCTTTACCTAGAACTTCAAAGAGAGGATATGAATGTATAACGCCATGTCCAATCTCAAACAATTCAAATAACGTGACCCCAAATAAATACATCACATAATAAAGGTAGCTATCATCCCTAACTGATAAATAGACAAAAATATTATAGATCATGAGCATGAGCATTCCACCAAAAAATAGCCCATAGAGAAATTCTTCTCTAGCGATCTTTTCTATAAAGCCCTCTGGCGTCCAGAGGGTTAAAGGAAAATGTAGAGCAGAGGTGGTATTTTGTATTTTTATATACAGCGTTATTTCTTCCTCTAATCGCAGTGATAGGGGAAAAACAGTATTCACATGAACGATGTCCTTATTTTGAAAGAGTAATCGTGTATCGGAAGTGCTAACCAAGTAGCTATCATCATCTTGAGGAACATACAGCTCCGCAACACCGAGTAGTGCTTTGCCAATTTCCAAAAGCCATCGCTTTTGAATGTCAACATTTGGGAGGTTTTTTGGGTACAGCAGGCTTACCTTGAGCCAATATGTATAAGGGGTAACCCCTAAGTTTATAATGGCATTGTTGTCGCGATAAAATTCCTTCTGGTAGGCTTCTGAGGCGACTTGGTCAATGGTTAGGCTATTGGTTTCATCCTTTAGCACTAACATATAGCTATTTAGCGAATAACTAGGTTTTCCAAACAATTGTTCTGGATTTAATTCTTCCACTGCTATCAGCGCGCTCATTGGCAGCCAAGATAGCAAAAAAATCAGACAGTATAGAGTTTTACTGCTGCGAAGGCCGTTCACTGTCATGTAAAAATCGTCAATATTGGTATAACCAAAAATACACCTCAGGTACGCTATTCAACCGATTGTTACTGATGCAATTTTCTTTACAGATAACGATTAAAGGATTTCAGCATCCTAATTTTATCCTAGCAGCCTTCCAGCGGCCTGGCGACCTTACTGCTCATCCAGTATTGGGCAAATACTGTTAACGAATGGAAGCCAGGAGTGTTTAGATCTAGAAGAGGTGGTAGACCAACTTAACAAGTAGTTTGATTTGAACTTCACCGTTGTAAAATCTATCGAACAAATACAACATTATTGTTATTATGTCGTATTGATCTTAGTCCTGCTGAGATTCTTAGTCAACTAAGAATATAATGATGGTATTCATAGAAGGAATGACATGGGTAAGCAAGTACTTACAGAAACTGCCAATATAAGAAAGGCAAAGCCAGAAAACCCAGAGTACGATGAAATTAAGCAATTTATGGTAGATGAAGCCATTGAATTGATAGCTGAACAAGGCATTGATAAGTTACGTTTCGATCAATTAGCTAAACGTGTAGGAAGAAACCGTACAACGATTTATCGTTATTTTGATAGTAAGCAGGAACTAATCACGGCGGTGATGAAAACGTTAATGGTCGAAATAACTGAAAATATTATCGAGGATACCGCTGACACTAATGAGACAACGCCTAATTCGATTACCGATAACCTCTATCAAGTTATTCACGCCATGCGTACAGAAGATCGATACCGAATCATTATGGATGCCCAAAACGTTGAGCAATTTACAGAGCTTGCAAAGGCAAGCTTATCGGAAATCGCAACCATTATGTTATCAAAGTTCATGCTTGATTCTGATGCGGGTCGCCTGTTACGCACGGATATTGATATGGATGAAGCTATTCACTGGCTGTTCCATCAAATTATTTCCTACGGCTTTTTAGGGTTAAAGGGTGAAAGCGAGGGGGAGCAAAAGCAGTATTTATACCGCATGGTTGCTCCTGTATTATTTAATAGGCAATAGACTTAATGCCTTAGATAACCCGACGACCGACGACTCTAATTTTTAGGTCCATTGGCTGTGTGAAAGGTCGTGCAACAACTCTGGGTTTTGCACCTTTTGGCACAAGTTCAAAATCATAATGATTAACCCAGTAAGATACCATTTCCTGGGTAATTAGCGGTCCTATCATTGCCCCCGTACATCGATGAGAACCACTACCAAAGGCTAATACATGACGCTTTAGGTTGGATGCGCCTTTACCAAGAAAACGGGATGGATCAAATCTGGTCGGGTCAGGAAAGAGTTCTTCATCTAAATGATCACCAGAAATTTGAATTAGTACCTCATCTCCCTTACGAATTGTGTAACCCGCAAATTGAAAGTCTTGTGTCGCATATCGAATGACCAGTGCTCCTGGGGGGGTAATACGCACCGTTTCTTGAAATGCAGCGCGCAAGAATTTCTGATCCATTGGATCAATATTACCGTCGGATTCTTGTGAAAGCTTTCGATATTCATCCCTTACTTTTTTCAAATGCTCAGGGTGACTTAACAATCGATATAAAAAGAATGCCGCTGCTGAAGCCACTGTATCAAAGCCAGCTAGATACGCCATCAAAGGTACAATTTTTAAATCATCATCTTCCCAGTGATCTGTGCCTTCTGGCGGTGGGCAGCTTAAATACTGCCCCACCATGGTTTCAGCAGCCAGGTCAGGGTCAGCTCGCACCTTACCAACCAGCTCTAAGAAGTGCTCATTCATACGTTTTTGCGCAGACTTGTAGGCCGGATTATTGAGCGCAAGCCACATAGGCACATGACCATAAGTGGCAAAAAATAAGGTGTGTATTACCTTAGACAGATCTTCTCTACTAAAAGGAAAGGGCTCTCGGTTAAGTAGTTGCGATAGCACCTGAACGGTTTGGGATTGCGTCTCTTTCAGTGCATCAAAGGTATCCCCTGGTCGCCATTGATCCGTTTGTTGGCTTAAGCACCCAATAATTTCATCACGCTTAGCGCGTTCTAGTTTTCTGTTTAGAAAATTACTATGCGCTTTTCGATATATCTTGTGTTGAGGGCCATCAAACGTCATCGGTAAGCGACTCTTTATGGCTTTTTGCAACACTTTCATGGACTTAGTTGTACACAAAATATCGTCATTTTCCATCAATGCTATTGCATCGGGCCCACAAATGCAGGTCATTTCAAACCCTAACATGCGCATACGAAATACGTCGCCGTACGTTTTACGAGTTTCAGCAAGAAAGGGGAGTACATCACCGGTAAATTGTTTAATGGGTCCAATAATCGGCGTGGACTTGATTAACGGGGGGCGTATTCCATTTCCCGCCCCAACCTTAATTCGAGTAGAAGCCCCTTCATCAAATGGACTTTTATTTTCATTTGTTGGATTTATTTTTTCCGCCTGCACGATCACTCTCCCTCAAACTAAGAAATGCGCTAGCAACATATTTGATATTATGTTGCTACGACATAATGGATAAAATGTTGTATCTAGAGTAGGCTTGTTAAAACATGTAGTCAACAAACAATTTGCGAATGAAATCATCGATAGAAAACCCTATGCAAATTGGAGGCTATTCTATGAACCAATCAACGTAAGGCTTACTGCAATGAAAATTCTTGTGACGGGTGCATTTGGAAATATTGGGTCAATGCTTTTAGACGAGCTATTATCTCGGGGTCATGAAATTACAGCGTTTGATTTAGAGAATGCTGCAAATAAAGAAATTCAACAGCGATATAGACATGATATTGAAACAGCCTGGGGGGATATTTGTGATAAAGAGAGCATCAGGCCTCACATAGAAAACAAAGATGCGATATTACATTTTGCCGCCCTAATCCCTCCAATGACAGAAACACACCCCGAGATAGCTGAAAGGGTAAATGTTGATGGAACTCGAAATCTTCTAGAGCTTATTAATGAGAGTAATAGCAATCCTGTTGTCGTTTTCACGTCTTCTTTTGCCGTGTGGGGTCACAACCAAAAGGCTCCGCCTCCGAGGACTGTGAGCTGCCCTTTAGTGGCAACCGATAACTACTCACGACATAAAATAGAATGTGAGAAAATGGTTAGATCGCAAATTACCCCCTGGGTTATTCTGCGTATTGGTGCCTGTTTTGATACCCGCAATCGGCATATTGAAAAGCATTCGATTCGTATGATGCTGGATACCGAGGCAAATAGTCGTATCGAATATGTTCATCCAGCCGATGTGGCAACTGCAGCTGCAAACGCAATTGAAAGAAAAGAAGCCCACAACAAGTTGCATTTGATTGGTGGCGGAAAGTCTTGCCAAATAACGCAAATGGATATGGTTAATACCCTTCTTGGAGCAGCGGGCTTTTCACTTGAAGAAAAGGATTTTGGAAATAATCTGTTTTATAGTGATTGGATGGATACGTCAGAATCACAGCGTATTCTAGAATTTCAACATAAGTCCTTTAGTGTACTTCGAGACGACCTCTTCGATTCTCTCAAATATATCAGACCCTTCTTGAGACCAATATCCGGAATTGCATCTTGGGGGTTCGTGAAGTGGGCTCGTTCTGGATGAATAAAATCACTAGGAGAACCTATAACCCCTTGTCTAACCGTTAGGCTATATGAGGAGGACGTGCTGGTAGTGCGAAACGAAATGATGGTGCTTTCCAGAGTGCTGTCAATCTAACTCATCCATGTATAATTTCGGCCCATAAATACTTATAAACACTTTCGTTATCCTCGACTAACTATCAGTCACACCATCTGGCTGTACCATAGATTCCCACCTGACAAGCAAGCCATAATCACGTCGCCATGCTCGATCATTTTGTAATCGGCAATTGCGGTGCCCACTTGTCGCCTAATACGATTTTGTACTTTGGCAAAGCGTTGTTTTGGGTCTAGAGATTGGATTTTGCTGTCTGTCATCTAGGCGTTACTGCTGAAAGGGTGTGGGCCCCCTCAATGACTAAAGGGGCCCACCGGGTGGTCTCGCTAGGAACGAGACCGCTGAGAAGCTGAGGGAAGAGCAATGGAATAGTCCAGTGATGATGAATCAACGGTTGCATTGGCATTTGAGGTTAAAAAACGAAAATCACTGAGGGCAATATGAGCTGTTGAGTATGTTCCAGCCTCAATTGTGGCTGAAATATCGAAATGATGCTGTTGTTTAGAGTCTAAATAGATGTTGATAGCGCGAGGATCTAGCCACTGATCGTCTCCGGCCATCTTGATGCGGATATTCTTAAGCGCCATTGCGGATGGCGCTGAGACGACACTGAGCCCTTCTAAGAATGCGCCCGAATCTTGGGTTTCCACGATAAAGCTACCAATAGTATGCTGTGATTGGCTGTCACTAAGGTTAATTGCTGAGTCAGAGCTGACGCGAGTAATGTGGATACTGTCGCTTGATTGAGGCTGTTGCGTGTGGATACAGCCCTGTAGAAAGAGGGCAGTAACGATTGCCAGAACAACAGTATTGATTATGGTGGATCGCTTCAGGCGAGTCGTATTCTGTGTAATGGCTGTTGGTCTACTGTCAACTGATTGCGTTTTCATATCGTACTCCGAGGATTGCTCCGAGGATATTTGGAGATAACGTGGTTTGGGCTACTGCCTGTAGGTGATCACGTTAAAATCAGTATACGCAATAATGCTGTATGCGCAACCAGTATCTGGGTAAATATACAGTGGTTGCGCATGTTTTTTGAAAAGCGCTTAATTAACAGTATGTTGGCAGGTCTTACCTCCGCTGGCGGTAAATTGACCATCGCCATTGGTATCGACAAAGATTGGGTTTGTTGTAAAACGGGGGATTTCGCTAGGATCATATTGCGGCAGTTCCCGGTGCATGGGTTGTGAGCCAAATCCAAGTACTACGATATGAGCGTCGTTATTTTGAGGTATTGGAATAGCCAGCGAGCCATCATATTTAATCGCACTATCGGTAGGGTTCTCGGTGTTAATCTGCATGACTGCATCGCAATTCACATATATTGTGAAATGGTCAATATCGGTTTGTGGAATGGCTTCAATATGCACCCAAAGGTCAACGGTACCATCGGTGTCAGTAATATCATCACCAATATCTGCCTCGCCATTTATAAGAACACGGGCGAAAGCTCCAGTACTGACGACAACTTGGTTCTGAGTAACGGCATCTACTAGTATCTGATCATCAAAGGCACTAGGGGCATCCGTTGGGGATTTGATGTAATTTCTTGGCATACCTGGCGGTTGGTATTTATGCATGTCGCTTGAGCCTGTCGCGGTAATACGTTGGCCGTGATTAAGGAAGCTCATCCAGTCATCGAATAACCCGGTACTAAACACTTTCTCGACGCCATTCATGTATTCCATCGCTTCAAAGTCCCAGGACCACATCTCTATGCCTTCAGGTTGACCTAATCCTAAATTGGTGTCGATGGACGGCTCACCTAATTCGCGATCCCATTTAAGGGCGTTGAGAATAAATAGTCTAGGATGAGCCAATGTACGTATTTGCCCGCCACGTTGCTTCTCTGCTTTGAAGATCTCATCCAATGAGAGCTGATACCAGTAAACAGGGCTTCCCCTAGGTCCACCGTCAGGATCAACGGGAATAGGGTAGGTGATCGTGTGGTTGGGAAGGGCGGCGGTGACTTCTTGGCCGATAACGGTGGTTAACCAGTTACCGAGTCCAGATTGATCAATGGCAGGTGATAGATCAGTAATAATTTCATGATCTGTTGATACGACAATTTCAAGCCCGGTGGCTGCCGCAGTAGTGAGTCGCTCAACTGGGGTTACGGTGCTGTCGGCACTAGGGTTGGTATGTACATGGGCGTCAAAGGACAGGTAGCCTGTTGTGTCGACCATGCGCTTGAGCGTTGCGTCCAACGGAGTGATAACTCCTGCCTCTACGACGATGTGTTTTTCAACAATATCGTATTCGAAGCCTCTGGAAACCCCGACATCATAGGTACCAGGCTTAATATCGAGTATCCCTTGGCCATTGTTCAAGTAAAAGCGCTCAATACGTTGGTCACCTTGCCAAAAGCTTAGTTGGGTCGGTAAGTCTGTTCCCTGCTCGTCGACAAAGTGATAGGCCACTTGGCCCTGCCCTTCAAAAACAAAGTTGATGTCATTGTTACTGCCGGGTTCAAGAGCGACCGCAGCGGGTGAATGTCGCCCAGAAAATGATGCAATTACGCGGTACGGCTGATCTGTCAAATATGAGATTAGCGGCACGGAATCTGAGAAATTACCATCGCTATCGGACGTGGTTGTGAGAAAGGTTTCCCAAGGCCAGTTTTGTAGTAATACCTGCTTTTTTGCTTGAAATTCTAACGTGACATTACCCAGTGGTTGGCCGCCGCTTTGGGTGGTAATAGACACTGGGGTAGGAACAACGTCGATACTAGGAGGAGTGGTATCCAAATAGGCATTAACTGCGTCAAGTTCATCACCCTTGCTCACGGTGACATAAAAGTCTTGTTGCAATGTGTCTTGGTCTTGACCCGCAGGGGCTAACAACGTGCCTAACCAGGTGTTGGCGACTTGCGCTAGGTTCAGCAAACCATCGACACCGATAACATGGGCTGCGGCGAGGTGTTTGGTATCCTCTCCATAGATGTATGCGCTGGGGCCAATATGAAACGGTTCGGTATTATTGGCTTCGGTTAACGTTCCACTGACCCACGGGATTCCGTAATCCAAGGTGAATTCATCGACTGCAATGCTAAATGGAGCAAACGTGTTGAGTAGAGGGGCTTCGCCAGCGGCCATTAATCCGATGGCACCATTAATGCTATTAAATCGATCGGTTTTGTTGGTTAGCTTATATTCGATCTTAAGGGTTGGGGAGCTCGGTTCTAAAATATAATCGACGGTGATATTAAGGCCCATCGGTTCAGAATAGTTGAGTAAAATATCGTTGAGCTGCGACTCTTGCATCAGTACTGTTTCTGCGAGCCAATAGGTGTCATCTACGCCATGGACACGGACGATGGCTGCATTTCCATCGGCTCCATCATTAATAATTTCAATGGATTCGCCGCGAAACGCCCGCATTTTTGAGGCTGTGGGTGTTAGGCTTGCTTTCGCAATCATGAGGGCGAGTTCGTAGAAAATTTCATCGCCTGCCTGTTCACAGTCCTGTATTGGTGCAGCATCAATGAGGATACCACCGTAGTGATAATAGGTTTTTTGCAATCCGAGACCAGAAATAACAAATGCAGCTTGGTCGTTAGCCAGCAGGTAATCCCCAGCACTACCCAGTGCATTTCTGCCCACCAAGGCAAAATCAGGGTTAGTTATCTCTTCTGCAAGCGATTTAGCGCTTTCGACACATTCTGCGGAGAAAATGTGGCTTGATAATGCTGGAGCCCCATTTGAACCTTCAACATTGACTTGATTTGCATCGGTGCTGGGTGATGAGGCGTTATCGGACGCACTGCCACAGCCTCCAAGTAAAATGGCGAGAGCCGTGGCAAAGGCTGGAAAAAGTAATGTGCGGGAAGCAGGGTGTTTGGGTGAGCTCATAGGTGCGCTACCATGTTCATTTTATTGAATATTGTTTTAGCATCTTAATTAGCACGATCGTACGTGCTTGTGCAAGAGTGACTCCTGGTCAGGCGGCTTGATATCTTTCTGGTTGCCTATTGAAATGAGGTGGTAGATCAGGTTTAGTGGGGCCTCAGGCGACTAAGCCAGTTAAGTTCTGTTATTTGTAGCGAAATGTAAAGAGGGATCAGTGTTAAATTATATTTGGGCGGCGTTTTTTCTATTGGGATTGTTATCGGGGGCTTATCAGTTTTTTGGCCTTGATCAGACCGACATTTTTCAGCAAATGGTTAAAGCAACCTTTGATATGGCGAAGTTATCGGTCGAAATTGCGATTGGTCTGGTGGGCGTATTGAGTCTCTGGTTGGGGTTCTTTCGCATTGCTGAAAAAAGCCATTTGGTGCTAATACTTAGCCGAGGTCTGGCACCTTTATTCAACCGTTTAATGCCAGGGGTGCCGAAAGATCACCCGGCGCTGGGCAGTATTACGATGAATATGGCGGCGAATATGTTGGGTCTGGATAATGCGGCAACACCTATGGGCCTAAAAGCCATGAAGGACCTGCAATCGGTGAACGAGAGTAAGGATACCGCCAGTGATGCGCAGATACTTTTCTTGGTATTGAATACATCCTCGGTTACGTTATTGCCGATAACGATTTTCATGTATCGCGCACAACTAGGCGCGGCGGAGCCTGCAGATGTGTTTATTCCGATATTGTTGGCGACAACCGCTTCGACACTAACGGGTTTGTTGGCTGTTGCTTGGATTCAGAGGTTGCCATTATTTAACAAAGTGGTGATGGCCTATTTAGGTGGTTTTGTACTGTGTATGACAACCTTTGTGTATTGGCTGACGTCGTTACCGACGGAGAGCTTATCGCTCTATTCTCAGTGGGCAGCAAGTATCGCGATATTGTCTATCATTGGATTATTCCTATTGGCTGGACTGAAGAAAAAGTTGCCTGTCTACGAGTTATTTGTGGCAGGGGCAAAAGAAGGCTTTGATACGGCAATAAAACTGATTCCGTACCTTGTTGCAATGTTGGTTGCTATCGGTTTTTTTCGGGCGAGTGGTGCGATGGATTTATGTTTGTCGGCCCTGGGTTCTGTGTTTGTTTTTCTTGGGTTTAACACCTTGTTTGTCGACGCATTACCTGTGGCGTTTATGAAGCCCTTAAGTGGTAGCGGTGCACGAGCGATGATGTTAGAGGTAATGAATCATCATGGCGTCGACTCTTTTCAAGGGCGTTTGGCGGCTGTCATGCAAGGCAGTACAGAGACAACATTTTATGTGCTCGCAGTATACTTTGGTGCAGTGGGTATAGTGAGGATACGTTATGCGTTGGTTGCGGGATTGATTGCGGATGGGGCGGGCATTGTTGCGGCGATTGGGATATGTTATTGGTTTTTTAGTTAGTCAGCAGTAATTCCTACTTCATGTGAAAATATGGAAGTAGGAATTACCTAGATAGAGCTTAGATGCTAGCTTTAGAATAAAAATGTTGAGTATATGCCGATGTTGCTACCATCTATTTCTTCGGATTTTTTGATCTCAATCTCGCTCCAATGAGCGTCGTGTTTGTCGAGTTCGTATTCAATATTGGTGTAACGTAGGCCTAAAGAAAAAATGGAGCTGATTCTATACTCGATGGCAAGCGCTGTTCCTAGAGCATCTTCGTATTCTCTATCGCCTAAGCCGGCATCAGAATTACCGTTTAGCTTTGGTGACAAATGGTACGTTAACCCAAAGCCAACTCGAAATTTGTTAAAGCTATAAAAAGGAATCAATTCGAGAGGGTAACGCGTAAATTCGATGGACCCATCGTCAGTAGTGAATATGCCATCAGAATGCCATCCGATTGTCGTCTGCACTGAAAAATCACTATCTGGTATAAGAACGTTAACACCACCATAAAGGTGGAATAGGTTGCCTGCATGAACTTCGGCAGAGCGTGTGTCGCCGTCATAGGTCTCTACATCAACATCAGCAATTTTATCGCCACCAACAGTTAATCCTACACCCGCGACGAATTCGAGTATTTTTTTTGGTGGATAATCATCGGCAATGGCCGCGGATGGCATGCTTAGAAGTACAAGGGAAAATAAAGTGCATAGTGGCTTTCCGGCCATTTGGGTAATTCGAGACATCATGTCTTCTCCAGTATTATCTAGGTTGGTTTGCTAATGCGGGCGGAATTATAAGCATGCCTGACGATAGAGGGAAGAGGTGGTTACATGACTGCTACAAATAGAGGGAGGTGTTATAGCTCTATCAATGTCAGGTGATATTGTCATTTAAGATGAGCTGGCAAATGATATCTTTCTGCCAATCAAGCATGGGTCGAATCATTTCTGCAAGCCCATTTTTTTCTGCACTGATGGGGGAAAAGAAGGACCACACATTAAAAATAAAATGTTTCGTGGAGTCCTCCTCAAGTAACAGGTGCTCCAGCTGAGCGTAATCGGGGTGAATATCCCAGCGGCTATCAATGTCATCTAATATATCTTCGTAAGAAAAATACCTAGGGTATTGTCGTACGGCTTCTTTGAAAGCAGAAATAAATAGAGAGTGTGAACGTTCTGACGAAGTCATAAATACAGTGTGCACCAGATAAAGTTAGAAGAATGGTACATGAAATGTTTACCTGAACATAGGTGCATATTTAGCCAATATTAACGTTATTCTTAACAATAGCGTGACAAACTGCTCCCTTAGTCAATAAGTCTTTATACTGAGAGGGCTCGGTGATTACGAGATTGGAAGGTGGTAAGGTGATCAGTTTACAGAATCTAGTACAAGAAGTGACGGAGTGTCGGGTTTGCAGTGACTATCTAGAGCCTAATCCGGTTATACGAGTGCACAGGAATAGTCGAATACTCATTATTGGTCAGGCTCCAGGGTTAGCAGTACATAAAACGTCGATACCGTGGAACGATCCTAGTGGTGATCGCTTACGATGGTGGTTGGGGCTAGATAAAGAAGCGTTTTACGACACCCAGCGAATCGCTATTATACCCATGGGGTTTTGTTATCCTGGGAAAGGTAAGTCAGGAGATTTGCCGCCAAGGAAAGAGTGTTTTGAGCTATGGCATAAGCGCTTGCTTTCGGCATTGCCACATATCGAAACAACGTTATTAATTGGCAAGTATGCTCAAGATGCCTACCTGCCCGAACCCCATAAAACGCTGACAGAGAGCGTAAGAGCGTGGAAATCTTACGCGCCAACCTATATCCCTTTAGTGCACCCATCACCTAGAAATACCCATTGGATGCAAAAGAATCCTTGGTTTGAGAAGGAAATTGTTCCTTATCTTCAGCAACATATTAGGTCAATAGTCTAGAGGTAGAGTAGACGTGAATTATTATAGTGACAGTGTTAGAGGGTGTTATGTATAGAATTGTTTTTCTTAATTCAATCGATGAGGTTGAGTCAAGTGAGTGGGATAGAGTAACGAATACGGATTATCCATTTATAAAGCATTGCTTTTTGTTGGCGATGGAGGCTGCGGGCGCTACGGTACGTAAAAGCGGATGGCAACCGCAACACCTTGTCGTTTATAACGATGACACTATGATTGCGTTGTTGCCGTTGTATATCAAATACCATTCCTATGGCGAGTATGTATTCGATTGGGCTTGGGCTGATGCTTATCATCGTAATGGCATTGAATATTACCCCAAGTTGCTGAGTGCGATACCCTATACACCGTCAACAGGGCCGCGCTTATGTATACAGCAGGGGGAAAAAGGTAATGAGATTGCTGCACTGGTAGCGCGGAGTCTCAAAGAGCATGCGATTGAGTTAGAGGCGTCTTCAATACATTTACTTTTTCCTCAGAAAGAATTGTACGACTGGTTTGTCGATGGTCAATATATGCCTAGGATTGGCACGCAGTTTCATTGGTTTAATCAGGACTTCTCCTCTTTTGATGATTTTTTGATGATTTTTTCGTCACGTAAAAGAAAGAATGTACGAAAAGAACGAAAGAAAATACAACAACTCGACCTTGATATAGAGACAATAGAAGGGGCTGATATCACCCAGGAACTATGGGAAGTATTCTATAGATTCTATCAGGCAACGTATTTAAAGCGCAGTGGTCACGGTGGGTATCTTACCGCTGATTTTTTTAAATCGATTGCTAAGGTTATGCCCGATAATTTGGTTATGATGGTTGCCTATGAAAGCGGTAACCCAATTGCAGCAGCGCTTAATTTTAAGGATGAAAATACGCTATATGGGCGTTACTGGGGCTGTGAAAAAGAAATTGAGTTTTTGCATTTTGAAACATGCTATTACCAAGGAATAGAATATTGCATTCAACAACAACTTGCAGTTTTTGATGCAGGAGCCCAAGGTGAGCATAAGATATCTCGTGGGTTTACACCTATTGTTACCCGCTCGAATCATTGGATTGCTCATCCACAGTTTGGTGCAGCCATCGAGGACTTTCTGGTTCAGGAAAGGGAAGGGATGAAGCGCTATATTGGAGACTGTGAATTACAGTTACCATTTAAGAGAAGTATGGGTAATTCCGAGTGATAGATACACATTGCCATCTTGATTTTCCTGCGTTTGATATTGATCGTTCTGAAACGTTGTCGAAACTACATCAGTTGAATGTAACAGATGTGGTTGTTCCTGGGGTACTTGAAAGTGATTGGCCTCGTGTCTCTACTTTATGTGGTGGCGTTCAGCGCGTATCGCTTCATCCTGCTTATGGTCTGCATCCTTGTTTTATGGAGCATCATAAAAAACCTCAAGATGTTGCCGTTTCATTGGGGAATTATATCGAAGAGAAGAGCCCTGTTGCGGTGGGGGAGATTGGCCTCGATTATTTCTCTTGTTCGGCGTCAAAAGCAGAGCAGTTGATGCTTTTTGATACCCAGCTCAATATAGCAAAAGTATTGGAATTACCTGTTTTATTGCATGTACGTAAGGCCCACGACGATGTTCTACATCGCTTACGAAAAATAAAATTATCTAAAGGTGGGGTTGTACACGCATTTTCGGGTAGTGAACAGCAAGCGCAGCAGTATGTGGCATTAGGCTTTGTCTTAGGAATGGGTGGATCGGTGACCTATGATCGGGCGAAAAAACTGCATCGTATTATTCGGGAGCTTCCTTTGAGCAGCTTTGTATTGGAGACAGACGCTCCAGATATACCGCCTGCATTTATTGCTCGTGGAGAGCGTAATAGCCCGGTTAATTTGCCAAAAATTGCGCAGGCAATTGCGGAGGTAAAGGGGGTAAGCTTGGACGAGTTGGATCAAGTGACTACTGTTACGGCAAAGAGAATTCTGAGTTTATAAGGCCTACTATTACGTTCGATGTAAAAAGAAGGCGCGCAGAATAAGTTGTGTCAATATTCGACTTCATTCCTATACACCACGCCCTCCATTAGCACTCTTGCTGTTCGGATAAAACCTGCTGAGACGGCTTGATTATTGTTTACGTGCGCTATGGTCTCCATTACACCGGCCGGGTGGCCTATACGCACACTGGCGTTGTCTGCTCCGACGATTTTGTGCGCGATGGTGTCGGGTATTCGGGTCGCAACAGCAAGGGCAATGGCACCTGTACCAGTAATGGCATGGTGCGGTTTACCCATGGATATAATACGAGCTCCCACATCGTAGCCGTAGGCAGGAATAGTTTTTCCGTTGGTCGCAGCGTATTCGGAGGGGTGGGATAAAATACAGACTTTGGGTGTTGCAGGTCTAGATTCTGCTTCAGCAGCACAGGTAATCAGGTTCATCGCAATGGCCCCCTGGATCCTGATATGTTCAATTATGTCGCCAAACCGGGGATGCTTTTCCAAGTCATTGGGCGATTCGTTACCAAACAGGCCAATGTCTTCTGCCTTAATAAATATCGTAGGGTTTCCAGCGTTAATCAGAGAAGATTCTATATTGGTTTCTGATAATACGGGAAAGGGAAGGCTGAGTGTTGTAGTGGGCGTGTTTGTCGGTAATGTGTTATCAAACCCAGAGGGATCGTTAAAAGAGATATTTATGGGGGAGCCCGTTGAGGCTACACCAGCGATAGTGTAGGTACCTGAAGTTATCGGGTTACCTTCTGTATCAACGGCCACCTCAATGGTTATGCTCTGTTCTAGATTGGTTTGCCAAACATGGATGGTTGTAACGGGGTGTTGTGGTGTAACCATGCCTTCTTTGATGGCAAAGATACCAACGGCTGCCGTGAGATTGCCGCAGTTCCCTGAATAATCGATGCTATTGCTTGAGATTGGCACGTGACCAAAGGTGTATTCCACATCAAACGTACTGCGAGTAGTTGGCGCTATTATGGCTATCTTACTGGTGCTTGATGTCGCACCGCCCACGCCATCGATTTGTTTACCATAAGGGTCTGGGCTGCCGATCACGGATAACAGAAATTGATCTCTGATGGTCGGCTCTGAAGGTAGATCTTTCGCTTGGAAAAATAAGCCTTTACTCGTGCCTCCTCGCATCCAGGTGGCTTTGGCAGATAGCGGGGCGGATGAAGGTAATGACATGGTGTTCCCAAAGGTGGTTGTTTTATTGCGATAAAGCATATCACGTCAAGGTAGATAGATAGCATTTTACCCCTGACAATATGGCAGTTTTCACCAGTGACTGATGATTCACGGTGTGTTCTTATGAAGGGGTGTTTTCAAACAAGCGTGTGATGCAATGAGTGATATTCAAGACGTTGTACATGAAGTACGGACCTTTTCAGGCTTTGATGGATTGGATTTGGTTGCGGACTGTTTTGGTGATTCTGGAAATCAAGCGGTGATATTTGCTCATGGGGGAGGTCAGACTCGTTACGCCTGGGGTCAGGCGGCAAAGACCCTTGCTCGTAAGGGGTTTTATAGCGTGGCCTTTGACTCTAGAGGGCACGGTGATAGTAACTGGTGCCCTGACGGCAACTATCGACTGTCTGATTATGGAAAGGATATGGGGAATATTGCGAGGTCTCTGAATAATCCAATCGTCGTGGGAGCATCGTTAGGTGGTCTAAGTGCAATATCCGCTACCCATGAGGTAGGCGAAGGTATCTTTAGTGCTATCGTTTTGGTAGATGTGACCCCGAGGATGGATATCGGTGGCGTGTCAAAGGTGCTCGGGTTTATGGGGGACAAAGTTGAACAGGGGTTCCCATCGCTAGAGGCTGCGGCTGATGCTATAGCGACCTATTTACCTCACCGCAAGAAACCAAAATCTCTTGATGGGTTAGCGAAAAACTTACGCCTTGGGGATGATGGGCGTTATCGATGGCACTGGGATCCAAAATTCGTTAACAGTGAAAATAGGCCCACAATGGAAGGTCATGCGGACCGTTTATATGGTATGGCCTCGCAAATTCATCAGCCCATGTTATTGATTCGCGGTCAAATGAGTGAACTTGTCACTAGGGAATCGGCAGAGGAATTTTTACAACGGGTCCCAAATGCACGGTATGTGGATATTGAGGATGCTGGTCATATGATAGCGGGAGACAAAAATGACGTATTCACCCAGAGCGTGGTAACATTTGTCAATTCACTTGGAATGACAAATTAGGTAAGCATTATTTATGTCAAGATCAGTTACAGGGACTTTACCGGAGTCTGTAGACGTCCTGTTAGCAAAATTAGAAAAAGCCGCAGCGAAACACGACATTCACTTTGAAGGTAACGATACCCACGGCCAAGCGAAAGGTAAGGGGTTTATTGTGAAGTACCAAGTGGATGGTGACCAGTGCACCTTAACAGTAACGAAGAAGCCTTTTTTGGTTCCTTGGGGGGTTATTGAAGGTGTGTTGGAGAAAGTGTTCTAGCGCATACATGGATTAATAAGTGAGAAGAAATGAAAACAGTTAATGCGGAAGAGTTAGCAAGCTTTGTAGGGCAGCCGATGGGGCAGTCGGATTGGTTTCAAATAGACCAAGAGAGAATTAATAGCTTTGCAGATGCGACGTTGGATCATCAGTTTATTCACGTTGATGCAGAAAAGGCAAAGTTAACGCCATTTGGCGGCACTATTGCTCACGGTTTTCTGACGTTATCTTTGCTTCCTTACTTTCAAACAACCATGGCGGATATGATTGTACCGGCCGGTTTGAAGATGGGAATGAATTATGGATTCGACAAGATTCGTTTTTTGGCTCCTGTTAAAGTCGATTCTCGAGTGCGCTGCGTGGCCACGTTAAAAGAAATGACCGAAAAGAAAGCGGGACAGTTTTTGTTTAATGTTGAATTGTCTGTGGAAATAGAGGGCGAAGAAAAACCTGCGCTAATTGCCGATTGGTTGTTAATGTATTTTATCTAAAAGGTAGGGCAGGTTGCCCCGATGTTGATTGCAGCGTATAGGCTGTAATCAACATCGGGGATCAGTGTAATTACCTATGCTTTGCGTAAACGCCTAAGGGAGAAGCTGCCAAGTAGCAACAACATTAGTCCGCCGAATGCGCCACCGTTACTTCCACTATAGCTTGCATCATTATTGCCGCTTGTTGAGCTGCGAGAATTATTATAGCCCTCAGGGAATTCCAGTGACGTAATATCATTAATGGTTAATGTGCGTGGGATTGTTAGATTGGCAGGGTATTGGTCACCAAATATAAAGGTGTTTGTGGCTGGTGTGTCCGGATAACGCCAATAATCAGGGTCGTGACCATCAACGACTAAAATTAACTTTTCGCCACTATTGATGTCGTTGGCCGTCCAATAAAAGCCGAACTCAAGTTCTACAGGGGTATCAGGCAGTTCACTTTCGCCTTCAGGTAAATGCCATGATAGTGGCGCGTGTCCAATCCAATGTGCTTGACCGGTATCTTCGTTAAGCGCCAGCAGATACGCAAAGAATTGGCTGTTGTGTTCAACGTTGGCCCAAATGGTTAACGTGGCCTCTCCTCGTAAGTATATGGAGTCTGTTAATGTGCCGGTGCTGAATATAATAGCATTGGTTGGATCAATTTCGTCTATGGGAAAACGTAAACCTGCACCGAGTGATGCCCAGCCAACTCCGCTGCTGCCTACGCGGCTGTCGGTGGTGTCGATAGATTGTATGACGTCCATAACCGGCGCGATACTGCTCGACAAAAAACCGGTGTTATCGCCGAAAGGCACCAGTGTTAGATTGATATCATGTTCACTCGTAGTGACCGGTAAATCATCAAAGCTCTCGCGTTTTTTTGATGCGCCGCGTGAGCGTGAATGGACGACGGTTGATATTTTGTCGATCTTATCAATGCCATTATCGACGCCCTTGAGATGGTGATCCAACCAAGCGGTGGCGTTAGTCCATGGGTAGTTGTCTTCCTCCCCAAGCACGCCTCCTGCTTCTCCTTGGCCATGTATGCCAAAGCTAAAATCAGCGCGCCAAGGCCCTTCAAATTTCCCTAGAAATTCAATAATAGAGTTGGGTTGAAAAAGGTAGTCTTGCAAGTTGTTGGCAACATAAATCGCAGGCGGACTGGTTCGAGCGTTTATTTGGTCGATGTAGGTTATAGGGGATCTAGCGGCCGCCCAGGCTAAGGTCTCGTCGATATTTTTGTGTTCCCACATATTGTCAGCCATCTCGCCCATTTCGGGCTCTGCTTTACCAAATGGCCATCCAACTGTACCCAGCAAGATATCTAACCAGGTTTCTTGTGGGGTTTCTCCTGCCCATAGCGACTCCCTAAGGCTACCCCAGGTACTCATGGCGATAACTGCGGCAAGACGCTCATCTTGAGTGGCGGTAAGTAGTGCGATACCTGAGCCATAGGAGATTCCCGCCATGGCGATGGCGTTTTGGTTAACAGGATAATTGTCAATGAGCCAACTAATGGATTCTTTGGCATCATAAATATCCTTAGCGCCGGCGGTATCTACCAGCCCGGGTGACCCCTGAAAGCCGCGGGTTGTATATGACAGTACGACGTACCCATTGTCGGAATAGGTTTTTCCTAGCGCTTTATATTGGTGTTCGTTGAGGGTCCAGCTATTGATAAAAATAATGGCAGGAAAACCATTGGTAGGTTTTTCTGATAGTGGTATAAAAATATTTGCAGGTAATTGGATTTGGTTGGTGCCACTATCTTGAGGGTCAAGTAGCGAAGGGATGGTGATATCGTTGTCCCAGGTATGGGTGAGTGCTTCGTTGGGTTCGGGTACTCCGTGTGTGTTGGTTGTGAATAGAAAGCCCATTAGCAGCAGGGCCGCAAAACACGATCGCTTATTGTTGTACATTGTCGTTCCCCTATGGTGGTTCTGTACTTGTGAGTACAGGTTTTCCACGCTCGAGGCACAAAACTACCCGGTCAAATTTAGACCGTAATAATCCCTTGCGCACAGGTACCTACCTCACATAAATGCCAGGCACAGGGGAACCGTAACTTTGTACTTCATGGTTAGGGGCAACATCCTGTCACCCGCTAACCTACCTTTGTGGTTAAATTAAAAAGGCAAAAAATGCCTAAAAATAAAGTCGTTCAAATTTTATTGTTGTAACTTAGTACAACTTGCACCAATGTGCCAAATATTAAATTATATATCTATAAGTCTTTCGTTTAAAAGCTCGGGTTAGAATTTTTCCTCGTATGTAAAGGTGAAAATATGGGCTGTTGTTGTGGACTCCACGTCTAAGAATGCATAGGGGTTATAAACGACTTGGCCTGGCGTTGTACTGTTGAGGTTTTCTGATTCGCCTGCGTCAGCAGAGAATGTTGAAGTCAAATAGCCGTAAGCTGCATCGAAGCGAGAATAATTATCAAGCTGGTAACCAAATCCTATGGTATATAATTGAGCCGCTGCCAAAGGCGCTAGAATATCAACTCTATCGTCTGGAATTGCGCTATCTCGAGGTTCATACCCGAATCGAAGTACTAAGTTGTCGCTATACTCGTATTCAACTCCAATTGCCCAAGACCAAACACTTTCATATTGACGCTGGATAATCATGGTGTCTGGGTCTGCGTTGTCTTCTCCATCGGCGTTAAATCCACTTCCACCCAGGGTATATACGAGATCCGATACAGTTAAGAAGTCTATGTTGCTATCGAATTTGATCTCAAGGTTTTCCCAAGCACTATAGTCGGTCCACTTGGCATCAAGGTTAACTTTCAGGTTTGGAAATAGCTTTAGAGAAGTACCGATAGCAAAATGAGCTGGGTTAATGAGTTCGAGTTCTGCCGTTCCCTCAACGACTTTGGTGCCATTAAATGGCCCCAATCCGGCAAGGGCTAAGGGTCCATTTAAATCCACAAGGCCATGAGTCATTGCGATAAAATTATCGCTGTGCTCCATCTTAAAGTCGCCTTCAAGATTTGACGTCCCTTCGCTTTGATATACCACACCAAAGGAGACCCATTCAGTGGGTTCCCACAACAAGCCAACATTGAATGTCAATGAGAGCGGATCTTCAAGTTCTAATGTAAGAGAGCCAATGTCATCGCCAGGGCCTATTGCGGAAAGAGCTAAACCTAAATCCTTCAGAGTATCATCTAGATTATTAAGAGTACCTTGGATAAATGCTAAGGTCGGCTCCGCTGTGCGTAGCTTTGTTTCTACACCAAAACCTTGGTATGAAAAACCTATAGAGGCTCCTACATATAATTCATCACTGAACTGAAGACCAATAGAAGGGGAAAAATAAGTCAGCCGAGTGATACCCAGGCGCTGCCCTTGATAGGCACTGCCACTGTCTGCGTCTCTTTCGTAACCAATAGCCTGAGGGGAGTATACTGCAGTGGCAAATGTCCATCCATAGTTCGGGTCTTCGATTGCAATTCCCCCTAACGGGATGACGAGAAAGGGAACTTCAGTCAGCCCTGCACCAGGCAGCATGATGAGCGGCTTTGACGTAGAATCAGATGTGTTTTCGAATTTCTCATCAGGGTATGTGCAACCAGCAACGTCATTGCAATAGACTTCAATGTAGGTGTCTTTAATACTTCCAGGCTCTCCAGTGAGTGGGTCAATTTCAGTTTGAGCTTTACTTAAGTCTCTGTTTCCGAAATTAGTTTCAAACGTCATTTGGGCTCCGAGCACTTTGAGCTGTCTTTGGCGTCCTTTGATTTTTGCCAAACCAGCCGGATTAAAGTGAATAGAGTCAATCCCGGGTGGATCTGCAGTAACTGCATTACCAAGCGCGAGAGCCTTGGGGTTACCGATAGTGATATTCTGTGTTAGCTGTGCATGAGCCACGGAAGCGAATAATGTAGCACCGACTGCTAAGCTAAGGGCAGAGAGCCGACCAATGTGAGAGCGAATAGAGCGCTTAGTATTTTTATTCATCCAGATTGTCTCCTTATCTTTGCGTATAGCCGATGCCATTACCCAGTATGGCTGCAAAGACGCAGATTCCCCTTTTTTGTTAGTTATAAGTGGTGCAAAAATCTCTCACGTCCCAAGGTGTTCGACTTTGCGTGATAGGATTGGCCAGAGGCCAATGAGTGTCATTCGTATTGATATTTTTTTGACACTTTTATATTTGCGGGCTAAAAGGACCCGTAAGTTCTCGTTAGTGTACGTAAATTGATAAGTTGAACAATGGTGACTATTAAGTCATGGGTAATGTTTTGTTAAATTATGCCATAAAGATACGGAAATGTGCCATATGGCACACTTCGCTTATAAATCTAATAACACCCCTGGCCTACGTGGGCTGAAGATACCTTTTATTACGAACGTCCCACGGATTTTTTGGTTAACTCCGCCAATAAAGGGGTGTTGACGGCGATGATGGCACCAATAATGGCGGCAACCAGCCTCGATATGCCATGGGTTAATGCAGTGTCGATGATTTCATCCATGATAGGCATCGAGAACAAGATGATACCGAGGATAAGCCACGACCACCCTGATGCGAAAAGCGGGGAGGGTTTTAACTTTGCGGCGCCTCGGGTGATGATGTAGGCCATTATTGCCGAAAATGCCCAGGCCACATAAACGTTAGATAGGCTAAGTACAATTACCCCTAGGACCAACGCGAAAGGGTGAAAAAAGAAGAATATGAGGGAGTTCTTACCGGTAAAGGCGAAAGCGTTACCTATCTTGTTGGTCTCGGTTCTGCCTCCATCAAACAACCAGAAGGCTAAGAATAAGTAAAGATAGCAATGGGCTAAATAGGGAATGCTTGTGTCCCATTTTTCTGTCGGGTTAGCACCAAAAAAATAGCTTGTGACGCAGTAGATGGTGAGCATTGCTGCCATGCCGATAGCGTTGGTTTGCTTACTGGCGCGATAACAGAAGAGCCCCAATGGAAAAATGCTTAACCACGGAAATATAGGGAATCCAGGAAAGCTGCGCTTTCCGCCGCTGGCTTCTTCGTAGTGCGGAATATAATCGTTGCTAACGAATAGCCAACCCAGCCCATCGAACTCAGGCGCGACTATATCCATAATGAATTTAAGTCCACCGAGAACACTCGTGAGCAGTAATAGTGTGGTTTGCGAGCTAGGGCCTTTACGTTCGAGCCAACAAATCAGAGCTGACCCTAGGGTAATGATTTGGAAAATCTCTACGTATTTGAATGACGTCAAATTGCCATGTACAAGTATGTTCCAGCTAGAGCCGAGAAAAAACAGTACGCCAAAATAGGGGAGAAGTGATTGAATTGGGTATCGCTGTGCTTGCATGGCGGCAGTGATGCCTGCGGTACCAAAAAAGAAGACGGTACCAGGCCCAGCAAGTTGTGTGGCAAGACCATAAGAAACAGTCAGTTGAAAGGCTGGCAGATGGGCGATGATCATCATTAAGCAGCCGAAGCCTTTGATCATATCTACAGATAAATCACGGGGTTGTTTTGCCATAGCAGCGGTTTTAAATACTCTTTTCAGATTCTTAGTAGTGACATAAAGCATCAGCCACCTTTTGAGTAGAGGCCCTAGACTAAACTAAAAGTCATGCTTATGGTAGGCAAAATGGGCGAGCAACTTTTCGTAATCCGTAGGTGCTACGGTCCACATGCTGGGCGTTGTCGACAATAAACACTTCAGCATCGTGGTTGGCTAGTTGCTGGTTGATTGGAGAATTAAATAAGTGTTTTCTAAATTCTAGATAGGACGTGTTCTCGTGGCGGAGGTCCGAGAGAATATTGTCCGTGTGAGTGAGAAAGGCATGCAGTTGTGGCAGGGTGAAGTGTAACTCGTGCTCGGAAAAATAGAATTGATGGTTGGTGAGGGCGTTAATCGTTCGAGCATCCCGCTCTAGAAAACGTACAAAAAACAGAGTAATAGGTAGGTAAGAATTCATTGGGATCACATCATTGCGATAGTCTGGAGTGGTATCGCAATGATGTTTTCATTAAATGCTATGCGTCAAGCTTTACAAATCGCTGAACCGCAAAACCGGAAAGAGCACCCAGTAAGATAAAGAATATTGCCATGCCTACGGCCGTGAAGGTATAGAATTGAGTGGTAAGCTGAGATAGGGCTTCAATTGCTGCGGGATCTGGGTTGGCAAAACCGTGCTCCTTAGGCATCGGGGCTCCAATAATGTGAGGTGCTGCTGCGAGAAGGATGCCACCCAATTTGAATTTGATGGGGGCATAATAAAGTACAGCGATGCCTACTGCAGTCAGAGTTGCACATAACAGCCACCAAGCTTGGCGATTCTCTAATATAGCAGCCTCGGTGCCAGGAACTTCAGGGTGTAAACCGAACATGGCAGGAGCGACAAAAAATACCAACATACATGCGATGCCCCATGCAGCACCGGATACTGGTGTGACTTGAGGCTTGTTGGACTTTAGATTGTGTAAAGCCATCAGCGATATAAGAAATATAGAGAACGCGATTCCGATGGCAATGTCTGCGCCTATGGTATATCCAATGCGCTCAGCGCCGTCTTCAGGGCCCCAAGCTTCTTCATTGTGTTCGTGATGACCTACGCCACCTTCATGGCCGTGAGGTGCCGCCGCTGCGGGCTCTTCATCTGCGACTTCATATACTTCTGCAGCGTATATGATAGGGCTGATTTGAAAGTGCTGAAAAAGGCCATAAAGAAGGCCGCTAAAAATACCTACAACAATTGCGGACAATAGGATGTTACGGAAAGCCACGGGCGTGTCTCCTAATAAAATAAGCTACTTGGTGTGATTTGTGCTTCTGTACTAACGTAGGGGCGTGATAAGCAAGAAAGGGTTTATAAGAGAGCTTTCAAGCTTATACGAAAAGCCTATTAGTGGCAGGGGAACGCGAATGCGTGACGTGCGTCATGGGCTGCGTTGTGAGCCACATCCATGGGGGCAAACCCAACGGCGAATAACAGTGCAGCACCTAGGGCAAGAGCACCTACAACCTGTATTGCGGTTGACAGTGTAAGAGGCTTACTTTGAGGGGTTGAAACGGCTTGTTGTTGCATTTTTATCTCCCACGCACTCACCCGTGCGCATTAAATTTTCTTTAGTCTAGCTGATCTTTTGGCGGAGTGTTAATTCACCAATGATAGGCTAATTATTTCTCGTAAATCTGTGTAGGTAGGTTCCGGACTTATGATCAAACGCAATTGTGATCAATTACCGTTGCGGGGGCAGCGTAGGATTCGATCTTTCACCACTGGTGAAACTTCCACCTAACTTCCCATTTAACCCTAAAAGGGCACCTTCACAAGAGCGACACAGTACAGTAAACGTGGTGGAATTGGAACCGATTTGACTGATAAGCCGACATTGTCATTTTTAGTTTAGTGTCTAAGATTCAGTAATTTAGAGGTAGGCTAGGCTAGCGCTTACCCTGAGTAGGTGAGCGCTAGCCGGTCGCTTATTCGTCGCCTTTCCAGGCTTTGTAAGCGTCAAATAAACTCTTATGCTGGGGTTTTTTTGGCTTCTTTTCATCATCAAAGGAACGTAGTTGAGTTTCACCGCTATGAAGTTTAATACCGTCAATTTCTTCCAGTGTTAATTCATCTTTTTCGGCGGTGAATGACGCGTTTGAGTTGCTCGTGTCTAGCCATCCATTTAGTACCTCTAGATCGCCTGGGCTGAGTATTCCAGAGGCCTTTTTAAGTTTGAGGGTATTTACTATGTAATCGAAGCGTGCGGTCGTTAGTTCTTTGCGAGCGGTATAGACTTTTTTCTGCGAACTAAGCACATCACTTAGCGAACGAAGCCCTGTTTCGTAACCAGCTTTGATTGCTTTGTAAGCACTGTTGTTGGACTTAACAGCACGCTTACGTGCTTCAAAAGTGGATACATCAGAAATAACCTTGTTATGGTATTGCCGAGTTTCTCGTATAGCATTACGTGTGGCAAGGTTGCGTCTATGTTTGGCTTCTTCGTGTTGGTAACGTGCTTGTTTTTCTTGAGAGGTGACAATGCCACCGGAGAAAATAGGCAGAGTCATTTGAATGCCTACAGTGGTTGTCTTCGTGTCTCCTGCTAACCCACCATCACCTCTAGAATCCGTGTGGTCGAGCGCAAAATCGACTGAAGGAGAGTGCCCAGAACGTTTTTCTTTGATTTGTCTTGCAGCGGCTTCGACGGCAAATCTTGCGGCAATAATCTGGTAATTATTGCGCTTGGCAAAATCTTCCCAATCTTTACGTTCTAATGGCTTTGGGTAGTCAACGGGGATGTTTTCAGGTAATGGAGTAACCATAACTTCATTTTGCCCCGTTAATAAGGCAAGGTCTTCTTTGATGTTATCTAACGCTACTTCGGCGACCATCTCGGCCGCTTTGGTTAAATCATATGTGCCTTGAAGTTCGAATAGGTCGGTGTCCCTTGCAAGACCAAGTTTGTACCGATTCTTGATTTCTGTTAATTGTGTTTTGAGGCTCTTGCGTTCAGCTTTTGCAATTCGGTATTCCTCTTGAGCTCTAAGAACGCCAAAGTAGCCTTCCGCCGCTTTTAAAACTAAGTCCTGCTGGGCAAGGGCAAGCTCTGCTTCTTGGCTTTGTTCTAAGCTCTGAGCCCCTTTGTATTTGTACCAACGGTCGGCCCTAAAAAGTGGCTGTATGGCTCGAAAACTGTAGCTTTGTTGTGTGCCCGATTGCGTGGATGATTCAAGGTCACCAGAGAACAGCCCAAGGCAATCTGAGAATGCGTTGGTTACTGCCCCTGTAGTCGGGGTGGCGTCATCGCCGTTGTTGGCTTCAACTACGAGGGTATCAAAACCATCTTGGCATTGGCTTGCTTGGCTTTGAAGCGAGTCTGTGCTCAGGCCTTCGTATTCTTTTTGGCCGTATTGGGCACTTATGTACACATTAGGGAGTAGCCCCCCAAATGCTTGGTTAACTGATTCGCGGTCACCGAGGAACTTGGCCTTCTTGGCCGCCCAATCTAGGTCGTTCTTTGAGGCTAACTGGTAAGTTTCGAGTAGATTGGCAGAAAATGCAGCGGATGAAAGTGCTACGGTACAGGTGAAAATTAGAGCAGACTGAAACTTCCTAAATCGAGTCTTCATCAGTTATGTGTGATCCATCTGGTGATACGGTCGTGGTCTGAGACCTTAGTTATTATCTATAGTTCTTATTTTGGCTAACTATGACAGGTTTTTTCGTCAGTTAAGATAGCTTACTCCGCATAAATATGCCATAGAAGCCTGATTTCACAGTGTTTAAGTAGTCGTTTGTTGTTTTATGTAAGCTGTGGTCCCCTCGGCAGCGTGATAAATCATGGCTTTTGAGGGCTAATCGTCCGGTTACCTGAGCAATTCGTTAATTGCTTGACCCAAATGACGAGCAATTTACGCCCGAATACCGCTCGTGGTCATTTTTTGATACATTGGTAGACTTTATGTCTACTTTAAAAGTTCGGAAATATTGAATAGAGTAAGCCGACTTAACTTCAGTATATTGTAGTAATACACTAATAGAATAATAAACTTGGTGCGCTCTAATCTCTGTAACTTTGAAGTGCAACCATTATAAAAACCATTAAAAACAGTATTATGCGTGTAGTTATCGACAGGCTTAGCGGAATATCCGTGGTTGATCTGCACTGCGTAAACATTACAACAATCAATAAAATAATAAGAATAAACTTTAGGAATAGTAGAAAATATGTCCAGCGATGTTTGCTTGAATCAGGTGATCCCTACTGAAAAATCAACCTTTGTCGCGCTCCTTCAAGCGCGAGCGGAAAAACACCCTGAGAAGATTGCCTATACCTTTCTTCCTGACGGAGAAGAAGCCGGCATCAATGTGACATTTGGTGAGCTGGATATTCAGGCGAAAGCGGTGGCCCAACGTCTACTAACGTTGGGAGCGGAAGGAGATCGAGCGTTATTGCTCTTTCCTTCGAGTCTTGAATTTGTTTTCGGTTTTTTTGGATGCTTATATGCGGGCATGGTTGCTGTACCTGCATACCCCCCGCGCAGAAATCAAAATTTGGGCCGATTGCAATCCATTATCGATGACTGTGATCCCACCCTGGTTTTATGTACCTCTAAAGTCATGCGTGTTGCTGAGCCGCTATTTAAAGAAACGGGCGGCCTTGATGACTTGAGATGGTTAGCGGTTGATGAAGTGCAGCCAGAGGAGTCTGCTGGCTGGGATTACCCTAATATCGATCGCCCCTCTATTGCGTTCTTGCAGTATACATCTGGATCTACTGGAAACCCGAAAGGGGTTATGGTCAGTCATCGTAACTTGATCGCTAATGAATCACAGATCCAGACGGGATTTGAGTTTAATGATTCTGAAGTGTTTGTGAGTTGGGTGCCGTTATTTCATGACATGGGGTTGATAGGTATGACCCTGCAACCGATGTATTTAGGCGTACGCTGTGTCTTTATGTCGCCAGCATCCTTCTTGCAAAAACCGCTGCGTTGGCTGAAAGCGGTGACTGATTATAATGGTACGGTTATTTGTGCGCCGAACTTCGCTTATGAATTGGCTATTCACCAAATATCCGATGAGCAGAGAGAAGAGTTAGATCTTTCTACCATTCGACATGCTTTATCGGGTGCAGAAGCTGTGCGTCCGCAAACCATTGAAAATTTTATTGCGACATACGAATCCGCAGGGTTTGTTCGGGGCACCTTTACACCGACATATGGGTTAGCTGAGTCAACGCTGGTAATTTCCTGTGCTCCCAAAGGGGATACGCCTCGTTTTGAAACGGTGAGTGCTTCGGACCTTGAGCAAAACAAAGCCATCAAAGTGGGTGCTGACTTCGATGGGAAAACTATCGATCTAGTATCAAATGGTGGAGCTTATCTTGATGGAAAAATTGTTATTGCTCAGCCAGAAACTTGCACAGAACTACCTGAAGGTGATGTCGGAGAAATTTGGTCGTCAGGTGGTCATATAGCAGAAGGCTATTGGAAAAATGAGAAGGCGACCGAAGAGACTTTCCAAGGCTTCACCGACGCAGGAGAAGGGCCATTCTTGCGAACGGGAGACTTAGGGTGTGTTATTGACGGTAATTTGTATATTACCGGGCGAATGAAAGACGTCATTATTATTCGCGGTGGTAACCATTATCCTCAAGATGTGGAGCATACTGTACAGAAAAGTAACGTGGCGCTTAAAGCGGATGCTGGCGCTGCATTTTCGGTGGAAATGGATGGGGAAGAGCGTTTAATTGTTGTCCAAGAAGTGGAGAGGCGTTTTCGTCGACGCTTGAACACTGAGGTAGTGTCTGCAGCAGTCCGTCAAGCAGTAGCCGAAAATCATGAGCTACAGGTTCATACCATCGTTTATCTGCGCCCTGGTAAAATCTTAAAAACCTCAAGTGGTAAGATCCAACGTAGAGGTAATAAGCAAGCATTTATCGACGGAACTCATGATGTTATTGATGTGAGTTCATTACAAGACAACAGTGCAAGTGGCAAAGCCGCGATCGAAGAAGGTCTTAAGCTCAGCCGTGATGAATGGCTAGCATTGCCTGAGGTGGAGAAAGAGCCGCGTTTAATTATCTATCTTAAAGCCCTTGTCGCCAATGAAATTGGCGAAAGTATGGAGCGAATAAAAGAGAATCAAAGTTTGATGGCTCTAGGTATTGATTCGCTTCAGATAACACAGCTCTTCACGCGTATGAAAGAGCGTTTTGACGTGAATATGGAATTGCCTGCGTTATTTGATGCGGAAGATTTCCGAGCGCTAGCCGCCGTGTTAGCTGACGCTATTACTGATACAAAAGCGTCGGTGTTACCGCCGCTGAGTGCTGTCCCGCGTGAAGAGGCAATGCCACTGTCGTTTTCGCAAAAACGCATGTGGTTCTTTGACAAATTGCACGAACGCAATGCAGCGTACAATTTACCTTTTGCTTTAAAAATGCAGGGTGCGTTGGATGTTGACGCATTAGCAAAGGCGTTTGAAAGCATGGTGGCTCGCCATGAAATATTTAGAACTGTTTATATAGAAGATGATGGTCACGCGCTGCAAGTCATTAAGCCTCCGCATGCTTGGCAATTTGATGTTCAGGATATGACGTACTTGCAAGAGCCTGCATTAAGCCGTGCGGTAGATGATGCAATTCGACTGGAAGCTCGAACGCCGTTTGATTTGGAACAGGGGGCGGTCATTCGAGCCAACGTCATTCGTCTACCTGATGTTGCTATTGAAGATGGGGTGGTCGAATCCCATGATCGTAGCGCAGAGCAATATTTGTTAACCATTACGATTCATCATATTGCCGCTGACGGTTGGTCGTTAAGTGTTATCACTGAAGAAATTGCCAAGGCATATGAAGCGGAAGTTAGAGAGGAGAAAGCTCAGCTAAGAGAGATGCCTATTCAGTATGTTGATTTTGCTACGTGGCAGAAACAACTGTTCGATAGTCATTTGATTGATAGCCAATTGGATTATTGGACGGGTCATTTGGCGGGTGTCCCCGTTCTTGATTTACCGACAGATAGACCGCGACCACCCGAGCAGAGCTTTGAAGGTGCGAACTATTACTTCTCAATATCTAAAGAAAAAGTAAAAGCATTAAAACAATTAAGTCGTTCGCAGGGCGTTACATTTTATATGACGTTGTTGGCGACCTTTAAAGTGCTGTTGCATCAATATACTCAAAGTGACGACATCTGTGTTGGAACACCCATTGCAAATCGATCTACTGAAGAGCTGGAAAAGCTCATTGGTTTTTTCGTCAATACGTTGGCTTTGCGTAGTGATTTCTCTGGCAATCCTAGTTTTACCGATTTCTTGGGCCGGGTGCGTAAGACAACGCAGGGTGCTTTCGCTAATCAAGATATGCCGTTTGAACGGGTGGTAGAAAACCTCAATATCCCACGGGATATGAGTTATTCGCCGGTGTTTCAGGTTATGTTTGTGTTGCAGAACTCAACGATAGACGAAGCCTTCAATTTGGCAGGTGTTAATGTAGAGAGTGTACATACCTCTCCAGGTACCTCTAAGTTTGATATGACATTGCAGTTCAGCGAAGAGTCTGGTGTATTGCATGGGGATTTGGAATACGCTACAGACTTGTTCGATGAATCCACTATTAAGTCGTTAGCGAATCGCTATATCACCCTTGTTGACGCCATTTTAGCGGATGCTTCGGTGAGTGTGGGCGAACTCAATATTATCTCTGAAGATGAGCGTGCACTGCTGCTGAACCAGTACAATGATTTGGATGCAGACTTCCCAGTGGATAGTACGCTTCATGGGCTGTTTGAGTCCCAAGTAGAGAGAACACCTGACGCTGTGGCATTGGTGTTTGATAATGACCGCTTAAGTTATCAGCAGCTAAATGAGCGTGCTAACCAGTTGGCGCGACACCTTCAATCGTTAGGGGTGGATCAGCAATCGTTGGTAGGTGTTTGTTTACATCGAAGCCCCGACATGATCGTGGGGATGCTGGCAATCCTTAAAGCGGGCGCGGCTTACGTGCCTTTGGACCCCAGCTATCCAGAAGATCGTGTTGCCTATATGTTGTCAGATGCGGCCGCACCGGTAGTGTTAACGCAACAGACATTGGTGGAAATGTTACCGAATCATGAGCCTGAGAATGGTTTTTCGGTTTTGCCACTGGATACTTTGCAGAGCACGCTGGCGTCTTATGACGTTTCCGACCTAGGGTTGATTGTTAATAACGAACAACTTAGCTATGTGATTTATACATCGGGGTCCACCGGAAAGCCAAAAGGGGTAATGATCTCTCATGGTAATTCAAGTGCCATGGTGCATTGGGCGCACACTGTGTATAGCCCACAAGATCTGGCCGGGGTATTGGCAGCAACATCTATTTGTTTTGACCTGTCAGTGTGGGAAATATTTGTTACGTTATCAGCAGGTGGAAGCATTATTCTGGCGGATAATGTCTTGGCTTTGCCTCATATACCTGCAGCAGATGATGTGACATTGGTGAATACCGTTCCTTCTGCTATCGCCGCGCTACAAAGAGAAAATGCGATCCCATCTAATGTGAAAATAATTAACCTTGCAGGAGAGGCGTTGCCAGCAAGTTTGGTGGATTTGTTATATGACACAACTGACGTTGATCGTGTGTATGATCTTTATGGTCCTTCAGAAGATACAACGTACTCTACGTATACGTTACGTCAAAAAGACGCGTTAGCGACCATTGGCCGACCAATTAGTAATACGCGTGCGTATTTGCTGAATGCCCATGGAGCTTTGGTGCCGCCTGGCATAGCGGGTGAATTGTATTTGTCGGGAACTGGGGTGACTCAGGGGTATAAGAATTTGCCAGAGATGACGGCAGAAAAATATCTACCGAACCCGTTCGAAGCGGGAAGAGATAATTCAGGTAAATATGCCCGTATGTATCGAACGGGAGATCTTGTCCGCTACATGGCTAATGGTAATCTAGAATATCTAGGGCGTATTGATCACCAAGTGAAAGTGCGTGGGTTTAGAATTGAATTGGGCGAAATCGAAACTGCCATTAATTCTGTAGATAAGATTCAAGAAAGTCTCGTGGTAACTAGTGATGACGCTGCCGGCCATAAGTCATTGATTGCTTATGTGGTGTCGTCGGTTGAATCTGAAGCACTTATTCCCGAAATTCGAGATGCGATCCGCGCCGATTTACCTGATTATATGATGCCAGCAGCTTTTATCGTGTTAGATGAATTTCCGCTAACACCGAATGGGAAAATTGACCGGAAGGCGTTGCCAGCCCCTACTGCAGATATGTTGCTTGTAGGCGAGTTTGTTGAGCCAAGAAATGATAACGAAGCCAAGATGGCCGACATTTGGAAGGCTGTGTTAGGACTTGATAAAGTCGGTGTTACTAGTGACTTCTTTGAACTTGGCGGACACTCGTTGTTAGCAACGCAGTGTATGTCTCGTATCAGAGATATTTTCGAAATTGATCTGCCAGTGAAGGCGTTGTTTTCCGCGTCGACCATTGAGCAATTGGTGTTGCGTCTAAGTGATGGTAAGGCCGTGTCAGGGCTGACTGCCCCAAAAATCGTTAGGGTGGATAGGGAAGAAGAATTGCCGTTGTCGTTTGCTCAACAGCGCCTGTGGTTTTTGAATCAGCTTGAGACAGGGGATTCTGAATATAATATTAGTACTTCTTATAATATGCCTGCGACGATTCGTATAAAAGGGGATCTGAATACCAACGCCTTGAAAAAGGCATTTCAGGCTCTGGTTGATCGTCATGAATCGTTGCGAACATCTTTTCTTGTCGACGATGGGGTTGCAACGCAAGTTATTCGTGAACCGTCCGATTGGTTTATGGATATTCGTGACATTAGTCACCTTGAATATGAAGAACGAGAGACTGAGATTATTCATTTTGCAGAGGATGAAGCTGCTCGATCATTCGATTTAATATTGGGGCCTATTAATAAAGCTCGTCGAATTCGCTTGATACGCTCGCGCTTATTGAAGTCTGCGGATCAAGAGCATGTATTGCTACTCACGATGCACCATATTATTTCTGATGGCTGGTCTCTAGGTGTCATTATTGAAGAGATTGCTGAGCTTTATGGTGCGATCGTTGAAAGTCGTGAGTCAACATTGCCGCCGTTGGAAATTCAATACGTAGATTATGCTCGCTGGCAGCGTGATTGGATGGAAGGCCCTGTATTTGATCATCAATTAGCATTTTGGAAAAAGCATCTAGACGGTGTTCCAGTTCTTGAATTACCAACAGATAGGCCGCGACCTGCGTTGCAAACATTTGCTGGTGAATATGAGCATGTGAAGTTGTCCCTTAGTTTAACGCAGCGCCTCAATGAGTTGAGTCAAAGTCAGGGAACGACGATGTTTATGACATTGTTAGCGGGGTTCTATGCGTTGTTGTATCGATATACTGGTCAAGATGATGTATGTGTGGGAACACCAGTGGCGAACCGCGCTCGAGAAGAATTTGAGAATCTGATCGGTTGTTTTGTTAACACGTTAGCATTAAGAGCGGATCTATCTGAAAATCCTCGTTTCGTTGACCTAATGATGCAGGTGCAGGACACAACATTATCGGCCTATGAGCATCAAGATATTCCGTTTGAGCGTTTAGTTGATAAGTTAGGCGTTGCCAGAGATAAGAGTCATTCGCCGTTGTTCCAGGTTATGTTTACGTTGCAAAATGCGTCAACGGATCACGAGCTGCGATTACCGGGTTTGGATTTGGAGCTGCTTCCATCCGTAATGAAGACGGCTAAATTCGATCTTACATTGAATTTAACTGAGAAAAGCGATGGCTTAGACGGTATTTTAGAATACAACACTGACCTGTTTGATGCGTCTACTGTCCACCGTATGGTTGGCCACTTGGAGTCGATATTGGAAGCTGCTGTTGAGCATCCACATACTCGAATAGCGGATCTTCCTTTGATGCCTGAAGCAGAAACTAAACTGCTATTGGAAGACTGGAACAGTGTTGATGCAAATTTTGAATATGAAAATAGTATCCAAGCATTATTTGAGAAGCAGGCCAGCCTCAATCCCGAATCAATTGCACTCAGTTTTAATGGTGAGAGCACAACCTACAAAGCGCTAAACGAACGATCAAATCAGCTTGCGCATTGGCTGCGAAGCAAAGGTGTTGTAGCCGATCAGTTGGTGGGTATTAGCCTTCAGCGTTCACCAGAAATGCTAGTGGCTATTTTGGGCGTATTAAAAGCAGGTGGTGCTTATGTACCAGTTGACCCAACTAACCCAGAAGCGCGTATTAAATATATATTGGAAGATGCGGCGGTTAATCTATTGATCACTGATAGTGCGGTTGTTGAGCATATCGTGGACGGTAGTTATGACGCATGCTGTCTCGATCGTATTAGTGCTGAGCTAGATGCGCAATCCACCGATAATCCAGAAGCAATCAGTGGGCCTGATAACCGAGCCTACGTGATCTATACCTCTGGTACCACGGGTAATCCTAAAGGTGTGCTTATTCCACACAGTAACGTGGTGAGGTTATTCTCAGCCACGGATCAATGGTTTGGGTTTGGTGCTAATGATGTATGGACGATGTTCCACTCATTTGCTTTTGATTTTACCGTCTGGGAAATTTGGGGTGCGTTACTTCATGGTGGTCGCCTAGTTATCGTTCCTCAGGATGTGGCTAAATCGACTGACGATTTTTATGCATTGGTGCAGCGAGAGCAGGTGACGGTGCTTAATCAGACCCCCAGTGCTTTCACCCAGTTTATTCGTGTTGATAACGACGCTATCGAAGCTGGAACCGAAGGCTTGTCCTTACGAGCGGTTGTGTTTGGTGGCGAAGCATTGGATTTTGCAGCGCTACAGACCTGGAATGATAATCACGGGTTAGATCATCCTCAGTTGGTCAATATGTACGGTATTACCGAAACGACAGTGCATGTGACTTACCATAGAATTACCGCGCGAGACCTCGATCGACGTCAAAGTCTTATTGGTCGACCCATTCCTGATCTTGATCTGTATATTCTAGATCGTCATGGAAACCCTGTTCCCATTGGTATTGTTGGTGAGCTGCATGTAGGTAGTCAAGGTTTGTGTCACGGCTATTTGAATCAGCCGGTGCTGACGAATGAAAAGTTTGTGGTAAACCCATTTTCTGCCACTGTCACCAGAGAAGGGGGACTCTATGACCGCTTGTATAAGACGGGCGATATTGGTCGCTACCTTCTTGATGGTACGATTGAATATATGGGGCGTATCGATGACCAGGTGAAAATCCGTGGATATCGGATCGAATTGGGCGAGATTGAGTCTACTATCAGTCAGGTAGAAGGCGTCCTAGAAACGGTTGTGTTGGTTCGAGAGGACCAACCAGGCGATAAACGTTTAGTTTGTTACATTGTGGTGAGTGATGCGGATATTGATTTAGCTGTGCTCAAATCCGTGATTAAGAAAAAGTTACCGGATTACATGGTGCCTTCGGCCTATGTGGTAATGGATGAATTTCCACTTACGGGTAACGGTAAGATTGATAAAAAGGCGCTACCTTTACCAGAAGGTGGCACTGGAGCGTCAAGCGAATATCTAGAAGCTCGAAATGAGACTGAAGCAGCTCTGGTTGATATTTGGTCGAGTGTATTAGGGCTGGATCGAGTCGGAATACTCGATAATTTCTTTGATATAGGCGGCCATTCGCTCTTAGCAACACAAGTTGTTTCTAGAATTAGAGAGCATTTTGATGTCGAGCTGGCACTCAGTGCGTTATTCGAAGATCCAACCATCGAAGCGATTGCTTTACACCTTCTTCAAGCAGAGCTTGAGGGCACGGATGACGATGATATGGCAGCGTTATTGGCGGAGATAGAAGGCCTTTCTGATGAAGATCTTGATAATCTGTAATTGAATCAAGTAGTTCAATAAATGTTCCCAGTCCTAGGGTTTAGGGCTGGGCATAACTAACTGTCTCCTATACAATAATTTCTTCTAGTAAGAGCGTATTACTGTGCGTTTTTTGCTGATAAAACGATAAAAAGACAACAAGAATAACAAACATGATTGATGGTCGATAGAATCTTTTCTTGATACATGCCTCCGGTAGGATTGTAGGAAAATTCATCAACCAGGTTGAGTCATTTATAACCCAAAGGATAGTTACGCACGACAATAACGACCAAAATCTTAACTGCACGTGACTGTTAAGACACTATACTGAAGTGGTTGTTAATAGGCCTATCAGCATGAGTTGGGTAATCCAAATTGTTAAGTTGAATATGCCAGTGTAACGTATGGGACATAAGTCTTCATTAGCATTGATTTGCTAATGATTGCGAAAACGATGGAGTGCGAATTTCTTTCAATAGCAGTCATGACAAAAAGAATCAACACGGGCAAAGTACTGAATGAGTGACAAGCAGTTATTAAAGCGTTTGGCTAGTTTATCCCCTGAAAAACGCGAGCTTTTATTAAAGCAGCTCCAACAAAAGAAGAGCAAAAGTGCTCAGCCTAGAATAGATTCAATTCAGCGCTATCCTCGAGAAGATAATCGCCTGCCTATGTCTTATGCGCAGCAGCGGTTGTGGTTTCTAGAGCAATTGCAGTCGGGCACGTCGAGCTACAATATTTCGGCTGCGTTAAAGCTCAAGGGCAATTTGGATATTGAAGCGTTGCGCCTTGCCTTTGAAGAGATCGTGGTAAGACATGAAGCGTTGCGTACTACGTTTATCGCAGAGGACGGGCAAGGTCGTCAGGTTATCATGGAGCCCCAGCGTTGGGAGTTGCCAACCATAAGCTTGGAACCGTTGACGACAGAAGAGCAAGACGATGTTATTAAAACGCGTTTTATCGGTGATGCTCAAACTTCATTCGACCTAGTGAATGGCCCGCTACTTCGAACTCGACTCATTCGGTTGGCCCAAGACGGTTATGTGCTCATTGTCACTATGCATCATATCGTTGCCGATGGGTGGTCGATGGGGGTTCTAATCAAAGAGTTGGCTGCGCTTTATGAAGCATTTGCGCAAGATCAATCATCTCCCCTAGAGCCATTAAAAATCCAATATGGAGATTTCTCTCAGTGGCAACGAGAATGGCTTTCTGGAGATAGGCTTAATAAGCAGCTAAGTTATTGGAAAGAGCACCTCGTTGATGTGCCTGTACTTGCGCTGCCCACTGACTTTTCTCGACCGCCAATACAAACCTATGATGGTGCAAACTCTCTGTTTGTTATTGATAAAGATACTACCGCTTCATTGAATGCACTTTGCAAAGCGCAAGGTGTCACTCTATTCATGACGTTGCTTGCGTCACTGCAAGTATTATTACATCGCTACAGTGGGCAAGACGATATTTGTGTGGGTACTCCCATCGCGAATCGTGTAAGACCAGAACTAGAAGGGCTTATTGGTTGCTTTGTTAACACCCTTGCTATTCGTAATGACCTTAGCGGCAATCCTACATTTACATCGTTGTTATCGCAGGTACAAAAAAATCTGACAGGTGCTTACGATCACCAGGATATTCCATTCGAACGTTTGGTGGACGAACTTGGTGTGGCCAGGGAGATGAGCCATACGCCTTTATTCCAGGTGATGTTTGTGTTGCAGAATGCAGCACCCACTAATTCACTTGCCCTAAAAGGTGTGAATATTGAGTTGATGCCTGAAGAATCCAATACGGCAAAATTTGATTTAACGCTGAATCTCCGTGAAGAAGACGGTTGTATTGTTGGCGATTGGGAATACCGAACAGATTTATTTGAACCTCGTACGATTGAACGAATGAAGTCGCACTTTATGGAGGTGTTGCGATCAGTCGTAAATGAGCCCAGTCGAAATATTGATGAAATTTCATTGCTTGCGGCAGATGAAAAGCAAATGCTGTTAGAGCAATGGAATGATACTGCCCGTGAGTATGAGCGTGACTCGAATATTGCGACAGTATTTTCTAAACAAGTGGCATTATTTGGCGATAATAATGCGGTTAGCTTTGGTGAGCGTAGCGTCACCTATAAACAACTTAATAATTTTGCAAATGAAATTGCTCAAAAATTAATTGAAAAAAATGTTCGAGCGACGCAGCGAGTCGGAATTTGTTCCGAGCGTTCAATTGAATTGTTGGCGTCGATATTGGGTATTCTAAAAGTGGGTGCGGCATACGTTCCTCTTGATCCTTCTTATCCGCAAGACCGTTTGCATTTTATGTTGGAAGATTCAAGCGCTGACATTGTTATTGTTCAGCAGCACCTTCGGGAGCAAATGCCTGTTAAAGATAGTCAGGTGTTGTTGATCGAATCCTTTGCACAAGAAAGTGAGAAACTCTGGCCGGAAGTACTTGTACATGTCGATGCAGAGGACCCCGCTTATGTGATGTATACCTCGGGTTCAACGGGTAAGCCAAAAGGTATAGAAGTTGTTCAGCGAAACGTTATTCGATTGGTTCGAAATACCGATTTTATGACGTTAAATTCTGATGTGATATTTTTACAGTATGCGCCGATTTCATTTGACGCGGCGACATTGGAAATTTGGGGGCCATTGTTAAATGGTGGTTGTTTGGCCGTTGCGCCAGCAGGTCAACTCAATCCAGAGGAGATAGGTGCAGTTATTCAGCAGCACAGCGTTAATGCTGCATGGTTAACCGCTGCCTTATTTCATTTTATCGCTGAATATCATGTCGATCAGTTCGCTGGAGTGACCCAGCTTCTCGCCGGTGGGGATGTGTTGTCACCGGCGTTGGTTCGCAAGGTCCTCGATAGATTTGATGATGTGTGTCTAATTAATGGATATGGTCCAACTGAAAATACGACGTTCACGTGTTGTTATCCTATGCATCATCCGTCGCAAGTCAGGCAAACGGTACCGATTGGTCGTCCTATTGCCAATACACGGATTTATATTTTGGATAGTGCGTTAAGCCCTGTACCAGTGGGGGTACCCGGTGAACTGTATACATCGGGAGATGGCGTTGCTAACGGATATCTCAATCGAGACGATTTAACTAACGAAGTATTTCTGCCTAACCCGTTTGATAAGGGTGGTGATCCGGTGATGTATAAAACCGGTGATTTGGTGAGGTATTGTAGTGATAGTTCAGTAGAGTATCTTGGTCGTATCGATCAACAAGTAAAAATTCGCGGTTATCGAATTGAGTTGGGTGAGATAGAGGATGCTATTAGCCAAATCAATACCACTCGAGAAGTGGCGGTTATCGCGCGAGAAGATACGCCTGGCGTCAAAAAACTTGCGGCTTATATTGTTCCACAGGAAGGGTTTGAGCCGAAAGCGTCTGAATTAAGGACCGAGTTAAAGAGTTCTTTACCAGAATATATGGTTCCTTCATTTTTTGTCATGATGGAACGGTTCCCTGTGACGGCAAACGGTAAACTTGATCGTAAAGCGTTACCGAAGCCGGAGGCAGAAGCAAGCATAAGCTCTGATTCTGTGCCTCCTCGTAATGATAAAGAAGAATCCCTAGCGAGTATCTGGCGAGATGTGTTGTCTATCGACAATGTGGGTGTGTTTGATAACTTCTTTGAGCTTGGTGGAGATTCAATACTCAGTATACAAATAATAAGCCGAGCCAAACTCACTGGGTTACATCTAACGACGAAACAGGTTTTTGAAAATCAAACAATCGCTGAGCTTGCCGTTGTGGCGAGTGAAGTCGAAGCGCCTATTATGGCAGAGCAGGGTGTGGTGGTTGGGGATGTGCCTTTGTCACCAATTGAGCAGTGGTTCTTCGATCACGAATTTACAGAGGAGAGCCATTGGAATCAATCCGTCCTATTGGATCTTAAACCTGAGTTTGTTCATACCGAGTCCCAGATAGCTGAGGCAATGGCGGCTGTCGTATTGCATCACGATGCATTGCGATTACGTTTTGAACGTATTGATGGAATGATTCGCCAATTTCATCAACCAGGTACTGATGGCTATGCCCACTTTGCGCTTCATGATGTAGATCTTACGCGTTGCGATTCGGATCGTTTGCGAGAGGAAATTGCCGCAGAAGCCAATGGTATTCAAAGCAGTTTGAATTTATCGAAAGGTCCTCTTTTGGCAGTTGGTATTTTTCGTTTACCGGAAGGCCAGCGAAAAATGCTATTGGTGGTTCATCATCTTGTTGTTGATGGGGTCTCTTGGCGTATCTTGCTGGATGATATTAGTGCTGCATTGGTTGCTGTTAGTGACAAGAAAACTGTTAACTTCGCACCCAAAACAACATCCTACCAGCAGTGGGTTGAGGCGTTAGCTGAGTACGCTAACGGTTCTTTGGCTGATTCCGAGACGGAATACTGGAAGGCACAAGTTAAAGACAGTAAACCGTTGCTGCCCATCGATAATCCTTCTGGTTCGAAGGCGGTTGCCAACACCAAGGTTCATCAGGTGACATTGCCTAGTGGGTTAACCTCTTCTTTGCTCAGAGATGTGTCCCAGGCCTATAAGACTGAAATAAATGATATTTTGCTGACTGCTTTGGCTAAAACCATTTCGGACTGGAGTGGTCATTCGGAAGTGTTGATTGACTTAGAGGGCCATGGCCGAGAGTCCTTTAACGATCGCATTGATTTGAGCCGAACATTTGGATGGTTTACTTCAGTCTATCCAGTACGGCTGGGTATAGAGGCTGGACTGCCTCTTGCGTCGAACATCAAGCGGATTAAAGAGCAGCTTAGAGAAATACCGAACAAAGGCTTTGGCTTTGGTGCGCTAAAAACGTTGTCTAATGATGCTGAATTACGTGGTGTTTTATCAGATGCGCCGAAAGCGGATATTGTATTTAATTATTTGGGTCAATTTGATTCAATGTTGGAGAACAGTCCTTGGTTCGCGTTAGCGAGTGATGACAAAGGCAGTGAGCATAGCGCTGACGGCGATGAGCCACATTTACTGAGTGTCAATTGCCATATCGTCGATGGTTGTTTACAAATCGATTGGATATTCAGTGATGATATCTATCGTAATGAAACGATAGAAAGCATTGCTAATAATTACCTCTTTAACCTGACACAAATCATTGAGCATTGCTTGGACGATGCTGCGTATGGATATACCCCTTCAGATTTTCCACTTGCGGATTTAGATCAGCCAGAGGTTGATCGGTTGTTTGCGACAGAGTCAGGAATAGAGTCAGCGTATCCGTTATCTCCTATGCAAGAAGGTATGCTTTTTCACAGTTTGTTCGATACTGGTTCGGGAGTGTATTTTGAGCAGTTAAGTGTGGAGGTGATCGGTGGCGTTGATAGAGAGGTGTTACAAAAATCTTGGGCCTACGTGCTAAATCGTCACCCTGTTTTACGCAGTGCTTTTCTTTGGGATGATTTGGATAGTCCCTTACAGGTGGTGTACAAAGCATTTGATGCGGAAATTAGTGATTTTGATTGGACCGATCTGGATGCGGACAAAGTTGAGCACCGTCTTGAGCTTTGGTTAGAACAAGATAGAAATCGAGGGTTTGATTTTTCCAAGCCAGGCTTGTCTCGTTTAGCTTGGATAGATTTACCGAATAATAAATCCCGTTTGGTATGGAGCTTCCACCACGTGGTGCTTGATGGGTGGTCTTTACCATTGGTCATGGGGGAGGTCTTTCAAGTCTATGCCGCTTTTGCTCAGGGTCAGCAGCCACAGCTAGGGTTGCCAGGTCGTTACGAGGATTTTATTGGTTGGCTTAAGGATTTTGATAAGGCTGATGCGTTACAGTTTTGGAAAAATTATTTGCACGGTTTTGAAGCGCCCACGCCATTAGCGGGTAAGAAAGTGGGTACAGAAAAGGAAGTCTATTTCGACCGAGAACTCACATTTAGTGAAGACTTTACTAGCAAGCTACAACAATATGCTCGAGATCAACATATCACTCTGAATACTGTGATACAGGCTGGTTGGGGGGTTCTTTTATCTCGCTATAGCGGGGAAGAGGATGTGGTTTTTGGTACGACTGTATCTGGCCGGCCAGCCGATTTGACAGGCGTTGAGAATATTGTTGGTTTATTTATTAATACGCTGCCGCTACGGATGCGTATCACTGACGCAACCTGTATCGGACCGTTGCTGCAAAAAATGCAAGATGAACAACTGGACTTGCGTCGATTTGAGGCGACACCGTTAGTTGATATACACCACAACTCCGAAGTACCTGGGGACCAATCCTTATTTGATAGTATCTTGGTATTCGAAAACTACCCTGTGGGAGACGCTGTAAAAAGTGGTGATCAGTTATTGGATATTGGTCATGTGACGAGTATCGAGCATACCAACTTTCCGCTGACCTTGATTGTCGAACCCGCGAGTTCGTTGGGCCTTAAGATTTCTTACGATGCATCTATGTTTGAGGGAGCATTTATTGACCGTATGTTATGTCACTTGGAAGTGATTATACGTGGGGCACTAGAGCAACCGGATGTGCCATTGGTGCGCATGCCATTGCTGAGCGAAGAGGAAAAACAGAAAACGCTGATAGAGTGGAATCCAGAGCCTGCGCCTTATCCTAAGGATAAGTGTTTGCATGAGTTATTTGAGCAGCAAGTGCTCGCTGCTCCCGAGGCGAAAGCCATTATTTTTGGCAGCCGAGAGTTAACGTACTCCGAGTTAAATGCCAATGCGAATAAGTTAGCTCGCGTGTTGATAGCAAAAGGCGTTAAGAGTGAGAGCTTTGTAGCGATTGCGTTAGACCGTTCGGTAGAAATGGTCATTGCTATTTTGGCTACACTAAAAGCCGGTGGTGCCTATGTGCCTTTAGACCCTGCGTATCCAGAAGAGCGTTTGGCCTTTATGCTTGAAGATACTCAAGCACCTGTGTTGGTAACCCGCGCTGAATATCAAGCAGTGTTGAAGCCCATCACTGATACGATTGATATGAGCTTAAATACGGTGTTGGTGGACGAGGATGCCGATTACATCAACGAGCAATTTGATAGTAATTTGGATCAGCCAATCTTTGGCGATGCCAAACGCTTGGTATATGTGGTTTATACTTCTGGTTCAACAGGAAAACCTAAAGGTGTTGTGTGCCACCAGTTAGCGGTTAATCGTCTGGTTTTAGAAAGTAACTATGTGTCTATTCGTCCAAAAGATCAGGTTGCGCACTTATCAAATGTATCATTTGATGCGTCAACGTTTGAAATATGGGGTGCGCTGCTCAACGGAGCGACCTTGGTTGGATACACCAAGGATATGCTGTTGACGCCAGAAGAATTTGTGGCTGAAGTCGATCGTACTGGCACAAATATTATGTTTATTACGACGGCACTGTTCAATGTGTTCGCAATAAATTACCCCCATGTATTCGAGAAGATAAAATACCTGATGTTTGGTGGTGAAGCCTGTGATCCTCAGCAGGTGCGAAAAATTGCTCAGCATCATAAACCTGAGCATTTTTTGCATGTTTATGGCCCCTCTGAGAATACGACTTTCTCCACGTGGTACGAAATAAACGATGTGCCGGAAGGTGCGCTAACGGTTCCTATTGGTCGAAGTCTCTCCGGTTCAACGGCTTATATTCTTGATTCAAGAATGCAGCCCGTTCCGGTGGGTGTTGCCGGAGAGATATATGTCGGCGGTGATGGGCTTGCAAATGAATACCTGAATGATATTGAAAAAACGAACGCTGCGTTTATTCCTGGAGCGTTTGCTTGGGAAGGCGATTCTAGGCTCTATAAAACGGGTGATTTGGCTAAATTCACAGAGGCTGGTTATATCGAAATTCTAGGTCGTGCTGATGATCAGGTGAAAATTCGTGGATTTAGAATCGAGTTGGGCGAAGTAGAGGCAAGCTTAACGCAGTTGCCAGAGGTGATCGAAGCGGTTGTTGTGGTAAGAGAAGATGTACCTGGCCAGAAGCGCCTTGTTGCTTACGTGATTGGCGAAGCTGGTTTAGATGCGACCCGTGTACGTAAGGAAACTTCTAAGCACCTTCCTAAGCATATGATGCCTTCGTCATTTGTAGTCATGGATGAGTTTCCGTTGACACAAAACGGTAAGGTGAATAAACGCGCGTTACCAGAACCATCCGCTGATGACCAGCCTAAGCAAGAATATGTGGCAGCTCGAAACCATAATGAGTCAGTGTTGGTGGCCATTTGGGAGCAAGTACTAAAAGCAGATACCGTTGGCATATACGATAACTTCTTTGAATTGGGTGGCGATTCAATTCTTAGTATTCAAATTATTTCTCGCGCTAAGCGTGAAGGTTTACATTTAACAGCGAAACAGGTGTTTGAGTCGCAAACGATTGCTGAGCTTGCTGAAGTGGCGAAAGATCTGGGTGCGTTAATTATTGCCGAGCAAGGTTTGGTGGAAGGTGAGGCTGTGCTTACACCGGTACAGCAGTGGTTTTTCCAGCAGCAATTAGCCGATGCACACCATTTTAATCAATCCGTTATGTTTTCAGTTGATGCCACTGTTGAGAATCAACAGCTGCAAGAAGCTTGGGAAGGCGTGTTGCTTCAGCATGATGCATTGCGCCTATTATACAGTCAAGCGCCTGCGGGGGAGTGGGTGCAAAGTTTTAGACCTTCGGAGCATATTGAATCGTTACTGGATCAGGTTTACGAAGTGGTGGATCTTTCTCAACTGCCTAGCGGTGCGCAAACCGAACAGCTGGAAGCATTAGCGGCTCAAGTTCAAGCGGAAATGAATTTGTCTCGTGGTCCGCTGATTAAGGTTATTGTGTTTAATTTAGGTGCAGAGCAAGACTCCCGTATGTTCGTTGTTGTGCACCACCTAGTGATCGATGTATTTTCATGGCGCGTGATATTGGAAGATTTACAAACCGCGTTGTCTCAATGTATGGAAGGACAATCGGTTGCGTTGGGTGATAAGACGACCTCTTTTCAACAGTGGGGGCAGGCATTGTCTGAGTTTGCTCAATCTGATGCGGTAACACAAGATGCGGAGTATTGGCGCGAAAAGCGACTTGTATCAGTAGCTGAAGTACCTAGAGACAGCAATGGTCTGAATACGGTAGCCAGCGTCCAGTCAATTGAAATGTCGTTAACTGAAGATGAAACTCAGCAACTGTTGACGAAAGCCCCGCAATGTTATCGAACGGAAATCAACGAATTACTTCTTGCTGCGTTTGGACAAACTATCTCTAATTGGACTGAAAATGATACCGTGTTGGTGGATTTGGAAGGTCATGGCCGAGAGCATATTGCTGATAATGTTGATATTTCCCGCACGGTAGGTTGGTTTACGTCTATTTTCCCTCTAATTCTGGATGGTGTGGGCTCTGGCGATACGGGTGAAACGATTAAGTCGGTTAAAGAGCAACTACGGGCGATGCCAAGGAAAGGTCTTGGTTACGGCGTACTTCGTTATTTATCGGATAATGGCGATCTTGTTAATGACTTAACAATGTTACCAAAAGCCCAGATGAGCTTTAATTATCTTGGGCAGCTTGATCAAGTGCTTGAAGAGAAGGCGTTGATTAGTCGTGCAGAAGAGTCGGTCGGTGAGGAGATATCTCAGGCGAGCGAGCGAGGGTATCTGCTAGAAGTAAGCGGACGAATTCAAGGTGGAAAATTGCTAATGACGTGGCGATATAGCACCGCCGCGCATCACGCGAAGACTATTCAGCATATTGCCCAGGAATATCTAGCAAACCTACGAAATGTTGTTGAGCATTGCGGTAACCCTGAGAATGGAGCGTATACTCCGAGTGATTTCCCACTTGCTAACTTATCGCAGTCACAACTGTATGACTTGGTTCCGGAAACACAAGGAATAGAGGCGATTTATCCGCTATCTCCAGTGCAAGAGGGCATGTTGTTCCATAGTTTGTATGAGCCTGATTCTTGGGTTTACTTCGACCAGGTGGACGTAAGTTTGGGCGGGGTTGTTGACGAGGATGTCTTATTTGAAGCGTGGCGACAGGTTATCGCTAGGCACCAAATTTTGCGTACCGGTTTTATATGGGATGGTGTGGATCAACCTTTACAAGTGGTTCATGAATCCATTGATCTATCTATTACCAAATATGATTGGAGCAGTTTCTCAGCAGAGGAAGCGAAAGCAAAGCTCGAACGGTATTTGATTGATGACAGAAATCTAGGGTTTAATTTTAAGCAGCCAGGTATTTTACGAATAACCTGGGTTTCTATGCCTGGTGATCGTTACCAATTGATATGGAGTTTCCACCATATCTTGTTAGATGGTTGGTCTATGCCGGTTGTATTTAGTGAGCTGTTTTCAATTTACGAAGCGTTATCTGAAAGCTCAACGATCATGCTGAATAGCCCGCCGAAATATCAGGCATTTATTGAGTGGCAACAAGCACAAGATAATACTGAGAGTCAACGTTTTTGGACGGAATACCTTAAAGGCTTTAGTGCGCCAACACCGATTACTGTTAAGAATTCCCCGGCAGTTGTTGCTCAGAAAGAACTGGGTGACAGTGGCGGAGCTGATCGATATCGGGAGATGGAAATCAGTATTCGAGACGAAAAATTGGATGTTTTGCAGAAACTGGCAAAACAGCATCGCCTGACGTTGAATCACATTTTACAGGGTGTGTGGGGTATTCTACTCAATCGCTACAGTGGAGAGGATTCGGTCTTATTTGGAACTACGGTTTCCGGGCGTCCTGCAGAATTGCCCGGTGTTGAGCAAATGGTAGGGTGTTTTATTAATACCTTACCGCTTCGGTTGTGGATTGATAATGAACAACCGTTTATCGATTGGTTGCAAGCATCGCAAGAAAAACAGGTGGAGATTAAACACTTTGAATCTAGCTCGTTAGTTGATGTACAGCGGTGCAGTCAAGTGCCAAGCAAAGAAGCATTGTTTGAATCTATTCTAGTGTTTGAGAATTATCCGATAGATGATTCGCTCGAAAGTTCACAAGAATCAATGCAAATCGGTAGTGTTGAAGCGTTTCAGCAAACGAACTTTCCATTAACGTTTATATGTATTCCAGGCAAGGAACTAGTGCTGCGTTTTTCTTATGATAGTTATCTGTTCGAAGAAGATACTATCGACAGAATGTTGAAGCATGTTGATACCTTGCTTACTGCTGTTGCCCATGATGCGGATACACCCGTAGGTAAATTGCCGCTCATCTCGGATATTGAAGCGAGTCAGGTAACCAGTCAATGGAATCAGACGTTCACTAAGTTACCCAATGAGCAGACTATTGGGCAGCTGTTTGAGCAGCAGGTGATACTTCACGGCGATCGTCTTGCCTGCAGATTTGATGGTGTTGATACAACTTATTTAGAGTTGAATCAGCTAGCGAACCAGTTGGCAAATCAACTGGTAGCGCAGGGTATCGATATAGACCAGCCGATCGCGATTTGTTTAGATCGCTCTCGGGAAATGTTGGTGGGGATTTTGGCGATACTTAAGATCGGTTGTGCATATATGCCTATTGATCCTTCCTATCCCAAAGATCGAATCGCCTATATGGTTGAAAATTCCCAGACACCGGCATTGATCACAAATAATTCTCATGTAGAACGGTTTACATTTCTCACAACGAGGGAGCGGGATTCTGTACCACAATTAGTTAATTTGGATACGGCTGTAGAAATAAGTGATCGTCCTACGTCTTTTGCTGATTTACGACCTACAAAGGGCGCTGATGGCACAGGAATTATTATTTATACATCAGGTTCGACAGGCAAACCTAAAGGTGTGTGTGTTTCCCAGTTAGCTGTTGAACGAATGGTGCTAAATACTAATTATATGCAATTTGACCCATCCTACCGGTTTGGCCATGGGTCCAACGTATCCTTTGATGCTGTCTCCTTCGAATTTTGGGGAGCGCTACTGAATGGAGCATCATTGATAGGTATCGATAAAGATACGATGCTAACTCCGCAACGCTTTGCTGACTTTATTAAAGCAGAAAAAATTAACGTTCAGTTTATTACAACGGCACTGTTCAACGTGATGTCCAAACAAGTACCTGAAGCCTTTGATGGATTACAGTATGTGTTGTTTGGAGGAGAAGCTTGTGATCCTAATCAGGTCGCTGCGATAGCTGCTAGGAAGAGTGGACCAGAACATTTACTTCATATGTATGGTCCCTCTGAGAATGCGACTTACTCAACATATTATGAAGTGGAAAGTGTGCTGCCAGGGGCAGGGACGGTCCCGATAGGTTACCCCGTATCAAACAGTACAATTTATATTCTCGATGGGAATCGTCAGCCGGTGCCGATTGGTGTACCGGGTGAAATCTATGTGGGAGGCGTCGGTATTGCCACAGGTTATCTTTATCGACCTGAACTCACCGCTGAGGTGTTTATGGATGACCCTTATTGCCATCAAATGAATTCACGCATGTATAAAACGGGAGATCTGGGCAGGCTGCTTTCCAATGGTGCAATGGAAATACTTGGACGAATTGATGATCAAGTTAAGATTCGTGGTTTCAGGATTGAATTGGGTGAAATAGAAACAGCGGTGAATCAATTGCCATCCATTGCGGATGCGGTTGTGGTCGTTCGAGAGGATCAGCCAGGGAACAAACAGTTAGTTGCTTATTGTGTTTTGAGTGATTCCAGTGATGGAGATTTAACACAATTGCGTGGTGCACTCAAACAACGTTTACCTGATTACATGGTGCCGGCAGCACTTGTTGTTGTTGATCAATTACCAATAACACCCAACGGAAAAGTAGATAAAAAATCGCTACCAACGCCTAGTGCAGATGCTTATCAGATATCTGAATATGTTGCCGCGCGTAATGATGTGGAGCAGGCGTTAGTAGACATTTGGCAAGAAGTACTGTCGTTACCCCAAATAGGTGTTCACGACGACTTCTTTGATCTTGGAGGACATTCGTTATTGGTCACCAAGGTGTCATCAAGAATAAAAGAAAAGCTCACCGTAGAACTTCCACTTCGAACCTTGTTCGAAGTTCCGACGATTACTGCTTTGGCAGAAATTATTGGAGCCGTTCAGTGGCAAAATAAGCCGATGGATGAAAGTGTAGAAGAAGAGTGGGATGACGAAGAATTTGAGGAAGGTACGTTATGACGGTTTTTGAATTAATGTCCAAGCTTGGTGCTGCAGGTATCAAACTTTGGTTGGAAGACGGTCAGCTAAAGTTTAAAGCGCCAAAAGGCGCTTTAACAAAAGAACTTAAGGGACACTTGGTCGCGAAGAAAGACGATGTCATTGAGTTCTTAAGTGCGACTCGGGTAGGGGATGATGCAGCTGAAGAGACAATCCCTAAGGCGGATCGAAGTAAACTTTTGCCGCTATCCTATTCGCAACAGCGTATGTGGTTTATTGAACAGCTCATGCCGGCTAATAGTACATTTCATATACCTGCGGTATTGGTGCTGAAAGGGGTGCTGGATAAAGAGGCGTTACGAAAGTCTTTTGAATTGCTTGTTGCACGTCATGAGTCACTCAGGACGGTGTTTGAAACAAAAGGTGAAGAAGCCATTCAGGTCATTAATGAGGTATCTGATTTTCGTCTGCCCTATACAGACTTGACAGATGTTCCTGTTGGTGACCGTGATGCGCAAGCGAAAGCTATTGCAGAGAACGATATACGGACGGGGTTTAGCTTAACGAATGGGCCCTTGATCAGGGCGCAAGTATTAAAGCTGGACGATAATCGCCATGGCTTGATAGTGGTGATGCATCATATCGTTTCTGATGGCTGGTCAATGGAAATTTTTGTAAAAGAGATGGCCCTTCTCTATGCAGCAACAAGAAAAGGTGAAGTGTCGCCCTTACCTGAGTTAAACATTCAGTATGCAGATTTCGCTCAATGGCAGCGAAATTGGTTAACGGGTGATTTACTCGATGCTCAGTTGGGGTATTGGAAAAAACAACTGGCGAATGCACCAGAGCAGCTAGTTTTACCATACGATAGAGCGCGCCCGGCATTAAAAACGAATAATGGCTCTAATCTGGATTTTGGGTTGTCTGGTGAATTACTTGGGGCTTTACGAAAGGTCGCTAGAGAGCTTGACGTTACGCTGTATGTACTGCTTTTAGCAGCATATAAGGTCGTGTTAGCGAAATGGTCAGGTCAGCCTGATCTGTGTGTAGGGATGCCGGTGGCCGGCCGAAATGAAGGCCAAGTACAATCGCTAATTGGTTTTTTTATTAACACGTTGGTTGTTAGAACGCACCAGGAAGACAACCCATCGTTGAAGCAATTCATCGCTCAGGTTCGAGAGCAAGTGCTGGGGGCACAAGCACATCAGGATGTACCTTTAGAAGCTATTGTTGAAACGCTAAATATTCCTCGGAATTTATCATTTTCCCCATTGTATCAGGTGGCATTTTCGTTAACGAGTGGTACTGAACAGGCGCAGACAAAAGCAGTGGGTGGTTTAGAGATCGAACCATTTGATGTTGATCTAGTGGCTGCTCGTCAAGATATCACCATGATGTTAGTGGATAAAGGCGAAGAGCTGTCGGGAATGATTGAGTACAATGTAGATCTGTTTGATAGTTCTACAATTCAACATTTCTCTGAACATTATAGGCAAGTGCTCTCGCAGATTGCGAATAATATTGACAAGTCGATAGCATCGGTTGAGTTGATTTCGCAGGCGGCGTTGCACAAAATGTTGGGTGACACCGATGGAATTGAAGGTGTTTTTCCACTGACTCAGATGCAGCGCGATTTTGTATTGGACAGCGTTCGTGATAGTGGCACGGTAAGAAACACAGTCGGTTACAGGGTCGAGTTACCATTTTCTGTCGATGCAAATAAATGGGAAGCTGCTGTTAACAAAGTAGCAGCAGAGCAACCAAGCCATCGAGTTAGGTTTGTTGAGAGTATGGTTCCCTGGTTGGAACCTATTTATCAAACGGTATTAAAAGAATGTAAGATTAGCGTTGAATATGTCGATCTGGCGAATGTGGGTATAGACACTGAGAATGACCAGGCTATTCTCGATTGGTTGACAGAAACGGCCTTAGTTCCTTGGGATGTATTGGGAGGTATGCTCCACAAGCATTGGTTAGTTAAGGTTGCGGATAATCGATACTTCGCCTTGTCAGCTTGGCATCATGCATTGACCGACGGTGTGTCGGAGTTCGTTCGGGTGAAACAAACTGTTGCTGCATATTTCGGTAATGACACGGCTCCACAGACAACCGCTTTGTTTGGTCAGCGAATTCAAGATCGGCGTTTGATTAGTGATACTTCACAAATGCACCAATTTTGGCAATCGCAATTGCAGAATGTAGAAACCTTAGGGTATCGCAGCAAAAATCCTGGTGAATTGAATGTTAATAGAATTGTGTTGGAAGGTGACAAGAACGCGGCGATAACCGAATGGTGTGAGAAGAATGAGGTATCTTTCGTAAATTTATTGAGAACGCTTTTTGCGTTGTCAGTGCGTAATTGTTATCACCAGGCCGATGATGTTGCATTGATTGAAGCGGTCGCTGCGAGAAATGAAAATGAGCGGGAATCTATCGGGTGCTATTTTCAATTTACACCTGCTCTATTTTTGGGCTCGGATTGTGATTCAACAGGGTCAATTGTCGATCTACTAAACAGTCATCGGGCTTGGCGAAAACAGTTGAATAACAATGTCCATCTATCTTTTTCTGCGAGGGGGCGTCTGTTAAGCCCAGAAGGATTGGAGTTTCAATTCAATTTTCGTACTCCTGAAGCCTCTCAGGGCTTTGAGGTGGAAGGGCAGCGTTGCTATCTTCAGGCTATTCAACCCGACAACCCTGGGATGGTGAAATTACTTGTCTCCCCTGGAGAAGAGTCAGTTGAATTGCGCCTTAGTTATTATGATAAGGAGTTCGATGGTTTTGATTTGTGCCAGCGCATAGTTTCCGTTATTGATCAGATTGTCGCTGGAGAAGATCAGCTCCAGGCATTTAATTGGTTAACTGTAGAAGAAAAACAGAATCAACTTGTGCAGTGGCAGGGGGATGCCTACCCGATTGAAGATCATACCGTTTTAGACCTGATTAGGACGCAAGTTACTGCGACTCCAGACGCTATTGCAGTTGTATGTGGCGAGGCGTCATTGAGCTATCGGTCTCTTGATCAGAGAAGTAATCAGGTTGCGAGGTTATTACACAGTAAAGGTGTTAAAGAAGGGGGGCGGGTTGCAATTTGTGTTGACCGCTCTATCGAAATCCCTGTATTTATTTTAGCAGTACTTAAATTGGGCGCAGCTTATGTGCCGATGGACCCTGCTTACCCTGCTGAACGGTTGTCTTTTATCGCGAAGGATTCCGGTGCTAGCTTGCTGCTTACCGAGCCGGGTGTGCTTGATAAGTTTGATGATCCTTCTGTGTTGCAGGACCAAATTCCTGTTGTGTTGCGCGCCGATGCAATTGAAGCAAGCGGGGTTCTAGACAGTAGTCCGTTAGCTCACCGAGTCACAGCAGATAAATCTATATATATTATCTATACCTCTGGTTCGACAGGGCAACCTAAAGGAGCTGAGCTGCGTCATAGTGGTGAGGTTAACCTTCTGCAATGGTACGGAGAAACGTTAGGCTTGTCTGCGAATGATCGGGTCTTACTGACCAGTGCTATAGGTTTCGATTTAACACAAAAGAATATCTTTGCTGCCTTTACAGTGGGTGGGACATTAGTGATCCCCGAAACAGAGGAATATGATCCTGAGGTTATTGCGTCTCTTATCGAAAAAGAGAAAGTGACGATTGTTAATTGTGCCCCCAGTGCTTTCTATCCGGTCGCTGCATTAACCCAGCATAGCGGGTATCCATTTCCATCACTTCGTCATTTGGTATTGGGAGGAGAGCCCATTCAAATAGATTTATTGAATGATTGGCTAGCTTCGAAACAGTGTGTCTGTGCGCTTACGAATAGTTATGGTCCAACCGAGTGCACTGATGTTGTTGCCTCTCACCAGATAACTAACAGCGAATTGCAAGCAAACATATCCTCTTTTACCGAATTGCCGATAGGCGTTGCGGTGAATAATAGTCAACTATATGTTACAAACAGACGTGGTGGCTTGGTGCCAACGGGGGTTGCGGGTGAGCTGTGTATTGCTGGTGTTGGTGTGGGTAATGGGTATTTAAACCAGCCTGAGCTAAGTCAGCAGGTGTTTGTCGATAATCCATATGGAGATGGAAAGTGGTACCACACGGGTGATTTGGTTCGATACAACGCTGAAGGGCAATTGGTTTACGTGGGCCGTAAGGATTTCCAGGTCAAGTTGCGTGGTCTACGTATTGAGCCAGGCGAAATTGATACATTGATCCAAGCTGAAGATGGGGTAGGCGATAGTTTAACGTTAGTAAGAGACGATATACTGGTATCTTACATAGTAACGACCAAAACTGTCGACATCACTATCCTTAAAGCGACATTGAAATCGCAGTTACCAGATTTTATGGTGCCCAGTGTGCTAACTGAGTTGCCTGCTTGGCCGCTGACGCCGAATGGGAAAATTGATCGCAAAGCGTTACCTGACCCCGATATTCGACGGGTTGATGGCGACTTTATTGCTCCACGAAATGACAGTGAAGAGTTAATTGCGGGTATTTGGTGCCAAGTATTAGGTACTTCTCAAGTAAGCATTAATGCTGATTTCTTTTCTATTGGTGGCCACTCGTTGCTGGCGACACAGGTTGTTGCACGTATAAGGCAGGGGTTTGGAATAGAATTATCTGTTCGCGCGTTATTTGAAAATCCAACTATAGAGTTGTTGGTGAGTGTTATTGAAGTTGCTGCGGCATCAGGCCACATTATTACTGCACCTCCGATCAAAGCGCTAGATGCACCAAATCGTGAAGTATTGTCATTTGCTCAGCATCGACTTTGGTTTATTGATCAGTTGAATCAAGGCAGCAGTGAATACAACATGCCTACTGCTATGCGATTAAAGGGGCCGTTGCAGAGTGCTGTTCTCGATTCTGTATTTGCTGAGATTGTGCGTAGACATGAAGTGCTACGTACCAATTTTGGTGCTGATGATGGCGAGCCCACACTGATAGTGCATGAATCTACACCCTGGAAGACGAATATTGTCGATCTCTCTCATGTGGGTGATCTGCAACGTGAAGATGAAATCAGAACCCACGTCGATCAGGATGCTAATAGTCCGTTTACGATGGCTGATGATCGGTTGATTACCAGTAAACTGCTTCGCCTAGCCGATGACGACCATGTGTTGTTGTTGAATATGCACCATATTATTTCCGATGGTTGGTCTATTGGCGTTTTGGTACAGGAAATTAAAGCGCTATATGAAGCATTTATTGTTGGTAAACCGTCACCGTTACCTGAGCTGGAGATTCAATATTCCGATTACTCCGTTTGGCAACGAAATTGGCTGCAGGGCAAAGCGCTAGAGAATTTACAAAAATACTGGTTGGAAACTTTAGGTGACGCGCCTGATGTGCTGCGTATCCCTACGGACCGCCCTCGACCCAAAGTGCAAACCTTCAACGGTGCACATTTCCCCCTTGAATTAGGTCAAGGGCTTACTGGCAAATTGAATGCTTTTTGTGAACAACAAGAATTCACACCCTTTATGGTGCTGATGGGGGCATATCAAATACTGCTGTCTAGGTACTGTAATCAAAATGATATCTGTATCGGTATTCCTATTGCGGGTCGTAACCGATCAGAAATAGAGGGGTTAATTGGTTTCTTTATTAATGGATTGGTTATCCGTACCAAACTTGATGGTAACCCCAGTATTGTCGATTATCTCGAACGTGTAAAAGAAGCGTCGTTGGGTGCCTATTCTCATCAAGATATGCCTGCTGATTTGCTTGCGGATGCTATGAAACTAGATCGTAGCGCTGAGCATGCTCCAGGAGCGCAGGTAGGTTTTGCGTTACAAAACACACCACAAGAAGCCATAGGTACTCGGGTCGCTGATATAGAATTGACTCCGATTGTTCGAGAGCACAAAACCGCTAAATATGAATTCTCGTTAATCTTACAAGAAAATGATAGCAATCTTGGTGGGGTTGTTGAATTCAACACGGATTTATTTGATGCGTCGACGATTGAGAAAATGATGACGCATTATTCGCGCATACTCGAGCAAATGATCGAGAAGCCAAACGCATATTTGGATAACCTGAAGGTGGTGTCTGAAGGCGAGCTATACGGTTTGTTAGATGTTGATGCAAGTTTGTATGAGCTGAAGCCTTTGTCGCCGATGCAGCGTGATATGTATCTCGATACGCTAATGGAGCCCGATAGTTTAAAAAATAGTATGGGCTACCATACCATTGTAACGGGGCGATTCGAAATCGGACAGTGGGAGGAGGCGGCCCAAGGAATTGTCGATGCTCAGCCACTAATGCGTTGTGGCTTGATTGGGTGTGATGTGCCTTATGCGGATGTTGCTTATCACCAAATTGAAAAGCAGCGCACTATTAGTATCGATTATGTCGATATATCAGATCAGACAACTTCCGATGACGCCGCGGGGGATATTGCTCAGAATTTTATTTGGCAGCCATATGATATTACTCAAAATATACTAACCGAGTATCGTGTGTATAAGCTGGATAACGATCGTCATTTATTAGTGTTTAGAATGAACCATTTGATCGCCGATGGCGTGAGCATGGTATTGCATGGCATGCAGAATATTCAAGGTATGGAGGCCATTGCGAATGGTAAGATGCCGCCAACAGTACCTCCATTATTCGATCAACATGTGGAGAAGAATAATACGACCGTTGATTCTCCAGAAGTGCTGGCTTACTGGAAAGAAAAAGGCCAGACGCTAGAGGCGTTGGATTTCGCGATTCCACCACAGGCGTTTAACCCTGATGAAACGCCTCAGCGGGTAGAAAAGCGCTTACGGGTAAGTGATGAGCATTGGGAGGCTGTTAAGAGTTACTGTGCTGATCTTAAGATACATCCGTCACTGTATTTTAAGGCCATTTATATCTTGTTGATCAATACCTATTGCCGAGGTGAGTCGGACTTTAGTATTTCTGAAGTTCTATCGGGACGAAAGGGTTTCCACAAGATGACTTTTGGTAATTACTTTGAAGTTATGCCAATGGTTATTCCACAAGATCTATTTATCGATGGTCGTGACGTTAAAGATCTGTTTGATCATATTAAGGGTTATAAGAAAACCGTTAAGAATGTTTCAAGTATATCTTTGCTTGCGCAACGCCAATTGTTACCGCAAGGGCGCTTCTCCTTTATGTTCAATTACTATAACTTTATCCCACAGGTGGTATTGTTTGGTGAGAAATTGACAGTGAAGGGGTATCCCCAAGTACAAGACGGTCCCATACAGTTCGTGGCTCATGACCAGGATGGGTATATGGATTTGGTACTCATTTATATGAGTAATCGTTTTGCTGATCTGCGGTTTTTGGAACGATTTGAACAAATCAGCAAGCAGATCGTTTCGGGTAATGAAAGTGTTAAGCAGTTGGAATATATATTGCCTGACGAGAAAGACAAGCAGTTGTCTCATTGGTTAGGGGAGCGGGTGCCGCAGGCGGATGTGAATTCCGTGGTTGACCTAATTGAGCAGCAAACAGAAAAAACACCTGATGCTATCGCTGTTCGATATGGTGATGAGTCAGTAAGTTATCGTCAGCTGAGTGAACGCAGCAACCAACTTGCACATTATCTGCTATCTCATGGCGTATCAAAAGGGGATCGCATTGCCCTTTGTTTAGATCGTTCCATTGATATGATGGTGTCTGTGTTAGGAACGTTAAAAGTATCAGCCGCCTATGTACCGATGGATTCAAATTACCCATCTGAACGTTTGGCTTATATGTTAAGTGATTCCGACGCTAAACTATTAGTGACGCAGTCTTGTATCGTTCAACGGTTGCAAGATGATGAATGTGATCTTTCGAAGAGACCTCTATTTGTTCTTGATGATGAAGCCTGCGTGAGGCAATTGGACTCTCAATCAACGATCACACCTGATTCATTGCCGTCGCCAGATGATCTTATTTATATTATCTATACCTCTGGATCCACTGGTGTGCCGAAAGGCGCGGGTGTCTATCATCGTGGCGAACTGAACCTGTTGAGCTGGTATGTCGATGAGTTGGCGATCTCCGCCAATGATCGTTTTATGCTGACCAGTGCCTTCGGATTTGACCTAACTCAGAAGAACTTGTTTGCGGCTCTGACACAGGGTGGGCAGTTGGTGATTCCGAAAATGGATCATTATGATGTAGATGTGTTGTCATCGACAATTGCGGAGCAACAAGTGACGGTGGTGAACTGTGCGCCAAGTGCATTTTATCCATTGTTGGAGGATACCGCACAACAGGGGTACCCCTATCCGTCATTGCGCTATCTCGTATTGGGTGGTGAACCGATTCGGCTGGCGACGATGGACGATTGGCTATCCTTGGATTCAGTCAATTGCGCGGTAATAAATAGTTATGGGCCAACTGAATGTACCGACGTAGTTGCTTGCCATATTGTTGATTCTCAAGATCGTACTGCCGATACGACACCTATCGGTAGGCCCGTGCCGAATACTGATATCTATGTGGCGGATGCTAATGGCAAGTTGCTACCAGAGGGGATCGTGGGTGAACTCTGTGTCGCAGGTGAAGGGCTAGGTCAAGGTTATGTGGGCAAGCCTGACCTTACCGCAAAGGTATTTACCGATAATCCGCACGCAGATGGTAAGTGGTATCGTACAGGAGACCTCGTTCGCTATTGGCCTAATGGTGATCTTGAGTATGTAGGTCGCAAGGATTTTCAGGTGAAGCTGCGCGGTCTGCGTATCGAATTGGGAGAAATTGAATCTGCTCTTAGTAAACAAGACGAGGTGCATAGTAGTTTAACGTTAGTCGTTGACGATCAGTTGATCTCCTATGTGCTCGTCGATGGCGATTTTAATGAATCACAGTGTCGCAATGGGCTAAGAAATTACTTGCCTGAATATATGATTCCAGCATTGGTTATTGCTCTTGATGAATGGCCGTTAACACCCAACGGTAAAATTGATCGAAAGGCGCTGCCATCTCCAGACGAACAACCTGAGGTGGAATATGTTGCTCCGAGAAATGATACGGAAGAAAAATTAGCGCGAATCTGGAGCGAAGTACTGAGTGTTGATCAAGTGGGTGTGTATGATAACTTCTTCGATCTTGGGGGACACTCTCTTCTAGCAGCTCGTGTGGTCTCTAAATTCAGAAAAGAATTTGATATTGACGTGCCGCTGCGTTCATTGTTTGAGTTACATACCATTGCGGAAATCGCAGAGTATATGGATACAATGATGTGGGCAGCTCAGAATGCTAAGGGTGATACATCTGATTCAGCAGAAGACGAAAACCGAGACGAAGGGTTCTTGTAAATTTTACACTTTTGATGCGGGCGTAAGTTTGCTGTCGTGATGGTGTTGCGATGCCAGGTTTGCGCCCGAAGTTTTTGTGCCTTGGGGGCAGTAAAGTAGTATGGAACAATCGATTGATACTAATAATAAGAGATTACGTTGGCCGTTAATGTGTGTGCTGTTTTTGGTCGCATTGGTTGCGCTGCCTACCGTGTTAAAGGATCTAAGTCGTGATGACTATATCCATAAGGCGTACCTAACGGGCCAGCCCATGTATCCGGTGGCGCAAGCGGGTAGTGGTTTGGCTAAAGAGTCCAATCCACCAGGTATGCTAGAAGCTATCAACGGAATGTTCAGCTTTTCTGGCATGAATGGGGAGATTCTAGACGAAGCCGCTCAGTGGGGAGCGGTTCCTTGGTGGGTTGCTGAAGACATACAATTGAATTTTTGGCGGCCTATATCGGCTTTTACTCATTGGGTGGATTATCAATTGTGGCCCGATTCACCTGCAGCTATGCATTTTCAAAATGTTAGTTGGTATCTTTTTGTCTTGTTTCTGTTGGCGTTATTGCTAAAAAGGTCTGCTGTTGCTGTACCTATTATTGTGCTGACAATAGCGCTTTATGGGTTGGACGTTAGTCATTCACTAGCCATTTCTTGGATAGCAAATCGAAATATATTTGTAGTAACGTCGATGGTGCTGATGGCGTTGATGTGTTTTCACTTTTGGCGTGGAGAGTCTAGGGATGGGCGTAACTCGATAGGTGCGATTGTAGGGTTTTGGGTTTTTTTGGCCTTGGCATTGTTAAGTGCAGAAGCTGGCGTAGCAATTTTGGCATTTGTGGCAGCCTATTTACTAATATTGGATCGTGGGAAATGGATTCACAGGACTATCATTGGTGGGTTGGTTCTGGTTGTTGTTGTTGTTTGGAGATTGATATATCGCTATTTGGGTTATGGTGCGGCAAATAATGGTGCCTACGTAGATCCTCTTGCTCAACCCGGTGCTTTCTTGCAGAACGTAGCAACGAATGCCCCCACGTTGTTGTTTGACCAAATGATAGGTGTTGATACTTACGTGGCGCTAATGTCACCGGAGACATTTCAATTGCAGGTAATCATTGCTTGGGTTGGATTGGTACTTTTTACGTTGTTGTTCTTGCCATTATTACGTGCCGATCGTGATGCTAGGTATTGGTACGTCGCTTCCTGGATTGCTGTGGTACCAAGTTGTGCGGCCACTCTATCCAGTGGTCGGTTGATGTTTCTTGCGGGTATTGGATTGATGGTCGTACTGGCAAAGTTTCTTCATGGGTTGATAAAAAAATCTGATTGGCTGCCTGAATCTAAGCTATATCGAGGTTTTGCATGGGTATTTACGGTTATATTCTTGTTGGGTCACGTCGCTGGTAATGGGGTGGGCTGGTTTCTTACTATTCAGTCACAGTTAAGTGATAGGCCAATAATGAGTGCCTTACAGAAACCGGCTGAGGTGGAACCGAACCCAGAGATCGCTCAGGTTTTCGTGAATACCCCCTTACAATTTGAGATGTTATATGTGCCTTCCATTGCGAACGCTCACGGCAAAAATATTGCAAAAGCAATTCATACCCTTGCGCCTGCTTGGGAGTCAATGAGAGTAACCCGTGTATCAGATAACAGTATTGAATTAGAATCGCTCTCAGATATAGGGTTTCCTCTTGCATCGTCATTAGGTATATCCGAATCTACAAAAAAACAACATATGACGTATCTCTATAAAAAAGCAGACGGATTCTTTATCGATTCGGATACAGAATTTCATCGTGGCCAGTTCTTCCAGCAAGGAGATATGGGCGTTGAGGTGCTGGCGGTATCACCAGAACATATGCCAACCAAGATAAAAGCGATTTGGCCTTATCCACTGAGTTCCAAAAAATTACAATGGTTTACCTGGGATTGGGAGTCAAAGCGCTATGATAGCTGGCCTGTACTAGCAGTTGGTGAAAGTCAGGTTTTGAAAGGTCCGTTTTAAGGCAAATCCCCGCGTAAGTAGATACCATGTATCTTTTTCGCGCCGACACCCTAAAAAAGCGCTCTGGATTACGTTCAGAGGGCTTTTTTTTCGTCTAGGGTTTGTTGCTTCAAATCTCAGTCGTAAAAAGAGGAAATCGATTGATAACCTATGTAGAATCAGCCAACTAGAATAAAAATAAGATACTAATAGCATTATAAGCAATATCGTCATTTTGATTGATAGTTGCACAAAAGAAGAAAAGGGTCCCTATGTCCGTAGTTGAGCTGTTGTCCTCTCTTGCAAAGAAAGATATTCGTCTTTGGTTAGATGGTGAAAACCTGCGTTTTAGTGCACCTGAGGGTGCGTTTACTCCAGAAATCAAAAATCAAATTGTGTCGAACAAACCGGCCATTATGGAGTTTCTGAAACAGGCCCAGAAGGCGACGGCGGAAACGATTCCCTGTGTAAGTCGGGATAAGCCTTTACGGGCATCCTACGGCCAGCAGCGGTTATGGTTACTCGACCAGCTGAACCCAGGCGATGTGACTTATAACATGCCCACAGCGCTTCGAATTAAGGGTTTTATTGACCCAAATATTTTGGACCAGGCCTTTCAAGCGATTGTTGCACGACATGAGGTATTGCGGACCCACTTTGAAGAGAAGGATGGTGAACCATACCAGGTTATTCGTTCGGATAATGCCTGGACACTCGATCGGTTGGATGTGTCTGATCTTGAGTCTCAAGATAAAGAAACACAAATACAGCACTGTGTAAATGAAGATGCACTGACATCGTTTGATTTAAGCGCGGGACCTCTATTTCGAGGTAAACTTATCACCGTTAATACCCCTGAATCGGGCGAACCAGAATTCGTGTTAATTGCTTGCATGCACCACATCATTTCGGATGGTTGGTCGATGGAAGTTTTGGTCAAAGAGATGATGGCTTTCTATATGGCGAAAGCGGCTAATAGCCCGTCAGTATTGCCAGAGCTACCGATTCAATATGCAGATTATTCTGAATGGCAGAGGGGGTATGTGGAAAGCGATGAACAAAAAGCCCACCTTGATTATTGGATAGGCGCTTTAGAAGGTGCACCGTCCGTCCTTAAACTACCCTCGGATAAACCTCGCTCAGAATTGGTAAGTAACCGAGGAGCAGTGCATAAATTTGATATGCCTGCAGCGCTGTTTGTCCAGGTAGAATCGTTTTGTGATAAGAACAAGCTAACACCCTACATGGTAACGTTAGGGGCGTGGCAATTATTGTTGTCTCGCTTTGTGGGTTCCAATGATGTTGTTGTCGGTGCACCTGTTGCTGGGCGTGATAGAGGGGAGACGCAAGACCTTATTGGTTTTTTCGTGAACCTGTTAATGTTACGTCTTAAGATAGATAACACTGAGACCAGTGAACAATTTTTTCAGCGCGTAAAAACCATGGTGTTGGATGGGTTTAGTCATCAGGACTTACCTATCGATATGCTAATGGAAGCAATGTCGATTGAGCGTCAACCGGGGTATTCCCCACTTGCACAAGCTGCATTTCAACTGATTAATGTGCAGAGTGATGCTGAGTCTACATCGTTAGGTATGGGCCCACTAGAGGTGTCGGAGATACCATCGGCGAGCGCATCGGCGAGAATGGAGATGGTATTAGGTGTTGCCCGTTTAGATGCTAGTTACAGCGGTAGTTTGGAATATAATACCGACCTCTTTAGTGAGTCGACCATTGCAACGTTGGTAAATCAATATCAGCACCTACTATTAGCACTGACTTCTGATAAGCAATTAACCATAGAGTCGATTCAGCTATTTAGCGATGATGAGTTATTATCTTCTTTAGGTGTTGATGCAGAAACTCACAGCTTGCTTCCATTGAATACTTATCAGCGGGATTTCTATCTGGCGTATAAAGTTAATCCCGATAGTTTTGAGAATTCCTATGGGATCTCTGTGGATATCGAAATGCCGCTGGATGAAGCTACGTTAGCTGAGGCCGTTAAGTGGGTTGCGAAACAACATAGTCTTTTGTTGAGTTCTTTGATAGAGAGTCACTTACCTGGTACTGATGACGCGTACCTGGTTGTCGAACACAACCGCTCTATTTCACTAAATAGGGTAGAAGTAGAAGGTGATTTGGCGAGCAATGCCGATTTGTTGATGCATAAACCTATTGACCTACTGCAAGATTCGTTAATTCGCGCGTATTTACTTTTAAATGCGACTGGTCAGCAAAAGTTGGTGTTGTGTTATCACCACTTGTTGGTGGATGGGGCATCCGCTTTTTTGCATATGGATGCCATTCTTGACTGTTATGAAACACTAAGAAATGGCGGGTCGCCATCACCGGTAACATCGTCAGATACTAGCCGCTCTATTGTTGCAAATAGTGATTACCAGCAATGGGACAAACAGAATGTTGATAGCGATGCGGTGATCGCTTTTTGGAAAGACACGTTAAAAACAGTGGAGCCGCTGCAGTTTTCGATGCCAGAAACCTACCGTAAACGTGAGAATATTAACGCTTTTAATGATGAGACGGTATCGCTGACAATAGAAGGTGAGTTATTTTCCAGAGTGCGTGCATACTGCCAGGGACTCAGAATTAGCTTCCCGTTATTTTTTAAAGGTATTTACGGCATACTTGTACAGCATTATTGTCGAGCAGAGAATGATTTTCATATAGCGGAATTTAACGGCAATCGACGTAATGCCAGTGACTCTGATTTAGGGTGTTTCTACCAACAGATTCCAATGGTGTTTCCGAATGCTCTGTTTGCAAACGATGCACAGATCGCCGATTTATTTAAGTACGAAAAAGAGTATCGGGCGAAGACTCAAGCCTATCGATCTATTTCACTTAGCGAGCAGGCAAACATATTACCTCAGGCACCTGCGGTATTTATGTATAACTACTATAACTTCGTTCTAACGAGAAATGTGCAGGGGGCATTGGTGAGTCCTGTGATGTCCACACCAAAAGTTGAACGTGGCGTTCAGTTGATCGTGGGTGAGTTACAAGAATCTATTGACCTTACGTTGCGCTATGATTTGGATAGTTTTGTCGATTTATCTCTGTTAGATCGCCTTGTATCAGTCGCACAACAAATTGTTGATGTTGGCGTCAACCAATTTTCGCAGTTGTCCTATATAACTGACTCTGAACGAGAGGAACTTCAGGTACATGGCAAGCAACTTTCACTTCAGACCAATGCCAGAAGTTTTGCCACCATCGTAGAGTGGTTTCAATTTCAAACCGCGAAATCCGAAAAATCCATTGCCGTTATTTATGGCGATCTACAGTTAACCTATGGTGAGTTAAACCAAAAATCAAACCAGTTGGCGAGATACTTGGTATCTGAAGGTGTTGTGGCAGGAAGTCGGGTAGGAATTTGTTTAGAGCGTTCAGCTGACCTTATTGTATCTATTTTTGGTGTGCTGAAAGCGGGGGGGGCATATGTGCCGATGGATGCGAATTATCCGAAGGAGCGCCTTGCGTTTCTTATGGCTGATTGTCAGGCACCCACGGTGATATCGCACTCAACTTTAGTTGATCGATTGCCAGCATTTGATGGAAAGAGCTTGTTGATTGATCAAGCATGGGATGCTGAATCATCCAGCGGCTTGCAACAGCTCAGCGATGATGATCTTAATTTGACGATTAGTGATAATGACCCCATTTATACTATTTATACGTCTGGTTCAACGGGTCAGCCTAAAGGTGCAGCGGTTACCCATCGAGGTGAACTAAACCTACAGCAATGGTATACCGAAGAAATGGCGTTTGGAAAAACAACCAATACGTTATTGATCAGCGCAGTGGGTTTTGATTTGACTCAGAAGAATCTCTTCGCAGCGTTGTTGCAGGGTGGAACACTGGTGATTCCACAGATGGATTTGTTTGATGAAGAGCTGTTGGTTGATTTGATTAAGCAGCATCAAGTTAGTGTGGTTAACTGTGCTCCCAGTGCGTTTTATCCATTAGTCGAAACGGCTGCTTTTGATAGCTATGAGTCGTTATCTTCATTGAGGCATGTTGTACTTGGCGGTGAACCTATTCAACTGTCGTTACTTTATTCGTGGCTCGCCAACGACAATTCTCATGCGCAGATCATTAATAGTTATGGGCCAACTGAGTGTACGGATGTTGTTGCGTTTTATCGATTGACGGAAATCACTTCCCCCGATCAGAATATCCCTATTGGATTACCTATTCAGAATACCCAGTTATATTTGTTAACGGATAATAATCAGCTTGTGGCGCCTGGTTGTGTAGGAGAGCTATGTATTGCTGGCACGGGTGTCGGGTTAGGCTATCTAAATCGAGATGAGCTTACTCGTAGCGTATTTATCGAAAACCCGTTTGGTGATGGTTTGTTGTATCGTACGGGGGATCTCGTGCGTTACCAAAAGGATGGTAATTTAGTCTATGTAGGACGTAAGGATTTTCAAATAAAATTACGTGGTTTGCGTATTGAACTGGGTGAAATCGAATGGTCTTTACAGCAGCTTCCGGAAGTGAAAGATGGCTTAGTGTTGCTGAAAAATGATGAGTTGGTTGCGTATGTGGTATCGGAACAAGCGGAGATTGCAGAATGGCGTCAGCAGTTACGGGATCACCTACCTGAGTATATGGTACCAAGTGCCTTGGTGGTCTTGGCGCAGTGGCCTTTAACTCCTAATGGAAAGGTTGATAGAAAGGCCTTGCCGGAACCCACAGACGCAGAAAGCGCACGGGTAGAATATATAGCACCACGCAGCGAGTTAGAGACACAACTTGTGTCGATTTGGTCGGAAGTTCTTGATGCGCCGCAGATAGGGGTACTTGATAATCTGTTTGATCTAGGTGGGAATTCGCTGCTTGCGACGCGTATTATATCTCGCGTTAAGAAAGCGTTTGATATCGAGGTACAGGTGCGTGATTTGTTTGTGTCGCCAACGGTATCTGACCTTGCAATGCTGGTGCGACATGCACAACAGGGGGGAGTATCAAAAGCGCCAGCGATGATGGCGGTAGATAAATCCCAACCATTACCTATTTCATTCGCACAACAACGATTGTGGTTTTTGGATCAGTTGGATCCCGGTACGCCAGTATACAATATGCCTGGTGCGATACGACTTGATGGGGTACTGGATGCCGATCTACTAAACAAAGTGTTCTCTGAAATTGTCAATCGGCATGATAGTTTGCGTACGGGGTTTATAAGTGTCGATGAACAGCCCATGCAAGTGATTGCAGACAAGGGAGAATGGGTTGTCGAATTTAGTGATATTTCGCACTTGCCGGCAGAAGATAGAGATTTAGAAGCGCTACGTCAGGCGCAGAACGAAGTGAGTTTTAGTTTTGATTTGGAAGTCGGGCCTTTAATTCGTACACGGCTGTTAAAATTATCGGATACGTCCCATGTACTCATCGTAAATATGCACCATATAATTTCCGATGGTTGGTCAAACGGAATATTGATGCAGGATTTGGTATCAATTTACGATGCGTTTAGTCACGGTCGCCCGTCACCTCTGCCTGATTTGGCGATTCAGTATGCGGACTTTTCTGTATGGCAACGGAATTGGTTGCAGGGTGACGTACTGCAAGAGCAAATCGATTATTGGACATCGAAGTTGCAGGATGTTCCTGTATTAGAATTGCCGTTTGATAAAAAGAGAGGGAGCAAACAGACGTTTAATGGTGCGTTTGAGAAAATTCAGTTAGATGAGGTACTATCTCGCCGCCTGAACCAACTTGCTAGAAAACAAGGCGCGAGCCTTTATCAAGTTATGCTAGCCGGCTTCAATGTTCTGTTGCATAAGTATAGTGGGCAGCAGGATTTTGCAGTGGGCACGCCGATTGCAAATCGAAATCGCTCAGAGCTCGAGAGTATTATCGGTTTCTTTGTGAATACGCTAGCGCTTCGAGCGCATTTTGAGGCGGGGGAGTCGTTTGTTCAGCAGTTAGAGCGTGTACGTGAACATTCACTCGATGCATACGCCTATCAAGACGTACCGTTTGAACGTTTGGTGGATGAGCTGAATGTCCCCAGGGAAATGAGTCATTCACCGATATTTCAAGTGATGTTTAACTTGGTTAATGGACCCTCGCAAGGTAGCGTTCAGCTTCCTGGATTAAAGATCAGTTCAGTTGGTGAGAAGCACGAAAACGTTAAATTTGATCTTATGTTGGATCTTGCCGAAATTGATGGAAAGATCCAAGGTAGTTTGGGTTTCAATACTGATCTATTCTTACCTGGAACGGCGGCAAGTATGGTAACGCACTTTGCCACCTTGTTGTTGGAGGTCGTAAATAACCCGGAACTTCCGTTAGATCAATTAAATTGGCTAAGCAAAGAGGAGCAACATAAGCAACTGATTGAATGGAATCGGACGCAGGTAGATTATCCTAAGGATAAGACCATACACCAATGGTTTTCGGAGCAAGTACAGAAAACTCCGGAGAATATTGCCATAAAATTTGCGGACACTTCATTAACCTATGTGCAGTTGGATGAGCGCTCAAACCAAATAGCCCGTTTTTTAGCGGATACCGGTGTTTCTGTCGGTGATACTGTTGGATTGTGTTTGGATCGCTGTATTGAATTAATGCCAGCGGTGATAGGCATACTTAAAGCTGGTGGAACCTATGTTCCGTTGGATGCTAGCTACCCCCATGGCCGAATCAGTTATATCATTGAAAATGCGAATATTAGTCGGGTACTAACACGTTCCGATATAGAGAAGGGATTGCCTGAAGGTAGTTGGCAGTATATCCCTCTTGATCAGCAGGGGATTGACGATGCTGATAATACCGCGGTTCCGTTGTGTGGTGATGCTGAACAATTACTGTATATGATCTATACCTCTGGCTCGACAGGAAGGCCAAAGGGGACGGGGGCGTATCATCGGTCTGAGGTGAATCTGTTGTCTTGGTATTGCCGTGAGTTCGATATGACGTCGCAAGATAACGTTTTACTTATGAGCGCTATCGGGTTTGATTTAACTCAGAAAAATCTATTTGCTCCTTTGGTGACTGGCGCGACCTTGGTGATTCCACACGCGCAGGAATATGATCCTGCAATATTTATCCGCCTGATTGAACAACAAGAGATTAGTTGGCTAAACTGCGCGCCAAGTGCGTTTTACCCATTGCAAGATGATGCCGCAGATTGGTCTAGTCTAGCGTCATTAACGCGTGTGTTTTTAGGTGGTGAGGCAATTAATCTACCTCGTCTGCAGGGCTGGTTTGAAAATGCTCATTGCGAGCTTATTAATAGCTATGGCCCGACAGAGTGCACTGATATCGCGAGTTGGCATCGGGTGGATGTTACGTCAGATATTCAATCTGGTGTAGTGCCTATTGGTCGCCCCAATGATAATGTAAAACTCTATGTGGTTGATGATGCAAATAAAATCTTGCCCATCGGTGCGATTGGTGAATTGTGTATTGGCGGCGATAGTGTCGGGCCGGGTTACGTATTTAATTCGGAGCTTTCGTCAGACGTTTTTGTGAGTAACCCGAATATCAAGTCAAACGACGTCATGTATAAAACAGGTGATTTGGTTCGCTATCGGCAGGACGGTTTGCTCGATTATCTCGGACGTCGTGATCATCAAGTTAAGTTGCGCGGCTTTCGAATTGAAATTGAAGAAATTCAAGCGGTCATTAACGAGCAGGATGATATTTCTGAATCACTTGTTGCTGTTGTTAATCATCCTTCAATGGGGCAGCAGTTAATTGCGTGGGTGGTTGTGGGTGAGTTGCTTATCGCGAAGACGTCAGAAAAAGAACAGATAGAATCGCGTCTTAAGCAGCAACTCTCGAATCTGTTGCCGGGTTATATGGTGCCCTCAGCCTTTGTTTTGTTAGCTGGATTCCCTTTGACGCCGAATGGCAAGGTAGATAGAGCCAGTTTGCCAGCAGCACAAATAGAAGGAAGCGTAGATGAATTTGTATTACCTGGTGGTGAAACGGAGACAGCGCTTGCATCCATTTTCGCTGCCGTACTGGGCATTGATAATGTAGGGGCGACGCATAACTTTTTCGATATCGGAGGACATTCTTTATTAGCAACGCAGGCGGTTGGGCGTATCAAATCCCAGTTTTCTGTCGAGCTTCCGCTGCGGGATATGTTTGAAGGCCCCACGGTAAGGGAAATTGCACAACTTATTGATGCCGCCGTCGCATCTGGGGTTCAAGTAAACGTGCCTGATCTTGTCGTTGTGGATCGAAATGGGTTTCTCCCCCTATCTTTTGTGCAGCAGCAATTGTGGTTGTTAGATCAACTTGAACCTGGTACATCGGCATACAACATGCCAATTGCGTTGAGATTGAAAGGTGAGTTGGATGTAAAGATTCTGAATGCAGCGATATCAACAATAGTGGAACGACACGAAACACTTCGGAGTAATTTTATTAGCGATGGTGATTCGCCGAGAGTAATAATTCACGAAGCGACGCCTTGGAATATCAACGTTGTCGACCTTAGTGGTTTATCTGTTGACGAGCAGGAATTTCAGATTAGTCTGCGGTCCAAGGAGGAGTTTGGCAAAGGTTTTGATTTGTCTTCGGGACCCTTGTATCGAACAACGTTGTTACAATTAGCCTCCGAAGATGGCACTGAGCAGGAGTGGGTGTTTTTGTCCACGATGCATCATATGATCTCAGATGGCTGGTCCATGGATGTAATGGTTCAAGAGTTGGGGATGTTGTATGCCGCGTTAAAGGATCAGTCTCGAGCGCCGTTACCAAATTTGCCGATTCAGTACGTAGATTATGCAGCATGGCAGCGCCAATGGATGCAAGGGGATGAGCTTGATCGACAAGTGAGTTATTGGCGCGAGCAGCTCGATAATGAATACGGTGTTCTTGATTTACCTACAGATTTTCCGCGACCATCGGTTCAGTCGTCAAATGGTGCCGCAGTGAAGTTAGAGGTGGCGGAATCCACGGTTGAAAACCTTGAGCGTCTAGCCAAAGGGCAGGGGGCGACGCTATTTATGGCGTTGCTTACTGCGTTCAATGTCGTGTTGCATCGCTATAGCGGTCAGGAACGTATTAATGTTGGAATACCTATTGCCGGTCGGAACCGCTCAGAGATTGAACCCTTAATCGGCATGTTTATAAATACCGTCGTTGTCGGGGCAGATGTATCTGGAGCGCCAACATTTATTGAATTGCTTGACCGAGTTAAGAATCAGTCGTTAGGTGCTTTTTCTCATCAAGCATTACCGTTCGAAAAGATTGTTGCTGAGCTAAAACCAAAACGTGACTTAAGTCGTACGCCATTTTTTCAGGTATTCTTCAATCTGTTGAATTTACCGGAAACTGCGCAACGAGTATCAGGGTTGTCGATCGAATCGTTGGTGGCTGATGCCGATGGTGCCCATGCAAAATACGACCTGAACTTATACGCTAAGCAGACTCCAGATGGTTTGCAGTTTTATATGGTATATAACTCGGACTTATTTAAGCGTGAGACGATCGAGAGAATGCTGAATCACCTGAACCAGTACCTCGATGTGGTGGCAACCTCACCTGAAACCTCAATCTATGAGGTTGCATTAGAGACGGTCAATTGCGCAACCCCTGATATAGAGCGGATTATTAATGAGGTCGAATTTGAGCATCCGGTCGTTGAATTACAGCGGATGGCTCAAGAATCGTCCAATGATATTGCCATTCGAGATAAGAATGGCGATATCACCTATATGGAATTGACTCGTAAAGTTGATGCTTTGGCAGAGGTTTTAGTGTCTGTAGGGGCTTCTATTGATGGTGGGCTAGAGGGAAGAACAATTGGTATTTACGCCCAACGCAATTCTGCATTGGTGATTTCAATTCTTGCAGTTCTTCGTAGCGGCGCAGCATTTTTTATTCTGGACCCTGCCTATCCAGAAGAGCGGTTAAGCAAATATGTAGAGATCGCGAAACCGGTCGCAGCCATCAATTTACATGAAGTACTATCGCCACAGCTACAGGCAACGTTGACTGAATACGTTGGTAGCAATGTGTTATCGATTACGAACAATGGAGATCTGGTTGCTCCTTGCGTCAATTCAATTTCTATACCCGATGTATTTGATGTTAAACGATTGGCGTATGTTGCGTTTACCTCTGGTACAACAGGTGAGCCGAAAGCGATTGCGGGCACCTTAAATCCGGTAGCTCATTTTGTGAATTGGTATAAGCGAGAGTACGCGCTTTCGTCTGAAGATACGTTTAGTTTGTTGTCGGGACTAGCTCATGACCCTTTGTTGCGGGATATCTTCGTACCGTTGTCAATCGGCGCGACGATTAGTATTCCTAATGCAGAGGTGATGAATAATCCAGGTGAATTGGTGCAATGGTTGATAAATGAAAATATTAGCGTCATGCATCTAACGCCAGCAATGGGCCAGCTTATTACGGGGGCTGTTGAGTGGGACACAGAGGTGGGTGTACCAGAGAGTCATCAATTGCCAAATCTACGCTATGCTGTTTTTGGCGGGGATCGATTGTACGTTGGTGGCGTTAGGGCGCTATCGGCTTATGCGTCGCAAGTATCTTGCATTAATTTTTACGGTGCAACAGAAACGCCGCAGGCAATGGCGCATCACCTAATAACATTGGGAGGCTCGGAAAAGGATACTCAGTGGTTGCCAATCGGTAGTGGTATTGAGGATGTTCAAGTGCTTGTTGTAACGGAAAAGGGGGGGGTGGCTACACCGAATGAAGTCGGGGAGATTGTCGTTCGATCGCCATATCTTTCTAGCGGCTATCTTAATGACGAGAATGACGAGTCCCCTTTTGTTGCTAATCCGTTAACGTTTTGCCCCGATGACCGAGTATACCGTACCGGCGATCGCGGTAGATATTTAGCTGACGGCTCAGTCGAGTTTTTAGGCCGGATTGACCAGCAAATAAAAATACGCGGTTATCGTGTTGAGCTTATTGAAATCCAACAGGCACTTAATGACTTGGAAGGAGTCAAACAATCTGTGGTGGTCGACTGTCTAGATCGGCGGGGAGATATTAGCTTAGTCGCTTACGTAGTTTGTCAAGAAAGTGAATTAGGGCTTAGTGATGGACTCGACATTGATAACGTGCGTATGCACTTGCGATCTCGTCTACCAGAATATATGCTACCCGCCGCATTTATAGATATATCACAAATTCCGTTAACACCTAATGGCAAGCTGGATAGGCATCGATTACCTGATCCTGCTACGGCATTTGTCGAGGACCTGTACGTTGCCCCTCGTAATGATATCGAGCACGCGATTGCTGATATTTGGCAAGTCATTTTAAAGATTGAAAAAGTGAGCGTTCTGTCTAACTTCTTTGATGTGGGTGGACATTCCCTTTTGGCAACACAGATAGTCTCGAGAGTTGAAGCCTTATATGAGGTGAAGTTTCCCCTAAAGGTATTATTTCAATCCGCGTCTATCGAAGGTATGGCGAATTATATTGATACAACGCTTTGGGCTAGAGGTGGGTTAGAAGCCGAAGAAGTCGAAGGTGAGGATGATGACGATATGGAGGAGTTTGAACTCTAACTGATAAACCGCACTGTAGGTTTGAAGTCCATTCGAAACAACATCACGAAAGCATAGAGTTAAGGAGAATATCCGCTAGGGGGCTAGCGGATAGTCATGTTTTTATTAAAGTGAGAATGGATTTGCCGTGACAGTACTTGTTCGACGATTGGTAGAATCAAAATACTACCTGCTGTTTTTTTTGTTGCTTGTATTGTCGACACATATTCCGACAGGGAAGGGGGTGTTGCTGGGCGATGACTTTATTCAGTGGGCTGCGACCACCACGCCTGAAGCGCTAGAGAATAAAGGTTTTAGCATTGCGGATGATTCGAATAGTTTTCCCCAGAGGATAAAAAACGCTTTTCTTTTTATGAGCGCAGATAATAGTGCGACTAAGGAATTAAAAGCATATGGAGCGATACCTTGGTGGTCACCTGATGATATCACCATGCATATGTTTCGTCCTATTGCTGGAATTACTCATTGGATCGATTATCAGTTCTTAGATGGTGATGTGTTTCTAATGCAGTTGCATACCGTGATGTATTTGTTGATGCTGACGGTAAGTTACTTTGCATTGTGTAGGCAATGAGAATTGCCATCGTGGACACCGATGTTGGCGTTAGCGCTATTTGTGTTTAGCTATAGCATGCCGATGAATATGAATTGGCTGGCATCAAGGAATGCGATTATTGCTCCTATGTTTGCGATCTTGGTGTTGATTTTTCATCATAGGTGGCGACGTATATACTATTTCTTACCGCTCAGTTTATTTGCGCTGGTGCTAGCGTTGTTATCTGCGGAAGCTGGTATCGCAATATTGGTTTGTTTATTACTCTCCCTCTGTATATATTACGTTTCTCAATAGAGCAGTGTTTCAAAAGTCCTTAAATGTATTATCATCGCCCTTTTGGGTGGGCTTATCATGAGTTACCTCTGCCGAATAAGATATAAATGTTAGCGCCTGGACTCACTAAGATTGAATTATCGAGAGTCAGTGAGTATGAATTGGCCGGTGTGGAAGGGTATTGATCACATTTATAGCGAGCGCTCAGTGTGGCAATGGTTTGATTGGTCTGATCTGACGTACAAAAAATTTACAGAGCTATCGGTAGGGGAGCAGAGAGTTTTGCCCGGGCCGTTTGATCCAGTGTTATAACTCCCCCTTCGATGCTTAATATTTAGGCTGTTTCTCATTGTTTGCTGAGCTTGGCCTTATACCTCTATAACTCCCTTGTCGATAGTCCCCGTTTTTTTTCGTTCAATAACAATCATTTAGTGAGACTAATCCCGCCCAATTAATTGTAATGGATAGGCTGGGCGAAGGGCTAAATATACAGTAGACTTAGGGGTCGTCGATAATCCAATATTGTGATTGTTGGCACCTGATAAAATACAATAAAAGTTAATAAATACAATCACTTAGGTTGTATTAGAATAATAAGAAAACATATAAAAGAGCTAAAATACCAATGCGCGTAAGCTGTTTCTTCAATAATTGCCTATTATTTTATCCACTCATTGCGTTTATCCACTTCAGTTACTCTGGTTGAGCAGGACTGCGGCCGCCTAACGCATTGATTTTACAGTGTTTGAAACGACTCCCGATTTAACAAATATGTAACAGTACCCGATCATAGTGGGTGCTTTGTAGGAATGTAATTACATGAATATTGTCGATTTTTTATCTGAGTTACGACAACTTGATATCCAGATCTCTCTTAACGGAGACAAACTGAAAATTAAAGCTCCTCAAGGTGCATTAACCAAAGAGATCAAAATTCAGCTAAAAGATCGCAAAGATGAGATTATTGAGTTCTTTTCCGGTGCTAAGAAACAGGATGAGAACCGGAAAATCCGACGAATTGAAAACCCTGAGGAAATCCCGCTGTCTTTTGGGCAGCAGCGGTTGTGGTTCTTCGAGCAAGCGAATCCTGGTACTGTGGCGAACAATATGTCGTCAGGTATTCGATTAAAAGGATCACTCAGTGTTGAGATTATACAGCGTGTATTTAATGCACTGAGTGAGCGGCATGAATCCTTACGGACAACGTTCTATACCAATGAAGAGGGTGTGCCTTTTCAGCAGGTCAACTCTGCGGAAGAATTCGATCTTCAGCAGGTAAGCATTGAAGGCTCCCGAGAGCAGCAAGAAGAAAAAATTGAAGCCTTGTTGGCGACCGAGACTAAACAAGCGTTTGATATCGTAAAGGGGCCACTTGTTCGCGCAACACTGGTTAAGGTATCCACCGAATCAGATGTTCAGGAACATGTACTGATTATTGGCATGCATCATATTATTTCCGATGGTTTTTCTGTGGGAATATTTATGCGAGAAATCGCGATGCTGTATCTGGCGTTCGTACGTAATATGCCATCCCCTTTGCCACCGTTAGAGGTGCAGTATCCTGACTTCTCAATATGGCAGCGCGAGTTCTTACAAGGAGAGGGGTTAGAGAAACAGCTCGATTATTGGGAAGAGAAGCTTACCGGAGCGCCTCTATTATCTACTTTTCCAAGTGATTTACCGCGTCCACCGATTCAGACGTCGAATGGCGCGAATCAGCGAGTAGAATTTTCCGGTGATTTTGGTGAACGCTTGTCAGCTTTTGCGACACAGCAGGAGCTCACTCCGTTTATTGTGTTGCTTGCGGCGTGGAAAATGCTGCTATTTCGTTACAGTAATCAACAGGATTTATGTGTAGGTATTCCCACGTCCGGTCGAAATCAATTATCACTAGAGCCATTAATCGGTTTTTTTGTTAACAGTATGGTTATTCGTTCTGATATAGACGGGCAAGCGTCTATGCAGGATGCGTTGGAAAGTGTCAGACACTCGGTGGTGAACGGTTTAGACAATGGGGATATTCCCATAGAGATGGCGGTGGAACGTTTAACCTTGAGCCGGAATCCTGCATATACCCCTCTGATCCAGGTTGCATTTCAGTTGATGGTGGAGAAGGGTACGAATCAAGCAATGGATGGAGCTTCTGCACATGCGAGTGACCTCACTGTTGAAGCACTTAAGAAAGATTCGGTCAGTGCAAAGTTTGATATGACCCTGTCTCTGACCCATAGCGATATTGGGGTTCAGGGCGCGTTAGAATACAATACCGATTTATACACCCCGGAAACCATTTTACGCATCACTGAGCAGTTCAAGCAGGTAGCGGAATACCTGCTTTCAGGCGATTTAGCCATGCAGGTAGGTAGTTTCTCGCTACTATCAGAAGAGCAGCGCGTATCCTTTGTGCTTGGTGATCAGGCTGATGCGTATGAAAAGGTATTGCCGCTCACGGCGATGCAGCGTGATTTGTACCTTTCCAGTTTACGTAATGCGGCGACCCTTGAAAATAGTTTGGGTTACGCGGTTGAATTACACCATAAAGTAAATGTTGATATATGGCGTGAAGAATTAACTCGGTTCAGTGATAGCCAGTCGATAATGCGGGCTGATATTAAAAGTTGTGCGGCGCCTTTTGCCGATGCTGCTTACTTATGTATTAAACACTCAGGGGAAATTGAACTCGATATTATCGATCTGAGTGATGTTGAGGTCACGGATCTACAAGAAAGAATTGATGGGTTAGTCAGACGCCCATACTCATTCGATGATCAAAGAACGAGTACTGTCGTTTATTACCACTTAATTAAATTGGCGGAAGAGCACTGGGTGGCGCTTCTTGCAACACATCACTTAGTGATGGATGGCATTGGATATGCCCAGCAACTTTCTACCGTTTTCGACAATTACGAAAAACGCATGATTGATGCGAATTGTACGGATCTAAAAGTTAACCCGGACCTCTTTGCGGAATATATAGAGTACGACAGGGAAGAAGCAGATAAAAAAGAGACCGTTGATTATTGGCGCGAACAACTGAAAACAGTTGAACCCGTAGATTATAAAGTACTGAAGCCGGTGGACCAGCATTTTCGTAAGAGCTTTACCTTATCAACAGATCATTGGGATAGCGTACGTCAGTATTGTCGAAAAAATAAAATAACCCCCACACTGTATTTTAAGACACTGTACGGTTTGCTTATTAGCCACTATTGTCGTGCGGATAGTGACTTTGTGTTATCCGAATTTGGTGCTGGGCGACCTAAAGGCCATGCTGAGGCGGTGGGTTGTTATTATATTTTGAACCCGTTTATTTGCCGACAGTCTATCTATCAGAAGGGTACATTGGTCGCCGATATTTTCCGTGATGCGAGAGCTCAGCAAAAAGATCGTCGCGGTAAACTTCAGGTGTCAGTGCTGCAGCAATCACAGCTAATGTCCCATGGTCGCATTGGTTTTATGTACAACTATGTGCATTTTTATGGCGAATTAACGTTGCTGGGTAAAAACGAAGTCATTCAGCAATTGATCCCTGATGCGGAATCCCAAGTTCAGCTCGTGATCAAGGTGATTGGCGCAGATTTACACCTATTTTTGGATTATCACGGCACGCAATTTGAGGATCAGGATTTTCTTCAGCGCATGAATGATATCAGTCAGCAAATAATCGGTGGTATCGAAAACTTGGCTGATTTGTCGTTTGCCAATGATGGGGAGAACACGCTGTTGCAGCAGTGGTCTGCCGGTGAGGAAAAAGATATTGCTGAGCGTCCTATCCAGCGACCTTTCGAAGAGATAAGTGAGGCATCGCCGGATCGTACTGCGGTTATTTCGGGTTCAACACGCTGGACCTACCGTCAACTGAATGCAACAGCCAACCAATTGGCGAATAACCTGCTGGATAATGGCGTTAGTACGGGGCAAGCGATTGCAATATGTGTCTCTCCGTCACCGTGGTGGATTGCTGGTGTGCTGGCTATTCTGAAGGCTGGCTGTCGATATATTCCGGTTGCAACGGATTATCCTGTAGCGAGAGTTAAAGACATCGTTGAAGATGCAAATGCTGCGGTAGTTCTTGTTGATGAGGCTTCAGCGCGTAGCTTTGAAAATGTATTGGGGCAGCAGCGGTTGGTCGTTCTCAATGATGCATTGGTCAATGAATATGCCACGGATACACCAAGAATTGAAATTCCAGGGTCATCACTGTTATATACAATCTACACGTCGGGTTCTACGGGTAAACCTAAGGGTGCTAGCGTTACTCATCGAAATGCAGAAAATCTATTGGCCTGGTATACCGATGAATACCATTTTGGTGTTGATAGTCAGCACTTGGTGATGAGTAGTATTGGTTTTGATTTAACCCAAAAGAATATTTTTGCGCCCTTACGTACAGGAGGCGCAATTGTTCTGCCGGAGATGGAGGAGTTTGATCCGCAGATCGTGGATAGCGTTATTCAGACCAATAATATTACCCATATGAACTGCGCGCCGAGCGCGCTGTACGGTCTGGTGGAAGCCGATGATGTGGATCTTGCGTCATTTAGTACTTTGCAATATGTGTTGTTAGGTGGTGAGGCGATACACCTCGGGCGCTTGCGGTCATGGATTGATCGTGATGATTGCCAGAGTAAATTGGTTAATATGTATGGTCCGACAGAGTGTACGGATATTGCAGCGAGTTACACTATTGACGATATCAAAGCCTATGCAGATACATTGGATGCTTCGCTTGTTGCAGATACCCCTATCGGCGTGCCAAATGCGAATGTCAAACTTCATGTTCTTGATCAACATCAGGCTCAAGTTGTGCCTGGCTGTGTGGGTGAATTATGTATCAGCGGCGAAAGTGTTGGCGCCGGTTATCTTAATCGTGACCAACTAAATGAAGAATGCTTCTTTGATTATCAGGGGCAGCGTACATATAAAACAGGGGACTTAGTTCGTTATAATGATACGGGTGAACTCGTTTATATTGGGCGTAAAGATTTCCAAGTGAAACTGCGTGGTTTACGTATTGAATTAGATGAAATTCGTTTTGCCTTAGCCCGTTTAGACGGTGTGCGGGACAGTTTGGCACTAGTGGATGGTGAGCGCCTGTTAGGTTTTGTCGTAGCTGATGTAGTTGATGACAATTATCGCCCATTGCTAAATGAATATTTGCCGGCGTATATGATTCCGTCATCCATTACATTGTTAGATGAATGGCCATTAACGCCCAACGGAAAGGTTGATCGAAAGCAATTGTTAACGCTTGCGAGTGAACATCAACTGGATTACGAGGCACCTGAAACCGAAACTGAAATAAGCTTGGCGGGCATTTGGAGTGAGGTGCTCAATGTTGCGGATGTTAGCTGTAACGCAAACTTTTTTGATTTGGGAGGGCATTCGCTGTTAGCGACTAAAATCGCATCAAGAGCTTCCCAAGTATTTGAAATACACTTAACCGTAAGAGCGATGTTTGAGTCGCCGACGATAAAAGCATTGGCCAAACAGATTGATGGCATGCTTGACGGTGGTGAAAAGAAAGAGATCATTCCGGTAGTGTCTCGGGAAAAAGTACAGTCTGGTGAACAGCGAGTGCCACTCTCTTTTGCCCAGCAACGATTGTGGTTGTTAGATAAAATCGATGGCGGTAGTACTGCCTATAATGTGCCTCTCGCAATGCGGATTAAGGGAGGCTTAAATGTCGACACCTTAAACGATACGATAAACGCATTATTAGTTCGACATGAAGGTTTACGGACCGTCTTTAGAGAAGATGACAATGGCGCATATCAATGGATAGTGGACGCCGACCAATATCAATTACAGCTAATGGCGCTGGATGATATTGATCTTTCCGACGGGGATGCCGTCGATGAAGCTATTCGAAACGTGGTAGCAAGAGAAATACTGCGTCCATTTGATTTGGAAACGGGGCCGCTAATACGCGCCAGTGCAGTAAAAATCACGGAAAGAGATTACCTGTTAATTATCGTTGCCCATCATATTGTGACAGATGGGTGGTCAATGAATGTACTCGGGCAAGAGCTAGCGACTATTTATGTCACCTCTTCGATGGGGATTGCAAGTCCGTTAGAAGCCCCTCAGTTGCACTATCTGGATTATGCTCAATGGCAGAGACATCGTTTGGATGACAGTGCTGTGGCCGAGCATTTATCTTATTGGCAACAAGATCTGCAAGATCTGCCGAATTTGAATTTGCCTACGGATTTTGTTAGGCCTTCTGTGCAAACCTATGCGGGTGCATCGGTACCTTTCTCCCTTAGTCGAAATACCAGAGAGAAATTGGAAGCCATTGCTCATAGTAACGGCGGAACTTTATTTAATGCGCTAATGGCTGCGTTCGGCATATTGCTCAATCGGTATACTGGACAAACAGATTTTGCTATTGGCACGCCAGTAGCCGGTCGCGACCATCCTGACTTGGAAAAGTTGGTGGGTTTCTTTGTTAACACCTTAGTTATTCGGTTGCGCTTGGATGGTGTCGAGCGATTTGACGCCTTAGTGCGCTCAGTAAATCAATCGGTCGTTAACGGTTATGAACATCAAGAGATCCCGTTTGAACAGATCGTAGAAACTATTTCGCCTTCTAGAGATATGAGTCGTGCGCCGTTATTTCAAGCCATGCTTGTGTATCAAAATATGGGTGTTGATCAGCAGCAAATGAACCAAAATGCGGCGCAGGCGGGGGATATTAGTCTTCATCCGGTCGAGTTTGATGTTGAATCCTCCAAATTTGATATCACCATGTCATTGGCTGAGATAGACCCGGCTGCGAAATCCGATTTTGGTTTGTCAGGTGTCTTGCAATATAACAAAGATCTATTTGAACGCTCGACTATCGAGAGTATTGCGAGCCATTTTGTTTCCCTATGTGAGCGATTAGTGGCCGCGCCTGATATGGCGTTATCTGATGTGTCGATGTTGACGGAAGTTGAAATTGATCAGCAATTGGTGCAGTGGAATGACACCACGGTTGCGTACGATCGGGGGCAATCCGTACAACAATTGTTTATCGAACAAGCTCAAAAAACGCCGGAATATGTCGCCGTAAGCTGTGGTGATGAGCGACAGACGTATCAAGATTTGGATAGTGCGAGTAATTTGATAGCGACACACCTGATAAGCTTGGGCGTTAAACCGGGCGATCGAGTCGGTATTTGTTTCGATCGATCGTTACATATTATGAGTTCTATCATTGGGGTGCTTAAAGCGGGTGCGACCTATGTGCCGCTGGATGCAAGTTATCCGGCTGGGCGTATTCAATATATTGTAGAAGATGCGGGAATACAGCGTGTACTTACCCGTGAGTCCATTGGTGCAAATTTACCGATCGCTCATTGCACCACCACTAATACGGATGAGGTGTTAGCGGCCAGCAGGGCCGCGGGTGAGCGTGGTGATGAGCCGGTAAACGTTGAGCCTGATGCAAATCGTTTACTTTATCTCATCTATACCTCTGGATCGACTGGAAGACCGAAAGGAACGGGTGCGTATCACTATTCAGAAGTGAATTTGTTACGCTGGTATGGCGAAGAATTCTCGATGGGTGAAAATGATCGAGTGATGTTGATGAGTGCACTAGGGTTTGATTTAACCCAAAAGAACTTGTTTGCGCCATTAACGCTAGGTGCCTCGTTGGTGATTCCAACGGTACAGGAATACGATCCGGCACTGCTCGTTGCAGAGATTGAAAAGCAACAGGTAACCTGGATTAACTGTGCGCCGTCAGCATTCTATGATCTTCAAGAAGATGAATCCAATTGGCCTCGCATTGCCACATTGAGGCACGTATTCCTCGGTGGTGAGCCGATTAATCTTATGCGTCTAGATGCGTGGCGCCGTACCGCTAGCTGCCAGTTGATTAATAGCTATGGTCCAACAGAATGTACGGATATTGCGGCATTCCATGTGGTAAGTGCGAATGACGGGCTGACTTCAATGTTGCCGATAGGACGTCCGAATCATAATGTTAGGCTCTATATCTTAGGTGCCAATGATGAGTTGTTACCTATTGGTGCGGTAGGGGAGTTGTGCATTAGTGGGGATTCGGTTGGCCCAGGCTATCTACATAGCGCTGAACTCACCGATGAGGTGTTTGTCCCTCACCCTTTTGGTAAGCAAGGTGAGAAGCTTTATCGTACGGGTGATCTTGCGCGCTATCGTAAAAATGGTGATGTCGAATATTTGGGGCGACGTGATCAGCAGATTAAATTACGCGGGTACCGTATTGAGGTCGGCGAAATTCAGGCTGTCATTAATGAGCAACCTCACATTGTCGATAGCGTAGTTGCCACCCAGAAAGTGGGGGGGGCGGTAGAGCAGCTTGTTGCTTGGCTGGTGGTAGATGGCCTAGACAGCTTGGATGAATCACAGCGGCAGGTGTTGCAGGAGAGCTGCAAAACGTCAGTCGCTCAGATGTTGCCATCACATATGGTTCCCTCGGTATGGATGTTAGTGGCTAAATTCCCATTGACGCCGAATGGAAAAATAGATCGAAAAGCCTTACCTACGCCTGTGCTAAGCCAGTCAATTGCGATTATTGCACCGAGGAATGAACAAGAGCAAACGCTGGCGAATATTTGGGGCAGTGTGCTGGGTGCTTCGGATGTTGGAATCAACCAGAATTTCTTTGAGTTGGGTGGTCACTCATTGCTGGCGACCAAAGTGGTTGCTCGTGTGGTTAAGCAAACCAATGCCAACATTACCGTTCGGTCGCTATTTGAAGCGCCGACCATTGAACAGTTTGCACAAGCGATTGCAAGCGCAGGGTTACAGAAAAATAATCAAGAAAGAATTAAACGATTGAACAAAGTAGATGATATCCCCTTATCTTACGGGCAGATGCGTCTATTGCAATTTGATCAAATGAACCCAGGTTCCAGTGCTAACAACATGCCTATCGCGGTACGTGTAAAAGGCGTGTTTGATGTACGGGTTATGCAGAAAGCATACAAAGAGCTATTGCGTCGACATGAATCCTTGCGGACTACGTTTTACGCAACAGATGAAGGTGAATTTCGTCAACGAGTACATGCCAAGCAAGAAAATGTACTGCAAGTTATTTCATTGGCTGGACAGGATGATGCTGAAGAAAAGGTGTTGGAATTTGTCGCCAACGACCGAGGAACCTGCTTTGACTTAATGAATGGGCCGCTGGTTCGTGGTGCATTATTAGTGTTGAACGCGGAAGAGAGTAAAGAAGAATCCGTATTGACCTTTTGTATGCACCATATTATTTCAGATGGTGTCTCGATGTCGGTCTTGTTACGAGAGATGACCACCATTTATGTGGCATTTGCCCATAAGATGCCATCGCCATTACCGGAATTAGCGTTACAGTATGCTGATTATGCTGAGTGGCAACATAGCCAACTTAATGAAGAAGTGATGAGTGAGCAGTTAGATTACTGGGAGTCTCATCTCGCCAATGCACCGACGCTAATCACGCTTCCAACGGATAGGCCACGCCCTAGCGTTCGTACTACCAATGGTAAATCGTTGAGTCTTACCTTTGCGCCAGATTTTAATCAACGCTTAACTGCGTTCTCTAGAGAGCATGGCGTAACACCCTTTATGGTGATGCTATTTTCCTGGCAGTTGTTGTTATCAAAATACTCTCAGCAACAGTCTGTGTCTGTGGGTGTGCCGATGGAAGGGCGACCGCAGTCTGAGCTAGAGAATATCATTGGCTTCTTTATCAATAGCATGATTCTCAATGCCGACTTACCCCCCTATCTATCGCTAAAAGATGGCTTAGAACAGGTACGTAGTTCCGTGCTGAATGGTTTCGCGAATGGTGATGTGCCGCTCGATAAAGTCATTGAGCGAATGAATATTAAACATAGCAGTTCTTACACGCCTATCGCTCAAGTTGCTTTTCAGCTAATGGCTGACGCTGGTTTTAGTACAGAGGAGCAGTCTCTGGCAACCGAGTTTGGTGATTTGTCGGTTGAGGTGGTTCAAACCGGTGGTGTGTCGGCGAAGTTCGACATGTTGCTGTCGTTGCACCAAACGTCTAGCGGGCTATCCGGTGACTTGGAATTTAATACAGACTTATTTGATGATAGTACGGTTGAGGAATTAATCTGCTGTTATGTGTTTTTGTCGGAATCATTGGTTGCGAATCCAGAGCAACTCGTCGGCACCGTGTCACTGAGTAGTCACGACGTGTTGATGAAAACACTGGCGTTGTCTGAATCAGACTATGACGATGCGTGGCCGCTGACGGCGATGCAGCGGGATTTGTATTTTTCCAGCGTTAGCAAACCGCAGACACTGGAAAATAGCTTGGGTTATGGTGTTGAATTACATCATAAGCTTGATGTCAAAATTTGGCGGGAAGAGCTTACGCGCTTTACGAATCAGCAGTCTATCCTGCGATCAGAAATTGTGAACTGTTCTGCTCCCTTTGCAGATTCAGTGTATTTGGGGATTCGAAAGCCAGGCTCTATCAATATCGATGTTATCGACCTTTCCAGAGATGATGTTGATAATAAACGACTGCAAAAGCGCATTGAGGATCTCGTACGGCACCCGTATATTTTCGATAATGCAGGCAATAGTGATCTTGTTACCTATCATTTGATCAAAGTAGCGGAAGATCATTGGGTAACTGTCATGGCAGCGCATCACTTGGTGTTAGATGGTGTGGGGATTGTTCGTCAATTAGACGTGGTATTAGAAAATTATCAAAAACGCTGTGCCGATGCCCAAATAGATGAGTTGACTACTGATCCTGATCTGTTTGCTGAACACGTTAGGCATGATCGTCAGAATGCCGATAGCAAAGCGACCGTTGAGTATTGGGAAAAAGAACTGGCAACGGTTGAACCGCTGGACTACAAAGTTCAGTCACCTATCAATAGGCGTGTGAGTACCCATCAAACTTTTTCTGCGGAGCATTTGGATCAAATCCGTAAATTCTGCCGAAAAAAGAAAATCACCCCAACGCTGTATTTCAAGTGTCTATATGGTTTGCTGATTAATCAATATTGTCGAGCGGAAGGGGATTTCGTATTTTCTGAGTTGTATGCGGGTCGACCTAAAGGCCATGCCGAAGGGGTTGGTTGTTATTATTTGTTGAATCCTTTCGTATGCAAACTGGACATGTATGAGCCTGGTGCTGAAGTGGATAGTTTGTTTTCGGGGGCTCGAGCCGATCAGAAAGCACGGCGTGATAAGCTTCAGCTTTCTATCTTGCAGCAATCATTATTGATGCCCCAGGGTCGCCTTGGATTTATGTATAACTACATTCATTTTTACCCAGAACTTAACGTGATGGGGGTTGATGAAGAGTTTATCCAATTTACACCCAATGTAGAATCCCATGTTCAGTTGATTGTTAAGATGATTGGTCAAGAACTTCATACCTATCTTGATTATCATGGTGCGGATTTTGAAGATAGAGACTTCTTGGTAAGGCTGGAGCACGTGAGCCAGCAAATAGTTGATGGCGTCGATACGATTTCTGATATCTCGCTAGTAACACCCACTGAGATGGAGCAGCTCAAGCAATGGTCTGCGGGTGAAAAACAGGTCATAGGTGAATCGCCGATTCAACAGTTGATCGAGCAGCAGGTGAAAACCTCACCTGAAGCCATTGCCGTTATCTGCGGTAGCGAGTCGTTGAACTATCAGCAACTTAATGAGAAAGCGAATCAAGTGGCTCACTGTCTCGCGGATCAAGGCGTTCTACCAGGCCAAACCGTCAGCGTGTTTGTTTCGCGCACTCCTTGGTGGATTGTGTCTGTGCTGGGTGTGATGAAAGCGGGATGTAGCTACATTCCGATTGCGGCGGATTATCCAGAAGCGCGTGTGAAAGACATCGTCGACGATGCAGCGTCGGCCGCAGTGCTAGTAGACGGCACGACAAAAGGTTGTGTGCCTGAAGGTATTGATCAGCAAGCGGTGATCGTGCTGAGTGATGATCAGCTTTCAAGTTATTCTACCCACTCTCTGGCGATAAACACCGCAGTCGATGATTTGCTTTATACCATTTATACGTCGGGCTCTACGGGTAAACCAAAAGGCGCCAGCGTTACCCATAAAAACGCCGAAAATCTATATGGCTGGTACACGAAAGCATATGATTTCAATCAGGACGGAAAAACGCTAATTATTAGTAGTCCAGGGTTTGATTTAACTCAGAAGAATATATTTGCCCCTTTACGTACCGGTGGTGTTGTTGTGTTACCGGGTGTAGAGAGTTTTGATCCGAAAGCCATTGGTAAGGTTATTGCTGATAACGGTGTTACCCATCTTAATTGCGCACCCAGTGCCTTATACGGACTGTTAGAAAATGAAGATGTTGATTTAGCCGATCTTAGTTCATTGCGATATGTCTTGCTGGGTGGGGAGTCGATCCAGCTAGAGCGCCTTGAGTCCTGGGCGCAGAGAGAGGATTGTCAATCACGACTCGTGAATATGTACGGTCCTACTGAGTGTACGGATATTGCGGCGAGTTATACCGTAGAGAATTTACGTGATTATTTTACTGGGGTCGCTAAGGGCAAATTGTCCAAAATTCTGCCCATTGGTATGCCGAATGCCAACGTTACGTTACACGTCTTGAATCAGCATTTGGTTCCGGTCGTTCCTGGCTGTATAGGGGAGTTGTGTATCAGTGGTGACAGTGTGGGGGCGGGGTATGTCAATCGAGAGGAGCTGAACAAAGAGTCTTTTGTTACCGTTGATGGAGAGCGAACGTATCGTACCGGTGATTTGGTACGGTACGATGATCAAGGGCGCCTGGTGTATGTGGACCGAAAAGATTTTCAGACCAAAGTTCGGGGCTATCGCATTGAACTCGGTGAAATTGAAAATGTATTGAATACGGTTACAACAGTTCGTGATGCGGTAGTGATCGTTAGAGAGGATATGCCTGGAGGCGCAGGGTTGACGGCTTATGTGGATATGCCGGGAATTGATACCGAGGCTCAACCTGATATTGTTCAGGGCTTGCGAGATCGATTATTTAAGAATTTACCGGACTATATGGTTCCTGCGTCTATTTCATTGTTAGATGAATTACCGTTAAATCCGTCGGGCAAAGTGGATCGTAAGGCTCTTGCGGCATTACCGCTTGCGGACCTCGGTGGCGGTGTTGACATTGTTCCTCCACAGACGGAACTACAGGCGCAACTTGTTGATATTTGGCAGACCGTGTTGGGTATTGATACCTTAGGTATTAAGCAAGATTTCTTCCAGTTAGGTGGACATTCGTTATTGGCAACCAAAGTCGTATCTCGGGTCGCCAAAATAACCGACGCAACAGTCTCGGTAAGAACGTTGTTTGAAGCGCCGACAATTGAATTATTTGCAGAGCAAATCACTCTGTTGGATGAAAAGAAATCCCAATTGCCCGCCATTGTTCGCATTGGATCCACAGAGGGTATTCCTTTGTCATTTGGTCAAAGCCGATTATGGTATTTCGATCAAATGAATCCAGGTTCTAGCGCAAATAACATGCCTTCCGCTATTCGAATAAAAGGGGCGTTTACTGTTGAGGTATTACAGCACGCGTTTGTGGAGCTGATACGTCGACATGAAACCTTACGCACGACCTTCTATTCAGATCAAGAGGGTAGACCTCTGCAACGGATATTGCCTGAGAGCGGCAATCAAATTCAAGTAATCTCTTATGTGGGTGATGATGATGCAGAGGCCAATGCAATGGCTTTTGCAGCGGGTGATCGAGCAACCGGGTTTGATCTAGAAAACGGGCCATTATTACGGGGTACATTGATACAACTCAATGATGATGAGAATTCAAAAGAGTCGATTCTAACATTCTGTATGCATCATATCATCAGTGATGGCATGTCGTTGGCGGTTCTATTAAAAGAGCTCACAACACTCTATATGGCGCGATTGCACAATGTTCCATCGCCGTTACCACCGTTACCATTACAATATGCAGATTTTGCTCAATGGCAACAGACCTATCTTACGGATGATGCGTTAGAAGAGCAGATTTCTTACTGGGAAGATCACCTGCGTGATGCACCAGCGCTGCTTGAGTTACCGACTGATCGCCCAAGACCAGCGGTACAAACAACCAATGGTAATATACGTAACTTACGTTTCTCCAAAGAGTTTGGAGAGCGATTGAATGAGTTCTCCCGTGAAAATGGTCTCACACCTTTTATGGTGATGTTGTTTTCCTGGAAAATGCTGCTATCTAAATATGCACAACAAGAGTCTATCTCTATTGGTGTACCCACGAGCGGTAGAACGCAGCAAGAGCTTGAGAATATTATAGGGTTCTTTATTAACAGCGTGGTGCTAAATACAACATTGCCTGCGAATCTATCGATTGCTGATGGTCTTAAGCGGGTACGTGAAACCGTGTTGGGCGGCTTTACGAATGAAAACGTACCGGTGGATATGGTATTTGAACGGCTCGATATAGATCGTAACCCCTCCTATACACCTCTGGTGCAGGTGGCGTTTCAACTCGTGACAAGCGATGGCTTTTCTCCTGAGCAAGAAGCGTTAGCCGCGCAGTTTGGTGACCTTTCTGTGGAGCCGCTCTCACTGGGTGGTGCATCTGCCAAGTTTGATATGACCATGACGTTAACCCAATCAGCCGAAGGGTTATTTGGCGATTTGGAATTTAATACTGATTTATTTGATGAGTCGACTATTGATGCGGTGGTTGAGCATTACCAATATCTTTCAGAATCCATTATGGCTGATCCACTTCAGCTTATGGGTAATACCGATCTGTGCAGTAAAAAAGATCTTATTCAAGCAGTAGGCTTGCCTCTGGAGGAGTATAACGACATTTGGCAGTTATCCGCGATGCAGTACGATATGCTGATGGATAACTTAATGAATCCAACGACATTGCAGAGCAGTCATGGTTGTGCTGTGCATCTTCATAGTGCTGTGGATAGTGATTTATGGCAGCGCTGTATTCAAGCCTTCTCGGACCAGTCAGGCATATTTCGGGCGAAATTTGTCGCAGCAAAATCATCTCATCTTGATATGGGCTATTTTGCTATTCGCAATGAACATTCGGTAAATTATCAACTTATGGATCTGAGCGCTGGTGATTACTCCGACGCTGATATCAAGGCCATAACCGATAAGTTTGTGTATATCCCTTATGATGTGGTCAATGATGAATTGGTTCGTTTCCTTACCATAAAAATTGCAGATGATCATTACGTTGTGGTGGCGGCAGTTCATCACGCAATTCAAGATGGCGCAGCGCTTCATGTATTTTGGGAGTCGGTGACCGGCGCTTACCAGCAGCAGCTCGATAGTCCTGGTGCACCGTGGGATTTCCCCGTGGATAATTTCACTGATTTTGTCGCCGAAGATCGCCTGATAATGGATACACCAGAAGTCGTTGATTTTTGGCGTGGCAAGCTATCGACAGTAGAGCCTTTGGACTTCTCTGTGCCTACGCCAGTCCCAGAACCTGGTGCATATCGAAGTCAAGAATTCTGGCTTGAAGACGATCATTGGGCTCAGGTCAAAGCCTATTGCCGAAAGAAGCGAATAACACCTGCACTGTATTTCAAAGTGCTTTACGGTTTGGTGATAAATGCCTACTGCCGTCCTGATGGGGATTTTTCTATCCAGGAAACGATGGCAGGTCGGACCAAAGATTACTACACAACTCAAGGGTGTTTTATTCAGGAAATTCCCTTCGTATTTAACAAAGCGGCTTTTGGTGCTTCGAGTAGTATCGTTGATTTATATAAAGACGTCAGGGCATTCCAAAAAGCTATTAAGAACTATCGATTGATATCCATCGGTGAGCAGATGGCTCTGTCCCCTCGGGGCCGTGTGAGCTTTATGTACAATTACTATCTGTTCCTCAAAGGAACAGAATTTCTCGGCGAAGAGATTTTTATAGAAGGCACCCCAAGTGATCCTTCAGGTAATGTGCAGGTTGTAGTGACCGAGGTTCGGGGCAATTTGCGGATTAACCTGTTGTATCACCCTCATGTCTTTGAGGACTTTGGTCTAGTTGATCGCATGGTGAGTATTAGTCGGCAATTGGTGATTGACGGTGTTGAAGAACTTGGCCAATTGCAATACGTCACTGATGAGGCAGAAATTGCCACGTTAATGGATAAATGGAACGATACCGAAGAGGCATTTGATCTTAGCAAGACGGTTCACACGCGCTTTGAAGAGCAGGTTTTGCAAACACCAGCGTTGATTGCGGTGGTTGATGATAACGCTGCGTATAGCTATGAGATACTTAACCAACGTGCGAATCAATTGGCTCGTTATCTTGTTGATGTAGGTATTAATAGCGGTGACCTCGTTGGTTTATGTGCTGAGCGATCAGCCGATTTCCTTGTCGGTATCTTAGGTGTGATGAAGGCGGGTGGGGCTTATGTGCCCATGGATCCTAAGTATCCGCAGGAGCGTATTACGTACATGCGTGACAACTCGCAAGTGAGTGTATTGTTGAGTCAACAACACCTAGCCGAAAAGGTAGAAGGAAGTGATGCGGCTAATGTTGTTTACCTCGATAGCGATTGGCCGAAGATATCAAATTTCGAAAACACCAATTTATTACTTGATATCCCTTCGACGAATCGGGCGTATATGATCTACACCTCCGGTTCTACCGGCCAACCAAAGGGCGCAATTGTTCGTCACAATGGTGCAGTAAACCATATTGAAGCTGAGCGTAAAGCGCTAGAGTTTGACAGAAGCTTTAGTTTTCTTCAGACGGCACCTTCCTCTTCTGATATTTCCGTATGGCAGTTCGTTGGTCCGGTAATTTGTGGCGGAAAATCTGTGGTGCTGGATGAAGTGACCAACGCTCAGAAGATGTTTGAACTGGTGAAAGAACACGATATAGACATTGTGGAGCTGGTTCCTGTGGCGTTGCAGTTGCTAATGGAATACATCAAACAATTACCCGAAAGCGAACGAGCCTTGCCAGCGTTGCGATGGATGATGGCGACGGGTGAAGCCGTATCAGTCGACTTGGTGAATTCATGGTTGGCATTGTACCCTGCGATCCCCGTGGTGAACGCTTACGGTCCGACAGAAGCAGCGGATGATGTTATTCAGTGTGCAATTGACAAGCCTTTACCTGCTGGGCAGCGGTCTGTGCCTATTGGTAAGCCACTAGCAAATCTTCAAGTATTGATACTGGATGATCATCAGCGTTTGGTACCTGCGGGGATTCCTGGTGAGATCTGTATTTCAGGTGTCGGTGTGGGTGAAGGTTATTGGAATAATCCAGAAAAAACCGATGAGGCTTTTGTCGACCATCCAATAGATGCTGACAAAGGTAAGATTTATCGTACCGGTGATTTAGGGCGCTGGTTGGCAGGTGGTTCGATTGAATATTTAGATCGAGTCGATAATCAGGTGAAAGTACGTGGTTTCAGAATTGAGCTTGGCGAAGTGGAAGCGGCGGTGACGGCGCTGAATTCAGTCCGAGAGGCGGCGGTGATTGTTCGTGATGATATGCCTGGCGGAACAGCTTTGGCTGCTTACGTTGTACCGGCGATCGATGATTTTGATGTGTCTGCCACTCGGGCGCTATTACGTGCCGCGCTGCCGGATTACATGGTGCCAACAGCGTTGGTTGCGTTAGATACATTACCACTCACTCCTGCAGGTAAAGTTGATAGAAAGTCGTTGCCTAAACCGAAGGCGATGGTATTGGATAGTGGGGAATATGTAGCACCCCGAACTACACTCGAATCGACCTTGGTTGATATGTGGGAGTCATTACTGCCCGTAGAGCAGGTGGGAGTCACGGATAACTTCTTCGATATTGGCGGGCACTCTCTCATTGGTGTGAGATTGATGGCGCGTATTGGCCAGGAGTTTTCTATCTCGTTACAGATAACCGAGCTATTAAACGCCCCTACGATTGAAAAGCTAGCGGTGGTGATTCAAGAAGAAAATGGTTCTACTGAGTGGACGCCACTCGTGACTTTGAAGCGTGTGACAGAAACAGACGTTGTCAAACCAGCGAGACCGTTGTTCTTTATTCACCCAGTAGGCGGTGATGTGCTGTGTTATACCGACATTGCCGCCACGTTGCCTGCGAATGTACCGGTTTATGGTTTGCAGTCGCGAGGTTTTGCATTAGGCATGGATGTCTATGGTTCTATCGATGAAATGGTGGAGGCTTATGCTGGCGCTATATTGAGCGCACAAACCGAAGGGCCTTATCAGATTGCTGCGCAATCTTTGGGCGGGGTGATTGCATTAAAGGTGGCGGAAGCACTCACTGCTAAGGGCCATAAGGTTGGTCCAATCTTTATGTTTGATACCTACACTCCGGAAGTCATGATTAAAGACCAGCCTTCTAATGTAGAAATTATTGAAGCGGCTATTGGGCAACCATTACCCAAAAATGTGAAGCAACTGGTTTCTTCGGGCGATGATGCGTGGTTGGAGATGATGTATAAAACCGCAAGAGCGGCGAAAATTCTGCAAGAGGACTTCACATTTGAGCAGATACAGTCTGTATATAAAGTGGCCCTGACAAATCATGAATTGGTTTCGGCGATCGAATTAGGTAATATACACGGCGATGTTTATCACTTTGCCGCGAAAGACCTTAAGACTAATGAAAGCTCCCAAGACGGTTGGAAAGCCCTTGGTTATGCGTTTACTTATCAGCAATCAGTAGGTGAGCATGAATCTATGATTCGTGGCGATAACGCTGTGGTACTGGGTCAGAAGATCAAAGAAATTATTGCAAGGGCCTAATATAGGGCCCAATGAGTAGCTCGAAAATCATAGGAAAGCGTGTTAATGAGTACCGAAGTATTTTCCCAATATGAGTCAGAAGTAAGGTCTTACTGTCGTTCTTTTCCGGTCGTTTTTAGTCGAGCCAAAGGCGCGGAGCTATGGACTGAAGGTGGAGGTCGCTATATCGACTTTTTTGCGGGGGCCGGCGCGCTAAATTATGGACATAACCCCGATGCAATTAAGGCTAAATTGGTCGAGTATCTTCAATCCGATAATATTGTTCATGGATTGGACCTGTTTACGGGTGCCAAGCGAACTTTTCTAACGGCACTACATGAGAAAATCTTACAGCCACGTGGCTTAGATTATCGCACACAGTTCTGTGGCCCAACGGGCACTAACGCCGTTGAAGCAGCTATTAAGATTGCCAGAAAAGTCACTGGGCGAACGGGGATTTTCTCGTTTCAAGGCGGTTTCCATGGCATGACGCTGGGTGCGTTAGCCGCGACAGGCAATCAATATAACCGCGGAGGCGCTGGTGTGCCCTTGGGCAACGTGCATTTTATGCCGTACCCCCATGGTTTTATGGGGACTTTCGATAGTATTGAGTACATGGATACTATTCTAAGCGATCCAAGCTCCGGCTATGAAAAGCCAGCAGCCATGCTATTGGAAACAGTTCAAGCAGAAGGAGGGATTGTTGAGGCTCCTATTGAGTGGCTACAACGATTGCGTGAGCTGTGTGATAAGCACGATATGTTGATGATTGTTGATGATATTCAAGTAGGGTGCGGAAGAGCGGGTTATTTCTTCTCTTTTGAGCGTGCAGGAATTATTCCTGATATCGTCACATTGTCAAAATCTATCAGTGGATATGGCTTGCCGATGGCCATTGTGTTGATGAAGCCAGAATTAGATAAATGGATGCCCGGTGAGCATAACGGGACCTTCCGGGGTAATCAGTTGGCTTTCATTGGTGGTGCTGCTGCGATAGATCTGTGGGAGACCGAGAGCATTCAGCAGCAAGTGAAAGACAAAGCTGAGTATATTGAGAGCTTTCTAAAGAACGAAATCGCGACACTTGATACAAAAATAGAAATACGTGGCATTGGCATGATCTGGGGTATTGACCTGAGCAAACTTGATGAGCCAGATAAGGCTGATCAAGTGCTGGCTAAGTGCTTCGAGGCGGGTCTTGTGATTGAGAGTGCAGGTCGCAAAGGGCAGGTTGTTAAGTTGTTGCCACCGCTCACTATTCCTATGCCGCTACTGGAAGAAGGGTGTGGAATTCTCAAGGATGCTTTTCTAGCATCACTTAGTTAGATCTTATAGGCCTACTTTATGGGGCGTTGACGTCGCGGTATCGTATATTATGACCGGTTTGAAGTTGTTTTATTTTGTTCTGATAGGGCAAGCTGTTTCCCTGCTTGGCTCCACCTTGACCAATTTTGGATTAGGCGTGTGGGCGTATGAAATTAGCAACGAGGTAAGCGACTTTACCACTATAGCAATAGCGTCCACGCTTCCAGGCATTTTGCTTGCACCTTTTATAGGCTCACTTATTGACCGCTCCAAACGAAAAGCGATTCTTTTTGGTGCTCAGTTTGGGAGCGCCCTAGTAACAATCACCCTCGCGACGTTGTATTGGACTGATCAGCTACAGGTTTGGCACATTATCGCGGTGGTACCCTTTGGATCTGTATGCGTCACAATGCTACAAGTAGGGTTTGCCTCTTGTATCTCTTTGGTGGTGCCAAAAGAATCCTTGAGTAAAGCCAATGGCGCGCTCGCGCTTGGGTTTGGTAGTGTCCAATTGGCCGGGCCTATGTTGGCGGGAGCCGCATTAGATACTATTGGGATGCGAGGCATATTTCTGATTGATATCGTGACTTTTGGCGTTGGCCTTTTGACGATCGCTGTTGTTGCTATTCCCACTCCAGCCCGTGACCCCGAGAAGAAAAAATTCACCTTTGCCAGCATGTTCTCTGATTTGGCTGAAGCCTATCGCTATATGAAGGATAAGAAAGGGCTATTGGGTGGGTTGTACGTATTTGCCTTGGTGGGTTTTAATGTCTCCATGGTGCAGGTACTTTTTCTGCCTTTGCTTTTAGGTGTAGGTACTCGGACTGACCTCGGTTTTGTTCAATCGATGGGGGGAGTAGGTACATTGGTTGGTGGAATATTAATGATCAGCTGGAAAGGCGCCTCACGTCAGATGTTCGCGGTATTAGGCGCGGCGACCTTTGTCTCGATGATGTTAGTGGTGCTTCCTGTTGCCCAACAAATTTGGATGTTGGCTGCGGGAGCCTTTGTTATTATGCTGGCAGCGCCGATTTCCGCTGCATCGAGTCAAACTCTGTGGCAAAAGAAGATAGATGCTTCCATTCAAGGAAGAGTATTTGGGCTGCGGAATACAATTTCCCGAGCAGCACAGCCCTTGGCATTTTTTATGGCGGGATATCTAGCGGATACCTACTTCGAACCCTCAATGCTTGAAGGTGGAGCGCTTGCGCCATTCTTTGGTGATGTTTGGGGAGTAGGTCAAGGGAGAGGCGTGGCATTATTGATATCTTGTGCCGGTCTAGCAAGTTTATTGGTGGTATTGGTTGCATGGATGATACCGAGTATTAGACGAGCCGATATAAATCTTCCTGACGTTGTTGTGGATCCTGTCACTAGCCAACCGTGAAAAGCATCAGTGCACCCTAATTAATATAGGTGTACCCTGGTGTTTTTCACAGTTCGGTCACATCCCTTTGTTACCGTGGGTTTCAGCAATGTTACAGTTTGTAAAATTGCGCAGTATTTACTTTGTCGGTTATTGACGGGGAAATTCTTTGAGGGCTATATTTGTCTATACATTGAGCTGCATTTTGTGGCTCGCGGCCAGTAGTGGTACACGTGTACCATTTTGGTTTCTAAAATGCTGACATCTATAGCTAAATAGAATTTCCTAGATAGCACTTCGTGAGGTGATAATGCCATTGGGCTAACCACCAAAAGAAGTGGTCGATAATTACAATAATAAGACATTCCACTGGATATCTTTATGGGCGCATTACAAAGCAGTATTCCCGATATATCAGACAGCGTGTGGTTTCAGGTCTCTAAACCTGTGTCAAAACCGCGATTACGTTTGTTCTGCTTTAGCTATGCGGGCGGCAACGCATCAGCATATCGGGATTGGTACCAACAGTTACCTGATGATGTAGAGGTGTGCTCGGTGCAGCTCCCTGGTAGGGGATCACGCTTCAAAGAGAACGCGTACACTAATCTTGATGCTCTGTTGGGTGCTCTAGAGTCAGCCATTGCTCCATACCTAAATGCTTCTTATGCATTTTTTGGGCATAGCATGGGGGCGCAAGTCGCCTATGAGCTAGCGCGAAAGCTCCGTGACAAGGGACTAAATGAACCGGAATATCTATTCGTGTCTGGCCGAAGAGCTCCTCAGTTGCCGGCAAAGAGAAAGCCTATTCACGGGTTACCTGAAGATCAATTTCTAGAAGAAATTCGTCGTTTAAACGGTACGCCCGCAGAAGCACTGGATAACCCAGAGCTTATGGCGCTAGTAAGCCCTATATTGAGGGCTGATTGCCAAGTCATAGAAACATGGGATTATGAACCATCGGAGCCTTTGGCTATTCCCGTATTGGCTTTGGGTGGGGCTAAAGATGATAATGTTGCTATTGATGAATTAGAGGATTGGGCAAAAGTCACCAATAAACATTTCGGGTTGCAATTGTTTTCAGGTGACCACTTTTACCTACACTCCGCCACAGATTCCCTGTTGAATTGCCTCGCAAATACTCTGGAGAAGGCTGTTGGTCGATCTGATAACCTGCTTTCCAAAGTTGTTCAAAAGGCAGCCAGTAAAATTCAATAATGTCCCATCGGTAAATGGCAAGGATGCTTGTTGTGTCGAAATCCCTCCATATTGAGCAGTACCCGCAGATCCAACTTTGTAATTTATTGTTGTTACTGTTTAATATCTAAGTGTTTTTCCGCTACTATGCATGTGCTCACAGCACGATTAAAATGCTGGAATGCGTGTAAACAAAAAGAATAATTAACGGTCTACAGTTCATATAACGTGTTATATAACTACACTCTACGGTACTGATGTAGATCAAAAATCATAAAAAAGCAGATTAAGAATGAATAAAGCACTTAAGGTTGTTTTGCCTATTGCGGCCATTATCGGAGCTTTGGTTGTATCCGCTCTATTGTTTATGAGTCGTCCAAAAGTAGAATTGAAACCGGTTGAGATTAAGCAGCCGCTGGTTTCCGTCACCCCGGTACAGTCTCAGGCTTTGAGTATCCCCGTCGTAACACGTGGAACTGTGACACCGGGCACTGAAATTCAGTTAACCTCGGAGGTAAGTGGTCAGGTTCGCACGGTGTCTAATCATTTTGCCAATGGCGGTTTTTTTAAGAAAGGCGAAGTGCTCGTTAAGGTTGATCCGATTGAATATGAAGTAAATATTAGCCGGGCAAAGGCAAATGTGGCTAAAGCGAAGCAAGCAGAACTGCAAGCCCACGCAGAATTCAAAGCTCGAAGTCGAGTGAGGGGTGTAAAGAGGGACGCTTATGCCTCCGGTAAAGCGCAATGGGACCAGGCCAAGTCAAGTCTACAGGCAGCTAAAGCTGAGTTGGAATCAGCACAATTACAGAAGAAAAGAACCATCATAAAGGCTCCTTTTGACGGCAGGGTGAGGTATAAGTCTGTTGATGTAGGGCAATATATTCGCCCCGGTGTTCAGTTAGGAACGATTTATGCTGTTGATGTTGCGGAAGTTCGATTACCGCTTTCTGATAGGCAATTGGGTTTAGTTGATGTTCCTTTGCGCTACCAGGAGGCTGCAGAGATGGAAGGTACACCTGTCATCCTGAAAGGGCAGTATGGCGGCAAAACCTATGAATGGATGGGGAGAGTTGTTCGAGCAGAAGGTGGGCTAGACGAGAAAAATCGGCTACTTTATGTGGTTGCACAAATTGAAGACCCCTATGCTCGGGATGTAAATCAGCCTGATCGCCCGCCATTATCTGCAGGGACTTTTGTAGAAGCGAAAATAGCGGGCCGGTACCATGAAAGCGTATTCACTATTCCGCGAAGGGCGTTACGTAATGGTAATCAATTGTGGTTAGTTGATGCGGATAAGCGACTATTTCGGCGTGAAGTCGACGTTTTATATAAAGGCAAGGATCAAATTTATGTCCAAGGTGGATTGACTAATGGTGAGCAAGTTGTGCTCAGTCAATTGGACATCGCAGTGGAGGGAATGCAGGTGCGAACTAAGCTAGACGCACCTAGAGATCAGGATGACACGCCGTCACGAGTTAATGACCTTATGAGTGGGGCGGCGGAGCTGAGAGAACGTAAAGCTGTTGGCTTCACAACGGATCAAATTACTCCTCAGCAAATGAAGGCGATGGCACTTAAAGCCAAAGCAGCACTTGAGAGTTTAGACGAGCCGGCACGTGAAAAGCTGGTAGACAATGTTAAAAATATAGTTGACTCAGTCAAGCAAGTTGCTACTGAGATCCCAAGCCCGAAAGTGGAAGAGTCAATTGAAATTGCAGTTGAGTCTGAGGAAGGTGAGGAGGAGATGTCGCCTTTGGCAGCACTTATTGCGCAAGACGAAGCTGATGCTCAGCTGGAAGCCGACGCTCAGATAAAATTAGAGACGCAAAGCATTAGCAATGAGCCACCACAAGGCAAGACGACACCAGATGTGGTTGCATCCGTATCTTCAGGTGGCGTTACTAAAGCTATTGCTCCAGCACCATTGGTGGAAGCTGCCCAATGAATGGAGTGATTGCTTGGTTTGCTGAAAACAAGGTTGCTGCCAACCTTCTGATGGTTTTTATCTTGATTGCTGGCGCGCTGTCGTTAAGTGACGCTAGGAAAGAGATACTACCGAACATATCGTTGGATCTGATTACCATAACGACGGCTTACCCTGGAGCGTCTCCAGAAGACGTTGAGAAGTCGGTAATTACTCGTATTGAATCTGCTGTTTACGACGTAGAAGGTATAAAGTCGCTGTCCGCTCGTGCGAATGAGCATTTGGGGTTGGTAACAGTTGAGGTTGCTTATGGCTATGATGCAAAGGAAGTACTTAATGAAATAAAGGCGAGGGTTGACGGGATTGGAACGTTTCCCAGTGATGTTGAGCGTCCCATCATAAAAGAAATTTCGGTTAGAAACCTTGTTGCATATGTGCTGATTTCTGGTCCAGCAGATACTCGATCACTTAAAAATATAGCGAAGAACATTAAGACTGATCTCACTGGTTTGGACACTATTAGCCAGGTAGAGCACACGGCGAGCAAGCCATCAGAAATAGCCATAGAAGTGTCTGAATCCTCACTGCAACGTTATGGGATGAGCTTTTCGGAGGTTGCCGCTGCTGTGCGCCAAAGCTCTCTCGATTTGCCTACAGGCGTTATAAAAACCGCTCAAGGTGATATTTCTATCAAGGCCAAAGGTCAGGTGTATTGGGGAGATCAATTTGAGGAGATTGTCGTTAGAGCGTTGCCTGATGGCGCCCAGGTGTTGGTTAGAGATGTTGCAAACGTATCTGACGGGTTTAAAGCGGGAATTTCATCGGCAGAGTTCAACGGACAGCCTGCCGTCGCCTTGAGTGTGTACCGGGTCGGAAATCAAAATATACTCGATATATCGCAAGCTCTGAAAGACTACGTCGCTAATCCAAGAACCTATGTGCCGGATAACGTGAAAGTTGAGGTGTGGCAGGATACGTCGGTCTATTTCAAAAGCAGGATGGATTTACTGACTGAAAATGCTGCTGGCGGTCTCGCTCTGTTGTTTGTGATCTTGTTGATGTTCTTACGTTTTGGGCTTTCTTTTTGGGTTAGCTTGGGAATTCCGATTTCCTTCATGGGGGCTTTTTGGTTGCTGCCTATTTTTGGTGGGTCGATCAATATGATTTCTCTGTTTGCCTTCATCCTAGTGTTAGGGGTGGTGGTTGATGATGCGATTATTGTTGGAGAAAATATTTTTAGCCTTCATCGTAAAGGTGTAACTGGTTTGGAGGGCGCAGTGTTGGGCGCGCAAGAAGTTGCGAAGCCGGTTGTGTTTGCTGTCTTGACTACCGTTATCGCATTCTTGCCTTTGGTCATGCTTCCAGGGCCGGAAGGTAAATTGATGCAGGTCATACCTATTGTTGTTATCGCAACACTTATGTTTTCTTTACTTGAATCTCTCTTAGTTTTGCCGGCACACCTTTCCGGAAGTAAGAGTGATGATATTGATCGGATTCCAGTGCTTAGCGGTCTTCAGTCGCGTTTCTCTTTCGGGCTTGAGCGATTTATCGATAATGTCTACAAGCCTTTCTTAGAGAAATGTTTAGCATGGCGCTATACCTCTTTGTTTGTGTTTGTTGCTGTACTTATCATGGCACTCGCGTTGGTTGCTTCGGGCTGGCTGAAATTGGTAATGTTCTCAACGATTGAAGCTGATACGGCAAGTGCAGACGTTTCGTTTGCGCAGGCGGCCCCGCCAAGCGTTGTTCGGCAGGGCATTAAGTCGCTCGAAAATGCAGCTTTTGAAATTAAAAGAGAGTTGAAAGCGGAGACGGGTGAAGAGCAAATAGTTCATATATTTACAACTTACGCGAACGAAAACTCAGGCAATATCATTATAGAAATGGCGGCGTCGGAAGATCGAAAGCTTTCCGGAACGTCCATTACTGACCGATGGCGCAAGAAGGTTGGGGATTTGCCCGATGTAACTGGATTGACCTTTAAGTCAACTCTAAGTCAATCAGGAGCTTCGATAAATCTAGAGCTATCTTCCAATAGCTTGGAGGACCTCAAGGCTGCATCGGAGGGGCTGAAGGCTCGAATGGCTGAATATAAAGGCATTTATGGTATCACCGATTCGTTTCAGAAAGGTAAGCAGGAGTTACAAATTGAACTTAAACCTGTAGCGAGAAACCTAGGGCTGAGCCTGGACGAGGTGGCAGTTCAAGTCAGGCAGGCTTATCATGGAGCAGAGGTGCAAAGCCTGCAGCGGGGCGATGTAGATGTAAAAGTCATTGTTCGTTACCCGGCGGAAGAGCGATCTTCTCTTTGGTATCTTGAAAATATGTATATACGCCTCAGGGATGGCAGTCGAGTTCCTTTGTTGACTGTTGCCGATATTCAGTATGGTGTCGGTGCGTCTTATATTAAGCGTCACAATCGTCGTCGGATTATCCAGGTTAATGCAAAAATTGACGATAGCATCTCCTCAGAGGTCAAGGTGATGGCTGCGCTTAAGAAAGACTTTTTGACAAGTGTTTCTGAAAATTATCCAGGTATGCGCTGGGCAGTAGCAGGTTCACAAAAGGATAAGGCAGAGTTTCAGTCATATCTCAAAACAGCTTATTTGTTTGCTTTGTTGGGTATGTACGTGATGATGGCAACACTGTTCCGTTCTTATACTCAGCCTTTGATGGTGATGTTTGCGATACCCTTTGGCCTCATTGGAGCGTTAATGGGGCATTTCGTGCTGGGGTTGGAAGTCACCCTCTGGTCGTTGGTCGGAATGATTGCGGTGAGTGGCGTTGTGGTTAATGACAACCTCGTGCTCGTGGATTATATAAACCGCAAGCTCGAAAGCGGCGAGAGTTTGCTTGCCTCAATCCGAGAGGCTGGTGCTGCTCGATTTAGGCCGATTATGCTTACTTCGCTGACAACGTTTGGCGGTTTGACCCCGTTGATGCTGGAAACAAGTCTGCAAGCTCAATTTTTGATCCCTATGGCGGTCTCGTTAGCTTTCGGGGTAATGTTCGCCACGATCGTTAGTTTGATTCTGGTGCCTGCTGCTTATTATATTTTGCACGACATCGAATCTGGTTTAAGTAAGTTGTTCAAAAGTAATGAGCTGGCGGTTTCTGAAGGAGGCTCAGCCGAGGTGGGTGCAGAGCCAATGCTACTAGACCCAGTTGTTGGTGTCGATGATGAAGAAAAGCGTCAATGGCATGTGGGGCTTGATGAGGCATACGAGCAGGGTCATAAAGATGGCTTAACGGGAAGTACTCCTAGATCAGCCCCCTACGACCTAGAGGTGCTGGTTGCGAGTTGGGAGGCTGGCTGGGATGATGGGCGCGAAGAGTTTGAAATGAGTGGTAGCAAGCCGGTGAAAGGGTAAACGTGTAGAAATGTTCTATGATATACCCAATACACGAAATTTAACGGAAACCTTTAGAGCGGGAAATTTGAGTTTGTTTAGATCAGTAATGTGCATTGTTATATCCATCCTCGTAGTAGGTTGCGGAAGCGATACGACGGAGTCAGGGGCAAATGTCGCGCCATCGGCGGTATCCCGGGATTTTGTTGACTTGGATGATGGGGCTCGATTTAGCGGGGACATAGTCCAAGGTCTTAAGCAGGGTTTTGGTGTCTATATCTGGCCTAATGGAGATCGTTACGAAGGCAATTGGCAAGATGATGCGATGTCTGGTGCGGGGGCGTTTACTGATAGATCTGGACGTTTGTACGACGGTCAATGGAAAGCTGGGCGCTACAATGGTGAGGGCGTCTACAAATGGCCTAGTGGTAGCACGTATAAGGGGCAGTTTGTTGATGGCTTAAAGAATGGCAACGGAAGCTATACCTGGGCCGATGGTCGGGTTTACGTGGGCGAGTTCAAGAATGATAAGAAAAACGGTGCTGGTTCATATCAATGGCCTGATGGACGAAAATACACAGGTCAATTCGTCAATGATGCACGAACGGGGCGTGGGCGATTGCTAAGCCCGAGTGGAGAGAATTATGATGGCCAATTCGTTGAGGGTGCTCAGCACGGCAGTGGTAATGCTAGCTATCCTGATGGCAGTACTTATGAGGGTGAGTTCGACGAGGATCAGAAAGTTGGTCGCGGCACGATGAAGTGGCCGTCGGGGGAGATATATAGTGGCCAGTTTCGGGCGGATACCCCTAATGGTGCAGGTATTATGCAGTGGCCAAATGGGAATCGCTACGAAGGAGGGTTTGTTTCTGGAATCATGCAGGGTAGAGGGAAATACTACTGGCAAGATGGTCGGGTGTATGACGGCGAATTCAAGCATGGTGCCAGAACAGGTAAAGGATCACTTCAGTGGCCTTCTGGGGAACGCTACATTGGTGACTTTGTGAGCGATACCAGAGAGGGGCGAGGCACCTTTAGCTGGCCTGATGGCAGTAAGTATGTGGGCAGTTTTAGCCAGAGTCAGCTGCATGGCCGAGGTAGTTGTACTGCATCCGGTCAAACGGCCCCATGTCGGTTTGATAAAGGGGTCCGAATAGAATAAGCCCTAAGGCAGAGGGCGACGACAGTGGCCTGTTCGCTACCCTATGGCGTTTAGGTCCATCAAAGCTTCTTTGGCGTTTTGGTGCCTTGTGGCCGGATTGGGGTCAAGCAGTTTTGCGATAATGCTTGATATATCGCGACCCACGATATCAGAAAGAAAATCCTCATGAGGTCTTTCCTTTGAAGCGGCGAAAAGCACCTTTTCTCGTTTTGATTTCCCTTCATTCCAGCGCCGATTTTTGACTAATTCGTAGAATAGGATGCCTGCTTGGTATAGATCACTTCGGTGATCCCATATTTCTCCTTTGGCTTGCTCGGGGGAAATAAAAGAAGGCTTGGCCAGCCACTGGTAGCTATCTTTGTGGGCTTGTTTGACAAAGTGAGAGCAGCCAAAATCAACTAGATAGATCCGCTGCTTGCTGTCAATTAGGATGTTTTCAGAGCTAATGTCGCCGTGAGCTACGGGCTTAAGACGCTCTTGCACGTGAACTAATTGCTCGAGTAATTGCGTTACTATATTGGTGGCAATATCTTTTATCAGTTCGGGAGGGAAGCGGTCCTTTTCCTGGGATAGGTTTATTAATGGTACGCCTTCAATGAATTCGTAAGCGTAATAGGCTTTTCCATCTATAAGTCCGCGAGATAAATATTTGGGTAAATAAGGGTGGTGGAGTTCTTTAACTATCTGGCTCTCATTGGAAAATTGCCGTCTTACGGCGGCATGGTTTAGCCATTGTTCTCTTACGAGTTTTACCGCTAGCTTGGGTTTCCCTGGTTCTTTTGGGATCCCCTTCATGACTACGCAAACACCACCCTCAGTAAAAGGTTCAAGGCGATAGTGGCCAATGTTGAGTTTTACATTGATTGGTTTGATGATCTGAAGGCTTTGCTGCGCACTCGCGGGTTTGGTAGAAGCTGTTTTGCGTGCAGAGGAGGCTGGGGTTGGTTTGGGTACCGTTTTGGTTTTTGCTGGTTGTTTCTTACGCCATCTGAAAAGCTTGGAAAGCTTCATTGTGTATTGTGTCCCCGAAAAATACCAATAGTGGTTAGATCCATCTTGGTTTAAGTCTATTAGAGTTATTATATGTCTGTGATCAATAATAGAGCGAAACCCGCAAAAGCAGGTAACATTCTGTTAATTAATGTTAAATTAAACCGTGGATGTATTTTACACGCCAGGTAATGGCTTGCAATGATCTTTCGATACACATTGCTATCCTACTGATTTCAGTTGCTTTAATTGAGCGGGGTGGGCTGCAAGCTTAACTGTTAAAATTGGCCATTGTGCCGGTTTGTTAAAACTAGTACGTATGTTTGGCTTTAGGGGGGTTGACTTAATTTCTGCCTATGTAAGTATACCAAACCATGATATGTGTCTATTTTTTCAACTCATTGGGCTATAAGGAGTTGAAAATGATCCGATAGGCTGATATCTATTAGGCGACTTGGTATGAACCTGCAAAAAGACAGGTCTGCCGGCAAGCCTTACAATAAAAACCTTTGTTGTAATAAAAAAATGCCATATTGGCGATAATGATAAACAAATAAAAAGGGGCTAAACCTATGAAATTCAATAACACTTCTGCTCGTAAAAATGTTCGCGGCCAAGGCATGTCAGAATACCTCATCATCGTAGCGCTAATCGCGGTTGCGGGTATTGCTGTAATGGGTCTGTTTGGTGGTGCTGCACGTAACCAGGTTGCTGTGCTTGCGAATGAAATTGCGGGTGGTACCGTTGGAGATGGTGATGCGGCGAGCACACAAGCGGCTACCAATGCAACTGCAGCACTTGCTGATGCGGCCGTTGCGACTAACCTAACCAACTTTAACTCAGGTAACTCTACGTTGGGTACCGGTACTGCAGCAACAAGCCGTGGCGGAGCCAACCAGTAATAGCCTATCCACAAGGGGGTTCGCCCCCTTCGTGTATTGCCTATGAAAATACAACTTAAGCACCCCAATCAAAAAAATAACAAAGGCCAAGTAATTATTCCTGGAATGGGGTTGATACTTGTTATTGCCGTTGTAGTTTTCATGATGTTTAATTCTAATCGTGCCGTTTCTGAGAAGATCAATCTCGTGAATGCTGCCGATGCTGCCGCCTATTCTGGCGCGCTTGTGGCATCTCGCCAGCTTAATTTTATGGCTTATACCAATCGTACAATGATTGCCAATGAAGTGGCGATTGGGCATATGGTCAGTTATCAAACTGAAGTTAATTTAGTCCATGATACCGTTGTTAATGGTTTGGGGGGCATTGGCGGGGGAATAATTAATGCTGTTCTTAACTTTTTCCCTGTAAAACCAGCATTTGATGTGTGGCGCGAAACCATGGAAGTGATTGGTGGCGCATATGTCTTGGCGGTCGATGCAACCAATGCATTATATTCCGATTTTCAAAAAACCGAATATCAGGCGTTATTGGCGTCTGGAGTTTCCTCTCCTATTGATAGTGCGATGGTGGGTGTGGCTCAACAATATGTAAAAAGAAACGGTATCCAGATTCTGGTGAATGATACCGATACGCTGATTGCGCTAGGGGTTGAGGATCCGGAATTAAAAGCTCGGGCGGATAATGCCACGGATCGAACCTTGTTATGTTCCATGATCATGTTTACTCAGCCGGGGCAGGATAGCGGGGAGGATGATGATGCGAGACTTAGCAATAATATCTCGACAGGCAACGCACTAGCCGAAGCCTGCAATAGTGGTAGCAGTGGCGCGGCGGGGACAATTGATACTCCCTATGATGACAGTGGTGACCTGTTGGCGATGTTAAGTGTATCAGCTAATGCTGCGACCTCTGGTGACTGGATAGGGGACAGAAGTGCTGCAGGTGACTATAAAACGTTCTGGTCTTTTGGTGCGTCATTGTCTCGCTCTGGTTCGACCCAAGCTAGATGGGATAACACCAATAATCAAATTAACTGGTCATCCTATGACTTAGGTAATACGTCCGATGACGGCGATACAATACAGGGTAGCACAGGGCCTTTTGGGCTTGGTTTTAATGTTGATGCCAGTGGTAAAAGTGATGCGGTTGAAGTAGCAGATTCATTTGCGGACAATCCTATATCGGCAGTTGTTGCGGATGCGCTTAGCGGGCTTATGGGCGTGCTCGGAGTGTGTGACCAAGGTGTAGATTGTGATGCGTTAGAAAATGGCGATTATAATGGTATTCAGTCCTACGCGCGGCTCAACCCGATGAATACGCAGGCGACGATAACCGCATTTCTTACTCAGTCTGAAAATTGCAATGACTTATTAGGCGTTGGGAATGATTCGACACAAGAGGAAGTAGAGGGTTGGCGTGATGACCAAACACGTTTCGCCAGTAATTGCGATGGGCGCTCCTTAACCGCATTGTCTGAAGCTAGAGTGTTTTATAGTCGCCCTCGCTGCGTAGACAATGATGGTGACGGCGTTTGCGAGGCCGGATTTGTCGATTTGGTTGCAGGCGAAGAAGAGTTGCCGAATCTATTTAATCCGTTCTGGTCGGCCAGTTTAACCAACACATCAAGCTTTATACATTGAGGTGGGCGATGAATTCAGGGGTGAAAGTAAGTCGGTTTTCTCGTCAGCGAGGCCAATCAGTGGCGGAGTTTTTGGTAGTTGCTGCAGTCGTGGTGCCGATGATATTAACCATAGCGTCCTTTGCTAATCTGCTCGATGTGCAGTTAACCGCTAGCAAAGCTGCTCGCTTTGCTGGTTGGGAGAGAACAGTATATATCGATAAATCCCGTGGTGGTGAATGGACTACTGGGGAGATTCGTGACCACCTCAAACTGAATATCAATGAGCTTATACTCTCTCGGCCCTGGAATGACTTTGGCCCAGGAAAAGAGTTTGCCGCCAACCCAACCGGATTAGTTGATACCATTACGGGTGTGGAATTTGTAACGACTGAGTTGAAAAAATTAACCCATGATACCGATACCCAGTCTGTAATGGCTACAGCCTCAGGTTTGGGGCAAAGCGTGGTTGAGTCGGCTGAAATTAGCATTCCGTTAAATTCATCGTCATCGTTGCTTCGAATCGTTGAATTTGTTAATTATCAAGAGGAAAAGTATACGGATCTGGATGAACCCTTGGATAGTGTTGCGAATCAACATCGGTTCAATTTGTCAGAGCGAGCTCCCATTGTTGCAAATGGTTTTGCCGGCGATGATTTCGCCGATGCGCTGACAGAAGATGGTTTAAAGGAAACCGTTAGCAAAGTAGCACTGGATGGTACGCCATTGCAGCAATTTGAGCGTGGTATTGTCGGTATCGGTGATTTTAATTTAGGTAGTGGTGCGATTCGGTATTTGGGTGGTTTTAAGGAAATGTCTCTCGGTATGGGTAGTGACGGTGTAAGTACCTCTGCAGAAAATCAATCTCGACTATTGCCTTCTTACCTGGGCGCATTTAACGAGTAATTTCAAAGGTATTGGTTTAGGTGTCCTCTTTGATGCGATGTGTTGCTTTATTCTTACTGTTAATTTTTGCTGTTAATGCGCAACCCAAATCATATGACCCTCTAGTCACTAAGTTGCCTGGCATCCCTGTTATACCAGGTGCAACGTGGCAGTGGGTAGGGGTGCAAATGGCGATAAATGGCATACCTATGTCCATAAAGACCTTCGAGTACAAGGGGACTGAGCGTCAACTTGAGCGGTATTATGTAAGTTTATGGAAATCAAAGGGGCATGGGCAATATAAAGCTAAGGATTGGGGGCGTTATAAAATCATTGGTCATGAGCTGGACGGCTTTTATTCGACAGTGCAATACAGGAAGGAAGGTAAGGTTATTCGAGGAAAGCTGGTAGTAACCGAGATCGCCACGCGTCATAGGAATAAACAGGGTACACAGGTACCAAAGCCGCCAGCAAGCAACGTTATTAGCGTTGTAGAAAGCCGAGATGCAGGAAAACGATCAGAAACGGTTACGTTTGATAGCAATAAAGACGTTGATTTTAACATCCGATACTATGAGAATCAGTATAAGAATGAAAACTGGGGGTTAGTATTTAGTCAGGATGTTTATCGGCGATCCTCAGTGAGGCACTTCCAAAAAGGAAGTCAATTGGTGCAGGTGACCGTTAAATTGCTGCCGGGCCAACCAAAAAACAAATCCCATATTATGGTTCATTGGATAAAATAGGGCGGAGGTGTATATGCGTACTTATCCCGGCAAGCGTCACTCTGGGCAGGTGATGGCCGAGTACATCATTGCCTCAGTGTTTCTGGGGTTGTTTGTATGGTACGCGATTGTGGGTGGCAGTGTTGACGGGGCTACCGGAAAAGGTGGGATGTTAGAAACGGATGTTAGTGTGACAGGGACGGGCGCTGTATTGGACAGAGCAACGGGTACAAATGTTGCAGTGCCTGGCCTGGTTCAGGCGCTGCACAATAAGCAAGTGGATTTTTCCAATGAGATATACAAGCCCTAAAGTAACTTATATCTCGTATAACGTGAGTTTGGTGATACTAAAATGAAATCTAATAATAAATTAACAATCATTCTCCTTTTTGGCGCGTTGCTTACCGGTGGTGCCGGTTGGTTTTTGACACAAAACTATATTGATACTCAGGTGACGGATTACAAGTCTGATTTTGATGACAGGCGTCAGGCAGTGAGTGTTGTGGTTGCATCGAGGAATCTTGCTGTTGGCGACGTGTTATCCCCAGCAACCGCTCAAATTCGTCAGATACCTGGAGCCTATGTGCCGAGAGATGCTATCCGCCCTGGGCAGTTTGGCGCGGTGGAAGGGCGTCAGCTAATCCATGCAATCAAACTGGGTGAGCCAATATTAAAAATCCATGTCAACGCAGTTAAAGTGGATGGCTTAGCAAGCTTGCTTGAAGATGGTGAAAGGGCAATAACGATTCCGGTTGATACCTTAGACACTATGTCGGGTTTTTTGAACCCTGGCGACCGTGTTGATCTTTATATCACGCTGAAGGATGGCGAGCGTGATAGAACAGTGCCTCTTGTGGAAAACGTTCGGGTACTTGCGACCGGAAAAGACATTGATGATGGTATTAGCGAAGGTCAGAAAAAGTATAATGAGATCACCATAGGGGTGACCCCCCTTGATGCCACCCGAGTTATTCACGGTCAAATAGTGGGTGACCTTGCTGTCTTGCTACGAAAGTCACAGGACGAAGGGTCCCGGTTTGATGATTACGTGACTATTGATAACCTTATCGATAACCCACAAGATGCGGCTCCTACCCCACAAAGAGCTACAGGCTGGGGGTTTGAATTGATTAAAGGTGGTACTCGATCTTAACCAGTGGTATTTTGCAGTTATCTCCACAAATAATAAAAAATAAGGAATATATAGCTTTATGTTATCTACTCGTTCCAGGCGAGCTGTGTTGTCGTCGATAGTACTGTCTTTTATATGTCTTATTGCTCACGTACCTACTGCATTTGCGGAGGGTTATTCAGATACGGTGTCCATCGTTGAAGGGCAGACAACATTATTGCCCTATCCCGGGGTTTCGAGGGTCTCCATAGGTCATCCAGACATTGCCAACGCCCAGGCAACGGGGCCAGATGAGATTCTGCTGACGGGACTAAAGGCGGGTGTTACTGATTTACGCATTTGGACGGTGCAAGGTGTTCAAAAGCGCTTTTTGCTCCGTGTGGTGGATAATTCCTGGGTTCAAATTATAGAAATTGCCAATATCGTGTTGGCTGATGTTGAAGGTGTCAATGCGAGAGAAGAAAACGGCATTGTTTTTATCGAAGGGAGAGTTCTTAGGCAGCAGGATGTTGCTATTATCGATGGTATGAAAGGGAAGCTTTCATCTGAAATTTCTAAGGGAACGGTGGTTTTTAACGTGGTTAATCCATCGGTTAGTCTTGCAGCGATGGTTATGCTGGATGTGCAGGTTGTAGAAGTGAGGCGGAATGAGGCCAAGCGCATTGGAATTCAATGGGGGGCTAATGCCACGGGTCCGTTGATTTCTTTTAATGACGGACTAGATAGTGGGCAAGTAGGTATTACCACATCCTTGGGGTCAACTATACAATTACTTCAGAGTGAAGGTGTGGCGAGGGTTTTAGCTCAGCCAAAGCTAGTGACTCGAAGTGGTTCTAAAGCTAAATTTCTGGCAGGTGGCGAGATTCCCATACCGGTAACCAATCAGGATGGTTCAGTATCGGTGACTTTTAAGCAGGTGGGTGTGATTTTAGATATGCAGCCGGTTACTGATCCCGATGGTTTTATTGCCGTAGCACTTGAGATAGAGGTAAGTGCGGTAGATGAAAGCGTATCTGTACTGGGCATTCCTGGTTTTACTACGCGCTCTACCAAAATGGAGATGAATGTACTTTCCGGTCAAACCATGGTTATTTCTGGCATGTTACAGTCGGAAGATTCCAAGTCAATTACACGCCTACCTGGTCTTGGCAGTATCCCTATTATTGGTGAGCTGTTTAGGTCTCGCGATTTTCAAGATCAGACAACAGAGCTGATGATTTTTGTCACGCCTCATCTAATGGACCCAGAAGGGAAACTAAATGTTGATCTGATGCAATACGGAAAAGAACTCAGTGAATCCGCCCATGGAGAGACACAAAGTTGGAGCATCTTTGACTAGATGCCCCAGAGGGTTGGTCGTATGTTAGATTTTGAAATACAAGATTCAAGCAACAACATTACTAGTTATCAGTTTGGTCCTGGCGTTTTTCTTATGGGAAAGGGGGATCAATGCGACGTATTGCTAAATGATGGTCATGTGTCTAGAGTCCATGCAGAGCTGGTGGTAAAAAAAGAATCGGCACAGCTGGTGGACAAAGGTAGTACCAATGGTACTTGGTTTGAGGGGCAGCAACTTGAAATGCCCTTAATGCTGAGGACCGGTCAAGAAGTAGTATTTGGCGAGCTTCGATTTAGGGTTAAAAGTGTTCCCAGAGATGAAATGGATCTTTCCTTTGGGGGGCAGGATAGAACTAACATTAAATCGAAAGTGGTTCAGCAGAGTGAAGAGATAGTTAATCTAAAGCGTCGTGTCCATTCGATGATTTTGGAGTACCTTGATCTTCGTAAGCGTGGTAATTTGCAGGACATGAGTGCTGAAGATCTTCGTGTTGAGGCTGTAAAAGCGACGCAGGAGATAATTAGGGAGCGGGTCGATAAGTTACCGGATGGGATTGGTAGGGAAGAGCTGTTGCGTCAAGTCGTTGCTGAAGCTGTCGGTCTAGGTGCGCTGGAGCCATTGCTGGACGACGACGACGTGACTGAGGTGATGGTGAATGGCCCAGATCAAATCTACGTAGAGAAGAGTGGGAAAATTCAATTAGCTGAGAGTCGTTTTACCAGTACTCAATCTTTACTTGCAGTTATCGACCGAATTGTGTCGCCATTAGGTCGTCGAATCGATGAAAGCTCACCAATGGTGGATGCTCGGCTATCAGATGGATCGAGGGTTAACGCGATTATCCCGCCGTTGGCGTTGAATGGGCCTACCATCACCATCAGGAAATTCTCGAAGAAAAAATTGTACATGAATGACCTCTTTAAATATGGGTCGATCAATAAGGAAATGGCAGTATTTTTACGTACTTGCGTTAATCACCATAAGAATATCATGATATCTGGTGGTACTGGCTCTGGAAAAACCACATTACTCAATATATTGTCTAACTTTATTGGGCCAACGGAAAGGATCGTGACGATTGAGGATGCTGCAGAATTACAGCTAAATCAGCCCCACGTGATATCGTTAGAAAGCAGACCCTCAAATGCAGAAGGAAAAGGGCGAGTCACGATTAGGGATTTAGTGACTAACTCCCTGCGTATGCGGCCAGATCGTATCGTTGTGGGTGAGTGTCGAGGAGGAGAGGCCTTAGACATGCTACAGGCAATGAATACGGGGCATGATGGTTCATTGACCACTGGGCACGCGAATTCTCCGGCGGATTTTTTATCTCGGTTGGAAGTTATGGTGATGATGGCTGGCGTTGACCTACCTTCAAGGGCGATACGAGAGCAAATATCATCTGCCGTTGATATATTAGTGCAGCAAAACCGAATGGCGGACGGGACCCGAAAAGTAACCCATGTAATGGAAGTGCTGGGGTTTGACGGCGAAAATATTGTATTAAAACCTATTTTTGAATACCATAAAAAAGGTATTGATGAGGAAGGTAAGATTCTAGGGTTTTATTCCGCAAGTGGTTATGTACCGCAATTTTATCGTGAACTGATAGCGCAAGGACAAAAGCTAGACACATCAATCTTTGAGGATGCGGAAGTCAAGATTGAAGGGTTGGATCAGGCATGGGAATAGAGAGCGTAGCTGCGGTCTTACATGAGTATGCAGAAATATTGATTTTTGTGCTGACCATTGTATTTTGTGTCTGCGTGTTCTTTCTTGTGAATAGCATCGGTAGAGATATCTTTACGCTGTATAGGAAGCGCTTCTATTTAAAAGTCGATAAAGGTTTGCGCGATGTTGTTGTTCTGGTGGAGCCTTCTCAGGTATTTACCATGACAATGGTGTTTGCCGTGTTTGTTGGGCCATTGATTTTTATCGTTACGAACTTGGTGATAGCATTGTCGGTAGTTGGCGTGGTGCTGTTTGCTCCGCCTATTATTCTAAGTATCATGAAGAGCAAACGGTCAGAGAAGTTCATTAAACAACTGCCTGACGCATTAGCGGCAATGTCATCCTCCATGAGTTCTGGTCTAAATCTGATTAAAGCCATGCAACAGGTAGTAAAAAATCAACCCGAACCAATCGCGCAAGAATTTGCCCAGGTAATGGTCGAAAATCGTGTTGGGCACGATCTAAATGATTCTTTGGATGATTTAGCAGAAAGAATCGGTAAGCAAGACGTGGTATTGATGAATTCAGCTATTAAGATCTCTAGGGCTGTCGGGGGGAATTTAGGCGAGACGCTAGAGATTCTATCCCATACCTTGCGTGAGAAGGCGAAAGTTGAAGGCAAGGTGAGAGCTCTAACGTCCATGGGAAAGGCTCAAGGTAATTTGGCGATGGGTTTTCCGGTGTTTATGGGGTACGTATTCTTCAAGTTAGAGCCAGAAGCGATGAACTTGCTGTTTACCTCGCAACTTGGTTGGATTTGGCTAGGCATTATGGGGGCGATGGCAGTGATGGGGGCTGTGTTGATTAAGAAGGTGGTGACCATTGATATTTGATGAGTTGTTTCAATGGGTCGCCAGCGTTCCGTTTTTAGGTTATTTGCCAGCGATATTTGCAGGGTTGGCAATAGCGGTGGGTACTTTTGCGCTATCAAAGCTGGTCGTTCGCACTCGGCCTGAAGTTGATTCGATGGAGTGGCGCGATCCTCCCCCTGTTTTATTTAAGATTTTCAAACCACTTGTTCGGCTTTTTGCGACGGATGTTCGTTCGTTAATGAGGGATGAGTATTATAAATCCCTCCATCAAAAACTGAGCGCTGCCGGACAAAATTATGCAATATTGCCTCACGAATTTACCACGCTGAAGCTAATCTGTATGGTTGTTGGCGGCATTGTGTCCGTTGTAGTATACAAGATTGATCAGGATCTGGGCCCTGAAGCATTGATATTTTTGGCCTCTACGGTGCCAGTGGGTTTTTTCTATCCGGATATTTGGTTGGCAGATAAAGTCGGTGCACGACGTAGAGCCGTCGCGAAAGAATTCCCATTCTTGTTGGATCTTCTGGTGCTGTCGATGAGGGCTGGATTGAATTATTCGACATCGCTGGGGCAGGCCATCGCTAGCTTACCCACCGGGCCAGTGCGTGAGGAGTTTGCTAAACTGCTACGCGAAACTCGGGCGGGTAAGTCAAGGCGCGAAGCGCTATTGGATTTGGCGGAGCGAATGAACATAGATTCAGTGAATAACTTTGTTGCCGCAGTGAATCAGGCGGATGAAACTGGTGGTGAAATTGTTGACGTACTGACTGCTCAAGCTGAGCAAAAAAGAGTGGAGCGTTTTAACCACGCTGAGGAAGTTGCGAATAAAGCGCCAGTTAAGATGTTGATTCCGATGATGGCGTTTCTTTTTCCTATTATCTTTATGCTGCTAGCCTTCGTTGTTATTGTAAAGCTTGCGGAAATTGATATGTTGCCAACATCGATGCTGGTGCTACTTGCGTCGTAACGGAAGTGTCGCTGCGAGGAGTCAATTAATGCAACCTAAATCACTGGACGGATTATTCATCTCAAAGGCAAATAGCTGGCTAAAGCGATTAGTCGGCCTGCTTGGACACTCTTCTTTGAGTGATAATAGCGCTATGCTGTTCGAGCCGGGCGGCAGTATACATACTATTGGGATGCGGTTTGCCATTGACGTTATCTACCTAGATAAGCAGAATAAGGTGCTTAAAATTGTTACTGATATGAAGAGCTTCCGGTTTTCCATCGCGCCAAAGGGAACTAGGGCTGTATTGGAGCTTGCATCTGGTAACGCAAAACGCACAGGAATTTACTTGGATCAGACCCTTGTGTTTGGTTGAATAGAGACTACGAACAAAAATAACTAAAGTCTGCCCTGATAATGGGCGCAGGAATATACCATGAAACAAGGCTCAGACAATTTTGTACCAGAATCGACGCCAGTGATTGATTTGCGGAAAAATGGTTTGCCACCATCAGTTGATATTAGTGCAAATGACCCTACCCAAAATTGGGATAACGATAAGACTGAAGTCTACATGGATTCAGATGAGGATGAAGCAACTGCATCCCTAATTGATGAGGATGGCGACTCACATCCAATTACGGCGTTCCCTTTTGTTCTGGGCAGGGGGACTGAATGTGACCTGGTGCTTTCAGGCAAGGGGTTGTCGAGGAAGCACGTAGAGATTGTGTTCCAATCGGGTCGCTTTGTCGTTAACGATCTTGATAGTCTTAACGGTCTGAAAGTGAATGGCTACAAAGTCTCGCGGGTTATTCTTGAAGAAAGCGATGAAATCAAGTTAGGGGAAGTTAATCTGACGTTTGTCTCTGGTGACACGGATGCGGAGAGAGAGGCCTCTGTTGTCGCTCCTGGTTCGACAAATGATCCATTTGGAGATGGCGGAGGAAGGAAAGTCACTAAAGCTGTTGGCGGTATCTTTAGTGTTGCGTTGATTATTGGGGGGGCTTTCTACGCCTATAAAATGATGCAACCAAATCAATCTGCCGATCAGCTAGTGCAAGTGGCACCTAAATCTAAAGCAGCACCATCTCTGCCCGCCCAGATACCCTCGAATAAGCCTACTACCAGTACACCGGCCATTATAGCTAGCGCCCCACCTAAGCCGCTATCGGCACCGCCACCTAGCATTTCTAAAGGCGTCAAGAAAATTCAATTGCCTGTTGCAAGCATTCCTGAACCGGTGATAGCGAAGCCCGTATCGAGGCCTGTGCTGAAGAAGGTCAAAGTAAGTCGTAACTTGCCTAAGGCTAAAAAAGCGCTAGCCTCTGCGAGTACACGCTATCTAGATGGGGATGCTGATGCGCTATTTAAAGATTTGAGGATCTATGGTGCTGATTCAACGCTGCCTTTAAGCTTGCGCACGAGGTTAAAAGGTAAGCATGAGTCTCTGGCGGCGGTTTATGCGGACTATGTGAAAGGCCAGAAGGCTTATGCGCAGCAGAATCACGATGGAGCATTTAATTATTGGACGCGATTCTTAGAAAAAGAAGGTCGCTTGTTCACTAAGACCAGAAGTTTGTATGCTGACCAGGTAGTGTTGAAGGTTGTGGATGAATATGTAACTCGTGGTAACAAAGCTTCGCAAACGGGTGAAAATCACAAAGCTTACAAAATGTGGCAAAAAGCCGTGAAGTTGGGTGATAGTGTTGCGGCTAAAATTGCCTTGGATTCAGTGAGCGCAAAGTCTAAACAGCTTTATCGTAAAGCGCTGCGATTGGAGTATGTGAATGCATCCAAGGCAAAAGCACTTTGGCAGGAGGTGGTTTCTTTAGTGCCACCGGGTACAGAGTACTATACAAAAGCGAGTTCTAAGCTTGCATGGTATGAGCGTTGGGGAGGATGATGGCGATTTGGCATCGATTGACTCTGAGGTCAATAGGTATTGTTGCGTTAGTGATGTCGACACAGGGTTGCTCCGTTCTATCGGGGCTAAAAGAAAAAGCTGACCCTGACATAGCGAGGTTGGAGCGTATTGATATGCTGGTTCAGCGTGCTGAAACAGCATATCGAGCAAAACAATTTAAAAAATCAGCCGATATATGGAAACAAGTTACGATGCTTGATCCAGTTCATGTGAAGGCTCTCTACCGGCTGGGGAATACGCAATTTAGACTGGGTAACATGAAGGTCGCCAGAGGTTATTACGAAAAAACAGTTGAAGCTAGTCCTCGCCATGCTAAAGCCCACTACAACTTAGCGGTAATTAGCTTGGTGATCGCAGAGCAGCACCTTCAGTTTTATGCTGCGACTACCGACCCGGGTGCTGACTTGGAAAGTGTCACCGCCATTCTTGGTGAGATTGATAAATTCAAAGATGCTCAAAATAAGACAAAGCCTACGCGCTTAGAACAGTTGGCGAAAAAGCTGAGTGAAAAGAATAGGTAGTTTGGTGTTTTGAAGACAATTACCATTAGTAAAAAAGGAAGCCGCTCGGAATTTAATGAGGATGCGCTCCTATCTCTGCCGGTAAAGGGAGTGTTCCTTGTGTCGGATGGTGTTGGTGGCGGGCCTTCTGGACATAAGGCCTCAAGAACTACAGTGCATAATCTATATGAGACCCTTTCCAGCATTGAGATAACGCAGGATGCAATAATAAAGAGTATTTCTACTGCAAATGATGCAGTGTATCAAAAAGCATTAGAAGGCGAGCATAAAGGGATGGCTTGTACCTTGGTGTTGGCTTGGTGTGATGGAGAGCGTTTGACTTGTTTTAATATAGGTGACAGTCGAATTTATCGCATTCGAAATGGGCTGATAGAGCAACTTACGTCCGATCAAACAAAACAGGTTAAGCGGAACGATAGGATGAAATCGTTGGTGACCAACGCTATTGGTGTTAAGCCTTCAGTGACCGCAGAGTTAACGGAATGGGATTGGGTTGATGGTGATTTGGTGATGCTGATGAGTGACGGTATTTCCGATGTAGTCTCGGATAATGAAATGCAAGATTTAGTGACGGCAGAAGGTGTGTCAATGCTTGAGAAGGCGAATGCGCTAATTGCGGCCAGCGTAGCTAATGGTTCTACGGATGATAAGACCCTTGTGTTTTGTTTTAACTAATATTCCCTCGTTGGAGGTGGCATGTGCGAAACATCATGATGAATAGATATTCAAAAGAAAGCGGTGCGGCGATGATTGAAACAATTATCACGTTCCCTGTAGTGATGCTGCTAGGGTTTGGTATATTGCACCTGGGATTGATTTATCAGGCGAAATCGAATTTAGAATATGCTGCTTTGATGGCTGCTAGGATGGCGTCTACCAGCGGGTTTTATTCGGTAAGTAATCCAGCCAATGATTTTTTTGATGAGTTCAAGGCGGAAGTAAGGCATCGAATGCAAGCATCCGATCCCTTGAGGGAAGGTGCCCAAGCAGATGATGCAGAAGAGCTAAGCAAGGTAGCTATTCGTGTGCTGCGACCTTCTATGGATGTATTTGCAGAGTTCGGGCAAGGTACTTGTCCGACAGGGAGTTGTTTGATACCAAATGATAATTTACTTTACCGTACTACGTCTCTTCGAACTCTTCCCGATGGCGTTGAAATGAACATTCAAGATGCAAATATCCTGCAGCTTAGTGTTTCTTATAGATATAACTCGGGAGTGCCTTTTTTAAGCCGGTTATTCGCTGTAGATTCTTTTGATGATATGGACGCATTTTTGGATGAAAGTGAAAAGCATGAAACTGCTGGTACACCTGGAATGAGAATAACAGCAGTTTCAACCGTAAGAATGCAGACAGATGCGCGAATGAGGGCGGGCTTGGAATGTTACTTTGAGGGTGATGGATGTTAAGTGGAGTTTAGTCATTGGTTATCCAAAGAGTTAAAGTCGGTATGATGAATTTTGTAAATTGGATTTTATAATAAAAATAGGAGTAGGTATGGGTATTGAAAAGCTTGTTTTTGCTAGACAAGCAAAAGGTCTCGCGTGTTCTTTGGTGGTTGTGGCTTTGTTGTCAGGATGTGATGCTGCGGATGATGGCACTGGCACCTCTTCCTCAACGGGTGATGCCACCTCCACATCGGGAGGCTCTACTGACGCCGTGACTGGGTCAGGCTCGTTTGAGGGAACCCCTGACATAAATAGCTTCTCGTTGGCGCCTGAAATGCTAAGCCCCGAAGGGTTTAGTATCAATGGTGGGGTGACCCCCGTTACCGCACAATTCGGCGACGACTTAAACTCCCAGATACCCGACGGTACTGAAGTTTTCTTTATGGCTGAGTACGGTGTTATTGGCGATAGCTGCACAACAACAGGAAGTCGGTGTAGCGTTGATTGGTTGTCGGGTGAACCTCGTACACTGCCCTTTAGCGACACCTCGGAAAAACAAGTAGGGGATGAGTGTCTCAATGCCGCAGGGGTAGCCAGTGATCTACCGGGCATTCAGGTGCCTTGCCCTTATGCTAACGCTATAGCAAGTACTGCAACTGTTGCAGGTAACTATGGCGGATTGGGCCAAGTGTATCAAAATAGAGTGTCGATCATGGCGTGGGTTGAAGATGGTGCGGAAACTTTCTTTGATGCGAATGGAGACGGTTTGTTTAATGATGGGGAGAAATTCATTGACGTAGGCGAGCCTTTTATCGACCATAATGAAGATGGCGTGTACGGAGCGCGTTTAGCGGATGGGTCTATTGCAGACGGAGCTGCGTCAATAGGGGTTGAGGAAGGCCTCTGTTACGATGATGATGCGAGGTATTGTTTTCAGCAGGGTGGAGAGAATGAAACCTACGTTGATATCGATAAGGATGGTCAGTTTGATCCGCTAGGCAATGGCATTTACAACGGCCCACTTTGTGCGATTGAAGGTGACGGTTGCACCAAAAGTGGTGTGACTATCTTTAAGCAGTTTACGTTGTTACAAGCGGGCTCATTTGCGAAGGTTGGAATTGTGAATCTTGATGGGGTCGCGAAGGATTTGTATCAGGCTTCCAGCTATGTAACTCCTAGTGATTTGATGACCTTTGTAGGAGATTCAAGTGTTTTTGCAATTTATGTTTCCGATTTCCGTAACGGGTTTATGCCTGGGGGAACAACGATTGAGTTTGAAACGTCTTACGGTGATATCGTTGGAGATGATGACTGCACTGTCCTGGAAACCTCTGCATTAGGTTACACAAGCTGTTTGATTAGAATCGATGCGGAAAGTGATACAGGTTCTGGGGTCTTTTCGGTGACGGTCACCACGCCTGACAATAAAGAAACTGTAGCTACCCGTATTATAGCGGATTAAATGCGTCGCCCAGCCTCGTTTTATACGACGGTTGGGCGTCATTTGAATTACTTTAGTCTGGTTTTAAGGCTTGACGTATCCCAGCGTCCACCCTTATTTTTCTGTACATCTGCGTAAAACTGATCAACCAGCGCTGCCACTGGCAGTTGGCTACCGTTTTTTCTGGCTTCTTCTAAGCACATTGCCAGATCTTTTCTCATCCAATCCACGGCAAACCCATGTTTGTATTCATCATCGATCATGGTTTCGTGTCTATTATCCATTTGCCAGGATTGTGCGGCGCCCTTGGATATGACCTCTACGACTTTGTGAACGTCCAGCCCGGCGTTCTCAGCAAACTGCAGGCCTTCAGATAGCCCCTGTACGAGTCCCGCGATACAAATCTGATTCACCATCTTTGTTAATTGTCCGCTGCCTGGCCCACCGAGAAGATTTGATTGTTTGGCGTAACAATTAATGGCGGGGAGGACTTTTTGATAAGCGTCATTGTCACCACCGCACATAATGGTTAGCTGTCCGCTTTCGGCTCCCTGTTGACCCCCAGATACTGGTGCATCAAGGAATGCAACCTTTCTGGATTTTGCCTCTTGATAGAGCTCTCTAGCAACTTCTGCTGAGGCGGTGGTGTGATCCACCAAAATCGACCCCTCGCTCATGCTGGAGAGAGCACCTTCAGCTCCGAGTATCACGCTACGCAAATCATCGTCATTGCCAACGCAGGAAAATACGATGTCACGCTGCTTTGCCGCATCCTGAGGGGTGCTGGCAACGCGCCCTGCATACTTGTTTACCCATTGCTCGGCTTTTGAGGTGGTGCGGTTGTAAACGGTGACATCGTGACCTTTTGCTGCGAGGTGCCCTGCCATAGGGTAGCCCATTACTCCGAGCCCAATAAATGCTACTTTCATTTCGGTGTCCTTGAGGGGGGGGGATCAAGCGATAGATGATATGGCAATGGTGATACAAACACTAATCTGCAGGCATAAAAAAAGGCGGATAATCCGCCTTTTTTTATTGTTTGGTCTTAGCGCTTGTCGATTGAGACAAAGTCACGCTTTGCAGCGCCAGTATATAACTGACGCGGACGACCAATCTTATATGATCCACTGATCATTTCGTGCCAGTGCGCAACCCAACCAGGTGTGCGGCCTAACGCGAAGATTACGGTGAACATTTCTGTTGGGATACCGATAGCCTTAAGAATGATACCAGAGTAGAAATCTACGTTCGGGTACAAGTTCTTCTCAATGAAGTAAGAGTCGCTACGAGCGATTTCTTCAAGCTTCATGGCTAGTTCTAACTGAGGATCGTTGATACCCAGCTCGCTTAACACTTCATGGCAGGTTTCACGCATAACGGTAGCGCGAGGGTCGAAGTTTTTGTAAACGCGGTGACCAAAGCCCATTAGACGGAACGGATCGTTCTTATCTTTTGCTTTTGTGATATAAGCATCTACATTGGATACGTCACCGATTTCGTCAAGCATTTTCAGTACGGCTTCGTTTGCTCCGCCGTGTGCAGGGCCCCAAAGAGCAGCGATACCAGCCGCCATACAAGCAAATGGGTTGGCGCCAGAAGAGCCAGCCAAACGCACGGTAGAGGTCGATGCGTTTTGCTCGTGATCTGCATGAAGGATAAAGATCTTATCCATTGCTTTGGCGATGATTGGGTTAACCTTGGTTTCTTCACAAGGAACACCAAACATCATATGCAAAAAGTTTTCTGAATAGTTAAGGTCGTTGCGAGGGTACATGAAAGGCTGGCCTTGCGTGTACTTGTAACACATGGCAGCCAATGTAGGCATTTTCGCAATTAGACGATATGCAGCAATCTCTCGGTGTGCCTCATCCGCGATATCCAAAGAATCGTGATAAAACGCAGATAATGCTCCAACAACACCACACATGATGGCCATTGGGTGCGCATCTCGTCTGAAACCTTTGTAGAATGTTGCAAGCTGGTCGTGAACCATTGTGTGGTTCATCACAGAAGATACAAAAGACTCTTTCTGCTCAGTGCTTGGAAGCTCACCGTACATAAGTAGGTAGCATACTTCCAAATAATCAGAGTCATTTGCTAGTTGATCAATAGGGTAGCCGCGGTGCAATAGCACGCCTTTTCCGCCATCAATATAGGTGATCTTTGATTCGCAGGATGCTGTAGATACGAAACCTGGATCGTAAGTGAACATGCCGTTGCCGGTAAGTTGACCCACGTCAACAACGTCTGGTCCGATGGTTCCTGAATATATTGGCAACTCTAATGTCTTATCGCCAATGGTTAACTGAGCAGTTTTCTCAGTCATAATAATCTCCTGTCCGCATTGATGAGCGAAATGGTGGGCGTGATAGGGTCAGGTAGGACCTTTATATCAACGTTACTACACCATTTATGCTTGTGTTAAAGGCAGACGAACACCGTTAATTATTGAGGTGTTGTGACTCCCGTCCTTTTTGAATCATCAAGATGATCCAGCCTTTATAAATACGCCAATTAAATTCCGTTTTTTACCTTTATAAGGGAAACGAATGACGTAACTCAATAAATCGCGGGCAAAAAGTAATGATTTGCCCAATGTTTGTCAAATTATTTCAAACACCTTGCGTGTTTATTGATCTATCTTGTAAAGGTTTTTCACGAAAATGCCCAATGTGGGTTATTTGAAGCAAGTATAGAGCAAGTCTGGTCAATTGTATGGTTCATATGAAGTAGATATCTGGGGCACCCGAGCCGATAGTGTATTTGTAATTGCTCCTTGATACGACTATACTTCGGCCCCGAAAGATAGAGGGGGGATGAAATTTAGACAGCTAGCTAAGTTGCTAATTTCCTTTCCTATTTTGGTGCAACACCGTTGTCTTAACGCCCTATAATGGGGCCATTACACAGTGAAAACGACAGTGAATAGCAAGAGACCTGTTAACCTGGATTTATCCACAATAGCGTTTCCACTTCCCGCTTTGATTTCAATTACTCATCGTATAACAGGCGTTGCCTTGTTTGTCGGTGTTGGATTGTTGTTATGGGGATTGGATTTATCGTTGGCCAGTGAAGAATCGTTTAACTCTCTAAAAGAGTGTTTGGACGGCGTATTCGCTAAACTCGTGTTATGGGCAATTCTGTCCGGTTTGATTTTCCACTTAGTGGCGGGTATCAAACATTTGGGCATGGATATGGGTATCGGTGAAACATTGGAGGGTGGTCGCCTTGGCGCGAAAATCGTTCTTGTGCTTTCAATTGTACTTATTATCGCCGCGGGGGTTTGGATATGGTAACTAACGCAACAAGCCTGGGCCGTAATGGCTTATACGATTGGCTAATACAGCGGGCGAGTGCAGTAGTGCTTGGTGTTTACTTTATTTGTGTTTTAGGATTTTTCCTATGCCCAGGTGAGGCAACCTTTGCAGACTGGCACGCGTATATGACATCAACCTATATGAAAGTGTTCACGATGATTGCTTTAATTAGCTTCATGGGGCATGCGTGGGTTGGATTGTGGACGGTGTCGACTGACTATTTGACTAGCCTTCAGCTAGGCAAAGCAGGGACGACCGTAAGAATGATTTTCCAGGGTGGGTTAGCACTTATTTTGCTTGCGTACCTGTTCTGGGGTGTTCAGATTTTGTGGGGTGTTAAGTAATGGCGAATATCCGAACCCTAAGTTTTGATGCCGTAATTGTTGGTGGTGGTGGCGCAGGTATGCGTGCAGCACTTCAGCTAGCGCAATCGGGTCAGAAAATTGCACTAATTACCAAGGTATTTCCTACGCGTTCTCATACTGTTTCTGCTCAAGGCGGAATCACTTGTGCGATCGCGAGTGACGATCCAAATGATGATTGGCGCTGGCACATGTATGATACCGTGAAAGGCTCCGATTATATCGGTGACCAGGACGCTATCGAATATATGTGTAATGTTGGTCCTGAGGTGGTTTATGAGTTAGACCACATGGGGTTGCCATTCTCTCGCACCGAAGAAGGCCGTATTTATCAGCGACCTTTTGGTGGGCAGTCTAAAGGCCCAGATAATCCTACCCAGGCAGCTCGAACCTGTGCTGCAGCTGACCGTACTGGTCATGCTCTCCTGCATGCGCTTTATCAGCAAAATGTTAAGCATCAGACGACCTTTTTTAATGAATGGTATGCAACGGATTTGGTTAAAAACCAAGACGGCGTAGTAACTGGTGTTATCGCAATTTGCATGGAAACGGGTGAAAAGGTTTTCTTCAAATCTCGAGCTACTGTGCTGGCTACTGGTGGGTCTGGTCGTATATATCAGTCCACGACTAACGCACTTATCAATACCGGTGACGGTGTTGGTATGGCATTGCGTCTAGGCTTACCTGTTCAAGATATGGAAATGTGGCAGTTCCACCCGACCGGTATAGCGGGTGCTGGAGTCCTTGTGACTGAAGGGTGTCGTGGAGAAGGTGGCTATCTTGTAAATAAAGATGGTGAACGCTTCATGGAGCGCTATGCACCTAATGCTAAAGATCTCGCGGGGCGTGATGTTGTTGCTCGCTCCATTATGCAAGAGATTTTGGATGGTCGCGGTTGTGGACCTGATGGCGATCACGTATACCTGAAGCTGGATCACCTGGGACAAGAAGTGTTGCATAGCCGCTTACCTGGTATTTGTGAGTTAGCTATTACTTTTGCTGCATCAGATCCAGTTAAAGTGCCAATCCCTGTAGTGCCAACATGCCATTATATGATGGGTGGTATACCGACCAATATTCATGGTCAGGCGATTACGCAAGATGCTGCTGGTAACGATAAAATTGTTGACGGACTGTATGCTGTTGGTGAGGTGGCTTGTGTGTCTGTCCACGGTGCAAACCGCTTGGGTGGTAACTCATTGTTAGACCTTGTGGTCTTCGGTCGTGCTGCTGGTATGTTCATCGAAAAGGCGCTTAAACAGGGCGTAGAACATCGTGACACGTCTGAGTCTGATCTAGAGCAGGCTGATAGCCGTTTTGCTCGTTTGGAAGCTTCTACCAAAGGTGAAGATGTCGCCACATTGCGCAAGGAATTGCAGAAGACCATGCAGAATAGCTTCGGTGTATTCCGTAAAGGCGACATGATGGCAGAAGGTGTTGTTAAGCTGGCTGAATTGCGATCTCGCATTGCAGATATCCATTTGACGGATAAGTCAAACGCTTATAACACTGCTCGAATTGAAGCTCTTGAGTTGGAAAACCTAATCGAAGTGGCGGAAGCAACGGCGGTTGCGGCAGATGAGCGTAAAGAGAGTCGTGGAGCTCACTCGCGTTATGATTTCCCTGAGCGTGACGATGAAAACTGGCTTAAGCATTCTTTGTATTCTCCTGAAACAAAGAAAGTGACTAAGCGCGATGTGAATTTTGCGCCTAAGACAGTTGATACTTTCCAACCAAAAATTAGAACTTATTAGGGGGAGCGCAGATGTTAGTTAGTATATATCGGTACAATCCGGATACAGATGCAGAACCTTATATGAAAGATTATGAGATCGATACCGGTGGTAAAGATCTGATGGTTCTGGATGTATTAAATCTAGTAAAAGAGCAAGATCCGACGTTGGCGTATCGTCGCTCTTGTCGTGAAGGTGTTTGTGGCTCTGACGGCATGAACATGAACGGGAAAAACGGTTTGGCGTGTATTACGTCCATTTCCCAGGCGACGAATGGTAAGAAAAAGCTTATCCTGCGACCTTTACCCGGGTTGCCAGTGGTTCGTGATGTTGTTGTAGATATGACCATGTTTTACAACCAATACGAAAAAATTAAGCCATACCTTATCAATGAAACAGCGGCTCCGGCGATTGAACGCCTTCAGACTCCTGAAGAGCGCGAGAAGCTGGATGGCCTGTACGAATGTATCTTATGTGCATGCTGTACAACGTCCTGCCCTTCTTTCTGGTGGAATCCAGAGAAGTTTATAGGGCCTGCGGGCTTGCTTCAGGCATATCGATTTATTATTGATAGCCGTGATAACGCGACGAGTGAGCGCTTAGCTGATTTGGATGATCCATTTAGCTTGTTCCGTTGTCGTGGAATTATGAACTGTGTGAATGTTTGTCCGAAAGGATTGAACCCAACACAGGCAATCGGTCATATCCGCTCTATGTTGCTAGATCGTGCAACCTAGGCTGGTATAAAAAACGCAAAATCGTTACAATTCAGACATCTACAGCGCCTAAGCAAACTGCTTAGGCGCATGTGTGGAAAGGCGCTACACTTGATGTTGTGAATGGCAAAACATCGTATTACCACTTGATGTTTTCGTGATTCGCTCGGTCGCTTACAAGGCGATCTGAAGCTTAGAAATTAAACTTAGGACTCTCGGTAAAACCGAGCTATCTGTTTTCGCTTGCAGGCTTACAAGGCCACAGCGGGCTAATTCCTTGCAGAAGTGTCTATTGCTGTATGTCAGCGTTGGCAGGTAGAGTTCCTATTACTACGGTGATCTGCAATGGAAGACAGTTTGATGTATCGGCAGTGGAGTACGTCCCATTTATCAGGGGGCAATGCTGTTTATGTCGAGGAACTTTTTGAGTCCTACCTTAAAGACCCCAACTCCGTCCCTGAAGAGTGGCGAGAGAACTTTGATAAATTACCCCGGGTCGACGGTGCTGAGCAGGATATTCCTCATTCTGCTGTTCGTGAGCACTTTATTTTTCTAGCCAAAAATAAAAATCGTGCGCAACCGGTTGCGGTGAGTAGCGTGAGTACTGAGCATGAGCGCAAGCAAGTGCAGGTATTGCAACTTATCACAGCGTATCGGGTGAGAGGTCATCAAAACGCGGTGTTAGATCCGTTATCCTTGATGGAAAGGGAAAATGTTCCTGATTTAGAACTTTCTCATCACGGTTTGTCTGCAGCAGATATCGATACTGTTTTCCAAACAGGAAACCTATTCATAGGTAAAGACGAGGCAGCCCTTAGTGATATTGTTGATTCACTGAAGAAAACCTATTGTGCGAGCATCGGTGTGGAATACATGCACATCGTGGACACCGCTGAGAAGCGCTGGGTTCAGCAACGCATGGAAAGTGTTCGGTCCCGCCCTAATTATAGCAAAGAAGTAAAGACTCATCTTCTCGAGCGCTTAACGGCTGCTGAGGGTCTTGAAAAAATGCTAGCCACTAAATACCCAGGAACAAAGCGTTTTGGCCTGGAAGGTGGTGATAGTCTTATCCCTTGTATCGACGAACTGATCCAGCGCTCAGGTAGTTATGGCGTTAAAGAGATTGTTATCGGTATGGCTCATCGTGGACGCCTAAACGTCTTGGTTAATACCTTGGGCAAGAATCCTGCTACTTTGTTTGATGAATTTGAAGGTAATCATCAATTCAACACCGTTGGGTCTGGTGATGTTAAGTATCACCAAGGGTTTTCATCTAATGTAATGACACCAGGTGGAGAAGTTCATTTGGCGTTAGCCTTTAACCCATCCCACTTAGAAATCGTATCCCCAGTTGTGGAAGGTTCTGTGAGAGCCCGTCAGGATCGAAGAGACGATGCTAATGGTGATGTTGTTGTTCCCATTCTAATACACGGCGATGCGGCTTTTGCGGGCCAAGGTGTTGTAATGGAGACATTCCAAATGTCACAGACCCGAGGTTATAAGACCGGCGGCACTGTGCATTTGATTGTTAACAATCAGGTTGGTTTTACCACGAGTAACCCTGAAGATTCTCGATCCACTGAGTACTGCACCGATATTGCTAAAATGGTTCAGGCACCCATTTTCCATGTTAATGGTGATGATCCAGAAGCTGTGCTTTTTGTTACGCAAATGGCAATTGATTTTAGGACTCAGTTCAAGAAGGACGTGGTAATAGATATCATTTGTTATCGAAGCCGAGGCCATAATGAGGCTGATGAACCTTCAATAACGCAACCGATGATGTACCAGGTTATTCGCAAGAAGAAAGCTCCCCGTCAACTCTATGCAACACAATTGGTAGACGAAGGTATTTTGACTGCCACGGAAACTGATCAGTTTGTTGAAGAGTATCGTAATGCTCTTGATAATGGTCAGCATGTGGCAAAGAGCTTGGTGAAGGAACCTACTAAAGAGCTGTTTGTTGATTGGTCACCTTATTTAGGTCACGATTATGATTCCATGTTTGATACCAGCGTGGATTATAAAAAACTGCAAGAGTTAGCTCAGCGACTAACCGATGTCCCAGAAGGTTTCGTGGTTCAGCGACAAGTCAATAAGATCATTGAAGACCGAGATAAAATGTCTGCTGGTGCATTAATGGTTGATTGGGGTTTTGCAGAGAACCTTGCGTATGCGACGTTACTTGATGCGAAATTTCCGGTACGGATAACAGGTCAAGACGTTGGCCGCGGCACGTTTTCTCATCGACACGCAGTGTTCCATAACCAAAAAGAAGAGGGTGTACATATCCCTTTGCAATCCATCGCAGATGAAGACACTGCGATGGAAATATTCGATTCTTTGCTCTCCGAAGAGGCTGTTTTAGGATTTGAATATGGGTATGCTACGACGTCACCGGAAGGTTTGGTGGTTTGGGAAGCCCAGTTTGGTGATTTTGCTAACGGTGCTCAGGTTGTTATTGATCAATTCATATCATCCGGTGAGCATAAGTGGATGCGTCTGTGTGGGCTTACTATGTTGTTGCCTCATGGGTATGAAGGTCAGGGTCCAGAGCATTCATCTGCAAGGTTAGAGCGTTATTTGCAGTTGTGTGCAGAGCATAATATGCAAGTATGTGTACCAACCACGCCTGCACAAGTATTCCATATGTTGCGCAGACAGGCAGTTCGACCACTAAGAAAGCCTCTTATCGTGATGTCGCCAAAGAGTCTTTTGCGTCATAAATCAGCAAAATCTACCCTTGATGAATTGGCAAATGGGCATTTCCAAACGGTCATAGCCGATGCGACCGAACAAAAAGATGAAGACATTCGTCGGGTTGTTATGTGTAGCGGGAAGGTCTATTACGATTTGACGGACTACCAAGGGCGTAACGAAAACAAAGACACTGTACTCGTTCGTATTGAGCAGTTGTATCCATTCCCAGAAAATGAATTGGAAACAGTTTTTGCTAAGTATCCGAATTTGGAAACGGTTGTTTGGTGTCAAGAAGAGCCAATGAATCAAGGAGCTTGGTACTGTAGTCAGCACCATATGCGTCACGTGATTCACCGAGTTAATGCTTCTTTATACCTGCATTATGCAGGGCGAGATGCTTCAGCTGCTCCTGCGGCAGGTTATATGTCTGTTCACATTGAAGAGCAGACCAAGCTTGTCAACGATGCGTTTACCATTAGTTAAGATTTTTAAGATCTAATAAGTGTAGAGAGATAAGGAATTACAATGGCCACACAGATAAAAGCCCCTCAATTCCCTGAAGCCGTTGCTGACGGTACCGTAGCCACTTGGCATAAGCAGCCTGGCGAAGCCGTTGCACGAGACGAGCTACTGGTTGATATTGAAACGGATAAGATTGTATTAGAAATAGTTGCACCTGCGGATGGCGTACTTAAAGAGATTATTAAAGGCGAAGGCGAAGTTATTGATAGCCAAGAGCTGATCGCGATATTCGAGGAAGGCGCGTCTGCGTCAGCAGCTCCTGCTGCACCTGCTGTTGAAGCTGCTGCCGAAGAGTCTACAGGCGAGAAGATCGAAGATAACTGGGGACCGGCGGTAAGAAAGCTGATTTCCGAGAACAATATTGACCCTAGCAAAATAACTGGCACGGGCAAGGGCGGTCGCATCATTAAAGAAGATGTGGTGAAGTTTATGAAAGGCGCTAGTGCTGCGCCAACTGCTGCAGCACCTGCGGCTGTTGTGTCTGAGCCAAAAGCGTTACCAGGTGGTGCGGTTAACTATGACGTTGGTGATCGTGAAGAGCGCCGCGTTCCGATGACCCGTTTACGAAAGCGAGTGGCTGAACGACTTGTTGAAGCCCAGCAAACGGCAGCTATGTTAACGACCTTTAATGAAGTTAACATGAAGCCTGTGATGGATATGCGTAAGAACTATAAAGATCAGTTCGAAAAAGCGCATGGCGTTCGACTTGGTTTTATGTCTTTTTTCATTAAAGCAGCAGTTGAAGCGTTAAAGAAATATCCATCGGTAAATGCTTCGATTGATGGCACTGATATTGTCTATCACGGCTACTACGACATTGGTGTTGCGGTTTCTTCTAATCGCGGACTTGTTGTTCCTGTATTGAAAGACACGGATAAGAAAAATTTCGCTGAAGTCGAAGGGCAAATCGTTGAGTACGGCAACAAAGCTCAAGCGGGTAAATTGTCGTTAGAGGAAATGACTGGCGGAACGTTCACTATTTCTAACGGAGGTGTTTTTGGGTCATTGATTTCAACTCCTATCTTGAATCCACCGCAGACCGCGATTTTGGGGATGCACAAGATTCAAGAGAGACCAATGGCGGTGAATGGCGAAGTAGTAATCTTGCCTATGATGTATCTCGCATTATCTTACGATCACAGAATGATCGATGGAAAAGAAGCGGTTCAATTCTTGGTGACGATTAAAGACTTACTGGAAGATCCAGCAAGACTCTTGTTGGACATCTAGTTTGCGTCTTTAACATTCATTTAGATTAAGTACTCATTAGGAATATAGAATGGCTAATTCGTATGATGTGGTAGTGATCGGTGGCGGCCCAGGTGGTTATGCTGCAGCAATCAAAGCCGCACACCTCGGCTTAAATGTCGCGTGTATTGATAAATATGTAAACAAGAATGGTAAGCCTGCGTTAGGCGGCACTTGCGCTAATGTTGGTTGTATACCGTCAAAAGCGCTGTTGGATTCAACGTGGAAATACCATGAAGCTCAAAGCGAGCTTTCAATACATGGTATTGGCGTTGGTGATGTGTCGATGGACGTTGCTGCGATGATCAAGCGCAAAGATGATATCGTCAAGAAGCAGACTGACGGTGTTGCAATGCTGCTTAAAGCCAATGGCATTACTTGGTTGCAGGGCACGGGTAAGTTGGTCGCAGGTAAGAAGGTCGAATTCGTACCTCATGATGGGGATGCGGAAGTACTTGAGGCGCAAAATGTCATATTGGCAACAGGGTCCTCTCCCATAGAGTTACCTATGGCGCCGTTGCAAGACGATCTCATCGTCGATAACAGTGGTGCGTTGGAGTTTACCGAGGTGCCTAAGCGATTAGGCGTTATTGGTGCCGGAATTATTGGCCTTGAACTCGGCAGTGTTTGGAGTCGTTTAGGCTCTGAGGTTGTTGTACTGGAGGCGATGGATTCTTTCTTGCCAATGATAGACAAGCAAGTGGGTAAAGAAGCATTGAAAAACCTTAAGAAACAAGGTTTGGATATTCGCTTAGCGGCTCGTTTGACGGGCACCAAGGTTGAGAATGGCGAAGTATTGGTTGAATACACCGATGCTGAAGGCGAGAAGACGATGACCGTCGACAAGCTTATTGTTGCGGTTGGGCGACGACCAATTACCGCTGAGCTTTTCTCTGCAGATAGCGGAGTTAATCTAGATGAGCGCGGATTTATTTTTGTAAATCAAAGTTGTGCTACAGATGTGCCCGGTGTTTATGCCATCGGTGATATCGTTCGTGGGCCTGCGCTAGCGCATAAGGCGACGGAAGAAGGCGTAATGGTTGCTGAGCTAATCGCAGGTCATCACGCAGAAATTAATTATGATTGTATCCCTTCCGTTATCTACACCCATCCAGAAGTATCTTGGGTAGGGTTGAGCGAAGAGCAGGTAAAGGCAGAAGGTACAGAATATAAGACAGGTATGTTTGCATTTATGGCAAACGGTAGGGCGGTTGCCGCAAATGAAACGACTGGGTTTGTGAAAGTAGTTTCTGATGTCGCGACTGATCGAGTTCTTGGTGTGCATATTGTTGGTCCTCAGGCCTCAGAAATCATCATGCAAGCGGTTATTGCGCTGGAGTTTGGTGCAAGCACTGAAGATCTTCAATTGATGGTTTTCGCGCATCCTGGGCTTTCTGAAGTGCTACATGAGGCCATGCTTGATGTAGACGGAAAAGCAATTCATTCAGTTAAGCGCAAACGTCGTAAGTAATATGAAGCTTTGTAAGAAAGTCTTACAAAGCTTTTGACAAAAAACGCTTGCTGACTGTTCAGTTTTTGTCTTGGGTGGTGCACTATTGCGCGCAGCAATAACAACACTCCAGATCAAAACGTTTCTACTGAATGAATCATTATTTAGTAGAACAGATTGTATCGGTTTTTACTTCGTTGTTTGAATTGATATTCGTAACTGATATTCACAACAGAAGTACCTTTGCAAAAGCATGTATCGGGCGGAAATTCTGCCCTTTAAAAATAAACGGTGATGAAATGAACTTACACGAGTATCAAGCAAAGCAGTTGTTTGCCCAGTACGGTTTACCCGTATCTGAAGGCGTGGCTGCTAAAACGCCTAAAGAAGCTGCAGACGCTGCAGATACCATTGGCGGAGACAAGTGGGTTGTTAAAGCTCAAGTCCACGCAGGCGGACGAGGAAAGGCTGGCGGTGTTAAGCTAGTAAGCTCCAAAGATGAAATTATGGAATTTGCCAAAGCTCAGTTAGGCACAAATCTTGTGACTTACCAAACTGACGCAAAAGGCCAGCCAGTTAACATTATTCTCGTTGAGACCTGTACTGATATCGCTCAAGAGCTTTACTTGGGTGCTGTGGTTGATCGTGCAAGTCGTCGTGTAATTTTTATGGCATCGACTGAAGGTGGCGTAGAGATTGAGAAGGTTGCAGAAGAGACTCCAGAGAAGATTTTGAAAGCAGAAATCGATCCTTTGGTTGGTGCTCAGCCTTATCAAGCGCGCGCACTAGCGTACAAGCTTGGTTTAAACCCAACTCAAGTTAAGCAATTTACCAAGATCTTCTTAGGTCTTGCTAAAATGTTTGAAGACAAGGATTTCGCACTACTTGAAATCAACCCTCTTGTTATCACCGACGAAGGCAACCTTCATTGCCTAGACGGAAAGATTGGTATTGATGGAAGTGCTGTACTTCGTCATGCAGATCTCCAAGACATGTATGACCCAACTCAAGAAGACGAGCGTGAGCGTAAGGCTGCTGAGTGGGATTTGAACTATGTTGCTTTAGAAGGAAACATAGGTTGTATGGTAAACGGTGCCGGACTTGCAATGGCAACGATGGATATCATTCAGCTTAAAGGTGGCAAGCCAGCTAACTTCTTAGATGTAGGTGGCGGTGCGACTAAAGAGCGAGTTATCGAAGCGTTTAAAATCATTTTGTCTGATGAAAGCGTAGAAGCGGTTCTTGTTAACATCTTCGGCGGTATTGTACGTTGTGACCTTATCGCAGAAGGTATCATCGGCGCAGTTGAAGAAGTGGGTGTTAAAGTGCCTGTTGTTGTTCGCCTAGAAGGTAACAATGCAGAGCTTGGCGCTGAAGTTCTTCGGAAAAGTGGCCTAAACATTATTGCAGCAGACGGTTTTAACGACGCTGCTGAAAAAGTTGTAGCATCAGTAGGGGGTGCATAAAATGAGCGTCCTAATTAATAAAGATACAAAAGTAATTTGCCAGGGATTCACTGGTGCTCAAGGTACACTTCATAGCGAACAAGCTATCGAATACGGTACGAAGATGGTTGGTGGTGTTACACCGGGTAAAGGTGGTACAACTCACCTAGGTTTACCTGTGTTTGATACTGTTGCTGATGCAGTAGAAGCGACAGGTGCCGATGCAACTGTTATCTACGTGCCTGCGCCATTTTGTAAAGACTCAATCATCGAAGCTGCTGATGCAGGAATCCCGTTGATTGTTTGTATTACAGAAGGTATTCCAGCGCTAGATATGCTTTATGTTAAAGAATATGTAGTACGCAAGGGTGTTCGTTTAATCGGACCAAACTGCCCTGGAATTATCACTCCTGGAGAGTGTAAGATCGGAATCATGCCTGGACACATTCACCAGGTAGGTAAAGTTGGTATCGTATCTCGTTCTGGTACGTTGACCTATGAAGCCGTTCACCAAACAACTGCTCTTGGCTTCGGTCAAAGTACTTGTATCGGTATCGGTGGCGATCCTATCCCAGGTACTACGTTTATTGATGCGTTGGAATTGTTCCAAAATGATCCACAAACTGAAGCAATCATTATGGTTGGTGAAATTGGTGGAACTGCAGAAGATGAAGCGGCTGAATACATCAAAGCGAACGTGACCAAGCCTGTTGTTTCTTACATTGCTGGAGTTACTGCTCCTGAAGGTAAGCGTATGGGCCATGCTGGCGCTATTGTTGCTGGCGGTAAAGGTACTGCTGCAGAGAAGTTTGCTGCATTAGAAGCTGCAGGCGTGAAGACTGTTGCTAACCCATCTGAGATGGGTAAAGCTCTTAAGGAACTTACTGGTTGGTAAGTCTTTAAGGTCTTAAAAAAGGCGCGGCAAATTCATTTGTTGCGCCTTTTTTATTGGTTGTGCATTGATGTTTTTGAATTGGATGTGGCAGCATTGTCCATTTCAGTGTTAATGAGTTCTGAGATGGGTGTTGGTTTACCAAATAGATACCCCTGAATGTAGTCACATTTATTTTGTTTGAGAAATTCTAATTGAGCGTTATCTTCAACGCCTTCAGCAACGACCTTTAAGCCTAGTTTGTGAGCCATAGCGATTACTGCAGCGGTTATTTCCATGTCGTCTTTATCGTGAGGGATATCCATTACAAAAGATCGATCGACTTTTAATATTTGAATAGGTAACTGCTTCAAATAGCTAAGAGAAGAGTACCCAGTTCCAAAGTCATCGATCGCCAAGTAGGTGCCTAGTTCGCGCAGCTGGTTGAGCGTGGCGATGGCATTTTGAACGTTATCCATGATAAGGCTTTCTGTGATTTCTAATTCCAGATTAGCAGGGTTTATGTTACTGCTTACGATCATATCTCGTACATGACTCACTAGATTGGATTCGTGGAACTGTCGGGCAGAAAGGTTAATGGCAATGTGTCCATCTTTAGGTAGCAGCCCGTAGCTAATGAAGCGCTCTATATTTTCACAGGCATTTTTGATTACCCATTCGCCGATGGGAATGATTAGTCCAGTGTCTTCAGCAACTGAGATGAAGTCATTGGGAGGAACTAGTCCCCGTTTAGGGTGGTTCCATCGAATCAGCGCTTCGTAACCAAAAACCTGATTGCAATCAAGTTTAACTTTGGGTTGGTAATATAGTTCGAACTCGTCGTTTTGTAGCGCTAGTCGGAGCTCATTTTCAATTTTAAGTTGTTCTCTGATGACGGTGTTCATATCGGCAGAGAAAAATTGATAGTTATCCCTTCCAGCCTCCTTGGCTTTATACATTGCAAGGTCAGCATTTTTCATTAGAGCGCTAGCATCTTCATTGCCTTCAGGGCCTATTGTGATACCTATGCTAGAGCTAATAATAACCTCTTGCCCTACGAGCCGAATGGGGACTTTCAGTACATCAAGTACTTTTCTTGCGATAGTATCTGCCTGTTGTGTTTGTTCCATTTCTGGAATAAGAATGGTGAACTCATCGCCCCCCAGTCTAGCAATGGTGTCTGTGGGTCTGGTGCAAAACCTTAGGCGGTGGGCGATGGCGCGTAGTAGCTCATCGCCTTGGTCGTGACCAAGTGTGTCATTGATACGCTTGAAATGATCGATGTCGAGAAAAAGTAGGGCCAGTTTGTGGTGGGATCGCTGTGATTGCTTAATGGCTTTTTCGAGGCGGTTTCGAAATAGGTGCCGGTTAGATAACTTGGTGAGAGGATCATAAAGCGCCATTTGTTCTAGTTGGCTTTGTGCAGATTTCAGTTCTGACATGTCAGATATGCTACCAAGAAACCCAGTGCATTCGTCGTTTAGCGTCAGTGGTTTTGCGTGACATAGGATAGTCGTTGTTTCACCGCTTTCTCTTAACAGGCGGTATTCCATTTTGAATTCTTTAGCGTTCTTAATGGTTTCTTTCCAGCGGCGTATAACGTTAAATCGCTCTTCAGGATGAAGTGCTTTGATCCAACCGTTGAAGGTGATTTCAAATTCGAATATACCGGTTATTTCTCGCCACCGATCATTGACGTAAATGTGGTTCCCTTCATTGTCAGTTTGAAACACTCCTACTGGGGATGCCGCGGTAAGTGTGCGAAAACGTTCTTCACTGGATTGTAATGCAGAGTTATCTTTTTCAATCTTATTGAGCATGCCATTGAAGGAGTCCACTAGATCCCCTAGTTCATCATTGGACAGTTTTTCTGCTCGGTGAGAGTAGTCGTTATCAAGCTGCACTCTATTTGCTGTTTCTTGTAGGCTTTTGAGAGGGTCGGTAATAAAGCTTTGTAGTCTCACTGCTAAGACGTATGCGATCGCAAGAGAAAGTGCGGATATAAAACTGACAACAATTAAGTTCAGTATTGTGTGTGCTTGGAGTGTATCGATGTCAGATGCAACCAGTAGCGACCCTATAGGCAGGTTATTTGATAAAATGGGTTGCGTGAACACTAGCCAGTGCTGAGTCTTACTGAACCCGAGTTTTCCAGGCATTTTTGGGCAGCCAATATTTTGCTGCAGGCCTGCGGTATATTGGGCGACCTTATTATTCTTTGCGTCATATAGGCACCCCGCTAAAATCGTAGAGTCAGCATTTAGTGAAGACAGCCTTTGCCTTGAAAGTGCAATATTCTTTAGAGAATCAAGTGATGTAGGCAGGCTATCCGATAGCAACCGACTAATAACGGTAAGCTTGTCTTCAGCATTTTTTTGAGCTATTTTTTGACCATGCAAAATGTTAAAAGTAGATGAGATCGCTAAAGCAATCAGGCTGCAAGTAATAGCAACCAAAATCGTTTTTTCTCGCAAAGAGAGTTTGTTTGTCCACTTCATAGATGGAAATGCTGCCCAGCTGATTACATGCAGAGGTTATGCTATATGGTTGTTTGCTAAAGGGGTTTCTAAAGCGACTGTTACTCCTAACTATAGCGCAAAACCTCGTGTTTCCCATTGGAGTGTTGTTGCTTTCAGCCTAGTCAGGCTAGGCATTTTGAGGGTTTAGCACTTCGTTCTTGGGTAATGTACGCAATTTGTCTGAAAAATCGAACACTAAGGAGCGTTTTTCATATACAGCATCTATTTTTTGCCCATTCCAATGATAAGAAAGGTGGGCGCTTTGGATGGGAATGCTAGCGGCAGTAGGCCGAAGAAGAGCCATGCATTCTCCATCAGGGTTGCGTACGGAAGGGTAGAGGATGCCCCAAGCTTTCGCTTTCTTTTGGAGGGCGCCAAAATGTTGAGCATTTGAATAGTCGTTGGGGTCAGGTGTTACCAAGTGAGTGAAGTCGGTACCTCTGACGTCGACCAATGGTTGAAGGACCTTGCCGATATATACTCGCATATCTATTTCGCAATGCCCCTCATTGGTTGCACGTAGGAAACGCTCCCGATGAAAAATCGTCTCTTGGATGGCGGTTTTGAGATCTCTAGCGGCATAATATATGCCAAAGCTACCATCGGTGAATCTGCTTGGGTTGCCTATATGAGTAAAGGCGGCCATGATGACTGAAGCGCCTGGACCAGATACTCGGTCGTTGGGGGCGACAAGTTGAAGGTGGCCAATTTCCTCTTGTAGTCTTTCATTGGTCATCCCTTCGAGTTCAAAAGCCTCTTCCATAAGCTCCGGTGGGGTGAATTGCTCAAAGAAATTAATGGTGGGTATTTTAGAGGGTAGTATTCTATATTGATTGCCGGTAACGATAGTTCGCGGGATTTTTTGCATTATTGTTCTTATATATGGATAAGTGGTGGCGCTTTACAAGCCGCGTTCAGCATCTAAGTAGCGGCGGATGTTGGCGAAGTCGTCGGTATCACCCTGAAGCATAAGATCTAACGCACTCTTACCGTCGAAAAGCACTGCAGAATTACTTTTTCTTATCCATTCAGCTGCGCGTCGTGCGTTGGGAAGTAAAATATTAAGAGCTTTGTATATTCCCATAATATAGGAAATGCGTTCTAGAGTGTCCTTACTAAGCTTCGCGGGTTCCGAGTGTTTACCTTCTGCGAAGTTTTTCATGTCTTGGAAGCAGCCTTGAGGAAGGGGCCCCAGGATTATGATTTGATCCGTTGAATCGATCCCCCATTCTTCTGTCATGCCAAAAAAATTAAGGATCGCTGCTGCTGAGAGGCGATCTTCTTTGGTTTTTAGGTGTGAAGTGGGTGAGGCCTGAGCGCTGAGCATGGCGCATCTCCATAATAAAACAGGGTGTAGACTTTATTATGGAGGTGTTTGAAACAAAAACAATCAATTTTCGAAAGGTGAGGGTGGGTTACCGTTGTTTTTTCGACACTGAATCTAACTTGATCCCAACAAGTGCCAGTTTTAATAGTTTGATTGGACTACGAGTGAACATTACGTTGATAAGATCTACGAAGAGATTGTACTTTTTCTGAGTGTATGGGTACCAGTTGGGTTCAATGATGCTGCTGTCTTTATCTACAAGAATGGACTTACTTCGTGTGTACCCCAATAAACCTTCTTCGCCCTTTTGTCGGCCAAACCCGCTATCTTTACATCCACCAAAGGGTAGTGAAGGGTTTCCTTCGGTTAACATAACATTGTTGATGGATACTGCTCCACATTCTAATTGTCTCGATACCCTATCAGCTCTTGTTAGGTCCTTGCTCCAGACTGAGGCTGACAACCCAAATTGTGTGTTGTTGGTAATTTGGATGACTTCTTCTTCTGTGGAGAATTTGAATACAGGAAGTAGAGGGCCAAATGTTTCTTCGTTTACGACATCCATTGACTCATCCAGATTGGTGAGAATGGTAGGGAGAAAAAACATTTCGTTTTCATGGAGCATTTCTCCACCGGTGAGTACCTTGGCACCTTTGACTCTTGCATCTTCTACTTGCTTACGTGCTATGTCGAGTTGGAAATCAACGGTCATCCCGCCTATATCCGCATTCCCCGTATCTCCGGTGTTCAGCACTAATTTATTCACTTCTACTGTCAATTTTTCGATAAACTGATCGTATATTTTGTCTTGAACATAAATCCGCTCTACAGAGCTGCAGGACTGCCCTGCATTGGTGAGCGCTCCCCATATGACACCGGCTACCGCGCGATCTATATTAACATCATCAAAAACAATCGCTTGGTCCTTGCCGCCCAACTCAAGGTCAACTGGGATTAGTTTTTCTGCGGCTTGGGCCAAGATTCTCTTTCCGGTTCTTGCGCTACCGGTAAAGAATATTTTTGCTGGGCGTTGATCTATAAGGCGTTGTGCTGTCGTGCCTGTCCCGTAGGTAATAAATACGCTCTGTTCAATCATCGGGGCGACAGCAAAAATCTTTTCCATCAACCCTGTCATTGGAGTAACTTCTGAGGGTTTAAATACTACGGTGTTTCCGGTGACATAAGCTGCCAGGATGGAGGTGATGCTGATATGAAAAGGGTAGTTCCATGGGGCGATGATTAACACTGTGCCTAAAGGTTCGTGATATATTTTGGATTTCTTACCCATCAATGTGATGGGGGTAGATACTTTTTTATCCTTGAGTATTTTGGGCGCGTTGTGAATTAACCATTCAAAATTATCAAGCACCCCCATGATTTCGGAAACCATGGCATCCGTTCGACTTTTTCGCGTTTCTTTACAGATGATGTCGGCGATTTCTTCTTTGTGGTCTCGTACGTAATCAATTAGCCTTTCAACATCTTCGAGTCGATTTTTTAGCGGGACTTTTTGAAGGCGCTGGAATGCTTTGCGGGCACTGGAATAGGTTTCAATTATTTGTTCTTCGCTGGTCTCAGTGATTTGATCAATGGAAATTGTATGCTTCTTGGTGGCTTTTGCCTTGGTCTTTGTGTTCATGGAATTATCCTTGTTGATCAGGTTTGCAGATTACATTGTAATCAATCACGTCGTGGACGAGCGGGCCGGTATACGATGAGTGGGTTTTGTTTGAATAATATAGGCTGTATATAACCCCACGAAGACTGATGTTTAACATCCTAAATGGAGGTGCGATAAGCCCCGGCATCCTTTCCGCATTATTAGCTAGCCACAGAATAAGAGTGATCAGTGACGTTGGGGCGTAATTAAATCCAAGTAATAGATAGCCGAACGCGGCGATGTCGCCTGTGTCGGCGGGGGTCATCACTTCATCAATATATTCGCAGCAGCCTGTGTCAGAGAAGGAGGGGTAACTCCCATTTCTTGGAACTACTATATCGCCAAGCTTATTAAGGCCGTTGAGTTGTTTTCGAGTGTAATACTCTGATGCACCTAGCTTCATGCGACGACCTCTTTTGTTGCGATGTTAGGTTGTGTGGTTCTTTGTCCTGATTCAGCCAAGATACTCTCACTGGCGCGGTGGGCCATGGCCAATATGGTTAACATTGGGTTTATACCGGGAGCATTGGGAAAAGTAGATGAGTCTGCAATAAAGAGGTTTTTCATGCCGTGCACTTGGAAATTTTCATTGACCACCGACGTTAATTCATTTTCACCAATAGTACACCCGCCCATGAGGTGTAGGCCGATACGCATTGGAGATGTCATGGTTTCGTAGGCTCCAAGTGAATTGAACATATCTTTGACAATACGATTGCCATGATTCGCTCGCTGTTGATCACCATCAGAGAGCGGTTTTTTAATAATCACTTTTCCACTGTTATTCAGCGTTATCTTTCCGGCAGCCTGGTCTCTTACTGCGACTTCAATGCATGCCATGTTTCTGTAGCGTTGCATAAATTGTTGGTGATCATGGCCATATCCTTGCTTAAGTAAGGCAATAGCAATAGGTCCGGCAAATACATTTTCTAGCTTAAATCCCCAATCGCGAAAACGCGGGTCTGAAGATTTTAATGTTTGAAAATAGCCTTTGTGAGAGTCAATGATGTCATCAAAAAATGCGATGCTCATCCATTGTGGGTGGCAATGAAAATTTTCTCCAAGTGCGGGAAGCTTATTTTGAAGTTGAGACTTCAACAGTAGCTTGGTCGTCCCAATGGCTCCAGACGCGAGGATGCACTTGGCACCATAATAGGTAGTGGGTTGGCCTTTGCAATTACCTTGTACCGTTACGAACGATTCGCCATGGATGACTTCCGCCACCTCAAATTCAGATACAAGTGTCATACCATTGGATTCGGCCATCGGAATGAACGTTTCTAACGTGCTTTGTTTCGATTTTCTTGCACAGCCGCCTAAACAAACAATGCAATCATTATCGTTATTGCAGTTGGCTTGCCCACGACGTAAAGGTGACCATTCAAAACCGAGGTTATCGAACCCTTTGGCGTAAAGTTCGGCATTTCCGTTCCAGTCCTCTTTTTGCATATTGTAGAGACTGAGGTGACTTTCCACTTCGTCGTAATGGCGATTCATCATATCAAGTTTATGAAACTTGATATTGGACTGGGTACGCCAATCCTCATAAGCGACATCATCAAAGCGATCAAGCAAGCACTGGTTGATGACCGTGCCGCCACCAACCACTTTTCCGCGTAGGAATATTTGATCTGCGTTGGTATTCATCTCAGTGCCACCGCCCCACATTAGATTGGCGTTAGCGTGCATCTCGTTACTCGAGAAGGACTCTGATGAGTAGCGTTTGCCTGCCTCAAGCATGAGCACTTTTGCACCTGTGCGGCTTAAATAATAGGAAAGAGCCCCTCCGGATGCACCGGATCCAACAATGATGTAATCGTAAAACTTTTTCATAACTTGCCCTTGTTATTCGGGTCGCATAAATATTTTTTTGAAAGCTCTATACAAAGCACTGTCCGTCGCCGCGGTAGGTATTTATATGGTCAATGACGCTGCCGTTTTGTATGACGGCCATTTTAGTAAAACGTTCGCATAACTCACCGGCCTTGCAATGCCTAAAAAATACAGGGCTACCGATTTCAAGCAATTTGCCTTTGTATTTGAGTGGAGTTTGAACCTCTCCAGCCCCTTCGTTCTGTATATAAGATAGCCTCTTGGGTAAGTAAGGTTTGGGTAGTTTTAATTCGTCAGGTGCACCTGATGCAATATATCCACCACCCGAACAGGTATAAATGTTTTTCCTTGGCTGCCGAGCGATTTCTAGTGCAAACCCTGCGGCGGGTTTGTGTTGGAAATGTGAGTAGTAATCAAAAAGGTGCGGCGCGAAAAAGCCACTCCCTACTGCGACTTCTGTTACTGCCGCCTCTAGAATCGTACTCTCGATGCTGCCAGTTCCACCACCGTTCACCAGCCGAATGTCGGCGCCGTGTTGCTTGAGTGCTGCAACAGTGGTACCTCTTCTTTCGGCTATAGTACTTATCGCTTTGCTTTTTAGCCTTTTTACAATGGGGTTTTCTAAATGTTTACCGGGCAGCCTGTCCCCTAGGCCTGCTATTTGTGCTTCGTACCCCATCACTGAGCAAAGCTCTACATGGGGTAGTGTTCTAATTTGTTTGTAGAGATTGACGGCATTTTCCGCTGAGCGTATGGGGGAACGGTAGACTCCAAAATACAGACCGGGGAAGTCTACTGACATGTCCAGGTCCATGCAAAGTAGCGCATTGATACCCAGGCTTTTTGCTTCACTATTAACGACCCGGGCTTGGGCCATAGAATCAACCATAAAATAAATGGTCTTACCTGATTTTACACGCTTGCAGGCCTCATTAATGGCGTTTGCTTGCATGCTTGGGTATGCGATGAGTAAATCATCAAACCCTTGATCGGCTAAGAAGGCGGCTTCCATTGGGTGGAAGGACATGATTCCGCGGAATTGACTATTTGTGTTGAGTATTCTTTCCATCACCCAACGGCATCTGATGGATTTTGAAGCAATTCGAATAGGTGTGTTGTTCGCGCGCAACGCTATGTCTTGGATATTTTGATCCAAATTATCAACATCTAACCAGGCGAAGGGAAGTTGTTCTTCTGAGAATGCTTGCTGATATGACTTGTAGGTAGGACGAGCGTTATTCATAGTTTTGTTAGCCTAATTTCAGTCCATAAAACAATATATGGAACGATCGTACCACAAGGTCTTGAGGATGAGTAGATTAAACTTCGTTTATAGCGGTATAAATAGGAAAATTCAGGTAATTAAGCTATTGCTGTTGTGCTACTGAGCATTAAATAATCTTTTCAAAACCTGGTATGATGCGGATCAGTGACAATTAAGGAGATAGTGTGGGTGTAATAGACGAATTGCTGATGGGGGGGACGACTCTAGAGGTGGCTGCATTCGTTTGGTTCGTATTTAGTTGGGTGGGGTATACCTACTTTTCTGAGTATCAATCTAGCCGAAAGCGTTGTTTGTCCAATACGTTGCACCGCCATCGTGAAATATGGATGAAGAACATGATGACGCACGACAATCGAGTGGCTGATGTTGCACTCATTGCCAATTTAGAGCGAAGCGTCTCCTTTTTTGCATCGACTAGTTTGATCGTGATTGCCGGAGCACTAACCTTAATAGGTTCGCTGGATAGGTTGCAGAACTTACCCGTCGATGTCATGCAAAATCAGCAAGCATGGGGTATTAAGTTGGTGATTCTGATAGGTATATTTATTTATGCTTTTTTCAAATTCACTTGGTCTTTACGCCAATATGGTTTCGCGTCCGTCATGATCGGTAGTGCACCAAACTCATATGATAGTAAAGAAGACCGCCAGGCGTTTGGGAAGGAGGCTGCAATGGTAATTTCTCGTGCTGCACACGCCTACAACCTTGGTTTGCGGTCGTATTATTTTGCGTTGGCTTTTTTGGTGTGGTTTGTGAGTGGTTTGGGCTTTATTACGTCTACCGCGATTGTTGTTTGGGTATTGTATCGTCGAGAGTTTAAATCACGAGTGCTGAAAGCGCTGTCTCGTTCTAAGGGAATCTCATTGCCTTAGGGTTTAGTTGTGAACAATTGCATGCAATTTATCGGTTAGACGTGGATAATGTGGCCAAAAAGGAGGGGGGCTATGGAAAAAATACTACTATATTTGGCGATTTCATTTAGTGCAGCAGCGTCGTTGTTGTACCTTTGGCGTGCGTTTTCGCAATCACCTGCTTGGGGGTGGTCTAGTGTATTGTTGCCTCCTGTGGCGCTTCTCTTTTATGCCGTTTACTGGGATAGAGTGAAAAAGCTAGCATGCCTTCATATCGTTGCTTTTTCAGTTATGTTGCTGAGCGTGGTGATGGCTGTGAGGTCCCACCCACTTGCGTTCGATGGCCCTATTTTATCTAATATTAGAGCCGCCTTCGCACCAGCGTCTTTTGGTGAACCTTTGCTGCTGCCAGATCAAATGTTTGCTACCAAGTCGCACCTCTCTCGCTTCAATTTTAGTGAAAAAGGTCGGTTCGGTGGAAAAATACGAAACGAAGTGATGATTGTGGATGAAGTGACACTGGTTGATGGTGTTATTCGGTTTACGCAGGGTAGTGGTTTTTTTTCGGAAAAACAGATTTCGATTGCGTTAGGGGGGAACGAATTCCTGTCTCAGCTGGAGCAAAAGTCATCGTTTAATAAGCGACGCTGGCAGGTGTTGGTGACGCCAGATCAGTATCCAGTTCCGCTTGTATACGTGCAAACCAAGCATAGCGCAGCCGAATTCCCAGAATTTGATATTATTGAATCCGGGTACTGGATGGATTTGTCGCTCGAGCTTGGTGCTCAGAATTTGATATCTGGCCATGTTCGGTTATTGCTCCCAGGAGAAGAGAAGAGTTTTCTGACGGGGTATTTTGATGGGCATACGGATGCATTACGGTATCAAGATGGCGAGATTGATCGTACGGTTCATTCAAATGAAACCTTACATCATGTGGTGAATCTTCACTTTGAAAAGCGCTTGGGTTATCAATTGGATTCAATCGTGCGCTTTGAAAACACTTTCTATGACTTGAACGGTATGCATCCTCAGGGACGCACACTCGTGACGTTTCGCTTAAACGACGGGGAAGAAAGGACGGAAGCCGTAGATCTATTCTATTCAAATGATGGTTGGGGGGTGGCAGAACAATCGACCCAAGAGCTTATTGCAGCAATTAAACAATTGGAAATAGAGCCACCTTCAGCGGGTCCATTGGTAGTTATGGAGCCGATAGTGCTTAAGCCTGAGGATGCTGGTCAGTTACTTGGCAAGCATGTTTCAGTGAAACTCCGGGGAAATAAGGAACGTCAAGGAGTGTTGCAAGATGTGACTCCTTTTGAGCTTACGCTGAGAACACAGGTTGAGGGTGGGCATGTTGAAGTATTAATTGTCAAAAGGGAGGTTGTGTCGATAACTTCCGTGAAGAGCGATAGTTAGTCTTATGCGGGCTCCATCAATAGTAGGATATGCAAACTTCTAGGCCCGTGGGCCCCGAGCTGTATGGTTTGTTCTATATCCGCAGTGCGTGAGGGGCCAGTAATTATATTGATTGCTCTGGGCATCGATCCAGCAACGAGGGATAGCTTTTTCCACATCATCTCGATGTTGGGAACGATATCAAGCTCATTAAGAATGACGATGTGATGGTCGGGCAAAAAATTCACCGAAGTAGGGTTTTTCTTGCTAGAGATTAATACAATTGATCCTGTTTCAGCGATACCTACGTCAGCATAGCTGAGCCCAATACTTTGTTCTCCATTTGCAGGGCCGTGATGAAGCGTCAGTGGCTCTGGCCATAACAATGATGGCTCATTCTTCTGTAAAACCTCAGATATATTGGTGACGACATTCATGTCTGAGGCATGCTGTTCTGCGTACTGCAGAACCAGTTCAGGTACTAGGGTTAGTGAATCGATAGATTGGAAGCTTGCGGCGGACGCTGAAAATTTAGAGAGAAAAATATCGGTTAAAGATTCGATGTCATATTGAGGGTGCAAAAGGGGGGGGCGCTTGGGTATTGCTGGCACCGCTCCCTTATCTACTCGTTCTAATTTATTGAATATTTTTTTTCGATTGATGCGATTGAAGCGTTTTAGATTGATACTCATGATAAGCCTCTATTGCTGGCCTTTGACGGTGCTTTTGATTATCTTGTCGTATTGTGTCAAGAAGGTACCTTTCTCATCATCTAATGGTAGCTCCCTTGCTTCAAACCAGTGTTTTAGCAGTCTAGTCTTAATGATTGAATTTGAGGTCGCGTTTCGTATAGCCCAATGCGTCAATTTAGTTGCCCAGTGGAACAATCTATGGTGTCGTGTCAGCCACATATAGGCAGCTAAGGAGAGGCGACTTATTAGTGGTGTTAAGTGCTCTTTGTGCTCTTGGTTACGCAGTTGGCGTAGCATTTCTGGGATGGGAATTCCCATTGGACATACTTCTTCACAGCGGCCACAAAAAGTAGACGCGTTCGGAAGATCCTTGCTTTGCTTCAGGCTTGTCATTAATGGTGTGAGAACAGCCCCCATTGGGCCAGGATAGACCCACCCATAAGCATGACCCCCGACAGTTGAATAGACTGGGCAATGATTAAGGCAGGCGCCGCAACGAATACACTTTAGCATGTCTTCATAGGGACCATTCAGCATTTGGCTACGCTGATTGTCTAGAATGACAACATGGAATTCATCTGGTCCATCTAGGTCATCCACATTGCGAGGCCCCGAGAAAAGGGAAGTATAGGAAGTGATGGCTTGTCCCGTAGCGCTACGAGCGAGCACTCGGAGAATTGCCGAGGCGCTTTCAAGGTCCGGCACTACCTTTTCTATACTCGCAGTGATGATATGTACTTTCGGTAATGTAGCGGTTAGATCGCCGTTACCTTCGTTAGTGACAATCATTGCAGACCCAGTATCAGCTATAAGCATGTTGGCTCCTGTAATACCAACATCAGCGTCTAAAAATTTTTGACGTAACTGGCTGCGCGCTTCATCCACGAGTTCTGCTATTCGATCGAGCTGCCTGTCACCTAAATCATGCGCCTCTTTGAAAAGCGCCTCAACTTGCTGTCGTGTTTTGTGGATGGCTGGGGCGATTATGTGTGATGGAGGCTCTTTGGCGAGCTGGATAATGTATTCGCCCAAGTCGGTTTCAGTGACGTTGATGCCCGCAGCTTCCAACGATGCATTGAGGTAGGCTTCCTCGCTGACCATGGATTTGCCTTTTGTTACCGTTTTGGCATCTCTGCGCTCGCAGATATGCAGAATGATATTATTGAGTTGCTCAGGCGTCGAAGCCCAGTGCACTTGTCCGCCATTCTTCTCGACATTTTGTTCGAAGAGGTGTAGGTAATAGTCAAGATTGTTGATTGTGTGGTTTTTGACGAGTTGAGCTTGCTGTTTGTAAGATTCAAAGCTGTCGACGTCAGCAATTGCTTCAGCACGTTTTTTGATAAACCCGCCTTTAGCATGATTCAGCGCTGCCTGAAGGCTGTCATCCAGCAATGCATCGGACGACTTTGCCCTAAAAAATGCAGCTTGATTATGAGGAGCGGTACTCGGCAACGTGAATTCCTAATCGGTGGTGATGATAGAGGTTGTATTGTAGGACATACTGGGAGCATCTCGGTTGTCTGCAAGAATTTCTGCGATGTGCCGGACCTCATAAGCGTGGGTGTAACCTAACGAGTCAATATGCTGTCTTGCTGTAATGCCTGCGATGTTGATCAGACACCCTAGGTCAGCAGACACGATGACATTTGCGTGAGAGTCTTTGATGTCACTGGCCTTATCACTGACAAGGCGTGCGGATATATCTGAGAATTTTGTAGAGAATGTGCCTCCGAAGCCGCAGCAAGTCTCAGTGTCTTTGAGCTCCACTAAGCTAGCTCCTTTACAGCTTTTTTGAATGAGTTGACGAGGAGCTTCGGTGTTTTTGAGTTCTCTTTTACAGGAGCAGCTGTCATGGTAGGTTACTTTTTGACCGGACAGGGCTATGTGCGGGATGATTTCAGCTTTTCTCTTTTCCACTAGAAACTGGCAAAGCTCCCATGTTTTGTTGGCAAGTTTGGTGGCTTTTTTGTGCCAGACCTTGTCGTCGGAAAAGAGCTTGGGGTAGTGCTTGGTTATCATGCCTGTGCATGAACCTGAAGGAACCACGACATAGTCATGATCTTCTAACAGTTTAATGACGCTCTTGGCGGTCTTAATGGCCTCTTTCTCTAGTCCATTATTATAGCCAGGTTGGCCGCAACATGTTTGGGCCTTGGGAACAGAGACCTTGCAACCGGCTTGCTCCAGGAGCTTAATGCTAGCGAAAGCAGCGCTGGGTCTAAACTGATTGACCAGGCAAGTGACGAATAACGCTACGTGGGGCGATGTGCGTTCTAGGTCTTGTGATGCGTTTGGTGCCACCTCGTCCATTGCCTGCCTCTGCTGTCATGAATTGGATAAGCTACACCTTAACGGTATAGATAGGAATATCAAATTACCTAATGCATATCCGTTGAATAGTAACATTTTTTACTGGGTATGCTTGAAAACCCGAAATTTAACCCCAATTGTTTGATTAATGTCAAAAAAGTCAATCCTACGGAGCACAGATATATAATGACCGTCGAAGCGCAAAAAGAAACGTTAGGTTTTCAAACCGAAGTAAAGCAATTACTGCATCTGATGATTCACTCTCTTTACAGTAATAAAGAGATCTTCCTTCGAGAGCTAGTGTCCAATGCTTCAGATGCAGCGGATAAACTGCGTTTTGCCAGCCTATCTGATGGATCATTAATGGAAGGGGAAGGTGAGCTAGATATTCGTATCGAATTTGATAAAGAAGCAAAAACCCTGTCCATAGAAGATAACGGCATCGGCATGAACCGAGAAGATGTTATTGAGCATTTGGGAACAATCGCAAAGTCAGGTACCGCTCAATTCTTAGAGAATCTTTCTGGCGATCAAAAGTCGGACTCTCAATTAATTGGCCAGTTTGGTGTAGGGTTTTATTCTTCATTTATCGTGGCCGATAAAGTAGAAGTACAAACACGTAAAGCCGGTGAGTCATCTGAAAATGGAGTTAGCTGGGTATCTGCAGGAGAGGGTGACTTTACTGTTGAATCTATCGACAAACCTCGTCGTGGTACCAAAGTTATCATGCATCTTCGAGAAGATAGTGAAGAGTACGCTGATAGCTGGCGTTTGAAGAGTATTATCAAGAAATACTCTGATCACGTGTCACTTCCTATCATCATGCAAACTGAACCAGCTCCAGCGGAAGAAGGCGAAGAGCAAAAAGAGCCAGAAGACGAAGTTGTAAACAAAGCGACAGCCCTATGGACTCGTTCTCGTACTGAGATTGAAGACGCTGAGTACAATGAATTCTACAAGCATATTTCAAATGATTTTGAGGATCCGCTGTCGTTTTCTCATAACCGTGTTGAGGGCAAGCAGGAATACACTAGCTTGCTGTATTTGCCGAAGAAAGCACCATTCGACTTATATAATAGGGATACGCCACGCGGACTGAAACTATATGTTCAGCGTGTGTTTATTATGGATGATGCAGATCAATTCTTGCCACTATATTTGCGTTTCGCAAAGGGTGTATTGGACTCAGCTGACTTACCATTAAACGTATCTCGTGAGATCCTGCAGAGCAACAAACAGGTTGATAGTATCAAGGGTGCGTTAACTAAACGTATTCTCGATATGTTAAAGAAAACTGCCAAGAATAAGCCTGAAGACTACGCGAATTTCTGGGAGCAGTTTGGCCAGGTATTAAAAGAAGGTCCTGCAGAAGATTTTGCTAACAAAGAAAAGATTGCCGCATTATTCCGCTTTGCAAGTAGTAAGGATGGCTCCGCGAAGCAATCAGTATCTTTGGATGACTATATTGGCCGAATGGCAGAGAAACAGGAAAAGATCTATTACATTACTGCGGAGTCCCATGTTACGGGTGCGTGCAGTCCACACTTAGAGGTGTTCAAGAAGAAAGGAGTTGAAGTTCTTATTCTTTCTGATCGAATTGATGAGTGGATGATGGGGTACCTGTCTGAATATGACGGTAAGAACTTCCAAAATATATCAAAAGGTGATTTAGATCTTGCTGAAATTGGTGAAGAGGAAGACAAAGAAGCACAAGAGCAACTTGAAAAAGACAGCGAAGATCTTGTTGGCAGAATAAAAACTGCACTGGAAGGAAAGGTCGATGAGGTGAAGGTATCGACTCGTCTTACTGATTCTCCTGCATGTTTGGTGGTCGGTGCACATGATATGGGTGCGCAGATGCGTCAAATCATGGAGGCAGCGGGTCAAGCTATGCCGGAAACAAAGCCTATTCTTGAAATTAATGCTACTCACCCTCTTGTTGAAAACCTAAAGGAAGAGATACAAGAAGATCGCTTTGCCGAATTGTCTATGATCTTGTTTGATCAGGCGGCGTTGGCTGAAGGTGGCCAATTGGAAGACCCTGCTGCCTATGTCCAGCGAATTAATAAATTATTA